>CAVYVI010000005.1:0-282300 GCA_963771905.1 uncultured Acidobacteriota bacterium
TGGGACAATGAGCCCGGCGGACATCATGATTGTTGGACTTTTCCCCGATCTCCTTCCGGTGGGTGGCGTTCAAACCGCCGGGCGCCATACAGCCGCCGTGCTCAGTCGCATTGGGGACGAACGCGGCTGGGCTACTCGATTTCTCAGTCTGAACGATCCAAACGGCACGCATGTTTCAGGAACAGGCGACATTCGATTTGAATTCGACGGATTCGCGCGTTCGAAGCCGCGTTTCACGATGGAAGCGCTGCGATCGGCGAACCGCGACACGCGTCTCGTTCTCGCCGCGCACCCGAATCTCGCCGTTCCGGCTTTGGCCATCCGCGCGAGGGCACATAGATTTCGGTTCGTCGTTCTTTCGCACGGCGTCGAGATCTGGAAACCGCTGAGCGGATTGCGTTGCGCATGCTTGCGGCGCGCCGATTTAGTCCTCGCCCCGAGCCGCGACACCGCGCAAAAGCTCTACGAAGTCCAGGGTGTTCCACAATCCAACATCCGCGTCTTGCACTGGGGCCTGGACCCGAGCTTTTTCGATCTCGTCAATCGCGCCGAAAATTTGCCGTTGCCCGATTCGTTTCCAAGAGCTCCGTATGTTCTCTCCGTCGGCCGCTGGTCTTCGGCCGAGCGCTATAAGGGACTCGACACGCTGATTCAGGCGCTGCCGGAACTTCTACGAACAGTCCCGAATCTGCAACTCGTCTTCGTGGGCGAGAGTGACGACCGACCAGCTCTCGAGCGTCTCGCTTCGGACCAGCATGTCGGCGAGCGGGTTCACTTCGTCTCCGGCATTTCGCGCGAACAGCTCGTCGCGGCGTATGCCCATGCCGAAGTGTTTGCTCTGCCGAGCGGCGGCGAGGGATTCGGATTCGTTTTTTTGGAAGCGATGGCTCTCGGCAAGGCGGTTGTGGGTGGAAATCACGGCGGAATTCCCGATATCATCGAGGACGGAGTTACGGGCTTCCTCGTGGAACACGGGAGTGTGACGCAGCTCGCCGAAAAGATTTCAATCTTACTGACGAATCAGTCCCTTCGCGACGATATGGGCCGTCAGGGACGCGCGCGAGTCCTGCAGAGTTTCGGTTTCCAGAGCTTTGAATCCGGATTTCGCGACATTCTTGTAAGCTCCGGCATCTAGAGTTGGCTTCTTGAGAATTCTAAAAATTTCGCAGTCCTATTATCCCTTTCTCGATGCCGGCGGACCTCCGACAAAAATCCGCGCGATTGCATCGAAGCTTGCGGAACGCGGTCATCACGTCACGGTCCTGACGCCCGACCTGGGCCTCGCACACTGCGCAATCCCGATCCAGAATCTCGAACGCTGCGCGTGGGGTTGGCGCAGCATGGATGGCGGCGTCGAGACGATTTACCTGCGCTCTCTGGTCCGTTATCGTGCACTCACCCTCAGCCCGGATGTGGTAGGCTTCTGCCGGAGGACACTTGGGAGCTTTGATTTATCCCACCTCTACGGTCTGTATGACCTCTTGGGGCCAGCGGTTGCCAGTTTCTGCTCTCGCCGGAACGTCCCATACGTCCTCGAACCGATGGGGATGTTTCGTCCCATCGTGCGGAGCCTGCGGCTGAAAAGGCTCTACCATCAGGTTTTCGGCAACAGGGTCGTTCGCGGGGCGCGCTTCTTGATCGCAACATCCGAGAAAGAGAAACAGGAATTTATCGCGGGCGGAATTCCCGAATCGCGCATCTTTCTGCGGCGGAACGGAATTGATGCGCCCGCGTCATCGCCCGATCGAGGCCGCTTTCGGCAGCGCTGGGGAATTTCGGAAAACGCGAAGCTGATTCTTTTTCTCGGGCGCTTGGTTGCCAAGAAGAGCCCCGACATGCTCATCGAAGCGTTCGCGCGCTGGCAGGAAAAGGCCGGGCGGGAGACTCCGGCAATCCTGGCACTCGCGGGCCCGGAAGAAGAGGCATCGTACCTGCGCGAACTGAAGGTACTGTCCGGTCGTCTACATCTCGACGGCAAAGTCCTGTTCACCGGTCCGCTCTACGACGACGCCAAGTGGTCCGCCTATCGCGACGCGGACGTGTTCGTGTTGCCGTCGCAGCATGAAAATTTCGGAAACACGGCCGCGGAATCCGCAGCCTGCGGGACGCCTGTGATTGTCACGGAAGAGTGCGGGATCGGGCCGATCTTGAAGGGACGCGCCGGCGTTGTTGTTCCTCACAGCGTGGCGGCTCTCGAAGAGGCGTTGTCTTCGCTGGCTTCGAACTCCGGAGTGCGTGACGCGTATCGCGAAGGCTGCGCCGCCGTGACGCGGGAGCTCTCCTGGGACGAACCCATCGCGCAAATGGAGAGCCTCTACGCACGATGCATCGCGGAGGCGGCGGCGTGATGAAGCGCTCGCCGGCTTTCGAACTACTGTGGCGCACGGCGAATATTCTGCTGCTCGCCTCCATCGTTTTCTTGATCTATTCCGCTGGCTGGGAATATTCGACGCGGAAATATCTGCGCGGATTCGCCGACGCCATCATTCCCGCGGCAGCGCCGCCGATCGAGAAGGTCAACACCATCCTCAATTGGATGGCAAACGGCCCGGCCCGAATTTACGCACCTGATCCGAACGCCGGCTACTATCGCGACCCTGTCGAAACGCTCAATTACCAATCGCTTTTGCGTATGTGCGGCACGGCGACCAATGCCTTTGTGAACATCGCCAACGCGGGCGGAATTCCGGCTCGCCGGCTCCTTTTGCTCAGTCCGCGACGCACCGCAAATCATGTCGTCGCGGAAGTGAAAATCGATGGCCGATGGATTGTCGTCGATCCTTCGTTCCGATTCGTGCCCCGCGGCCCCAACGGGCAGCTTCTTACCCGCGGCGACCTAAGTGATCCGGCCACATTTGAGTTCGCGACGCAGTCGATTCCAAATTACAGCCCGGAATACAATTATGGGCGCACAGCTCACCTTCGCGTGGCGCGCCTGCCGATCGTCGGGCCATTTCTACGTGCAGTTCTCAATCGCATTGCGCCGGGCTGGGGGGATTCGGTCTACGTGACGCTCCTGGTCGAGCGTGAATCGTTCGCCGCCCTCGCTTTCGCCATTGTCTGCGTCGTGTTTTTCGCACTCGCTCGGTTGCTTCTCCGCCGTTACAGCGAAACGCGCCTCGGCATCCGACGCGTGAGAATCCGCGAGCGCCTCTGGCAAGTTTTCCAGACGATCATCCACGAGCCAAGCTAAGGCCATGTGCGGCATCTGCGGCTTGATCGGCATCGAAAACCCCCGCGATTCTGAACCGATCGTGCGACGAATGATGGCAGCGATCGAGCACCGCGGCCCTGATGACGAGGGACTGCTCGCCGCTCCGGGCGCAGCGCTCGGCATGCGGCGTCTGAGCATCATCGACCTGCCCGGCGGCGGACAGCCGCAGTGGAATGAGACCGGCACGTGCGCGGTGATTTTTAACGGCGAGATTTACAACTTCCGGGAACTTCGCCGCGAGCTCGAATCCCTCGGACATCAATTTCAAACGCATTCCGACACCGAAGTCATCGTCCATGCGTACGAAGCGTGGGGCGAGGATTGCGTCGCGCGTCTTCGCGGCATGTTCGCGTTCGCGATTGCCGAGATGCCGGCGGGGCGCGATGGCCCGGTGACCAGGGTTTTCCTCGCGCGCGACCGTTTTGGCATCAAGCCGCTGTACTACGCAATAGTCGGGGGCAAGTTTTTGTTTGCCTCGGAAGTTCGCGCGCTCCTGGTCAGCGGAAAAATCGCACGGAAGATTTCACCGACGGCCCTCGCAAGCTACGTTCTCTTCGGCTCCGTTGGCGAGCCGGAGACGCTTCTCGAGGGCGTGCACTCGCTTGCTCCCGGTCATCGCATGATGGTGTCGACACGCAATCCCTCTGCCTCTTCTGAGCCGGAGCCCTATTGGAACCTGGATGCCTCGCGAGCGGCTTGGCGCGACGAAAACCGTGCGCCGAAGCTCGACCCGCCTCAACTCTTGCGGTCGCTTCTCGAAGATTCGGTGCGGCGGCATCTGGTCGCGGATGTTCCCATCGGAGTGTTTCTCAGCAGCGGAATCGATTCGACGGCGTTGACGGCCCTCGCCAGCCAGGAGCGCGCCGGAATTCACACGTTTACGCTCGTATTTCCCGAACGCGAATTCAGCGAGGCCGAAATCGCCCGGCGGACGGCGCGAAGATTCAAAACCGACCATCAGGAGCTATCAATTAGCGGCGAGGAAATGCTCGGGCGATTGGATGAGGCTGTCGGCGCGTTCGATCAGCCGAGCATGGACGGGATCAACACGTACTTCGTCTCCTGGGCGGCGCGCCAGGCAGGATTGAAGGTCGCTCTCTCCGGACTAGGAAGCGATGAAATCTTCGGCGGGTACTCGACGTTTCAAACAGCGCCGCGCCTTGCTCGGATCTCCACGCTTGCGAGAGCCATTCCGCACGGCCTGCGCCGCGCAACGGCGCCGATCTTTGAGTTCATGGGCGGACGATTGAGCCACGCCGATGCGGGCCGGAAACTTGCCGGTGCATGGATGAATCCGGTATCGCTTCCGGATGCTTATTTTCTTGCGCGTTCGCTCTTCTCGCCGACCGATGCCGGCGCGCTTTTGGCTGAGAGAAACCAACTCCGGCAAGACAGCTCGTCGAGAAAATGGCTGCGGCGAGCCGCCGATGAAGCGCAGACACTCGAGGGCGCGTCGTCGATTTCATGGCTCGAGTTGCGCTCCTACCTGGTAAATACGCTACTTCGGGATACCGATGCGATGAGCATGCGGCATTCGCTTGAGGTGCGCGTTCCGTTTCTCGATCATCCGGTGGTCGAATACGCGCTCGGCCTGAGCGATCGCGAAAAAGTCCTCGCGGATCGCCCGAAGGGCTTGCTGATCGCGGCGTTACGGGACTTACTTCCTGAAGAAATTGTCGCACAACGGAAGCGCACGTTTACATTGCCGTGGGCCGAATGGCTCCGCGGTGCGTTGCGCGCACGGGTGGCGGCGGGATTTGCTGATTGGTCGCCGCTACTCGACGCGGCGCTGCCGCGGAGCGCTGCACAGGCGGTGTGGAGCGATTTTCTCGACGGGCGAAGGAGCTGGTCGCGCCCATGGAGCTTGTATGTCCTGAACGAATGGATGAAGCGCAACTTGGAGAGTTCGCTGCCAAGCGTTGCACCCGTCCCGCAGGTCGCGCGGAGCGTCCCCGCCCCACTGGCGTAAAGATCAGGCCGATTCGACGCCGGACCATCGGTGTCTGTCTTGTGATTCTCGCCTGAACCCGCGACAATAAGTGTGAATTGGAATGCGGCCTCGGGCGCCCACCCGTGCCAAAAGATACGTACGTCGAATTGCCGAGCCGATTCGGATGATCATCTTAGGCATCAACGCGTATCACGCCAACGCTTCGGCAGCGGTTGTCGTCGACGGCAGGCTTCTCGCCGCCGCGGAAGAGGAACGCTTCAATCGCGTGAAATACGCCGCGGGGCTTCCGGTGCAGGCGATCAAATACTGCCTCGCAGAAGCCGGCGTGTCGCTGAGCCAACTGGATCACATCGCGATCCCGCGAAATCCGTGGGCTCGCATGGGTACGAAGCTGCGCTTCGCGCTGCGCATGCCAAAATTCGCTTTCGAGCGTGCGCGCGTGATGGCGCGATTCTCGGGAATCAAAGAAGAACTCGCCGCGACATTTGACATCGATCCCGAAACGATCCACGCGCCGTTTCATCGCATCGAGCATCACGTCGCGCATCTTGCGAGCACCTATTTCGTGTCCCCGTTCGATCGCGCCGCGGTGCTTTCGATCGACGGCCTCGGCGATTTCGCCAGCGCCATGTGGGCAACTGGGGAGGGTGCGTCGCTGCAACCGCACGGCGCAACCGTGTTTCCGCACTCCGTCGGCATGTACTATACGGCGCTCACGCAATATCTCGGCTTCTGGAAATTCGGCGACGAATACAAAGTGATGGGTCTCGCCGCGTATGGCACCCCGCGGTTTCTCGACGAATTCCGCAAGATTGTCCGCGCCGATGGAAATATGACGTTCCGGCTGAACCTCGATTACTTCACGCACCAGCGCGAAGGCCCGGAAATGACGTGGCGCGACGCCGGCACGACACCCGTTCTTGGCCGCCTGTTCTCCGATTACCTGGAAAAACGCCTCGGCCCGGCGCGTTCCGCGGAACAGCCGCTCGAGCAGCGCCATCACGACCTCGCAGCCAGCATGCAAGCGGCTCTCGAGGAAGCGGTACTCGCCCACGTGAATGAACTCGCGAAACGCACGAAGGAGATATCGCTGTGCCTCGCCGGCGGCGTCGCATTCAATTGCGTCGTGAACGGCAAAATGCTCGATGGCACTCCGTTCGAGCGTATCTACGTTCAACCGGCCGCAGGCGATGCGGGCCTATCCGTCGGCGCGGCGTTTGCTGTCGAGCACACGATCCTAAATCGGCCTCGCAACTTCGTCATGGAACATGCCGGCTGGGGCCCCGGCTTCAAACGCGGCGAGGTTGCGCGCACTGTCGAGCAGCGCATCACCGATCACGACGCCGTTCAAGTGGAGGATTTGCCGGAGGACGCCCTGGTCCGGGCCGCGGCGCACGAAATTGCCGATGGACGCATCATCGGATGGTTTCAGGGGCGGGCCGAGTGGGGCCCGCGAGCGCTCGGCAATCGCAGCATCCTCGCCGACCCGCGCCGCGCTGAAATGAAAGACATCCTCAATCAGCGCATCAAGCATCGCGAGACCTTTCGGCCGTTCGCGCCGTCGATTCTCGAGGAAGCTACCGGCGAATATTTCGAGCGCACGCATACTTCGCCGTTCATGACCTTCGCGTATCGCGTACGCGCGGAGAAGCGTTCCGTCATTCCTGCGCCAACGCATGTCGACGGCACCGCGCGATTACAGACCGTCAGCCGCCGCACCAATCCGCTCTACTGGAAACTCATTCGTGCTTTTGGGGATCTGACGGGCGTACCGGTAGTCGTGAACACATCGTTCAACGACAACGAGCCAATCGTTTGCCGCCCCGAAGAAGCACTCGATTGTTTTTTGCGGACGCGCATGGATGTGCTGGTCATGGGAGATCTTGTGCTTCGAAAAAAGTCCGTGAGCCAGCCGGGTGCAATACCGGCACGATCGCCGGCATCGCAAGCCACGTGAAAGCGCAGGAACATCCTTAAAATCGAAAGCAGCGGACCGAAGCTTTGCCGTGCACATTCTGATCCTCAACGAATATTACCCTCCGGACACGTCCGCGACGGCCAAGATGGCGAGCCTCGTGGCCGAAGCGCTCGCGACGCGTCATCAGGTTACGGTCGTTGCGGGGCGACCTTCCTACGATCCGACCGAGACCTATCCCTGGGCTCTGCTGCGGCGCGACGTCCGGAATGGCGTGACGATTGAGCGAGTCGGCTCGACGGCTTACCCGCGCCGAATCATGCGCCGCCGCATCTCCAATTATCTTTCTTATCTCGCTTTGGCCGTTCCGCGCGCGCTCGCGATTCGCGCGGACGTGATCCTCGCGATGACCGATCCACCGGTTGCCGGAATCGCTGGGGCTCTCGTATCTCGGCTGGCGGGGCGACCGTTCGTTTACAACATCCGGGACCTGTACCCGGACATGGCCGTCGGCGGAGATATCGTGCGCGCAGGAGTTTTGGTGCGGAGTTGGGAAAATCTTCACAGGCGCGCGCTGCGGCATGCGACGCGCGTCATTGTGCTCGGAGACGATATGCGCGAGCGCATTCTGAGCAAAGGCGTTCTTGCGGAGCGCGTGGAGGTTGTTCGCGACGGAACCGAGTTGCCGGAATCGCTCGCCGACCCGCAACATCCTGTTGCTCGGGAAATTCGCAGCGGCTTTCCGTTCGTCGCGATTCACGCAGGCAATCTCGGGTTCTATGGAGCATGGGACACGCTTCTGAAAGCGGCAAAACTCCTCGAAGACACGGGCATGGGACTCGTCTTCGTCGGCGAAGGCGCAAATCGCGAGCGCCTCCAGCAAGCGGCGCGAGGTTCCACAAATGTGCGCTTCCTGCCATTTCGCCCAGCGAACGAAATACCCTACGTGATGGCCGCTGGCGATACTCACATCGTGACCGTGAAGCGCGGACTCGAAGGCGTCGTCGTGCCCAGCAAGCTCTTTTCGATTCTTGCCGCCGGCCGGCCCGTCCTCGCAATCGCACCCGAGGGATGCGATGCGTCCCGAATCGTTCGCGAGTCGGGTAGTGGCCTTGCCGCCGATCCAGACGATCCGGCCGCCGTGGCCAGGGTAATTCGTGAGCTACGTACTTACCCTGACAGGCTAATCGAAATGGGCCGTTGCGCGCGGGAGACGGCAAAAAAGTATGCTAGAGTAAATGAGCTAGAGCGATTTGTTGGGGTTATGGAAGAGGCGGTTCGAAACGGAGTTAGGCCACCTCGCTGAAGTGCCGACTGGTTCCCGCCCAGCTTCGGGGTCGCCCTTGAAGATTGCGTCCAGGTTACAACTTCAAGTTTCCAGCGTAAGGGTCATTCGACATGCCGCATGATCTGTTGGCATTTCTAATCGCGTTTCTCGCATCCGTGGGGATCACCGCGCCGGTACGGCAACTCGCTTTGCGCGTCGGCATGGTGGACAAGCCGAGTCCGCGCAAGGTTCATCTCAAGCCCATTCCTCTGCTCGGCGGAGTGGCCATCTATTGCGGCTTTGTCATCGCCGTTCTCGTGACGCTCCGAACGCCGACATCGGACCAGATCGTCAGCGTGCTCGCCGGCGCGACTTTGCTCGCGCTCATCGGTTTCCTCGACGATGCCGGCCGGCTGCATCATCAAGTAAAGCTGTTCGTTGGTATGCCGGCGGCTGCGCTTCTGCTCCTGGCCTCCGGAATTCGCACGCATATTTTTTCGTCGCTGATCGCGGGCCACGCGGGACCGATTCTGGACGGATTCTTGACCATCGCATGGGTTGTTGGAATCACGGCCTCCTTTAGTATCCTCGACCACATGGACGGCCTGTGCGCGGGGATTGCCGCTATCGCGGCGCTGTTCTTCACGTTGTCGGCGAATCAAGGCGGTCAAGTGATGGTGAGGACGCTGGGCGCCGCGACGCTGGGCGCCGCTCTCGGATTCCTCGGCTGGAACTTAAATCCTGCGAAAATTTTTATGGGTGATGGCGGCGCGATGTTTCTGGGCTACCTGATGGCGGCATTGAGCCTGAAACTGCGGCCGGACGAGGGCATTTCGCCGGCCAGCTGGTTGGTTCCAGTTCTGATTCTGGGTGTGCCGATTTTCGACACGACTTTGGTCTCCATCTCTCGTTGGCGCCGCGGATTGATTCCATTTACCTCGCCCGGAAAAGACCACACGGCGCACCGGCTCGCCAATCTGGGGCTTGGACAACGTGGCGCTGTGTTGATGCTGTACGCGCTCGCGTGCGTGCTCGGCGGGGTCGCGATGGTTCTTCCCAATATCTCCGCGGGCCAAGGCTATGGATTAGTCACGGTTGTGGCGATGTGCGGCCTCGTCGCGATCTACTATCTCGAAGGCGCGCCCTACGAGCGCCAGGACAAGCTTCCGAAGTCCTCGCCTGCCTCTTAGCCACTGAAAAAAGCCGAATTCTTGGTGGAATCCCGCGGGTAAGATATACTTCGAATCCCGACACAGGCGTAATGCAGCGGTCGCGGGAGCGTTTGGCGCGTTCCGTGCATCAAAGCTTCGACCTGCTGCGAGGGTCACAGTCGTTCCCGTACAATTTCGATTCAGTGAAAGACGCGAACGCTTCCGGCGATTGCGGTCCACGGTGAACTCGTTGTCAGGACAGAACGTAACGAATCAGTCCGGCACTGCGCCGTCAAATCCGAAACATCCCATCACCATCGTCGGAGGCTCGGCTGCGGGCTTATTCACGGCGTGCTTGCTGGCACGGCGCGGCGCACCCGTAAAAGTTTTTGAGTGCGCGGAAGCGCTCGATCCGATCTCGCGAACGCTGATCGTGACTCACCGGTATCGATCGCTTCTCGGGAGCGCAGCGGCGGGCAGCGTGGTCAACGAAATTCGGCGTTTCGAACTTTTTACCGATGGCCGGGCCGCCACCGTCGGCCTCAATCAGCCGGATCTCATCATTGAACGCGCATCGTTGATACGGGGACTTGCCGGCGAGGCGCGCAAGACCGGCGTCGATCTGCAATTCGGTAAGCGTTTTCATGATCTGCACCGCAACGGCACCGGTTTGGTTGTCGAGGTCGAGCGCGGATCGGATGGCGGGCGTGAAGACGTGCGAACGCAGACAGTGGTGGGCGGCGACGGAGCGGCGAGCCGCGTCGCGCAATCGGCGGGCTGGCCGCGTCAGGAAACGGTGCCGCTCGTTCAGGCCATCGTCGATTTGCCCAAGGACATGTCCCCCGACACCGTCCGCGTGTGGTTCGTTCCGGACGACACTCCATACTTCTACTGGCTGATTCCGGATTCACCGACGCGCGGGGTGCTGGGACTTATCGGCGAGTCGGGAGAATCGACCCGAAAGCATCTCGAGCGCTTCCTCGAGAAGCGGCATCTCGAATCCTTGGGCTTCCAGGGCGCGCGAATTCCCGTCTACAAGAAGTGGGTGCCGGTCGAGCGGAGCGTCGGCGAGGGCAAGGTATATCTGGTCGGCGATGCGGCGGGTCAGGTAAAAGTCACGACGGTCGGCGGCATTGTCACCGGCCTTCGCGGCGCTCTCGGCGTCGCGGAAGCGATTTTGAACGGCGGCGAAAGCGCCGAGCTCCGGCGCCTGCGCCGCGAGCTCGACATGCACCTCTTGCTTCGACGCTCGCTCCATCATTTCCAGCAAAGCGATTACAGCCGCCTCGTGGATTTGCTCAACGCCTCTGCGCGGCGCAAGCTCAGCGAGTACTCGCGCGACGACGCGCTGAAAGTTCTTCTACATATCTGTTTGAGCCAGCCGCGGCTGATCCTGATGGGCCTGCGCGGGCTTCTGACGCAAGGACGAATGTTCGGGTCGCCTCGTTCGTAGACGGCCCCGGAGGTTTCTCTTCCTTCGAAATCTGCGCGGCTCGCAGAGCGTTGCTTGCGATGGAAACTCAGCGATTCATTCTCGGGCTTTCCGCCTTGGCGCACGATCCTGCGGCCGCGCTTCTCGGGCCGCACGGCGAAGTGGCGGCGATCGAAGAAGCCAAGATGGTTCGCTCACGCGAGGCGACCGGAATTCCGCGCGAGGCCATTCGCTTCTGCCTCGAACACGCAGGAATTTCCTGGCGCGACGTTTCTTGCATCGCCGTGGCCAGCCGGCCCAAGCGCGCCTGGAGCCGCAGCGCCGGTTTTCGCGTCCGCCAGACTGCCGTCGCGCCGGTGGCGAGCGGCTACTATTTCAGCAAAGGCCTCGGAGAGCTGGGCCGCGAGCTGAACAATCTGCGCATTCTCGAATCGCTCGCCGGCGAACCGCGCGGCCGCGTCATTCCACTCGATCACCAGTTCTGCCACGCCTCGAGCGCTTTCTACGGCTCACCGTTCGATCGCGCCCTAATTCTCTCGCTCGATGAACAAGGCGACGGCCAATGCGGCATCGTCGCGCTCGGCGAAGGCACGGCTCTGCGCGTTCTCGAAACGATTCCCTTCCCGCATTCCCTCGCGTGGATCTATTCCCAAGTCACCGAGCTTCTCGGCTACGCGCCCCACAAGGACGAGCACAAATTGCAGTGGCTCAGTTTTTCGGGTACGCCGGACTACGAAGATGTCTTTCTCGACGCGATGCGCCGCGCTTCCACTTCGAAGCCACATCTGAATCGATCCTATTTCTCGCGCGGTATGGCCGGCCGGCTGGCCTTCTCTCGCAAACTGCGTTCTCGACTCGGCCTCCCTGAGAATCGGGAACAACCCATCCACGAATCGGAACAAGCGAAGATCGCTGCGAGCGTTCAGTGGGCTTGCGCGCGAATCGTCGCTGAGTATGCCGATTCATTGCGCAAGCGCCACGGTGCGCCAAACCTGTGTCTCGCCGGAGGGCTTTTTCTCAATCCCTTACTGGTCGCCGCTGTCGAACGCGGCAGCGGCTTCGAAAACATATTTGTGCAGCCCGCCGCGGGCAACGAAGGCACGGCGCTCGGCGCGGCGTGGAGTCTCTGGCATGGCAAGCTGAGGCGCCCCCGTGTCGCGCCCATGAGCCATATTTATTGCGGGCCGAATTACACGAACGACGAGATCAAACAGGTCCTCGACAACTGCAAAGCTTCCTACCGGTGGGTCAATTCCGACGAGCAAAAGATCGAAGACACGCTGCGCCTGTTGCGAAGCGGAAAAATCGTCGCCTGGTATCAAGGAGCTGCGGAATTCGGGCCACGCGCGCTCGGCGATCGCAGCCTGCTCGCGTCACCTTGGGCTTCCTACGTGAAGGAAAATTTGAACGACTACGTGAAGCATCGGGAATCCTACCGGCCTTTCGCGTTGGCCGTTCCTGCCGAAGATTGCGCGCAGTATTTTGACGCGTCGCCCGCCGCCCGCTTCATGGCCTCGATGGCCATCGCCAGGCCGCAAGCGCGGGAGATGTTAAAGGATTTTCTGTTACCGGGAGGCGAATTGCGGCTTCACGTCGTCGAGCGCGCGGCGAATCCTCTTTTCTGGGCGCTTCTGAAGAAATCGGGCGAAGGAGCTCCCGCACCGCTCCTCGTAAATACCTCGTTCAATCTATTCGGCGAACCTCTTGTCGTTACGCCGCGCGACGCCGTGCGCAGTTATTTCTGCTCGGGAACCGATGCGCTGGTCGCCGGCAACTTCATTCTCACGAAGTCGTGACCGTGGCGGCGAATTTCATTTTCCGCCGTACTTCTCCAGCCACTTCAGCTCGTCGCGCACTTTGATCTTGCCGTGCCACGGATTTTTGTCGAGCGAATGTCCTTCGCCCGGAAAAATCAAGAGGCTGGCCGGAATCCCGCGCGTGTACAACGCTCGCTCGAGCAAATAATCTTCGCCGACGTACACGCGAATATCATCCGCGCCTCCTACAACGTGCGTTGGCGTGGTCACTTTGCTGAATTGCCAGATCGCCGCCTCGGCGTTCCAGTTCGTCTCGGCCTCCCATGGCAATCCGCCCAGGAAATATGCGTCGTCCATCGTCGTATCGTCATTGCCCCAATTCACAACGTGCTCGACAGCCCCCGCGCCCGAAACCGCCGCCTTGAATCGCGTCGTTTGCGTAATGAGCCAATTCGTCATGTAGCCGCCGTAGCTGTAACCGCCGACCGTGAGACGATTTGGATCGGCGATCCCGTCTTTCACCAATGCATCGACGCCTTCGAGAATGTCTTTCCCTGGCCGCGAGACAATGTGCGGAATGATCCCCAGCGCGAATGCATCCCCGTACCCGATCGAGCCCCGATAATTCGGCTCGAAGACCAGCCAGCCATTCGTCGCCGCGAGCGTCGCCCACTGATACCAGTCCGCCTCGAAATGATTTCCGTCAGCGTCCTCCGGTCCTCCGTGAATCAACACGAACAAAGGGAGATTCTTCGCGTCCATTTCTCCCGGAGGGTAAATCAACATTCCTTCTACCGCCGTGCCGTCGTCTGCCGTCCAACGATACGGCTTCCCCCGCGGCATCGCCCGCTGCGTGAACAATCGATTGAACGACGTAATCGCGCGGGCGTGCTCGATGTCGTTCGTGCTATCGGCGATGTAAACTTCGGACGGCCGCTCGATCGTGGAATAGACGAACGCGACTCGCGGCGACCGATTCGCCGCCGACAAGGTCTCGTAAGTTCCCGCCCATCCCGCGTGTTTGATGAATTCCCCGTGCGGCCCGTTCTCCGTGTACGGCTGAACTTCTGTTCCGAGACGACCCGCCGCAAAAAGTTCGCCGCCGGAAAGCACGGCGAACTCCTCCACCGCTCCCGTGAAATTGGCTGCCCAGCGCACTTGCTCGCTGGGCTCGCTGCCCGTATCCCCCTGACTTGGATTGCCGGCGTCAGCCCAGTAGACGCGCGGCTGCGCATCGACGTACGGTCCCTCGGCCGCGCCGTTCAAAAAGTAGAAAAAGACGTGCCGGTTATCCTTCGCCCAATCCACGCGGTCGATAAATGCGTGCGTGTGGCTCACGACGCGAGGCGTCGCGGCTCCAGAACCGGTCAACTCAATCGCATAAATCGCAAAGGGATCCGTTGATTCCCAGCGCTCGGATCGGGATTCGGTCAATACGGCAAGATGCTCGCCGTTCGGCGACGTCACAAGTTTACTGGCGCGATCCGCGAGCTTCGCGAGTTCGTGCGTTTGCGGAGTGAAATTGCTCACGATCTTGCCGCTGTTTCCCTCGGCTTGCACGGCGGCCACGTCCACACGATAAATCGCGTCACCGCGTTCCGATTCGCGGAAGCGGATCACGTCCTTCCATTCCTTCTTGTACGCTTCCTTCTCTTCCTTTGATTGCGGAGTGCGAGTCGCAAACAGAATCGAGCGCGAATCCCCCGACCATGAGAACGCATGAACCGTCTCGTCACCCGACGTCACGGGAAACGCCTCGCCACCAACCGCGGAGATTACGTAAACCTGGTCAATGGGCTCGGCCTTTTGGTCGTCATCGTCTTTGTCTTTCGCGCTATCTTCTTTGGTGTTGAGCGCGGGGCGGTCCGAAAGAAATGCAATCCAGCGTCCATCGGGCGACCATGCAGGCGCGTGATCGTGGCCGGATTGCGTCAAAGCAACCAGCGCGCCATCCGGCTCGCCCACGCGATACAGCCACAGGTCGTTCCGAAATCGGTTCGCATCCCAGTCTGCACGCTCGGTTTCAACCACAACGGCATTACCGTCGGGCGAGATTCGCACGGCGGGATATGAGACCGAATTGAAGAATTCATCGAGGGTAAAGGGCGGTTTTTCATCGGGCGCGCCCACGGCGCGAATCGCAAAGCCCAGGCACAGCAGAGCCGCTGCGATCGCGGCGGCAATCGGAAGTTTTCGCATGAATCCCCCTGAAGAACGACGAGATATACTCTTCTTCGAAAACGCGAACGTCAAGAAGTCAACGTCGCCGCGGAATCCGCGCCACGTTTCCGAGCGCCAGAGGGTCCTATCTTGAGTCGTATCGGAACAAACTCGAAGCTCACTCGTCGAATCGCCCTCGCTGCGCTGATCGTTGCTGCGATTGCCGGCTTCATCGTTTTTCGCGGAATAGGCCGATGGCTCGTCGTTTCGGATCCTCTCGAGCATTCGGGAGCGATTGTGGTCCTCAGCGGTGGATTGCCGTATCGCGCCGTCGAGGCAGCGAAGATCTACCAGGCGGGCATGGCGCCCGAGGTTTGGCTGACGAAACCCGCGCCGCCGCAACTCGCGCAGTTGGGAATCGTCTACAAGGGGGAGGAGCAATACAATCAGGAAATCCTGCTCCGCGAAGGAGTGCCGGCATCCGCGATTCGGATCCTTCCGCCGGACATTGTAAACACTCAGGAAGAAGTGCGCGCCGTCATTGATGAAATGAAGCGCTCCGCTGCGTCACGCGTGATCTTCGTCACATCGCCGCCGCATACCAGGCGTACGCGAGCTCTTTGGCAAGAACTCGCGCCGCAGGAGCTTCAATCCATCGTGCGCCCCGCTCTCGAAGATCCTTACGACGCCAACCACTGGTGGAGAACCACTAACGACGCGCTTTCGGTCACGCGGGAAGTGCTTGGACTGATAAATGTCTGGACTGGCTTGCGGGTCAGGCCCGGCGCCCACTGAACGCGGAGCAGTTTATCCGGCCTTGGTCATCGGCACAGATTCGACGATCTTCCATCGCTTCCAATCGGACTGCTTGGATAGATCGCGGAGGGCGAGATGCCATTCGATGCCGAGTTGCGGGTCGTCATGCCCATAGAGCGCCACCCAGGGATTCGGCTTGGCCTGCGCAGCATCGTCGGCCAATCGTTCGAGAACCTGCTCAACGTCCGAGTTAGCCGTTTCCTCTGCCTCGCGAAAGGGCGCGAGCCGCTCGATTTCGAGGGACACAGACAGCAGAACGCGCTCTTCCGGCGCCAGTGTAATTGTGTTGTCCTGCGCCGCCAGAAAGCCGCCGGATTGCGCAACCAATTCGAGATCGCCGTTCTTCCAGCGCAGTTCGAGCGTCGGGACGCGCCCGGAGCCGGAATCCGCTCCCTCTTCGGCGAGAGACATCTCCCAAAGCGTGATGGAATTCCCTTCGGCGGCGTCCTCGGGAAAAATATCGAACGAGCGCGTTTGCCAGCTTGCGGATTTGCTTTGCGGCAGGACTTCGGTGGTCGTCACCACCGTATGGCTTCTCCAGCGTTCGATTTTCACTGAGCCCAGAAAATTTCCATGCTCGCGGACGTAGTCTCGTTCTTCGGCACTCGCTTGCAGCGTATTGCGCCAGAATTCATCACCCAGGCGGAATCCAAAGGTGTAAACCTGCTCGAGCGGAGACGGCGCGGTCTCGTCCAACTTCCTGCGAAACGCAGGGTTGGCCATTTCTTCGAGCGAATGCAGGCGGTCCGTCAGCCGGCGAATAGACCAGGTCTGGTGCGCCAGCAGCCTCTGCCAGTGCCTCGCCAGGACAACAAATACGAAGCCCACGATGACGCAAATTCCGAGCGCGAGCCAAAGAATATCCATGCCGGACCCTTCCGGTAACGCCTTCGGCCAAAGCCCACGGGAATCCTACTGCGAGCGGCCGGATTGTACTATTAATTGTACCCGCTCACTAGCTCTGCACAACCTGTGAGGGGAAACTTCCACGCGGAGCGCTCCGCTGGACGGCGCAAATTCGTGGGATACTATTGTTGACGCGCTGCACCACAATCACACGGAGGAAAGGCATTTGAAAATTTCAGTGGTCGGGTCCGGCTACGTGGGTCTTGTGACCGGAGGATGCCTCGCGGAAATCGGTCACACCGTGGTTTGTTCGGACAGCGACCGCGCCAAGATTCAGACGCTCGAGTCCGGCAAACTGCCGATTTACGAGCCGGGACTCGATGTCGTCATCGCGAAAAACCGGCGCGAATCGCGCCTCAGCTTCACGGCCGAGCCGGCGAAAGCCGTGGCCGATGCAGAGGCGATTTTCATTTGTGTGGGAACGCCGCCGCTCGCCAGTGGTGATGCCGATCTCAGCGCGATCGACCACGTGGCTCGCCTGATTGCTTCCGAGGCGCGCGGCTCGAAGCTCGTCGTCGAAAAAAGCACGGTGCCCGCGCAGACCGGGCAACAACTGAAGCGCCAACTCGGTATGTACGGGAAAAGCAGCGGGGTCGAATTTCGTGTCGCTTCCAATCCGGAATTCCTCCGCGAAGGGACGGCGGTGGGCGATTTCCTTCACCCCGATCGGATCGTTGTCGGGGTCGAAGATAAGCGCAGCGAAGAGCAGCTCCATGAAATCTACCGGCCGGTTCTCGAGCAGAAATTCAATTGCCCGGTGCACTCGCCGTCCTGTCCGCCGGCCGAGCCTCCTGCGTGGATGGTCACCACGATCAACAGCGCCGAGCTCATCAAACACGCGTCGAATTCATTCCTTGCCCTGAAAATTTCCTACGCGAATATGGTCGCGGATCTTGCCGAACGACTGGGCGCCGATATCGATGAAGTGCTCCGCGCGGTCGGAAAAGACCCTCGCATCGGGACCAGCTTTTTCCGCCCGGGCCTGGGTTTCGGCGGATTCTGCTTGCCGAAAGACTTGCAGGCTTTTGTGCGCCTCGCAGAACGCTGCGGCGTCGATTTTGCCCTGCTGAAAGAAACGGAACGCATTAACCATCGCCGCATCGATCACTTCGTCGAGAAGATGCGCCGCGCGCTCTGGGTTCTCCGTGGAAAGCAGGTCGGCGTTTTGGGCCTGGCGTTCAAACCGAATACCGACGATATCCGTTTCGCGCCGGCGATTGATCTTGTCGAACGGTTGATCGCCGAAGGTGCAAACGTCAAGGCTTTCGATCCCGAAGCCATGGAGAAAACGCGCGAGGCGCATCCGCAAATTCCGCTCGGCTCGTCCGAGTACGACGTGGCGAAGGGTGCGGACGTTCTGGTGATTGCCACGGAATGGGAGCAATTCCGGAAGCTTGACTGGGCAAAAATGCGGGATTTGATGGCCCGCCCTCTTCTAATCGACGGCAGAAATCTGCTCGTGCCTTCGGAGATGAGAGCGCTCGGATTCGAATTCCATTCGATGGGCCGCGCGGATGACGAAGCACACGCGTCAGGCAAGAACTAACGCGCTGCTACTTGGTTTCCGCAACCTTCTTCTGAAAATATTCGAGCGTAAGCTTGAGCCCCTCGGCGAGGCTTACCTTCGGCTCCCAATTTAAGATGCGGCGCGCCTTGGTGATGTCGGGACAACGCTGCTTGGGATCGTCCTGCGGCAGCGGCTTGAAGATGATCTCGGCTTTGGTGCCAGTCAGCTCGCGAATTCTATTCGCGAACTCGAGAATGGTAATCTCCTGCGGGTTGCCTATGTTGGTGGGCTCGTGCTCGTTCGAGTCCAGAAGCCGAACGATGCCTTCGATCAAATCCGAGACGTAGCAAAAACTCCGCGTCTGCCGGCCTTCGCCGTACACAGTGATCGATTTTCCTGTTAGAGCCTGGTACAGGAAATTCGGCAGAGCTCGGCCGTCATTCAAGCGCATCCGCGGACCGTAGGTATTGAAAATTCGCACGATGCGCGTATCCACGCCGTGATAACGGTGATACGCCATGGTCATGGCTTCTGCAAAGCGCTTGGCTTCGTCATACACTCCGCGCGGCCCGATCGGATTCACATTTCCCCAATACGTCTCCGGTTGCGGACTCACTTCCGGATCGCCGTAGCATTCCGACGTTGAGGCGAGAAAAAACTTTGCCTTTTTCGCCAGCGCCAGCCCCAACGCATTGTGCGTGCCGAGCGACCCGACTTTCAGCGTAGGGATCGGCAGCTTGAGGTAATCATCGGGGCTGGCCGGCGAAGCAAAGTGGAGCACCGCGTCCACGGCGCCGGGCACATCGATGTAGCGCGTGACGTCGTGCTGGACCAGTTTGAATCGCGGATGCGAAGCCAGGTGCGCGATGTTCGGCGCCGCGCCGGTGACCATGTTGTCCATGCACAACACATCCCAGCCGCGCTCGATCATGTTGTCGCACAAATGCGAGCCGAGAAATCCCGCTCCGCCCGTGATTATTGCGCGCAAATCATTTTCTCCTCTTTCAAAATTTCATTTCATGGGTGCTGCGGATCGGAGGGATACGCTGTCGTATGATCGTGCACGACTCGCCAGCCCTCGGGAAACTTTCGCACGATCAGCGTATACACTCCATCCAGATGGCCCGTCTCCCGCACCAAATGGTATTCACCGACAACGTAGGCGGCCGTGGGCGAGAGCATCTGAATCTGCATATTTCCGGCGGTTAAGTGCCCCATGGCCTTGGCGTCTGGATAGACCCGCTGGTAGCGCTCGTGCACTTTGTCCCACCCGCGCACGATCCCGCCTGCTCCAACGAATTCCGTGCGATCAGATTTCCAGTATCCGGCCATAAAGGCCTCGGTGTCACCGCGATTCCATGCCGCCGTTTGCTGATCGAGCACCTCTCGGATGGCCTTGGTTCCGTCGTCAGCGCTATGACCCGGCGCGATGGCTGCGAACGCCATAAAGGCCACCGCCAACGCCGCGTAGGCTAGGAACACTCTATTCTTGGTCAAGTTATTGCCCCCTTTTTGGACTATCTCTCGTAAAACAAGGCTGATACCCGTGAAAGGCCGGTTTCCCCCTACCCCATTGAGGGTCCAGTAGTTACACCGGAACAGTACCATCGTTCCATTGTCCCGCGCGCCCCAGAATCCGATACTTGGCGGGTCAAATGGTAACGATTCTCATCCTCGTGATCTCCGCTGCGGCCTTCGCCCAGTTTGCGGTGTTCTCATGGCGCGCCGCGTTTCTGACTATCGCGGCCCAGCCGGTATCCGACGAAACCCGCGCCGCGCTCAGCCTTCCCGGTTCCTCGCTCGAAACAGCCGATTTCCAAGGCGCTACGCAGTGGCTCGCACTCAGCCCCAGCCTTTCGGGCACCGACCTCAGCGTGTGGCCCGTACGGCTCTATTACGCAGCCCTGCGCGGTCTTGGCTCGCTGACCGGCCTGTTCACGGCTTCCGGGGCCGATTGGTCTCAGCGGGAGATGGCAGCCTGCGCGCAGTACGTCACGGTGGTCATGGACGAGCGCCTGCGCCGCAACCGCGCCTGTATGGCCGAGATCTGCTCCTACTAATCGCCGACTCGCAAGCAGGGTCCCACCCGCTCGGTAGTCCAATCCACGAGAAGAACGAAAACTAGTACGCCCAGCGAAGGAGAACGGCGCCTGAGGTGTAGCCCGCGCCGACCGCGACGAGAAGCACGAGATCGCCCTTTCGCACCCGCTTCTCTTCCACCGCTTCCATCATCCCCAGGGGAATTGTCCCCGCCGTCGTATTGCCATAGCGGTCGATATTGACGATCACTTTCGAATCGTCCAGTCCCAGGCGGTCCTGCATCGCGCGGATGATCCGCAAATTCGCCTGGTGCGGAATCACCAGCGCGAGATCTTTGCTGGTAAAACCGTTTCGCGTCAAAATCTGCTCCGCGAGTTCGCACATCCGGCGAACCGCATACTTGAAAACCTGCTGCCCTTCCTGGTGAACGTAGTGCAATCGCTGCTCGACAGTTTCCGCCGTGGCGGGATGGAGCGAGCCGCCGCCCGGCATATAGAGATTGCACCCCCCCGAGCCATCTATGTCATGAGAGAAATCGAGAATGCCCTCGGAATCCGACGTCGCGGGTTCCAGCAACACGGCGCCCGCTCCATCGCCGAACAGAACGCAGGTCGCCCGGTCGGTGAAATCCAGAATCGAAGTCATCACGTCGCTGCCGATCACGAGCACTTTTTTATGCGCGCCCGAGCCCACGAACTGCGCGCCGATCGTCAGCGCATAGGCAAAGCCCGAGCAGGCCGCCAAAAGATCGAATCCCCATGCTTTCTTCGCGCCGAGACGATCCTGAATCAGGCACGCCGTCGCTGGAAACATCATGTCCGGAGTTACGGACGCAACGATGATCAGCTCAATCTCTTCGGGATCCAGCTTCCTTTCCGCGAGGAGCTTTCTTGCCGCTTCTGTCCCGAGATGCGATGCCCCTACTCCTGGATCCGCGTAGTGCCGCTCGCGAATTCCCGTGCGCGTGCGAATCCACTCGTCGTTGGTATCAACAATCTTTTCAAGATCCGCGTTGGTGACCACGCGCGGCGGAACATACCCCGCTACGCCCGTGATTTTTGCTGCGATCCGTCTTCCCATTCATGGCTCCCGGCAAAACGCAATCCGCGATTGTACGCAATCGCGCGCGCACGCCGCAAGGTAAACGGCGTTTGAGCGCCGGTGTCATTTCCTGAGCGGTCGACGGTTCATCGGGAACGAGCGAAATTTTGTGAATCCGCATCATATGTATATACATCTAACTCCGCATGAACCAATCACTATTGCCAGCGCTACCCTGCATGTGTGGCAGCCTTCGCCGAACTTCGAGGGCGCTCACCCAGCTCTATGAGCGGTCACTGCGTCCGCTTGGGCTGCGGGCCTCTCAGTTCACCATCCTGCAATTGCTCTCCCTTGCTGGAGAAGTGTCCCAGGGCCAACTGGGCGAAATGCTCGCGATGGATAGCACTACCCTCACCCGGACCCTCGAGATCATGGGCCGGCGGGGCTGGATTGCCGGGCGCCGCGGCGAGGACCGCCGCGAACGATGGCTACACCTGGCCAAAGCCGGAGAAATGCAACTCAAGCGCGCCTTGCCGGCCTGGGAAAAAGTTCAATCGCGCTTGCGCCATCAGCTCGGGGAACAAACCTGGAAGAATTTCCTGCAACTCACGAATCAAGTAACAGAGATAGCCGCAACTAAAGGAGGATCGCTATGAAAAACTATCGGAAGCTCACCGCAGGTCTTATCGCCGGATGGTTGCTTTTGGTCCTGTTCGCTTCGGCACTGCATTTGTTTAAGAATGCTTCCAATCGCGTCGGGATTGCGGTGGCACTCGCTGCACTAACACCGATCATCGCGTTTTCAGTATGGTTTTCCAGTTCGCAGAAATTTCGGCAGTTCGTCTTATCTTTGAACCCCCGCATTTTGACACTTGTGCAGTCCTGGAGAATTATCGGAATCATCTTCTTGGTATTGGAATTGATGGGCGCCCTCCCCGCCATATTCGCGTTGCCCGCAGGATTCGGCGACATGTTCATAGGGGCGACAGCTGCTCTCGTGGCACGAAAGCTTGCCAATCCCGGGCATCGCAGCAGTTTCATTCTCTGGCAAGCGCTGGGAATCGCGGATCTGGTCTTGGCGGTGGGCCTCGGCTCGACCGCCGGTTTGCCGAGTCCGCACGCTACTTCGATGGCCGCCATGACGGTGCTGCCATTAAGCCTGGTTCCGACGTTTCTTGTACCGTTATTTTTCATCTTTCACGTGATTTGCATCTCACAGGCAAGGGCTTGGAAAGGCGCTTCCGACAATTCCCGTCAACCTGGAAGACCGCTACACGACTTTGTGGCTGGCGGGTTTCAATCGCAACGAAAAGCATGATGAATCAGAGTTCGACGTCGGGATGACAACTCGAGCTGGGCGAGCGGTCAGAACTCCAGGCGCAATTGAAACGCGATCATGCGCGGAGTGCTATCGCCGCCCAAACCGACGCCCAATAATCCTGTCGGCGGAGACGTCGCGTACGTGATCGCTCCGAAACCTGTCTGTGTCGATGGCTTGCCCGGAATCCCGGCAAGCACCATGCTCGGAAGCGCGAAATTCGGATGGTTGAATACATTGAAGAACTGCGCTTCGAAGCGCAGCTTCACACGCTCGGTCACCGGAATGAACTTCGTTAGGTAAAAATCACTCCATGCAAAATCGGGGCCGCGTAGCGCGTTCCGCCCGAGGTCTCCAAATTGACAATTCTTCGGGCTATCGCCTCCGTAGCAAGCGCCCGTACTTGGGTCGACGGTCGACACAAAAGCATTCGGATTGAGCCACTGTACTGTCCCCGGTTGCGTGACCCCGGGAATCGCATTGTGCTGGTAGAGCGTCACGCCTGGAACAACGCTCGCGAACTGCGGCCCGCTGCCGTTCACAATGCCATCTCCATTTGCCGAATAGGGCGTGCTCAGGACCGAGAACGGAATCCCGCTGTGCCAGAAGGCTGCTCCGGACACCTGCCAGCCGTTCACCGCGTGGCCGAGAAGCCGGTTCCGAACCTTGATCGGCAATTGATACACATACTGCGCGTTCAGATTGTTCCGAATGTCGTAGTCGCACGGCCCGTAATCCCGCGCCAAATCTCCCGGCAGAGGAGAGAGAATCCCGCCCGCGGAGAACTGCAGGAATCCGCCGTTTGAAACCGTGTCCATGCAGCGGCTCCATGTGTAGTTGATCTGTCCCATCAGTCCTGCTCCCAAACGCTTCATCGCCGTCATTTGCAGACCGTTGTAGTGGCTGTTTGCGCCGGTGGACAATTGCGTCACCGCCCCGAATCGCGGATCGGTCGACTGCGCGAACGGAAATGGCGCGAAGCATCCTTCGCACACGCTTTGATAGCCGTTCACTTGCGTCAGATACGGCTGATTGACAGCGCGCGTCCCGACGTATTGCGCGTGCAAGCTTCCCGTGCTTCCCAACTGATGTTCCAGGCCAAAACTCCACTCGAGGAAATATGGCGCGTGCAACTCTCCATCGGGCACCGCCGCGATGGCAACCGGAGAAAGACACGTCGCACCGTTCGCCTGCGTGGATGCGCACGAGAGCTGGCCTTGCGGAAATCCATAGCTGAATGCCTTGTTCGCGGCCACCGTCGCGCCCACAGCGCTGCCCGGGACTCCCGGCGCAATCTCTGTTCCGCCGACTGTCCCAAGCAGTCCGCCCTGAAAGGTCTGCACGTACGGCGGGTTGTCGCCGACCACATCGGCGATGGTGCCCGGCAAAATGTCGCTGAAAACTCCGAAGCCCGCGCGCAGCACCGTCTTCGATTCAAGCTGCCATGCGATCGCCGTTCTGGGTTGAAGGATCGCAACGGGCGTCGATGAGAAGACTTTGCCGAGGTTCGTCTGAATAGCGGCGTTCAGCGGTTGATTTAAATCGTGCGAGACGCTTTCGAAAGAGCCACGCAGGCGCGCAATCTCATCATGAGGATCGAGCGGATTGGAATTGAACGCGTCTCGCACGCCGAACGTCCACGTCAACGTCTCGGTCACCTTCCATGTGTCCTGCGCATACAAATCGAGATTGAGGAAGTTGAACGGCTCGTTGGCCGAGGTCGGGAAAGTCTCCGTCGCCGTCGATGCCACTCCGTAAATGTATTGCGGCAGGTCGGTGTACGTCACCGTCGGGACCGTCCCCTCTCCGAAATCAAAGTCGTTGAGCCGAAAAATCCGGGTATTGGTCCCAAACCGCAGCTCGTGCGCGCCCAGATTCCAGGCGAGGTTGTCGTTGATGAAAAATCGGGACGCTCGCCTTCCCTGCACCCAGGTATTGTCGAGCCCTCCGACGGTCGTGAACGGAGCATTCGCGCCGCTGCCTTGCAGAACGATCGGGAACGCGGACAGAGTCTTTTGATAATCGCTCGGTCCGAACAAACTTTCATACCAGGAAAACGCCGGATTGAAATAATTCACAAGGTTCTGCGAAATGACGTGGGTATATCCCGCGGCAAACGAATACAGAGGTTGCGGCGACAAAGCATCGAACAATGAGTTGATCGGATCGGTATAGGCAGCCTGGAGTCCGGTGTCTGCCTGAAAGCGATACCACGTCGTGTTTTTCTCGTTGATGTTGTAATCGATTCGAACCGTCTGGACCTGCTCGTGATCGTCACTCGAATGCGAGATGCTCTGGCGATTGGCGCAGCCGTTTCCGTCATTCGCAATCGCGGGCGGCCCTCCACCCACGTCGAACGGGCACCCGAGCACCACGAGTGGCGTTCCGCTGGTATTTCCATAAAGCGAGAACATCTGGGAATAGAACGGCACCGATTGCTTCGACGCCGGATAGATCGATCCCGTAACGGAATCCCGGCCGCCCAGCGGAAGTTGCTGCAACACGTATTCTTGAAATGCCGGAGTCGGAACGGTCGCGGCCGTCACGATCGGAAGCGCGATCCGGACCCATTCGCTATCGAAAAAGAAGAACAGCTTGTTGCGAATGACCGGCCCTCCGATGCTTCCGCCGAAATGATTCACCGTCGATCGCGGTTTGTGATTCCCCGGAGTGGCATTCGTGAAATAGTCGGCCGAGTTGAATCTCGAGCCATTCCACAGCTCATAGAGGTTGCCGTGAAACTGGTTTGTACCTGACTTGGTGACATAGTTGATCTGGGAAGCTCCGTATCGTCCCTCGTCCACCGCATACGAAAGCGTGTTGACCGTCACTTCCGATATCGAGTTCAGGCCGAGAACAAGGTTTGTCGAGAGTCCACTGTTCAGGTTCGTCAGCGGATCGTTTGTCTCCAGCCCATCGACTATGTAGCCGTTCGAGAGAGCGGGCAGTCCGTTGAATTCAACGTTGCCGTACCCATTCGTGCCGCCCACGAAATCATTTCCGCTGCCGGCCGTGTTCACCAATGCGCCGGCCGCAAACTGGAGCGGATACGTCAAATCACCGCCTGGATTCGGAAGATCTTCGAGCGCGTGCGCGTTGAGAGTCGTCGATGTATTCGCATTCTCCGGATTGAGAATGGGAGCTTCGCCAGTGACTTCAACCGTCTGCCTGGACTGCGCAATCTGGAGCGTGAAATCGACGTTTTGTTTTTGGCCGAGGCCGGAGGTTACGTGATCGTTCCGCTGCGATGCGAAGCCTACCGCTTCCACGCTGACCGAGTACAAGCCAGGCTTCAACTGCGGAAAATTGAACCGGCCCGCCTGGTCCGTCGCGGCGTTGCGCTTGAGCCCCGTCTCCTGATCGATGATCGTGACCGCGGCTCCCGGCACGGCCGCTCCGCTCGCGTCGCGCACTTGTCCGATGATCGCGCTGGTTGTTTCACCCTGCGCGAAGAGTGCCGAGGTCCAAAGAAGCGCGCCTAAGAATACGAATAGCAACAGACCGGCGCGCTGGATGCCTGTAAGCCCCGTGTGATGGGACCGCTGTTTCATCTGGTTAACCATAGTTAATAAACGTGCTTAACGCAAGTACATAAATGCCGTGAATGCGCCTTTGCGTAAATGGGATTGATGCTATGGCGGGAACCGGCGCGGCGGCAGTAGCGCTCGCTAAATATCTTCCGGCCAGCTCTTCGATATATCAAGAACAGGTTGTCTGCGAAGCGGTTTCTTTGGTTGCGGGGCGCGCGAAAACTTCGCGAGATTACGCCTTGCCGGGCAGGATTTCGTAACGGAAGGAAATTGGCGCGGTCTTTCTGAGCATGGCGGCGACGGAGCAATATTTCGTCTCGCTCAATTCGACGGTGTCGCGCACGGCTTTTTCATCGAGCGATCCATAGAGCCGATATACGATTTCAAGCTTCGTCCATACGGTCGGCGGATCGGGGGCGCGCTCGCCGGTGACTTCGACTTCCAGCCGCTCGAGCTTTTGCCGCTTCTTCGCGAGGATCGTCACCACATCCGTCGCGGTGCAGGAGCCCAGTGCGGCGAGAAGCAATTCCATCGGGCCCGGCGCGGAGTTATGCGCCCGGTCGGCATCGATCGGAATCGCGTGCCCGGATGGCATGTGCGCCAGAAATTGTTGCCCTTCCACCCACACGACGTTCGCAGTTTGCATGACGACCCCCAAAATTAATTTTCTCTCAGAGATTGTAGCGGAATGCGAAACCTAGCGGAAAGTTCGTTCGGTCCTACAGCGCTGCGTTTTCGGGGCGCTCTTCGGTGACGCCAATTTCCGCATCCGGTTCCAGCAGGTGATGGCGCATGGTCGTGACAAAAATTCGCACGAGCTCCGGATCGAACTGGGTCGCGGAACAACGCTCAATCTCCGCCAGCGCCGCTTTGGGCGCGCGCGGCTTCTTGTAAACGCGCTCGGATGTAATCGTGTCGTAGGCGTCCGCGATGGCGATAATCCGCGCGCCAAACGGAATCTGCTCGCCCGCGAGACCCAGCGGATATCCAGAGCCGTCGTAGAATTCGTGATGGTGCCGCACCATTTCACGGATCCGCGCCATCGCGCGCAGGGGCTCGAGAATCGTGGCGCCCAGATCCGTGTGGGACTTCATTGTCTCCCACTCCGTGGCGTCGAGCGGGCCGGACTTGTTGAGTATCGCTTCCGGAATCCCGACTTTACCGACATCGTGCAGGAGCCCCGCCAGACGCACTTCCTCGATTTCGGCTGGCGTCATGTCCGCGGCCGCCGCGACCATCGCCGAATATCCGGACACCTTCTGTGAATGGCCGTGCGTGTATTGATCTTTGGCATCCACGGCGAGCGCGAGCGATGTCACCGTTTCGACGACGGCCGGCGCCAGATAATCGAGCGATGCCTCGCCGTTTTGTTCCGTGAGCGATCGCGTAAATTGCTCGATCCGCCGCCGAATCTCTTCGAAGGCTTCCGGGCCGGTCGAGAACATCCGCTTGAGCGTGACGCCTAGATACGCCTCGAGAACGTCCTGCTTCCACTTTTTCGTCTTGCCGGGATCGAAATGCTCGGCGGTCGACACGGCGTTGCCTCCCTGATGTTTCGAGAGATACATCGACGAGTCCGCGACCTGAATCAATTCCTGCGGCGTCGACCCGTGCACCGGGAATCCCGCGATTCCAAAGCTCGCCGTGATGTTCTTGTCGCGCAGCAGCGGATCGGAAGCCACCCAGCCGCGCAATTTGGTCGCGAGCTGCCTCGCCTGCTCCACCGAAGTTTCCGGCATCAGAATCACGAATTCGTCGCCGCCGTACCGCGCCACAACGTCCGAGCGCCGGCAATTCTGTTCGAGAATGTGCCCAACGCGTTGCAACACCACGTCGCCTTCCAGGTGGCCATAAAAATCATTCACGAATTTGAACCGGTCAAGGTCCATCAAAACCAACGAGAACGGCCGGTTGGCGCGCGTCGAACGCTTCCACTCCGCGGACAGCGCCTCCATCAGGAAGCGGTGCGTCTTCACGCCCGTGAGGCCGTCGGTGATGGCTTGCTCCTGCGCCTTCTGGAACGTCAGGGCGTTATGCAGCGCGCCCGCGAAAAGATCGGCGAGCGTTCGCAGTAGTTGCATTTCTTCGCGCGAAAATTCGCAGCGCTCCGAGGATTCGACATACAGCACGCCGAGCATCTGGTCGGCGTACAGAACCGGCAGCGCGGCCGCTGATATCGAGTCCGGCAGAACCGGCTGCTGGGTCCCTTCATGAACTTCGTGGATCACTTCCGGCTGGCCGCTTCGCGCCACATGGCCGATCAGCCCTTCTCCGAGGGGAATGCGCCGGCCGATCGCGTCGCGACGCCGGCCCGACTCGGCCTGGACCACCAGCTCTTTCGCTGAATAATCCAGAATCGCAATGCCGATGTGATCGTAGGTGAGGCCGTTTTCCATCTCTGCCGCGATTTTCGAGAGCATTTCGTCGGGATTGAGCGTTGCGATCGCGTGCCCCGAGATCGAATTGACCAGCGACAGGTGGCGCGATTTTCTCTGTTCTTCTCCGAACAGGTGCGCGTTCTCGATCGCTACCGATGCTTCGCTCGCCAGCACGCGCATCATTTCCAGGTGGCCTTCGTCGAACATGCGTTCCCGTGCGCTGTAGACCGCCATCACTCCGATCGCGCGATTGTGCAGCACAAGGGGCACTCCGCAGTAACAGCCCGCGGTGCGGATGACGTCAAGTTCGCGCCTCTCGAATTCCTCCGCCATCTTCTCGCGGATCAAGATGGGTTGGCGGTTCTTCACGATGTGTTCGATCAGGTGATTTCCCGCGGGCCGCGTCCGCTTCGGCAGCCGGTCCCCTTCCGCGATTTCGAGCTCGAAGCGAACCGTCGCGTCGCCGGTCTCGTAGAAGGCGATATAAAAGCTGCTCACATCGAGCAGCCGGCTCATCTCGTTGAAAATCCGCTCAAACAGCGCGTCGGTCTCGAGAGTCGAACTCAACACGCGCCCGATCTCGTTCAGGATGTGCAGCTCTTCGCTTCGCCGCGAAGTCTGCTGCACCAGATAACTGTTCTCAACGGCCAACCCGATCTGATGGCCCAGCGCCAACAGCAAGCGAAGCTCCGCCGACGAGAACTTGCGATTGTCGGGCGTCCCGAGGAGCAGGACGCCAAAGGCGCGCTCCTTCGCCTGCAGGCTGATTCCGATTACTGTCGAGAGATTATGATCGAGGAGAAGGCGCCGGAGTTTTTTGAAATCGGCTTCACGTTCCAACACTTCCCAGTCCGAATCGTTTTCGAGCCGCGGCAGAACCATCAAGCCGCCCAGGCGCGCCACCATCTTGACCGCGTAATTGTCGAGCCGGCCGTCCTGCATGGTGGCGCAGAACGAATCGCCGAGCCCCGTGGCAACGATCGACGTCGGTCCCTCGACTTCACCATAATGGAGGCACAGCGCTCCAGCAGGAATTCGCGCTACATTCAACACTCGATCGAGCGCCTGCGCCAGCATTTTCTGGATCTCACCGCCCGAAAAGCTCGATGTCGCCAGGTTCAGATTCGACAACGCCAGCATGTTCCGCTCGACGCGCCGCCGCTGTTCCTCATACAAGCCCATCACCATCAACACGCCGATGAAAAATTGCGGAACGATCATCAGCGACGGCAGATTCTCGCCGGCTAGCGCGCGTATCTTCGCCTGAATCAGCGTAAGCAGCGCCAACAAGCCCCACGTCGCGAAGGCCAGCGCGAGCAGCGTGTCCGCGCGCGATTCCTGCTTGCGGCCGCTCTGCCAGAAAATTCCCGCTACCAGCATCAGCGCCAATCCGGCCCCCAGCGTCAGCCCGACCTCCATCAGCCCGCGGCTGTAGGCCACCGCCCAGACCCCCGCTCCCGTGCCACATAGCGCCAGCGCTTGCGTCCACGGCGCTTGTCCGGCATAGAGGCGCGCCGCGGCGACAAACGTCAGCGCCGCTATCACCAGCAGCCAGTCCTGCAGCGCCGTCACCCATATCGCCGTCGACGATGGGCGTGCCAATAGCGGGACCGCAGCTTGCACCGAAGTCAGAAACCAGGCGAGCGACCACACCCAAAGGTAGGCTTGGCGCTTCTCGCGGTAAATGGACCCGAAGAAGACGGCGAGCAGCAGCGAACTCGAAACCAGCACAATTCCGCTCATAGCAACGGGGCACGAATGGCCATTCCACTGGCCGAACCGACACACCCACTCAGGCCGAGAATATCAGAAATCAACAACTCCTCTCGGGCTCCATGCCCTTGAGTTTCGTTGAGGTTAACCATGTTCGCTCGCATTTAATAAACGCGGATACACACATTCCCAATGACCTTCCGGCACTTGAGCGTGCTGGCACCAGTCTAGGTACCCGATCGCACTGTAACAACGGTACTTTCGTACTTTCAGCCTCGTTTTGCTGCCGACAAGTCACGCCCCCGCTCGATTTTGCGCACTTCTTCCGATAAGATAAACGTTTCTCGATACCGGAAGGGACTCCACTGCCGATGGCTGCTTCATCCAGGCCCCGCGTCCGATTTGCGCCCTCGCCCACGGGCTATCTTCACGTCGGCGGCGCACGCACGGCCCTGTTTAATTGGCTTTTCGCCAAGCACGAAGGAGGCACCCTACTCCTGCGCGTGGAGGACACCGACGTCGAGCGCAATCGCCCCGAGCTCGTCGACGGTATTCTCGAAAGCCTTCGCTGGCTCGGAATTCAGTGGGATGAAGGCCCGTTCTTTCAGTCGCAGCGCCTCGAAATGTACCGCGCCGCTGCCGAGCGCCTTCTGGCGAACGGCTCGGCCTACGCATGTTATTGCTCAGCCTCTCAGTACGCCGGAGCCGACGCCGAGCCCGCCCGCGGCGAAGCCGAGGACGAAGGCGATTCGGAGAAGACCGCCGAAGGCTCGAAATCCCTTCGCCGCGCGCGTTGCCCTTGCCGCGATCTCACGCCCGACCAACGCGCCGAAAAAGAGCGCCAGGGCTTGCCGCGCGCGGTTCGCTGCAAATCTCCCCGCTCGGGTGTCACGAAATTCCAGGACGCCGTTTTCGGACCGCGCGAAGTTCAAAATGAGGAAATCGAAGACTTCGTCCTCCTGCGCTCGAATGGCTTGCCGACGTATCAACTTAGCGTGGTCGTCGACGACATCGACATGCGCATCACCCACATCATTCGCGGCGCCGATCATCTCTCCAACACGCCGAAGCAGGTGCTGATCTACCAGGGCCTCGGCGCGACACCGCCGATTTTCGCGCACGTGCCTCTCATTCTTGGCCCTGACCGCACGCGTCTCTCCAAGCGCCACGGCGCAACCAGCGTAAGCTCCTATATCGACGAAGGATTTTTGCCCGAGGCGTTCCGGAATTTCCTGGCGCTTCTCGGATGGTCCACCGGCGACGACACTGAATTTTTGCCGACCGCGGATCTCATCGCGCGATTTACCCTCGGAGGCGTCAGCCGCACCAACGCCATTTTCGATCGCGCCAAGCTCGAGTGGTACAACACCCAATACCTTCAGAAAATGCCCATCGAAGATTTGCTCCCGCATGTCGAGGCACAGTTACGGCGGGACGGACTGTGGCAGGAAAAGTGGGCGATGAGCGAGCGCGATTGGTTCGCCCGAGCCGTGGATTTGGTTCGTCCGCGCATTCGACTCTTGCCCGATTTCACGTCTTGGTCGCGCGCTTTCTTCACCGACGATTTCGATTACGAGCCGGAAGCGCGCGAAAAATTTTGGAAGGAGCCGAAAGTTCCGGCCCTGCTCGAGAAGCTGGCCGCAGCCCTCGAAGCTTTGCCCGACTGGAATCACGACGCCTGCGATCAGGCTCTCCGCCAGCTCGCCGCCGCCGAAGGCGTCAAGGCAGGCCTGCTCATCAACGCGACCCGCGTCGCCATCGTCGGCCGCGCCGTTGCGCCTCCGCTTTTCGACACGATGATCGTTCTCGGCCGCGATCGCGTAGTCTCGCGCATCCACCGCGCCATTCCGAAAATCTCCGGAAACGCATCTGCCACTGGCGGGAGCTAGCTTTTACTTCGACGCTTGCGGGAAAATTTCAGGATGGGTGCCGTGAGCTTTCGCGTCCGCGGCGACCACTTTGACGGTCACTGGAATCTGAACCTTCGCCGGCGGCAAGCAAGCCGTCGCGTTGCACGCCTGAAAGCGAAGCGTGAACGGCAGCGTCGCGTCCCCGAGCGGCGCGCCCAGCTCGGCCGCGAGCTTGATTCGCACGGTGACTTTGCCGCTGTATACCGAAAGTTTGTCCTGCGAAAAATCGAACTTCAGCAATTGTCCTTCCGGATAGACCGAGCCAACTTCTCGAAAGCCTTTCACCGGGACCAGCGTCACCGCCGTCGGAATCAAATACTCCTCCGACGGCTTGTGCGAATTCATGTGATAGCCGGAGAGAATGTCGGCAACAATCGCGACTTCGAACGTGTGGCCCGCCGGCACGGCATCGAGTGATACAAAGGCACTCGGCTTTACGACCGAAGCGCCGGTCGGAAGCTCCGATGCGCTCCGCGACGCACTCTGCCCGAACGCCATTCTCACCGGCATGGCGACAACAGCAAGCACGCTCGCCAGAAATAATCCCCGCGCGACCATCGGCCTCGCTTTCATACGTTCACCGTCGCGCCCAGCTGCTGCGTCAAAATCCGGCTCATCAACTGGTTCAGCGTCTCGCCCGTTTTTTCCAGCACGAACGTCTGCGCCGCATCCGTCCAGCTCAGCTTGAAGCTTGTGGTCAGCGCCGAAATCCAGATTTGCCGCACCGGCGCATTTGGGCTGATTACGAACCGCGTTTCGTCTTCATCCTCGAATTCGATTTCGAGTTTCCCGCTGCCACCTTCGACCTCGAATTCGTGTTCGTCGCTGAGCTCCAATAAACGACGCCGCAGCGATTCGAATGCCGCGTCGCACTTCCTCTGGAATTCCTGTTCGTCCATCATGGCCATTTGAGAGTAGGACAGCCTTCGATCCGTTTGCAAGCCGCGCGCTCGAGCCTACAAAAGCTTCTGAATTATTTTTTCCAGATCGTCGTGGTTCACAAGACCAAGCACGCGCTTCGAAATCTGACCATCCCGCGAGATGATGACGCTCGTCGGCAGCCCGAAAATGCCTGCGAACTTCGAGGCCAAATCGTCGTCGCCGATCACAATCGGATAATTCATCGACATCTTTTGCCCGTCCACGTCGAATTGTTCTTTCTGCACGTATGGCGCAACCACCGATGCGCCTTCGTCATCCATCGCCACGCCCAGAACCGTGAAGCCCTTGTCCGCATACTTCTTCTGAAATCCGATCATCCACGGAATCTCGATCTGGCACGGCTCGCACCAAGTAGCCCAGAAATTCACGACCACGACTTTGCCCTTCAAGCTCTCGAGCGAAACATCTTTGCCGTCCAATCCTTTGAACGTCACATTCGGCTCGGGGCCTATGGGCTTCACATCCGTCGCCTCTTCGCTCGACTTCTTGTGGCTGAAGAAGCCGCACCCTGAAACGTCGAACGTCGCCGCCATCGCGACCATCGCCAGCAAGCACAGCGGAAACCATTTCCTCATTCCTCGACTCCCATCAAAGCGAAAACCGATTTAGAAAACTCAGCTTCCCTGAAAGCCACGTCAGCCGGTTCACGAACACCAGCGCGCCCACCGCCAGCAGCAACACGCCGCTGAACACTTCCACCGCGTGAATGTGCCGCCGAAATCGCTTGTAAAACTTCAGGAAAGTGCCGATCCCGATCGCGGTCAGCAGGAATGGAATCGCGAGGCCAGCCGAATACACGGCCAACAAAAACACGCCTTGCGAAATCGTATCGCGCGTCGCCGCCACCGCCAGAACTCCCGCCAGAATCGGCCCGATGCACGGCGTCCATCCAAACGCGAACGCAAAACCCATCAGAAATCCGCTGACCGCGCCCGGCTGCCCGCCCAATTTGCGCAGATGAATGTCGCGGTTGAGCCAACGCGTCAGAAACGGCCCGACCAGGAAAATCAGCGCAATCGCGAACAAATGCGCGGCGCGAATTCTTTCGGGTAACTCCGTCTGCTTCATCGCCACGATCACGCCCGCGGCCACAAGGACAACGCCAACGATCATCCCCGCCCGAATCGAAATTTTCGCCAGCACGCCAATCAGATGAAGCCCGAACAGCAGTATTATCGCGCCAGCAACGGGCGCGAGCAGACTTCGATTTCGTACCAGAAACGATCCCACCGCGCTGGCCGACGCGCCAAACGTCACAAACACGATCGAAAATCCGAGCACGAACGCGAACGCCGAACCGAACAGGCTCGCGCGATTCCCTTCGCCTTCGCTCAATTGCTCCACGCCGATTCCCGACAACATCGAAACATACCCCGGAACCAGCGGCAGCACGCACGGCGAGAGAAACGAGACCAGCCCCGCCACGAACGCCGCAAAAATGGAAACATCCACCAAACTCAACTCCTCGATCTACTACCCGTGCCGCCAGTTTCATTGGATTCGGCAAACGCTACGAAGTTCCACGCGAACACTCGCGTAATCTTTGATTTTCTCACACCTCGGAAGCCGCCCGGCTGCTTTCTCGCGAACACGCGACGCTTACCGGATGTATGGCGCAGCGACCGAATCCGCGAGTTCCTCTTCCATCGCGCCGGCAATCTGGAGCAGACGCGCTTCGTCCCAGTGCCGCCCGATGAGTTGCAGCCCAATCGGCAGCCGATTATTGGTCCATCCACACGGAATCGAAATTGCTGGATGCCCCGTCAAATTCGCGGGCCGGCTGGTGCCGACGAGCACCGCGCGCACCTTCAATTCCTCGCCGCGAATCCTCACGAGGTTCTGCCCGAGCGGCGGCGCAGGAATCACTGCCCCCGGCGCAATTATCGCGTCCACACGCTCGAAGGCCGCGTCGAAGCCGGCCACGACGCGCGCTCGCGCCGCAAAAGCCCGCAAATAATCGATGGCCCGCACGCTTGCGCCTTGCTCCAGCCGGCTCCGCACGTCCGCGCCATACTCGTCCGCCCGAGCCGGGTAGTATCCCTGCGCCTCGTGATATTCCCGCGCCTCGGCCAGCGCGATTTGCGTTCCGGCCTCGCCGGCCTCGCCGATATGCCCGAGCGAAACCTCTTCGATCTGTGCGCCGCGCTTTTCGATCCGCTTCACGGCCGCTCGAATCGCGCGCTCCACCTCTTCATCCACGCGCTCGAAGAAAAACTCGCGCGGCCATCCTAGCTTGAATTTCATCCGCCGCGCCCGAACCGGCGATCGCCCCGCCTGGCGCGCGCCGAATGGTGACCGAAACGCGTGCTTCTTCCGGGCAATCGCTCCAAGCAAAAGGCCCGCATCCGCCACGCTGCGCGCGAGCGGTCCTACATGGTCGAGGCTTCGCGAAAGCGGAATCACGCCGCGGCAACTCACGCGCCCAAACGTCGGCTTCAATCCAACAATCCCGCACAGCGACGCAGGAACGCGAATCGATCCGCCGGTGTCTGTTCCCACGGACCCGAAACCCATCCCCGTCGCCACGGCGACAGCTGACCCGCCACTCGATCCACCCGATATCCTCTCCGCGTCCCACGGATTTCTCGTGGCGCCATAATGCGGATTTTCCGACGTAATCCCATACGCAAACTCGTGCAGATTCGTCTTCCCAACCACAACCGCGCCCGCGCGCCGCAATGCATGCACCACGTCGGCATCCTCAGTCGGCACATAATCCGCAAGAATCTTCGATCCCGCCGTCGTTCGAATGCCTTTCGTCTCGAAGTTGTCCTTGACCGGAATCGGCACGCCGTGAAGCGGCCCGCGATAGCGCCCGCGCAAAATCTCGCGCTCCGCTTTTCGCGCCTCCGCCCGCGCTTCTTCGGCGGTCACGGTGATAAACGCATTCAGCTTCGGATTCAGGCTTTCGATCCGCGCGAGCACCGCATCGAGAAGCTCGACGGGCGAGACTTTGCGCGTTCGCAGCAATCGCGCGACGTCCCGGATTTGCAGTGACAGGAGTTCGTTCGGTTCCGCGTGACGCGCCAAGAAAATAATCCTTAGAAAATTTTCTCTTGCCGGCGCAAATTCCCCGCCGAGCCGAGATTGGCGATGAGCAGCACGATGCGGTACTGATTTTCGCTGCGCACCGTCCCCAGCGCGAGCCGCCGGTATTCGAATCCAATCCCACAGCACGAGCCGTTGTAGCTTACCTGCGCGACCTGGTTCTGAAACACTTTCTGAGCCAGGTCGTAGCTGAATCCCACCGCGGTATTCCACCCGCGCCGGTTCATATCGCCATAACCGATCAGCGTGCGAATTTGATCCGAGCGAGGATGAAACGTCGTTCCCGGCGCTGGTTCGGCCGGAAGAAGGTTGATCGTCGAGAAGTGCGCGAGCGTCAGAAACGATTCGCGATACGGCTTCAGCTTCAACAGCGTGCCGATCGCGGTCACCTGCCCGCGCCGCGGATCGTAATTGACTATAAACTGCGCGTCATAGATTCCCCCGGGCGTCACCCGGATATCGCTCACGATCGGTGAAAAGTGCCGCGCCTGATCGGCGAACGCAAACGGCGTGAACGCATCGAGCGTCTGAAACACGTTTCGCACGCCCGGCTCGAGCGCCCCTCCGAACGTCGGATCGAAAAAATATTTCTCCTTGATATCCCAGCTCACCAACTCCTGCGTGTCGCCGTCATCATCAATCCTCCGGAACAGCCGCTGCCGGACGCCGTACTCGACTTCATTCGTGTCCGTCAGCGTTTCATCCTCATCGAATCGCACGAATCGCCCGAAGTCGTTCACGCCGTCGACATACCGATACACGATGTCCGGCTCGATCGTGTGCTTCCATTTCGCATTCGCCGTCTGAAAGATCCGCTCGAGCGCCGGCGGCCGGATATCAATCGACAACTCCCCGGTGGTCCGCACGAAAGGCTGATCCAGCAGCGTGCCCGTTGGCGACAACTGCGCCCCGTATCGCGTCGTCCGCAGCGTGAAGCTCGGCGTCACACCGAGCCACGGCCCCCATCGCAACGGCATCGTCACGCTCGGCGCGAATTCACTTCGCTCCACGAAATTCGGCGTGTTGAAATCGGTGACCGTGTCCGAGCGATGTTCCGCGCCCGTGAACGCGTCGAAGGAGAGATAGACCGGCAAGTTCTTGAACGGCGCCTGCTCGACCGAGCTGAATCGCGCTTCCGGCGCCGTGCGCAGCGACACGTAGGATTCCGGCGAATCGCTCAGAAAATCCTTGTAGCTTAGAGCCGCTATATCGAAGCTGAATCCCGAAAAATTATTCGTCACAAACGCCGTATTACGCACTTCGGAATTCACCGCCTGCGAAAATGTCTCGGCGAAGGCCAGCCGGAACGTCAGCGACGTCAGTTGATTCAGGTCCGCAACCGCCCTCCAGCCGTCGCCCAGCAACGCATCGAAACCGAAATGATCTTCGTGGCCGCCTTCCTTCAGAGGCGGCCCGGTCGGCTGGGGCAATCCGCGATCGATCACACCGTAATAGCTCGCGTCAATCTTGACGTTCTCCCACGGCCGCATCCGCAGCGCAAAATTCTGGCTCCATCCGCGCTTGCTCAGGTACGTCGCGCCAATCGTCGTGTCCGCCCAGTCCGTCGGCGCCCAGTAATACGCATCACCGAAGAAATATCCTTTCACCGACGAATTGCCGAGATCGGGAATCATGAATCCGGACTCCCGCTCGCGGCTCGCGGGAAGCGTGGCGTACGGCAGATACACGATCGGAATGTACAGCAATCGAAAATCCGCGTTCTCGAGTCGGACGTTTTTCTCAAGCCGCACCGTCGCTTCCGGCGCGTAAAATTTCCATGTCGGCCGGTCCGGCCTGCACACCGTAATCCACCCCTTGTAAACCTTGTACGTCTCCTCGTCGATTCGCTCGGCGCGCTCGGCCTCGAAATACAACGGATTCGGGCTGATCAGCAGCGTCGGGTTCGGCCGCCGTTGCATCCCGAGCGTCGCGCGAACATGCCGGAACGTCCCGCGCCCCGTCTGCAAATTGTAATGCGCTTCATCCGCCTCAACGTGTTGGGATAGGTGATCGAGCTGAACGTGCCCGCGCGCGATCGCCTCTTTCGTGTCGTCGTTGTATTCCACGTGATCAGCGCGCAGCCGCATGTTCTGATACAAAATATCGACGCATCCATCCGCGTAGCTGATCGGTCCCACCTGGTGTTGCGCTTGCGCTTCGATCGTCGCGATGCTCGTGTCCTGCCGGCTGCCGCCGTATTGGCAGCCGCCTTGCACCGCCGCCGGTTTTTCCTGCGCGCCCGCCGGGCACACCGCTCCAATGAAGACTGCGAAAAGCACGAACCCGAAGTGTGCGAAGCGGCGAACGATGGAAGTCCCGATGGCGTTTCGCATGATGGGAAAAAGAAGCCCGAGCGTAACACGCCGTCCGAATGGCAGGCAACGCGCCACGCAAATCTCGCCCTGCTCCTCACCCGCGCGCGCCGGCGGTTCATCCCCGCTGCTCGCGCTCCACCCGGTGCTCTCTTTGTGAACTTCCATCAAATCCTGCCCTGCTCGCTCCTCTCTCGTTTGTGCTACGATACTTCCGTTCCAATCACCGGGACGTCCGCAGCGCAAAACGGACAGGTGATAAAAACTTGTTTGCAGTGTGGCGCTCTTCTCCGGGAAGACGCCGAAATTTGCTCGTTTTGTGACGCGCCTCTGAGCGGCCAAACAGAACGAAACGAATTTGTCACGGTTCCCGCCAACGAAGTAGAGCCCGAGTGGCGTCGCGAGGTTGCCCGCCGCCTCGAAATCTACCGCGCACGCCGGCGTCGCTACATGCCGGACGATTCCCAATCTCCTCTCCCCTTTCACGCATCTTCCCGGGCAGAAGTCCAGGACGATCCCGAAGACGTCGAAGTCCGCACCCGCGTGGATCTCGCTCCGCGGGCGGCCCGCAAAAATAGCCTCGCGAAGCAGCCCGATCGCGTCGAGATTTCAATTTATCAGCCCGCGCTTGATTTCTCCGCTTCGCCCGGCGACCGCGCCCATCCGCAGACCGCTCTGATTCCCGTGGCGAGTCTCATCGAGCGCCGTGAGGCGGGTGTTCTCGATCTGTTTTTTCTGGGACTCACCTACGCCGGCTTTCTCGGCCTGTTCCACTCCCTCGGAGGCCACTTGTCGTTTGCGAAAGTGGATGCCATCGTTTACGCCGTCACATTCTTTCTCCTCTACGCGCTCTATTTTTCGCTCTTCACCGTTCTGGGCGGCGCCACGCCGGGCATGCTATTCCGCGGCCTCTACGTCGTGCGCCTCGATGGCAATCTCCCCGAAACGCGCCAGCTCATGTGGCGCAGCTTCGGCTATCTGCTTTCCGGCGGCGCGCTCCTGCTGGGTTACACCTGGTCTCTCTGGGACGAAGACCGCTTTACCTGGCACGACCGCATGTCGCACACCTACGTCACGGCTGCTACGCCGCTCGAAATGGCCGAATCCATTGAGACTCCGGCGCCGCGGCAAACCTTCGCCCATAAATAGCATCCCATCTGAGGCCGTCTGATTGGGTCGACTTCGGGGCCAAATGGTATACTGGATGTTTCACCGGCGAGGGGCGACTCCCCTCCCGCGAGAGCCAATAAATCGCAACGCTGCAGCCGGCCGGGGCGGGCCTGAGGAATCTCAATGAGCCGTTTGATCAAGCAAATCGTTTTGGCGCTGTCGATCCTGGTGATGGCGTACGTGGCCGCAGGCTACGTCCTTCAGCACTCGAGCGACGACAAGACCTATCGCTCCCTCACGGTCTATAGCGAAGTTCTCGACCACGTCGAGCGCGATTACGTCGAAGATCCCGATATGCGCCAGGTCACAACCGGCGCTCTCCACGGTCTCCTCGATTCGCTCGATCCCGACTCGAGCTACCTGAGCCCTCTCGAATACACCGATTACAAGCAAAGGATTCAGAGCAAGCCCGAAGGCACCTCCGGCGTGGCGCTCTCCAAACGCAATGGCTACATCGTCGTGATTTCCATTCTTCCCGACAGCCCGGCGCAGAAGGCCGGTCTTCACGCTGGCGATTATTTCGAATCCATCGCCGGGTTCACCACCAGCCAGATGGCCATCGGTCAGGCGCAAGTGCTGCTTACCGGCCAGCCCGGCTCGACGGTAAAACTCTCCGTCATTCGCCGGAACCGCGTGGAACCCGAAGATATGGAAGTGACCCTCGAGAAAATGCCCGAACCGAAAATCCTCGAAGACCGCATCGAGGGCGATATCGCCTATGTGCGCCTCCCGGTCCTCGACACCCCAATGGTTAATCGCCTGCGCGATAAATTGACGCAGCTTCAATCCGCTGGCGCGCATAAGCTCATTCTCGATCTCCGCGATTGCGCGATTGGCGAGCCGTCCGACGGTGTTTCCGCCGCGCAGCTTTTCCTCCCCTCCGGAAAGATTGCTTCGCTCAAGGGGCAGACGGTCGCCGAGCAAACTTTCTCGGCCGATCCTTCAAAAGTTGTATGGAAGGAACCCGTGTCGCTCCTGATTTCAAGCGCCACGGCCGGCGCCGCCGAAGTTCTCGCCGCTGCTGTTTCCGATAATCACCGCGGCGAGACCATTGGCGATCGCACCTTCGGCACCGCTTCTTCCCAAAAAGTGATTACTCTCGATGATGGCTCGGCTCTGATTCTGACCGTCGCGAATTACTTCACGCCTGACGGCAAATCGATTCCCGCCGAGGGCGTCGCCCCGACCGTCGAGGAAACCGCCGACGATGTGGCCGCGCTTAACGATGAGCAGCAAGGCATCGCGCCTCCGCCGGGCCAGGTTGCTTCGCCCAACGACCCGCTCCTCAAGAAGGCGATCGATATTCTGCAAGGCAACGCGCCCGCGGCGAAGAAAGCGGCGTAGCCTTTTTGTGACCCGAGCGCGGCTTCGGACGTTTGGTCAGAAGCCGCTTTTCGCTCATCAAAAATTCCTTCCCTCTTTTCGGTGCCGAGTGCGCCGAAGCCTCTCCCGCGCCGTCCTTTTTCTTTTCGTCTGTGTCCCCATCGCCGCATTTCTCGCTGGATGCCAGAAAAAACCGCTGACCACCGCCCAAATCCACGGCGTCACCCAGGAATTTGTCGCCGCGGCGCAGAGCGTCGTCGGCCGCCAGACTGAAATCACGATTCGACCCGAGTTGCGTGAGAAAACGCGTGCCGGCCGGAACGGAACGGGCGCGATCGTCGAAGATCACATCTCCATCACCCTCGCCGATCCCGCCAAGCAAGCCCCGCTCGAGCGCGCCCTCGACGCCGTAGCGCGAAAACATGATCTCGAGCGCGCCGTCGTTTCTTCCTCCGCCGGCACAACTCAAATCGATTTCGCGCGCGCTTCGCAGACCACGCACTCCATTCAGATCATCCAGCCTGTTGCCGCTGCGCCTCCGCACCCGCCGAAAGCGCTCGCCAACGGCCCGATGCTCGCTATCATCATCGACGATCTCGGCCGCGATCTCGCTCCCGCCAAAGAGCTCTTGAAACTGCCCTATCCGCTCACCATTTCAGTGATTCCCAATCTGCCCGATTCCACGGCCGTCGCCGACGAAGCCTTCCGCCGCGGCGATCAGATTCTTCTCCATTTTCCGATGGAAGCTGTCGAGGATGGCGCGAAACCCGAATCCGTCGAGCTGCGCGTCGGCATGCTGCCGCAGCAAGTCGACGCCATGCTCGCCGCGATGCTCGCGACCGTCCCGCACGCCTCCGGCGTCAACAATCATCAGGGCTCGCGCGCCACCGCCGATCCCGCATTGATGAACGCGTTCATGCCCGCGCTGAAGCAGCGCGGATTGTTCTTCGTCGACAGCCGGACGACGGTGCAGACCATCGCCTACGATACGGCCGAACGCGACGGCGTTCGCGCCTCGTTTCGCAGCGCGCAATTTCTCGACGATGTCGAATCACGCGCCGCCATTCTCCGCCAGCTCGATCGCGCCGCTTCCGTCGCGCAAAAAAACGGATGGGCCATCACCATCGGGCATCCGCATCCCGTCACGATCGCCGCGCTCACCGAAGCTCTGCCCCGCCTGCAGTCGCGCGGCATCCGCCTCGTCTTCGTTTCCGATGTTGTGAAGTGAAAATTCCTGGCGAGTTTGTCGGGCAGTAATCTACAACGCGAACTTTCTTCTCTCTTCGCGCCTAGCTCAGTATTTCCCCGGCCATTTCGAAAACCTGCTCCGCAATCGCCGGCGCCGACGTTAATCCCGGCGATTCGATTCCGATCAAATGTATCGCGGACGAAATTTCCGGATCCTTCGCCACAATAAAATCCGCGATCCCATGCCCGCCCGGCGGAACGAGCTTCGCGCGAATTCCCGAATACGCCAGTACCAAATCCGATGCGTCCAGTTCCGGCAGCATCGCTTTCGCGCCGCGCGCAAAATCCTCCACCGGCTCGCGGTCCCGCTCATAATCATTCTTGTCCTCGATGTAATGCGCCGTCGGCCCGATCAAAATCGTGCCCCAGAGCGTTTTCGTCAGATGCACTCCCAGGCTCAATCCATCGCTGTGCGGCAAGGGATACGCCAGCCCGCGCAGCAAATCGGCCTTCGCGCGCACCACTTCGCAATATTCTCCGCGCACGGGATAAATCCGGTGCTTCGCAAGGCTCGAACCCATCTGCGCGGCCACTTCATCCGCGAAAAGCCCCGCCGCGTTGATCACGCAGCGCGCCTCGATTTCGCCCGCGCCGCTCATCACTCGCGCAGTTTTATTCCGCGGCTCGATGCGCTCCACTTTCGCGTCCGTCACGATGTGCGCGCCCCGCTCCGTCGCCACGCGCGCGTACGCTTTCACCAGCTCCTCGCTCGAAACGATCCCCGTCGACGCCACCACCATCGCGTGATCGCCTTCCAGATGCGGTTCGCGCTCGCGGATTCCCGCGCGGTCGACGATGTGCAATCCTTCGACGCCGTTTTTTCGCGCGTTCTCCATCAACGCCAAAAGTTTCGGCGCCTCGGCCGGCGTCGCCGCCACAATCAACTTTCCCGTGTTCCGGTGCGGCACGCCGTGCGCCGCGCAGAATTCGTACGTCAGCCGGTTGCCTCGCACGCAGTGCTTCGCCTTCAGCGATCCCGGCGGATAGTACAGCCCCGCGTGAATCACACCGCTGTTGCGCGAGCTCGCGCCCATCCCGATCCGCGGCATCGCTTCCAGCACAAACACGTCATCCCATCGTGCTGAGAGCGCCCTCGCAATCGCGCAGCCCACCACACCTCCGCCGATGATGACGGCGTTCGCCTGCTCCATGTTTCAATTATCGTGGAAAGTTTCGCGCGCGACGAAGAAAATTCCCGCCCGCGTTCGCGCCCAGCAAGAAGTGCCGCCGAAATTCCCGCGGCCGCGATCCGGTCTCGCGCGCATTTCTGCCCGCGTCAGATTCGCACGCGTCAAAGCCGCCTCTCGTCCGAATCCTCAGTAATCTCCGCCTTCAGCGTTAAACAGCGGCGTGCACGGCACAAGACGCGCCTTCGTTCCATCGTGCACGGCATAGCTGAACTTGTGCCCGGCGGGCGTCGACGCCCAAAGCGACGCGCCCGCGTGCTCGCCATCTTTGTTCATCGCGTAAAACAAAAGATGAAATGTCTTCAGCCGCGATTTGTCGATGCTGTAATTTCGCACCACGCGGTCGAGCGCTTCGAGGCACGCTTCCTTCGGTGATTTTCCGCGCCGCATCATTTCCACAACCGTGTGGCCGCCGCTGATCTTGATATTTTCCTCGCCGCGCCCCGTCGATCCCCCTCCGCCCACATCGCCATCCACGAACAATCCGGCGCCGATGATCGGCGAATCTCCCACGCGCCCGGGAATTTTCCACGCGGCCCCCGACGTCGTTGTGGTGCCGGAAATTTCGCCCTTTTCATTCACGGCCAGGCAATTGATCGTGCCCGTCGGCGGATGCGCCACCACCTCCTCGATGTGCGCCGCCCACTCCTGCTTCTCTGGCGTGTCCAGCAGCATCGCGATTTTTTCTCTCCACTCTGGGCTGTCGAGCCCCGGCCGCCAGTTCTCGCTGGTCGTCGCCTTCCACGCCAGCCACGCGGTTCGCGATCTCTCCGTGAGCAAATTCATCGTCGCGAATCCTTCATCCACGGCAAAGTGCAGCGCCCCTTCTCCCACCAGCATTACGTGATTCGTTTTCTCCATCACCGTCTTCGCGACCAGCGAAGGATTCTTGATTTTTTGCAGCGACGCGACCGAGCCCGCCCGCCGCGTCGGTCCATGCATCACGCTCGCGTCGAGTTCCACCACCCCTTCTTCGTTCGGCAATCCGCCAAGGCCGACCGAATCGTCCTCGGGATCGTCCTCCACCTTTGTCACCACGGCGAGCGCGGCATCGAGCGTGTCGCCTCCCGACTTCAGCACCGCCATGCCGTCATCCAGATGCTTCACGCCGTTGGCCGCGGAAATAATAATCGGCCGCGTGCCTTTGGATGCGGCGGCCTGCGCAATTTCAGTGAGCGCATCCGCATCGCCGCCCGCATTCACACTCGGAAACGTTCCGCCCAAAAGCTTTCGCGCGCTCGCCGCCACTCCGCCCGCGAGCGTCGTCAGAAAAAATCTACGCCGGCTCCAGTCGCTCATGATCGCCTCTCTCAAAAATGAATTTACGCGGCGAGCTTAGTTCCGCCGCACCGATGCAGCAAGCGAAGATTTTCGATTTTACTTCTGGCGGATCGCCGCGGGCGGCGTGGGTGTCAAAGTCGCTGGCGACGTGGGCGTCAAAGTCGCGGCCGGCGCGGAGGCCTCACTCGCCGCGGCGATGAAAGCTTGCGGGCCTTTCTCGCGGCGGAGAATTTCAATGACGGCTTGATAAAGATGCGAGCGAACTTCATGGCGCTCATTGGCGCGCGTGATGTAGCGGACTGTGACTACGATCCCCTCGGCCGTGGGGCGGAGCACGATCGACGGCTCCGCCGAAAATCCGGTCATCTCGCGCGACGCCGTCACGCGCTGCCATTCCTGCTCCGCGAGATGCGCGTTGGCTTCGGTCTCCTTCGCGACAAGCTTCTGCATTTCCTCTGCGATGGGACCCGGATCTTTTCCGGGTGGGATGAAAACCTTCAGCTCGTCCCACAGCCATTGTCCCGACGTCGAGAAATTGAAGAAGTGGCCCTCGATCGCGTAACTGTTCACGAAGGACACGCGCCGCCCGGTCGGTTGGCCGGCCTCGGTCCAGCTTCCCGTTTCGAGCAGCGTCGTATACAGCAAACCGATCTCGACGACCTCGCCGCCCACGCCGTCAATCTCCACCCAATCGCCCACGCGAACGCCGTTCTTCCCCATCAGCACGAACCAGCCGAGGAATCCGACGATGAAATCTTTCAGCGCGACCGTCAATCCTGCGCCTACCAGGGCCAGGGCGGTGCCGAGCTGGCTCGGCGGCCCAAAAATAATCAGCAGGATGATGAGAATTCCGACAGCGTCGGCGGCAAACTGAATCATCGAACGCAGCGTGTGCAACCGGCGCTGCTCCGCCGGCAACTGCGCAAAGTAGCGAGCGATGTAGAAACTGGCGAGGACGATCAAAATTCCGACGGCGAGAATGAAGCTGAGTGAGACGAGCAACGAATGCAGCGCGGCTCTATCGCGGCTGGTGACAAGCTGGCTCCATTTTCCGTACGTGTTGCTGAGGTCCTTCTCATCCTGAATTTGCTTGTCGAATCCCGCCGTCGCTTTCTGGTCTTCGGAAAGTTGGCGAAGTTGCGCGATCTTCGCCGGCATGCCTTCATTCGTAGAGGAGTTCGCAGTGGGGTTCGCGGCGGAATTCGTGCCGGTGTTCGTGCCGGTGTTGCTGTCAAGTGTCGCGCCGGAATTCGCAGCCGAATTGGCAGCGGGATTCGATTTGGGCGCTCCGGTTGCCGCAGACGGTTTGTCGGCTTTTTCCGCGCCGACCTTGGCCTCGAGCGCGTCATGTTTTTTCGTCAGCTCTGCCGCTTTCGCGTCCGCGTCCTCTTGCGCCTGAATGAGTTGATTTTCTTTCGAGCGCAAGGCGCGCCACGCCCGAAACTCAGCGATCAAACTGTACGGATTCGAGCCGAATGCCCCGAGCGCGCTCGATGAGCCGGCTCCCGCGCCGCTCTGCTGTGAAGACGCCTGGTGCTCATCGAGCATGCGCTGGATCAGAGTCTGCTGGTCACCTCCGGCGCGCACCAGATCTTCTTTCGCGTCGGCAAGCTCGTCCTGATCGAGCTCAATCTGCGCCTGCGTCAAATCGAGCTGCCCCTGTAAATCGTCCTTGTGGCTCCCTTTCGCGGAAGCAATTAATTTGTTGAGTTGCGCGACCCGGTCCTGGCCGGCCTGGATGCTCGCTTGTGAATCGTTAATTCGCTTGAGAATTTTTCTCGTTTCCGGCGTCGGCGCGGGAGGGTGCTCGACGGCGTTGCGCAACGCGGCGGCGAATGCGAAATCCACTTCCTGGTCGGCGAGACGAAGCGCCTCCTGCGCGAGTTGCTGCTCGTGGCGCGTCGTCGCCAGAGGCGCAAGCTGCTGCGCCGTCAGCAACGGCTGCTGATCGACAAGGGATTCCGCGAGCTGCGCCGCGGTCTTCTCGTGATGCGGCCGCGCCGGAGCAAACCAGCCACTGGTCAGCAGCATGCCGGCGCCGGTGACGCCGAGCAGCACCAGCAAGACGATGAAGAAAGTTTTTAGCCGGCCATTCATCGATGCATCATTCTCCGTGCTTCAGAGATTCGTGCGCATTCAATTGTAATATGCCTCGCGAGATCGAAAGAGCGGAAACTCTCGCGTGAAATCCAGCCTTTGCGGCGCCGTTCGCAATTTTCGCGCGGCCGATTTCTTTTTCGCGGTTCCGATATTTCGCGCTGCTGTTTTTTTCTTCACGAGATACGCTTGATTTCATCGTGCACCAGAGTCAGTATGTCCCGTTTCCCGCTATGAGCGGAAAATCGCCGTACAGGGGCGTACGCCATGATTCAAAAACGAATTTGGATACCCGCCATAATTGGATTTTTCTCGATCGTGAGTTTGACCGCGCGGGCGGATCATAAGAACGCTTCTCCGGAAAAAATGCAATCCGCGGCGGCGCAGTCCACGCAATCCGCGGCGCAGGCGGCCTCGAGTGACGCGGCCGCGTACGCGATGAAAATCGATTTTGACCGCCGCGTGAAAATGCGTGATGGCGTCGAGCTTTCCGCCGACGTGTATCATCCCGACGCTCCCGGAAAATATCCGGTAATTCTGCGCCGCACGCCGTACGTGAAAGCGGAAGGCGGCGCACGCGTGGTCGACCGTGTCCGCAAATTCGTCGAGCAAGGTTACGTGTTCGTCTTCATGGATGTGCGCGGGCGCGGCGATTCCGACGGCCATTTCATTCCGTATCGCACGGATGGCGAGGACGGCTACGACGCGATCGAATGGTGCGCGGCGCAGCCGTGGTCGAGCGGCAAAGTGGGAACATACGGCGGATCGTACGAAGGCATGAATCAGTGGCTCGCCGCGGTGCAACAGCCGCCGCACCTCACGACGATGATCGCGCTGGTCTCGCCTTCGGATCAATTCGTCGAAGATCCGACGGGCATTCCCATCCCGCAGGACATCAGCTGGTATTTCTTCACGTCCGGACACGTCCTGCAAAACGACGACGCTGTCGATTGGTCGAAAGTCTACGAGCATTTGCCCTATTTGACGCTCGACGAAGCCGCGGGCCGGCCGAGTCAAAATTGGAAGGATCTCTTCGATCATCCGACGCTCGATGCATGGTGGGAGCCGCTGCGTTATCAAAATAAATTCGATCGCGTTCAGGTGCCCGTCCTGCACATTTCCGGCTGGTACGACGACGAGCAGATCGGCACGCCGCTGAATTACATCGGCATGACCACGAAGGGTGCGACCGAGGCGATCCGCAAAAATCAGAAACTCCTGATGGGTCCGTGGCCGCATGCGGTGAATTCGACGAGCAAACTTGGCGACGTCGATTTCGGACCGACGGCGGTGATCGATCTCGACGGCTACATGCTGCGCTGGTACGACCACTGGCTCAAGGGAATCGATAATGGAGTGATGAGCGAGCCGCCGGTGCGCATTTTCGTCATGGGCGCAAATCAGTGGGTGAATGAAAACGAATGGCCCATCGCCCGGACGAAATGGACGAACTATTACATCCACAGCGGCGGCCACGCCAACACGCTTTCTGGTGACGGCGCGCTCACGACGACGGAGCCCGCGGCCGAGGCGACTGAGCCAACCGACGGCTATCGATACGATCCCGCGAATCCCACGCCGTTCATCACGGCTCCTTCGTTCGCGCAGATCGGCGGGCCGGATGATTACCGTTCGGTGGAGGCGCGGAACGATGTGCTCGTCTATTCGACCGAGCCGATGACGCGCGAGACAGAAATCTGCGGACCGATTCGCGCCGAGATTTACGCCGCATCGAGCGCGAAAGACACCGACTTCATGTTGAAGCTGATTGACGTGTGGCCGGACGGTTATGCCGAGCGGCTCGACGACGGCATGGTCCGCGCGAGATATCGCGACGGCATGACCTCGGCATCGCTGATCGAGCCCGGAACAATTTATCGCTACAATATCGATGCGTGGAATACGTGCGAGATGTTCAAGATCGGGCATCGCATTCGCGTCGAAATCGCGTCGAGCGGTGTGCCCAAGTACGACCGCAATCCGAACACCGGCGATCCGCTCGGCAGGACCACGACGATGCAGCCCGCGGATCAGAAGATTTACCACGACCGCGAACATCCCTCGCATGTGATTCTGCCCGTGATTCCGGCGAAGCCGTGAGCGCGTGAAAAAAGGAACCGGGCGTTGAGATTCGGAGTGATAGCGTTGCAAATTCATCCGCGATTGTGGAAGAGGACAGCCATGCGCAAATTTATTTTGATTTTCGCCGCCGCAATTTTTGCGGCAACCGTCGCGACTCCGCAACAGCAAACCAGAAAGCCCGCGAAAGCCGCGGCGCAATCCGCGAAGCCGGCGTCTGCGGCGGCTCAAAAACCCGTGGATCCGCTCGCGGCTCCAAAAATTTTGCCCGGCTCGCCCGAGGCAAAAGCCGTCGCGGCGATGTTCGGCGTCCACGAATTTCTGCAGGCGGTGATCTCGCCGGATGGAAAGCAGGTGGCCTGGGTCGAATCGCTCACCGGCAAGAACGGCGCGCCGTCGGGAGACTCCGCGATTTATGTCGCCGAGGTGAAAAACCCGAAAGCGGCGCATCGCATTACGGCGGGAGCGGCGGGAAGTTCCCATGACGAAGAAGGCGTCGCCTGGTCGGCGGACAGCAAGCGCCTCGCATTTCTCTCCGACGCGGAAAAGGCCGGGCAGTCTCAGCTCTACGTCGAGAGCGCGGCCGGCGGCGGCGCCAGAAAATTGACGCAGCTCAAAGGATACCTCTCGCATCCCGGCTGGTCGCCCGACGGCAAAACGATTGCGTTGCTCTTCATCGAAAATGCCACAAGAATTCCAAGCCCGCTCGCCGCGGAAACGCCCGACCTCGGCGTCGTGGCCGACGAAATTCACGAGCAGCGCTTGACGCTGGTGGATGCGGCGACGGGAAAAGTGCGCCAGATTTCGCCCGCCGACATGTACATCTACGAATTCGACTGGTCGCCGGATGGCAAGCGCTTCATCACGACCGCGGCGAACGGGAACGGCGACGACAACTGGTACATCGCCGCGCTGTACACGGTCGATGCGGCGACGGGCGAGACGCAGCGCGTCTACAAACCCGACATGCAAATTGCGGAGCCGCAGTGGTCTCCCGGCGGCGAGGAGATTGCGTACATCGGCGGGCTGATGAGCGATGAAGGAATCATCGGCGGCGATATTTATGTGGTCTCCGCCGATGGCAGCGCGCCGCGCGACATTACCGATCACATCAACGCGTCGCCAAGTTGGTTCACCTGGACCGACGGCGGGCGCGACATTCTTTTCACGGCGGCTGTCGACGGCCGGAGCGGAATCGGCAACGTGGAAGTCGCGACGAATCAGGCGCGCGTCGTCTGGTCGGAAGTCGAGACGATTTCGTCGGACGCGTTCAACATCGGTATGTCGGTCGCGAGCGACGGCGTCACCACCGCGGTCGTAAGGCAATCGTTTGTGCGGCCACCGGAAGTCTGGGCCGGCGAAGTCGGCGCGTGGAGCGAAATTACGAAACGCAACGCCGGCCTCGACCCGGCGTGGGGACCCGCGCAGAGCATCCACTGGGAGAGCGACGCGTACAACATTCAGGGATGGCTGCTGTATCCGCCGGACATCGACCCTTCGCAGAAATATCCGCTGATCGTGGATGTACACGGCGGACCGGCGTGGATGGTCTCGCCACGCTGGCCGACGCAGTGGGACTACGCGCATGCGCTGGTGGCCGCGGGATTTTTTGTGCTGGAGCCGAACCCGCGCGGGAGTTACGGCAGCGGCGAAGCGTTCACGCGCGCGAACGTGAAGGACTTCGGCTACGGCGATTTTCGCGACATTCTCGGCGGAATCCCGGAAGCGGCGTCCGTGGCGCCGGTGGACGCAAATCGCGTCGGGATCACCGGATGGAGTTACGGCGGGTACATGACGATGTGGGCGGTGACACAAACGGATCGCTTCAAGGCCGCGATGTCGGGCGCGGGGCTTGCCAATTTTCAAAGCTATAACGGCGAAAATTCGATCGACCAGTGGATGATTCCCTATTTCGGCGCGTCTGTGTACGACGATCCCGCGGTGTACGCGAAGAGTTCGCCGATCACGTTCATCAAGAAGGCCAAGACGCCGACGTTGATTGTGGTCGGAGAGCGGGACGGCGAATGCCCGCCGCCGCAATCGTACGAATTCTGGCACGCGCTGCAAGCCAATCAGACGAAGACGCAATTCGTGATTTATCCGGGCGAAGGACATCTGTTCGCCGATCCCGAGCACAGTCGCGATGTGATTGCGCGGGCTTTGGCCTGGTTCCGGATGTATTTGTAGCTGTGCCGCATTTCGTCTAGACCTCTGCGAAAGCCTTCGTGTTTTGTTCCGATAAGAAATTGGCGATGTGGTGTGTTTTCTGCTAGTTGCGCTGATTTCTAATCGTTTGGGGTCCCGATTAGGAAGGCGGTGAATCGCGGATAGACGCGAGTGGCCGGTGAACGCCGGCTGATTCGGCCAATGGCACGGATTCGGGATCGCCGCGTTCGGCCGCGAGTGCGACGGCGGGACATGCGAGTGCGGCGCGTCGAAGTGTTGTGCCGAGTTGCGCTGACCCGTCATCGTGTTTCTCCCCGCCGAGCGGGCCGATACCCCTCTATCGACCCTAGCGCAGGATGCGGATATGCGCAAATCCACGTCTGTAAGGCGCGCTTGCAAGTGGCGAAGAATCAGGGGGATTGGAGGCTGAAAAAAAACAGGCAAAATGCAGATTTCTCGCTCGCTTGCGGCGGACTCGAAATGACAACTCCTGAGGGGTGATGGACTCGGAGGTTGTGGCCGGCAATCGAAGCGCCGAAGAAAAACGCCGGCTGGAAGCCGGCGCTACGTGAGCCGAGGGTATGTCGATGGGAGTTGGCGATGAGCGCGAGGGCGAAATCGGGCGGTGTGTAAATCTACGGAAAGTACCTGTCCCTGGAATTTCGGGCGACAAAGAATTGCCTGTCAAAACGGACAGGGTGGGGCTTGGTCAAAAACTGGTCCGATGCCCCGTAGCCGCGGCGGCTTGACAGCGGTAGCCTCTCTTCAACGACCCCGCATGTCCCGCGGGGAAGTGAAGGAGGCCCATGTCCCACTGGATCGGAACGACATCGCCCGCGGATGCGGGAATGACGGAATTCAAAGAATGCCTGCGGAGATTGCGCGACGGAAACACGTCGGATGCGCTGACGCATGCGCGGCGCGCGCTTGGCGTGGCACCGAAAAATCCATTTTATCTTTCCTATACGGGCTTGCTCGCGGCCGTGGCCGAGAAGCGCTTTGGCGACGGGGAAACACTCTGCCGTGAAGCGCTCGGCGTGAAATGCAACCATGCCCAGCTCTATCTGAACCTGGCGGAGGTGTATCACCAGGCCGGGCGGACGTCGGAAGCGATTGCGACACTGGAAAAAGGGCTCATTTCCGCCGGGCGCGATTTCCGGATTCGCCGCGCGCTCGAGAGAATCGGCGTGCGCCGCGGTCCGGTGCTGCCGTTCCTGCATCGCAGCCATCCGATGAATCGGACGCTCGGGAGATGGCGCCACCGGCTAAGTGGGCCGTTCCGCGGAGTATAAACAGGATCGAGATTTTTCGTAGCTTCCCTGGCACTGAGGAAGTGCGTTTTGAACGAGGCGGGTGAACTGAAAAAGTTCACCCGCCCTTTTTTTGGTCTTTACGGATTCGAATACAGAACTTGAACGCTGAGAAAGCGCGCCAGATCTCGAGACGGCCCAGAATCCTGATACACTCGCGCCGCAATCCCATATATCCTCCCTGCTGAATGGCAACACAGAGAGAGAACACCGTTGGACGTCCCGATGGCCAGTGGGGTCGCCTTCTTCTTGGAGGTGGGGAATGACAGTGTTGCGGGTTTGCTACAAGCACGGGGTCCCGTTCGATGAAGACTATTACGTCTCGAAACATCTGCCACTCGCCGCGGGCGTCATGGGTCCGTACGGCGTAAAGGGCGTCGAGATGGTGAAGGTGACCACGACAGCGGACGGGTCGAATCCGCCGTACCAAGTGATTTTCACCGCGTACTTTGAATCGGCGGCAGGACTACAAAACGCGATGCAAAATCCTCGAATGGGCGAGGTGTTGGGCGACATCCAGAATTTCTACAACGGCGTGCCGGACGTCCTCATCGGTGAAGTGGTCGCGCTGCCCGTCCAAGCGTGACGAAATACGCTCCACAACTCTGTAATCAAATGATCCAATAGCATCCTGGCCGCCGAGCAGGCCACCCCGCCAACTGCGGCCAGCGCAGGCGGCCCGGTATGTGTCACGCTGCTGCACTTCAATCGACCAAGAGCCGTTTTTTTGCGTGCGCGGAAGATTGCCGCTAGGTGGGGCCCAAAGGCAAAAAGTATTGCGTGCCTTTAACGGGCAGGCGAAGACGCCTCAGAAGTTCCTGCAAATCCTGATTCCTCTCGACGAAATCAATTTCGGACGTATCAACGACGAGCAAATTTGAAGCGGAATAGCGGAAGAAAAAATGCTCATAGGCCTGCGAGACGGCCTCGACATATTCGGGCGAGATTTGCGTCTCGGCGGGATCGGCGCGCTTCGAAACGCGCTTGCGAAGGACATCGGACTTGGCCTGAAGGTAAATGACGAGATCGGGAGCGGCGAGGCCGGGAGCGAGCATTTCGAAATAGCGCTCGTAGAGTTTCAATTCGTCGTTGTCGAGATTGATATAGGCGAAAATCTTGTCCTTCTCAAAGAGAAAATCGCAGACTACGGGCGAGGGATCGTCGTCGAGATGCAGCTCGGCGAGACGCCGGTGGCGTTCAATGAGGAAGTACATTTGCGCGCGGAACGCCGCACCGGGCTTCTCGTCGTAGAAATCAGCGAGAAAGGGATTGTCCTCGCAGTCGAAGACGCGGCGGGCGTGGAGGCGTTCGGCGAGAATTTTGGCGAGAGAGGATTTGCCGACGCGAACGGGGCCCTCGACAACGATGTAGCGAGGCGGTTTGAAGGCGGGGCCCTTCACGGCGCGAGATTATAGCAGACCTGCGCAGGTGGCCATGCGGCGGCGCGCGCGGAGTTACCAGCTTTTTGCAAGCGCGGCGACGATGTGCGACAGCGCTTCGAGATCGCGCGTGTCGATGACTTCGCCGGGAGAATGCGAATAGCGGAGAGGCCAGCCGAGAGCGATATCGACTGAACCATAGCGCGTGAAGGCTGAGCCGTCATTGCCGCCGCCGGTGACGCCATACTGCACGGGAATTTTGTTCTGCTTCGCGAGCGCAATTACGCGTTCGACGAGATCGTGGGGCACAATATTCGAATTATCGACGGCGCGGATGACGAAGCCTTTGCCGAGATCGGCGTCGGCGAAGCGCTTCGATTCGATGGGCGAATCGGAGCTGACGAAGGTATCGACGGCGAAAACGTAATCGGGCACGCGGCCTTCCGCAGCGAGACGCTTGGCGAGAGCGCCCGCGCCGAGCAAGCCCAATTCTTCTCCGGTGGACCAGACGAAGGTGACGTCGCGGTCTTTCAGATTCGGGCCGAGCGCCCAGACCGCGCCGATGAGCGCCGCGCAGCCGACACGATCATCGAAGCTGCGGCCAATCGCGCGCGTTCCGTAAAGCAGCCGGTATTTCTTCGGAATGGTGACCCAATCGCCGGGCTTGATGCCCAGTTTCACGACTTCCGCGTCGCTATGCGCGCCGACATCGGCGCGAAGCGCTTTTTCGGGATCGTCGGGCCATTTGAATCCGGGATCGTCCCAGCCGTTGGGCAATTCGAAAACCGCGTCGTGCGTCGCGCCGCCGGCGGAATGCACCAGAGCCGGATGACCGGCGTAGAAATACATTTCGCCGCCACCGAGGGATTCGAGTTCGAGATGGCCGTCGGCGGAGATCGATTTCACTTCGTAGCCGATTTCATCCTGGTGGGCGACGACGAGAATACTGGGTGATTTCGCACTGGGTGAGCCGAGATGGAGAATCAAATTGCCGGCATCGTCGGTTTCGGGCTTGGCCCACGGCGGCAATTCGTGTTGCACTTCTTCGCGAACCGCGAGTTCGTGACGGCTCGCGCCGTAGGTTTCGACGAGGCGCGCGAGAATATCTTCGAGTTTTGGATTCGCCGAGGGCCGCTCGGGCGCAATGCGGCCGTCCGCAACGGAGAAGCTGCCCGTGCGCTGGGCCACGGAACCTTGCGCGTAGGCTTCGAGCAAATCGGCGAGCGCGCTGAGATCGCGGCTATCGATCATTTCGGCGGGAGTCGAAGGCCAGGCGGTTGCGATGCCGACGTGCGCCCAGCGGCCCGGGAGATCGGGCGCGGGCAAATAGCTGCGCGGGATTAAGGGTGCGGAGAAGTCCGCGACGATTGGAATCTTGCTGATCTCGGCGACTTGTTTTATTTCGGCGGGAAATCCGACGATGGTTTCGCCGACCTGCGTCAACCCGATCAGGACGCCGCTGCCGAGCTCGCGGCGAGGCGCGCGCCGAATCGTTTGCATGCCGGGAACGATGCCGCCCGGAAGCATGCGGCCGACGTAGAGCATTTCGTCCGCTTTGACCGTGGTGAGAATGCGCTCAAGGCCGCGCGCGCCGGTCCACTGCTGAACGATGAAGCCGACGGTGAGCGTGCCTTTCACTTTCGCGGGATCGAGGCGGCGGAGAAGTTCGACGAGAGCGACGTCACCGAAGCGGTCGCCGATGGAGGCGGCGCCCGCATTGCCGTTGATGTCGGCGATATCGCGATCGATGGCGAGCGGGCTGAGAAGGTCGACGCCGGCGCGATGGACTTCTTCGGGCGAGGCCGCGCCGATGTCGACGTACATGTTTTCGAGATCGCTGATGTCGGGCGGATTCGATCTTCCCGGCTGCAGATGGATGGAGAGCCCGGCGGCTACGCCGTCGATCCATTTGCCTTGCGCCGTCCGGATGCGGACGAGCTGCGCGGAATAGAGATCGTCGAAGAGCGACATGCTGCCGCGTTGCGGGAGGCGCTGCACACGCAAGTAGCCGTCGGGCGTAATGCCGCTGACGACGAAGCCAGGCTCATCCATCGGCGCAACGAGGAGGCGATGCGGCGAGCCGCTGCCGATCGTGACGATGACATCGCCGAGATTGTCGAGTTGCGGGGAGTAAGATTTCAGGCGCTCTTGAATTTTTGCGGCGAGTTCGCGCTCGTAGCCGGACACGGCGGGCGTGGCGACGAACTCGCGGAGATCCTGGCTGATGTCGCCGGGAACGCGATTGGGCGAACCGGACTGCGCGGAGACGCGCGGTGCGAGGATTGCGGCGGCGATCAGAACGCAACTTGCGATAAAAATGGCGGCGTTGTTCTTCATTTCATGATCCTTTCTCTACCCGCGTAATGCTCCCTTCTCAACTCACGGCAACACAAAGGAGAAACGCGATCACGTGCGACAAATTTCAGCGACAAGAATTTCGCGGCGCTCGTAGGCGCGCCACGCGCCGAGATTCAAAAGCGTCCGGTAGACGAAGAACGAGGCAACGGCGAGCGGAAGAAAAATCACGCCAGCCAGCCACAAGCGGCCCGTCAAATGGGCCATGACAATTACGAGGCCGGCGACGCCCATCACGGCCGCCTGGACCCCGATGCTGACAAACGCCGTGGCACCGGTGGCGCGCTGGCGGCCGAAGACAGCGTAATCGTATTTCTTCGGCGAATACACAGACATCATATTGCCGGCCGCGAGGGTAAGCGGGAGAGCGAAGAGAAGAGCCGCGATGGTCGCGAAAATCACGGACGGGCTCGGAGGGCCATAGAGAAGAATCGTTACGAGGAGAACGGAGGCGGTTTCAAGCCCCAGAATCACGGCGTGGGTGAGATTTTTTGCGAACAGCACGTCGCGAAATGTAACGGGAGCCGTGAGGAAGCATTGAAAGCCGCCACCGTCGGCGCCAAAGGTGTTGTACATGATGTTTGTGAGCATGAGGAGAGCATAGGCGGCGCCCACGGGAAACGCCCAGTCGGGCGCGCGCTGGAGAAAGGAGGGACCCTCGCCGTTACGTCCCGGCAAGACGCGGAACAGGACGAGAATGACCAAGGGCATCACAAACGTGAAGAGGATCGGGCCGCTGCGGGAGAGGTAGCGGACTTCTTTTTCGAAGATCGCCGCAACGGGGCCGGAGAGACCGCGCAATTCCCAGGCCGGGCGGACAGCTTGCCTTCCCTGCACGCGCACCGGCGCGAGCGATTCGCCGAGATTTTCGCCGAGAAATTGCGCGCGGAGACGCATGCTGAGGAGAGCTGCAAACGCGGCGGCGTAGGCAGCGAGGCCGATGAACGCCACCAAAGCTGCGACGACTTGTCCACTCTGCGCGTTCAGCAGCGCATTGCTCGCCAGGCCCGCCGGAAAAATTCTCGAGGCGGAGAGCAAGCCGTCGAACTGATTGGGTGACGCGAAGCGATGGCCGCCCCACCTTTGCATCAAAGGGCCGATGAATTGGATGCCGATGATGACAATGAAAAACAGAATGCCGAAGAGCTCGCGCGTCTTGCGCTGCGCGAGCCAGCGCTCGAGCCACGTGTAGACGACGCGAGAGAGAAGCACGTTCATCAGGGCGAAGAGCGCAAACACGGGAAGCGCCCACACGGCGAGCGCGAAGTGCGCGATGGCGATGCCGAGAAGCAAACCCGTCAGCCAGAGCGAGCAAATGAGGCTGACAGGATCAAAGAAACCGTACGCGAGGCTGAGCAAGTAGAAAGACGAAAAGCGAACCGGAAAGCGGAGCAGGCTTCCAAAGTCGAAGGACTCCGCCATCATCGAGCCCATCACCGGGTACAACTGCCAAAAGAGAAAAATCAGCCAGAACACGCCGATGAGATAGACCGGCTTTTCGTTTTGCACGGCGAAATAGCCGAGAACGCCGAGGGCGATCGAGCCGCCGAAGGCGAGCATGCCGAGAGAAAAACCAATGATGACGCGGGAGATGAGCTCGAGGCGGCCACGAATGGTGCGCAGCGAATTGAGGAGAAGGCGCCAGCGCAGTCCGGCAATGGCGGCAAATAGTGCGGCGTTGCCCGGACCGCGCGGCACGGAGACGGATTCGGCCTGCGCGGCGCTCATCCCAACCATGACAATTCCCGATCGCCGAGGCGCGCGCCGCCGACAATTTCCAGGAAAATCTGCTCGAGGGTGAGTTTTTCGCCCGGGATCGTGGCGCCATTTTTACCGGGAACGCTCGCGAGGCGGGCTTCGACGCCGCTGCGCAATTCATCAAGCGAACCCTGCGCGACCAAACGTCCCTGATGAATGATGGCGACGTGGCTGCAGAGGCGCTCGACGATTTCGAGAACGTGCGAGGTGAGAAAGATGGTGGCGCCGTGCGCGGTCATGCGCTGAAGCATGGCTTTGAGAGTGCCGGAAGCGATGGCGTCCACGCCTTCGAACGGCTCGTCGAGGAAAAGAATGCGCGGACCGTGGATGACCGCGGCGGCCATGGCCAATTTTTTCTGCATGCCGTGGGAATAATCGGTGATGAGCGACTTCGGGCGGTCGCTGAGCTGCATGAAATCGAGAAGCTCGGTGGCGCGCTGGGCCGTGGTGCGGCGATCGAGGCCGTACATCCGGCCGACAAAATTGAGATACTCCGCGCCCGTCAAACGGCCGAAAAGAGCGAGGCCTTCGGGGACGACGCCGATTTGGCGTTTCACCGAGACGGGATCTTCGACGAGATCGGTGCCGAGGATGCGAATACGGCCTTCGCTCGGCGCGAGCAAGCCGGTCAGCATTTTGATGGTGGTGGATTTACCGGCGCCGTTCGGGCCGAGGAAACCGAAGAACTGCCCCGCCGCGACGATCATATCGACGTGATCGACGGCCGTCAATTGGCCGAAGCGCCGCGTGAGATTTTCGGTGACGATTGCGGGAATGTCCATGAGGCACTGACTCTAGCACAAGGCCGGAGAACGCCGGAAGCCGGGGCGGAAGGTATCGCGAGTGGCGCGAGCGCGGAGAAATCAGCGCTGATTTGCGGCGGAAGAGGCCGGAACGGCGCTCATTTGCGGGAAGAAAGCGAGGACGGCGGGGAGCTCGATGCGAAAAGTCGCGCCGCCGTCGATGCGATTGAATCCGGTGATTCGGCCGCCGTGTTCTTGAATGATGCCATAGCAAATGCTGAGGCCGAGGCCGGAGCCTTTTCCGACAGGCTTCGTCGTATAGAAAGGATCGAACACGCGCTCGGGGTCACTGATGCCGGGGCCGGTGTCGGAGAATTCGATGACGACGTCGCCGCGTTCACGCAGAGTGCGCACGGTGAGGATGCCTCCGTTGGTCGCCTCCATGGCGTCGACGGCGTTGCTGATGATCTGGAAGAAAACCTGGAGGAGCTGGTTCGGGTCGCCGCGCACGGCGGGCAGGACGCTGCGGTTCTGGGTCTCGATGCGGATGTTCTTGTCGCGGAGGTCGAGAGTGCGCAATTGGATCGCGCCAGAGATGATCGTGCTCAGGTCGAGGAGTTGTTTTTCGGCCGGCACCTGCCGCGCAAAACTGAGGAGGTTATTGACGAGCTCGCGGGTGCGGCGAGCTTGATCGCGGATTTTCTCGCCGAGATTTCGCGCGCGCGGGCCCGCCGAAGGTTCGTCGGCGAGCAAATCCGAATAGCCGAGGATGGCGGTCAGCGGATTATTGATTTCATGCGCGGCCCCGGCGGCGAGCTGCCCGAGCGAAGCGAGTTTTTCCGACTGCACGAACTGGCTCTGGAGACGCTTCAAGTTGTCGATGGAGGTCTGAAGCGTGCTGACGAGGCGCAGCCGCTCGCGGTCCACGAGATGCTGGCGCATGAAAACCATGGCCGTGCCGATGACGGCGGCGGTCAGCGTGAGTAATAGACGGAATTGGCGAACCGGGCCGGGCGCGTTGCTTAAGAAGGCGTTCCACGCCGCGAGGATGGGCACGAACAAAACACCAGCGATGGCCACACGCTGCGGCCACTGCACGCTGGGCATTTCGGCGGCTTCGCGCGGGTCCGGAGCGAGTTTCATGCGATGCGCGTTCACACCGAGCGTGGCGAACCAGAGAAACATAACGACGTAGGGAAGATCGTAGATGCTTCCCGCCGTGTACTTCCCGACCATGGACGCCCAGGCGATAGCCACGTAACCAAAGGCGTGAACCACGGAAATTCCGAAAAGCTGCGCATAGACCCAGCGCCACGCGCTGCGCGTTCGAAAAAATAGGAAGGCCAGGATCGCGGTGTAGACAATGTTTTCGCCGATGTAGGTTTGCCAGCCGCGCTCCATATAAAGCTGCAGGTTCGGAGAGACACTCACCCAGGGAAGCGCCGTGAAGGCATAGACGTAAATCCACGTCATGGCGAGAAGAGAGAAGTCCAGGAGGCCGTAGCGAAGCGTCTCGCGGACTCCGCGCGCGTGCGGCTGTAAGGCCAGCGCCGCCATAAGAGGCACGGGATGAATGAAGTATGCCATGTCTCCGATGTAGGAATAGCCCGTGGGAAGATGAAGGACCAGCTCGCGATAAGTCCACAGGAGCGTTCCAACCAGCCAAAGTCCGCAACCCGCCGCGAGAAGAATCCAGAATGTATTCGTGCGGCGGTAAGTTGTATCCGCATTTGAAAGAAGGCAGGCATTGGCGACGAGCGGCAAAACGCACAAGAGGATATCGCCGATGACCGTTTGTGTGCCGCCGCGGGGCAAAGCGATGGCCATAACGACAAATCCGCCGCCGATGAGCAGCCAGGCGGCGAAAATGAGCGCGCTCCGGGACGATGAGGCCCTGGGTACCATTTCTGTAAATGTTAACCCACTTGTGACCCCCGAGCTGTTTGAAAGGCAAGCGCATTCGCCGTAAACATTACGGGTGCGGAGAGGCGGGCGGGCCCGAGCGGCGCCGCAGCGTTCGCGGAGTTTCCAAGCGGCGCCGGCGAGCGGCGCCGGCCGCCGCCGGCCGCCGGCCAACAGACGGCCCGGCGGTTGGCCCGGGGATTGTTCGCGTCGATGCCCGCGGATGGCACCGATGCGGCCCATCCAAATTATGAATACTTAAAGTATGCGAAATGTACTTGACAGGCATGCAGTCTAGAGATAGCTTGCCCGCCAAGCACCGTAACTTTCTTGGGGGGCGGGTGCTGCTTGAACCGGACCGTTTCATGGGCCTATCTGTCTGTCAATTCGCTCTGCTGACTCGACTTTCCCTTTTTGACCGAAGGAGTGACCCGGCGCGCCGGTATCGTGGCTCCGATTCCCGGCCCTCGCGCGGAATAGACACTTGGAAAGGAAGCACAATGAATACATCTCTTGAGTTTTTTTACCGGGCGAGAGTTCTCTGTCTGGCGCTCCTGCTTTGTCTGGGCATGTATGCGATTCCGGCGGCCGCGCAGGACGCAGCGGCGCCGGAAGTCACAGTCATCCATGCGGGAAAATTGTTCGACGCGCACGCCGGGCGCATGCTCGAGAACCAGGACATTTTGATTCGCGGCGAGCGGATCGAGCGGGTTGGCCCCAACCTTTCGGTTCCGGCCGGCGCTCATGAAATCGATCTTCGCAAGGCGACTGTGCTGCCCGGATTCATCGACGTTCACACACACTTGACGATGCGGGCGGGCGCGGCGGGATATGACTCGCTGGGAGTTTCCGTGCCGCGGCACGCGCTGATCGGGGCGCGAAACGCACGCGTGACTTTGCTGGCGGGTTTCACGACCGTGCGAAATGTCGGTGCCGGAGGATTTGCCGACGTTGCGTTACGCGATGCGATTGATGACGGTGACGTAATTGGGCCGAGAATGCAAGCTTCGGGCCCGATCATCAGCATCACAGGCGGGCACGGCGACAATAATCTTCTCCCCTTCGAGTTTCATTACTCAGCAGAAGGCGTTGCCGACGGCATTCCCGCGGTGATGGCGAAAGTGCGCGAGAACATCAAATACGGCGCCGACGTCATCAAGTTCGCGGCTTCGGGTGGAACATTTTCCAAAGGCGATAGTCCCCTATTCGAACAGTACAGCCCCGAAGAAATGCAGGCGCTGATCAGCGAGGCGCACAGGCTGGGACGAAAAGTGGCGACACACGCGCATTCGGCGACTTCGATCAAGGATGCTGTACGCGCGGGCGTTGATTCCGTCGAACATGGAATATTTATCGACGAAGAAGACATCCAGCTCATGAAGCAGCACGGAACATACCTTTCGGCGACGACGTATCCACTGTTCTGGTACGAGAAGAACGAGGACAGCTTGCACCTCCCGCCGTGGGTCATTGAGAAAGTAGCGATCATCATTCCGGCGGCCATGAAAAATGTCGCGCGGGCCTATCGCGAGGGAGTGAAAGTCGCGTTGGGAACGGATGCGGGCGTCTATCCGCACGGATTGAATGCGGGCGAGTTCTGGTCGATGGTGCAGTTGGGACTGACGCCTGTGCAATCGCTGCAAGCGGGAACCGTGAATGCGGCGGATCTGATGGGCTGGAGCGACAAGGTCGGCGCAATCGAGCCGGGACATTTTGCCGACATCGTCGCCGTGAATGGCGATCCGCTCAGCGACATCACCGTGCTTCAGCATGTCGAATTCGTGATGAAGGGCGGAGTTGTTTACAAAGGGAATTTCTAGCTGACGAAAGCAACGATCAGTTGACAGGGAAATTTGAGACAGCCCGCGGTGCGGACCGGCGGCGCGACGGGTCGCCGGTGGAAGAGTTTCGAAATCAAGGAGGAACCGCTCATGGTTCAGAGGATTTTGGTCTCGATAATTTTTCTCGTGATGACCGCGGGAGTTGCGTTCGCCCAATCGAACGCCGGTGAAATTGCCGGCTCGGTGCATGATCCACAGGGAGCGGTGGTTCCGGGCGCCGCGATAACCATCACCAACGCCGCGACCGGACTCACGCGCAACGCGACCACCGCGGACAACGGATTGTTCCGGTTCCCCGCGCTGCCAGCCGGGACATACGCGCTATCGGCGGAAAAGTCCGGATTTGCCGCGGCAAAGCTCGAGCGCATTGAAGTTCTGGTCGACGAAATCGCCACCGTTGACGTGGCCCTGGCCCTGGCGCAGTCGACGCAGACGGTCACCGTCGAGAGCAGCGTGACGCTGACGGACACGGAGACAGCTCATCTCGGGGGCGTCATCAACGAAGCGCAAGTCACCACGCTGCCGCTCAACGGCCGCAACTTCACACAATTGGCGCTGCTCAATGCCGGCGTTTCCGCGTCGGGCGGCGGCGGCGGACAGCAAGGCGGCGAAGGCGGCGTGTCCGGCTATTCGTCAAATGGACAGCGTTCGACGTCGAACAATTTCATGGTCGACGGCGTCGACAACAACAACTACGAAGCGGGCAGCGTGGCGCAACTTCCGTCCATCGATTCGATCCAGGAATTTCAAGTGCAGACGAATAACTACGCCGCCGAATACGGGCGGAGCAGCGGCTCGATCGTCAACCTGGTGACAAAATCCGGAACCAATCAGCTGCACGGATCAGTGTACGAATTTTTCCGGAATAACGTTCTCGACGCGCGAAATTTCTTCGCCGATCCGGCGTTTGCCGCACCCGCACTGCGATTGAATCAGTTCGGCGCCACGCTAGGCGGCCCGATCCAGAAAGACAAGACATTCTTCTTCGGCAACTATGAGGGCTTTCGCCAGGTCGCCGGCATCACGAACCTGACCAACGTTGCCACCGACGCGGAAAGGGGCGGCCTGTTTTTCAATCCAGCGACGGGACTGAACCAGCAAGTCACGGTGAACCCCACCAGCGCGCAACTTTTCAAGTTGTTCCCCGAGCCAAACACGACGGAATCCGGGGGCAATTTCGTTTCGTCGCCAAATCTGACGAATAGCACGGACCAGTACATGATCAAAGTCGATCACCAGCTCTCACACGGCCTCCTGACGGCTCGCTACAGCTACACGGGCGCGACCATTTTCTATCCGTTTCAACCCGGCCAGGGGACCACGGCGGTTCCAGGGTATGGCGTCGATGACAAGGAGACCACTCATCTGGCTTCGCTCGGGCATACGTGGTTCATCAGTCCTTCGAATCTCAACGAATTTCGCTTCGGCTTCACGCGCGTAACGGGTTTCACCTACAACCAGACGGGACCGCAGGCCGCCGACTATGGATTCAACACCGGCTGGCCGGCGAACTCTCCGATAGGTCTCGGCGACATCCCCAACATCACGTTTTCGGGCGGCCTGGTTTCCGGCGTGGAATCGACGTCGAACCTCGGCGCTTCGGGAAACAATCCGGCGGGCAACTGGATCAACACGCTGCAATGGGTGGACAATTTCTCGCACATCACACCGCGGCACGAATGGAAATTCGGAGGCGAGGTTCGCAATATCCGCGATAACCGCGTCTACGATCTCTACTTCAACGGGCAACTGGGCTTCACGGGCTCGGCCAACCTCGAAGGAATTCCAAATCCGTTGGTGGACTTTGCCGAAGGCCTGCCGAGCTCCTCGCTCCAATTCGTCGGCAACTCAGGGCGCAGCTACCGCACAACGAGCTACGATTTTTTCGCTCAAGACAAATTCAAATTACGCCCGAACCTGACGCTCACCTATGGACTGCGGTATGAGCTGAACACGGTCCTTCACGATGCGACGGGCCGCTCGAGCACATGGCGTCCCAACCTGTACACTCAACCCCTCCCGCCCAACGCGGACCAAACCAACCTGGCCCAGCTTCAACTTTCCGGAATCGCCACGCAGAGCCAGCTCGGAGGTCTCTACGACGGCGATCACAACAACTTCGCGCCGCGCGTCGGCCTCGCGTGGGCGCTTGGCAAGTCGCAGGAGACGGTGCTTCGCGCGGGATATGGAATTTTCTACGACACGGTTTTTGGAAACATTCCCGGAAACGTGATGTTGAATCCGCCCTACCTGCCCGACTATTACATTTCCTCGCCTACGTACCCAATGTCATTCGGACCATCAGGGTTCCCCGTGATTACCATCACGCCCGCGAATCTTCCGACGCCGTATTCGCAGGCGTGGAACCTGGACGTGCAACACCAATTGCCGGAGAAGGTCTTGATCGACGTCGCCTATGTCGGGACGACCGGCACTCATTTGCCGCGGTTCCGGCAAATCGATCAGGCCTACACCACGCAGGCGGAAATCAACACGCTCACTCCGAATGTCGTCTCGCGATTGGAAGATCTCGGACTTCCTCCGGGAGCGGCTATGTTCCTTTCGCAGAATATCGCGTTGATGCCGACCATCGTCCGCGGGCCGTATTTCGGTTTCGCCCAGATCTTCGAAGCTGAAGATTCGATGAGCTCGAATTACAACGCGCTGCAAGTGAAAGTGGACAAGCAATTCACCCGCGGGCTCAGCTTCGGAGCCGCCTACACGTATTCGAAATCGATCGACGGCGCGTCTGACTTTTTCGGCTCCGGCGCGAACGGCACGACCATCTTTCCCCAGAACAATTACGACACCGCCGCCGAGAAGGGACTTTCCGATTTCGACATCCGCCACCGATTTGTCTTAAATTACATTTACAGCTTTCCGAACATGAAAAGCATGTGGTCGGCGATTCCGGATCGTCTGGGAAATGGATGGCAGATCAGCGGCATCGTCACCGCTCAGACGGGCCAGCCGTTTTCCGTGCTGACGGGTGCGGACGAAAGCAGCACGGGTCTCGGCGACGATCGCGCCAATGTGAGCGGCAATCCGAACTCCGGTCCGCATACCGTGGCGGAATACTTCAACACCGCAGATTTTTCCCTCAACGCGCCGCTGACATTCGGAGATTCGGGCCGCAACATCGTAATCGGCCCGAAATTCGTCAACGTCGATTTCGCACTGATGAAAAATACGGAACTCACGGAACGCTTGAAGATGCAGTTCCGCACGGAGTTCTTCAACATTTTGAACCATCCGAACTTCGCGCTTCCAAACAACGTCCTCACCTCGCCATCGTTCGGCGCGTTGTATCAGACGCCCGACGTGGCGCAGAATAACGTCGGACTCGGATCGGGCGGCCCACGATTGATTCAATTTGGGCTGAAGTTCATATTCTGAGAAGTGCAAGGCTCCGGTCGCGCGACACCGTAACCGGAGCCTTCGCTTCCGTCTTCGTTCTTAATTCGCCGGCTCGTCGCCGGGCCGGACACGGCGGTGATCATGTCGCACTCCTCGAAGAATTTGCGAACGCGGATCCTTGTCTTGTTTGTCTTGATTTTCGGCGTGGCGCTGCTGGCATTTTCCGCGGCATCCGGTCCGCGCGTCGAATCCCTCGGTTCAAATCTTTACGCCTATATTTCCGACAACGATGGCAGCGCCAATTCGACTTTCCTGGTCGGCCCGTCGAGCATCCTCGTCGTCGATTGCGGCTTGGATCGCACCGAGGGCGGAAAAATCTTGCACGAAATTCGCAAGATCTCCTCGCTCCCCATCGCGTACATCGTCAACACGCACTATCACCCGGATCATCAGGGCGGAGATGGAGTAGTCGGTCCCGATGCCACGGTGATTTCTTCGCCGTTCACGCGGGAGAAAACCATGGCTCTCGCTGCGTCGGCATCCAAGCCGAATTCGTCGCGACCCGCATCACCGGGCCATGAATTTATGTTTCGGCCGGCGACCATCACATTCACCCAGAAAATGACGGTCCATCTCGGCGATGAGCCGGTCGAGATTGTGGCGGCGTGGCCGGCGCACACCATGGGCGACATCTATGTGTATTTTCCGAAGGAGCGCACAGTTTCCACGGGAGATCTGTATCTGACGAACAGCGTGCCGGCGATGGACGAAGGCAGCGCCGCGCATTGGATTCAGGATCTCGACGAGATTCTGGCGCTTCCCGCCGATCATTTCGTTCCGGGCCATTTCGAAGTCGGCACGCGGCAAACAATCGAGCGCTTCCGCGATTACATGGCCGATCTCGACGCGCAGGTTGTGAAGTTGGCTGCGGCGGGCGCCACGGATGACGAAGTGCGTCAGAAAATTCAGCTGCCGCAGTACGGGGATTTCCGGCAATACGCCAAGTACGAAGCCACGTTCGGCGACAACGCCGTCGCGATACTCCACCAGATTCGCGCTTCGAAGTAGCTTCGGCGAATGGATGCGGACGATTTAATCGAAATGAATGATTCGGCCGGGCGCGGAGTGTGCCTGCGTGCACTATTGGGCAGCACGCGGCGGCGTGCTGCGACGCACTCATGCCTTGTGCGGGATCAATCGCAGCCGAACATCGCCGCTGCAATTCTGGCGGAGGGGGTGGGATTCGAACCCACGAGACCCTTTTGAGGCCTAACGGTTTTCAAGACCGCCGGTTTCAACCGCTCACCCACCCCTCCGGCTCTTGAATTCTAACACTGACGGCGCGCGCGACGCCTGTGCCGTTGGCCAATCGTAGCGCGTCTCTTTTTCCTGAGCGGGTGGGACGCCTTGAACGCGGGCGGCCGCAGCCGGCGCCACGCTACAGGCCTCCGGCGCCGCCGGCCTTTATCCCACGGATTCCACCAAATCAAAGCTCGCAGCCCGTCGCTGTGGTGTAAACTCCCTCATTCGCCGAGGTAGGAAAACTCGGTCCGGCCAAGTTTCTTGCAGACAGACGCCCGCTAAGGAGGACTCCCCTGGCATCCCCTGCGAACATCAAGACAAGTTACAAGACCGGGCGATTCGTAACAATCGTTTCCTGGATATCGGCGCTGGCCGGGCTACTGTTCGGCTACGACACCGGAGTCATCTCCGGAGCAATTCTGTTTGTGCAGAAGGATTTTGCGCTCACCACGTTCCAGGAAGAAGTGGTGGTCGCGGCGGTGCTGCTGGGCGCGGTGGTGGGAGCGATTTTTGGCGGCAAGCTGGCGGATAGGTTTGGACGGCGCACCGTGCTCATGCAGGTGGCCGTATTGTTCACCATCGGAGCGATCGGAACGGCGCTGGCGCCCGGCACCGTGTGGCTGGCGATTGGACGCGTTGTGGTCGGCGTCGCGATCGGAGTGGCCTCCTTCACGGCGCCGTTGTACATCTCCGAGGTTTCACCGCCCAACGTTCGCGGGAGACTCGTTTCGTTGAACCAACTGATGATCACGATAGGGATCGTGGTCTCCTACCTGGCAGATTATGCGCTGGCCGGGGCGAGCGCGTGGCGCTGGATGTTTGCGCTCGCGGCTATACCCGCGATCGTGCTGTTTATCGGCTTGCTGTTCTTGCCCGAGAGCCCGCGCTGGCTGATGAGCCGTTCGCTGGGGGACCAGGCGCGCGCCCTGCTCGAAAGAATCCGCGAGAGCACCGACGTGGAAAAGGAGTTGACGGAAATCGCGGCGAGCCTGAATCAACAGGAAGGAAGCTGGCGGGAATTGCTGGGCGCGTCATTGCGGCCGGCGCTGATCGTGGGAATCGGGCTGGCGGTGTTTCAACAATTCACGGGGATCAACACGGTCATTTACTACGCGCCGACAATTTTCCAATTCGCGGGACTTCATTCCGCTTCCGCGGCGATCTTGGCGACCGTGGGAGTCGGAGTGGTCAACGTTTTGTTGACCATCGTGGCGCTGCGGCTGCTCGACCGCGTGGGGCGGCGGCCACTGCTCCTTTACGGATTGGTTGGGATGATTATCAGCCTGGGAGTCCTCGGTTTTGCGTTTCTCTCGCCGTCGTTGTCCGACGTCGTGGCGTGGGTCGCGGTGATCAGCGTGGCGGTTTATGTGGCCTGCTTCGCCATCGGCCTCGGACCGGTGTTCTGGCTGATGATTGCAGAGATCTATCCGTTGAAGATTCGCGGCCGAGCAATGAGCGTAGCGACGGTGGCGAATTGGGGATCGAACCTGGTGGTCGCGTTGACGTTTCTGAGCTTGCTGCATGCCCTGGGCCGCGCGTGGACATTCTGGCTGTATGGGATTGTCGGCGTCCTCGCGTGGATTTTCGTTTACAAGATGGTTCCCGAGACGAAAGGCCGCACCCTGGAAGAAATCGAAGCGCATTGGCGGACGCACGTTCCGCTCGAATAAAACACCCGCCATACGATTACGGATCTTGCGGCTTTTGCCCGCGCGTGGGTTGCTGGCTGGAGCGTGCGTGAGGCGGTTGGGACACTCCCAACACGGGCGGGCGCATTCCCCAGTGGGTATGTGGCCGACACATAGGCGGGCGAGATACCTTGTGGCCACCCACGAGCGATTCCGCCGCGCGGTTCACCCCATCGCCGCGCATTCTAACTCTGTAGTGATCAACAACGGTGGTATCCTCCCGCCGTGTTCCGCCGGCAAGCGCAAAATAAGAGCCCCAGCTCTGCACGCGCGTCATCCGCCTGCGAGGAGCCCTAAACCGTGAAGCCCTTCTTCTTCGGCTTGGCGTTGCTTTTCATTTGTTCCACCGCGAGTTCTCAGTACCCTCCAAACAACCTGGAAATTAGGCGAGAAAAAATCAAGAAAGTTACGACAGAAAGCTACCTGTCTTGTGACCCTCAGACCGCCGTTCGACAAGAGTACGTTAACATGTACGACGCCCACGGCAATTTGACGCAAACGGACGGCTACAACGATGCGGGACTTCGTCTTTTGCGCGACACCTACGAATACGATGCCAAGGACCACATCACCGCGTCGCGATGGGAGCTCAACACGGGCGCCAGCGGAGGTGAAACGACCTCGTACAAATACAACAGAAAGGGCCAGGTTACCGCGCAAACCAGCCTCAACCTCGACGGGACTATCAAAGGGCAGCATAAGTTCAAGTTGAATGACGACGGGAAGATCGTAGATGACGTCACAGCCGACGGAAAACATATACTCAAATACGATGCCCATGGAAACCTGATTGAAGATAAATCGTCGAAGGCGGATGGCAGCGTGATTACGACGGTTGTGAACACATACAATGATAGAGGGTACGCTGTCCAGACTCTCGTCTACGATTCGAATGGAAATCTGACGGATGCGCCGCAAGAGCTCGGTTTTCTGCCTGCCAAAACCGTCTACACGTACGGCGAATCCGAACATCTGACGAAAAAGGAAGAATTCAATTCAGATGGCAGTCTCCGTTCTCGGAGTATTTACGAACGGGACAAAGGCGGGTGGGTGACCGAGGAACGCGATTACGACTCAAAAGGCCAATGCACCGGCCTCAAGAAATCACAATATGAGTTTTATCCGTAGTCTGGGCGATCCTCCCACAGGTCTCGCATCCATGAACGCGCGGCTGTCCCAGCCGTAAACCGAGGCGATAGCGCGCCCGCGCCCTTGGTGGCGCAGCCTTCAGGCTGTGCACCAACTCATGAATAGTTGCAAGCCGTCGCATAAGCCACCGAGACCAACATCAGCAAGGAAACGCCGTCATCCCGAGTCCGCCGCGGCGGATCGAGGGATCTGCGGTTTCTTCTACTGCTGGCCCCCGTCTCCGTAGTTGCGCGCCTCGTACCAAATTCCTTACACACGGCCACTGCTCAATTTCGCCTTTTCCGTGTCACCATGGTTATGAGAGTTCTATGCAAATGGCCGCCAAAATCGAATCCGCCAACGAAGCCCCGGCCCCGCAGCGCCGGCTTAGGGACCCCGTCCGCAGGGCACCTCTCCCGCTATGCCGGCTCTAGGACTTTGTCCTCGTGACGCCGGTCGTCCGGCCGCGGCGAATCGAATCCGCCCCCGCGGCATTCAGCCCCACGGGCGGCCTAATCGGATCCCGACCACTTCTAACCGGGACACCTAAACGATTAGAAATCGCCGTAACTCATTCAAAACAAACAACGGAGGTCATTTCTAATCGGAACAAAAGCACTACTCTAGCGGCGCCCGGCCAATCGCCGGATTAGCCCGAAAATGAAAAGCCGGCATCGCCGAAATCGCGATACCGGAAATTCTCAATTCTTGGAAGTAACAGGCGGAGTCGCACTGGGAGGCGCCGCCGCCGCGCCACTCTGGGATTTGATGTTCTGATTCAGCCGGAAGAAATTGGTGGGATCGAAATGATTCTTTACCTTGACCATGCGCTCCCAGCGTTCGTGGTACGCCTCTGGGACTCGCTCCTGCTCATCTCCACTCATGAAATTGACGTAGACGCCGGGCTTCATCGCCGGCCGCAGCGCACCAAACAGATTCCGAACCCATCCGACGTTCGCGGCATCGTCCTTCGGATCGGACCAATCGCCCAACAGATTCATGATGAACGGGGCGCTGCGGTCTCCGAACGCCGTTTCCGAGGCGCCGACGCGCCCCGCAGCGCCGCCCAGATACGCGAGTTCAATCTGCGTGTTCGGAGAAGGAATCGAAGGAAGAGCGTCGATCATCGTTTGCATGGTCGCATCGCTCAGCGACATGAAAAATCCGGACTTGGTGTAATAGCGGCGGCCGTGCGGAAAATCGGCGTCGGCCATCGTCTGCAACGCGAGGTAGGAAATCTCATCTTTCGTGCGCGCCACTTGCTTGCCCAGCGAAAGAATGCGATCGATTTCGCGATGGCCTTCTTCGGGATCGCCGAACCAGGCCATGGAAACGCTCAGCGCCGGTTTTCCGCGCACGCCGGCGGGCAGATTTTCCGACACGGGCGCGAGCCGCAGCGAGAGATTCCATTTCAGATTGTTGGACGCGCCGGGCATGAATTCGCGCCAATCTCGCAAGACGCGAACGATGTCATCGCCGACGCAAAGAGAAGTCGCGAGCAGCAAGGAGCTCAACGGATGCAGCCGCACTTCGAATTCCGTGACGACTCCGAAATTTCCGCCGCCTCCGCGCAACGCCCAGAACAAATCGGCGTTCTCGCGCGCATTCGCGCGCACCAACGAACCATCCGCCGTCACAAGAGTAAAACCTTCGACGTTGTCGCAGGAAAGTCCATGCAGTCGAGTGAGCCAGCCCGTGCCTCCTCCGAGGACCAGGCCGGAGGCGCCGGTATGCGAAACCACGCCGGCCGGAAAAACGAGGCCCGCTTTTTGCGTCGCCGAATCCACCGTGCCCAACAGGCAGCCTCCGGCAAAGCGCGCGCGCCGCGATTTTTCGTCGACGGAGACTTGCCGCATGCGCGACAAATCGATCACCAGACCTCCATCGCAACTGCTGAAGCCCGCGAGGCTGTGCCCGCCGCAGCGCACGGCGGTGAGCACGCCGGCTCGGGCCGCGGACCGCACCGCCGTCTGCACATCCGCCACATCGGCGCAGCGCGCGATGAGGCCGGGCGACCGCGCCACCATCGCGTTCCAAATTCTGCCAGCCTCCGCATATTCGGAGTCACCGGGGCGAATGAGATCGCCCTGGAAGTTTTCGCGGAGCACGCTGAACAATTCGTTGATGGCGGTCGTCATCGGGTGCGTCGTGGCCTGTGGGTGAAATGGCTCCGGCGAAGGCGTTGCGCTCCGCGTCGCAGACGCTATATTCGCAAATTCCGGCATGCCAAGCCAATGGTTCAGGAATACCGGCTGCATACGTTTGACAGGAACTGAGAACTTGTGAAGAATGGCCCAGACTTACCTCGTCCCGGGGAGGCCTCGCCGTGAAGACAGCAGTCCGTCGCAAAACTCAGAGGCGCGCCCCCGCGTCCTCTTCTCCATTGCAGCCTCCGTGGCCCGCCGCGATCAGCCCGAGTGCGACGCTCAGTGAAAAAGTGTACCGCGCGTTCAAGCAAGATCTCATTCACGGGGTCTACCAAGCGGGCGAAGCGTTGAGCGAGAAAGATCTCGCCAAGCGCTACCGCGGCAGCCGCACGCCCGTGCGCGAGGCGGTGGTCCGCCTGCACAACGAGCGGCTTATTCGCATCGTGCCGAACCGGGGTTACTTTGTCAGTCAGATCACGCTGCAAGTTTTAAACGACATCTACGAGTATCGTTGCGCGATCGAATGCGTCGCCGCGGAGCTAGCGGCTGCGAAGGGTGCGGATCAGGAGCTGCTCGGGAAGTTGTCCGACTTGTCCCAGGTTACGTGCACGCCTGAGGACCGCGCAAGCTGCGTTCGCTTTATCGAAGCGGATAGTTTGTTCCATATCACCATTGCGCGTCTCTCGCGGAATCAGATGCTGATGCAGGCGGTCAGCGAAGCGCGCAGCCAGATGGAACGCATTATGTATGCAGCGATCGATATCAACTATTACGGCGAGGCGCCCGGCCGCGAGCATCGCGAAATTTTGAAGGCCATTCAAGAACGCGATCCCGAGCGGGCGCGCCAGCGAATGTACGAGCACATTATTCAGTCGAAGGACAAAGTGCTCGGGCTGACAGGCTTCGCTTCGCGCCACACCTAATCCGGAATTCTTCCGCGGATCTTTGAGATATTTTCCGCGCGCAACCAGTGAGACCGCTGCTTTTCTCGGGCACGCGTATCTACGGCGTCAGAATTTGAAAATCGGAGTCTAGGCTACTTCGGCAACTCGCTGCGTGTAAAGGCTGCCCTTCGCAAAATTCTGGTTTGCAAAAGCTGATTTCCTGACTACTCTATGCCCCGCAGGACGGTGAACTCATGGCGGAATCATCGGCGACGGGCGGTGTAAGCCGTTTCGGAAGCACCCAGCGACAGGATGCTTGGTGGGTCGAAATCCTGCCGGTGGTGGTGGTGCTGAGCGCGTTTGGCGTTTACGCCACGCTCCGCGCGTTCGAAGGGAAATTCTACGAATGGGGGCCGTATCTCTCCCCGTTCTATTCTCCGCTGATCGACCCTCTCCATCACTGGTGGCCGCTTTCCCCCGCAGTCTTGATTCTCGGCGGCCCACTCGGGTTTCGCGCAACCTGCTACTACTACCGCAAAGCATATTACCGCGCATTTTTTCTCGATCCGCCGGCGTGCGCGGTGAGCGAACGAAGCGGGCGCGCGTATCGCGGTGAAACCGCGTTTCCGTTCATCCTTCAAAACTTGCACCGTTACTTTTTCTACCTGGCGCTCGTGTTTCTCGGCTTCCTGTGGTACGACGCCGTGCGCGCTTTCTTTTTCCCGGAAGGATTCGGAATCGGCGTCGGCTCGGTCGTGATGCTTGTGAACATCGTTCTGCTTACGACGTACACATTCTCCTGCCACTCGCTGCGGCATCTCGCGGGAGGAAAGCTGGATTGTTTTTCGTGCACCGCGTTCGGCCCGCCCCGCTACGCGGCGTGGCGCTGGGTGAGCGTGTTGAACGAGCGCCACATGCTGTGGGCGTGGCTAAGCCTGTTTTCGGTCGGTCTCACCGACCTTTATATCCGCCTGCTAGCGACGGGCTCCCTCAAGGACATCCGGCTGCTGTGAACACAAATTACGAAACCCACGAGCACGACGTCCTGATTATCGGCGCGGGCGGCGCCGGGCTGCGCGCCGCGATCGAGGCACTGGCGCAGGGTGCGCGCGTGGGAGTGGTTTGCAAATCGCTCCTCGGCAAGGCGCATACCGTGATGGCCGAAGGCGGCATAGCCGCGGCGATGTCCAACGTGGACAAAGCGGACGACTGGCGCACGCACTTCCGCGACACGATGCGCGGCGGCAAACTCCTCAACAACTGGCGCATGGCCCAACTCCACGCACAGGAATCGCCCGACCGCGTGCGCGAGCTTGAGCAGTGGGGCGCGCTCTTCGATCGCACCGAGAGCGGCGAAATCATGCAACGCGCCTTCGGCGGCCACACGTTCAAACGGCTATGCCATGTAGGCGATCGCACGGGCCTCGAAATGATCCGCACGTTGCAAGACCGTGGCGTGCATCAGGGAATCGACGTGTACATGGAGTGCACGGTGACGCGGCTGCTCAAAGACGGCGACCGCGTCGCCGGCGCTTTCGCCTACTGGCGGGAACAAGGCCGCTTTGTCGTTTTCAAGGCAAATTCGATCGTCATCGCCACAGGCGGCATCGGCAAGGCCTGGAAGATCACATCGAACTCCTGGGAATACACCGGCGACGGCATGGCGCTCGCTTACGAAGCCGGCGCCGAGTTGATGGACATGGAATTTGTGCAGTTCCATCCGACTGGCATGGTCTGGCCGCCGGGCGTGCAGGGGATTCTGGTCACCGAAGCGGTGCGCGGCGAAGGCGGAACTCTGCGCAACAAGAACGGTGAGCGCTTCATGGAGCGGTACGACCCCAAGAAAATGGACCTTTCCACGCGCGACGTGGTTGCACGCGCGATCTACACGGAGGTGCGCGAAGGCCGTGGTACGGAGCACGGTGGAGCGTTCCTGGACATCTCGCACATGCCCGCGGAGTACGTGAAGCGGAAGCTGCCCAGCATGTATCACCAGTTTCTGGAACTCGCGGACGTGGACATCACCAAGGGACCCATGGAAGTCGGTCCCACCTGCCACTACGTCATGGGCGGCATTCGCGTGGAAGCAGAGACGACGCAGGCATCTGTTCCCGGGCTTTTTGCCGCGGGCGAAGCGGCCGCGGGTCTTCACGGCGCAAATCGTCTAGGCGGCAATTCGCTTGGGGATTTACTGGTCTTCGGGCGCCGCGCGGGATTGGCGGCCGCGCAGCATGCGAAGAAAACGGGAACTCCCGCGATCGATGGCACCCAAATCGAGCAGGCCGAGCGGGAGTTGCTCGCGCCGTTTGACCGTACCAGCGGCGAGAGCCCTTACCAGATTCATCATGATCTGCAGGAAGTGATGCAAACTCTCGTCGGCATCTTTCGCACCGAAGAGGACCTTCGCCGCGCATTGACGGAAATCGAAAAACTGAAGGAGCGGGCCGCGCGCATGCGTGTCGAAGGTTCGCGCCTCTTCAATCCGGGATGGCACCTCTCACGCGACATTCGGTGCATGCTCACGGTTTCCGAAGCCTGCACGCGCGCCGCTCTCGCCCGACGCGAAAGCCGCGGAGCACACAGCCGCCTGGACTACCCGAAACTGGACGACGCGTGGGGCCGGAAGAATAATGTCACCGTCCAGAAGGGCGATGTGATGGAGCTTGTCGAAAAGCCGGTACCAGAGATGCCGGACGACTTGAAGCAGATCCTGGCAGAAGAAAAGTAGCGAATGCAGGAGGGCCGAAATGGCGGAAGCAACCTTGCGGGTGTTCCGGGGCGACCGCGAAAGCGGCAAGCCCACCGATTATCGCGTCCCGCTCGTTCCCGGCATGGTTGTGCTCGATGCGCTGCACTCGATTCAATTCCACCAAGCTCCCGATCTCGCCGTGCGCTGGAATTGCAAGGCGGGGAAATGCGGATCGTGTTCCGCCGAGGTGAATGGCCGGCCGCGGCTCACTTGCAAGACGCGCATGGATTCGCTCCCTCTCGATCAGCCCATCACAATCTACCCCATGAAAGCTTTTCCGCTGATCAAGGATCTGGTCACCGACGTCTCCTGGAATTACAAAGTGAACCGGAAAATCCCGCCGTTCCAGCCCCGGCCGGGCGTCGAGTGGAAAATGTATCAGCGCGACGTGGACCGCGTGCAGGAATTCCGCAAATGCATCGAGTGCTTCCTCTGCCAGAACGTGTGCCACGTCCTTCGCGACCACGACAAGGAGGAACAGTTCGGCGGACCCCGTTTCTTCGTCCGCGTCGCCGGGCTCGAGATGCATCCGCTCGACGGTCTCTCCCGCGTGCGGCTGCTGAAAGACGAGTTAGGCATCGGGCTGTGCAACATAACGAAGTGCTGTACTGAAGTCTGTCCCGAAGACATCCATATCACGGACAACGCCATCATCCCGTTGAAGGAACGCGTCGTGGACGAGTTCTACGATCCGCTGTTGATGCTGGTCCGCAAAATTGGCGGCGCGAAGACGGCTTGAGCCGCCGGCAACGCGCGTGAAAAGCTCGAAGGGAGGCGCTATGGAATTCGGTCTGAAGTCGATTTCGAAGGCGGGGATCGCCGAGGCCACGGCAAAAGTGGAGCTTTATCGCTACCTCAACGAGCCGGAAGAGGCCGAGTCGATCTGCCGCGATATTCTGGCGATCGAGCCACAGCATCAGCTCGCCCTGCGTTTGCTCGGCCTCACCATTACGGATCAATTCGTCGGTGGCTCGTCCGACCGCTACCGCGAAGTGGAAGAAACCTTCCAGAAGCTCGGCGAACGTTACGAACGGCTCTACTACGCGGGAATCCTCTGCGAACGCCGCGCCAAAGCGCTGCTTCGCACCGGCCAGCCGCCCCATACAGTGCTGCCGCTTTTCGAACGCGCGCTCGAATTTTTCGGTGAGGCCGAGAAAATCCGCCCCGCAGGCAACGACGATTCCATCCTGCGCTGGAACCGCTGCGTTCGTTTGCTGCAAGCTCCCGGCTACGCTTGGGAAAATGAGTTCGCCGGGTTCGACGCCAACGACATGCCGCCTGCGTAGAGGGTGTTGACAGCCGCGGCGAGCGTTCTTCTGGCCGTGGATTTGCGCGCGGCCCGCGGCGCAAATTGAACGCCCCCGGCACTTGCCGGATGGAGAGTCGCCATTTCGGAAGTTAAGCGGCCGCTTCCGAGTACGCCGCGATCCAGGGGGATCTTAACCCGATCAGCGACATTCGCTACGATCGCAGTGTGGTACAGTTCTTTGGCCGCCAGTTCTAAGACAGTCTGTCAATCCGGACGGAACGACGTTGAAGAGTAAAGGGCGCGAGATTCGCTGCTACGATTACGTGAACCATCCCTACGAGCGCGTCCGCGATGCGTTGAGGCGGGACCCACTAACCGTGTTCCAATCGGCTACTAAGGCGGCGGCGTCCCGAGCGCGATCAATCGCCGCTGAACTGCACGTCGACGTTGGCGGTATTGGGGTCAAGACCGATATCAGGATTTCCGTCAAGAACGTCGAAGAGAAGGTCCTTGATGCCATGTCGACTCCCGCCACCCGGTTGCTGCTCGAATGGGAAGCCACGACCATGCCGCGCTTGTTCCCGCTCATGAAGGCCGAGCTTTCTATCTACCCGCTGACCGCTACGGAAACGCAGTTGGATTTTTTGGGTCTTTACGAACCACCACTCGGCGCCGTGGGAAAGGCCATGAACGCGATCGTCGGCCACCGCATCGCGGAGGTGTCGGTTCATCGCTTCATTAGCGACGTGGCAGGATATCTTCGACAGGCCCTCGCTTAGTTAATCGTATCGTCGCGCTCGCCCGCCTCAAAAAGAACTGATTTCGGGTCGTTGAATCCGGCAAGACCACCCTCGAAGAGTCATGGGAGTGCCGCGCGTGCAGCTGTTTAGTTCTCCCAAGTATTGATACTCAGGCTCGACAGATGGGTTTAGAACTCCGGCCGTTATGGTGATTGGAAAGCCCTGCCTGCTGGGGTATCGTAAGCGCAATAGCGAGGCGGCTCCGGCATGGAATGTCCGCACTGCGGATTGACGAATCCCCCTGGAATTACCAACTGCACCGCCTGCAGCACCCCGCTGCCGGATAGCGAGCGCACACTTACCGCGGTTCCGAGCGCCACTCCTGGTGTGACTTCCTCTAGCGACCGAACGATGGATGATGCGAGCGGCTGGTCGGCTCCGGGCGCCGCGAGTGGTGGAGAGTCCTCAAGCGCTCTTGAGCAGGGTCGCGTGTTGGGCAATCGCTACGAAATTTTGCAACTGCTTGGCGAAGGCGGAATGGGCGCGGTTTACAAAGCGAGCGACCGCGAACTCGACCGTTTGGTGGCGCTGAAAGTGATCCGACCCGAGCTGGCGCAAAACAGTGATGCGCTGCGCCGGTTCAAGCAGGAGCTGATCCTGGCCCGGCAGGTGACGCACCGCAACGTGATCCGCATTTTCGATCTGGGCGAAGCGGATGGCGTGAAGTTCATCACGATGGAGTATATCGAGGGCCGGGACCTGAAGTCGCTGCTGCGCGAAAAAGGAAAATTCCCGCCCGCAGAAGCGGTGGATATCGTGGAACAGATTTGCCGCGCTCTCGAAGCCGCACACGCGGAAGGCGTGATTCACCGCGACCTGAAGCCGCAAAACGTGATGACCGATGGGCAAGGCAAAGCTTCGGTGATGGACTTCGGTATTGCGAGCAGCATGGAACTGAGCGGCGGCGGAATGACGCAGACAGGCGCGCTGGTGGGCACGCCCGAATACATGTCGCCCGAGCAGGCCATGGGCGAAAAAGTGGATGCGCGGTCGGATTTGTTTTCGCTCGGAATCATTTTCTACGAACTGCTCACGGGGAATTCGCCTTACAAGGCGGAGACCGCGATGGCGTCGCTGTACAAACGCACGGTCGAACCGCCGCGCCCTCCGATCGAGATGGATTCCGATGTTCCGCAAGAGCTGAGCGACATCGTTCTGCATTGCCTCGAGATCGACCCGACGAAACGCTTCGCGAGTGCTACTGAGATTCTCGGGGACCTCGAGATCTGGCGCGGCGTGCGCCCCGACACCGTCGCCGGTCGCGCTCCGGGCGCGACAGCGCGGCCCGGTTCGGGATTCGACCGGTTCAAAGTTCATCGCAAATGGCTTGTGCCGGCCTTGGCTGTCGCGGTGGCGGTGGGGGCGTTCACGATCATCAAAAAACATGGATTTCACTCCGCGTCAAAAGGCGGCCAACCGGCGCAGCCTGCGCTCGAGCTGGCGATTTTGCCGTTTCGAAACGCATCCGGCGACGCTTCGCTCGATTGGCTCGGATCGAGTCTTGCGGACATGCTGAACACGGACGTGGGGCAGTCCGCTCATCTGCATTCCGTATCTTCCAACCGGCTGCACCAGGCGCTGCACGATTTGAAGATCACTCCCGACGCCGGCTCGGATGCCGCGACGCTGCAACGAATCACAACGACGATGAATGCGGATATGGTGGTGTCCGGGCAGTACGCAAAATCCGGAGATCAAATCCGCATCGACGCCAGCTTGCACGATTTCAAGCGCAATCGTGCGATCAATCTGAAAACTCAGGCCTCGAGCGAAAAGGATTTGCTGAGCGCTGTCGATCAACTGGCGCACACGATCCGCGAGAACCTGGCACTCTCGCCGCAGATTGCGGCCGAACTTAAATCGCAAGCGTTCCTGCCATCGTCCAAATCGCTGGATGCGATCCGGCTTTACAGCGAAGGCGTCGATCTTGCGGGCAATGGAAATAATCTCGAGGCTCTCAAGCTCTTCGACGCATCGACAAAAGCGGATCCCGATTTTGCGCTGGCCTACGCGAAGCTCGGACAGACGTATGCGAATCTGGGGCACGATAACGAGGCTGAAGAGAACTCCCGAAAAGCAGTTGATCTCTCCGAAGGTCTTCCGGTCCATGAAAAAAATCTCATTGCTGCAAATTACGCCCGGATTGAGAGGGATTATCCGAAGGCCATCGAAGACTATGAGCACCTGGCGTCCGCCACGCCGGATGATGCCGGAATTCAATTCGCACTGGCGAACCTCTACGAAGATACGAGCGTTTTAGACAAGGCTCACGACCACTACGAAAAGGCCGTGGCCGACGACCCCAGGCGGGTTGATGCGGTGTTGGCCTTGGGGCGCGTGGAAATCTATAACAACAATCCTCGAGGCGCCCTGGATTATTTCAACCACGCGCTCACCCTCGCCGCGCAGCTCGAAAATGACGAAGCGAAAGCCAAGGCCCTACAGGGCACCGGGCTTTCGTATCGGCAGCTCGGCAAAGAGGAGGACGCTCTGAGCAGTTTCCAACAGGCGCTCGAAATCCGCCGGCGGCTCGGCGACAAGCGCGGCATTGCCGTGACCCTCAACACCATCGCTCAGACCCAGGATGAGTCGGGGCATTCGGAACAGGCCTTAAAAAGTTATCAAGAAGCGCTGCGACTCCGACAAGAGATTGGAGACAAGAAGGGCGTGGGCGACACCCTGCTTGACTTGGGGACTTTTTATAATTATCGAGGACACTACGACGAAGCGCTGAGATATTTCAAGGAATCGCTGCAAGTAGAGCGGGAATTGGGAGATGAAAGCAATCAGGGATTGTGCCTGAACAACATTGGGACGTGCTATTTCTCGAAAGGGGATTACCAGGACGCTCTCACGTATTTTCAGCAGGCCTTGCAGTCGCGTGAGAAATCGAGCGTGCCCGAGGACGTCGCGCTTACTGTGCACAACCTCGCGCAGACATCTGAAAAGATGGGGCAATATGATAAAGCCATTCGGTATTACGAGCGCGCGCTCGATCTCTACCGCAACGTGGGAGACAAGCGGGGTACTGCGGTGGAGTCATACAGCATGGGAACGCTGTTCGGCCACCAGGGCCGGTTCGGCGCCGCTGTAAGTGTCGAGGAGGAAGCTCTCAAGACCTTTCGGGAGCTGCAAGACCGAACCTATTGGATGACCGAGGTTTTGAGCGGCTATGGTATTGCGCTGGCAGACGCGGGCCGGCTCGATGAGGCCCAGAAACCGCTCGACGAAGCACTTGCGTTGTCTCGCGAACTGAAGATCGACGGCTCCATCGCCCAGGCGCTCGATTATCAGGGGCAATGCTTTTTCTACCGCGGCGATTTCAAGTCCGCCCGCAACCTTTACGAGCAGGCTTTGCAATTCGCATCGCGATCGAAGGAGCCAGATAAGATTTTACTTTCCAAGTTTCACCTTGCCGAAGTGACGCTCAAAGAAGGCAACGCGGTTGAAGCGGCGAGCGCTTTCAGGAAGTCCGCTGCCGACGCAGACAATCTCGGCTTGAAATATCTATCCATCGAGTCGTCGGTGAATCTGGGCGAGGCTTTGATTCAAACGAAAGACTACCGAGAGGCCCGGCAGCAGCTTGAAAGCACCCAGCCGAAAGCCGAAACGCTGGAGTTGCGAGCGGTGCTCGCTCAGCTCCATTTTTTGCTCGCCACTGCTCTGCGTCTCAGCGGGCACGGAACCGAAGCCACGAGTCACTACCGTGAGGCAATTCGCTATCTCGACGAAATCCGCAAAGACACCGGCAGCGATGCGATTCTAAATCGCGCCGATCTCAATCGTGTCAACACAGAATCCAGACGCTGGGCCGAGCAAAAGGCCCGGTAGTGCCTGCACCGGGCCTTCTGGCTCATACCCAATCAGCGAACATCACGGAGCTGTAACGATCAGCGAACTCGAGTCGGAATCAACCACCGTTCCGCTGACCGAAGTTGTAGCCGTCACCGTATACGTTCCGGTACACGCGCTCCTGGGAATCAGGAGAGGGAACACAAACGATATGGCCTTGGGTTCTAGCGTAAAGGACGGAGTGGTAAACGCAAGTGTCGAGGATATTCCACACGCGCGTCCAAGCGGCCCTGTCAGCATAAATTGAACCGTGGTTTTCTTTTGCACCATGCCGGTGCAGGACCCCACGAATGCCGTCACGATTGAAAACCTGCCCGCAGCCACCGTCGACGGGTTGAACTCAAACAAAACATCGTGGCACGCCACCACATTGTAATTGACCGTCTCAGAGGCGGTCGGACCCGAGGTGACGTTCGCTTCCGCTGTGAACGACTTCGTCCCCAGCGACGACGTATCGATCGGATCTCCGTTCGTTACTGTCCCGTCGCAATCCGAGAAAGTGCCGCCGCACGAATACTTCGCATTGACCGGTTGATTCAGAAGATAGTAGCCACCATTCGCCGGCGTCGTAATTGTTATCGTGGCCGATGAATGACCTGTCACGCCAGAAAAAGCCGCCCACCGGGAGAGCGTAGGCTTCGAATGTCCTGACACAACCGGGCCCGGATCCGGACTATAGCTACACATCCCAAGAATATTCTCCCAGGTAGTAGTTTCCTCCTTCCCCAAGGCGGGTCCCGAACTGCAGAAATTCAGCTCTGAACCTAACGGATCTTGCCAGTGTAGCGTGGCCGTGTAGTCGAGTGGGCTCGAACAAACCCTGCTCATACTGTCTACACAGGTCACCGTGTACACCGCACCGTCGCCGTTCAACGCGGGGATGGACGCAATCGTTGTCCCCGGGTAATTCGACGATTCGTCTGTCCAAACCGATTCCGGCGTGTCGGTGTAGCCTGCCGTTATCAGGCACGGAGTGTTGACGCACCAATCAGCAGGAAACGTATACGCGATACTGTGGGCGTTGTCGTCGAACTCGAAAATGATCGTTTGAGCGGCAGCGCCCAGCAATGCACTCTGGCAGTCCGTAACACTTTCGATAGGGCACGACGGCGCCGGACCGATGGCCACGCCAAAGGGTCCCGTCCCAACTGTAATGCTCGGTGAAGTTGTGTTGGTGGCCGTGAAAATGATCGCCGCGGCGTTGCTGCCTCCAGCCGCGATAAAGGCTTCCCTCCCATTCGGAGTGATTGCGATTTGATTGAGAGTAGTACCCACGCCGGTTATAGTTGCCGTCACCGGGTTACACTCATCATCGCAACCAATATCTGCGATGGTGATCACGGACACGCTCCCAGCGGTTTGGTTTGCGACATACGCCAGCGTGCCGTCAGGCGTAATGGCCACGGAATAGGGACCCGTATTTTCACCTATCGTGATGGTGGACGTTACTGGGGAACCCTCACCGCCAACATCTGCAGTGGTAATTACGTCCACTGTGCCGTCTCCATCATCCGTCACGAGTGCGTAAACGCCGTTCGGAGTGAACGCGACACCGCTGGGGTTGGACCCCACAGTAAAGGTGGACGTGTTCGTGTTATAGGTCTCTTCTTCGGTGTCGGCAGGATTGGTGTCGATTACGTCGAGAGTATCAGCCACCCCGTCTGAAAGGAAATTTGTCACGTAAGCGGCGTTGCCGTTTGGGCTGATCGCGATCGCCCACGGGCTGCGAAAAGAGCTGTCGAACGTCCCGTCAATGATCGTCAGCACCGTGTTATAGCTATCATCGCTGGGGTTCGTATCGATCACCTGAACGACATCCTGGTTATTATCCGTCACGTACGCGCGCGTCCCATCGGGAGTTATTGCCACACCGATAGGGTTCGGGAAGCAATCCTCATCGCAAATCGGCGTAAGGGCAACCGTGGTGGCCACCGCGTTGGTTGACGTGGCGATCACGTAGACGTTCCCATCCGAGGCGGCCACATAGACCCGGGTTCCGTCCGGAGTGACTGCCAGCCCGGCAGGTGCCGGGCATATCTCGCCGCAATTTATTCCAATCGGAATCGTGGCTACCACGTAACCCGTAGGGGTATCGATGACCGAGACGCTGCTGCCGGACTGATTGCTGACATACGCGTACGGCCCGGAGGTGGTATACGTGTTCAGCAATTGCGCTCTGCCGGGCACGGCTATCCCCAGGATGAGCGTCGCAACAACGATGGTTCGCTCCACGATCTTCCGCAACGTTATTCCACGCATTTTTGAGCCTCCTCAGAGAACCCTGCATGAACGTGACCAAATTCGTGATCCGCGAAACTTGCCACAATTGTCTCTCTCCTGTCGCCTATAGCGAAAAGCATGCGACAAAATTGAGAAACTGATTTCGATCTGGAGACAGAATTACCGCCTGCGCACGTCCTGTCGCTTATCGCGTTCAAGAAAGCTAAGAAGTACTGGGAATCACAGAACCATTCTTTTATTACCCCGGGACGGGGGCGCGCGAAGCCTGAAAACGAGAATAAGTGCCGTGTATTTACTCTTCCTCGCGGCGACTGTCAAGCGAAAATGGAGCGTTTCTGCGGTTTTTTTCCGTCGATTGGGGAAATAAATTGTACGATTCCTGCGGCGGCTCAATGCATCACATCACATCGCCAGTTCGAAAAATATTTCCTGCCGTCGAACTTTTCCGTGACTCTTGCGGAGTAAACGAAGCCGTTGTCCCTACAAAGGAACTTTGCTGCTGCTCAACAGGAATTTTGTACCAGGTTTTGAGGAGGACCTCAGCCACGGCCGGACGAGGTCAGGGAGTCATTAAAGGTCACTCCATTTGGATCGGGTGACCCGATGGGCACGCTCTCGAAGTCTCTGAAAAGAGTGGCGCGCCCGGAGGCCCGCCGCGGCGGGGAACCCCCAACCCATTGCTTCGAAGGGTCGCCGCGGCGACCTCTATCCAATTGAGCTAGGATGAGGGTTCGCCAGGATACGCTGCAATTCGTCGCGACCCTTCCCTGTCTTGAAATAACGCTCGCGGCGGACGGCTTCTGAAAGGGTGCAAAAATCCTCCCGATGAATCAGTTCCCATGGGCCGCGATTCTTGGTGGAAGTGCTGACGTCAGCGTTGTGTTCGGAAAGCCGGGAGATTAAATCGGAAGTCGAGCCGGTATAGTGTCGGCCCGTCGTTTTGCTCCGCAACACGTACGTCGTAAACATGATTGGAGTGGCGCGCCCGGAGGGACTTGAACCCCCAACCCTTTGCTTCGAAGGCAAATGCTCTATCCAATTGAGCTACGGGCGCGGAAATCGAATCTGCCGCTTGCAGACTAGCAAACACGGCCCACCGTCTGCATCGAAATCGGAACGCCAGCATGCCCGCTCAGATCGCGGACGTACCGGCATGCAACCTCGCGCCCGGAGGCACTTGAACTCCCAACCCCGCCATCGAAGGGTCGCCGCGGCGACCTCTATCCAATTGAGCTACGGGCGCGGAAATCAAATCTGCAGCTTGCAGCCTAGCAAACACGGTCCACCGTCTGCATGGAAATCGGAACGCCAGCACGCCGGCTCAGATCGCGGAGGTACCGGCTTGCAACGGCGCGCCCCGAGGCCCGCCGCGGCGGGGAACCCCCAACCCATTGCTTCGAAGGGTCGCCGCGGCGACCTCTATCCAATTGAGCTACGGGCGCGGAAATCAAATCTGCAGCTTGCAGCCTAGCAAACACGGCCCACCGTCTGCACGGAAATCGGAACGCCAGCATGCCCGCTCAGATCGTGGAGGTACCGGAATGCAACGGCGCGCCCCGAGGCCCGCCGCGGCGGGGAACTCCCAACCCCGGCATCGAAGGGTCGCCGCGGCGACCTCTATCCAATTGAGCTACGGGCGCGGAAATCGAATCTGCCAGTTGATCCTAGCAAAGGCCGGCTGGCGTCTGCATGGAAATCGGAGCGGCCGCGTGCCGTGTAACATCGCGACGGTTCAGGCATCCAATGGCGGCCGGAGAGCGTAATATTATTGGGAGTGTAGCGGCGCGGATTGACGCGAGCGGGAGGAAGTTGTGCTGGTCAAGAAGGCAGCGGATTTGACGTACAAAGACGTGACGCCAAAATCGTTTCTCGATCGGCGGCAATTTCTGGTGGGAATGTCGGTGGGGGCCGCGGCGTTGATCGCGAAGCATGCCGTGCTCGAGTTGATGATACCGTCGCGCACGGCGTATGCCGGAAGCAAGCTGAGCGGGCTGATCAAGAGCCCATTCAGCACGACCGAGCCGCCGAATTCCTACAACGACGTTACGACCTACAATAATTTTTACGAATTCGGCACCGACAAGGGCGATCCCGCGCGCAACGCACAGCACTTCCAGACTTCGCCCTGGACGGTTTCGGTGGAAGGCGAAGTGAAAAAGCCGCGCCAATTTTCGATGGACGAAATCATGAAGCTCGCGCCGCTCGAGGAACGGATTTACCGGCATCGCTGCGTCGAGGCATGGTCGATCGTGGTGCCGTGGGTCGGCTATTCGTTCAGCACGCTGGCGAAACTGGTGGAGCCGACGCCGCAGGCAAAATTCGTCGCGTTCCAAAGCTATTACGACCCGAAGCAAATGCCGCAGGGCCGCTGGGCGGGGATCGATTTTCCGTACGTCGAAGGATTGCGGATCGATGAAGCGATGCACCCGCTGACGCTGCTGTGCATGGGTATGTACGGGGAGACGCTGCCGAATCAGGACGGCGCGCCGGTGCGCATGGTGATTCCATGGAAGTACGGTTTCAAGAGCATCAAGTCACTCGTGAAAATCCGGTTCGTGAAAGATCAGCCGCCGACGACATGGAATTTAGCGAGCGCGCGCGAGTACGGCTTCTACTCGAATGTGAATCCGAATGTGGATCATCCGCGCTGGAGCCAGGCGAAGGAACGGCGGCTGGGCGAATTCTTCAAGCGGCCGACCCTGATGTTCAACGGCTACGGCGACCAGGTCGCGAGCCTTTATAACGGGATGGATCTGCGGAAATACTACTGAGCCGGAGCCGCCGCGTGCATTCCCTTCTCGCCAATAAGTGGACAAAGGTTCCCGTGTGGGCGCTGTGCCTCACGCCGCTTACGGTGCTGCTCTGGCGCGGGCTGCATCACGAGCTCACCGCGAACCCGATCGAATTCATCACGCACGCGACGGGCGATTGGACGCTGCGATTTCTGATTCTTACGCTGGCGATCACGCCACTGCGGAAGATCCTGAAATTGCCGGAATTGATCCGGTATCGCCGGCTGCTGGGACTCTTTGCATTTTTCTACGGCTGCCTGCATTTCTCCACGTGGATCGGCCTCGACAAATTTTTTGATTTTCGGGAAATGTGGAAGGACATCGAGAAGCGACCATTCATAACAGTGGGAATGACGGGGCTGCTGCTGATGATTCCATTGGCGCTCACGTCAACCGCCGCATCGATTCGGCGGCTTGGGGGGCGGCGCTGGCGGAACTTGCATCGCGCGATTTATTTCAGCGCCATCGCCGGAGTGATTCATTACTACTGGCTCGTAAAATCCGACGTACGCAAACCGCTGTTCTACGGCGCGATCGTCGCGCTGCTTCTCGCCTGGCGCGCCGGCAATTGGCTGCTGAGCCGACGCCAGCCTGCTCCCGTTCGTGCGGCCACGCCCGACGCACTGTAGACGAACTCCGTAACGCAATCGCGCGAGATGAATTTCTGAATGCGGGGTTGGTGCGGGTGCGAGGCGCTAGCGGACGGGAGCGTTGGAGGAGCGGCCGGGCCAGTCCGCGGGGGCGAAATCGACGCCCCAGAAATGCGGCGCGGGCGATAGGAATTCGACGCCGATGCGCTGCCCTTTGTCCGAAATATCTCCCAAATAGACGACGCGGCACTCCTGCTCTTCTTCGGTGACCGGATTGATCAGCACCAACTCAGTGCCCATCTCGAGCGACTCCTGGAGGTAGAGCAACGCGCCATGCGCGTTGACGACGATGGTCTGGCTGTTCTCACGGAACTTCCGGCCATCGGAGCGCTTCCCCGCCGCGCGCACGGGAATGCGCGTAAAGACGCGCGAACTGCGGCGGGCGGGCGTGTTGGAGGATTGGGTGCTCACGAGCCCATGGTGCCCCTTGGCACCGCGGGCGGTCAACAGCGCTTTCCGCGGACGTGCTCAAAATGCCGCGTATTCCGCTTGCCCGGTTGGGCCGGGCTTCCGTAGAATGGTAAATTGTGTCAGAGTGAATCGATTCAGGCACTCATTGTCTGACTCGGCCTTATGCGTTTAATAAATCGAATCGCCCGGGAGCTGCTGGATGAATCTGAGTGAGTATATCGAGCAACACCGCGACATTCATCTGCAAGAACTGCTCGAGTTCCTCCGCATTCCGAGCGTTAGCACCAAATCCGAAAACAAGCCCGACGTGGAGCGCGCCGCAAAATGGGTCGCCGAGAAATTGCGCTGTGCCGGAATGGAAAAGGTCGAGATCGTTCCGACGAAATTGCACCCGCTGGTGTATGGCGAGTCGCAGAAGCAGCCCGGCAAGCCGACGATCCTGATCTACGGGCACTACGACGTGCAGCCTGCAGAGCCGCTCAACCTATGGACATCGCCGGCCTTCGAACCGGCCGTGCGCAACGGGGATTTGTACGGCCGCGGAACGGCGGACGACAAAGGCCAGCTGCACATTCACCTGAAGGCGCTCGAGTCGTTGTTCAAGACCGAAGGCAAGCTTCCGCTGAACGTGAAAGTAATAATCGAAGGCGAGGAAGAGGTGGGCAGCGTCAGCCTGTGGGATTTCGTGACACGAAATCGCGAGCGGCTGAAGACGGACGCACTGGTTCTTTCGGATACCAGCATGCTGGCGAAAGGAGTGCCTTCGATCACATACGGTCTGCGCGGTCTAAACTTTTATGAGGTGGAGATCGCCGGTCCGTCGCAGGATTTGCACTCGGGTGTTTTTGGCGGCGCGGTGCCCAATCCGATTACGATCCTCGCGGAAATGATCGCAAAACTGCACGACAAGAATTTTCGCGTCACCGTTCCGGGCTTTTATGATGACGTCGAGCCAGTGAGCCGCCAAGAGCGCAAGGCGCTGAATTCGTTACCGTGGAAAGAAAAGGAATTCCGCAGGACAGTCGGCGCGCCGGCGCTGTGCGGTGAGAAGGGATACTCGATCATCGAGCAAATTTGGGTCCGGCCGACGCTGGAGCTGAACGGCATCTGGGGCGGGTACACAGGGGAAGGTTCGAAGACCGTAATCCCCGCAAAAGCCTACGCGAAGATTTCGACGCGGCTTGTGCCGAATCAGGAACCGGTGAAGATCGCAAAGTTGGTAGAGCGGCACGTGCGAAAGTTGCTGCCGAAAACCGTGAAATGCGATTTTCGGGTGTTGAGCATGGGCAAGCCGTGGGTGGCGCCGTACACGCACCCGATTTTTCGGAAGGCGATTCACGCGCTCGAGAAAGGCTTCGGCAAGAAAGCGGTCTTCATCCGCGAGGGCGGCTCGATTCCATTCGTGACGCAGATGCACGACACGTTTAAAGTGCCGTGCGTGCTCCTCGGTTTTGGCCTGCCGGATGAAAACGCGCACGCGCCGGACGAGCGCATCGCTTTGGAAAATTATTTTGGCGGGATTAAGTCCGTCGCGCTGTTTTACGAAGACCTCGCCAGCGGTTAGCGTGACGCCGCATCGATTCGGGGCACACTCGAAAAATCCCCGATTTTCGGGCTTTTTGGGGCGTTTCTACTTGCGCAATGCTGGCGCTGCGGCTATAGTGCCTTTCGAATCTCGGCAGCGCCGGGATCCACAAAACCTACTTCTGAGGAGGAAACAGCAACTCGATGGCAAACCCGCTGAGCAAGTCCAAGATCGTTGCACACCTGGCCGAAAAGGTCGAACTATCCAAGAAAACCGTAGCTCAGTTTTTTGATGAGCTCCAGAAACTGGCTGTGAGAGAAACGAAGTCAGCCGGAAAATTCGTGATCCCCGGTTTGGGACGCGCTGTGAAGGCCCATCGCAAGGCTCGTATGGGGCGGAACCCGGCCACCGGCGAAGCGATCAAGATCAAGGCCAAGACCGTTGTCCGGCTGCGCGCAGCCAAGGCTTTCAAAGACGCCGTTCTGAAGTAGGGTTATCCGGCGCTGAGATTTCGAGACGAACCCCCAAGGCAGGACCGCTCTCGCAACAAGGGACGCCGGCTTGGGGGTTTCGTCTTTTCATCAGCTGCTCGCCACCGGGAACGGTTCACGGGATTCATCGTGATCCACCGAATCATTTCATCAACCTGTTGAAGACGAACGAGTTTCCCACGACCATGGCCTCCGCGCATTGGGACGAAACACTCGCCGAACGCTACCGGAATTTCCGTTACGAATTTCCTGAAACCACACTGGCGAGCCGAACGGTCATCGTTGCGGGAGGAACCGGCGGGCTCGGGAGTGCCATGGTCGCGTTGTTGGCGCGCGAAGGCGCGCGCGTAGTCGTTGGATACCGCGCGAATCGCGAGCGCGCGGAAAAACTCGAGCACGCGATCGAAGAGCAATTTCACGGCAAGCTCGAGTTCGTGCCAGGCGATATCATCGAGCCGGGGGTGCGGCGAGCGTATCTTGCGGCCGTGCAACGACTGGGACAGCCGCTCGCGGGAGCGGCCATTTTTCCAGGCGATCCGGCGCGCATCGCATTCGAGGCGCTGAATCGTGAGGCGATTGCCGCATCCGTTGAATCCAATTACACAGGTCCCATCCTGCTCGCCAAGGAGCTCGGCGAAGCGATGGAAGCAGCCGAAGGAGGGAATCTGGTGCTGCTCGCGACGATGCAAGCCGTGGCACCGTTTCCATCGAGCTTGAATTACGCGGCGCCCAAGGCGGCGCTTGTGCACGGCGCACGAATCCTGGCGCAACAATGGAAGCGGGTGAGCGTCAATGTCGTCGCGCCGGGCGCGACTGTTGCAGGCATGGCGGAGTCGAGCGTGAAATCCGGAAAATACGACCGGCACATCGCGAGCGGCGCGATCGCAAGGTTCGGACGGCCGGAAGATGTGGCTCGCGCCGTGAGATTTTTTCTGGAGCCGGGGCACTACATGAATGGGCAGGTTTTGGCGGTCGATGGCGGATTGACGATCCGGCGCGATCGAGGCTAGAAGTGTGCGGCGCAATATCTCGAACGTGAGGTTATGAATTGCCGACGCGCGAACATTCGGGGCTGTTGACCGATCTCTACGAGCTGACCATGGCGGCCGGGTATTTGCAGACCGGCTTCGACGCGCGCGCCACGTTTGAACTGTTCGTCCGCAATCTTCCGCACCGGCGGAATTATCTCGTCGCTGCGGGTCTCGAGCAGTGCCTCGATTTTCTCGAAAATGTCAATTTTACTACGGAAGAAATTCAATTCCTACGGCGCCATCCGGTGTTCCGCAACATTCGCAATGAATTCTTCGACTATCTCGCGAGATTCCGTTTCACAGGCGATGTCTGGGCGATGCGGGAGGGCACGCTCGTTTTTCCAGGCGAGCCGATTTTGCGCATTACCGCTCCCATCATCGAAGGCCAGATCATGGAGACGTATCTGCTGGCTACCATCAGTTTTCAAACCATGATTGCGAGCAAGGCGGCGCGCGTCGTCACCGCCGCGCGAGGACGACCCGTTGTCGAATTCGGCGCGCGGCGGGCACACGGAGCTGAGGCGAGCCTGCTCGCGGCGCGGGCCGCCTCGATTGGCGGCTGCGTGGGCACATCGAATGTTCTCGCCGGCCAGCGCTTCGGCATGGAGACGTACGGCACGCAAGCGCATTCCTGGGTGATGGCGCACGACGATGAAACTGAAGCATTCGCGCAGTTTCTCGACGTATTTCCCGATCATGCGGTGCTCCTGCTCGATACTTACGACGTCCACGCCGCTTTGAAGAAAATTATCGGGATGAAGCGAAAACCTTCGGGCGTACGGCTGGATAGCGGCGATCTTGTGAAAGACAGCCGCTGGGTCCGGCGCGAACTCGATCGCGCGGGCTGGAAGGATGTCCGGATTTTCGTGTCCGGCGACCTCGACGAAGACAAAATGACCGCTCTCTTGAAGGCCGGCGCACGCATCGACGCATTTGGCGTCGGCACAGCGCTCGCGACTCCTGGCGACGCGCCGCATCTGAATCTGGTCTACAAACTCGTCGAAGTGGAACACGATGGCCACGTGCGCGGTGCGGCCAAGCTGACGCGCGCGAAAGTCACGTATCCGGGACGCAAGCAGGTGTTCCGGAGTTCCGACAAGGCTGAAAAGTTCTCAGGCGACCAGATCGCGCTGGATGGCGAGACGGTGGCAAACGCAGAAGCGCTGATGGTCGAAGTCATGCGCGGCGGACGTCGAATTGCGAAGGCAGGTTCAACGCTCGAGGCGCGCGAACGATGTACCGTGAGTCTTGCGCGATTGCCCGAGCGCTACCGGCAACTTCGCCGCGATGTTGCGTATCCGGTGCGCTACAGCGCGCGGCTGGAATCGCTGCTCGACTCGCTGAAACAGCGCGTTCACCGCACGAAATCGAAATAGAGCAAATCCATCGAGGTGGGCCCATGCGTTCAAATTCGGTCGTCTACTGGGAAGTGGATGCGCAACGCGATTTCATGCTGCCCGGCGGCGCGCTGTACGTCTCTGGGGCCGAAAACCGAATTCCGAATTTGAAGCGGCTCGTGGACGCGGCGCGGAGGGGAGAGGTGTTCCTCGTCTCAAGCGCGTGCCATCACGCGCCCGGCGATCCGGAATTTGCAACGTTCGGTCCGCACTGCATCCGCGACACGCCCGGGGCGCAAATCATATCGGAAGCGCTGGCGGACAAGGTGGTTCGCATACCGAGCGCCATGCAATTCTCATGGCCAAGTGACCTGAGCGCGTATCAGCAAGTCGTACTCGAAAAACAGAGCATCGATGTATTCACCAATCCGCAGACGAATGTTCTCGTCGACCGGCTCCCAAGTAATGTCCACTACGTCGTATTCGGCGTGGTGACGGAGTACTGCGTAGGAATGGCCGTCAAAGGCCTCCTGCAGCGCGGCAGGCGTGTCTCCGTGGTGAAAGACGCGATTGAGACGCTGAATCCAACCGAAGGAGACCGGACGCTCGCTCACGTCGAAGCCATGGGAGCGAATTTGATTTCGACGGACGAGGCGCTCGCACTCGTGTCGCCGGTTTGACGTCGTACCGGCAGGACGCCGAATCGCGAGCTAAAGCGTGCGAATGTACGCGAGCAGATCGCGCATTTGGGCATCGGTGAGTTGATTGCGGAAGGGTGGCATGTTCTTGCCGCCTTCCTGAATCCAACGCGTGAGATTGTGCGAGTCGACGCGCGTCCCGTCGGCAAATCTCCCTCGCGCGGTGAGGCCGCGCAGCCCCGGTCCGATTTTCTTCTGCGTGCTAGCCGCGTAGTGGCAGATGCTGCAGTTCTTCTGAAACACAGCCTGGCCGCGGCCGAGTGTCTCTTTCGTATCCAGCGATTGCATGCCGGGAGGCCGCGATTGAGCGGCCAGGAGGCAGCCGCCAGCCGAAATTCCGAAGGCCATAATCAAAGCTATGGCGGTTTTCATCCGTTCGAAGTTTGCGCGGCCGGCTTCAGAATCAAATCGTAGAGATACATCAGAAGCGTCGCCAGCAATCCAATCCCGGTAATCCACAGCCACATGCGCTGCGGTTGATGCACAACTTCGCCGTAATAGTGAATGAGATAGCCTCCCAGCGGCCCGGCGATGAAATATCCGATCGCGACGGGCAGAAAAGCGTAGCCCATATAGAGCCCTTGCTGGCCGGGAGGCGCGAGGCGGGAAACATATTCGTAGTAGCGCGAGGTCTGCGTGATCTCTCCGAGCGCGACAAAAATCAAAGTCAGGACCAAAATTTTAGTCGAAGGGTAAATCGCCAGCGGCAGCCAAGCCAAGCTCGTAATCAAGAACCCGAGGGTCATCGCCGAGAAGGCCCGCATCTTCCTCGTCAAGTAAGTGACCAGAATCTGGCAGCAGATGACCGTGATCGAATCGACGGACAACAAAAGGTCGAAATCGGCATGCGGATTCACGTAGCCGCGGATGAAGAGTGGAACCGAAATGAATTGCTGCCAGAAAATCACGAAATATCCGGAAAAGATGAGGAGAAAGAGCACAAAGCGCAGGTTGCCAAGGACCACGAACATATTCTTGATCGCGGCTCCGACGCTCAGCACCTGCTCGTCTCCCAAGCGCGTGGGCTCGTGATAGAAAAACAGCGTCGTCCAGAACATGAGAAATACGCTGAGAGAGGCCACGCGGAAAACGCTCGTGATTCCGAGGCCGAGCTGTTTTCTGACGAGGAACGCGACGATCGGACCTAAAGCACCACCAATGTTCACCAGCGTGTAATAAATGGAATAACCGATGGAGCGGACATTTTCGGCGGAGGCGCGCGCCGTTGTTCCCGCCACGCAGGGCTTTACGACACCGGGGCCGAGCGCAGGAATCATCAAGACGGCCAGGACGAGCCATTTGTCGCCCATGGCATGCCGCAGCGGCTCCATCCAGGTAGCGGAAATCGAACCGAGAAGGAAGTAGCCAACGGTCAGCACCAGATACGCGAACATCAGCGCGCGACGAAATCCGAATCGATCGGCCAACGTTCCGCCGAGAATCGGCAGAAACCACACGACCAGACCGAATGTGCCGACAAGCCAACCGGTCAGCTCGCTCGAGAAATGAAGCTGCTCGGTGAGGTAAACAGCGAGGACGACTGTTGTCGCGTAGTACGCGATGCGCTCGAAGATTTCGGTGAAGTTGGCGATCCAGAAGGCGGGCTCGAAGCCTTCGCGAATCTCGGTCACTCTCTGCCTGAAGCTCAAACGGCATCTCCTCGCGAACGTGGGAGCGCGCGGCTCAATCTGCGGCGGTGATTGTAGCGGAAGTGGATGTCGCGCGCCGAGTGAAGTTTTCGCGGGCGGGGCGCGTGTGCTAGCATTGAAGTTTCGGCGGTGGAAGCCTCTGCCGCCTGCGTTTCCCGATGCCCTCAGCCATGATGAAAGCCCTGCGGAAGCCTCACCCCGCGCCCGGCGCGCACGTTGAATCCGTGGCCATTCCCGAAATCGGCCCTGGCGATGCGCTCGTTCGGGTGCGCGCGGCCTCGATTTGCGGAACGGATCTGCACATTTTTCATTGGGATCGCTGGTCGGCGTCGCGAATTCACCCGCCGTTGACATTCGGGCATGAATTTTGCGGCGTGGTGGAGAAAGTCGGCGCGAATGTGAAGGCTGTGGCGCCAGGGGATTTCGTCAGCGCGGAAATGCACGTCGCTTGCGGGCATTGCCGGCCGTGCCGCGTCGGCCAGCCGCACGTCTGCCTGAATGGAAAAGTCATCGGCATCGATACGGACGGCTGCTTCGCGGAATTCGTGCGCATTCCAGAGGCAAATATTTGGAAAGTGGATCCCGCGATTCCGGAACATTATGCGGCGATCCTCGATCCGCTCGGGAACGCCGTTCACACCGTTCTGTCGGGGACGATTGGAGGCCAGACGGTCGTTGTGACCGGCGCGGGGCCAATTGGATTGATGGGCATCGCGGTCGCGCGCGCGTGCGGTGCTTCGACGATTTTTGCCGTGGAGATCAATCCGCATCGGCGCGAGCTAGCCAAGAAAATGGGCGCGGACGAGGTTCTGGATCCGGCGTCCGGCGATATCGTCGCGCGTCTTCGGGAAGCGACCGGCGGCGCCGGCGCCGATGTTCTGCTCGAGATGAGCGGAAATCCGACCGCGATCCATCAGGGATTTCAAATGCTCCGCCCCGGAGGCCGAGCGTCGCTGCTTGGCATTCCGTCGCAGCCGGTCGAATTCGATCTCGTCGCAGACATTATTTTCAAAGGCGCGACGGTTCACGGCATCTACGGACGAAAAATGTTCGAGACCTGGGTGCAGATGACCGAGCTTTTGAAGTCCGGCCGGCTGAATCTCGAGCCGTTGTTCAACGAGCGCATGCCACTCGAGCGTTTTTCGGACGCATTCTCGCTCCTCGAAAAAGGCCAGGCGGGAAAAATTCTTCTCTATCCGAACGGCTCGCCACGCTAAGCTCCCTCGTTGGCCTATAATATCGTTTCATCCCAGCTCTTAGCAGGAGGCAACATGGCGACCGCGGCGGCACGTCCGCAACTTAACTTCATGCACGACGCACTTGAAGACCTGAAGGCTAGGCATCTTTATACGCACCTGCGCATTTTCGAAGGAGAGCAGAAGCCCGTCGCCATCGTCGACGGCAAGGAAGTCATCAATCTCGCTTCAAACAATTATCTCGGTCTGACGACGCATCCAAAGATGCGCCGCGCTGCGATTGAAGCGACGCGCAAATACGGCGTTGGCACCGGCGCGGTCCGCAGCATCGCCGGGACGATGAAGATTCACATCGCGCTCGAAGAGCAGATCGCGCGGTTCAAAAATACCGAGGCGTGCGTCGTGTTCCAATCCGGATTTGCGGCGAATGCAGGAACCGTGTCCGCGCTTCTCGGTAAAGATGACCTCATCGTTTCCGATGAGCTCAATCACGCATCGATCATCGACGGCTGCCGCCTTTCGCGCGCGACGATCAAGGTTTTCAAGCACAAGGACCTGAACGATTGCGAGCGCGTTCTGAAGGAAACGGAGAATTGGAACGGCAAGAAGCTCCTGGTCACCGACGGCGTGTTTTCCATGGATGGCGACATCGCGGACTTGCCCGGACTTTGCACCCTCGCGGAAAAATACAATTGCATCACCATGATCGATGACGCGCACTCGTCCGGCGTGCTGGGCCGCAATGGACGCGGCACGGTCGATCATCTGAATTGCCACGGCCGCGTCGACATTCAAGTCGGGACGCTGAGCAAGGCGATCGGAGTGCTCGGCGGGTACGTTTGCGGTTCACGCGACATGATCGAATTTCTGTATCATCGCGCGCGGCCTTTTATTTTTTCGACTTCGCATCCGCCGTCGGTCGTCGCTTCCTGCCAAGCAGCGTTCGAGCTGCTTGATTCCGAAACGGGCGAGAAGCTGATCAAGAAGCTTTGGTCGAACACGAAGTATTTCAAGCGCAAGCTGAAGAAGCTCGGTTTCAAGACCGGTCCGAGCGAGACGCCGATTACGCCGATTCTGGTTGGTGAAGCGGGGAAGGCATTTGAATTTGGCCGCGAACTTTTCGCCGAAGGCGTCTTTGCTCCGGCAATCGGTTATCCCACCGTTGCCGAAGGCAAGGCGCGGCTGCGCGCAATCGTCACGGCCACGCACAAGCGCGCCGACCTCGATCGAGCGCTCGAAACTCTCGACCGGGTTGGGAAGAAACTCAGCATCGTCTGAACTTCCCGCGCCAGCGTTCGTCCGTACAGGGTATCGTTCTGGGCACTCCGGAAGCCACCTGCCTGGCAGCGGATTAGACTCTAGTGAGTCCCCAGCACTGGGAAACGGCAGGAGTCCGGCCAAGCGGCGCGAATGGACTCTTGGAACCATCATCGTTTGCGAGGGTCAAAATGAGGCGATTGAGGAAGGCGTATCTGGTCCCGCTCTTTTGTGGGGCGCTGCTTCTCTCAGCCTGCGGCACGAGGCCGCTCGGCGGCAGCATCGGCTCAGGCTCGACAGCGCCGCTGACAACCGCGATTACTGCGCCATTCACGCTTGGGATTACGAACAACCCGCCAGCCGGAGTCACGGTGTTGTCCTTCCAAATCACGATCACCGGTGCGGTCCTGCAGCCCGGCAACGTCTCGCTGATTAATTCGCCGGTAACCGTGGAACTGACGCAGCTCCAAACCGACAATGACCTGCTCGCATCGCTAACCGTTGCGGCGGGAAGCTACACTAGCCTCACGCTCACGTTCGCGAATCCCGACATGACGATCTTTAACGGCAGCGTCCCGGGCTTGACAAACTGCGCGGTGGGCGGGTTCTGCGAGTTTGCGCCCGTTCTGAGTGTTACCAGCATTACGCTCACGCCGACCCTGACGCTGACTTCGGACACTCCGGAGACGATTGAGATTGCATTCAGCGTCAACGACTCGCTGCAGTCCGATCTCTCGTTGAACCTGACGTCCGGCGTAACGGTCGAGGAACTTCCGAGCGTGACGAGTGATGCGGTGTCGTTTCCTCTCAACACGGTCGCCGGAGTGATCTCGCAAATCGGCACGAATCAATTCACGCTGAACACGCTGGAGGGCGCCAGCCTGACGGTCGATACAACGACAAGCACGCTGTTCTCGTTCCCGTCAACGGTCTGCGCGGCGGACAACGCGACTTGTCTCGCCACGGGTGAAATCATTTCCGCGGACATGATCGTTCTCGGCAGCGGCGCGATTCAAGCAAACATGATCATCTTCGAGGACAATTCGGGCGATCCCGGCATTCAAGGAACGATTGTCGCTCTCAACCTCGCCGCGAGCCCGCCGCAATTGAGCATCGTGATTCATGGCCAGGCGCCCGCGACGACCGGAGTCGCCATCGACAACCTGGCGACTGTTTCGCTTCAAAACCTGACCACTTACGCCGTGGATGCGGATGTGCTGACGATTCCTTCCGGGTTTACATTCGCGAGCACGGCGGATCTTGTGGTTGGGCAGGAAGTTCTTGTGCTCGGAAATACAATTACAGTCACGCCCGTGAGCGGTGAGCCGAATCAGATCGCGATTTCGACAGACCAACTGATTCTGCGGCAATCCCAGTGGACCGCAAACGTGGGCCTGATCGACGAGGGAAATTCGGCGTTCAGTCTCACGTCGCTTCCCGACCTGTTCACCAGCCTCGCACCAACTCCTATCAACAGTCTCTACATGACGACGTCGGCGGTAACGGAGTTTAACTTCTCCAATCTGACCAGCTTGTCCGCGGGAACTTCGCTGAGCGTGAAGGGACTCGTCTTCAACAACACGAGCAATGAAGCGGCGTCGCCGAGCGACGTGGCCTCCATCGTTACCGGCGCGCCGGACCTTACGCAGCCAGCCGGCGCGGCTGGGCGAGGCGCGATGACATCGCACATCCGCTGAAGTCCGTGGAAGTTCTCTACGCGGCCTGCGTGACGGCCGCAATGGCGGGGCGAAATCGCTTGTAGGCCGCCACTGCGATCGCTCCGAGTCCCCAGAGGATGACCACAATCCTGACCCACCCGCCCGCCCACGGGATCATTCCCAGCAGCCGGAGAATCAGTAGCCCAAGCGCCAGGCGCCCGATCAGAGCGCTCGTCTTGATTCCCTCGCCCAATATTTTTTCGCCCACCCAGACACCCACGAAGACCTGGGCGCTGTACAGCGCGATGGCATACATCAGCAACGTCGAGATTCCGACCGCAAGACCCACAACCGTAATGCACGCGATGATTGCGGCGACGGGTACCGCCAACAGCACGAGGAATCCGACGCCGCACGAAAACCACGGGCGATCGCTGGCCGCGATGATGCCTCCCACGAAGTCCGGGCCAAGGGCTATCAGGACAATGCCGAAGATAAACGCCGCGGCCCACCCAAACGCCACATGCCAGTAAAACCTGGGCCTCTTATAGGCAGGGACGGGTTGCTCGAATTCCGCTTGAACCGGCCCGGCTACCTTGGCTGATGAATCAATCCGCGGCGCACGGTCGCCGCGATACGTGATCTGACCGTGGAGGTCCGCGCTGGGCCCGACCGTGATGTCCCGGCTCTTCACGCGCACGTTCCCGCCCACCGTGCTGTTCATCGTGATGCTGCCGGCGCTCGCGAGAATGTCCCGGCCGACGGGCCCGTTGAGCTCCATATCGCCGGTGGCAGCGGTAATACTGCCTCCGACGGAACCGTTGGCATCGACCGTCACTTCGGCGCAAAACGCGAGGACGTTCTTACTCACCGCGCCAGTTATCGACACAGTCTGGCTCCAGGAGCGGACGTTGCCATCGACGCGGCCGTTAATACGCACTTCTTGACTGAACGCGAGGACGTCTCCGGTTACATGGCCGTTGATGGTCACGCTGTGGCCCCATGCATAAACGTCGCCGTCCACGTCGCCGTCAATGCGGATGTAATCGCCGGCCGCGAATAGATCGGTGCTGACAGTTTGTCCGGCGGGAAGAGTGAAATTCGGTTCGCCGTGCCGGAATTCGCCGGCCTGGGCTGGAGACGGCAGACCGAGCGCGAGAGTCAATGCGCCCATGACCAGCCCGACCGTGGTAAATCGCCTCCAGTTTTGCCGCAGCAGCAACGCCACGATCACCGCAACGCTCACCGACGCCAGAATTTCGACCAGGCTTCGCATTTCTCCCCATCCTTTCCACAGCGCACTCGAGAAAAACATCATGGTCAGAAGATTTCCTTCGGAGAATCCCGCCTGGCTGAGCCGCTGCTGCCAGGGTTCGATGACTCCGCTCCACAGCGCGTACACGCCCGCCGAGCCAAAACCCAGCGTCATGAGCCAGCCCCATGGCGCCGGAGCTCGCGCCGGCGGCTCGAGAAGATGCGCCGGAACGGATTCTTCATTCGATTCGAGAGATTCACGCAGCCACACGCTTTCGCGTTCGAGCGAGCGCAGAAGCATGCGGCAGTCGGCGCACTCGTGCACGTGCGCGGAGATTTCGCGCGAGCGTTCCGGCTCGAGCTGCCCTTCGAGAAACAGCAGGCATGTCATTTCATCGAAATGTTCGCCCATCGTGCTCATCCTTTCGACGCCACTCCCCGCGCCAATGTCTCGCGCCCGGCCAGAACGTCGCGCAACTGATGCCGTGCGCGCAAAAGGAGTACGCCGACGAACGCCCGGCGAACACCGAGCGAATCGGCAATTTCGTCGTAACTCATGTCCGAGTAATAGCGGAGGACCAGCGCCATGCGCGCCCGGGCCGGCAGCTTGTCGAGCGCCGTGCGGACTTGTTGGCCACTGTGCTCCTCAAGTAGCCTCTGCAGCTGGCTCGGATCCGGGTGCTCGAGAGGTAGATTTTCGACATCGCCGGTCTCGAGGTCTTGGCGGATGCGCCTTCGGCGCAGCAGGTCCCAGCAGTGGTTGGCCGCCACCTTGTAAAGCCAGGCCATGAAAGGCCGGGATGAGTCGTACTGGGCGATCTTTTGCCGCACCTTCATGAAGACCTCGGTCGTGGCGTCTTCAGCGTCCTCTCGCGAAGGCAGCGCCCGCCGGCAGAACCGGAAAATGGCCGGGGCGTACTCTCGGTAGAGGTCGCCCCAGGCATCCGCGTGGCCATCACGGACCCGGGACAGGGCGGCCGATAGTTGCTCTCCGCTCATGCCTGCCGGTGATTTCCGTCTCTCCATAGGTGGTTACGTATGGTCGCTGGCAAATATTTCAGGCGGGTCACACGGCTGGCGCCCCCGGTCCCGTCGACATCGAGATGCCCTGGGCTGGCAATTCACCAGGGAGGGATGATGAAACGTTTCGTGAAAATAGAAACGGCCGGGATCATTTCGACTCCGGCCGTTTTATTTCTGGCAACCTCTCCGGCATGCGTTCAGAAAAGCAATTTGAGCGAGAACTGAATGCTCCGTTGTCCACCGCCGCCGAGGACCGGGTTTCCCAAGCCGACGTCCGACGTTGCGGTAATGGCCAACGAACCGACGCTCTGACCGGTCAGCGGGTTTATGCCGGTTGGGAATGCGCCGCTCCGGTTGGGAGCCGCGTCGGCAAAGAAGGCCACGGCAAGCGGGTTGGCAAAGTTGGGATGGTTCGGCAGATTATAGAAATCCGCGCGGAAGAGGAGCTTGAACCGCTCGGTCAGAGGCGTCAACTTGGCGAAAGCCATATCGAGATTGCGATAATCGGGACCGATGAGGCCATTGCGGCCCAGGTCGCCATAGTGCCGCGTGCCGGGCTGGCAAGAATCCGCGAAGCCGTCGTCCTGATTCCCGATCCAATTGAAATTACAAGGTACCGTAAACGAGTTCAAATTCAGATAGTTCGCGGGATCGCTCTTGTCGTACTGTGGGGTGCTGATGACGTCGGGGCGATCGTAGAACTCTCCGCCGCCGCTGAAGTCGTCAATGAAATTGTAGTTTGTCGAAAACGGATGGCCGCTCATCAAGGTCAGGATGCCGCTCACGGACCATCCTTCGCCCAATTTCCAGGGCGCTTCCAATTTCTTCACGTCATAGGTGCTCGACCACACGAAGCGATTGCGAACGTCGAAATTCGACGGCCCCTTGTCGGCGTTGACGTCATTGCTGTCCTGAGGCATCGAGGCGTTCGGTACGTAGTCCTGGCTGTCGCTCGCCGTATCGATTGAGTGAGACCACGTATACGACACTTGCTGCGTGAAGCCGTGCCAGTTGCGCTGCGTCAGCGATACCTGGAGAGAGTTGTAGTTCGACGTTGCTGAGGCATCGAGCTGGTTCACCGCATACGGCGCGAACGGCTCGAGTGCGCTGATTGGCGTCGTAATCGGGCGAGGAACGGCGCCGTCGAGGATGTGACCGGCGGCGAGATCTGCGGACGTGATCTCCGCCTGTGTTGGCTGGTTCAAATCGCGAAGACGCAACAACTTCCGGCCTGCTGAACCCACGTAACCGACCTGCAAAACCGTGTCGCGGAACAGCTCTTGCTGCAGGTTCAGATTGTAGTTGTAGATGTACGGCGTCCGCATGTTCTGCTGAACGGTGGAAACGTCAGAAGTGGCGTCGTTCACAAAAATCGGCATGTCGGGAACGAGAGGAGCGCCCGACGTTGGCTTAAGAATTTGAACGGGCGCGTTGCCAACCGGGTTGTAAGCCACGCCGATGTTGAACGAGTTTTCGTAGATTTGCCCCGTGAACGCATCCTGCGAGAAATCATCATAGAACACGCCGACTCCGGCACGAACGACTGTTTTGCCTTTCCCGAAGATGTCCCAGGCAACACTCACGCGCGGCGCAAAATTATTGAAATCCTTGTTGTATAGCGGATTCCGCTGCACCGTACCAAACGGCGACAACGATGGATCGTAGGCCGTAAACAAACCGTTGGCCTCATGAATCACACCAAAATAGTCCCAGCGCACTCCGAGGTTGACGGTGAAATTGCTGTTCAACCGAATCGAGTCCTGCAAGTAGAGCCCTTCGTTATTCTGCATGGCGTTGCGCGTCGTATTCCCGACCTGCTGATGGCTTCCATACAGGACCGTGCCCGCGTTCTCTCCCTGCAGGAAGTCCGACAAATCATTGTAGGCCAGAACGCCGCGTCCATTGAAGTCGTTGAACGACGTCACGGCCGTGCGTCGAAACTCAAAGCCGGCCTTGACGTTGTGCTTGCCGAAGGACCAGGAGTAATTATCGAAGAACTGCCAGTTCGTATCGACGCGGTTGCGGGGGTTTGAATATGGCGAGGAACCCAGGTTCGAGAGCTCGCCGAAGCGGATGGTGGGAAGACCGTAATCGCTGGGGCTGGTCACCCCGTTGTCCAGATGAAGGGTGGTCTCGGGATTTCCGAACACGCTGGCGTCCGCGGAGTAGAAGCCGTTTCGGTAGCGGTTCCAGCCGAGTCGCGCTTCGTTGGTTTGAGAAGGAGTAACTTCGGTCACGAAGCTTACCGAAACCAACTGCGTGCGGATCGGCGAATAGGTGTTCGTGTTGGGCAGATTGTTTCCACCGGCCAGCCCGAGCGGAAAACTCTGGTGACTGTTTCCGTAGAAGTAGCGACCGCTCAACTGATTGTGCTGCCCGATGTTCTCGTCGATCTTGGCGATCAGGCTGTCCGCGTTGTTGTACGCGGCAGCCGGATCGGCAGAATTCGCCGCGCCGGGATCTGGGTTCGCGACGTTCGTGAGCGGCCAGATATTGTTGCCTCCCGAGCAGCCCCCGTGCATATTGCAAAAATTGAAGAAGTTGAGAATTACGGGATTGATGACGCCAGTCGGCTGGTTCTGGACGCACGCAAGAATGGTCGTCGTGCATTGGGTCGGATCGCCGCCTGGAATGGCTGCGACGGCTTGCGCGAAATCGTTCGCGGCCGTCGCGTCCACGGACTTGCTATCCAAAGTCGGCACGACGTTAAGCGAGGTGATGGCCAGGCCTTCCCGCTGGCCCTCGTACGCAAAATAGAAGAACGTCTTGTCCTTGACGATCGGCCCTCCGATCGCGCCGCCGAACTGGTTATTTCGGAAGGCATCCTTGGGTTCGTCGGACGTGTTGAAGAAGTTTCGGGCATTCAGGACGCTATTACGAAAATCTTCATAGGCCGCGCCGTGAATCTCGTTTCCGCCGCTCTTCGTGACGATGTTGACGACCGCACCCGAGTTCCGTCCATATTCGGCTTCAAAATTTGACAAAACTTTCAGTTCGGCGATCGCATCGAGCGGCAATACGGTTCCCGGCGTGCCAAACACGCCGCCCTGGTTGATAGCCGGCAGGTTCCGGTAGCCGTCGTTCATGTCCGTACCATCGAGGAGGAAGTTGTTGGCGCGGCCACGGCTGCCGTTCGCGCTAAACAATCCGTAAGAGCCGGGTGAATCGCCGCCGCCGTTTGGCTCGCCTGCCGCGCCCGGCACCATGATCAGCATTTTGGTGTAGTCGCGCCCATTGATCGGCAAATCGGTGACCTGCCGGTTCTCAAATGTTCCGCCGAGAGTATCCGACGCCGTTTCCACCTGAGGCAGAGTTTCTGCGGAGACTTCCACCTGCTGCGAGACCGCGCCCGGCTTCAGCGCGGCGTCGACGCGCCGCTCCGTCGCCACGTCGACGGTCAGGCCGGTCGTAACTGAAGCCTGGAAGCCGCTCTTTTCGATCGTCACGCTGTAGGTCCCAATCGGGAGTTCCGGGACACTATAGGTGCCATCCGCCGTCGTTTGGGTCGTGCGGATGAGCCCCGTGTCGAGGTTCTTGATCGACACGGTGGCGTCCTGGATCGCCGCGCCTGTCGAGTCCGTCACGGTACCGAGAACCGTTCCACGGAACGTCTGCGCTCCGGACGGAATCGCGAACAGCCCGATCAACAGTGCCGCCACACAGGCGGCGAAAGCCCGGCTACACCACGCCCAACGATTCCTCATGATTTTCTCCTCGAATGATGGCAATGCAAATCTGCCAATTGGAAACGTTATGTAATGAACGAAATCACCCCAGCAACCCTGCCAATTCAGGCCCGTGGGCTGCCCCAAATGGTCAATATCATTAAACTTATGAGGGGGTCAGGTCAAGCACACAGTTGCCTGGAACCGGGGTTTCCCCCGTCAGATACGTCTGCGGAAAGCCACAAGAAGGGCTTGAAATGCCCAAAGCCGGAACTCGGCCGAGATAAATCCCGGAGCACCCGCCGCGCAGTCGGAGCCCGTGGCACTGTCCGGGCCGACCGCTCCCTCGCTGCCCTGACGCTTGTGCGCGTCGCAGCGGCCCACAAATCCGTTCTGCTATACTCAACTTCTTGCCGACTCGCGATGACCCCTTCCCCTACTCCCCGGCTCTATCTGATCGACGCGATGGGATTCATCTTCCGCGCGTTTTTCGCGCCGATGGACCGCCTGCAGGCACAAACGCCGCAGGGGCCGATCCCCACGAAGGTTCCCTATCTTTTCGCCAATATGGTGAAGAAACTGATCCGCGATCAGAAGCCCGATTTTCTCGGCGTCGTGTTCGATGTGGCCGCGCCGACGTTTCGCGACAAGCTTTTCGCCGAGTATAAGGCGCAGCGGCCTCCCATGCCCGAAGATCTCTCGGTCCAATTGCCGTACGTGCGCCGCTATTGCGAAGCCATGCGGCTTCCCATCCTTGAGTACGCCGGATACGAAGCCGACGACGTGATCGGCTCGCTGGCGCGGCAAGCCGTCGAGAAGAAACTCGAAGTGATGATCGTGACGGGCGACAAGGACCTGATGCAGCTCGTCGGCGGGCCCGTGCGGCTGCTGAATCCCTCCAAGGGCGACCTGATCGTCGACGAGAAAAAGGTCGAGGAGATCATGGGCGTGCCGCCAGCCAAAGTGCCGGATGTCATGGCGTTGATGGGCGACACGATCGACAACATACCCGGGGCGCGCGACCCAAACGAGAAACCGCCACCGGGCGAGCGGCGCAAACCGGGCATAGGCGAAGTTGGCGCGCGACAGCTGATTCAGCAATTCGGCAGCGCTGAGGAGTGCCTGCGCCGTGCGAGCGAGGTGAAACGCGGAAGTTATCGCGAGGCGCTCGAAAAGTACGGCGAGTTCGTCCGCCTCAGCAAGCAGCTTGCGACAATTCCCACCGATGCGCCGGTTCCGCTCGTCCTCGACCAATTGAGGATCAGCGAACCCGACGCCGACGCGCTACGGACGCTGTTTGGCGAGCTGGGCTTCACGTCGATGATGCGCGACCTCGCGCCTTCGACGACGACCGATGAGCGAGAAACGCAATACGCCGCGTTCGAGTCTCCGGTCGCCCTGCGAAAATTCATCGATGCTGCGCCCGCCGAAGAAGCGATGTCCGCCTGGATTGAGCTCGCGATCGAGAAGGATGAAGAACCCGGCTACGGCAGCCGCGTCGTTTCGCTCGAATTTTCGACGAAAGCCGGCCAGGGCTTTTTTGTCGACGCCGACAAAGCTGGAAAAGCGCTTGAATCGATCGCCCAATGGCGTGCGGATGCGAAGCGCCCCAAAATTGTCCACGATCCGAAATTGTTGGAACTGCTGACTGCCCCGGAAGAGCGGCGGTCGAAGACCCCGGCGAAGAAAAAAACACAGAAAACGACGGAAGATGACGCAGGGTTCGCAGGGGTCCGCGATGCAACGATGCTCTATTCCTACCTGCTTCGACCGACGACTTCGAATCATGCGTTTCCGGAAATTGTTCTGCGGCACTTGAGCCAGACTCTTTCCGGCGCTCCCGGCGAGCGAGCCGATTTCCTACTGCGCATCGCACCCGTCCTCCGAGCCGAAGTTGAGAAGCAAGGCCTGCTCGACCTATATTACAAGATCGATCTGCCTCTGGCCTCCGTACTCGCGCGCATGGAGCGGCACGGCGTGCGCGTGGATTCGAAAGCTTTGGGGAAGATTTCGAGGCGCACGGAAGACGAGCTGGCCGGGCTAGAGAAGGAAATTTTCAAGCTCGCGGGCGTCGAATTCAAAATCGGCTCGCCGCAGCAGCTCGCGGAAATTTTGTTCGACAAATTGCAGCTCGCCATGCCGCGGCGCGTCCGCGCGAAGCCCCGTTCGACCGCAGCCGAGGTGCTCGAAGAGCTTGCGCTCGTCCACGATTTGCCGCGGAAGATCATGGAGTACCGCGAAATCGCCAAGCTGAAATCGACCTATGCGGACGTCCTCCCCGAACTGATCGATCCGCGCTCGGGCCGTTTGCACACGCGCTTCAGCCAGACGGGGACGGCCACCGGCCGGCTCAGTTCGTCGAATCCCAACTTGCAGAATATTCCGATTCGCACGGAGCTCGGCCGTGAAATCCGCGCCGCGTTCGCCGCCGAGGAAGGAAACACGCTGCTCTCGGCAGACTACTCGCAGATCGAGCTGCGGCTGCTCGCGCACTTCTCGCAGGATCCGGTGCTGGTCGAATCGTTCCGGCGCGGCGAAGACATTCACTCGCGCACGGCGCAGGAAGTTTTCGGCGTCGCGCCGTTCGCGCAGACGGCGGAACACCGCCGGGCCGCAAAAGTCATTAATTTCGGAATCATTTATGGATTGTCGGCGTTCGGATTGGCGCAGCAACTTGGCATCGAGCAGAAAGAGGCGGCGAAATTCATCGCCGCATACTTCGAGCGCTATCGCGGCGTAAAAGACTGGCTCGACTGGCAGGTGGCGGAAACGCGCAAAGCCGGCTTTACACGCACGCTTTTCGGGAGAATCCGGCCAATTCCGGAGATTTTGTCGCCGCAGCCGAATCTGCGAAATTTCGCCGAGCGCACGGCGATGAACACGCCCTTGCAAGGGTCCGCGGCCGATCTCATCAAGCTTGCAATGATTGAGCTGCACCGCCAGCTCGCCGACAAGGGCTTCGCATCGAAGATGATTTTACAGGTGCACGACGAGCTTCTTTTTGAGGGCCCGCACAAGGAAATGCCCAAGCTCACCGCGCTCGTGAAAGAGGCCATGGAAAACGCGCACAAGCTCTTGGTTCCTCTGGTTGTCGATGTGAAGCTCGGCCCGAACTGGCGCGATATGAAATAGCGTTCGCGAATTCTTAGATTGGAGATGCAGCCATGCAGCATGCCGAAGGGTTCTTGAAACTTGTGCAGGACGCCAAGAAGCGCGTCAAAGAAGCCAGCCACCTCGAAATCAAGGAGCATCTCGACGCCGGGGAGAAGCTGATCCTAGTGGACACGCGCGAGGATTCCGAATGGGCGCGCGGCCATCTGCCCGGAGCCATTCATCTGGGCAAAGGCGTGATCGAGCGCGACGTCGAGAAGACAATTCCGGATCACAGCGCGCCGATCGTGCTCTATTGTGGCGGTGGATTTCGGTCCGCACTCGCAGCCGATAACCTGCAGAAAATGGGATACACGAATGTCATCTCCATGGACGGTGGATGGCGCGGCTGGACCGAGTCAGGTTTTCCGATCGCGAAGGACTGACCGGGCGCGCCGCGAGTGATCGAATCGGGAGATTTGGCTGGGGCGGGAGGATTCGAACCTCCACCGTCTGCATTAACAGTGCAGTGTCCTACCGGTTGGACCACGCCCCAACGGCGTAGTGCGCATTTTACAACAGTGCCATTGGATTCTCCGATGAGAGTTCACGATTCGGAGCACGCGCGGATCGGGGCGAAATGAGAATGCTATCGTCGCAACGGTCTTTCCAGTCATTCAAAACTGAACGAAAATTCGTCGAACGAGCCGCATCCAAGTCTTCAAAAACATTGGATTGGTTCGAGCGATGGGGTCTGATTCGTAGGAACGTGTCCCACCGAGAGCGAGGGTAGGAACTAAAAAGTTCGGCGGGAGGTTTGCAAGGGGAAGGAAGCCGGCCCAGCCCTCAATCCCCGAAGGGATCCTCGACTTTCCTTCCCCCTGACGGGCGCAGAAGGTGCATGCTAGATACCAAATACAAGTTGCTGATAATGCGATACTTAGATATCCACAGCCGGGTAAAATTCACATGGGCTTTGTAAAAAGTCTTCGGCGGGTCTCAGTAGTTCTACTAGTGGTAACCAAATTTCCGGCCGCTCTTGAAGTAGCAAAACGCCCGGTGGGCCTCGGCGACAAATTATGTCGTGCTCCGATAGAAACTCGCCGCGCGTAGCTTTCGCGTGCGAATTGTGATGTAACATCAGCGCGGCATGCGAATCCGACTTATCTCGCGCGCGAAGTTAGCGGCCGTCGTGTTCGCGCTGGCGCCCCTACTCGCGCTCGCAGTCGGCGCGAAATGGCCCTTCGGAATATGGCAGCGCGCGTCGCGTTCGCCCATTCTCGCACCGCAAGGAACGAGTTGGGAATCCGCCGGCACATTTAATCCCGCCGTCATCATGCGTGGCGGAAAGTTCATGATGCTCTATCGCGCGCAGGATGCGGTGGGAACTTCCCGGCTGGGCTATGGGGAAAGCAGCGACGGAATTCACTTCACGCGACGCGCCGAGCCGGTTCTCTCGCCCGAAGCCGATTATGAAACGGGAGGCGGCGTCGAAGATCCGCGTCTCGTTAAAATCGGTGACACGTACTATCTGACTTATACAGGCTTCAACAAGAAGAATCTGGACGCGCAGCTCTGCCTCGCGACATCGAAAGATCTGATTTACTGGCAGCGGCAAGGCGTGATTTTGCCAGCTTACAAGGGCAAGTGGAACACCGGCTGGACGAAATCGGGCGCGATCATTTCGGAAAAAATCGGCGAAAAATATTGGATGTACTGGCTAGGGACGAGCGTCGACAAAACCGACCAGATGGGCCTTTCGTATTCCACGGACTTAGCCCACTGGACCGAAGCGCTCGATACGCCCGTTTTGCCGCGCCGGCCAGGCATGTTTGATTCGCGCGTCGTTGAGCCGGGTCCGCCGCCGATTGTGACGCGCGAAGGCATCGTCCTGATTTACAACGGCGCCGACGACAAACTCGTCTATCGCACCGGCGTCGCCGTTTTCGATCGAAACGACCCGCGCAAATTGATCTCCCGCACCGACGAGCCGATCTTCTCGCCCGAGATGGATTGGGAAAAAGCCGGCCAGGTTCCGAATGTGGTTTTCGTCGAAGGAATGGCGCGTCAGGGCAATCGCTGGCTCTTCTATTATGGCGCAGCCGACAAATTCATCGGCGTTGCCGAGGCCCAGGCCATCCACTGATGATGCGCGGTTCAGACGCGCCGGGGTGATACCCGGCCCACCCGCTACCGCCCACACCATTATTCACGTTGCTACCCTGCTTGACCGAGGCTTTCCGCGCTTGGTATTGTGGAAGATTAGACTGGGCGAATTTTACCCAGTGAGCAGCATGCCCGTCTGTGTGGGGCGGGCTTATCCCTATGGGCATCAACAAAATCTCAATCCGGGGCGCCCGGCAGCATAATCTCAAGAACATTTCCCTGGAAATTCCGCGGAACACCCTGACGGTCATAACGGGCCTTTCCGGCTCCGGGAAATCGTCGCTCGCGTTCGATACGCTCTATGCCGAAGGCCAGCGGCGGTACGTCGAGTCGCTCTCGGCCTACGCCCGCCAGTTCCTCGATCAGATGGAGCGGCCGGACGTCGATTCAGTGGAAGGGCTCTCGCCCTCGATCGCCATCGAGCAAAAAACGACGACGCGCTCTCCGCGCTCGACGGTCGGCACGATCACCGAAATCTACGACTACCTTCGCGTCATCTACAGCGCCATCGGCACACCGCATTGCCCGAATTGCGGCAAGTCGATTACGCGGCAATCCACCGAGCAGATCCTGCAGGCAGTGCTCGAGCTGAAACCGGATGAGCGCGTGATGGTTCTTGCGCCGGTGGTTCGCGGACGAAAGGGCGAATACAAGAAAGAATTCGAGAAATTCGCGAAAGCGGGATTTGTTCGCGCGCGCGTCGATGGCGAGTTGAAGAATCTCGACGAACCGATTCCGCTCGATCGTCGGAAAAACCATACGATCGAAGTCGTTGTCGATCGTCTGCTGCTCAAGAACGGCATCGCCGAGCGGCTCGAGAAGTCGGTCGAAACGGCGCTGAAGCTGACGGGAGGTCTGGTCGCCATCGCCGTCGTCGGCGGTGAAGAGCACGTCTATTCGGAAAAGCTCGCGTGCGCGGATTGCGGAATTTCGGTTCCCCAGCTCGAGCCGCGCTCGTTCAGCTTCAATTCGCCGTATGGCGCGTGCGCCGAATGCCACGGGCTCGGCTCGAAATATGACTTCGATCCCGGCAAGGTGATCGTGGATTGGTCGAAACCTCTGTTTGGAGGCGGCCTCGGGCCTGGAGCGTCTTCGGCGTATCTGCAGCGGTCGTTGAAGCTGGCATCGGTCGCGTTTGGCTTCAATCTCGACACGCCATTTGAAAAGCTCTCGCGCAAAGTGCAGAACCTGATCCTTCAGGGCAATCCCTCGAACGGCAAGCCCGGCAAGGGGCTGCACTTCCACGGAATCCTGGCGCATCTTGAAAGCAGCCTGGATGAATCGAAGTCCGACAGTTATCGCGAATGGCTGACGCGGTATATGTCGCCGTCGATCTGTTCAGCGTGCCATGGCAAACGGCTGCGGCCGGAAAGTCTCGCGGTCAGGATCGGTGATATCTCGATTGCTGATTTCACGGTGTTGGCGCTCGATGACGCGCGCGCGGAGACGGACAGGATCCTGCCGAAGCTGACACCGCGTCACCGCGCCATTGCGGGCCGCCCTCTCCAGGAAGTGGCTGAGCGCCTCGATTTTCTCCTCGCGGTTGGCTTGAACTATTTGACGCTCGATCGTTCGGCGGCTACTCTTTCCGGAGGTGAGGCGCAACGAATCCGGCTCGCCACGCAAATCGGCTCGCGCCTGCGCGGGGTTCTCTATGTACTCGACGAACCCTCGATCGGCCTTCACGCTCGCGACAACAATCGCTTGATCAGCACGCTCGCGACACTCCGCGATCTCGGCAACACCGTGCTCGTCGTCGAGCATGACGAGGAAACCATCCGGCGCGCGGATTATGTGGTTGATCTTGGTCCAGGCGCGGGAAAGGCCGGTGGGCATCTCGTCGCGTCGGGCTCGCCCGCACAGATTGCCGCAAATCCGGATTCGCTGACGGGCCAATACCTCTCGGGCCGAATGACGATTCCTGTTCCAGCCAAGCGCCGCACGCCCAATGGCGCCGCGATCACCATCGTCGGTGCGCACGCCAATAATTTGAAAAATGTCGACGTCGCTCTTCCGCTCGGAGTGCTGACGGTCGTGACAGGCGTGTCCGGCTCGGGAAAATCCACCTTGGTGAATGACATTCTCTATCGCGCGCTCGCCGCGCATCTCTATCGCGCGATGGAAAAACCGGGAGAACATCGCGCGCTTCTCGGTCTCGAGCATCTCGACAAGGTCGTCCAGATCGACCAGGATCCGATCGGCCGCACGCCGCGCTCGAATCCGGCGACTTACACCGGAGTATTCGCGCCGATTCGCGAACTCTTCGCGATGCTCCCCGAATCACGCGAGCGCGGATATCGCCCGGGACGCTTCAGCTTCAACGTAAAAGGCGGCCGCTGCGAAGCGTGCCAGGGCGATGGCCTGCGCCGCATCGAAATGAATTTTTTGCCGGATGTCTACGTCACCTGCGAAGTGTGCCGCGGCCGACGTTACAACTCGGAGACGCTCGCGGTGCGCTACAAAGGCCATTCGATCTCCGACATTCTGGACATGCCGATCGAGGAAGCACTGCACTTGCTCGAAAATATACCGCAGATCCGGCAAAAGCTCGAGACCATGGTGGACGTGGGACTTGGCTACGTGCAGCTCGGCCAATCGGCTACCACGCTCTCGGGCGGCGAGGCGCAGCGCACGAAGCTCGCCCGAGAGCTGGCCCGCCGCCAGACCGGGCGCACGCTCTACATTCTCGATGAGCCGACCACGGGGCTGCACTTCGATGACGTGAAGAAACTGCTCGACGTTCTAAATCGCCTCGTCGACCTTGGCAACACCGTCTTGATCATCGAGCATCATCTCGACGTCATCAAGCAGGCCGACTGGATCATTGATTTGGGTCCCGAGGGCGGCGGCGCCGGCGGGCGCATCGTCGCGCAGGGGACGCCGGAACAAGTGGCGCGGGCGAAAAAATCCTACACGGGGCAGGCTCTGGCGCGCGCGCTCGGAATCGCCAACGGCAAGAATGGCGTGAGCGACGCCGCCAAGAAAGCGAACGGCGACGGTGCAAACCGTGACACACGGAACTCTCCGACATCCGAAACGGCCGCGTCATCGCACAATTGAACATGGCCGGAGCCCACTTCTTGCGCCTCTCTCGAATCTGCTTTAGAGTCAGCGGGACTTGCCGCCAAACAGAAAGCTTCCGGCCGCTGTGACGAAGAAATCGAAAATTCGAAGGAGCATTTACGCGGCCGAGCCGGTCGATTTGAGCGGATTGCGAACCTATCCTCTCGCGAGCCGCCCGAGCAAAGTCCACGCCGGGCAATTTGCGCGGCCCCACAAGCGAGGCGCGCGCTTCGCGGAATTTCTCGATTCTCTGCCACGGATTCTCGCGGCGGAGGATCTGCGTCACATTCGCGACGCCATCGTGCGCGCGCGGGCGCATCGCAAAGCGATTCTCTGGGGAATCGGCGGCCACGTCATTAAAGTCGGACTCGGCCCAATTCTTATCGATCTGATACGGCGCGGCTTCGTCAGCGGAATCGCGATGAACGGTGCGGCGTTGATTCATGATTTCGAGATTGGACTTGTGGGCGGGACGTCGGAAGACGTCGATGCCACGCTCGGAAGCGGCAAATTCGGCATGGCCGAGGAAACGGGGCTCTATCTGAATGAAGCGGCCGTTGGCGCGCAACGCAGCGGAATCGGCCTGGGTGAAGCGGCCGGCAAGCTACTCGTCAGCCCGCGCTTGAAGGCAAAATATCTCGGCGCCAGCGTGCTTGCGAGTGCATATCGCGCACAAATTCCGGTGACCGTGCATCTCGCGATCGGTACGGACATCCCACACATGCATCCCGCGGCGTCCGGAGAAGCGCTCGGAGCGGCGACGCATCATGATTTCCGTTTGTTCTGTGCTCTCGTGCGTCGAATGCATCCCGGTGGCGTCTATCTCAATTGGGGCTCCGCCGTCCTGTTGCCGGAGATATTTCTGAAGGCCGTGACGATCGCACGAAATCTTGGCTCGCAGCTCCGACCGATCACCACGGCGAATTTCGATTTTATTCAGCATTACCGGCCGATGCAGAACGTCGTGAAGCGTCCGACTTCCGGCGTGGCCGGCAGAAATTCGCGGTCGAAGGGCTACGCGCTCACGGGCCACCACGAAATCCTAATGCCATTGCTCGCTGCGGCCCTCGTGGAAGCGGATCGCGCGAAGGCGAAGCGCTAGAGATGGAAACTCCAGAGGCAGGTCACCCGCCAGCCGTCGAAAGCTCACCGATCGAAGTTCCTCCGGCTATTCCACCGGATGAGTTGCGCCTGCAACGCTACCCGGAGGATCTTAGAGCGCCCTGGGGTTGGGCGGACTTGCTGGCGTTCGTTCTGGTCACGCTGGGCCTATATTTCGGCGTCAGCGTCGCTATGTTTGTGGCCTTCTTCGCGACTGGAAAATCAGCGGCGCAAGTTCAAAATTCGCCACAGTCCTTGGCCATCCTCGCGATCATCAGTACGTTGGTTGTTGCGGCGGGTCAGTTTGGATATTTGTACGTGCGGACGCGATTGACTTCGCGGCAACCGTTCTGGCAGGCATTGGGATGGCGATCGTTCCGTTCGCTGGGATTGCGCACCCGGCTCATGGCGCTCATCTGCATCCTGGGTGGATTTGCGTTCGCGTTGCTCATTGGCTTCGTCTCCGACGCGATCGGACAAAAGCACGGTATTCCGATGGAGACCTTTTTTCAGGATCGGCGCAGCGCGCTGATGTTGATGATTCTTGGCATCACACTCGCCCCGATCGTGGAAGAAACCGTATTTCGCGGCTTCATGTATCCGGTCGCGGCGCGGACGCTCGGCATTCCCGGAGGCGTTGTGGCGACGGGCGTCCTTTTCGGCTTGCTTCATGCACCGCAACTCTGGGGAGCCTGGGCGCAGATCGGTTTGCTGGTTGTCGTTGGGATTGTATTTACATACGTGCGGGCGCGATCGCACACGGTTCTTGCCAGCTACTTGCTGCATATCAGCTACAACAGCTATCTCTTCGCCGCGTTCGTCGTTGTAACACATGGATTGAAGAATCTTCCCGCAGCACACTGAGCCCACTCAGATCTCGTATTTCGCGTGACCCGAGCCGGGAGCAGAGCTGAAAAACACCGGGGCGCCCTGCGCGAATCGTGCGAATCGGGTAAAATTGAAGCTGATCCAAGATCCCAATTGAGGATGAATGCGCGTCACCGAACCAATTCGCTGGACGCCCGAGGGCGTCGTCGTGCTCGACCAGCGCCGGCTGCCCGGCGAAGTCATCCATCACACGTACACGGATTACCGCGGCGTTGCCGGCGCGATCCAGGAAATGGTGATTCGCGGCGCGCCGGTCATCGGAATCGCGGCGGCGATGGGCGTCGCGATCGGCGTGCAGAATTCGGCCGCCAGGAATCTCGCGGACTTGCGCACCGAATTCTCGGTTATCTGCAACACACTGGCGCATACCCGCCCGACCGCGGCCGATCTCTTCTGGGCGATTCAACGGTGCCAGCGCGTCTTTGACGGCGCTACAAGAGAAGCTGAGAAGAACGGCGTGGGCGGAATCGAGAGTATTCGCAAGACGATGATTGCCGAAGCGCAACGGATTCACCAGGAACGCCGCGACGCCGACGCAGCCATTGGCCGCTTCGGCGCGGAACTGATGCCGCAAGCCGGGCGCGTCATGACGCAATGCAACGCGGGCGCACTCGCGACGGGGGGAATCGGAACGGCATTGGGAGTGATTCGCGTGGCCATCGAGGGCGGCCGAAAAATCGAAGTCATCGTGCCGGAAACGCGGCCCTACCTGCAAGGTTCGCGACTCACCGCTTGGGAACTGCAACAGGACGGAATCCCTCTGACGTTGATTACAGATAACATGGTCGGGCACATTCTTAAGACGGGCAACGTCAGCGCGATTGTGGTGGGCGCGGACCGCATCGCGGCCAACGGTGACACGGCCAACAAAATCGGCACATATCCGATGGCCGTGCTCGCGAACGAGCACAAGATACCGTTCTATGTCGCCGCGCCGATCTCGACGTTCGATCTCTCGCTGCCGTCTGGCGATGCAATTCCCATCGAAGAGCGTTCCGCTGACGAAGTGACCCATCTCTCCGGCGTACGTATCGCGCCCGACGTCAAGGCGCAGCATCCGGCATTCGATGTAACGCCATCGCGATTTATCGCCGCAATCATCACCGAGCGAGGCGTGGCTCGCTCTCCGTTCCAGGAGTCACTGAAGAAGTTGGCCGGCGCGGCGAGTGCGCGGAACGCCTGACGTGAACGATTTCTCCTAGTGACTTAACCTTCCCGATTAATCCTCAGCCGCCCGCGAACCGCCTTACTCGTATCGCAGTGCGTCGACCGGGCTTAACCGCGCGGCTTTCCACGCTGGATAGACGCCGAAGCCAATGCCGATAAGCGCGGAAACCGTAAGAGCGGTCAGCACCCAAAACGCGGAGATCGTCGTCGGCAAACCAGGAAAGACCACGCGAACGGCGAGGCCGAAAAGTGAACCAACGATCACACCGAGGACTCCACCAACCGCCGAAAGCGTCGTCGCTTCGAGCAGAAACTGCCACAGAATATTGCTTTGCTTCGCACCAATGGCCTTGCGCACGCCAATTTCGCGCGTCCGCTCGGTCACCGAGACGAGCATGATGTTCATCACTCCGATTCCGCCCACCAGCAATCCCACCGAGCCGACCGCGAACATCACCACGAAAATGCCGCTCGAGATCTGCTTCCAAAGATCTATGAACGAATCCGGTGTCATGATTTCGAAGTCGTCGGGCTGGCCTGACGGCAAACGGCGAAATCGCCGGAGCATTTCGCGAACTTCATCGATAACCTGCGGCATATATTTCGCGTCCGTGGCTTTCACGAAGAGAACGTAATCGTGGAATTCGGGATGCAGCTTCTGCATCGTCGTAAGAGGCAGAATGATCTGGTTGTCTTCGGGATTCGCGCCGTTGCCGAATGCCTGCTTCCGTGGCGAGACTACACCGACGACGGTAATCTCCGTTCCCTCGAGGAGCACGGTCTGGCCAATCGGATTTTCGCCGGCCGGGAAGAGCGTCGCCGCGGTGTCGTGACCCAGAACGCCAACGGGCGAGCGGTGTTCTTCATCCGTCGAGTTGAACCAGCGGCCGCGCTCGAGATCGAAATCAAAGATCGTCGCAATCGCCGGGGTGTTTCCCTGCAGGATCACGTTCTGCGCGCGAATTCCGCCGCGCCGCACGTTGCTCGAACCCGCGCCGAGTTCTGGATGGAAAATCCGAAGCGAAGGAGCCGCTGCGGCGACGTGCGGCAGCAAAGTGAGGTCGTCCGCCCATTCTGCTTTGAGTTCCTTACGCTGCAAGACGCTGGCGGGCTGCCGGCCGAGCGTCGTCCACGAAAGCCGATAGCAGATGATAATGTTCGAGCCGAGGCTTTGTACGGAACCTAGAACGTTCGAATTCAACCCGCTCACAACGGCGCTGATCGCGATGACCGTGCTAACGCCGATGACGATGCCGAGCATCGTCAGAAACGAGCGCAGTGGATTGCGACGAAGAGCATCGAGCGCCAGACCGATGGCTTCACGCAACTCGCCTGTCCTTTGATCGCCCTTCATCGCTCGATCTCCAATTCGAGCCACGCCGGCAGCTCGCTCGCATCATTGAGGACAGCGGCAGCCGCATACGAATCAAACGCGGAACGCGGAGTCACGCCTGAAAGTACGGCGATGAATGATATCCCCGCGCGGCTCGCGGCTTCGGCATCGACAACGCTGTCGCCGATGTACAAGCTTTCCGCCGGGCTGGTGCCAAGCCGCTGCATGACCGCGAAGAGCGCTTCCGGATGAGGCTTCTGGCATTCGACGTCGTCCCCGCCGACGATCGTGCCGAAGATACTGCGCAGTTGCAGGCGCTCGAGAATCTCTTCGATGTGCTTGCGGCCTTTGGTCGAGGCCACCGCCGCCGATATTCCACGATCCCGGACTCCCCGGAGCATTTCCGGGACAAATCCGAATACCTTCGTCGAATTCACCATCACTACTTCTGCTCGCTGATGAAATCGGCCGACAAACTCCGCGCGTAGTGGTTCATCGGCGTTGCCCGTCAAGCGCGAAAATGTCTCCGCCAGCGGCAACCCGATGGTCGCGTCGGCCTGCTGGCGACCAGCCGCCACGAATCCCATCTGCACCAGCGCTGTGTTGATGCAATCGAATACGCCGGCGGAGGAATCCGCCAGCGTGTAGTCAAAGTCGAAGATCACGGAGCGAATGCCCGTGGACACCGGCGCGCGCGTCACTCCGACCTCAGCGCGTCCACCGGGCTGAGTCGCGCCGCTTTCGAGGCCGGATACACGCCGAAAAAGAGGCCGACACTGATGGCTACCAAGAAACCAGCCACGATTGGCCAGAGTTGAATGGCGCTGGGCAACGGCGAGAGCCACGAAACCAGCTTCGCGAGCACGATTCCGAGCAGAATTCCCCACAGGCCCCCGATGGCCGATATCGTGGACGACTCGATCAGAAACTGAAGCAGAATATCGCCGCGCCGCGCCCCAATCGATTTCCGCAAGCCGATCTCGCGCGTCCGCTCCGTCACCGAGACCAGCATGATATTCATAATCACGATTCCGCCGACCACCAGCGAGATTCCCGCGATCGCAACCGTTACACCGAAGAACGCGCTGCTGATGCCGGCCCAGAGCGAGAGAAATGATGCGTTCGTCTCCATCACGAAATCATCGGGCGCGGAATACGCGAGATGGCGGCGGCCGCGCAGCACCTGGCGCACTTCGTCCATCGACGCGTCCATTTGCTTCGCCGATCCGGCCTTCACCCAAATTCGCACGGAGTCGTCCGTGCCATACATCGAGTCGAATCGCGTGAGCGGCACGATCACCCAGTCATCACGCGATTGTCCCAGGACAGAGCCCTGCTTCTTTCCTACGCCAATCACCATGCAGCTTTCGCCATCGACTCGAATCTGTCTGCCAACCGGATCCAGTCCAGCGAGGAGCTTGTCCGAAACGTCCCAGCCAATCGTACAAACAGTCGCCGCGCGAGCCATATCCGATTCCGTGATGTGCCGGCCCTCAATCAAGTCCGTATCGTAAATGCGCGTCATCGCCGGAGACCAACCTCGTACGTCCGCATTGGAAATGTAATTCAAGCCGTACCGGACTTCGGCGTTGATATGGGTAACCGAAGCGCCGACATCCTGGCACGAGCGACAAATATCGCGCACGGCCGCGTAATCTTCGATCGTGAACTTTCGGCGCTTCTGGGCTTGTTCGTATTGGTCGATGTTCGTGATGATGGCGGGGCCGCGATTGATCAGAAAAACGTCAGCGCCGAGGTTGAAGACTTTCTCGGCGACGTAGCGATTCAGGCCGCTCACGATGCTGACCACGGCGATCACCGACGTGACGCCGATAACTACGCCAAGCAGGGTCAGGACGCTGCGCATCTTGTGCGCCCAGAGGCTCGCGGTAGAAATCCGGATCGCCTCGCCCAGCGCCATGGTGGTCTTGCGGGCCATCGCTCGCTTCTCCTCTTCTCATTATACGTCGGGGTGAAGCAAGACCTTTCAAGGCACCGCCGCCGCGTCATGCGGGCGGATTGAGCCTCACCAGGGAGGCCGAGAGAGAGCGCCGCAATAATCAGGGGGTAACTTCCGAGCGCAGATGCTTTGCGAGCTTTTCGATTTTCTTCAGGTTATCGCTCATGTCCTTCGGAAGCATTCCCTTTGTGATTTGATCCACTTCCGTAGGCAGCGCATCCGCAAGGCTCTGGAGTTGCGCGGCCTCGGATTTGAGCAAGGTGGGGTCAATCCTTTTCGCAGGTAGTCCGCGCGGCGGTTCGACTTGTTTGCCTGTTTGAATGGCATCATCGCCCTGGCGCACACCAGCAGGGATTGGTCTCTGACCGACCGCGTCGCCAACGGCAAGTGCAAAGAGGAAAAATCCGACGATTGCTGCTCGCATCGGTGGCCTCCTAACGTACGCAGACATTCTGTGGAGGTAATGTTACACCCGGCGGGCTTTCCGCGAACTCGTCAGTGCCGACAAGAGGATGAAGACTCGTTCTTGCCTCACGCCCGAAAAAAAACCGCGGCGAGAGCTGTTGGCTCTCGCCGCGGTTTCATTGCTTTGCCGGCTAAATTCGAGCTAGAAGGTTATCTTCGCTCCAAATTCGGCCTGGCGCGGTACCGCGTACCAGTTCACACCGGATGAAGAACCCGGGGTGATCTCGTTGCTTCGACCAGTGCAGGAATTGCTGAGCGCGCAATTCGGTGAATTGTACTTCGTCGTACCATTGGCGGATCCAACGGTTCCCGTAAGGGCGCCGCTAAGCTCAGCACCGAATGGATCGAAGTTGTGGAAGTTGAATACGTTGAACAGTGAAACCTGAGGCTCAAGAACAACTCTCTCCGGCATCGCGTGGAACAGCTTCGTGAGTTTTATTTCCCACGATGCGTGCATGTCGAAGGTAAACAGAGGCGACAGACCAACGTTTCCCGGAGGCGCAAGCGCAAGCGTGGGCTCCACGGCATTGAGTTGCTGCAACTCTGTCTGCGTAAACAAACCCGCAGTAACAAGAGATTGCCCTGCCGGAGTCAGCGTGCCCGCGTCCTTCGAGTTGTAGTTGTTGATGAAGCTGTTCAAATCGCTGGCCTTGATCGACCGCCCGAAAGCCCCGATGTTTGTGCCCGGAACCGGATCGCCGATCGTGCCGTCTCCCGTCACGTCCGTCTTAAAAATCTGAGCTCCGCCGACTTGTGGTAAAAACAGCGAAAGAGGTGCGGCCGTATCCCAGTGAGTGGCGAGCGCGATTCGTGTCGTCAACGGAAGGTCCATTATGGCTCCCACACTGACCTGATGGGTGCGGTCCAACGCTGACGGACCGTAGAAACGCCCCGGGTTGTTGAAGTCCAGGGCGTTGTTCACGAAGTCCTGGTCTGTAGCCATTGAATCGAAGCGCGAAAGCGTGTACGACGCGATCAGGTTCAAGCGATTCATTCCAGGCATCGGATGGTTCAGAGTTGACTTCAATGACACCAGAAGGCCGTTATAGACTGAGCGGCCGATCGGGAAGAGCATTTCATTCTGACCCACGGCTGAATTGATGCCCTGAAACGCGCAGATCGAGCAAGGCGATCCGCCGGTTACTTCATAATCCGAATCAAGGCCGTTACCGGCGTAATCGTCGATAATTGCGCCATGATTGATCGCGCAGTTGGTGGCTCCTGCTGACGCCGATGCACCGCAACCGAAGCCGGCGTTCGTCGTTGAAATCGCGGCCACTGCGTTGCCTGTATTCAAGTAGGAGGGATTACCTACCTCATTTGTATCCACGCCGAGTAGATAATGCAGGGAGACATTTCGTTCATAGTCCACGCTGAGTACAGTGCCATGTCCGAACTGGCGCTGCACACCTCCGTTCATCTGGATCGAATACGGTGAACGATAGTTCGGTGCCAGCATCGAGATGCCGGTCAGGTTATTCTCGTAGAGGGTGCTTCCGATGTAGTTCGGGTTCGGCCCCGAGCCGCCCGCTGCGACTGCTCCTTGGTAGGCTGCCTGCTCAGCGACAATCGACGAGGTGGCGGAGCCAAGTGATTCCCCGCAATAGGACGCTCCGGCCGGAACGCCTTCAAATCCTCCTGTCCCAGCACCGCCAAAGCATGGCGCCGCCTCAGCCAGGAATTCGCCCGTTAGCAAGCGTCCCGGGCGATCAAACAGCACGTTGTTGAAAATCGCGTTCTCGTAGTAAATGCCCGCGCCCACGCGAATCACGGTCTTTCCAGAGCTCCACGGATCCCAGGCAATTCCGATCTGGGGTCCAAAGTTAAGATTCGGCTGGTGAACGGGATCCTCTAGGTTCTTGAACAGAGAGTTGTCAAACATTGCCAAAGGAGCAATCGTGCCCAGATCGCTATCTGTGCGGCCCGCATCGCGTCCGTAGTGCAGACCGAACGTTAGTGTCAGGTTTGGCCGGAACTTCCACTGATCACCGACATAGAAGTCAAAGCGGTGGTCGTATTGGCCGCCGGCCGGCAGATTGAAGCCCGGCCTCTCGGTCGAGAAGCCCTGGCCGTTTCCAATCAGGACCGTGTCCACGGGCCAGTTCAGCGGGCAAGACGCGCCCGTTTCGGGCGAGCCTGTTGGACCTGTGCACGTGAAGGTTCCTGTGTTTGCGATGGCGATGTTCGCGGGATCATAGGTCGACTCGACCATTGGCTGCAAAGCGAAAAACTTCGCGAACCCGCCGCCGAGGATGCCGTTATAGGACGTTCCGTATCGCAGCACGTGGCGTCCAAGCGTATAGCTGCCGTCATATTTGACCTGACGGTCCTCTTGAAAGGTCGCCTGCGGGGCGAGAATATTCGCACCCGAGCAGAAGGCTTCGCCGCCAGCCAAACAGGCGAGATCGGCGCTCCCGAACGGCGTGATGTTCGTCGAAATTCCCGGGGTCGGATCGTAGGAACCGCTGGCTGCGACCGCATCGGCGATCGCGTTGCGGAATTTCAAGAATTCAAACCGAATGCTGTGCGTGAACCCTCCAGTCGTGAAGTCCGTTCCCGCGACGTGCGTTCCAGTGTGGTCCACGTTTGCGAATGGCTGATACACTCCGGGGTTGAAACCGCGAGCGCTGAAATTCTGGTCATAGGCGAAGCGATAAAACGCTGTCCAGCCCGGCTTGACGTTGTAGTCCACACGGGCAAGATATTCCCGCTCCGTAAACGGAGAATTGTAACTTCCCGAGAGAGGACCAAATTGACTCGACGGGAATGAAACCGGGCTCGCGAGGCTCTGATCGGTGCGCTCGAGATCACCAAAGAAAAATAGCTTGTTCTTGTCCAAAGGTCCGCCCAAGTTCACACCATCCTGCTTGCGCCCAAACGGCAGATCTGTAGGAGCAATTCTGGCCGAGATTTGATCGCTGCGGCCATAGTAGTAAGCGGCGCCGTGGATATCATTCGTGCCGGACTTGGTTACGACGTTCACCGTTCCGGAGGACGTGAGTTCGGTTGAAAGGTCGAGCGTCGAGGACGCGACTTGGAATTCCGAAATGGCGCTCTCTGGAATGTTTTGAGTAACGGTGCCTACCGTCTCGTCGCTGATGTCTACGCCGTCAACTTCGATTCGCGCCGACCGGCCGAAACGGCCGCCGAAAGATAGAGAAGAGTAGCCGTTCTTCGTCGGGTCAAACGTCGACCCGTCCTGAATCTGAACGCCCGGTTCCAGCGTCGCGAGATCGAGGAAGTTACGGCCGTTCACGGGCAGTTGATCGATATCTGTTGCCGTCAAGACGTCCTGAACGCTCGCCTGTTCTTCATTGACCGCAATGGCGTCCGCCTTGACCTCCACGATCGTCGAAGCAGAGCCCAACTCAAGTTTCACGTTAGCCGCTGTGATCTGGCCGATCTGATTCGCAACCACAACTTGGGTAGTCTTAAAATTTGGTGACTCGACTTTTATCAAGTAACTACCAGGGGCCAGCGGGCCGGAGTTGTAAACGCCCGCAGAATTTGTCTCCAGCGAAACGCTCTGGTTCGTTGCTGGGTTAGTGATCGTGACTTTCGCACCGGGAACCGCCGCACCCTGTGGGTCGGACACGATTCCGGTGACGCTTCCGCTTCCAACTGTCGACTGCGCCAAAGCTGGTTGGTAACCCAAGAAAACCAGAGCCAGCAGAGCAAACGCGACAACGATCAGGCGCTTGAAATTCATCGAAACTCCTCCTGTGAAATGAGCTCTAAGAAAAACGCAACGAGCCCCCGAGCGCGAACACGAACACTCTTCGGTGAACTGCTAATTTGCACGTTCGTGCCCAACACGAATCAGTACCTAAGTGTTTGTAAACAAATATATTAGCTGGATTGATTTATACGCTCGACACGATGACTACGCAATTTCATATATGACTTTCCAGAATACACCGATTCTGGGTAATCTTGACCGAGGTCCTTTTGGCCTGATTTAAACAACCGCAGATGCCAAAATGAGCTGACACAGGGCTGATCTCTTGGGGCTCTGAAATCCATTCGCGAATCGACGGATCGATATCCCTTACAAACTATTTCCGGACCCGCATATTTCTGCGCGCATATAAATTGCGCTGGGCAACGAACGAGACGACGGATCGCTCGATAAAATGGGCCTTTCAGCGTGTCGGGACTCCCCACTGCTTTTCGCTTGACACTTCTCACTCTGCTCTATAGGATTGAGGTTTGTCCGCAGTTCCTTCCTGCAGGCCAGGAAGTCCAGCTCTTTGACAATTTGGATGAAACGTGCCAGAACCCGTTTGGTTTCTGAGTGGAAACCGAGCGATGTAAAAGTTCGTTCTCGCGAATCGAACTTCTCTTCGGAGAAGCCGGTTCGGGAGGCAACCAGTTTCAAATGAGAGTTTGATCCTGGCTCAGAGCGAACGCTGGCGGCGTGCTTAACACATGCAAGTCGAACGCGCAGTTTTCTGTAGCAATACAGGGAGCGGGCGCGTGGCGAACGGGTGAGTAACACGTGGGCAACCTGCCCTCATGTGGGGAATAACCCGCCGAAAGGCGGGCTAATACCGCATAACATTCCGATGGCTCATGCTGACGGAATCAAAGGCCGCAAGGCCGCAGGAGGTGGGGCCCGCGCCCGATTAGCTTGTTGGTGAGGTAACGGCTCACCAAGGCAATGATCGGTAGCCGGTCTGAGAGGATGGCCGGCCACACTGGAACTGAGACACGGTCCAGACTCCTACGGGAGGCAGCAGTGGGGAATCTTGCGCAATGGGCGAAAGCCTGACGCAGCAACGCCGCGTGGGGGATGAAGCTTCTCGGAGTGTAAACCCCTTTCGACCCGGAAGAATACCCGCAAGGGTATGACGGTACGGGTATAAGAAGCCCCGGCTAACTACGTGCCAGCAGCCGCGGTAAAACGTAGGGGGCCAGCGTTGCTCGGAATTACTGGGCGTAAAGGGTCCGTAGGCGGTGTGGCAAGTCGGAAGTGAAATCTTAGGGCTTAACCCTGAGGCTGCTTCCGAAACTGCCGTGCTCGAGTGCGAGAGAGGCGAGTGGAATTGCAGGTGTAGCGGTGAAATGCGTAGATATCTGCAGGAACATCCGAGGCGAAAGCGGCTCGCTGGATCGCAACTGACGCTGAGGGACGAAAGCTAGGGGAGCAAACAGGATTAGATACCCTGGTAGTCCTAGCCCTAAACGATCAGGACTGGGCGTGGGCCCTGTACGGGGCTCGTGCCGTAGCTAACGCGTTAAGTCCTGCGCCTGGGGAGTACGGTCGCAAGGCTGAAACTCAAAGGAATTGACGGGGGCCCGCACAAGCGGTGGAACATGTGGTTCAATTCGACGCAACGCGAAGAACCTTACCTGGGCTTGAACCGCACAGGACCATCTTGAGAAATCAGGACTTCCCGCAAGGGACCTGTGTAGAGGTGCTGCATGGCTGTCGTCAGCTCGTGCCGTGAGGTGTTGGGTTAAGTCCCGCAACGAGCGCAACCCTTACTCGTAGTTGCCACCCGCAAGGGGGAACTCTACGAGGACTGCTCCGGATAACGGAGAGGAAGGTGGGGATGAGGTCAAGTCAGCATGGCCTTTATGTCCAGGGCTACACACGTGTTACAATGCGCGCTACAAAGTGATGCCAACCCGCGAGGGGGAGCTAATCGCAAAAAAGCGCGCTCAGTTCGGATTGCAGTCTGCAACTCGACTGCATGAAGCCGGAATCGCTAGTAATGGCGCATCAGAACGGCGCCGTGAATACGTTCCCGGGCCTTGTACACACCGCCCGTCACATCACGAAAGTGGGTTGTACTAGAAGTCGCCAAGCCAACCGCAAGGAGGCAGGCGCCCAAGGTATGACTCATGATTGGGGTGAAGTCGTAACAAGGTAGCCGTAGGAGAACCTGCGGCTGGATCACCTCCTTTCTAAAAGATAGCGGCAGCACAGCCTGTTTTGTACCAGGCTACGACTGCCCACCCGGTCTTCACGGGCCGGGGTATCAATCGGTTCCCTTGGAGCCGACGGGTTCTGGCAGGTCTCATCCGAATCAAGTCAAAGAGCCATCCGAGAAATACTCGGCCGCTCCGATTCAATCGGGGCGGCCGTTTTTATTTCCAGCCGTGCGTCGTGCCTGTGATGCCTTCCTTGTGCAATTCTGCCCGAGGGATGCGCGGCGAGCTTGACACGCGCTCCTCGATTCTTTAGCTTTCCTCTGCCAACTGGTTCGCGCGAATCGCAAAATGGCCGATTACAAACTACCGAAGCCGCTCGATCCGGATTTCGAACGGCGCGTTCGAGAAAGTTTCAAGCGGCAGGGATTGATGCAATATCTCGGAGCGTCGCTGGTTGCCGTCGCGGCGGGTTCGTGCGAAATCGCGGTGCCGTTTCGCTCCGAACTGAGCCAGCAGCACGGATACTTCCATGCCGGCGTCTCGGGCGCGATCGCAGATAGCGCGTGCGGTTACGCCGCGTACTCCTTGGCGCCGCGAGATTCTTCCGTTCTCACCGTAGAGTTTAAATTAAATTTGCTGGCGCCGGCACTGGGTGAGGCGTTGATTGCAAAGGCGAAGGTGGTTCGCGCGGGCCGGACCCTCACCGTGTGCATGGCCGATTTGCTCGTGATTCAGCGCGGCGTCGAAAAGTTTTGCGCCACTTCGCTCTCAACCATTATGACTGTGCTCGACCGCCCGGATTCTCCGGCCCGCTAGGATTTCCAATCTCCTCCCATAAAATGAAAAAACGGGCGCGGCAGGAGTCTCCGCCGCGCCCGTTTTTTGTCAGACACCAGATCTATGGCGGCGGCTACTTCTCGTCGATTCCCGGGACATACAATTCATTCGGCGCCGAAATTTCTGCTCCACCGACCTCGGTGCGGACACGAATGCGCCGAAGGCTTCCCTTCTTTCCGGGCTTGTCGAGAGCCGTCAACAGAAATTGATTGTTCAATACCGTAGCGAGTTCCTTCAAGAACGGTGCGAAGGCAATCGGCGACTGCAATCCCTGGAAAAACGCCTCGCCACCGGTTTCATCCGTGAGCTTGGCCAGATTGCTCTGGCCTAGGTTCACGCGAAACAGATTCCGGCCGACTCGCCCCACGCCGCTCACGTAAATTGTGTGAATGACGATTCCGGATTTCTGGGCACGTTCAATCGCTGAATCCAAGTCCGGACTTTCCGGAATATCGCCGCGGAAACGGTCGTTTCCATCTGCTACGAGAAGCATTTCGCGGCGGCCGCCCGTGGCGGGCCAGCGCTTCATTAAGTCCAGAATCGAAAGATAGTCGCTCGAGTACGCGGCAATGCGTCCCACAGGGAGACGTAGCGATTTCGCGGCCTTCTCGTGCTCGGCCGTGAAGTCCTGCGCGATTTCCACGGTGCCGTTGCGCGCGTAAAAGACGCCGACGCGCGTGGCAGGCGGCATTTCCCGGATGAAATCCCGAATGTCATTGAACTGCAGCCCGATGCTCGATTCGGCCTCATCGTCAATCACGATGGCCAGATCGAGTGCCCCGCGTTCGCCCTGCGCCGGAACCCATTCACTCACCGTCAGTCGGGTCTTGCCGTCATATACCTGGACATCATCGCGGCTCACCGGCGGCGGATTCGAATAATCTTTCCCAAGAACCGTCACCACGGCACGCACCGGAACCGTAGCCGAAGGATTTTCTTGTTGTGCCGACAGGGGCAAAGCCGCTGCCGACAGTACGAGGGCTGCGAACATCAACTTGCTTACCAGCGTGAAATGTTTCATGAGCTTCAACTCCCTCCGAGAGAAATTCTCTACCCGGTAATTTGACGCACAAATACACCGCTTCGTTGCAAAAGTCGAGCGCCCTGGGAACAGTCAAACCTCTCGAACAGAATGCCGTTCGACCCCCGGCTAAGTTGAAAGCAACGCTCGAATTACGCGGTCCTTTGATAGAATGCCAGCGGGATTTCCACTGTCGCGGAGCGAAAATGAGCGGACTGACTCGACAATCGAGTTTGGCAATTGCGATATTCGTGGCGTCTTTGGCCTCGGCGGGAGCAGGAGCGAGCGGCCAGTTGGCGCCCCAGCAGGCGACTCCAGCGCCAAATGCGCCCAAAATGACCCAGCAGGTCTTCAAAAACATCGAGGTTCTCGAAGACGTTCCGGCGGATCAATTGATTCCCGCGATGCAATTCATCTCCGCATCACTCGGCGTCGACTGCGAGTTTTGCCACGTGAAAGGCGCGTTCGACAAGGACGACAAAGAGAACAAGCAAACCGCGCGGAAAATGATGAAGATGATGTTCGCCATCGACAAAGACAATTTCGGCGGCAAGAAAATGGTCACATGCTATTCCTGCCATCGCGGCTCTCCAGAGCCAGTAGGGATTCCCATCATCTCGGCCACTGAACTTGCCCCCGAAGCCGCGCACGCTCCCGAAGAAGCCGCGGCTCCGAACGCGCTGCCAAAGGCAGATGACCTGATCGCGAAGTATGTGGAGGCGCTCGGAGGTAAAGACGCGATCGACAGGATTTCAAGCCGCGTCGAGAAAGGCACGCTCGCTGCCATGGGCAACGACTCTCCGGTGGAAGTGTTTGCCAAGTCTCCGGACAAGCGCATCTCGATCGCGCATCTCCAAGGCGGTGAAATCGTCACGGCGTTCGATGGAGAAATGGGATGGCTCGGGAATCCGGGCCGCCCGGCGCGCGAAATGTCGAGCGCGGAGGCTGACGGCGCGAGGCTCGATGCCGACCTGCATTTTGCGACGGACTTGACGCAGCTCTTCAAGGGATTCCGTGTGCGTCCCGCTGAGAAAATCGGCGATTCGGATGCGTGGGTGGTTTACGGATTGAATGAGGACAAGCCGCCCGTGGTCCTTTACTTTCACGAAAAATCCGGGCTTCTCGTGCGTATGGTGCGATACGTCGAAACGCCGCTCGGACGAAACCCGACGCAGATCGATTACGCTGACTATCGCGACGTGAACGGCGTCAAGGTGCCGTTCCGCTGGACCATCGCCCGCCCCGGTGGACGCTTTACGATACAGATCGAAAAAATCCAGCAGAACGTTCCTGTCGACGACGCAAAATTCGCGATGCCTCCAGCGCCACCCGCTCCGCCCGAAGAAAAGAAGCCGTGAGCGGCTGCACGAACGGTGTTGACGTCTCTACTTCGGGGATCCTGGCGGCACTACCGGCAGCTTCGCAGGCGCATTTGAGGCCGGAATCTCCGCGCCGCTTCCGGTCTGGTCGCTTTCGCCGTTCTTCGGCAAGTATTGAACGATTACTGAGACGCGCCGGTTCCCTGGATCGAGGGGGTTGTCAGGGTCGCGCAAGCTCTGGTCGGCAAAGCCTCGCACCTGCGTAACCTGGTCAGGACGCACGCCATTCTCCCGCATCAATCGCCGCGCTGAGTTGGCGCGGTCCGCCGAGAGTTCCCAGTTGCTGTAGTTGCTGCCCTGCGCATATGGTTTCGCGTCGGTGTGCCCCTCAATCGTAAGCTTGTTCGGGAGTTTTCCCAGCTCGGCCGCTAGCTTGGTAAGCAGGTCCTGGCCGTCGGCGCTCAATTTCTGGCTGCCGCTGTCGAAGAAAGTTCCCTTCGCGGATTCGAGCAGATCGATACGCAATCCTTCGTCCGTGACGGTCATCTCGATCTGGCTTTTCAGTTTGTCAAAGTTTGGAACCTGCTGCTTCAGAGCTTTTTCCAGGTTGTCCTTCAATTGATCCATGTTGTCTTTCGGCATTACGAAACGGTCCGAAACGCCGATTTTGCCGCTGGCCACTTTATCGGCGTAGCCTTTCGGATCGCGGAAATATCCGCCGACGGCTTCCTGAATCTTCTTGCTCGTGTTCAGCAGCCACAGAACGATGAACAGTGCCATCATAGCCGTCACGAAATCGGCGTACGCCACCTTCCACGCGCCGCCGTGATGCCCGGCGTGACCACCTTTCTTCTTGATGACGATGATGGGACGAGTTCCTGGCACGAAAATCCCTCGCGCTCTACGCCGCTGGCGCCGCCGGCTCGGCGGTCTTCCCTTTGCTATAGTTCTCGGCTTCCTGGAACGACGGACGCACGTGACCCGGAATCGCGCGGCGTCCGTATTCCATGGCCAACGGCGGCGGTGCGCCTTTCATGAATGCCACGATCAAAACCCGCAAGACGTGATAGTAGGCTTGCTCTTCTTCGGAAGCCTTGGTCATATTGACAGCGATTGGACCAATCAGTCCGTAGCAAAGCAGGATGCCGAGAAATGTGCCGACGAGCGCCGCGGCAACTTTATGCCCGATCTCTTCGGGCGGCCCGCCGAGCGCGCCCATGGTGATCACAACGCCGAGGACGGCGGCGACAATTCCGAGGCCGGGAAGTGAATCGGCCATCGTCGACAGCGCGGCAATCGGCTGAGCCGCTTCGTGATGGTGCGTGTCCATGTCCAGTTCCATCATCTGATCGGCGTCGAATGGCTCGACGCCTCCGCTCGCGGCCATGCGAAAGGTGTCGCACACAAAACTTAGGGTGTGGTGATCTTTGAGAAATGCGGGATATTTCGAAAAGATCGCACTCTTGTCCGGCTCGTCCGCATCCTTTTCCAGCGCAACCAATCCTTCCTTGCGCGCCCGCGCGAAGAATTCGTACATCATTTTGAGGGTCTCGAGATATCGCTGCTTGTTGAACTTCGAACTGCCGAAAACTCCGCCGACTCCTCCGGCAACCTTCTTGAGAATGTGCGGCGGATTGCCAATCAGCAGCGTTCCGATCGCCGCTCCTCCGATGATGATCAGCTCCGCGGGTTGAACGAGCACGGCGAGACTCCCGTGCTCCATCAGATAGCCGCCCATCACCGCGCCGAATACCACGACGATGCCAATGATTACGAACATTCCGGCTCGTGCCTTTCAGCGGCTGGCTTCACCGAAAACCGTGACGCAGTCGCCGCCCCTGGTGAGGCTATCCGCAAGCGATTTCTCCGCGCGCTCCAGCATGGACTCGGGAGTGTCGGCGGGTTTCGCGGTCGTCCCGCCCATCGAGACGGTCACCGACAATTGGTCGCCCCACCAATGGATTTCGGAATAGCCCATCGTCTTTCTCAACCGCTCGCCCACTTTTCCAATCTCCGCGCTGTTGCACTCCGTAAGAATGGCCAGAAATTCGTTGTCGCCCCATCGGCCCAGAAAATCGTTTGGCCGAAGGCTGTTTTCGAGGGTCCCCGCAACCACACGCAGCACGTCGACGGCGGCGCCGGGGCCGTACTTGGCTTTCATCTCGTTCAATTTGTCGATCTGAACACAAAAAATTCCGAACGGCATGCGGTGCTCGGCGAACGTCGCGAGGCTGTCTCGCAGATGCGATTGCACGAACGCATGGGTGAGGACGCCGGTCGCTTCGTCGATGCAGCCGTACTCTGCGAGCTTGTTCTGCCGGCGGTCCCATTCCGACGCGGCGATGCTTTCATCGAAGCTTTCCGCAACGCCAATGATTTTACCCGCGCCATTGCGAACGGGGACGGTGCGGAGGCGGACCGGCACGTGATGCCCATCCTTGTGGCGCAAAAACGCTTCGGATTCTGAAAATTTTCCATCGAGCAGGGCGCCCTCGAGCGGATTCCTGCCTTCCGGCGGTGTCGCGCTGGTCGTCGCGGCTGCTGGTGCGTCTCGGCGCGTGACGATGTTTTCACGGCTCAGGCGCCCCACGACGTCCTGTCGCAGATAACCCGTGATCCTTTCCGCTCCATCGTTCCAGAATGCAATTTTCTTATCGCTGCCAACGAAATAGACGCCGGTTGGCAGGCTTTCCAGCACCGCGCGAAAAATTTCCGGATCGGCAAATTCCGACACACCAACCCTCCGCTACTCCTAATCGGCGGAAATGCGCTCGCCGTTAGCGGAAGCTCCACAGGAACAAACCGGCCGAGTGCGCATCCGGCACGCCGTTATCGGAAGGAACGAGCGAGGACTTAGTTTCTAGAACCGCAGCGAGAGACAGGTGAGTCCGCCATCCATCTTCTGATACTCCGACATATCCAGCGCGATTGTCGCGTAGCCCAACTGTTCCACCGCGGCGCGCACGCCGGGAAATCCACTGGGAACCAGCACGTGCTCGTTAATTCTCAGGCAGTTCGCGGCGTAACTTTCCCGGGAGTGCACGCGCAGGATCTTGTAGCGATCCGCCGGCAAGTGATTGTACAGCTCAGACGTCGCGACAAAATTTCCCTCGCCCAGGTACGCGATTCCGCTCTTCAAATGCAGCAGGGTTTCCATGCTCCGGATATCGATGCAGGACGACGTGCATCCATCGAGCGCGAGGAATTGCGCCAGTTGTCGCGCACCCTCTTCATTCGTGCGCTTTGAAATCCCGATGAAATAATGGTCGTCCGCTTCGCAAACGTCTCCCCCGTCCAGAGTGCCGGGTGACGTGATTTCGCGCGTCACGCTGAAATGTTCTCGAATTGTGCCGCGGATTTCCGTGACTTCGCCCTGGCGGCTTGGCGCTCCAGGACGCGTCAGAATCGCGCTCCCGTGCGCCAGGATCGCCACGTCTTCGACAAACGTCGAATCGGGATACCGCAAATCCGCCTCGAGCACCGTCAGTTGCAATCCGCAGCGCGCCAACGCTTCGCAGTAATGCCCGTGCTGCTCGACGGCCTTCTCGTGAGAAGGCCGCCCCAATTCGACGGACGTCAATCCGTCCGCAAAATTCCCGGCTGGCCTTCGCACAATCGCATTTCTGAACGCCACGATTCATTCGCTCCGGAACGATCGGCGCAGAGTATAGCGCACGGCACCGTGGGCGCACTTGAACCGGCGATTTCCTTTTGTCGCCACCACACCATTTCGTGGTCGGTAGAAGCACGAGGCATTGAAAATTCAATTGGACCTGACGTTCGGAAGTAGTCTGCGTACGTTACCGATCGGTTCAATATTTAGAACGGAAGTCCGAGTTGACACTGCGCTCGTCGCGCGATACCCTCACTCGCCTGTCGGCCCCGCGTTTTTTCAAATTCAGGAGGAAAATGTGAAATTGCTTAAGTTGACTGCCGGTCTTGGTCTGTTGTTACTCGTCGCGCTTTCCGCAGCGGCGCAAGGAGAGCCCGGCAACATCGCTTCATTCGAATTCCAGACGCCGAAAAACGGCATGGTGAAACAATACGAAGACGGCAGGAAACAAAAGGCCGAATGGCACAAGCAACAGAAAGATACCCAACCTCTGTTTGTTTACGAAACGCTTACCGGAGAGCGCACCGGAACCTACGTCATCGGGCGCCAGGGCCAACACTGGGCGGATTTCGATAAGCCGTCGGTTCCGGACGCCGCCGATCTCGCGGAATTCCAAAAGACCATCGGCGCTTCGGTCGAAAAACTCGTCACGGGCTACTACGAGTTCTTGCCAAAGTGGAGCAATCCATCCACGGACATGAATGCCAAATACATTGAGGTCATCACCTTTCACATCCGTTATGGAAAAGGCGACGATTTCCGCAGCGCCATCGCGCGGGCGCACGAGGCGCGGCAGAAGATGAACTCGCCGTCACACATTTCGTGGTGGCACTTAGAAAATGGCGGGCCCGGCGGCACCTACGTCCTCACGATTGACCACGCCAACTGGGCTTCCTTCGAGGACGACCCGGCAATAAAGCCGCTACGCGACGATCTCCGCGCGGCCTTCGGCGAGCAGGAAGCGATGTCCGTGATCGAGAGACTCAACAGCTCGATCGAGGGCACTTACAGCGAGCTCGTTCAATTTCGTCCGGACTTGAGCTACATTCCGGCGAAGTAACTGCCGTTTTCTCGTTCGTTGTCACTTGCGATGCGTACAATCTGAGGATTGCAATGAAGGCCGGCCCTCGTCGGGCCGGCCTTTCGTTTTTCGAGCCACATTTCGCGGCTCGCAGCGCTTCGAAGTTGGCTACCGCGAATGATCAATCGGGCGATCGACCGTGATATCTCGCCCAATCTGCGCAGCGCGGACTCGCGTTCTAGTGGTTTTGGTAAATCTCTGAATTGAATGGTGGGCCTGGGTAGACTTGAACTACCGACCTCACCCTTATCAGGGGTGCGCTCTAGCCACCTGAGCTACAGGCCCACGGAAGGAAGCTTTCTTCGCGGTAAGCCCATGATAGGCGGGGCCTGCCGGTCGGGTCAAGCCGAAGCTGCCGGCAATTGAAACCTTCGGACGACGTCAGGCTTGCCTGATTCAATCGCGGAGTTCCAACAAGCTCCGCGGCGGTTCGAACGCGCCCAAGCGAACCAGCACGGCTTTCGCGCGGTTGAATGTGCAAGCATTCAAAATGGCGCGCGCTCATGCCAAAGCAATCAATTCGATTTCAACGCGAACGTCCTTCGGCAGGCGGGCAACTTCGACTGTCGCGCGCGCGGGCGGCGCCGACGAAAAATACCGGCCGTATACCTCGTTCATCGCCGCAAAGTCGTTCATGTCCTTCAGGAACACGGTCGTCTTGACGGCTTTGTGCAGCGACGAACCCGCCGCCTCAACAATGCCCTTCAGGTTTTCCATCACTCGTTCGGTCTGCTTGGCAATGTCGCCTTCGACCAACTGGTTCGTCGCCGGATCAATCGCGACTTGGCCCGATATAAAAATGAAGCCGTTGGCGTTCACCGCTTGAGAATACGGGCCGATGGCCTTGGGACCGCGGTCCGTCGAAACAATTTCTCGCATGATTCCTCCCGATTGATATGCGCGTGCAGTGCAACGTTCTCGCCGGCCCCATGGCGACGCGGTGGATGCGGCCATGATTCTATCGGGCGGATGGGCTGTGGTCAAAACGCGGGCGTGCCTTTTAGTGCGCGGCTACGGCGCCGCCGGACTTGTCCATCGGCGCAACATCAGTCGGCGGATAAAGCTTCAAGATTGCAGTTTCGCTCGTGCGCCGTCGGCGAAGCGCCATGATCGACGGCACCTGTTCATCGCGAACACCGCGGCGAACAAGCTCGAAGAGCGCGGCCTGGCTCAGTCCGGAATCCTTGAGATGAGCGAGTGACACGCCGGAAAGCGCTTGCTTGCCGGCCGCGTGCCGCCGCGCAACTTCCATCACGACAGCGTCGGACAGCCCGGCCAGCCGCATCGCTTCCAGCTCCCCGGCCCCGAGACCCAACTGTTTCATCCGCGCTAGAGCCAGGATATCGTCCTCGTTCATGCCGACCTGGACGAGGTTGTCGGCGGAATCGGCAAAATCAGGAGGCAGATGTTGTTCGCGAGTAATGCGCAGAAGTTCGATGCAAGTGTTATCGCTGAGACCGCCCATTTTGGCTTTCGCGACTTCGGCAATTTCCGCGTCGGTGGGATCGAGCGCCTTCAGGTCCTGAATCGCGGTGTAATCCATTCCGGACTGGTCGAGCGGCTTTGTATCGATGTGCCGGATTTGCTTGCAGCCGGCGCATATGAGCAAGAGCAAACTCGCCAATGCCAGTCGACATATCAACGCCGGTGCCGTCGCGGGCAAGAGGTGCCTTCGCACGCGCACCTGCGCAGACTCTGCCTTTCCTCGGATGGCCCCCATGTGGATTATTGTACTTGTTCTCACCGCTCCGAGCGCCGCGGAAGATTGTTTGTCTCCGAATGATTACCGGACAAACCGCTTCAGCCATCCGGACAACTCACACGACGCCCTGCGCGATTGCACACCCGGGCGCGACAGCAAAAAGTCCCGCTGGATAAACTTCCAGTCGGCGGCACAGCCGCGTTTTGCCTTCTTTATTAGCGTCCCGACGCAGCAGCTTTCGACTCATCCGCGCGAACCGTCGGCACGTCCACCAAGTGCTCGGCGAGAAACCACGTCTGCAGCTCGTTTGTGCGCATCACGCTGCTTACCAGCAGGTCGTTAGTGCCGTCGTCGCCGGACTCGGCGGCCTGCCGCGCCATCGCGCGCACTTCCTTCAGAATGATTTCGTGACCTTCCAGAAGCCGCGAGATTTGAACAGGAACTTCCTCGCGGCCGCGCGGCGGGCGCGGGATCAGGGTTATTTCGGCCACGTCCACTCCCATGGCGAGGCTTACACCTCCGAGCGTTTGAATCCGTTCGGCAATTTCGTCCACCAGCTCATCCTGCTCGTCGTGATGCTTATCGAAGAGCAGATGAATCTGATAGAACGTCGGGCCCGCTACCTGCCAATGGTGCTTCTTGTACAGATCGCGAAGAGTTATCGTATCGGCCAAGATTTGATTCAAATTCTCGACGCTCGCCGCGCAGACTTTCTCGTCGAGAGCAATCGGCAGTCTCGCGATCTTGCCGTACGGCTGAATTTCCCTCGCCTGCTGATGAAGGACGGGGTCGGACCGCTTCGTTCCCTCTTCGAGCTGACTGTAACTCGGACCGCGCTTGTCGCTTTTCGGACTCATGGCTATCTCCCTTTCGTGAATCTTCCGTCTGGGTAACTCATGCTATTCCAAAATGGCCTGAATTGCGATGCGCCGGCCTGGCACGGACGGCGCATGCTCTGCTGAATGTTCAGATCATTGCGAAATGAGGTTCGAGCTTCGCGCCCGCATGCGTGTTAAATGTTGTAGAGCCGCTCGATGCCGAAGATGCCGGGGATTTTCTTGATGTTGCCCAGGATGCGCTCGAGTTGCTTGCGATCGTGGATGTCGAGCGCCACTTCCACGCGCGCGTGCAAATCCTCTCCGCCGCTTTCGAACGTACGAATATTCGCGCCGGCATCGCTGATCACCGACGTGATATCGGCCAGCATGCCGGGTCGATCTTCGGTGCGGATGCGCAAGCGCACCGAGAACGTCGCTTCGGTCGCGCTCCCCCATTCGACGGGGATGCGCCGCTCGGCTTCATACAGTAGCTTTTGAACGTTCGGACACGCCGTACTGTGCACCGCGATCCCGCGGCCGCGCGTGACGTATCCGACGATGTCATCGCCCGGAATCGGATTGCAGCATTTCGAGCGGTACACCATCAAATCATCGTGCCCGCGCACCAGAATCGCGCCGTCGTGAATGCCCAGCATTCGCTTGACGGTCGACACGATTTTCGGCTGCTTGACTTCCGTCTGTTGCGCGGGCGTCTGGCCCGTGGCCTTCGTCAGCACCTGCCGCGCCGACCATTTTCCGTAGCCGAGGTCGGCGTAGAGATCTTCCACACGCGCGCAGCCATATTCAGCCGCGACGCGCAGCAACGCTTCCTCTGAAACCTGTTTCAAGCTGATACCCGACTGCCGTGCCTCGCGTTCCAGCAGCCGTCGGCCGACCTCCGTCGCTTCCTCGCGCTCGTGAAGATTGATCCAGTGCTTGATCTTGCTCCGCGCGCGGGAGGTTTCCACATAGCTGAGCCAGTCTCGGCTCGGCGAGTGGCCTTTCTGCGTGAGAATCTCGATGACGTCGCCGTTCGCCAGCGCGTGCCGCAGCGGAACGATTTGCCCGTTCACTTTCGCGCCGACGCATTGATTGCCCACTTCCGTGTGAATCGCATACGCAAAATCTACGGGCGTCGCGCCGCGCGGCAGGACCACCACGCGGCCCTTCGGCGAGAACGTGTACACCTCTTCGGGATACAGGTCGACCTTGAGCGTCGAAAGGAATTCGCTCGGCTCCTCCATTTCCTGCACCCACTCGATCAATTGCCGCATCCAGATGATTCGCTGATCGTCGGCCTGGGATGGCGCGGCCGAAGGGTGGCCGTCCTTGTATTTCCAGTGCGCCGCCACGCCTTGCTCGGAAATGCGATGCATTTCCTGCGTACGAATCTGAACTTCGAACGCCTGCCCCGCGTGAATGACCGTCGTGTGCAACGATTGGTAGAGGTTCGGACGCGGCATGGCGATGTAATCCTTGAATCGCCCCGGCACCGGCCGCCAGATTTGGTGAATTACGCCGAGCGCGGCGTAGCAGTTCTTCACCGTGTCGGTGATCACGCGAATCGCCATCAGGTCGTAAACCTGATCGAGCGCGCGCTGCTGTTTTTCGATTTTCAGGTGCAAGGAATACAGCCGCTTGACGCGCCCTTCCACCTCCGCCGGAATCCCGCTCGCGACCATTTTTTCGCGGATGGTTTCCTGCACGTCGGCGAGGAATTTGTCGTGGACTTTCTGTTTCGACGCGACTTTCTTCTGCAGTTCGAGAAACGAGGACGGCTCCAAATATCGAAATGCCAGATCTTCAAGCTCGCCGCGGATGCGGCCCATACCCAATCGGTTCGCGACGGGCGCGTAAATGTCCATGGTTTCGCGGGCGATGCGCTGCTGGCGATCCGAAGGAAGATATTCCAGGGTGCGCATGTTGTGCAGGCGATCGGCGAGCTTGATCATCACCACGCGGACGTCGTTGACCATCGCCAGAAGCATCTTGCGGACGTTTTCGGCCTGGCGCGCCTCGGTGTCCAGAAAATCGAGTCGGCTGATTTTCGTCGCGCCTTCCACCAGCCGCGCCACATCGGGCCCGAAATGGTCGGCGATGCGTTCGAGCGGAACTTTTGTGTCTTCCACCACGTCATGCAGCAGCGCGGCGCAGAGCGTGGTCACGTCAAACTTCATGTCCGCGAGGATGTGCGCGACTTCCAGCGGATGCGAAAGATATGGCTCGCCGGAAGCGCGTGTCTGGTCGGAGTGCCGCTCGGCGGCAAAATCGTAGGCCCGGCGCAGAAGTTCGATGTCGTCGCCCGCGCGGTTCTTCCGCATTTTGTCCATTAATTCGACAAAACGCAGATCGAGCACACGTCGGGCGGCCGCGGAAGGAACGGGCTTCGCCTGCGGGTTCATCCTGCATCTATTGTACCGCGGCTTCGACGCCCGGCGCACGCGCGCCATCCCGGCGTCAACACTCAGAAGAACCAGAAGCGCTTACGGCGCTTGGGCGTTGCGCCTGGAGCCTGGCCGCGGTCTTCAGGAAGCTCTGGAACGTAGGGCAGCCGCATGCCATCAAATACCGCCCGCGGATTGTCGACAAACAGCGCGCGCGCCACGTCCTCGCCGCTCTTCGCCGACACTTTCGCATACACTTCCTTCAATTGCAGCGGCCGCGAGGTGATGTTGTGCGCGTCGCTCGCGAAGAAATGAACGATGCCGTCGCGCAGCCACGTTTCCGTCACGGCCTGCGCCTGTTGTCCAAACTTTCCCAGCAGCGATTGCGCGGTGGCCTGAACGTAGCAACCCTGGCGAACCCAGCGGAACAGCCTCTCGGCGTTCGCGCGAATCAATGGATTGCGTTCCGGGTGCGTGATGATGGGCGTGACGCCGTAGAGTTGAATGTGGTGCAGCGTCTGGTCCATCGACGCCGGAATCGAAAAATCATTGAATTCGACGAGCAAGTAGCTCTTCTGATTCAACGTGTACTTCGACGGGTCCTTCTGCAGGTCTTCCACATTTTCGAAGTTGAGATGGAAATCGCAGCCGGTGGCGAGAATCAGCCGGCCTTCGAATCGCGCTTGCAACTCATTGCGGCGGCGCCGGATGAGTTCGGGATCAAACGCAAACTGCGAGTCCGCATGGGGTGTGGCGATGACGTGCGTGATCCCGTCGGAAATGGCCATTTCCGCCATGTTCACCGACATTTCGAGAGATTCAGGGCCGTCGTCGAGGCCCGCAAGGAGGTGGCAGTGGATATCGACCATGAGCAATCGAGAATAACGCAGCGCCGCAGCGATGACAACGAAGGCGCGGCTCGCTTGCCGTCAGCGCCGCGCTCGATCGCGGGGATTTGGCCGCTCCTTTGCAATACGGCTTTGTTGATCGATCGACCCCCGGGGCCGGCCCGAAGCGTTCGACCGCCCGGTTATTCCGGCACTCATGTTTTTGCCGCTTTTGGACGATTACTTTATTGCGGGCAGCCACGCGCCCGGTCGGGACCATGCCGCCGGCTCGGCAATATTGTCCCGGCAAAGAATTCTCAAGGGGAAAGATTCCGTGACTACTTTCTGCGCACAAAAACGAGTGGTGGTAACCGGTGGTGCCGGATTTCTAGGCCAACACGTGGTCGGCGAACTGCAAAAGCACGGCTGCGGCAAGATTGTCGCACCGCGCCGCGTCGATTGCGATTTCCGCGAGCCCGTGCAAATCCGGCGGCTATTCTCCGAAGTCCGTCCGCACGCCGTCGTGCATCTCGCCGCGCGGATCAGCAGCCACCATGCCGCAGGCCGCGCGGATGAGGCCGCGTCGTTTCATGAGAATGCTCTCATGGGAATCCACGTCCTCGAGCAGGCGCGCATTCACGGCGTCGAGAAAATCGTTCTTCTCGGCTCGGCCAACGGCTATCCCGAACGCGCCTCCATCCCGCTTCATGAGGATGATTTCTGGAATGGATATCCGGAAACCTCGCGCGCCACGCAAGCCATGGCCAAGAAAATGGCGCTTGTTGAGGCGCAAGCGTACCGCCGCCAGTTCGGAATTCCGTGCATTTACCTGATCGTCGCGAATCTCTACGGCCCCGGCGATCATTTCGGCTCGGACTCCTCGTGCGTGATTCCATCGTTGTTCCGGCGATTCGCCGAAGCGGCAGTTCGGGGTGAGCGCGATGTCATCCTGCCCGGAAATCCCGCGTACAGTCGCGACTTTCTCTACGTCGAAGATTGCGCCGCCGGAATCGTTCGCGCGCTCGAACGCTACAACGACGTGCATCCCGTCAATCTCGGGACCGGAATCGAAACGCCGGTAGGAGATCTGGCGCCGCAGATCGCGGCTCTCATTCATTACACGGGAACGATTCGGTGGGATTCTGCGCGGGCGACCGGTCCGGAACGTCGCGCGCTCGACACTCGGCGCGCGGAGCACACCATCGATTTCCGCGCGCGCACGCCGTTGCGCACCGGCCTCCAGCGCACCGCTGTCTGGTTGCGCGACACAAATACACTCGCCTGGCCGGCGCCGGTCCGTTCCGTTCCTCTAGAGATGCCTCGCGGGCGCGCTGTTCGCGCGGGAGCAGGCCGCGGCTTCGCAAGAGTCGCGAGCTGACGCCTTTCCGGATGCGCGCGATCAGTGCAGCAGGTGCGACCCTTCTTTGACGAAAGGCGAAACAACTTCCCATCCACCAAGCAAAAACAGAATGACAGCAAACACGCGTCGCAAGCGAACGGGCGACAACCAAGCGGCCGCGTATCCACCCGCAATTCCTCCCAGAAACACGCCGGGGATGATCAAAAGCCCGACTCGAATGTCTACTTCGTGTGCGCGGTAGTAGCTTAGAAACGCCAAAAAGCCCGTTGGCGGGATGAGTGCGACGAGATTTGTTCCCTGTGCGCGATGCTGCTCGTAATGGAACAACAAGACCAAGAGGGGGACCAGCATCACTCCTCCGCCGACCCCCAGAAGTCCGCTAAATACACCTACGAAACACGCCGTTCCGAATAGAGCGGCATCCCGCCGGCGGAATTCAATCATGCGACTCTCCCGCCGCCGTTTCCGGCTTCGTCTGGCGCCACACCAAAGTCGCCGCGAACATGAGGAAGACGCCAAAGAACAAGCGGAGCAAAGGCGAGGGCGTCGCGACGGCGATCACCCCGCCGAAGTAGGCACCCAACATGACTCCGAAGGCGCAAATCAAACCGGCCCGGAGATCCACCTGACGCCGTTTCCAGTACACCGAGAGCGCGCCAAGACCGAGCGGTGGCAGCAGAAGGAAAGTGGATGTTCCCTGAGCGACATGCTGATCCATGCCCATCACGTGGACGAGAACCGGAACAATGACGATTCCGCCCGCGATACCCATGGTCCCAACAAGGACTCCGGCGCCCAAACCCAGCAACATGATCATCCAAGCGCTCATGCCATGTTTCTCCGAGATATGTGCCGCGAAACTCCGCGGGTCGAATCAAGCGCCGGATAGATTACGTTCCTGCAATTTTTTGGTAGCAATCTTCGGCCACAAAAAGATCTTCCACTCCGAGCCCCGTGAAATCCGCGACGACAATTCCATTTTGATCGAACGACGGGCGAAAATCGCAAAACTTGCCCATCTCCAGCGCCCGCCCGCGCGCGGATGGTGCACGTTGCAATTCTCCCAGGCGCTCGCACTGCTGCAAGGAATCGACCAGCACGAGCGAAGCCTTCGCGAGAATCTGCGGATGCAGTTCCTGCTTGCCCGGCGAATCCGATCCGACGGCGGAAATCAGCGTCCCGGGCGCGATGTCCTCGTATGTCAGAATCGGCGCCCGCGCGGCGGTCGTCGTCACAATCAGCCGCGAGTGGCGAGCCGCGTCGGCCGGAGACGTCGCGACGCGCACCTCAACGCCCGGCAGCAAGCTCAAAATATCGGTCCGGCAGTGCTCGACGTTCGCGGGCGTCCGACCCCACAGCCAGATTTCGCGCAAGGGCAACACTTCCGCATGCGCGCGTGCTTGCCAACGCGCCTGCACTCCGCTCCCGAGAATTCCGAGCGAAGTATCGCCGCGCCCCAGTTCCCGCGCCATCATCGCGGAAACGCCCGCGGTGCGCGCGTCGGTCAGGTCCCCTCCATCGCTGAGCAACGCCACTGGCTCGCCCGTCTGCGCCGAAACCAGCAGCATCATCCCGTTCGCCGCCGGAAGATTGGTTCCGGCGTTTTCCGGAAAGCCCGACGCGATCTTCACCACGAAATATTTTCCGCCCTCGCGATAGCTCGACTTGATATGAATTTCACCGCCGCGGTCGGGCACCGTGAGATGCATCGGCAGCGGCGTGTCGCATTCGCCGCGCGACTCCGCCACGAGCGCCTCACGCATCAGCGCAATGACGTCGCCGAGCGACAGCACTTTCAGAATTTCTTGCCTCGTCGCGATTTTCATGAGCAGAGAATTTTCCGGATGGTGGCCCCGCTTACGTTTCGTCCGGACAGGATCACCACCGCCGGGCCGCGCAGCTCCCCGGCCTTACCATTCAAGCACGCCGCCAACGTCGCCGCCGCTGTCGGCTCGATCAAATATTGGTGCTCCTCAAGCAGCCAGCGCATCGCGTCGCAGATTTGCGCATCATTAATGAGTGCCACGTGATCGACGCGTCGGCGCAATATCTCGAATGTCTGCGCGCCGATCCCGCCTTCAATTCCCGCCGCGAGCGTTTCGCCCGAGGGCATCCGCGTCGCCGCACGCCCCTGTTCGAGCGACACCTTCAGCCCCGGCGAAACTTCGTGCTGCACGGCGATGAATCGCGCGCGCGGCGCCGCTTCTTTCAAATAGAACGAAAAGCCGGCTCCCAATCCGCCCCCGCCGACAGGCACGATAAAATCCCGCGCATCCGGCAAATCCTCGACGATCTCTTTCGCCATCGTTCCGCCATTCCCCGCCATCACGTCCACATCGTCGAATGCCGAAAGAAACGGCCGCCCGCTTTTCCGCGCCTCTTCCTGCGCCCATTCTTCCGTCTCGTCGAAGCCTGGAAATTCGGACACCTTCACCTCTGCTCCCAGCGCAAGCATCCCGCGGTGCTTTGCTTCGTCCACTCCCTTCGGCACGTAAATCGTCACCTTCACTCCCAGCTCGCGCCCCGCGTACGCGCACGCCTTGCCGTGATTCCCCGCCGAGCAAGTGACAATCCCGGTTCGCCGCTCCGCTTCGCTCAGCCGCGACATTCGAAAGAACGCGCCTCGAATTTTGAATGATCCGGTAATCTGCAGCGATTCCAGCTTGAGCCAGACGGGCACACCAAGTTTCGACGAAAGCGCGGGAGAAGGTTCGAGCGGCGTGCGGCGAATCCGGCCGCTTAGGAAATCAGTCGCTTCGGCGATCAGATCAAGAGTGAGCTGCGGCATTGCGGCCGACATCTTCCCGCAGTTTTCCGCGCTCGGCAACCGGGATCATTCCTTGCAGGTCTACAACGAGGAGAATTAGTCGGCTGCGGTGAACCCAGTGCGCCTCGCGGGTTCTTCTTCGCCGAGCGACACCAGCAGCCGCCGCAGCTTCGCACGGTCATCGAGACCCATGCCGACCCATTCGAAGCCCGCCTGGTGCGAGCGAACGAAACGCACGACAGCCGTCGCGTTGATCGAGCGCAATCCGCTCGGAATCTTCAACGACGCCGAAGTGCCCACCGAAAGCTGCAAATCGCCGCTCATCAAACCGCCGTCCAGACTCATCACGTCGATCGCCAGCGATTGTTTTCCGTGCGCCGAGCTGACCACCGCGGGAACCGATCGCGACAGCCGCACGCGCCGATACCGGCGATACCGCACGAAATCTTTTTCGGGTTTCGGATCGAGCGGCGCGAGCGCCAGCACGTCCGGATCGAGCCCCGACTTCGGAATGAACGCCTGCAGCCATTCGGAATCGATCTTCGCGAGCGCCTGCGCCACGGCCGTCCGGATTTCATCGGGAAACGCCCAGCCAAACGTTTTGCGGTCCTCGAGAAAGTGGCGAAGCCGCTCGACCGTTCCCGGTGCGCGAATTCGTCCCAGCGCTTCGATCGCTTTGACGCGAAGGTACTCGGAACTGGCCGGCATGATCTCGCCTTCCACCACGCGCAACAACTTCTCCGCTGTTTCCGGATCGCCGCACATGCCCACTTCGTCCACGGCCAGCGGCAGTACCAGCGCGTCGAACAGCTCGAAAGAATTCGCCAGGAGTCGCCCGCGTTCCGGCGCGCCGGCGATGGAAAGCTGGCGCACGATCGCATCCTGGAACGTCCGCTGGCCTTCGCTCAGCCGCGGCGGCAGAAGCTCCCCAAGCGCGTGCGGATCGAGCCGGCTGAGCAAGCCGACCACCGTCGCCGCCTTCGGCAGCGGTTCCGAGCGCAGAACGCTCCGCAACGGCGCCGCGCACGCCTCGCCTACGGACTTCGCCAATTCCACCACGCGCTCGCGTTCATTACGTCGCGTCGATCGCGAGAGCCGCACCGACAATTGCTCGGCCGCAGCCTCCGGAACGCGTCGCAGCACATCGGTCAAATTCTCCGGCACGGCATCCGAATTGACCGCATCGTCGATGAATTCCGAAACGCGATTCTCGATTCCGAGCCGCGGCCGTATTCCCTGCACCCAGCTCGGCCTCGTCGTTTCGAGCGTCGTGATCGAGTCGAGCGATTGCTGCATCGCGCGGTAATAACGCCGCGAAGCCGCTTCCTGGCTCAGACGAACAAACGCCGCGCTCAACAGCGTCTGCAATTCCGGCTCGCGTTCTTCCTGCATCTGTTTGCCGATTTCCGAAAGCGCGATTTGTAACCGCTGGCTGGCCGTTCGGCTATAGAGTTCCGCGAGCTGGCCGAGTCCTATGGCTGCCTTCTTCCGCGCTTCGGCATCCTTATTGCGCACGCACGCGGCGTAGTGCAGCAGAATATCGCCGGCGGCATCGGATTCGCCGCGCCCGAGCAATTCCTCGACGAACTGCTGCACGTTCCGCGGCGGAATGCACCACGCTTCGGTCGAAAGCAGCACTTGCCGCTTCCCAGATTCCGGCACCCTCGCCCAGAACTGGCGATCCAGCAAATCGGCATGCGTCTCCACCGCCATGCCCGCCTTGGTCATCTTGTCTTCGCGCGCCTTGAGCAGCTTGCGCAGCGTCGTGAGTTCCTCGCCCATTTTGTCGAGCAGTTGGCGCACCGCATTCACGCGCACTTCGCCGCGTTGAAAGCGATCGAGAGCGAAGCGAATCGCGAGATCTTCCGCAAGTTTTATGAGAGTTGTTTCGTCGAGCTTGGCTTTCGGCGCCGTCGCTGCGACGCTCGCGAGCGCCTGACGCAACGTCACCTGCGCGTTCTGCGGCAGAAGCGCAAGTTTCTGCTGCCACGATGCAGCGTCGACGCCCGAAGATTTTCCGTGCGTCGCTTCGCCGAACTGCGCGAGCAACCTCAGCAGGCCCTGCATGTCCGATTCGGTGAGAGGTAGCGTTTCGCGCCCGCCCGCAGAACCATTTCCCGTGCCCGTCCCCGTTCCTACACCAGTCCCGCCGCCCGTTCCGCCGCCCGCTCCGCCGCCACTTCCACTGAATCCTGTCAATCCGCCGGTCGCAACCCCACTCGCCGCGCCGCTCGTCGCACCAGAACCCTGGCCCGATCCCGCGCCACCCGGATGCGCGTTGCCTTCAGCCGCGGCAATCAGTTGAATCATTTTTTCCGGGCTGCGAAACCACTCCTGAATCGCTTCCGAATCCGCACCGAGCGTGCGCGCCGTCAATTGCGCCGCCACTCGCGCTTCGGAATAGCCCGAATCTTCGGCCACGAATCGAATTTCATTCACGCGGATCGTGCTATTCGAATTCTTCCCCGCAAATACTTCCAGCTTCTCCGCGAGACCTGCAGACTTCGGCCCCGTTTCCATGAACACGCGCACGAACCGCTCAAAGTCGCCGCGCTCGAGTCCTCGCCCAAAACAAATGCTGGCGATTCCCGAAACAGTCAGCAAATTGGCGAAGCTGCGCTCCGCGGGAGTGGATTCAAGCGGCACACCATCGAGGAGAATTTGTGAGCCAGCCGCGCCGAGCAGCAAGCCAGCCGATCCGGCCGCGTCAACGGCCTCTGTCAGCTCCTCGAATGTCGAGTCGAATTGAGAGGCTGAGCGCGAATGCTCCAACCCATAAAGCCGGGCGAACTTCAACAAAATGTTGAGGTTACGGACAAATCCACGGGCAGCCGGAATCGTCGTTTCGCTGGGCATATGTCCAACACGCGCTACTTGCACTTCACCTTCCTATCACCATTGTGTACTAGGACTTCCGGCGAGCGGAATGGTACGGACGTACTACAGTTGCGTAACAATCATCGCGCCACAAACGCGCACCCCACCAAGCTCACTTGCGCGGCATCTTGGACCCGACCCAAATCGAAACGCACACGGCGTTCGAGGATTTCTCCCACGCAAAGAAAGGCCAGCTTGTGGCGTGTGAATGACGCGGAACTCTGGGCCTAGCGCCCGTGATTCTATGCGTGCGGGAGCACTTCGTACGGCCGCATCATTTCATTGTCTTCGTGTTCCAGTATGTGGCAGTGCCACACATAGCGGCCGGCATAGCCATCGAAGCGAGCGATGATCCGCGTCACCATGCCCGGCTCGGCGCGCACGGTGTCCTTCCATCCCGCTTCCGAAGGCCCGGCAGGAACGGGTTCGCCCGTAAACTTCAACTCGCGCTTGCTGATGTATGCGAAAGTTCCGAACCGGCGCCGGTCCAGAATTTGAAATCGCACCAGATGAAGATGGATGGGATGCGAATCATCCGTCGGGTTGATCAAATTCCAGATTTCGACGCTGTTGAGAAGCGGATTCTCCGTCACCGGTTGATCCCACCGCGTGCCGTTGAGCAGCATCTTGACCGGATTTTGCACCAGATCGTCGACTTCATCGAGCGATAGCATCCGCGTCCTGACAGCCGACGATTCGACAATTCTTTCCACGGGCCGCAACACCTTCGGCAACACACTGTCGTCCCCTGCGGAAACACCCGACACTCGAAATTGCATCAGTGGCACGACTTCGTTCCGCATGACGATTTGTCTTTCACCGTGCTCGCTGAAATCGATGATCAGGTCAACACGCTCGCCCGGTGCGACAACGATCTTTGTAAGCCCCACCGGCTCGTCGAGCAGCCCCTGATCCGTCCCGATCGCGTAAAACTCCTGCTTGTTCGAAAGGGATAGCCGGTAAAAGCGCCCGTTCGACCCGTTCAGCACTCGAAAGCGATACTTGCGTGGCTCAACATCGAGATAGGGCAGCAGCTTGCCGTTTATCAGGTTCGCGTCGCCGAAAAACTCGGGTATCCACGGCGACTCAGGCCTATCGGAAACCGGATAATAGAGCTGGCTCTCTGTGTCGAACATCCGATCGCAAATCACCAGCGGAATCTCATACTTTCCTTTTGGTAAGTGAAGAGCGTCTTCCACGCTGTCCCGCACGATGTACGCGCCCATCAGTCCCGCGAAGATATTTAGACGGTTTATTCCCATCGCGTGATCGTGATACCACAGCATCGTCGCGTCCTGCCTGTTCGGGTAGTGGCACACCGCCGATTTGCCGGGGACGAACCAATTCTCAGGATAGCCGTCGCTCTCCGGAGGCGCTTTGCCGCCATGAAGGTGCACCACCGTTCGAACCTCGGCCTGGTCCGCGCCGGCTCCGCTGAGCGTGTGATCGATCGGCAGGAAATGCTTCCGCGGAAGTTCGTTGACCCATTCGACCAAAATGTCCTGTCCGCTGCGAATATCGAATGTTGGACCCGGAAACACTGAATCGAATCCCCACATCCGCGTGGGGCTCAGATCGCGATGGACTTTCATCTCAAACGGCTTCATAGCCATCCGGTAGTACGGAATTCTTTCCGCTGGATTGGCCGGACTCGGTCTCAACTCAGCGCTCTGAGCGACTCGAGGAATGGGCAGCGCGTCCACGAATTTTGGCAACGCGCTTGAGTCCAATGCTGGGCGTGCTCGAACCGCCGGGGATTTTTGCCCCGCTTGGTGCGTCAGCATTGCTCCTGCAAAAAGACCGCTCTCGCGCAAGAACTCTCGTCGACCAATCGCCATGCGATATTTCCTCAATGCAAAGAGGAGGCCGTTCCCTTGCGCCTCATGAAAGAAGCAGCGGGCATGCGACAAACGATTCGCGTGCCCGCTGCATTTTGCAACCTTTGTTCAGAATGCTTTGTCCGTCATTCCGACGGCCCTCTGACGGCCCAACTTAGCGCCGCCCTCCCAGTGGTTCGCCGGTCACCGGGTTGAGGAAAAGGAAGTTGGGTCCATGGGAATGTCGGAAGTCGAACATGTTTGTGATCGTCCCCGCAATCGCATCGAATGAACCGTCGCCGATTCTCTCGCCATCCAGCCAGTTATCCTCGATGAAACGGATAATCGAACTCTGGTCGGTTATGGTGTGGTCCACATAATTGCCTTTTGCCCAGGGCGAAATCACTAGAAAGGGCAATCGCGGGCCGTAACCGCAGCGGCCGTTCGCGTGTGGATTGCCGTCGATTCCGGGTAGAGCGGTCGCGCCATTTCCGCAGGTGCCCGCGCCGGTCACATAATCATCCGCCGTTGTCGACTGATTGACGAGCGGGCTTTGCTGATGATCGTACCAGCCATCCGAATCGTCGTACGCGATCACGACCGCGGTGCTCTCCCATTGCTGTTGTTGCTGCAGAAAGTTGATCACCCCGACGACGAACTGTTGCTCGTCCAACGGATCCGAGTACCCTGCATGGCCATCCTGATATCCAGGAGCCTTCAGGAAGCTCACCGCTGGGAAGTTTCCGTTGCTGACGGCATTGAAGAAATCGGCGATGTCGTATTGATGGTTCGCCGGGCCGTTGTTCCCGATCTCGGAGATCGAAGCCGGACGCGTATGCATCGGGTTGGCAGTCGAAGTGTAGTATTGAAACGGCTGATGGTGCGGAATGTAATCCTTTTTGTCTATCAGTGTTATCGCCGACGTCGTGCTCCGGCTGCATCCGGTCGTTCCGTTGGCGTTCGTTGTGCTCAGGTTAAACCCTCCCTCAAAGAACCCCCAACTCACGCCGGCGGCATTGAGAAGGTCGCCGATATTCTTGCCGCCCAGCGTGAACGTCTCACCGCTCGATGTCGAGCACATATCCCCGATTGGGTCCGCATCACTATTCACCGTTGTCGTGCCGTCTCCACCGTCGACCACCGAGCCAGTTCCGTTCATATTGTCAACCACGCCGTTCGTTTGTCCCGACGCCAGGTTCAACGCTCCCGGCGTTGATGGCCCGAAATTCGTGTCGTACGAATTGTCGTTCATCGCGAACTGCTGCGCGTAGTTCCAAAACGCGGTCACCGTGTTTCCATCGTAATATCCCATCACCAACCCCGTCGTATTGAAAACCGGCGGTGAACCCACTCCTCCGTTTGCTGTGCCTCCCGCTCCCGTGAACTCGGGGAACAGATCCATCAATCCCAGATCGAATGCCTGCTGCTCCGGCATGTAATCATGGTCCTGGTCGGCCGTCGATGCTTGCGAAGGGCTGAGTCGGAACGGATTTGTCGCTCCTGCTGCGTTCGCGGTATTCAACAAGTTGGGGTTGATCGTCAACAGTGCAGGGCTCAGTCCATTCACGCTCGGTGTGCCTGGCGCTGGATAGAACGGCGGTTCTCCTGAACGGTTTTGTGCGTAGGGATACGTCCCAAAATAATGGTCGAACGACACGTTTTCCTGGAAAATCACAACAAGGTGCCGGATTGGAGTCGCGGTCTGATTCCCGCCCCCGGGTTGCGGAGCCGCGGCGATCATCGCCGGGTTCAGCATCAGTCCCGCGACTAATGTTGCGAAAACTCTGCGCATATTTTCATTCCTCCCATTTGCTTCGTTACTTGTTGGCTGTCGATTGCAGCCAAAACGAGAAGGGAGGCTAACCGCGCAAAGTTACTTCACGGTGAACCTTTGATTTTCTGACTGTAAACTCCTCATCGATCCACCGCCCGACCTCGTCACAATGTTAATTCTGGAAGTCCGCGCCGTTGCCCGATTCTCTTACATTCCGCACACGTTGCGCGCCGCGCTCTTCCGGAACCCGCACTCAACATTACTAGTCCAATAACGAATCATGAAAAAATCGAATCACCTCTGCGCCAACCATCAATCAGGTGCTCTTGACCGTCGACAACAGCGACGGCAACGGCGGCAAGAAGAGTTCGCAGTTCTACACGCACTTCTCCTTGCTCAAGTCCGTCGAAGCCGGCCTTCGGCTTCCGTGCTTCAATCACGCTTGCGAATCGGCCACCAACGTCATGTCCGATCTTCTCGGCAAGGATGACGACGACCGCCGCTAGCGTCTCCTAACCACGGGCCGCGCGCTGCGCGCAAGCCTCACTCTCCGCAGCGTGCGGCCCATCATCTTCGCGACGCGCCTCATCCCCTCGTTGCAGCGCCCTCTAATCCTTCGGTGAATTACAAAGGTGGTATCCTTCCGCCATGCTCGGCGGACGAACACAAGCCCGAAAAAGCTCGAGCCGTTCGCCTCGACAACGTGGAAGGTTTGGCCACCCGCCCATAACCGCGACGAGGATATGAAAATGTTGTTCCGATCGGCCTTGCTAATAGCAATCGCAACGGTTGCGCTTGCGGCTCAGAACGCAGGTCATAGCTTTACCATCGACAAGTCGAAGCCCTACGTCTACTTGAAGTTCGATCACATAGCTGACCGAAGGCCTCTTTCTCACGATGAGGTCAGCAAGGGGTTGTGGTTGCACCTAGTGAACAACTGCCGACTGCCAATTATCGTGGCGGTATTTAATCCTGGAACGGCAGACGCGGGGACGGGAGTCTTCGACGCAGTGGTACCGCTCGGAGACACAATGGGATTGCCTCTTGCTGGTCCAGCCGAATCACCGAAACCCACCGAGCACCCAAAACCGCCGGAAGGTTACTCGTCCGAGGTTTTTTCAACACGAACTGTTGCCCCACGAGGCGACCTACTATTCAGCGTCCCTCTGAATCACGTCAGCCCTTGGTGGCATATGCAAATTATGTTCAATTTTGACGTCGGCGACGGCGGACACGGGTCAGAGCCGTATAGCGTTGTGTCTTTTTATTGGCAGGACATACCCGAAAAGCTCAGAGTCGATCTACGTCCTTGACTCCTTCTACCGGCAACGAAGGGCGGCGGGTGGCTAACTCTTTCGAGGCCGGTGGCGCAGACGTAAATCTAGGTGATGGGTCGCGGGTGCTTGGGTTTGCCGGGTGCGGCACTCTCGCCGCAGGCGAGGGTGCGGTTGTTGATACTTCCTCCTCACCCGAACTTTGACTCGATCACGTTAATCCGCATCCGACTGGCAGATTCCGACCCGTGTACCATCTCCGTAGTTCCGCGCCTCGTACCAAAATCCTTACAGACGCCCACTGCTCAATTTCAACATTTCCGTGCCATCATATTTCTGTGTGCTATATGCAGATCGCCGCCACAATCGAATCCGCCAACGCAGGGCCGGCCCCGCAGCGGCGCCAAATCGCCTCCGCCCACGCCGCTCCCGATCGGGCGCCCCGGCGAATCGAACCCGCACCCGCGGCGCCGCTCCCCCGGCTCCGGCTATCGGAATCTCTTCTCCAAACACCGCTATCCCAGTTCAGGCGAACACAATCCGCCCTTCCCGCGCCCCACGCGCCGAACTACCGGTTCGAACCCAGCCCAGTTCTAATCGGGACACCAAAACGATTAGAAATCGCCGTAATTCACTCAAAACAAACCACGGAAGTCATTTCTAATCGGGACAAATTCACTACCTTGGCGAGGAGCGATCGCAGGCTAGGAAGGCGCGAGGCGAACTTCAACGTCCAGGCCCGCAAGCGCCGCGCGCGCGTTGCGAATCACTTCGTAAGCCCAGAATCGCTGGCTCAAAATCACCAGCGAGCCGTTTTCAAAATTGCAGATGCCGCAGAAAAAATAATTCGCAAACACGGAATGGTACGCATCGGCGCCGCGCCGCGCGAGCTCGCTTTCGAGCGCCGCATCGCCTTGCGCGACGCGTTCGCCCGCGCGAACTCCGAACGTTTCCGCCTCGAAGCGCAAGAGCAAAGCTTCCAGCGCTTCCGCTTTCGGCGCCGGAATCACCAGGCAGCGGCTCTCGCTCTCGCGAAATTCGATGGCGTGATTTTTGCAATACTCGCGCACGCGATCGAGGTGGCTGAAAAAATCGAGCGCCCAGGTTTCGCCGCCGGCCAGCGCGGGAAGCACTCGGTTCCAGACTTTCGCGGCTTCCGCGCCGCGCACCGGCTCGCGATTCTCATCGGGCTCAACGAGCTCGACGCCGACCGCGCGCACGTCCGCGCCGAGATTGAGCGGTTCGGCTTCGAACAGAATCATCTACGCCTCAGCCGCTCCGCTTGCTCCAAATCGCTTCTCGAAATCGATGGATTGCTTTCGGACTTCCAGCCAATCGAAAAATGCCTCGGGAGTTTCGAGCCAGATCGCGAACCAGTGCGCGATTTCTTCTTTTTCCGCGCGCTTCGGCAGTTCGACCTTATGATTGCGCGCGATCATTTCGGCGCGGCGCCGGCCCAGCCGGCCCACTTCGCGCACGCGCTCTTCCGCGGCGCGGTCCTGCTCGCCTTTGAATTTTCGCAAAAGCTCGTCGAGCCGGATGATGCACATCTCGGCCTCCTCAAGCGTCGAAAAATGGAGGAGATCCTGAAATTCCTCCTCGTATCTTCCTTCGGTGTCGGATTGCTTCGACCACACCACGCGCATTCCCGCTTCCGTCATCACGCTCACAATATAATCCGGCGACGTATTTCCTTCCGCGCCGGATTGCGCGATCAGCTGGCGGCGAATCTGCTCGACTTCGGCCGCGGTGAAACGCTCCTTTCCGAGCCCGCGCGCGGCCGCCAAAATCAAATCCTTTTTTGTCGGGTTTTTCGCGGCGCGCGATGCGGGATTCTTTCCGTGGGTCACGGCTGGCTCCGATGCTGGTTCGGATTTGTCGTCGCTGCGGTTCGTGGCGCAGGGTCCGCCGCGGCGTCGTTCTCGAGGCGCCGGCGATATTTCACGATATTTCGATTGTGTTCGGCGAGCGTCGCCGCAAAAAAGTGGCCGCCCGCATCGTTCGCGACAAAATACATGAAATCGGTCTGCGTCGGAGAGATGGCCGCGCGCAACGACGCTTCCCCCGGATTCGCGATCGGGCCGGGTGGCAGTCCCGTATGCAAGTACGTATTGTACGGCGAATTGATCTGTAAATCCGCGTGGTGCACGATCACGGTCGGCCGGCCCGCGAGATCGAGCGCGTATTGCACCGTCGGATCGCATTGCAGCGGCAGTTTGCGCTGCAAGCGGTTCGTAAAAACTCCGGCGACCAGCGGCCTCTCCGTGGCCAGCGGCGTTTCCCGCTCGACCAGCGACGCCAAGGTCACAATGTTTGTGGCCGAGACAAAAGGATTTGCCGGATTCGGATTCAAATTGCTCCACACGATGTGAAACTGCCGCACCATCGTCTCGGCAATTTGGTCGGCGGTCTCGTGGCGAGTGAAATGATACGTCGAAGGAAAAAGAAATCCTTCGAGAGTCTTCGCGTCCGGCGCGATGTCCTGCACGAGCGACGGATCCTGCGCCGCGCGCAGAAAATCCTCGCGGCTCGCGATGCCGTCGCGCTGGAGTTCGTTGGCGATGTCGAACATCGTCCAGCCCTCGGGAATCTGCACCGTATGAACGAAAATTCGCCCGCTCGCGATTTTCCAAAAAACCTGCCGCTCGGTCATCGGATGATCGAAAAGATATTCTCCGGCTTGTAGCGACCGGCTGAAATGCCACTGGCTGGCCAGTTCGAACGCGAGGCGATTGCGGATGACGCCGTTTTTCGCGAGGATTCCGGAAACGCCCCAGCGCGATGTTCCGTGCGGAATGTCAACGTAGATCGAATCTCCGGCGTAGGCCTTGAACGGACGACTGACTTCCTCATCGAGCCACGCGGAAAAGCCTCCAACCGCCGCGATCGCCAACAGGAAAAAAAGGCCGAGGCGTCGCATGGAGGGTTACTCCTTCTCCGTGCGAGGCGCCGGACGTTCAAGACGATCGCGCTCGAGATAGTCGCGGAGAAGAATTGCTGCGGCAATATCGTCGTTTTGCCGGCGCGGGCCGCTATCGTCGCGCCTGGCGCGGCGCGTGGTTTCATGGAGAGTCTGCTCGGCGGCCCAGCTTGTCAGGCGTTCATCCATGAGATCGACTTCGATGCCGAGTTCCTTTCGGAGCCGTGAGGCAAAGCGCGCCGCCTCTTCGGCCATTTCGCCGGCTGTGCCATCCAGATTCAGAGGATGGCCGACGACGATGCGCCGCGCGGAATACTCGCGCGCAACGTCGCGCAGCTTGCGAATCAGATCGCGGCGATTCTTGCGCTCGAGAATTCCCGCGGGGCGCGCGGTAATTCGCATTTCGTCAGAAACTGCGAGGCCGATGCGGCGGCGGCCGTAATCGAGAGCGAGGATGCGGCCCGGAAGCGGACCCGGCCTCGAGCCAACTTTCGGCTCGCGCGCTTGCGCCGCGCGCGGCTTCCCTGCTTCCGGTGTGTGCACCGAAGTTCGCATGCACTCTTGATTATACGCGATGCGCAAGGCGCAGGTGGAAGCTACAAACCGGATGTGCGCGTCTGTGAAAGTCACCCGGGCTATGGCTCGCGGCCGCGGGTGCCGTTCTTCCAGCTTTCCGTCCAGTCTTCGAGCTGCATCTGCTGGTCGAGACCCGTTTCCTTGAACAACGCTTCGATTTCGGCGCGCGATTGCCGCTTGCCGAGACGCTCGGGCCGATCCGCGATGCCGAACGTCGTGATGGCGGCGATGGCCACCATTCGTTTCAACTGCGCCATGTCGACCTTGTCGTAGGTGTCCGAAGCGGCGTGATAATTCAGCATGTAATTCGCGGGCTCCTGATTCGCGACGAGCGTCGGAACTCCCTCGAGCAGAAAATCGAAATTGTCCGTGCCGATATCGGCGTCGAACGTCAGCTCGGTCGCATCGAGCGATTCGACCGGCTCGAGAACTTCTTTCACCGCCGTGGCGATATCTTTTCGCCCGCTGAGCGAGTAGCCCGTGACGCGGCCGGTGCCGGAATCAAAAATAATCGCCGCGTCCATGTTGTCGAGCTCGGCGCGATGGGCCTTGGCGTAGGCCCACGAGCCGAGCATGCCCTGCTCCTCGCCGGTAAAAAGCACGAAGCGGATGGAGCGGCGCGGGATCGTGCCCGACGCGTGAATCACGCGCGCCGCATCGATGACCATTGCGGCGCCGGAACCGTTATCGAGCGCGCCGGTGCCGAGCTCCCAAGAATCGAGATGCGCGCCGAGAAGGACGAATTCCTCCGGTTTTTCGCGGCCGCGAATTTCCGCGACGACATTATCGCACTCCTCCGGCCCGGTGATTTTGTTGGGCATCTCGAAATGGACGTTCACTTTCACGCCGGCGGCGATGAATCGCGCGATGCGCTCCGCGTCTTCCCGCGCGACAACGGCCTGCGGCAATTTTTCGAGCGTGCCGTCGTTCGAATCGTCGTGGCGATAGAGCAAGAGACTCGGACGCGTCGACATCCAGAAAACCGCCGCGGCTCCGGCTTTCACCGCGCGGTCAATGATTTCTCCCTGGTGAAGATATTCGTTGAAGAGATCGTCCCAGGTCACCAGAAAATTGGTATGCACCAGGACGATCGCGCCTTTCGCCGCGTCGCCAGCTTTCGCAAACGCCGCATCGTCGCCCATGCCCACATCCACGATGTCCGAAGTGATTCCTCCGGCCGGCGTCGCGGGCGACCAGCCAATCGAAACAAGCCGCACAGGAAACGAAACCGGCGAAAGAACGTCGACATGAGTGGCGCCTTCGCTCCAACCCACGGGAATCGTAAATTTTTCGGTGTGGACTTCGTCGACGCCCGCGTGGCGAAACGCTTCAACGCCCCAGCCGACCGCCTTGTCGGCCGCGGGCGAGCCCGTCACGCGTCCGCCGATCTCGTCCGTGAGATGACGCAGATTTTCGGCGAGCGGCGAGGGACCTTCCGCGCTCACGATCATCGCTGGGGCGAGATCGCTGCAGGATTTCTCGACCGAGCACGCATTCTGCCCGGCCGGCGGCTGGAGCGGCGCAGGCTTCACGGGAGGAATCGTCTGTGCGGCTGCGGTGAGCGCACCCGCGCCGAGCAGACCGCCGGAAAAAGCGAGCGCGCAGAGCAGCCGGAAGCATCGAGAGATCGAGAGGGTTCGCATCGGGTTCAATCCTCGCCGCGAATTATAAGCGAGCCGCGGTGTGGCGCACAGGGGATACGTGATGATCCCGGCGGGCACGACGCGTGTCTTGTACGAGGAAGCGGTGTTATATCAGTTTCCGATTGCGGCGCCAGTCAGGAGTTTCGAAGCCGCGTCATTTCGCGCGCGTCGGCGGCTGGCGCGGCGGTGCTAGAATGCCTCGACGGAGAATTTCCATGCCATTTATTGACACCGGCGGCCTCGATGTCATTGAGCGACTGCCGGGCTGGTACGGACGCTATTTCCACTCGGCGAGCATGACCTTCGCGCATTACGACTTCAAGCGCGGCTCCTCTATTCACGAGCATTCCCATCCGCAGGAAGAAGTCTACGAGGTGATCGAAGGCGAGCTCGAGATGACCATCGACGGTGCGACGCAGATCGTCCGCGCGGGATTGGTCGCGATCGTGCCGAGCAATGTGCGTCATTCGGTCAAGGCTCTCACCGACGGCCGAGCCATCATCGTCGATTATCCGGTGCGGCGCGATTTCGTTTAGGCGATCAAGCGAGGCCATGTTGGTCCGCAGTGCGCGCGCTTTCTGATAGAGTAGCCCGGCTGAATCGCTCCTGTGCCGCTTTTCAGGCGAAGAAGTGCGGCATATGAAGCGCCCAACTGTTTAGTTCTGCGACGACAACAGAGATAAGTCAAACGAGAGGACGCGAATTATTATGCCCGCCCCCGAACTCGATCACATCATGCAGACCGGCCTCGCTTTCTGGGCTTCGAAAACTCTCCTGAGTGCGATTGAGATGGAAATCTTCACCGAGCTGGCGAAGAATCCGGAAGATCTCGCGACATTGACGGGGCGTCTCGGCCTGCATCCGCGCTCCGCGCGCGATTTTCTGGATGCGCTCGTGGCCTTGGGATTCCTCGAGCGCCACGACGGCAAGTACTCGAACGCGCCCTCCACGGATTTCTTTCTCGACAAGCGCAAGCCTTCGTACATCGGCGGAATGCTCGAGATGGCGAACCGGCGTCTCTTCTCCTTCTGGAACAACCTGACCATCGCCTTGCGGACAGGGCAACCGCAGAACGAAGCGGCTCAGGGCAGCACGGATATGTTCGCCACGATTTACGCCGATCCGGAACGGCTGAAGGGATTTCTGAGGGCCATGACCGGAATCAGCCGCGGCGCAAACTTGGGCATCGCTTCCAAATTCCCGTGGACGAAGTATAAGACCGCCGCCGATATCGGAACCGCCCAGGGCGATCTGATCGTTCAGGTGACTCTGGCAAATGCGCACCTTTCCGGCATCGGGTTCGATCTTGCGGAAGTCGCTCCCGTTTTTGAGGATTACGTGAAGACCAACGGCTTGGCGTCCCGGGTGCAATTCCGCGCGGGGAATTTTTTCAACGATGCGCTGCCGAAGGCCGACGTCATCATGATGGGTCACATCCTCCACGATTGGAACCTCGACGAGAAAAAGATTCTGATTCGCAAAGCGTACGAGGCGGTTCCCGAAGGAGGCGCGCTGATCGTCTACGATTCCATCATTGACGAAGACCGGCCGAAGAATGCATTCGGCCTTTTGATGAGCCTGAACATGCTCATCGAAACTTCTGGCGGCTTCGACTACAGCGGCTCAGACTGCACGGGCTGGATGAAGGAAGCCGGCTTCCGCCAAACACGCGTCGAGCATCTGGTGGGGCCGGATTCCATGGTGGTTGGGATTAAGTAGTGCTCTGCTGAAGCGCCCGCGATGCCGGCGGAATCCAAAATGTGACAAAGCGGACCGCTAACCGCTGGATCGGCTGTGGCCGATGTATGTATGTTACCCTCGCGTGAGTAGGTCGACAGCGGACATCCGCTAGCCGGGAGGTGTCCTGTTATCTTCAAACAATTCTACCTGCCATGCCTTGCGCACGCTTCCTACGTGATTGGAGACGAGGAGACGCGCACCGCAGCCGTCGTTGATCCGCAGCGGGACACCGATCAATACCTCGCGTTTGCCGCCGAGCACGCGCTCCAGATCAAGCACGTGTTCCTGACGCATCTGCACGCCGATTTTATCGCCGGGCACTTGGAGCTGCGCGATCGCGTGGGCGCCAAAATCTATCTGGGCGCCGCGGCGAAGGCAGCGTACGCGTTTACGCCTCTCCGCGATGGCGACATCCTCGAATTCGGCCGCATACGCCTGACGGTGCTGGAAACGCCGGGCCACACGCCCGAGTCGATCTCCCTCGTCGTTTACGACCTGAACGTCAGCGATTCGCAACCTCAAGCCGTGCTCACCGGAGACACATTGTTCATCGGCGACGTCGGGCGTCCCGATCTGCGCGCGGCACTGGGCTGGTCGGCCGCGCAACTCGGCGGCATGCTCTTTGATTCGCTTCACAACAAGCTGCTCGCGCTGCCTGATCCGTGCCTGGTGTATCCGGCGCACGGCGCGGGATCGCTCTGCGGGAAGGCGCTCAGCAAGGAAACGGTGTCCACTCTCGGAGAACAGCGCCGCTTGAATTACGCGCTGCAGCCCATGAGCAAAGAAGCATTCATTCACGTCGTCACGGCCGATCAGCCCGACGCTCCGGCTTACTTCAACTACGACGCCGTGCGGAACAGTGAAGAGCGCCCCACGCTGGACGAAGCTCTGGCGCGCGGGATGAAGCCTCTGACGCTCGACAGCGTGCTTGCATTGCAGGCTTCCGGCGCGCAGATCCTCGACACGCGGGATGCCGCTGAATTTGCCTGCGCGCATCTGGCCGGCAGCATCAACATCGGCCTCGGCGGCCAGTATGCAACCTGGGCGGGAACGGTCCTCGATCGGCAGCACCCGATTGTGCTCATCGCCGACCCTGGCCGGGAAAACGAATCCGCCGTTCGCCTCGGGCGCATCGGGTTCGATCACTTGGCCGGTTATTTGAAGGATGGACTGCAAAGCCTCGAACCGCGGCCGGAACTGATCGTCTTCACCGAGCGGCTCAGCGCGCCGTTCGCCGCGGAACTCCTGTCATCGAGTGAGCCGCCGCTGGCGATTGACGTTCGGACGCCGGGCGAACGCGATCAGAAGTACATCGCGGGAAGTTTGGGCATTCCGCTGAATCATTTGATGGAAAATCTGGAAAAGATTCCAAGAGACCGTCCCTTGCTGGTGTATTGCGCCGGAGGCTACCGGTCGTCGATCGCCGCGGGCCTGTTGCAACGCAGCGGATTTGAGTCGGTCAGTGAAATCGCGGGCGGTATCGCCGGATGGGAAACCGCAAAACTGCCGGTCCAATCTGCGCAGGTTTTGTCGTAGATACCCGGAGCCGCTAACTTCATTGAACTTCTGCGGAACCAGACCTGGTAGTTCCGGGGCGAACGGCGTTCACCTGGTGTAGTATTCGCGTTATCCAAAGCAGCAGGATTCAACCTCCGATGAGCAAAACACAAATAAATGCGCAGAAAATCGGGCCGAGCCGGTGGTTTCATGTTTTGGCGGTGGCGCTGATCGCGGCGGGCATCTTTGGGGCATCGAAAGGGATTGCCGGGGCGGTTGATACGTTGGGGAGCGGCCTGACGCGGGCGATTTTCCCCGGGAATGTCGTGGTGCCATTTTCCGTTCGCGGCGAGTACGACATCTATTACGAGAGTCAATCCGAATTCGGCGGGCGCGTGTTTGATACGGGAAGCAAGCTGCCCGGACTTGCATTCACGGTGACGAACGAGGAAACGGGCGAGTCGATTCCGCTGCGGCAACCGGGCGTGCATGCAACCTACCAGTTGAATGGCCGCAACGGCCAGTCCGCGCTTCAATTTCACGTCGCCAAGCCCGGCCGTTACGAGGTCGAGGCGCACTATAACGACAACGAGCAACACGAGGACGCCGTTTTTGCCGTGGGCGACATTCAACTCGGCCGATTCACGCTGCTGCTTTTCGGGGGCATCTTCTCGATTCTGATTCTCGGCGGAGCGGGGCTGGCGCTGATCGTCGTGATTGAAATCCGCAGGGAATCGTCGAAGCGAAAGTTGCGCGCTGCGGCCGCAATTTCCGGCGCGAGCACACCCACTCCGCTGGGCTAGCGACGCGTCGCGTCGAGAACGGCGTCGGTGACGCGCGCGACCTGAACCATTTCAGCCACATCGTGAACGCGAATAATGTGCGCGCCGCCGAGAATGCTGGCGGTGACGGTCGCGGCCGTGCCCCAGCCGCGATCTTCCGGGGCTTTTCCGCCGAGCGTGTGGCCGAGAAAAGTTTTTCGCGAAGTGCCGATCAAAATCGGATATCCAAGTTTCGCCAATTCCGGGAGGCGCGCGATCAATTCATAATTTTGCCGGAAACTTTTGCCGAAACCGATTCCGGGATCGACGATGATTTGTGATTTCGGAACCCCGGTGCGAAGCGCGCGCGCCGCGGAGCGCTTCAGTCCGGCCATCACATCGCGGACAGCGTTGCGCGCGAACGGTTTTTTCTGCATGGTTCCGGGCTCGCCGCGCATGTGCATCAAGATCAGCGGGACGCGACGGTGCATGGCGACTTCCGCGAGAGAAGGATCGAAGGCGAGACCCGTGACGTCGTTGATCATTTCCGCGCCCGCGGAAATGGCCGCCTCGGCGACGGCGGCTTTGCGCGTATCGATCGAGATGGGAATTTTCAGCCGGCCGCGCAGCGCATTCAGGACCGGGCGAACGCGCGCAAGTTCTTCTTCGGAGGAAATTGCAGCGGAGCCGGGGCGCGTGGATTCGCCGCCGATGTCGAGGATATCGGCGCCGGCCTGTTCGATGGCGAGAGCTCGATCGATTGCCCAGACCGGCTCGAAGAATTTTCCACCGTCCGAAAAGCTGTCGGGAGTTACGTTGAGGACGCCCATGACGAGCGTGCGCGCGCCGAGTTCGAGAGTGCGCGAGGGCAGCCGCAGCCGGAATTTTTTTCTTTGCATCACGAATTGTTTTCCGGCATTCACTGCGGTTTTGCCGCTGGAACGTAATACTCCGCGCGATTGACTACGCGCAACGGCCCGCGTGAGCCGCGATCGGCAACCTCGACGCGCAGCGAATGCCAGCCCGGACGCACGGCGTCCGCGGCGGGTTGATAAAAGCCGAGCGTATATTGCGTGCGAATGTTTCCGGCAATGCGCTCGAACGCGTCGCGGCCGCTTTGCGTCTCGCGGAGAAAATAGAGGCCGCCGCCCGCGCGACGGACCAGCTCCGCGAGAAAAAGAGTGTACGCCGGAATCCCGAGCTCGCGAGTGGCCTCATTGAGAAAGCTTTTGTCCGCGTGGGCGGAGAGCCACGCGTCGGTCATCACGCGCGGGCGATTCTGCGTCGAGACCGCGTACACTTCGATGCCATCGGCGGCGAGAGCGCGCGTCACATCGTCGAAGGCGAGCTTTTGCGGGCCGGCAGCGGGGGCGACGAGCGAGGCGGGGCGATCGAGCGAAAGGCCGAGGCCGCTGTCTTGGCCGTCGGTCAGAAGCAGAATGGCCTTGCGGCCGGCGCGTCCCCGAAACAATTTTTCGGCGGTGAAATACACGGTCTCGTAAATATTGGAGCCGCCGGTATCGCCGAAGAGGCTGCGGATATCGATGTGCGCGATCGCGGTTTGGAGCAGGGCGCGGTCGCGTGTGAATGGCAAGAGCACGTAGGAATGCGCAGAAAATTCGACAATCGAGATTTCATCGCGCGTCGCGAGAGTGTCGGCGAGGCCCCGCGCAGCGATCTGCATGGCGTTCTCTTCGGGCAGGACGCTGGGACTTGCGTCAATCACGAGCGCGACGCTCGCGGGATCAGTGCCCGCACTGAAATATGCCAGACGCTGCTCGAGGTCATCTTCGTAAACACGAAAATCATCGCTCGTGAGCCCCGCAACGGAGGAACCATCCGGCGCGAAGACGTTGCAGTTCACGGTCACAAGATTCGCGCTCACGCGGAACGCGCGCGGAGCGGCGGGTTCCGCGGACTCAGAATCGATCGGCTGGGGGCCCTTTTCGAGCATGCGCATTTCGCCGGACGCGGGATCGCGGCGAAGCGTGACGCCGGAGTCGAGCGGCACGGGCTTCGGGAGCTTCGGCTTCTTTTCTGGTTCTTGCGCGCAGAGGGCAACGGAGATGAACACGGCTACGATCCATGTCAACGCGATGCGCACGAATGGCGGCAAGACTTGCGCCGTGGTTCTTCCGGGGAGCGATGCGACGCGTGACGAGCGAATGAAAGCGCCGCGGGCGTGCGAACGTTGAATTTCAGTCGAGGTCAAAGTCGCGCAGAGGCTTCTCGATGGGTCCGTCTTTCGCTTTCTTGAGGCCTTCGGCGAATTTGCGCGCGAGGACGTCTTCCTTCATCTTCTCCGCTTCGACGGAGAGGCGGAATTTTTCCTCGACGCGCTCGGTCTGCTCGCGGAGCAAACGCGCCGTATCGTCGAGATCGATGGACGGCGCGATTTTTGCGGCGTGGTGCGAGAGAACGACGCCCAGTTCGGGATCGATGGTCAGTTTCGCGTGGCAGCACGGGCAATCGACCGCTACCGGCTTGGCAGCATTTTTCGCCATGACTCTATTCTACGCCAAATCGTGGCGCGAGGAGCGAATCGGACGCGGCGCCGCGCCACTTGCGTGGGAAGCAGGGTGCACAAAAATGAAACGCCCGGAAGCCGAAGCCCCCGGGCGGCGGAGTGGGCCGATGTTTCGCGAAATGAAGGCTCAGGCAGGCGCCGGCTTTTCGCCCTTGGCCATGCCGGGAAGCGGGCGCGGCTCGGGACGCAAAGTGAGCTGGGGCTCGCGGGTCGAGACAGGCGGAGCCGGAGGCGGCTGCTTAATCTTTTCCGGCAGCGGCTTGCCCTCGACAAGAAGTTTCAGTTCGACGGCGTCGAGGACTTCGCGATCAAGGAGAGCCTGAGCGACGCGCTCGAGTGCATCGCGGTTCGTTTCGAGAAGGTTGCGGGCGCTTTGATAGCCGGTGGTGACGATGGAATGGACCTCGCGGTCGATGCGAATCGCGGTGTCTTCGGAATAGTCGCGGTGCTGAGCGATTTCGCGGCCAAGGAAGATGGCTTCTTCCTTCTTTCCGAAGGTCAATGGGCCGAGCGTGCTCATGCCCCATTCGCAAACCATCTGACGCGCGATGTCCGTGGCGCGCTCGATGTCGTTGCCCGCGCCGGTGGTGAGGTGATCGAGGAAAATTTCCTCAGCCGCGCGGCCGCCCATGAGAACGGAGAGTTGCGCTTCGAGGAATTCCTTGGTGTAGGTGTGTTTATCGTCGATGGGCAATTGCATGGTAACGCCAAGCGCCATACCGCGCGGGATGATGGTCACTTTGTGGAGCGGATCGGCGCCCGGGGTCATGGCCGCGACGAGCGCGTGCCCGGCTTCGTGATACGCCGTGTTTCGCTTCTCTTCGTCCGACAAAATCATGGAGCGGCGCTCGACGCCCATCAGGACTTTGTCCTTGGACATCTCGAAGTCCACCATGGCGACGGTCTTGCGGCCCTGGCGGGCCGCCCAGAGAGCGGATTCGTTGACGAGATTCTGGAGATCGGCGCCGGAGAAGCCCGGCGTGCCGCGGGCAATGACGGAAAGATCGACATCATCGTTGATGGGCACTTTGCGCGTGTGCACGCGAAGAATTTCTTCGCGGCCCTTCACGTCCGGGCGGGGCACAACGACACGGCGGTCGAAACGGCCGGGGCGAAGCAGAGCGGGATCGAGAACGTCGGGACGGTTCGTCGCGGCGATGAGGATGACGCCTTCGTTCGATTCGAAGCCGTCCATTTCGACGAGCAGGGCGTTGAGCGTTTGCTCGCGCTCGTCGTGCCCACCGCCGAGGCCGGCGCCGCGATGACGGCCGACCGCGTCAATTTCGTCGATGAAGATGATGCAGGGCGCGTTTTTCTTGCCCTGCTCGAAGAGGTCGCGGACGCGGCTGGCGCCGACGCCGACAAACATTTCGACGAAATCGGAGCCGGAGATGGAGAAGAACGGAACATTGGCTTCCCCGGCGATCGCGCGCGCGAGAAGAGTCTTGCCGGTTCCCGGAGGCCCGACGAGCAGCACCCCCTTGGGAATGCGGCCGCCCAGTTTCTGAAATTTTTGCGGATCTTTCAGGAAATCGATGATCTCGTAGAGCTCTTCTTTCGCTTCGTCAATTCCCGCGACGTCTTTGAAGGTTGCCTTCTTCTGCTGCGCGGTCAATAGGCGCGCGCGGGATTTGCCGAAACTCATGGCTTTGTTTCCGCCCGCCTGCATCTGCTTCATCATGAAAATCCAGAAGGCGACGAGGAGAATGACCGGAGCGAAATTGATGACAAAAGCCAGCCAGTCGTTGTTCTTCACTTCCTTAATGTTGATCAGGACGCCCTTGTCCTGGAGAGACTTGGTGATGTCCGGAATTGAAGAATTCGCGACGGTGACGTTGTGAAATTTCACGGCGTTCTCGCGGTATTCGCCCTCGATCTCGGCGCTGTTCTGAGCGAGATAAATCGTGACTTCCTTGATGTCGCCCTGCTGTACCTTTTGGAGGAAGGAGGTGTAGCTGGGCTCGTCTTCATGCGCCGTCTGTCCGCCGGTGGAAGCCATCCGCCAGAGGACCACGGCTAGAACTATCATGACCAACCAGAATAAAATTGTGCGGACCGTAGAATTCACAGAACTACCTCATCCTTTCCAACTCTTAACCCTACCACGCGCAACGCCCCGGCGGCGAGTGGCCGCGCCCCTGCGCCGGGAAGAAGGCGAAAGAGCCACGTACGGCAGATTCCGGTAAAGCCCATCCCGACCGCCCAGCCCATAACCCACCCAGTAATTAGACGCCGAAGAGAAGCCTGTGTATTCAGCTTTTATGTCCAGCTTCCGGGCGCCGGGCTTGTCGAACAAAACGGCCAGCCGAATCGAGCGGGGACGGCTCTCTTCGAGCTGCTTCATCAGGAAGTCCTGCGTGACGCCGGTATTCAAAATCGCGTCCACCAGGAGGACATCCCGGCCGCGCAATTTCGGCGGCCAACTGAAATAGATTTCGCGGCGCTCGTGGCCGGCGAGCTTGAGGTCGCGCATCTCGGCACGGACGAAATGGCAAATCACCGGGACCGAAAGGCTGCGAATCAAATCGGCGCCGAAGAGATAGCCGTTATCGAGGACGATGACGACATCGAGCGTGCGCCCGGCATAATCCTTCGAGATAGACCGCGCCAGTTGCCGGATGCGGCTCGCCAGCCTCGCCTTGGTGTACGCGACTCGCATTCGGGGCCTAGAGTTTCTCTTCCAGAACAACCACGCCGCGGCGGGTGCCTTTTCCCGCCGAAAAGTCCGCCGCCGGAGGCCAGCCGCGCGTCCAGGCGATTCGGCCGGCGCTGGTCAGGACGGGCCAACTCTTCCGCTCTCTCAAACTGATACGTTCCTGCACGAACAATTGTTTGAGCTTTTGCACTTGATGCGTTCCGGGGAGTCGAACGGCGTCGCCCGGGCGCCAGTTCCTCAGGACGAGCGGGGGCCTGAGGCAATCCGCATCGAGTGCGCCAATCTCATATCTAGTGTCGCGCTCCGCCAGAGACCAGTCAATGGCTTTCAGGCAAAAGCGTAACCCCAGTTCCGGAACATCAACAGCGGCAACACCTTCCGCGGAGAGAGGGACTGCGTATTCGAATGGGCGCGTGCCGGAGGCTTGGGTTCCGAGGGATTCGGCAGGTTTCGAAGCAGCCGGCCGCAGGAATTCGAGGCGATCGAAAACGCGAGCCACGATGATCCCGTGGGGAAGCTCGATGTGACGGCCGCTCTGCGATTCCGAGGCGAGGTGGAGTACTTGCGCGACATGATCTGATTCGAAATCCGTGGCGGAATCCGACACTTGCCGCAAAAGGGCGAAGATCATGCGTTTCGAGAGCGCTCGAGCGGCGGCGGAGGTTGGCGGCGCGGCTGAGGTTTCTTGAGAAAACGGCGGCAGCGCGAAAAGATCTTCGATGGGCAAGGAAATGCCGTTGCGGATTTCGCGAGCGGATGCCCGGAGACGTTCGTCGACGATCGTGTTCCAAAAGGCTTCTTCTTCGCGAAAGATATCGGATAGATTTCTGAGGCGATCGACAATCGCAGGATTGAAATCGCGTTCGAGCAGTGGCAAGAGTTGATGACGGAGGCGCGCGCGGAGGCGAGTTGTGTCGGCGTTTGTGGCGTCCTCGCGCCAGGATTGTCCTTTGGTTCGCAGATACTCGCGCAGTTCCGCGCGGCGGATTTCAAGCAACGGACGGATGACGGATCCACGCACCGGGTAGATGCCAACCAGGCCGCGCGGCCCCGCGCCACGAAGCAATCGTCCGAGGAGCGTCTCCGCCTGATCGTCCGCGGTATGAGCGACGGCGACCTTCGCGCATTTCTGCTGCGCGACCACGTTCGCGAAAAACTCATAGCGAATCCGGCGGCCAGCATCTTCGAGATTCCAATGACCCCGCTGCGCCAAAGCAGCGACGTCTTCGCGTCTGGAGATGAATTCGACCCCCGTGTCGCGCGCCAGATCGGCAACGAAAGATTCGTCGGCATCAGATGCTTCGCCGCGCAGGCCGTGATTGAGATGCAGCACGCACAGACTGGCCCCGAGGTCGCCGCGGAAGTCTTCGAGAAGCCGCCATAGCGCTACGGAATCCGCGCCGGCAGAAACGGCCACACCGATGCGATCGCCTGCCGCAATCATCTTGTGGCGGCGAATGGTTTCAATGACGCGGTTACGGAGTGTCGATTTCACGCGTGATTCCGGACGCAATCGGGGACTCGATCTATGTTACCAGCGAACGCGAGGCCAAAATAAAAAACCCGGCGTGAGCCGCGCCGGGTGAAAAGCGACTGAATTGCGCGGACTCTAAATCGAGCCGGACACCTGTTGCGCAAGAAGTTCCCTGCTGTAGGCGATTCTGCGATCGAGAACGACGGCCGCGAAGTAGGAGCAATTCTCGCGTTCTACTTCAGTCCATCGCGCAACGGAGGGCGAAAAGAGACGGAAGGTTGTCCGGACGGCGTCCAGAAGCGAGTAGTAGATGCCGACCGCGCGAATCTCGCCGCCATCGTCGCCGCGACCCGGGCAGAGACGCAGCAATTGGACGAGGCGCACAAATTCGTCGCCGCGAACTTTCTGTTCCTGAATTCCCGCGATTTCGCGCACTTGCTCAGACAGCTCCGATTTACGACCCGCCGCGATGACCGAGCGGCAATAAGACACGAAGAACTGGAGCAGCAGCGCCAGCGAAATCACGCAAATGAGGACGGCAACTATCATCGAGCCCTCGCTAACAGATGCGCCGTGGCCAAACGCGCCTCTTCCGGGACCTTGATGAAGGTGAAAGCCCATGCGGCGGGCAGCCACAAACCGGCCAGGGGCGGAATCCATCGCAGGAAATTCTCCTGGAGGCCGGGGAAAAGGTTGCGAAGGGCATACGTCGCCGCAGTCGCGCTAAAGAAAACACCCAGAGCCAGAACGAGCTGGATCAGGCGGGTGCGCGTTTCGCGGAGTTTCAAAATCGCTCCCCACAGGAGGTACGTCAGAACCAGGCCGACAAAATAGAGGTTCTCGCCCAATTCCACGACGAAGCGGCTCGTCAAGTGGTCCTTATTTGAATGAACCACGTGGTAGGAGAAGATCACGGTAGCGGCAAGGAGTACAACGGCGACCCGCCGAATATAGGCGCTCGCGCGGATCTCGGCGAAAATCTGTTGGTAGAACTGCAGAATGACGAAGAAGAGAAGGATCGTTACCAGGCTTTCCGAATAGTAGTAGTAATAGCGATATTGCATGGAGGACAGCCCGTAAATTCTGACGAACGCAAACTGACCGCCGGTAGCGAACAATGTCCCGATCAAATAGATGTTAATGGAGATATAGGTGAAGAACTCGCGGCGAAGGAGCAGACACACCAACACGGCGGCCTCGAATACGGGGCCTGCCATCCAAAGAACGTAATCAAATGGGCCAAGCATCTCAGTACAACTGCGAAGCCTGACCCGTCTTCCTACCGAGTGCCCTTAAGAACTACCAGGGTGTCGGTGGCATCGGCCCCGTGGTATGACCTGCAAACCACGGCGTCGGGGGCATCGGGCCGGTCGTGTGCGCGAAATGTCTCGCGTCCACAATCGATCCCAAGCCCATGGCAGCTGTCAAAATCGACAGGGCCAGTACGGCAGCTGCTAGCCACTTCAACATAAGACTCCTCCGGGATAGGGAAACTTCCCGGGTGGAGTCTATTCGGCCTTAAGCTGCCGTCAAGAGGGAAAAATGGCGCACGTGTGTCCAAAGAGTACACACGTCCCCTCTTGATTCGGTCAGTGCCTCGATTCAGTTGTCGAAGGCAGCGTAGGATTTCGAATGGTATGGGTCAACGGTACGTTCGTACTACCGAAATGGGACTTTCAAGAGGGGCTTAAGCTTGTCATGTGCGGGCCGAATTCGCGCGAAAGAGCGCTCGGAACGCGGTTGCCTTGACGACAGGTACACAGAGATCCGCCCTGAGCGTAGTCACTCCGTTGGACGACTCGCAAGAAGCCAATCTGATTCACGGGTCTGGGGCTGCGAGTGATTCATCTCGCGCTACGTCGGCAGATAACCATCGCACGCGCATTCTTGACACGCGCGCGATCGGCCCCTAGCATTGAAGGTTTGAACCGTGCCGGTGTAGCTCAGAGGTAGAGCGAGGGTCTCATAATCCCTAGGTCGTGGGTTCGAGTCCCACCGCCGGCACCAAATAAAGTCTATCAACCAGCCGGCTTCTTCGCGGCGCTGTCGCCTTCCGTAATCGTTGTGTATCGGTCGATGGGCAGGTCTGTGAAACGCTCGACGAGACCGCTCGGCTGCGGCCACTGAATTTCGACCCAATCCATCTTCTTTCGCTGCCCCAATCCGAGAACGACTCGGAGATCGTGCGAGGACAGATAGCTTCCGCCGCCCACTTTGAAACGCTGACGCTTCAAATCCTCCGACTGATACCCGATTTTGGCGCCGATCGCGTCGCGGTTCGCTTTACGTCCTATCAGGCGAAGCCCGAGCCAATGGTTCTGCTGGCCGGCATTGTTCTGCAAGAGTACCGGCGCCTCGTCGTTATTGGAGAGCAGAACATCCACGGCACCATCATTATTGAAATCGCCGAGCGCCATCCCGCGCCCAGACATGGATCTAGTGAAAACGGGCCCGCTTTCCCGGCTGACATTCTTGAATCCCGTGCCTGTATTTTGGAAGAGCAGGAGCGGCTCGCGATAGCTCACCGACGGCACAATTTTATCGATGAGGTCGTCGGGGTGACCGTTCACGATGAACAAATCCAAATTGCCGTCGTTATCGTAGTCAAAAAACTTCAAAGCCCAGCCACTCATCAAAAGCGTTGCGCGAGCGATACCCGTGGGTCCGGCCTCGTCATCGAATGTTTCATCGTGCCTGTTCTGATAAAGCGAGTACGTCTCGTGGTCGAGGTTGGTGACGGCCAGGTCCATCCAGCCGTCCTGATTGAAATCCGCGGAGTCGACCCCCATTCCGGACCGGACTTTTCCTTGCTCGCCGTATGCCACGCCGGCCGTGAAGCCGATCTCTTCAAAATGGCGGCCATCGCGGTTTGCGTAGAGAAAATTGGCGACTGCATCGTTCGACACGAACAGGTCCATCCGCCCGTCATTATTGATGTCCGTTGCCACCACGCCCCACGCTTTGCCCGGATTCGCCGCGATGCCGCTCTCCTGGCTGACATCCGTAAATGTGCCGTCGCCGTTGTTGTGGAATAGCCAGCTCGGCATTGGCGCGTAAACCTTCGGATAACAATATTCCGCCATCCCGACAATGCTGGGGATCGCCGGAGTCAGACAATTGTGGTGCTTGGCTTTGTCGAAATCACAAAACCGGCACACAAACAAATCGAGCCGGCCGTCATTGTCGTAGTCAAACCACACGGCGCTCGCTGCCCAACCAGGAGCGGCCAATCGGGCCTGTTCCGTGACGTCGGTGAAGGTGCCGTCTCCGTTGTTGCGATACAGAATGCTGCGGCCGTACTGCGTTACGTAAAGATCGGGGAATCCGTCTCCATTGTAATCGCCCACAGCCACGCCCATGCCGTAGCCGCCGCCCGTCACACCAGCCTTTTCGGTGACGTCCGTAAAGGTGCCGTCGCGATTATTGCGGTACAAGGCGTTGCGCAGGGGGCGTGCGGGCGTATAGAAGTCGCACGGGCCGCTGTTCACGAGATAGATATCCATCCAACCGTCGTTGTCATAATCAAGGAACGCGCAACCGGGCCCCGCAGACTCAGGCAGGTACTTCTGCGGAGACTTGCCGGATGTATGCGTCCATGTGATGCCGCTCTTCGATGCCGGTATTTCGGAGAAGGGATACATCTCGCCGGACGCAATGGCCCACGGCGCAAATCCACCAAACGCGGCGGTCCCAGCCAACACGCGCAGAAAATCTCGACGGCGCATGAATTCGGCCCTCTCGCGCGCCGTGGGCCCTCTTCTTTTAGGCATGGTGGATAGTTTCTCATCTTCATTTAGTGATTTTCAAGAAACGTAGTGGGCCCGGACGCACAGCGATGGACAAAGGTAAAGCCGGATGCGCCGCCAGGATAGTGCGATGGTCAACAAAAGAACTGTTATATAATCGCGCGTTCCAGAATTCCTAAACGGATTCGAGCGTGAGAAAAAACGTCCTCGTAGGTCCCAGAATTCGGTATTTCATCGTTGCGCTGGCCCTGCTCCCTGTTGCCCTCACGATGTTGAGCCGTGGCTCCAGCCAGTCTCGGCCCAAAGTACGTAACTTTCCGGATCCCGATATCGGCGTCGACACGCTTGCCGCTCGCAAACAGGCGCAGTTGGCGACGGTCAACCAGTTCAAGGTCTTCCACCAGTTTCATTTCACCGATCGGGTCACGGAAAGCGGGATTACTTTCGTCGAGCACAGCGTGGAAGATACCGGAAGACATTACAAAGCCGCCCACTACGATCACGGCACCGGCATCGCGGTTGCCGACGTCGACGGCGACGGACTCTATGATATTTATTTTGTGAACCAGGTCGGCGGCAACGAGCTATGGAAAAACCTGGGCGGTGGCAAGTTCAAGAACATCACCAAAGAAGCAGGGGTGGGCTTGCCCGACCGGATCAACGTTACCGCTTCCTTCGCAGACATCGACAATGAGGGTGCGCAGGATCTCTTCGTCACTTCCGTTCTCGGCGGCAATGTGCTTTTCAAGAATGACGGCCACGGCCATTTCAAGGACATTACCGAGCAAGCGGGCCTTGGTCTTCGAGCTCACTCGTCCGGAGCTGTTTTTTTTGACTACGACAACGACGGACTGGTCGATCTTCTGGTCTGCAACGTCGGCAAGTACACCAGCGACGAACAAGGCCCCGATGGTGAATATCTCGGGCTGCCCGATGCTTTTCAGGGCCATCTCCATCCGGAGCGTTTTGAGTACCCGGTCCTCTACAAGAACATGGGTCATGACACGTTCAAGGACGTCACTGCAGAGGTAGGTTTGCGGCCCACAGGCTGGTGCGGTGATGCGAGCTTTGCCGATCTGAGCGGCAGCGGATATCCGGACCTATTCCTTCTCAACATGCAGGGGCAGAACCATTACTACCAAAATGAAGGCGGCCGGAAATTCGTGGACAAGACGGATGAATATTTTCCGAAAACGCCCTGGGGCGCGATGGGCATCAAGTTTTTCGACTTCGATAACGATGGCCGAATGGACCTCCTCATCACGGATATGCATTCAGACATGTTCAAGCAAGTAGGACCCGACCAGGAGAAGCTGAAAAACGCCGAACATGCGTCCGATAAAGCGCTCGGGGCCCCCTCGAGTAAATTCATCTTTGGCAATGCGCTTTACCACAATCTGGGCGGCGGCAAGTTCGAGGAAGTTTCGGATAAAATGGGTGTTGAGAACTACTGGCCCTGGGGCGTGAGCGTTGCGGACATCAACGCCGACGGTTGGGACGACATTTTCATAACTTCCGGGATGGGATTTCCGTTCCGCTACGGTATTAATTCCATGCTCCTGAACAATCGCGGGGAGAAGTTCCTGGACGCCGAGTTTCTGCTCGGCATCGAGCCGCGCAAGGACGGCCGCACTCGCACTCCATGGTTTGTGATCGATTGTTCTCAAGAAGGCTTGGAGCCGCTCAATCAATTGGTTTGCCAGGGGCAATCCGGGGAAATTCAGGTGATGGGTACGCTCTCGAGCCGTTCGTCCGTGATCTTCGATCTCGATAACGACGGCGACCTCGACATCGTGACGAACGACTTCTATTCGCGACCTCAAGTATTCATCAGCAATCTTGCACAAGTGAAAGAGATTCACTGGCTGAAAGTTGTGCTCGTAGGAACCGTTTCCAACCGTAACGGGCTGGGTGCCACCGTCCGTGTAAGTTCCGCCGGGAACGTCTACACGAAATACAACGATGGAAAATCCGGCTACCTTTCCCAGAGCGTTCTGCCGCTTTACTTCGGCTTGGGCGATTCAAAGAAGATCGATCGCGTCGAAGTCAATTGGCCTTCCGGTCGCAAACAGATCGTCACGGATGGCCTCGCTATCAATAAGACCCTCCAGATTACCGAGCCAAAGTAACGCGAGTAGCAGAAGTGGATCACGGCCACGGCGAGCACGCCGCGCATTTTGCGGTGGGAACCGAAGCCGAGTTTTTGATTGAGTTAAGAATGCAATTGCAGGGCCGCTATCTCGGCTGAGGCGGAGTGGCCGGCTCCGGCGGCTTTCCGGTTGGATCGGAAGATTGCTGCTGCTCGAGGCCCAAAGCGACTCTCCTCTTCACGGCCTCCAGACTTGCGGCAGCGTCGCGCTGCAGGGCGGCTTCTCTATTGGCATCGTCTTTACGGCCCACGCCCGCGTAGGCGAGCGCCAGTTCGTAATGACCTGTAGGACTGTCGGGTGCGAGCTTTTCATACTGTTCAAGTGGAGGAATCGCCTCAGCGAATCGCTTGGTATCCACCAAGGTTGTGCCGAGTCCCAGGAATGCGTCCGAAAATCCGTTGTCCAATTTTGCGGCTCGTCCGTAATGCAGGATCGCTCCGGACAAGTCATTCGCATTTTTCGCGATCGCTCCCAGCACGAATTCCGCATTTGCATTCTCAGGATTGATATCCAGTTCAGCTTCGAAGTTTTTCTTGGCTTCCTCAATTATTTCAGGAGAAGGCTGTGGCTTCTCGAGCAGCGCGCGGCCCAGGCGCGCGTGGACGCCGGGCAACAGAGGATTGATGTCGATGATCTTTCGATATTCCGCAGCCGCCTCGTCCCACTTACCCTGCACTTCCAGCGTCTCGGCATTGAGTTCGTGAACCTGATACGAAAAAGGCGCTTCCCGAACTACATCCTGAGAAGCCCGAAGCGATAGATCCGAATAAGCGTGTGTGGCCGCGTAAAGCACCTCGGGGTCGCGCGGGAACTCGCGGGCCAGGAAAGCCAGAAACTCCAGCGCATCGTACGGCGGGTCGTGGGTGATCGCGCAATGCAGACCGTCCAAGCCCACTCTCTTTTTTAAATCTCTGTCCGCAACCTGTCGAATTGCGCTCTTCAAGAACGGGAGCGCCTCCGCGCAATGTCCGCTCTCCGCCAGCGTGACTCCGCGCTCAACGGCGCTCGGCGCGCCGGACGCCGGACTCTTGTGCGCGGTCTGCGCGAAACACGCACTCGAAAGCAGAAAGACGCCGATGATAAGTAGCGCGAATGCCCGGCCCATACGCAGATTATACGCTGAATGCCCGCGGCGGAAGCTTTGGCAGCCGGCGCGAAACCCCGCTTCTGTTCGATCCTCTGCGATGACTTTCACGGCGAGTTCAATTTTCCGGCTGGATCGGGACGTTCTGAGTTTCGTTCGCATCGCAATTCAAGATACGGCCCGGCTAACGAAAAAATGGCAGGCGCCGAAGCGCCTGCCATCGTTGAGGTGGGCCAGTTCCAGCCTAGAAGTAAAACTTCAGGGCGAACTGGATGTTTCGAGGCCCTTGCGAACCTGTTATATGGCCGAAATTTGCCTGTGTTTGTCCTGGCCCGGGTGGGTCAAACGAACCATTCGCCGGCCCTCCCGAGAAGTCCCAGATGGGATGGTTGAGCGCGTTGAGGAATTCCGCCCGGAACTCGAGGCTCTTGCCTTCCGTGATGGCGAAACCCTTGTGAAGGCTCAAGTCCATATTGACGAGCGAAGGTCCACGAATGTCGCCCACCGTGCAGGTTCCGAAGTGTCCCAATTCACCGGCCCGGGGGACGGGATAGGAAACGTTGGTTGGGTCAAACCACTGGATATACGCTGGCGTGCCGGTTGTGGTGTTTGCTGGAACGAATGTGTTCACGTTCTTGATCGGTCCGTTGCAGTCGGGCAGGTCGGTCAATGTGTACCAGCTGATTCCCGCTGTGTCCGATGGATCCTGCGAGTTCGCCCAGCCGCCGAATGTATTCATCGTCAAAGCGTTTCCGCTGTGCGCGGTGAGGATTCCGCCGACTTCCCAGTTGCCAACAATAGCGTTGACCACAGGATTCGCGTCGTGGCCAAACTGTTTGCCGCGACCGAAGGGGAGGTCGTAGGAAACGTAGCCCGTGAAAATGTGCGTCTGGTCCCAGTAACACGGTCCCCACATGCTGCGGCCATCATACTGATTTTCCCAGCCGGGCTGTCCAGCGGAGCTGTTCGCGCCCGTGCTGGCGAAACCCGTTCCAAAGTAGCCCGGCGAATCGCTCAAGCACTTGGAGTAGGTGTATGCAACTTGGCCTTCCAGGCCGTGCCCCATACGCTTTTGCAGAACGGCTTGGAGCGAATCGTAGAGCTGATTTCCGTTGGAGAGTGTCGCGCCCGAGAGCGTACCGGGAACTCTACCCTGCTCAATCTGGAACAACGACCCGGGCGTCCCGCAAGATTCCAGGGCGGCATTCTGTTCCGCAACGGTCTGGCTGGGAGACGCCCCGCATGGCACCGAACCGGCTCCCACAGCGGCTGTTGCGCCGCCCAGGAACGGCCCGGCATTTTCAGCAACGATCGGCTGTCCCGGTTGTGCGATTCCGCCCGCTGCGTTCAACGGGACTCTTTGAGACAGGTCTCCGAAGTTCAGCAGGTGCGTCCCATGCTGGCCGACGTACCCGATCTGAAAAGTCGTAGACTTGTTGATCTCTTCTTGAATCGTCAGATTAAATTGCTGCGCCAACGCCGGCTGAAGGTTGGGCTGGAACACACGGATGCGGAACCCCGGGCTTGCGTAGCAGGAAAACGTCGGCGCCGTGCATACTGGAGTCACGGGTCCAAAACCACCCGTGAGAGGCCCAAGGGGCTGCGTTTGGGTCGCGCCGAAGTACGGCGGATTTTGGGTCAGCTCCTCGTTCGAACCGCCGCCTTCCATGAAGGACGAAATGCCATAGCCAGCGCGGATGACTGTCTTGCCGTGGAGAAATCCGGGTGACCAGGCAACTCCAATCCGAGGCAGCCAGTCGCCCCTGCCGAGATAGTTGTTGTAGAGTGCTCGATTATTTCCGTTTTGATTCGGCAGCTCGACCGCTCCAGTCATCACGTTGAAGTTCACTATGTCGTTGTTCACCTCATAGTATGGTGTGTGATCCTCAAAGCGGATGCCGAGATTGAGAGTCACGGTCGAAGTTACGCGCCAGTCATCCTGAACAAAACCGGCGAAGATGTTGCCGCGAAGTTTGAATCCGTTTACCGCACCTCCGGCGTCCCGGGTTCCATTCCCTGCTCCAAGTCCCAGCCAGAAATCCGCTAAACCGGATCCGGTTTCAGTGCCAATGTTCAGGGTTCCCAGCGCTCCGTCACTGTTTCCTTCGTATAGGAAGTCCTGACGGTCGCGCACCCATTGAAACCCTGTCGAAATCGAGTGGCGGCCGTGCGTGATCAACACGTTATCTTCGAGCTGCCCCTGCGTGCTGTGGAAGATCTGGACCTGGTCGATATTTCCGAGTGTCGCGTTCCCGGTACCTTGACCAGTTATACTAATTTCCGACAATCCCGGCGCATTGATGTTGTCCCCGCTGATGCCCAGAGTTTGGCCCAAGTCCCCGAAAGCTGCGAGCGGAGTTAGATTTTGGTTGAATCGAACGGCGTTGAAGCCGATGCGCGCCTCATTCAATATGCTCGAGCTGAAAACGTGGGTCCAGTTGAGGACGGTGTTCCTCACTCCCTCGGTACTGCCTTCCGCGCTGCTAGCGTTTGAGCTGAAGGCATTAGAAATCGGCAAACCGGTGGTGACAGGTGCATTGATGAACATCTGGGACCATCGGAAGAAAAAACGATCTTTGTCTGAAAGAACGTAGTCGAGCTTCCCATCACCTTGATCGTTGTTGAGTTGGCTGCCGGTGTTGAAGGTGTAGTTGTTGGACTGCATCGTGCTGTTCTGTGGCAACGGATACAGCTTTGTCATACCAAACAAATTTGAGGCAACAGTGCCTACCGTAAAACCAGCCGTCGCCAGATTGTTGCCCGGAATCGCCGTCGGGTTGGCCCCGCCGCAGGTTGGACGTAGTGACGGGGTCGGGTAGTAGGTTGTTGGAGTGGCGGGGCAATTCGAGCTGGTGATTGGTCCGCCGGAGTTGGGCACCACGAGCTGATTCAGTGCGATGGGGGTGCCAGCAGAATCTGCACCGCTGTCGGTGCAGATGCCGCCTGCAAACCCGCCGACGCAGAGATCCGCGAAGTTGCCGGCACGATCATTCGCACTCAGCAATTGAGCTTGAGTCGCTGCCGAGCTTAGGTCCCGCAGGCCCTGATAATCCACGAAGAAGAACAGCTTGTTCTTAATAATCGGGCCGCCCACTGTGCCGCCGAACATGTTGTAGCGGAATTCCGGTTTTGCCAACGCGCCATCCGCCAAAAAACCCGGCGGGCGACCCGCGCCCATATCTTCGGGTAATCCGATCGTCCATCCGTTCGAAGGCAGATTGCTATTCAGCGCATCGTTGCGCAGAAATTCGAAAACATCGCCGTGGAAGTGATTGGTTCCTGATTTAATCGACGCGCTGATGACTCCACCTTCGTAGTTTCCGAACTCAGCCGAAGCGTTCTGGGTGATGACGTTAAATTCCTGAATCGCGTCAATGCTGGGCGTATAGCCCACCTCGTCGTTCTTGTTCTCGCTATTGAGCTGTCCGTCGAGGAGATATTCATTCGCCTGCTCGCGGTTGCCGTTGATCTGAGGGCGGCCGGAGTTCAGCATGTTCTGGGGCACGCTAATCCCACTTGGGTTGACGGTTGTGACGCCGGGAGAAAGCAGGGTCAATTGAAGATAATTGCGCCCCGCGAGCGGGAGGCTTTCGGCACCCCGCGCGTCAAAGACATTGCTAAGTTCGGTGGTCTGCGTCTGAAGTATCGGTGACGAGCCGGTCACCTCGACCGTCTGGCTGACCGCGCCCACTTTCATTGACACGTCAATCCGGGCGTTTTGGTTCAGGACCAGCGTAAACGGTGGGATCGACGTGGCCTCGAATCCCTTTGATTCCACTTTCAGCGCATACCTGCCCACGGGTATCCGGAGGATGTTGTACGTGCCCGAACCATCCGTTACCCCTGGCCAGTTCGTTCCGCGATCCTGATCAGTCGCGGTCACGGTCGCGCCCGCGATCGGCGCGCCCGTGGAATCCGTCACGATTCCCGTGATGCCCGCGGTTACCTCCTGGCCCCAAGCCGGCTGCTCGGCGTAGAAAAGACCGCAGAGTAAACACGCCAGACATACAACTCCCGCGACACACAATCTGTAATTCGGCTTCACGGCGACCTCCTAAGATCAAATTCGGCAGCATCCACCCCTGGATGCATCGCAGAGCTATATAGCACATACTTACTATTGTCAAGCAAATATTTTATCTGTATAAAGGGGCGCAGCCTTCTGACGTTTTGTGAGCTCTATATCGGTTCCAGTACCGCTCTAGAGCACACAGGAGTCCTCGACAAGGGCCCGGCGGGCGCGACGCGCGGGAGAGTCATGAGACGCAACAACCGCAACGATCATGGTGGGCGCGATGGACAGCCTGCTTACAAACGAATTCAGAGTTCGATTCGCAAACGCGTGGAAGCGGGGCAATTGCGCCCAGGCGATTTGGTCGATTCCGAGCGCGAACTTGCGAAGATTCACCGCGTCAGCCTGATGACGGCGCGCCACGCTTTGGCCGACCTTGCGCGCGAGGGAATGGTCGAGCGCCGTCACGGTTCGGGAACTTTTGTTGCGCCTCCCAAGATTCACTTCAACAAGCTGATGAGCTATACGGAGCAGATGGCCAGTCGCGGCCTTTCCGCTAAATCTCATATTGTTTCGCTTGGCTACGTAAGCAAAGAACCGGAAATCGCCGCGCGCCTGGCATTGCCCCCGTCGGGCCGGATGATCAAACTCGAAAGGATTCGCCAGGCGAGTGACGAGCCCTTCGCTCTCGAGGTCTGCTATCTTTCAGTCGACGATTTTTCCGGACTGATTAATGCGCCTCTCGAGCGCGTTTCATTGTTTTCTACTCTCGAGCGCGAATACGGTGTCGAAATCGCGTACGCCGATGAAGAAATCGATGCGACGGCAGCGGACCCGAGAACGGCGGAACTCCTCAATGTCCCCCGAGGTATGGCACTGTTGAGGATGCGGCAGCTCATTTACTCGACTCGTGGCAAGGCCGTGGTTTACGTACTGGGGCTGTACCGCTCAGGACGACACACGCTGATGATTCGCCGGTTCCGCTGAGCCACCGCGCATTTCACTACTCAGGCCGGCAGAGGCTCGCCTCTAAAAATCTACGCGCGACCAGCCGACTGGTCTCTTTTTTGAGTTTGGATGGGCTGCCTGCTTCGGACGTTATGTCGGCGGCACCATCCGCGCAATTTATCGCTCCCGGTAGAACAACTCCAAACCGGCCATCTGCAATCAAAAATCGACAGCGTGACAGCCGGCTGCCGATGAACCAAACTCCGCGCGATTTGGAACACATTGCGCAGTCGCAAACGTCTAAATCAGCGGTGATGGTTGAATTTCCAGGAGTTCTTCGAATGAGAAAATCTTTCGGTGTTGCCGCGGCGACAATTTTGTTTCTGTCTTGCGGCTATTCCACGAGCGTAAGAGCGCAAGACCAAGGCAAAGAGACTAAGTCCGCGGAAGCCAAGCCGACAACGGAGCCGCCCGCACCGCCGCCGAAAGAGGAATCATCGGTGACCGATCACACGATCAAGATCGGCGGGCAAACGATTCCCTACAAAGCCACGGCAAGCACGACGCTGCTGAAAAACGAGCAGGACGAACCAACCGCGCTGATTTTCTCGATTGCATACACGCGCAGCGACGTGAAAGATTCGAGCCAGCGCCCGATCGCTTTTTTGTATAACGGCGGCCCGGGATCTTCCTCAATCTGGCTGCACATGGGAGCGTTCGGGCCGCGGCGCGTCGTGACGGCTAATGCCGAACCTACGGCTCCGGCGCCGTATTCGGTCACGGACAATGCAAATTGTCTGCTCGATAAGACCGACCTCGTTTTCATCGATCCCGTGGGCACAGGCTTCAGCCACGCGGTGGGAAAATCGAAAGACAAGGATTTTTGGGGAATCGAAGAGGACGTGAAATCGCTCGCACGGTTCATTACCACGTACGTCAACCGCAACAACCGATGGAACTCGTCGAAATTCCTCATCGGCGAAAGCTACGGGACGTTTCGTTCGGCGGCGCTGGGAAATTATCTTCAATCGCACGACAATATGGACCTCAACGGAATCGTATTGATGTCGTCGGTTCTCGATCTCGGCACGATTTCGTTCAATCCGGGCGACGACATGACGTACGTCTACTATCTCCCGAGCTATGCCGCGACAGCGTGGTATCACAAAGCGCTGAGCAACCCGCCGGATGATTTGAACGCATTTCTTGGCGAAGCGCGAAAATTCGCGGCATCGGACTATGCGGCCGCGTTGATGAAAGGCTCGAATCTTTCGGCCGCGGAAGAAGCGGAGGTGGCGAAGAAACTTTCCCAATTTACGGGGCTGAGCGAGGACTATCTCGTAAAGGCCAATCTCCGCGTAAAGCTTCCGCAATTCATGATCGAGCTCGAACGGAGCAAGGGATTAACCACCGGCCGGCTCGATGCGCGATTCACGGGACCCACATACGATCTACTGGGAGAGTATGCGAAGAGTGATCCACAATCGACGGCCGTATCCGGAGCATTCACGGCCATCTTCAACGCCTACGTGCGCGAAGATCTGAAATTCGGTCAGGACAAAGTCTATGAAGTGTTGAGCGACGAGGCCAATCAAGAGTGGGATTGGAAGCACAAGGAGGGTCAAAATTTCGGTTTCCCCGGCTCGCCAAATGTCGAGCAGGATCTCATCGAAGCCATGATTTCGAACCCGCATCTCAGGGTAGAAGTTGAGAACGGATTGTACGACCTCGCCACTCCATTCTTTGCGACCGAGCATACGATGGATCATCTTGGCCTTCCGCCGGACATTCAGAGCCATGTCGAGCTCAAGTATTACGACGCTGGGCACATGATGTACTTGCGAGCCGACGACCTCGCGAAGCTCAAGGCCAACGTCGCGAGCTTCATCGATCGCACCGCAAAGCCGTAACTGAGCTAAAGACACCGGTTCGAGCGCTGTCTCCACGTCGATTCGCAATCTCGAGCGATCGGGAAACTCGCGAACCATGCGACGGCTGGCATATCTGCGAAAGATTGACACACGGGAGGGGCATCGGGCACGATGGCGCCCGCCCTCACTCAACTCATCCCGAATACAGCGCGTGACGCCCGAGACGCTCATCATCGTGAACCCGGTTGCAGGCGGAGGACGGGCTGGCCGCATGCAAGCTGGTGTCTCACGATATTTCGCCGACTGCAAATGGCCGGCTGACTATGCGATCTCCGAAAGCACGGAGAACTTGCAGCGAATCGCGGCGAATGCCGTTGCACGCGGGTACCGATACATTCTCGCGCTCGGAGGCGATGGAGCGTTTCACCATCTCGTCGCGGCGGCGCTCGGATCGACTGCCGTTCTGGGCTTCTTACCGGCGGGAAACGGCAACGACATCGCCGAAGGCCTAGGGCTTCCCTCCGATCCGATTGCGGCAGCGCACACATTTCTCCATTCGAGTCCGCGCGCGATTGACGTGGTTCGCGCGCGATTCGGCGGCGGCCGCGAGGCCGTATTCATCGGCGCCGGCGGAGTTGGGCTCGATGCCGAAGCCGCGCAGCTCGCCAACACACGCTTTCGCCGCTGGCCTGGTGTAACGCGTTACATCGCGGGCGCGCTGTGGGCCTGGCGGAATTTCCATGGACTCGAACTCAGCGCCGAGATCGATGAAGAGATGTGGACGGGACGCATCCTGTTTGCGGCGGCGGCGAACTCGCCGTGTTTCGGCTCGGGTGTGCGCATCGCACCAGCGGCAAAGATGGACGATGGCTGGCTGGAAATCACGCTGGTGCGTGAAATGCCTCTCGTAAAGGTGCTGGAGGCAATTTTCATCGTCCTGCGTTCCGGCGATATTCGCTGGCCGGAAGTGGAGCGATTCCGCTGCCGCCACGCGCGATTCCAGACGAACCGCCCAGCGCTGGTTCACGGCGACGGAGAAATCCTGGGCGAATCACCGGTCGAGTTCGAAATTCTGCCCGGCGCAATCCGCGTGATGGCCCCGCCACAAACCTAGGTCGAACACACACCGGACTTACCGGCACTCGTCCGCGCCAGCACGGAGAACCCGCTCTATTTCTGGGCTTTCTTGTCGAGCTTGAGGGTGACTTCGATGTCTCTGCGGCTGTCATAGCTGGAAACCGTGTGGTTGGAGGAGACGAAGGGGTCGTGCTCGGCGTGGATTTCGTAATCCACATTGGGATCGAGTCCGCTGAATCTATAATTTCCGGAATCGTCCGTGATGTGCGTTTTGATGGCTTGCGTTCTGATGTTCTTGAGGTAAACCACGCTGGTCGGAACCGGGTTTTGGCTCGCATCGATCACGCTGCCGTGCACGGTCCGCAACTGGGCGTCTCGCTTCTTGTCCTGCGAGGCACTGAGAATCGCAATTCCGAGAAGAAGAACGAGCGAAAGAAGAGCGATGGTGGCGCGGTGCCGTGAAATCACAAGCCCTCCGACTCAATCGATTGCTGTGAAGCCATCACACAATAGGATGGCGAAGAAATATTGAAAGAAGCCGGAGTCGAATCGAATCGCGGCTATTCCGCTTCGTCTCCGATCGGTTCGCCGGCGTCGCTGCTTTCGTCTTCTTCATCGTCATCATCGTCGTCGGCTTTCACTTCCTCCTCATCCTCTTCTTCCTCTTCGGACAGCACGATGAGATGGACGGGATGGACCTGCGTGACTTCGAGCTCGACATCGCATTCCGGGCAGCTCAAGATCTCGCCTTCTTCGACTTCATCCTCGTCCAGATCGATCTCCGCGTCACATTCCGGACATTTGACCACGGGGAAAGCCTCCTTGCCGATGGTATCGCAAACCCGCGAGCGTATTATATAACGCTACTGTCAAGCATTTCTCCATGGGAGCGAGTGGAGTTGTCGCCGAAACGTGAATATCCGGATTTGCCCATGGTGGGCGTGGGTGGCGTTGTGATCCACGACGGTTGCGCACTGCTGATTCGGCGGGGGACGCCGCCGCTGCAGGGTGAATGGTCGATTCCGGGAGGCACGCTCGAGCTCGGCGAGACAATTTCAGATGGAGTGCGGCGCGAGTTACTCGAAGAAACAGGGATCGAGGTGCGTGTCTTGCATCTCATCGAAGTCTTCGACAGGATTTTTTCGGATTCCGACGAGCGGATCCAATATCACTTCGTGATTTTGGATTATTTGTGCGAATGGGTTCGCGGCGAGGCGCGGCCGGGCAGCGACGTCACGGATGTAGCATGGGCGCGCGAAGGGGATTTGGCGAAATACCGGCTCAGCGAAGCTGCCAGCCGCGTCATCCGCAAAGCGTTTGGTCTCGAGGGTTCAATCGCGTCGGACGCAACTGAGAAGACGTAAGTTCACACCGCATCAGGCTGTGCCGCACCTCTCATGCGGCGCGAGAAAGCTCCGTCAGTCACCTGCCATGGCGGCAGGCAGGCGGCCAAAGCGGCGCTCGCGGGAAGCGAAATCGCGCAACGCGGATTCGAGATCTTCTTTCGCGAAGTCCGGCCACATTTTCGGCGTGAAAACGAGCTCGGCGTAGGCGCATTCCCACAGCAGAAAATCGCTCAGGCGATGTTCGCCGCCGGTGCGAATCAGCAAGTCGACGTCGGCGCTGGCCGCCCCGGCGTGCGTCACTTCACCGAGCTTGCGCGCGAACTCGTTCTGCGAAATTTCCAGACTCGACAACATCCAACACGCGGCGCGCAGAATCGCCTCGCGGCCGGAATAATCCACGGCGATGCGCAACTCGAGAGACCTCGAGGCCGAAGTGACGCGCTCTGCAAATTGAATCGCGGCCATGAGCGACGGCGGGATGCGATCGCGCCGGCCAATGACGCGGACGCGCACTCCGTTTCTCGCGCAAGTCTCGGATTCATCGCGCAGATATTCTTCGACGAGAGCGAGGAGCGCCGAGACTTCGCTGCCCGGCCGCTGCCAGTTGTCGCCGGAGAAGGCAAAGAGCGTCAGAATGCCGACGCCGAGCGATGGCGCCGCCTTCACCACGCGGCGAACCGCTTCGACGCCAGCGCGGTGGCCTTCGGAGCGGGACAGGCCGCGTCCCGCTGCCCAGCGGCCGTTGCCGTCCATGAGGATGGCCACGTGGAGGCTGGAGTCCAAGTGGAGCGTTAAAGTACTTCTTCTTGCAAAGTGAAGGGCCAAAAAAATTTCCTTCCTCAGGCTTCCCGTGTCGCCTGAATCAAGGCTTCCATATGATCGAGATAGCGCAGGAGCGCGCGGCGGCCGCTGGGCGTCAGGCGATATTCCGTTCGCGGCATGCGGCCTGCGAACGACTTGGTGCAAGCAATGTAGCCGGCGTCTTCGAGCTTGCGCGCGTGAACGCTCAAATTTCCGTCGCTCGCGTTCAGCAATTGCTTGAGCTCGGTGAACGTGAGCGCCTGGTTTGCAGCCAGCGCGCTGACGATCGCCAGACGCGTGCGTTCGTGAATGAGGCGGTCGAGTTGGGTTGCAGAGAGCCCGGAAGCGGCGGCGGAAGCGCGTGTCTTCGCACCGGGCGCGGCGCGGCGGCTCGCAGTGGATTTCTCATCGCGTTCCGCTCGCGCGGCGCTGGACCTATCCGCCATAACTCCTCGCAATCACCGCGCCGAAAACAATGTGCAGTCCGCCAAATCCCATCCCGAGGAGGATATTTCCCCAGCTCGCCGGGGAGAAAAGCGCAATTGTGCCGAGCACCATGAAGCAAAGACCCATGAGCGGCACGACTCGAATCGAAAATGCGCCGCCCGTCACCACTCCCGTGCCGTAGAGCAGGAGCCAAACGCCGGGAATTGCGGCGGCATCGCCCGCGTGATAGAGGACAACCGTTAACAGTGCGCCAACGAACATGGCCGGGGCAAAGCTCAAGGCAAATTTTCGTCCGGGGCCGGCAAGCAGCGGCAAGTTCGCTTCGCGGGCTTTGGCGATTGTGCTCCACGAGGCAATCGCCAGCGCGATGACAGCTTCCGCCACCCACGTCAGCAGCCATGCCTCGGCGCGCTGCTGCCGCGAAGCCACTACGGCGGCACCAGCGGCCGTGATGCCCATGGCCACGCCGCCCCAGCCGGGAACGGCGGTGAAGGAGGAGGCGCGCTCCATGGTTTCGCGGATGAAGCGGAGATTGTCGCGGGCGCGATCGTCGAGAGCGACCGGCTTCGAGGAACGAGGGCGCCAGGGATTGGTCTGCGACATGGGACAAGGATAGCGCCGGACACAGGATTGTCAAGTACTTTGTAAAATGAAGTGATGTGAATTTGACGCACCCCCGGGCAGGCCAAATCGGCTGGCGGACCAAGCCTTGCGACTGATGCTGCCCTTGCCGCAATGGCTTTGCGGGCATATCCTCGGGTCGCCTAACTGGCCAGGAGGAATGTCCATGAAGAATTTTATTCAACTCGGATTGGCGTTGGCGTTGATTGCAGTGCCTGCGATGGCGCAGGAGAAAGCCGCGCCAATGGGGAAGACAGAAGCGAATCCGGTGTCCAGCCATCTCCGCGAGGTGGTCGCCGAGAACGCGAAGAATATGGTCGCGGCGGCCGAAGAAATGCCCGCCGACAAGTACTCGTTCCAGCCCACGCCGCAACAAATGACATTCGCGCATCTGGTCGTTCACGCCACACGCGCCAATTTCTACTTGTGCTCAAAAATCTCGGGTGCGGCAGCCCCGGAGTCGAAAGTGGCGGAAACCGAAGGCAAGGACAAGCTGGTCGCTGCGCTCAAGTCTTCGTTCGACTTCTGCACGGCATCGTTCGCGAAAATCGACGATTCGAATCTCGGCGATGTGCTTCCCTATTTCGGCGGAGAGACGATTTCTCGCGGAGGAATGATGATGGATCTCGATGGCGATTACTCGGACCACTACGCCATGGCGGCGATGTACCTTCGCGCCACAGGACTACTGCCTCCGACGGCAAAGAAGGAAAAATAACGCGTTGCGGAAATTGGGAGGCTGCTCAAGCTGCCGGTTGCGCGAGCGGGCCTAGCCCGGGCGGCTGCCGGTCTTTGGGTATTTGCCGGTGACGGCGTTCCAGCGGATCACGAAAAGATCCCAAAACATGTGAACGCTGTCGCGCAGGACGTGGACTTTCGTGGCGGGGTCGTGCGCCCAGCGGACGGGCACTTCGACGGCGCGGAGGCCGTGGCGCTTCGCCAGAAATAGAATTTCCGGATCGAAACCGAAGCGCTCGATGCGCTGCTGCGTGAAGATGATCCGGGATTGCGGCATGGCGAACGCCTTGAAGCCGCATTGCGTATCCTCGAATCGCAGGCCGGTGAATAGTTTCACGAAGCCATTGAAAATAATTCCCGCGAGCTCGCGCATGCGCGATTGATGGACGCTGATGAGTTTGCGGTCGAGTGCGCGAGAGCCGAACGCAATGTCGGCGTCGCGCAGAGCGCCGAGCAGCTTTTCCGCCTCTTCAATCGGCGACGATAAGTCCGCATCGGTGAAGAGGGCGATGCGGCCGCGCGATTCAAGCATGCCGTGCCGCACGCTGTAGCCTTTGCCGCGATTTACGCCGTTCGATACCAGGCGCACCGCCGGCCAAACGCGCCGCCATTCCTCGACGATGCGCGCCGTGCCGTCGTTCGATCCATCATCCACGACAAGAACTTCGGCATCGAGGTGCCGCTCGTCCAGATACGCGCGAATTTTCTCGAGGCCGCGCGGCAGACGGGTTTCCTCGTTATAGGCGGGAATGATGATCGAGAGTTCAGGCGAAGGCGCGTTCATCCGGTAGTGGCCGTCTCTCAGGCGGGCTGGAGATGGCGCTCCCAAGCGCGCGTCGCGAGGATTTCTTCCATCTGGGCCAGCGCGTAATCGATTTCTTCGTCGCGATTGTAAAAATGAGGCGAAAGACGAACGCCCGCGGCGGGACGGTAATCGACGAGAATGTCGCGGGCAATCAGCTCGCTTTTCACTTCTTTCGCGTGCGGGCAATCAACGGAGATGGTGCCACCGCGGACGGCGGGATCGCGCGGCGAATTGACGCGCCAGCCGCGTTTCAGCGCGCCCTCGAGCAGACGCTGCGTCTGGTGCTGCGACTTCGCCCGGATTTTATCGACGCCGGCTTTGGCGACGATCTCGAGGCCCGGTTGGCAGGCGTAGAGCGCGGGAATGTGCGGCGTGCCGTTGAGAAGGCGAAATGCGTCGTCGCGCAGTTCGATCGGGCCGATTTCGAAATTGAACGCGCGTTCGTGCGCGCTCCAGCCGGTAATCGCGGGAGAAAGTTTCTTGCGTAAATCGGGCCGCGCATAAAGATACGCCACGCCGGGGCCGCCGCAGAGCCACTTCAAAACGCCGCCGACCGCAAAATCGACATTGAGTGCGCGCACGTCGATCGGCAAAGTGCCAGCAGCTTGAAAACAATCGAGAATGACGTGCGCTCCGACGCGGTGAGCGCGCTCGACTATGGCGCGAGCATCGATAATCGTCGCACTGCGAAACAAGACGAGCGAAATCGGAACGAGAAGCGTGGTTTCATCAATCGCTTCAACGATTTGCTCGAGCGGAGCGTGAATCCCGTCCTCGCTCTTCAGCATCTCGACGCGGGCGCCGTTCCGCCGCTGCTCCATATAGAAATACACGATGGATGGAAATTCGAGGTCGACGAGGACAACCTTATTGCGCGGGCCGGAGAAATTGAAGCACGAGGAAATGATGGCCTGCGTCAGCGTCACATTCTGATGCAGCGAAATTTCGCCGGCGCCCGCACCTATCAACGCGCCGACTTTGTCGCCTACGGAGACGGCCATGGCCCACCAGCCTTCTTCCCACGCGCGCACACCGCGATGCGCCCACATGTCCGCGTAATCATTCAGGCGTTTATAAACCGCGCGCGGCATCGCGCCGAGAGAATTGCTGATGAGGTAGGTGGTGCGCTCGAGAATTGGAAATTCTTCCCGCCACTTGAGAAGTTCGTCCATCGCTATTCCCTTCGAACTCAATCGGGCCGCTTCGCCGCGTCGAGACGTTCGCGATGCGGGCGTGCCCACAGAAAATAGCACAGACTAATGAGCGCGAGCCAAGGCATTCCCGCCAAGATCGTGATCCTCATTCCCGGAATCCACCACGTCGAGATCAGAACCGCGAGCAACGCGAGAAGACCGGCGAGCGAAGTCCAGGGGCCGCGGGGCGCAAAGCGCATCGGCACCGAGCCGCCGGTTTTTTCGAAATGATGGCGGAAAGCGAGATGCGTCAGGAAGATCATGAACCAACCGAACAGGCCGCCGAAAAAAGCAGCGCCCAGCATGTAAAGGAAAGCGCTGTTGTGAAAGAGGAATTCAAGAATCAGTGCGAGGATCATGCCAATGCTCGACGCCAGGAGGGCAGCGAGCGGCACGCCCTGCCGGTTCAGCCTGCCGAGAAACTGGGGCGCATATCCGCCGCGGGAGAGCGAGAACAGCATGCGTGTGGTGAGATAGAGATCTGTATTGACGCTCGAGAGCGCCGCGGTGAGGACGACGAAATTCATGACGGCCGCGGCGTAGGGAATTCCTGTCGACTGAAATACGCGGACGAACGGGCTTTCGGAGAGGCCTGCCTGCGTCCACGGCATCACGCCTACAAGCACGGCCATGCCGCCGACGTAAAAAAGTGCGAGTCGCGCGAGCGTCCAGCGCGCCGCTCGCGGAACGGCCACTTCGGGGTGGCTCGCCTCGCCCGCCGCCACAGACACCACTTCGAGTCCGAGATAGCTGAAGACCGCCATGGCCACGCCGAGCCCAACGCCTTTCCATCCGTGCGGCAAAAATCCGCCGAAGGCCATGTAATTATGGGTTCCGAGCGGGTGAAAGCCAATTCCAGCGAGAAGCGCCGTGCCGAGAGCGAGGAAAACAAAAATAGTGACGACCTTAATGAGCGCGAACCAATATTCAAATGTGCCGAAATTTCCGACGCTGCGTGCATTGATGTAGACCAGGGCCGACGAAAATAGCGTTATCCAGATCCATCCAGGGATGTGCGGATACCAGTAGTGACAATAAATCGCAGCAGCGACAATCTCGCTTCCGAGCGCAACCGCCTGTGCCAGCCAGTAGGAATATCGAACTGCAAAGCCGGCCCACGGATGCAGATAAATCCCCGCGAACACTCCAAACGAGCCCGCGACCGGATGCACGACCGTCATTTCGGCGAGCGCCCACATCAAGGCGAGCGCGATCAGAGCTCCGACGCCATAACTCAGGATCACGCCAGGACCGGCGAGGCTGACGGCGACCGCGCTGCCGAGAAAGAGTCCCGTCCCAATCGCGCCGCCGAGCGCGATCATTGAAATCTGGCGCGCACTCAACTGGCGGCGAAGCCCTGCTTCACGGTCAGCGACATATCGCGGTTCGATCGCTGCGGGTGAGGGGGTTTTCGGAGGCGGAGTCATCAGGTATGAGCGTCGATTGGGCTGGCCATCGTATCAGAAGTCGCCGGGGCTGTGCGGGGTCAATCGAAGCCTCCTGAATCGAAGTCTGGCCATGACGCAGGCCACGTAATACGCTATGATTTGCTGCGGTTTCAGAGGTCAATCTAATGCGATTTTCATCATATGCTGACCGCTGGCTGGCCGTAGGCACGGCGGTCCTGGTGACCTGGTTCGCTATAGGAGGACGCGCCCTTCCGGCGTATCGTGCGGCGCAGGAATCGCCAGCGAGCCTGACGGTCTCGGCAGCGATCAGTTTGAAGGACGCGCTCGATGAGATCGCAAAAATGTACGAGCAAAAGAACCCCGGCGTGAAAGTCACGTTCAATTATGGCGGCTCGGGAACGCTGCAGCACCAGATCGAACAGGGCGCTCCGGTGGACATTTTCTTTTCGGCCGCGGAAAAACAGATGGATGCGCTGGTGGCGAAAGGACTGACCGTCGCGGGTACGCGCCGCGATGCCGTACGCAATTCACTCGTCCTCATCGTTCCCGCGGCGTCCGGAACGGCGAAGGATTTCGCCGACCTCGTGATACCGGAAGTCAAAACCATCGCATTGGGCGAACCCGCCACCGTGCCCGCGGGAATGTACGCGCAGCAGACACTGCAGCATCTCGGGCTGATGGACGCGATCAAACCCAAGGTCGTCTACGCGAAAGACGTGCGCCAAGTCTTGACCTACGTCGAGACCGGAAACGCAGACGCCGGCCTCGTTTATCGCACGGATGCGCTCATCTCGAAAAAAGTCCGCATCGTCGCGACCGCACCCGAAGATTCCCACGAGCCCATCGTGTATCCTCTTGCGGTGATCAAGGGGACAAAACAGGAATCCGCAGCGCGCGGGCTTGCGGATTATCTCGCCGGAGCGGATGCCCACGCCATATTCGAAAAATACGGCTTCGTCGCGCTGTCTGGCACGAATTAAACTCGGATTATGCCTGCCGACTTCTCCCCGATCTGGATTTCTCTGGCGACCAGCCTCACGGCCACGGCAATCACGTTTGTCGCCGGGGTCTCGGCTGCCGCATGGCGCGGCAGGCGAACCGGATCGGCGCTCGCGATCCTTGATGGAGTCTTATTGCTGCCGCTCATTCTGCCGCCGACGGTGGTGGGCTTCCTCCTGCTTCTGCTCTTCGGCAAAAATGGGCCGATCGGCCAGCTTCTGTTGCGAGTCGGTACGACCGTGGTTTTTTCCTGGCCTGCGACGGTGATCGCCGCGGCCGTCGTTTCGTTCCCGCTGATGTACATCACCGCGCGCGCGGCGCTCGAACAAGTCGATCCGCATTTGCTGCAGGCCGCGCGCACGCTGGGCGCGGGCGAATGGCGCGTCTTTCGCCGCGTCGCGCTGCCACTGGCCGCGCCGGGAATTCTCGCCGGAACAGCGCTTTCATTCGCGCGCGCGTTCGGCGAATTCGGCGCGACGCTGATGCTCGCCGGCGACATTCCAGGCAAAACGGAAACGATTCCGCTCGCCATTTATTTCGCAGTCGAAGCCGACGAGATGACGCGGGCCATCCAGTGGTCTCTGATCGACGTGGGGATTTCGCTCGCGCTTCTTTTCTGCCTCTTCTACTGGATGCGCGCGCAAACGGTCACGCGGGCGAGCATGGGGCGCGGCTAGATGGCGCTCGAAGTCCAAATCGAGAAACGCCTGGCAAGCTACACGCTCAACGTCGCGTTCACGACGGGTACACTGCCGCTCGCGATCCTCGGTCCGTCGGGCGCGGGTAAGACGATGACGCTGCGGTGCATCGCGGGGCTCGAGCGACCCGATCGCGGGCGAATCGTTCTCAATGGCCGCGTTCTCTTCGATTCCGCGAATGATGTCGACGTGCCGAGCCGCGATCGCCGCATCGGGATGCTCTTCCAGAATTACGCGCTCTTTCCGCACATGAGCGTCGCGCAAAATATCGTTTTCGGCCTCGATTCTCTTTCTCGTGAAGAACGAGCCGCCTGCGTGAAACAGCAACTCGCGTCGCTTGAACTCGACGGACTCGAGAATCGCCTTCCGCGCGAATTGTCGGGAGGAGAACAGCAGCGCGTGGCCCTCGCGCGGGCTCTGGCGGTCAAGCCGGACGCGTTGCTTCTCGATGAGCCGCTTTCTGCTCTCGATACCCATCTGCGGTCGCAAGTCGAGAGGCAGTTACTTGAGGCGCTCGAACGATTCCGGGGCGCGACGCTCTTCGTCACGCATAACATCGAAGAAGCCTACCGTGTCGGCTCGGATATGCTCGTGTTGTCGAAGGGACAAACGGCGGCGTACGGAGCGAAGGACGACATTTTTCGCCATCCACCGAGTCTGGTCGTTGCGCGGCTCACCGGCTGCAAGAATATTTCGCGTGCATGGCCGGTCTCGGGCGGAACGATCGAAGCGGCCGATTGGGGCTGCCAGTTACGAGTTTCACAGCGCATCCCGCAAGCGCTAATGCACGCGGGAATTCGCGCGCATCATATCGCTTTTCTCGAAAGCGGCGATGACGCTGCGGCCGCGGAAAATGTGTTTCCCTGTTGGCTCGTCCGCGCAAGCGAGACGCCGTTCCGCATAACGCTCTATCTGAAGCTGCATTCCGCGCCGCAGCCCGGCGACGAGCCGCATTTGCAAGCTGAAATCTTTAAAGAAAAGTGGGTTCGCTTCAAAGACAAGCCGTTTCCGTGGCACGTCCGCCTCGAGCCCGATTCGCTCTTCGTGCTGCCCGACTAGCTGCAGAGACTCTTACTTGAAATGCTTCGTGAATTCGACGCTAAGGCTGAACGTGCCGTTGATGTCGCGGAGTCCGATGATGGTGATGTCGCGGCGAAGGGCATACTCGACCTGAATCACCTGCTCCTGGTCCGATGCCGCGTTCGTACTATAGGTGACGGTCACGGCGCGGCCCAGCTGCTCCTCAATCGTCACGCGCGCCGCCGCGTTCTGTTCCGACGCGGTTCCCGCGAGGAATGGATCGACGCGGAACTTGCTGATGCCGAAAAGCTTTTCAATTCTACCGCCCAGTTGGCTCGAAATCGCTTCCGAAAGCAGTGCCGTCGCGCCGTAACCCTGCGTTGTCTGCGCACTCGATGAACGAAGCGCACTTTCGGTCCCCGTGCTGCCGAGCGCGAGAAGCGCGATGATGTCGGAATCCGGCAACGGAGGATCGGAACGATAGGAGAGCGAGAGATTGCTTGCCGGACCGCTGAAATCCAGGGTGACTTCGTACTGGTCGATCGTCGTCGTAGCTTCGATGTTCAGTATCGGGTCGAGGCGGAATGGATTCGAGAAATCAATGTCGCCGCGCGATAAGGTGTACTTGTTATCGCGGAACGTCATATCGCCGTTAAGCAGGTGAATGCTGCCGAGCAAAATCGGGCGGTCCCAGTTCCCGCGCAACCGCATCGAGCCTTCCATTTCAACGTGCGCGCCCGTCCATTCCATGTGCGCATTCGGCGCGGTCGTCGCGCCGATGTCGAACTGAAGATTGCGCAGAAACGATGAGGACGTGGCCGGCCCCTGAACGCTGCCCGACGACGCGGTCATCAGCGTGGCCATATCGACGCCTTCGGCAAGCAGCAGGCGCTGTATCTGAACGTTGCCGGACAGCACGGCGCTATCCGTGCTGCCCTCGAGATGCAGCGTGCCGCCGAGGAGCCAGCTCATCCCGACCGGATAGCGGATGCGCACTTGAGGGCCGACGGCATCGAGGTCGTAGCGGATCGGACCATCGCCATAGCTCATCGAGCCGCGCAACGTCAGATGGCCGCCGCCGGATTCCGCGGAAACATTTTCGAAGAGCGCGCGGCTCCGGTCGAATACCACCTCGCCAGTGACGTGGTTGAGTCCCGTCGGAAAATCGTCGTATGCGGCTGAGACGTCCTGGAGCGCAACTCGGCCGATGATCGATGGACTCGACATCGTGCCCCCCACCGAGACCCGGACATCCGCGGCGCCACGCGCATTGAGCATAGGCAGCAAACCCGTCGCGAATCGCATGTTTACTTTGCCCGACATCGCAAGATTGAGCGGCCGGTCGCCGTCAAATCGAGCGAAGCCGGAAAAATGAAAGTCCGTATCCGTCCCGCGCAAATAAGCTTGCGCGACGCGCACTTCGTTCTTCCGGTACACGAGCTTGATGTCGCCCTCGTTCTGCAATTTCACCACGTCGTAATCGAAACTGACGCTTGTCAAATCGACGTCGACGGTCAGGGAATTCAGATCGCGCAGCCCGCCTGCGATGGTGAACTGGCCGTCCACGCTGCTGTGGCCAGTCAGACCCTTAAGGTGAAGCCCCGCGACGATGAATGGGTCGAGATCGAACTGTTTCGCTGTGATTTGCGCGGACACCGGATAATCGCCAGACAGGCCGAGCTGCAGGGCGGCCTGCAGCACCCCTTTGCTGAGAGTGGAACTCAGTTCCAAATGAAGATCCTTGCCGTTCGAGGCGACCCTCGCATCGAAGTCGCCTTCGACTTCTGTGCCCAGCTTCAGATTGCGGAATTGCAAAGTCCCATCGCCTTGAGGCGCTCGCAGCTGGCCTTCGCCGTGCAGCGCGAATCCCATCGTTCCACTGATCGGAAAACTCCCGGTCTGAATCTGGGGAATGTGGTTGAGCTCGATCGCGGTTCCATCGAGAGCGAACTTGATACGTCCATCGCTCAGACCGTAGGAGAAGTAGCCATTCGCTCTGCCCCCGTCCATTCGCAGATCCGCGTTGTCGAAGTGAACCTGGTTGTCGCGGATGTGAAGCTGTGCGGTGAGGCGGTCGAAGTGCATGCCGCGCGCTTCAATCTGCTCGAGAGTCAAATTGCCGTCGAACTCAGGCTCCCCGCGCGTACCGCTGCCGAGCACTTCCCCGCTCAAGACGCCTGTGACCGGATAATGCGTGTCGAACATCGCCTGCAAGTCGTCGGTTGGGTCGCGGGTGAGGCGCGCGCTGAAACTCCAGGGATCAATCGGACGAAAACTCCAGTCGCCATCAAGCTGAAGACGCAGATCGAGAAGCGCCGACGACTTTCCGCGGCGCGCCTCCAGGTTCGTAAGTTGCAGATCATCCGGCGAATAGGAAAGAACGCCATCGAGTTTGTCCCAATACAGTTTGCCGTAACTGACGTCCGTCGCGGTGAAGTGCCCCACGAATGTCGGGCCGACAATGGGCCCAAGAATGCGGCCTCTCCAGTCGACGCTTCCGATCTCCCGTTCCGGCTCGGCGTCTGCTCCCCGAACCGTGTTGATGAAATCATCCCACGTGGTCAAATCGTCCGTGTGGAGCGCCAACTCTACGGCGGAGTCGTGTCCGCCGAGCGGGCCGTCCATCAACATCCAAGTTGTTGGCGTGGAGATTTCACTCTTGTTCAGGAGCAATTCGAGCCGGTCGTTGTTGTAGTCGTAGTCAACGCGAGCTTCCGCCGGCATCTTCCCGGGTATGAGGTTCGCCGGTGCGGACCAGCGCATTTCTCCGCGCGTCTGGAAGTGCTCGAATGCTCCGGTCCAAGTGTTGACGGCGTCCACATCCACGACGGCGTCCCAGTGCAGCGCGTGCACGGGAAAATCCGGATTGTCGAGCGCTGCGAATATCGCGGGGAGACTCATGCCGCGAAGCCGCGACTCGATGCGAAACGCGCCGCTGTTTAGATCAACCGTAAGAGGCCCCTGCAATGTTCCGCCGAGAGCGCGGGCGCTGAACTGCGGCACCAGGAGCCTGTGATGGGCGATTTCGAAATCGCCCCACCCTTCTAAGCCCTTCGCGTGAAACCAATCGTAGGGTAAGTCGACGTCGCGCCCGTCGAAGTGCCCCTTGCCGGTCCACGCGCCTCCTTTCACGCTCGCGGTTCCGGCAAACTCGATGTTGCTGTCGGGCGTCGTCGGCTCGCGCAGAATGTTGCGGACATCTTCAAGCGCGAGGCGTCCGTGATAGCGGAAATTCCAGTCGTTCGCCGCTGCGAAGCTCGGCAACTCGGCTCGCGCATCGAGCTCGGAATGCGGTAGTTTCCATTTCAGCTCATCGAGCTCGAATCCGCCGCTCGTGATCGTGAACTTCGCCGAAAGGCCGGAATGGAACGGAATGTAGCGAAGCGCGGCCAGATTGATGTCCTGCCAGTCGAGTTTTCCCGCATACAATGCCGGGCCATGTGCAGGTGCGTCGTAGTTCAGAACAAACTCGAAATTGCCGCCTTCCACCGCCAACGGAATGGTGGCGTCGTTGTAGAAAACGCTGCCATCATTAATTTGGAGTTTGCCGATCTCGAGATCGAAAAGCCGCTCGCGATACTGCCGCACGCTTCCCGCCGTCTTCGGCACGGGAATGTTGCTCTGGCCGCCGGTTCCGAATCTCACACCCGCCTCGGGATGATCGAGAATCAGCTCTTGCAACGCGATCTTCCGCCCGAAGAACGAGACAACCCGAACCGCCACGTGAATTTTATCCGCGTGGAACAGCGGCGGCATTCCGCGATCTTCGAGACCATGCAGCGTCAGATTGTCAATCTCGGCGCTGAGTTTCCACGGCTGCACGCGCAGCCGGCCCATTTCGACGCGCGCCCCCGTCGCTTTCTCGATCTGTTCCGCCAGGTGATGCCGCATCCACAAATTCGCGAGTCCCGTGTCCCACAAAAACACCAGGGTCCCCGCCGCGATGAGCAGCGCAAACAGCACCATTCCTAGCCAGTGATGCCAGCGGATCTTCATGGATCACCTGCGCCCGACGCGACCTCGATCCGCAGCCGCTCGCGCGTCTCGTCGAGCCATTTCGTCGCATGCTCGCTGATGATGCGCTCCGTCAAGAGGCGCCGAATGTCGGCATGAACCGCGTCCAGAGGCGGCACGGTCTCCTTGCGAGACTTCGCTTGCTCCGTGAATTCGCCGTTGTAATAGTCCTCGATCCCTTTTTCGTCCACTTGAGCGGCGGGCCGGAATTTGTAATCGAGAAATCGGTCGAGATAAATTTCCAATTCGAGCTCGCGCCGCACGGCCGCTTCTGTTAGCCCAACCTCCGCCATGCGCGCATGAAATGCTTCCGGCGATGAAGACTGCTTGGCGAGAGCCGCGAGAGCCCGAGTGATGTCGTCTGGTGTCGGACGAGCGAATCGCGTCGTTTGGGCTTCGTTCTTTACGATCCATTGATCGGTGAGCTCGCGAATCAAGTCGTCACGGCTCCCGGACTTTCCTTCGACGAGCATCTGATACGCGGACAATTCGTCCAGCTCGCTCTCGGTGAGAATGTCGCCCTCGATCCGCGCGACGATTCCATCCACTTGGACCGTCCGATTTTGCGCCTGCGCCGGCGCCAGCGCCTGGAGCAGGATCGACGGGCCTCCCGGCTCACGCGCGCGAGCGTCCGCAATCCACAGCGGTGTGAACGCGAGGCCGGCAACAACCGTCACGAAAATCGCACCGCGTCGCATCAAAACACCGGCCCGATGTTGAAGAAGAATTGGAAATGCGGCAACTGCTGAATCTCCGGCAGATTCGTCGTCGAATTAAGAAACTGGAATTTCGCGGGATTCAGTTGGTAGCCGAAATCGATGCGCACGGGGCCGATCGGCGTCGCGTAACGTAGGCCCGCGCCGACGGTATGCGACAGATAATTCAAATCCGTCAGCGATGATGGCGCCGAATGCAGCGAAATATGGTTGATGTCGGTGTACACGTTTCCCGCGTCATAAAAAAACGTCCCACCCACTCGATTGCCGATATACGGCAGCCTAAGAGGAAATCGTATTTCCTGATTGAATTCAAGAAGCGCCAGTCCGCCCACGGGGAAGCCCGTATCGGGATCGCGCGGGCCTGCCTGATTCAAACCGAATCCGCGGATCGACTGGCCGCCGCCGGCAAAGAATCGCTCGGGAAGCGGGATTTCATCCGGCGTCGTGCCGGGAAGCGTCTGCTCGACCCCGAAGCGGAAAGCGCGCGCGAAGACGAACGACCGGCCGAAAGGGGTAAATGTCGAATTCTGCACGAACGCGCGGAGAAAGCTGGCGCTCGATCCGAACTTTTTCTCGGCGACGCTGAGGTCAACCGAATTGTAACTGCCCTTCGTCGCATCGGCGGCGCTGTTTCGCCGGTCGTGCAGCCAGCTCACGCCGAATCCGGAAATCAGCGTCGGCTGGCTGAATAGGGGAATTTCGTCCGGCGAGATTTTCAGCGAGTTGGCGTCGACCAATACGTGCCGGAAAAAATACCGGTACAGCAGCGATGTGCTCGGCGTGACGGTGTCGACGAATTGCGCCGCGGCTTCGTAGCGCTCCGAGTTGAATGTATTCACGTCCTGTGACTTGTCGGCGTACGTAGTGAGTTGCAGACTGTAGTGGGGATTCGCGAGGAAGTTCGACGCGGTGTAGCTGAGCACGGCGCGGTATTGCAGCGTGCTCGCGCGAACCTTCAATGAAATCGACTGCGCGCGTCCGTCCACATTGGCTTCCCCGATTTCGAAGATCACGCGCGGGCTCGCGTTCAATGTCGTGCCGGTTGGATTGGACGAACTCCCCGCAAGCCGCTGTACCTCAAATCCGAGACCGTACCCGAGCGTCCACCGCTTTCCTTCCTCCACCGCTACGACCACGGTCTTTTCCGGATCCGTGCCCTGTGGGTTCTGCGGCGCGATCTGCACGCGATTGAAGATAGCGAGATTGTAAAGCCGCCGCTGCGTGTCGATGACGTCCCCTTCGCGTAGCGGTCCTCCGGCCTTCACCTGCACTTGCCGCGCGATCACTCCGTAGCGCGTGTGCACGTATCCCGTTATCAGAACCCGCAAGACATCGATCTGCGGCCCTTCGGTAATCCGAAACACCACGTTGATCCGGTTCGGTTCGGCGCCAGGCGTTGCCTGTCCTTCCACCTGCGCGTCGGGAAATCCGTCGTTGTAATAGAGCGCCAGAATATTGTTGCGGTCACCCGCGACGTTCGAATCCGAGTACGGTTGGCCGACCGATGAACCGATAACATTGGCCAACGTTTTCGCGTCAATGGTGTGATCGCCTTCGATCTTTAATCCACTCACCAGCGTCTGGGGGCCTTCCGTGATCGAGAAATGCACGTACAGATCGCCTGATTTCCCCTTGTAGTCGTCATCCACGACGAATTTAACTTGGGCCTCGAGAAAGCCGTTGGCCTGGTAGAGCCCCCGGATCGAATCGCTGTCGTCCCGCACCATGCGTTGGCTGAACTTGCCGCGCGAAGCGAAACTCGACCGCTGGAGTTGCAGCCGCGAGGTGAGAATTTCGTCGCGAAAATAATGGTTGCCGCTGAAAGTGATTCCCAACAGCCGGTGGCGAACGCCACGTTTGATTGTGTACGTGATGACCCGCTCGTTGCGGCTGGCGTCCTCAGTGATGGCATAGTCCGCGTCCGAATCGAAATAACCATTGCGTTGCAGATCGTCGCGAATGTTGCGAAGCCCCTCTTGCAGCAGATCTTCGTCCACGGCGCCTTCCGCATAAATCGGAAGGAGTTTATGGAGCTGCCCCGGCCGGAAATGCACTCCCACAACGTCCACACGCACGCGCGGGCCCGCCGTCACGGTCAGAATCAGGGGCAGGCGATTGGACGCCGAATCATACGCTCCCCGTTGAATTGCCACGTTCGTTCCGAGGTAACCTTCGCCAACCAGCTTCTTCCGTAGGCGTTCGACGCCGTGTGTAACGCGCGAAGAGGTCACGTCCTGCTTGGAGTTCGGCTTGAGCCTCGTCCGCCCGAGCAGTTCCTTGTCGGTGAACGAACTCTTGTTGACTACATCAATCGTGCCAATGCGCGCTCGCGGTCCCGGCGTGATTCGCACGATCACGTCCATCTGCTGGTTTTCGGGGTGCGGCTCTTCCGTATGCTCGACTTTGGCCTGGAACAGCCCTTCTTCGCGGAGCGTATCGCTGAGCCGCTTCAATCCATCGGTTACTGCGTTTTCGCGGAAAGGCTCGCCCAGAGGCAGCCGCATCGCAGCCAGCGCGCTAGCCTCCGTTGGCGGTTCTTTTAAGCCATCAATGCGGATAACGTTATTGTAGAGATTCCGATGCACGATGAAATCGAGTTGGACACCGTCCGGCTCGGACGTTGCATCGACGTGAATCTGCGCGTAGCGTCCCGTCGCATACAGCGTCCGCAAACTGGCGCGCTCCGCCTCCATGTCGAAAGGCTTCCCCGCTTCGAGGGCCATCGCTGGAAGCTTGTCCTGGAGCACGCGGCCTGTGTCGTCGACGATCCGAATTTCCGCCACCAGGCGTCCTTCGACGGCCGTATCCTGGGCCTGGCCCCAGAGCGATGCAGTCAGCGCGAGAAACATGCCCACACTCATCCACGCTTGCATGGCTATCGATTTTTTGCGTCGGGAAACGATCGGTTGACCCCATGTTTCGGCCCGCGCCAGGGCCGGCAGTGGTGAGACGAGCGGCTAGTATATCCGCGTTGCCCTGCCGATTTGAATTGGCGCTATTATGATGAATAGTTCTACCGCAAATAACCGATGGACACGAACCAAAAGGAACGCTATTCCCGCCAGATTCTCTTCGCCGGAATCGGCGAGGCCGGTCAGGAGCGATTGCTGAACGCCTCGGCAGTTTTGGTTGGCTGCGGCGCCATTGGCACCGCCGTCGCCAATCTGCTTCTCCGTTCGGGGGTGGGCGCGTTGCGCTTGATCGATCGCGACTTCGTCGAGCCCTCGAACTTGCAGCGCCAGATGCTCTTCGAGGAGTCCGACGCGCGCGAAAATCTTCCCAAAGCCATTGCGGCCGAACGCCGGCTTCGCGCCATCAACTCGGTCGCGCGAATCGAAGGCATCGTCGCGGATCTCACGCCCAAGAACGCGCGTGAACTTCTCTCCGGCTTTCCTCTGATCCTCGACGGTACGGACAATTTTGAAACGCGACTGCTCGTCAACGACGCCGCGATCGCGCTCGGCGTCCCGTGGATTTATGCCGCCGCCGTCGCAAGCGCTGGCGTAACCATGACGATTCTGCCGGGTGAAACGGCGTGTCTGGCCTGCCTGGTCGAGTCCGGCGACGCGGCCGCGGCTGCAATGGAAGAAACCTGCGACACCGCCGGCATCCTCAATGCCGCAGTCAACGTCATCGCTTCCCTCGAATCCATAGAAGCGATGAAGATTCTCACCGCGCAACGTTACGAACTGAGCGGCCGGCTCGTTTCTTTCGATGTCTGGAGCGGGAAACATCGCGCCATTCGCGTCGCGCGCAATCCCGAATGCCGCGCCTGCGCGCGCCGCGATTTTCGATATCTCGAAGGCGACGTGCAGCCGCATATCACCCTGTGCGGCCGCGATTCCGTTCAGATTCACGAGCGCGGACGCAGTCTCGATCTCGCAGAATTAAATCGCCGGCTCACGTCCACGGCCGCCGATGTTCGCAGCAACGACTTCCTGCTTCGCTTCCGCGTCAATTCCTACGAAATTACCGTATTCCCCGACGGCCGTGCGATTTTCAAAGGCACGCGCGATCCGGCCGTCGCCCGTTCGCTCTACGCCCGGTTCGTCGGCGCTTAACCGTCTCGGCACCGCCCCAAAGCACGGCACTCGGGGATTTCGCTCTCAGTCTGGTTCCGAATGAAAGAAGGGAATTCGTCGAAGGGAGGACTATGCGAAGCGTCGCATCGCGGATTGCCGCATCGCTGAGCGATCGATATTCTCGCGCGTATTCATCAAAGTCAGGAGCGTGCTCAGCACCCGCGCCTTCATTTCATCCGACATCGTCCAGCCGCTCGTTGCCACGGTCACCAGCACATCGCCCCGCGCCGCGATTTGTTTGAAGAATTCCACCTGCCGGGCGTGGGCCGTTTGGCCGAGCGCCGTTTCGCGCCGGATCGCAGCGCATTCTTCTTCAATATGGAGCGTGTAATGCATCAGGCAGAGATGCTCCTGCGCTAGCCCCGGAGGCATCGGAGCCTTGCAACCTTTCGAAGTGCAAGATTCGGCCATGGGTAGGCGACTCGGCGAACTATTCGAGTTCTAGCATTCTATCGGCACAAAAGCCAGTTTGCTGAGGTGGCATGATTTCAATATGTTACGGGGCATTTCGCCTTCAATTGCGGTAAGCGGCGAGCCTCCGAATCCCACTTCGGGATGGGAAGAAAGCTAATGCGGCAGGTTGCGAATCAATCCCAGATCCGTCGCACCATTCACAACAAACTGCACCGCAATCGCCACGAGGATCAATCCCATCAGTCGCATCAATATCCGGATTCCCGTTTCGCCCAAATAGACGCGGACGCGGTCCGCACCCGCCAGAATCCAGTACGAGGCCAGAGAGCTGATGACAATCGCGGCGTACACCACCACGTGCTGCCACCACGAATGGGATTCGCCCACCAGCACCATTACGGTTGAAATCGCGCCCGGCCCGGCTAGCATCGGAATTCCCAGGGGAATAATCCCCGCGTCGGCTTTCGACGCGCCTTCCGCAGCTTCTTCCGGTGATTCCTTGGTAGCGGACCTTCGCGCCTGGAGGTTGTCCATGCCGATTTGCATCAGAATGATTCCGCCTGCGATTTTGAAAGCCGGCAGCGTGATTCCAAAAACCTTGAAGATTAGGCTGCCCGCGAGCGCGAAGCCCGCGAGGATCAACGCGCAAGTCCAGCCCGCGCGCTCGGCAATATGGCGCCGCTCCATCGGCTCGGAATCCGCGGTGATCACCAGAAATTGCGGAATCACGGCGAACGGATCGACCAGAAAAAAGACGGAGCTCAACGTTAGCAGCGCGAATTCAAGAATTTCGATAATGCTCGAGTGCATGCCTCAAGCCCCATGGGCGCGCTTGTGCTTTTCACAGACGCGCGGCCATAAGCCTATCAGTGTCGAGGCCAATCTTCACCTCGTGAAACGCCGGCAACGGCCGCCTCTGTTCCCGAGTTCAGGTTTCGGCCATCCCCAATCGAATGCTTCTCCTGTCCGGAAGAGCCGTTGTCTCTTTCGACGTAGGGTTCCCGCTTCTTCCTCTTTTTTCCGATTTGCGTGGCTATCATCTCGTTAATGCGCGCGACGCTGTTCGAGAGGGCTGGGGGCCCTGCGTCGGCGCCGATTAAACGTTCACTGGAGGGAAACGTATGAGCCAGCCCTTTACGGTCCAGCGGGCCGAAAAGCGTACGGACATGAAGATCACGGCGCTCCTCGTCGGCACCCGTGGCGAATTGGGAGTCGAGAAAGCCGTCACGGAAAACGTCAGCCCGGGCGGCGCACGCGTCATCGCGCCTACCGAGTGGGGTTCGGGAGACACGATTCTCGTCGCTTTGCCCGACGCCAATTTCAGCTCAGCAGCCCGCATCACCTACTCCGCCCCGTTCGGCCGCGGGCAATTCAGTATCGGCCTTAAGTTCATCGGGTCGGACGAACCGCTGGAAGTCAGCTCCCTCGCCGCCACATTCGGCGGTTTGCAGTCCTAACCGGCAAACTCTGCCAGCGCCGACTCCCCCGCTCTCGGATCTCGAGAGCGGGGCATCGCGCATCCTCAGCAGGAAAAAACTCCTTCGGCTACTCACCCACTCGACTCGAAAGCGCGGTAGCGATACGCTCTGACCATGTACGCGGAATGGGCTCGCGAGTACTGCCTCTCCCTTGCGCACGTGACCGAACAGATCCAATGGCAGGATGATCTTGTCTTCAAGGTCGGAGGAAGGATGTTCTCGGTGGTGGCGCTAGAGCCCGGTGGCCATTGGCTTTCATTCAAGTGCGGTCCCGACGACTTCGCCGAGTTAGTGGAGCGGCCCGGCCTGCTTCCCGCGCCCTATCTTGCCAGGGCCCACTGGGTCGCGCTCGAGACTGAAGACGCCCTTCCGCGCGACGAAATCAAGAAACTGCTCAGCTTGGCGCACGCTCTAGTCTTTGCGAAGCTGCCAAAAAAGACGCAGGCCTCGCTGATCCAGCCGAAGCCACGCAAGACCAAATCAATGAAACATAGGCGCTAAATTGGCTCGATCCTTTTGCGACTCCCGCGCCATCCACCGCGCCGCCCACTCCTCCATACCCAGACCTCAAGGACTTCCGGCATCTACAGGGGGTATGCTAGACTAGCGCGGCAAGGGCAACATAATTTGCTCCTGCCATCTTACGTGTACGGGGCTATCCCATGTCTGGACACTCGAAGTGGGCAACAATCAAGCATAAGAAGGCCGCCACAGATGCAAAACGCGGCAAGGCCTTCACCAAGATCATCCGCGAATTGACGATCGCGGCGCGCAGCGGCGGGAGCGATCCCGACTCGAACCCGCGTTTGCGGACGGCCATCCAGGCGGCCAAGAACGAAAACATGCCCAACGACAATATCGAGCGCGCGGTCCTGCGCGGCACGGGCGGACTAGAAGGCGAACAGCTCGAGGAAGCCATGTTCGAAGGGTATGGCCCGGGCGGGGTGGGAATGCTGGTGGCCGTGGTGACGAGCAACCGCAATCGCACCGTCGGCGAAATCCGTCACATGATGGCGAAGCACGGCGGCAACATGGCCGAGTCGGGCGCGGTGGGTTGGATGTTCAGCCGCAAGGGCGACATTATCGTTCCGAAGGAAGCAGCCGACGAAGAGAAAATGATGGGCATCGTTCTCGATGTGGGCGCCGAAGATTTGCGCGATGACGGCCCGGCGTGGGAAGTCACGACGCCGCCCGAAGCCTTCGAGAAAGTGCGTGACGCCCTGACCGCCGCGGGGATCAAGCCCGAGTCCGCGGAAGTTTCCTGGGTGCCGCAGAATTACGTGAAACTCGCGGGGCAGCAGGCGCAGCAAATGTTGCGCATGATCGAGGCGCTCGAAGAAAACGACGACGTGCAGCACGTCTACGCGAATTTCGATGTCGACGAATCCGAAATTCAGGCGGCTGTGGCGAGCTAGTGTTATGCAGGCGCGCCGGGTTCGTCCTGAGTAGAGTCGCGAAAGATCTTGACCTCGTTTTCCCGGCTAATAGTGCCCATCCCGGTGTGCCGTCTCGAAAAACCGCTACCCCACCCGCAACCCGCGCACGTACACTTGACGCCGTAATGGCGCTTCCCGACAGAACCAACGGCCACAAGAAATTACGCGTTCTCGGTGTCGACCCCGCTGTCGCGGGCGCTACCGGCTTTGGCGTCGTCGAACTCGAAGGCGGCGCCGCACGCTCGCTGCGCTTCGGCGCCTTCAAACTCCACTCGCGCGCGCCATTTTCGACGCGCCTCCGCGAGATTCACAAACTCATCGCCGACCTCGTCGCCGAATTTGCTCCCGATGCTGTCGCCGTCGAATCCGTCTTCACCGCTCTGAACATGCGCACGGCGCTCAAGCTCGCGGAAGTTCGCGGCGTCGTGCTTCTCGCCGCGGCGCAGGCAGGCGTGCCGGCGCACAGTTATTCGCCTCGCGAAGTAAAAGCCAGCATCGCCGGCTACGGCGCTGCCACGAAACTGCAAATGCAGCAGATGGTGAGCGTGCAGCTCGGCCTGCACGAACGGCCCGAGCCGTCGGACGCCGCCGACGCGCTCGCCGTGGCGCTCTGCCACGCACACGCGGCGATAGCGCAGGCGCGCATGGCCGTGGCGATGGCGCCATTCGGCCCACCGCCGCGGATAACGGTGGCGCCGCGCAGCCATTCCCGCGCCGCGCGCATCGAATCGCACCGATGAATTCTTTCGCTCTGCTCTCTCGATTCGTCAAACGCCCGGCCGCGGCCGCAGCTGTCCCGGCCATCCTGGTCCTATTTCTTGTAGCTCTGCCGGCGCGCAGCGCCGGCGATGTCGCCACGGTCACCTTCCGAAAAATCTTCAAACAGAGCTATCCGGAATACGTCGAAATCAAAGTGAGCGAAAACGGCAGCGCGGTCTACGACATCCGCCAGCTCGATGAAAGCGCGAGCCCCGAATCCTTCGAGATCAGCCGTCCGCTCGTCGACAGAATCTTTCTACTTGCCGCGCAGCTTCATCACTTCGACGGCATCGACCTCGACGTGCATCGCAAGATCGCAAACCTCGGACAGAAGACGTTTCGCTATGAAAAGGCGGGCGAGGCGCACGAAGTCATGTTTAACTACACTCTCGATGCCACAGCCAACCAGCTCCTCGATATTTTCGAAGGCCTCGGTCGGCAGCAGACCGATCTCGAAAACCTCGTGCGCGCCATGCGCTACGACCGCCTCGGCGTCAATGACGCTCTGCTCCGCCTCGAAGGCGATTACAACAGCAAGATCTTGCCCGAGCCCCAGCGGCTGCTTCCGGCTCTCGACCAACTCGCCGCGGATGACAAGTACATCGATATCGCGCGCCAGCGCGCGCGCACGCTTGCTTCACACATTCGCAATACGCATTCCTGAACTCGCGCTACTTATGCAGCCGCAGCAGACGCCTCAAGAAATTACGATCCCCGCGTAACCCACAACCCAGTCGCCATCTCCGGTTACGTCTCCCGACGTCGCATACTTCTCGAGCTCGGCGCGCTTTGCGCCAAGTTCGCGCACCGCCGTGAGCATTACGACCGCGGCCGCATACCCGCACATCGAGATGTCGTTCGACCGCACGGTCTCGTAAAGCCCGCGCGCATCCAGCGCCAAAATCTTGTCGATCGCCAGCCGGTCCTTCACGCGTGTGATCGCATCGCTCTCGTAATGATTCATGTCCGAGCTGGCCACGAGCAGAATCGGCTCGTCGTGCCCCGCCACTACTTTCGCGATGGCCCGCCCCAGCAATTCGAGCACTTCGAAGCGATCAGTTCCCAGAGCAATTGGCACAAATCGAAAATCTCCGGCGAGCCTCTGCAGAAACGGCAACTGCGTTTCGAGCGCGTGCTCGGTGCGATGCGCCACTGCATCCTCGCGCAATGCCGGAAACGCTTGCTTCAGCTCTGCTGCCAGCGCGGTATCAATCGCAGCCTCCCCGAGCGGCGTGGTCCATGCGCCTTCTGACAGGATGGCCAGCGCCTCCCCGCGCGGAAAATGCCGCGGCCCGAGAAGTATCAATCGCGATGGGATTTGCAACGACCGGTAGACGCTTCCCGCGACCCTCCCCGAATACATATATCCCGCATGCGGAACGATACAGCCGAGCGCGGCGCGCCGTTCCGCCGGCGGATTCGTGCATTCGTCCACGACACGCCGTAATTCATCGGGATCGGATGGATAGAAACTTCCGGCCACCGCGGCGGGGCGAACAGTTCTCATGGAGGTGAAACTCGGGGCGCTCGCGAACGCTAGGGAGTCATCCGCGGTGAAACGCTGTGTTCAGCAAACCGCTCACGATGACGGCTTCCCCTTGATCTCGAGTGCGATCGTCTTACCGGATTCGTAGCGAACCTTGATTACATCGCCGTGCTGATATCCTCCGGCCGCGATGACTCTATCCATTTGCTCCGCGGCCTTCGGTCCATACGTGAATGTGTGCACGAACATTTCGTGGCCTACTTCCTTGACCACCAGAGTGTTGCGGTCGGCGCGCACAACTTCCATCGTGACCCAACGCGACTTTGTCGGTTCATTTCTGACGGGGATCGACGATGTGGTGTTGACCTGCGCGTGCGCCAACGGCGCAACCGCCGCAAGTCCCAGCAGCGCCAAAGCAAGTGCCATATATCGGACGGACATCGCGTTAGTCCTTTTCATCGAGGGAAATCTTCAACGACCGTAGAAATTTAATGTCCTGCGGCGTGACGTCGAATTTCGGAAGCTCATCTTCGTCGTCATCTTCGAGCGCTTCGTCATCCACGCGGATGCGCAGAGATTCGAGGAACTGGCGGTCTCGTACGGTCATCTTCGAGGGGCCTGATTCGCGGCGCGCGAGGCCAATCGTCGCATCGAGCTTCAGCACAATATCGTAGCCCGCCGATCGTACACCAGCGATAGCTTCCGTAATGCGCTCGGAATCGGAAACCGAATCGTTGATGGCGTGACCTAATTCGCGAAGCAGTTGTTTGAGCCGGTCATCGAGCTGCAAGGGCCTCACCTCCGCTGCGGAGACTATCTAGCCCGATTTTATGGCGGCGGCGCGCGCGGCACAAGCACTGTCTCGCATTGATAACGATCCGTTGTTACCTGACCGGAAGCACAGGTTGGCGGATCCAACTCCGCGACTTCTGGATTGACAAGTCCCAGCGAGAGGCTCGGCAACAGCCGGCTCGCCCTGCGACGGTGCTGCGCCGGACGGGATGTACTAGAATATCGCCATGGGCATTGAATGGATCGCCGCCGCATGGAAATCGGCGATGATCGTGTTCCGCACGCTTTGGAAGGCAGCGCGGCAGCTCTTTCATGAAATGACCGGCACGCTCTTCGCGCTCTTCGCCGTTTCCGGCGTGCTCGCGTTGTGGCGGCAATGGACCGGCCCAAGGATTCACTGGCTCCTCGCCGCAACGATTCTGTACGTCCTCATGATGGCGCTGTTCGCGTGGACTTCCTTCCGCAGTGCGCGCCGGGTCCGTTGATGCCCGCGAACCCCAGGAAGCCCGCGCCTCTCGAAGAGAAGAAATCCGCCACAACCACGGGCCTTCCTCATCCGAACTTGGTCACGAGCCAGGATCTCGGCAATTGGGATTACGACCGCGATCTCGGCTTCCCCGGCGAATTTCCGTTTACGCGCGGCGTGTATCCGACGATGTATCGTGGCCGGCTCTGGACCATGCGTCAGTATGCCGGCTTCGGGACCGCCGCCGAATCGAACAAGCGATATCGCTATTTGCTCTCGCGCGGCCAGACGGGGCTCTCCGTCGCCTTCGATCTCCCTACGCAGATCGGCATGGATTCCGATCATTCGCTCGCCGAAGGCGAAGTCGGCAAGGTGGGCGTCGCGATCGACTCTCTTGAGGACATGCAGACGCTCTTCGACGGCATTCCGCTCGATCGCGTCTCCACCTCGATGACCATCAATTCCACCGCGGCGATTCTTCTCGCGCTCTACGTTGCCGTAGCGAAGCAGCAAGGCGCAAATCTTCGCCGTCTCTCCGGCACCGTGCAGAACGACATCCTCAAGGAATACATCGCCCGCGGAACGTACATCTACCCCGTGCGCCCGGCGATCCGCATCGTCACCGATATTTTCGCGTGGTGCCGCGCCGAAATTCCCAATTGGAATCCGATTTCTATCTCCGGATATCACATCCGCGAAGCCGGTTCCACCGACGTCCAGGAAGTCGCGTTTACGCTGGCCGATGGCATCGCCTACGTCGAAGCCGCCATCGCCGCGGGACTCGCGGTGGACGAGTTCGCGCCGCAGCTTTCCTTCTTCTTCAACGCCCACAATGAATTTCTCGCACAGGTGGCGAAATTCCGCGCCGCGCGCCGGCTCTGGGCGCGCATCATGCGCGAGCGTTTCCACGCCAAAGACCCGCGCTCGATGATGCTGCGGTTTCACGTGCAGACCGCCGGCTCGTCTCTCGCCGCGCAGCAGCCCGAAAACAATATCGTCCGCGTCGCCATCCAGGCTCTCAGCGCCGTTCTCGGCGGCTGCCAATCGCTCCACACCAACGGCCTCGACGAAGCGCTGGCGCTGCCGACCGAAGAAGCTGCCCTCCTCGCGCTCCGCACGCAGCAGATCATCGCGCACGAAACCGGCGTCGCGAATACCGTCGATCCCTTTGCCGGCTCCTTTGCCATCGAGGCCCTCACCGACGAAATCGAAGCCGGTGCGCGCGCCTATATCGCAAAGATCGACACCCGTGGCGGCTTGCTGCGCGCCATCGAAGAAGGATTCGTTCAGTCGGAGATTCAGAAAGCTTCCTACGAATATCAGCAGGCGGTCGAGCGCGGCGAACAAATCATCGTCGGCGTGAATCGCTTCACCGCGCCCAACGATAAATCTCTGCCGACGCTACATCTGGATCCGGAAATCGAGCGCGCGCAAATCGCCCGCGTGAGAGCTCTGCGAGCCCGCCGTGACGCCTCCAAAGCCCATGCGGCGCTCTCCGAAATCGAACGCCGCGCGCAAGGATCAGAAAATCTCATGCCCGCGATTCTTGCCGCCGTCGAGGCGTTTGCCACCGTCGGCGAAATCTCGGATGCGCTTCGTCGCGCGTTTGGCGAGTATCAGGAATCCGTCGTCATCTGAATCGCGAAATCAATATGAAGCTCATTCTCGCTTCCGGTTCGCCGCGCCGCGCGGAAATCCTGCGCACCGCCGGATTTGCATTCGACGTGATTGCCCCCGACGTCGATGAAACCCGCATCCCCGCCGAATCGGCAAGCGCCTACGTCCGGAGGCTCGCGGAGGAAAAGGCGCGCACGGCGGCCCAACTTTTCGCCTCGCGCGAGTCTGCCGTCCAGGCCATCGTCATCGGCGCCGATACGGTCGTCGTCTCAGACGGACTGGTCCTCGGCAAACCGGCATCCCGTGAAGACGCCCGAGAAATGCTCGCGCGCCTGAGCGGCAAGGTCCACGAAGTTCACACCGGCTTGGCGCTGGCCCGCTTGCCGCGCGGCCACGTGCATGTTTTCGAGGAAGTTACGCGCGTCGAATTTGCGGAAATAGCCGCCGGCGAGATCAGCGCTTACATCGTCTCCGGCGAGCCGTCCGATAAAGCCGGCGCGTATGCAATTCAGGGGCTCGGGGGAAAATTCGTCAAACGCATCGAAGGCTGCTATTTCAACGTCATGGGTCTGCCGCTCGCGAGGCTCTATGCAGAGTTGCGGCGTTTGGGATGGAATTCTGCGGCGAGTTAATTCTTGACGTAGTTTTTCGGAAGCCCTACAAGGCAGACGCCCAACCCAAGCGCTAGAGTCCTGCCCGGCAAATCTCCGCGGATTTCGGCGTCCGCTATAGCAGCAACCGAGGCTTACGGCTTCTGTTCGGGCGCGGCGGGTGGATTCGTTGTAGCGGCTGGCGGCGTCGTTGTTGTGGATGCCGGCGGAGTCGTCGGCGCGGCGCTCTCGCCCTTCATACCTTCTTTAAACTCGCGAATTCCCTGCCCGAGGCCCTTCATCACTTCAGGAATCTTGCGCCCGCCAAACAGCACAAGAATCACCAGCGCCACAATCATCCAATGGAATGGGCTGAACTCACCCATAGTGCACCTGCCTTTTAAGCCCGTCCCGCAGACACCCAGCCAGTGCCGGGCTCGGGGCGCCAGCCAACCTACAGTATAACACGCTCGTCGCCGGCCCGGCGCGTCACGCGCTCCCGGTCCAGAAACTCGAGCAGTGGGATGGCGTATTTCCGTGTCACTCCGGTCATATCCTTGAAAGCCGCGATGGGCAGCCGTTCGCCGTGCGCCTTCTTGTACTCGGCGACCAGCTCCCGCAAGCGCGCGACCGCCGCTCGGTGAAAAATCAGATCTTCCGCTACTTTGACCAGCGTTTTCTCTCGCAAGAGAATCTGAAGAATCTTCTGCGCGCGCTTGGCTTCCACAGGCAGCTTGCCGAGCACTTCTTCGAACCGCGGCACGGCCAATCCCGCGCGTTCGAACTCCTTTTCAATCAACTCCTTGGCGCGGGCTTCCTCGGGCAGAAGCGCGATTTCCCGGCCCGCGCTTTGGACGAGATCGCCCGCCACGGTGACCGCGCGCGTCCCGATCAGCAGCGCGAGCGCCGCGCGGAAGATCTCCGGACGCGCAGCCGCGCGCCCGCGCAGATCTTCTTTCGGAATCCCGGGAACAAGCGGGTTCGCGCGATGAAAGCGTTCCAGCTCCTCGCGCACACGCCGCGCGCATTCGGCCACCGCTCCTGCAGGTACAACCTTCAGCGGTTCCTGGTCAACAACCAGCAGTTTCCTCGCCTCCGCGAGCTTCGCGATCACCGCGCGCGCTTCCCCGTCGAGCCATCCGGTTCGCGCGATCAGCCGCGGAAGCGTCAGCCCGCGCAGTTCCGTCGCCGCGAGTGCTTCCACGATGGCCTCTCGATCGCCTCGCTCCACGGCTGCGAGAAATGGAATGACGCGAGTCTCTTTCTTCCGACGCACCGGAGCCAGCGGATCGAGAACCGCACCCCCACCGATCGTCGTCACCGGCGAAAATCGTCGAAGAATGAATCGGTCTCCCGGCAGAGCCAATAACTCCTCGCGAAGCCGCAACTGCGCGAAGGCAGACTGCCCCGGTTCAAGCGTCAGGCCCTCGAGTAAGACGGTTTCCGCGATCGTCTCGGCGGTGCCGAGATGGAGATGAACGCGCGCGCGATTTTTCAGCGGCAGGGCCGAGCCAAGAAGCTCGATGCGTGCGTCAAATCGCTTCGTCGGTGCGAAAACGCCCGGCGCGGCCAGTGTCATGCCGCGATGAAGTTCATCGAGCTCGATCCCGGCCAAGTTCAACGCCGTCCGCTGGCCTGCGACGGCGCGCTCCACCGCCGCACCGCCGGAATGCAGCCCCCGCACGCGAACCAATCGTTCCACGGGAAACACCTCGACTTCATCTTCCGGCCGGACCGAGCCCGAGATGAGCGTACCCGTCACCACTGTGCCGAAACCCTTCACCGCGAACGCACGGTCAATTGGCAGCCGGAAATACCGGGTTGCGTCCTTGCCGGGCACGCTCTGCGCCACACGATGCAGTTCCGTCTTCAACACATCGAGCCCTCCGCCCTTCTTCGCACTCACTCCCACAATCGGCGCGCCTTCGAGGAACGAGCCGCGCACCAATTCTTCCACCTCGAGCTTCACAATACCGAGGACGTCGGAATCCACCAGATCGGATTTTGTCACGGCGATGATTCCGCTCGAGATTCCAAGGAGCCGGCAAATATCGAAATGCTCGCGCGTTTGCGGTTTGATCGATTCATCGGCAGCGATGACCAGCAGCGCGAGATCGATCCCGCCCGCTCCGGCCAGCATGTTGCGAACAAATCGCTCGTGTCCCGGCACATCGACGAACCCGATGCGCACGTCGCCGAGTTCCAAAAACGCGAACCCGAGATCAATGGTGATCCCGCGGCGCTTCTCCTCTTCAAGACGGTCGGGATGCGTGCCCGTCAGCGCTTCCACAAGCGCAGACTTGCCGTGATCGATATGTCCGGCTGTGCCGACGATGACGTGCTTCATGGGTAGGTGGGATGCCCGGGTTCGCGGAAAGATGCCGCGAGCGGCAATTATCGCGGCGCGAGGCGATTGCCGCAAGAGGCGTCCGCGCTAGGACAAGACGAAAGATATTTCCTGCACGATGTGCGACGCGGCTTCGCGCGGATTCTCGGCAGCGGTGATAGGACGCCCGACGACGAGATAGCTCGCGCCCGCTCGGATCGCATCGGCAGGCGTCGCGACGCGCGACTGATCGTTCGTCGCGGAATCGGTGGGCCGGATGCCCGGCACGACGATCAGAAATTTCGGACCGCAAGCGCGTCGGATCGCGCGCACCTCGTGGGCCGACGCAACCACTCCATCCAGACCGGCATCCTTCGCCAGCCGCGCCAGCTTCACCGCTCGCGACGCAGGCGGCCCGGCCACTCCGATTCGCCGCAGCGACGCCGCATCGTGACTCGTCAGCACCGTCACACCCAGCAACTTCGGCGGGTTCTTCATACCGCCAACCGCCTTCCGCGCCGCTCGCATCATTTCAACCCCGCCAAGCGCATGCAGCGTCAGCAGCCGGACGCCATGAAGCCGAGCCGCCGCGTCAATCGCCCCTGCTACAGTATTGGGAATGTCGTGAAATTTAAGATCGAGAAAAACGTTGTATCCCATCCGCGCTAGGCGCTCGACTACAGTGGGACCTTCGGCTGTAAAGAGCTGGTTGCCGACCTTCACCCAGCCAACCAGCCCACGCAGGCTTCGCGCCAGGGCACACGCGTCCCTGGCACGGTCGTAGTCGAGGGCGAGGATTATTCGGGACGAGGCGAGCTGGGACGTGACGGCACCTCCAGAAGCTCCAGGCGAACCTTGGCAAGTCCGCGCTGGTCGAAGCCGAGCCTTCGAGCTACTTCATAGGAGACGTCGAGATCGCGCCCTTCCACATAGGGCCCGCGATCGTTAATGCGGACTATCTGACTGCGGTGATTCCGGGTGTTAACCACGCGAACGATCGAACCTAGCGGCAGCGTCGGGCTGGCAGCCGTAACTCCAAACATGTCATAAGTCTCACCGTTTGCCGTCGGACGGCCGTCAAAATCTTCCCCATACCAGCTCGATACGCACTCCCATACCATCAATGGCTTAGGGGCCAGGGAAGGATTGGGGGTAGCTAGGAGAAGCTGGGAGCTGGGTTGGAGGTGCTTCGCCGACACTTTGGCGTCGGCGGCTGGTGCCGCTGAGGGTGCATTTAGCACCGGGGCCACGAACCAAAGAATGATTCCTAAAAATACGGCCGCAATCTCAAAAGAGTTTTTTGTGCGCATATTCACCTAACCTTTTTTGAATGAGCATATTATACAAGCTCTGGCCTCCTTTGTTCAACTCAAATCCCGCTGCAAGGCCCCTCGTAAATCGCTCACTCTGAGAGTGTTATTGGCCCCGCACCACTTTTCCAGACCTCCGACAAGCCTTTGGCTTGCCCTTGGGTCGACAAAGTGGGCGGTGCCAACTTCCACCGCCGAAGCCCCTGCAAGTAGGTATTCCACGATATCCTCCGGGGTTTCGATCCCGCCGAGGCCTATCACCGGGATACTTACCGACTTACAGGCCTCGTAGACCAACCTGACTGTTATAGGTTTTATCGCCGAACCGGACAATCCGCCGGTCGTACTACCGAGGCGGGACTTCTGAGTGTGTACATCTATACACAAAGCAGGGTAAGTGTTCGCGATAGTCAGGGCGTCCGCGCCAGCTTGCTCGGCCGCCTTTCCCATAACTTCAATAAATCCAACAGAAGGTGCTAGCTTCACCCAAAGAGGACGACGCGAGGCAGTACGGGCCTTCGAAACTATCGTCTCAATACTGGACGGGTCGCCCCCGAACTCGCTGCCCGCCCTCTCGACATTAGGGCAGGAAATGTTCAGCTCATAGGCGGCGATCCCCTCGGCATCGTTCAACACCTCGATCACCTCTAGGTACTCCGTCTGGGTACGTCCGAAGACGTTCGCAATGACATGAGTGTTGTAACGACGCAACAGTGGGAGCTTTTCGGCGACAAATGCCCGGACCCCGATGTTCTGCAGCCCGATGGCGTTTACCATCCCCGAAGCCGTGTCGACGATTCGAGGCGCGGGAGCGCCAGCCATCGGCTCGGCGGAAAGCCCTTTTACTACGAGGCCGCCCAACCGGTTCAGATCCACGAGTTCGGCGAATTCGACGCCATACCCGAACGTGCCGCTGGCTGCGATGATGGGATTTGCGAAGGGAAGTGTACCGACGCTGACGCTGAGGTCAACTTCCGCGGGCCGAGTTGGCGCTGTGACCGGCTGCGGTTGAGTCACTGCGCGAAAGTCTATCACGCGCGTCAAGAACATGTGGAATGACCCTGTGGATTTTAATGCGCGGGAGTCGCTTTCACTGCGACCGACAGAGTCTGCCCGTCCGTGTGCGCGATGTTCACGCCGGTGAGCGCCGCGAGCGTCGGAGCGATGTCCGCCGGCGTCACCGCGTTCGAATATTTTCCCGCGCGGATGGCCGCGCCCATCAGAAAAATCGGCACGTCCTCGTCGTACGCATACGGGCTGCCATGCGTCGTTCCGGAGCCCCAGCTCCCGCCCTTATCAGGCTGATCGAAAAACCAGTACGGCTTCGTAATCACAATTACATCGCCGCTTCTTCCGGGGAAATAGCTGAGGAAGGCGGCCTTCGCCAGAGGGTCGGCCACCGCATCTTTGCTCAGCTCGTCACCACGGTACACCGCCGCTACTCCCGGAATATTGTGGATCACGGTGAGGACCTTATCGAACGATTGCGAGCTCGCCCGAAATTTGTCGTAGACACCGGGAGCCAAATAGAGATCGCTATCGGTAAACGCGGCCACGGAATGTCCGGCCGGATTGTAAGACTTCAGCACGTCCTCAACCCGCTCGACGAGGTCGTCCCTATTCGCGCGTCCCGCGTCACGCCCCTGCCTCTCGACGTTCTCCGGAATCGGCGCCACGCCATGATCCGCTGAAAACGCAACCGCGTAATTTCCCGCCCCGATCGACTTGTCGAGTCGCTCGAACAGCGCTCCGAGCGTCGCATCGAGTAGTCGAAGAATCGACTCCACCTCGCTGCTGTCCGGGCCATGCGCGTGTCCCACAATGTCGAGCGCAGAAAAGCTGATCCCAAGGAAATCCGTTCCGGGACCATGCCCGAGCTTCAATGTGTCGATTTCCGTTTCAGCGATTCTCTCCAAATACGCATCCGAAAACGCGCTTCCCGGCCAATTCTCATAGAACTTCGGACCGGGCTTGCCGTGCGTGCCCGCCGGCGCGTTCATCGAAACACTCGGTAAACCGCGGCTCGTATCCACCGTTCCCCGAATCGTGCCGTTTCCTCCGGGCTTGACGAACAGCACTTGGCCATAGTCATCGCTGATGGGATGTTCTGTCGCGAGCTTCTCGAGCTCGGGACGCGGTGCCGTCGCGAAGGCCGTTGACGTCGCCCATTGCGTTCCGTCAAGCCACGTCACCGAATCCGCCTGATGCCCCGCGAGCGTGATCGCCGCACGCGCCTTCAGCGACAGCGTGACTACGCGCGACCCGGGCGACTGCGCCCGCAATTGTTCCGCAAACGATGGCGCTTCCATTCGCCACGCGCTGTCGCCGGCTTCCGCGCTCGCCGCCTTGTTGCTCCCGTACAAAATCAGCGAACTTCTTGGATCGCCCGTGCACGTGACCATCTTTTGCATCCCGCGATCCCACCACGAGTTTTCAATCATCCCGGTCGTCGCCGGAAAATCGCCGGTCGAAATCGTCGCGTGCCCCGCGCACGTCACTGTCTTGGCATACGGAAACGCCGCATTCGTGAACCATGCGCCGTGATCCATCAACCGCCGCAATCCTCCATGCCACTTCTCGCCGAATCGGTCGACGTAATCCGCCCGCATCTGATCCACGACGATCAGCACCACCAGTTTGGGCCGCGCCGGAGCAGCCGCTTTCGATTCCGCGTGCTTCGCCGGCGCCTGCGCGCTCACCAACAACAGCGCGACTAACGCCGCCACCACGCCCAGCCGCCCGCGATACCACATCATTCGCTCTCTCATTTTACGAAATTCTACCACGGCCCTTCGCACTGTCCCGCCTCCCGAAATCTCGCGCCCTGTGTTACGATGGCCTCCCGATGCGCGTCATCGAGAAAAGACAGCTCCTCTCCGCCGAAGAAATCGATCGCACCCTCCAGCGTTTGGCCCATGAAATCGTGGAAAAGAGCGGCGGCACAACGAATCTCGCGCTGATCGGCGTACGTCGCCGCGGCGTGCCACTCTCGCAACGCCTCGCCAAATCGATCAAGGGCTTCGCGCATGTCGACGTGCCCGTCGGCACGCTCGATATCACCCTCTATCGCGACGATCTTTCCACCGTCGCTCCGCAGCCCGTCGTCCAATCCACGGAAATTCCATTCCTCGTCGACGACCAGGATCTCGTTCTGGTCGATGATGTTCTCTACACCGGCCGCACCGCCCGCGCCGCCATGAACGGCCTCTTCGATCTGGGCCGGCCGCGCCGTGTCCGCATGTGCGTCCTCGTCGATCGAGGCCATCGCGAATTGCCCATCGAAGCCACTTTCATCGGCCAGACCATAACGACCAGCGACACCGAAATCGTCGAAGTCCGCTTGCTGGAAATTGACCATGAGGAGCGTGTGATGCTCGTGGACCGCGTCGATTGACGCCGGCCGCGCTTCCAACGAAACCGTGCCCCATCGCCTGCACCATCTGCTCGGCATCGCACCGCTGACGGCCGAACAAATCACGTTCATCCTCGACCAGGCGAAGCCATTTCAGGAATTCCAGCGCCATCCTCTCAAAAAGCTCGCCACTCTTCGCGGAAAAACGGTCGCCCTCGCCTTCTTCGAGCCCTCCACGCGCACCCGCATCAGCTTCGCCACCGCCGCTGCGCGCCTCGGCGCGGACACCATGAATCTCCAGGCGGAATCCTCGAGCCTCAAAAAAGGCGAATCTCTGATCGACACCGTATGGACGCTCGAAGCCATGCGTCCCGACGGCATCGTGATTCGTCACGCGGCCTCGGGCGCTGCGGATTTCGTCGCCCGCCGCCTCCAGATCCCCGTGCTCAACGCGGGCGACGGCACCCACGAGCACCCCACGCAGGCGCTCCTCGATGCGCTGACCATCCGCGACCGCAAAGGCCGCCTCGAAAATCTGAATGTGACGATTCTCGGCGACATTCTCCACAGCCGCGTCGCGCGCTCGAATCTTCATCTGCTCGGAAAATTTGGCGCGCGCTTCACCCTCTGCGGTCCCGCCATGTGGATTCCAAAAGAGCTCGAATCCCTCGCTCCGAATATTCGCCGCGTCTCGAAAATCGAGGACGCACTTGCCGGCGCCGACGTCGTCATCGTCCTTCGCGTGCAATCCGAACGCATCCACGAGCCGCCGCTTTCGATGGACGATTACATTCTTCGCTATCAACTCACGCCCGAGCGCCTGCGTCGCGCAAAACCCGACGCCATCGTTCTGCATCCCGGCCCAATCATTCGCGGCCTCGAAATCGATCCCGCGGTCGCCGACGGTCCGCAATCCTGCATCCTCGAACAAGTCACCAACGGCCTAGCCGTCCGCATGGTCCTTCTCTTCCAACTCGTCAGCGGCGCGCCTCCGGATGCGCCGCACCCGGCAAAGGAAACTCTCGTATGATTCTCATCAAAGGCGGCCGCGTCATCGATCCCGCAAGTGGCACCGACGCCGCACAGGACATTCTTCTCGATGGTGAGCGCATCGCGCGCGTCGGACCGTCGCTCGCCGCTCCCGATGCCGAAATCCTCAATGCCTCCGGCCTTATCGTCGCTCCCGGATTTATCGATCTGCATTGCCATCTTCGCGAGCCGGGCCAGGAAATTTCGGAAACGATTGAATCCGGCACGCGCGCGGCGGCCCGTGGCGGATTCACGGCCGTCTGCTGCATGCCCAACACGCAGCCGGTGAACGACAACGCTTCGGTGACGCGCTCCATCGTAGAGCGCGCGGCTGCCGCAGGCAGCGTTCGCGTTTGGCCCATCGGCGCGGCGTCTCTCGGAAGCAAAGGCGAAGCGCTCGCCGAAATCGCAGGAATGCAGGACGCGGGCATCGTCGCTGTGAGCGACGACGGCAAACCGGTCGCGACCGCGAAACTAATGCGTCAGGTGATGGATTATTGCCGCTCGCTGGGACTTCCCGTCATCGACCACTGCGAAGATCCATCTCTTGCCGCCGGCGGCGTCATGCGTGAAGGCCCCACATCCATCCGCCTCGGCCTCAAAGGCATTCCCGCGGCTTCGGAATCGATCTGCGCCGGCCGCGACGTCGAACTCGCCGCACTGACGGGTGCGCGGCTGCACATCGCGCATCTCTCGACGCGCGCTTCGCTCGACTACGTTCGCGCCGCGAAGAAAAACGGCCTCGCCGTTACCTGCGAAGTCACGCCGCATCATTTCACCCTCATCGATGAAGACGTCGTCTACGACTCGCACTACAAGATGAATCCGCCGCTCGCCTCCCGCGACGATCGCGACGCTCTTCTCGCAGGCCTCGCCGACGGCACCGTCGACGCCATCGCCACCGACCACGCACCGCATCATCCCGCGAGCAAGGACGTCGAATTCGATCGCGCGCCCTTCGGCATCACGGGCTTCGAAACCGCGCTCGCGCTCGGCCTCTACGAGCTCGTTCATACGAAGCGCATTTCTCTCGTTCGCCTCGTCGAGCTTTTCACCGCCGGTCCCGCGCGCATTCTCGGCATCGACCGCAAAATCGCTCCCGGCGCCCCCGCCGATATCACGCTTTTTTCTGTCGATCGCAAATGGACGTTCCGCGTCTCCGACTCCGCCAGCCGCTCGCGCAACACTCCCTTCGATGGCCGCGAATTCCGCGGCGCCCCCATGGCCACCATCGTCGCCGGCCACATCATCTATCGCGGCGAAGCTTCCGCTTCGGCGTAATAATCCGCGCCCCAGCCACCCACCCGCACACACTTCCGCGCGTCCCAGCCAATCTTCGCAAGATGTTAAAGCCTAAATGTCGGCGCGGGATCGGTTCCCGGGTCGCGTGCTTATTGGGCCCGAGCCCATTGACGTGGCAGCAATTGAGTCTCTCAATCTCTGAATCAACCACTGACGAATGTCCACTTCTGAACTCCCCATGGAACGAGCAATGCTTACTTCATCGTCCAGCGTACCCAGGATGGACATCTCGCGGGGATATTGGGCCTTAATCCATAATTGTTCAAGGTCGCGCGTGCAACGAAGCGGGTCTTCACCCGATTGGAGTATTTCTTGCGCGCGACGTCTCGCCAAGCGACACGCGGCGTCGCCAATGGTCAAGGTGGACAGCTTCATTTCTCTTATCGCATTCGCTCGCACTTCTTCCACTTGAAACCATGTTGGCCGCACAAGCGCAGCTAAGCGCCGAATGGCGGGCCCATCCAATCCCGATTCCAATGCGTCCCACGCGAGCTTCGGCATTTCATCGGAAGTGATGAGATCAAGCGCCACCCGCGCTTCCACCATTTCGCGGTCAAATGGCATGGTTGAATCTTAGTTGATTTTTGCGTCTGTAAGAACTAGGTAAACTTATTTGGCGGCCCAATACGGAGCGAATATGCGACGTCGAGCATTTCCTAGCGCCCGAATAGTCGGGTAATCGGAAACTTCCCCATCACCGAACTTTCTAATGCGTGGCAGGTTCTGCGGCAGGATGCATCCCATGCTGAGGAACTTCGTGGACGCCGCGCGTCGGCGACTCCTGATAGAACCTGTAAAAATGATTGAGCGGTCCGTGGCCTTTGCCAACGGAATAACTCTTCTCGATCGCCTTCGTCACATACGCTTTCGCCAGAATCGCCGCTTCCATCAGCGGCTGCCCCAGCGCGAGCTGCGCCGCAATCGCCGATGAAAACGTGCAGCCGGAGCCATGCGTGTTCTCACTTTTCACGGCGGGGCCCGCGAGCGGAATCACCTCGCCGCCTTCCCACAACACATCGGTCGGCTTTTCGAGGTGCCCGCCGGTAACGATCACGGCCTTCGCGCCTTGCTCGGATAATTTCAGCGCGGCCGCCTTCATATCATTAACGTCCTTGATTGCAATCCCCGTCAAAAATTCCGCCTCGGGAATATTCGGTGTGATCACGCTCGCGCGCCGGATAAATTCGTCGCGCAGAAATTTCAAACCCGACTCGTCAATCAGTTCTGCATCGCCGCTGGTCGGTTTGGTCACCGGATCGAGAACCACGTGCGCGAATTTGTGCTTGTCGAGAAATTCAGCCACCACCACCGCGTTGGCCTTCGTCCCCAGCATCCCAATCTTCACCGCCGCAATCGTGCAATCGTCCGCCAGCGCGTCGAGCTGCGCGCGCAACGTCGGAGCCGGCGTCGGATGCACGGACCGCACGCCCTGCGTCGATTGCACCGTCAGCGCCGTCAGCGCCGCGATCCCATAGCAGTTGTGCGCCGCGAATGTTTTCAAATCCGCGGCCGTCCCCGCTCCGCACGACGGATCGAAACCCGCGATCGTCAGAAGAATGGGCGGCGTGTGATTGCTGTGGTTGTTCAACTCTTCACTTCCTCTGCGCGAGGCAAAAATACCGGCTGCACCTAACTCGCCAGGTGAGCCGGCAAGAGAAATGTACGCGCCTTCTTCTCCGATGCGCAAGAGCAAATTTTTAATGGAGATACTTCTGCCAGAAAACCAATCGCGAGGAACTTTCGAACGCCGTCCGCTACGGATACAATCCGCGAACGACGGTCGCATCGGCGACACGCCCAACGGAAAGAATGTACGCGCCCGTGCGCATATGCGCGTGATGCTTCCGCGACATTTCATGACATCGACCGGTAAGGTCGAACGTGAAAACGACCGAAACGCCCGTCTTGAGGTGCGACCGGAAGGTCGAACGGGAAAACGACCGGAAGGTCGAACGTGAACTCGGCCGGTAAGGTCGAACGGGAATTCGACCGGTGAGGTCGTGCGTAAAGAAGACTTGAATGCCGTCCGCTACGGATACAATCCGCGAACCACGGTCGCATCAGCGACGCGCCCAACGGAAAGAATATACGCGCCCGTGCGCATATGCGCGTGATGCTTGCGCGACATTTCATGGACCTCGCGAAACGCCCGTTTGATCACGGACTCCAGACGCGCGTTCACTTCGCCCTCAGTCCAGAAATATCCTTGCAGATCCTGCGCCCACTCGAAATAGCTGACCGTCACGCCGCCCGCATTCGCAAGAATATCCGGCACCAGGAACACGCCCTTGCGCGCCAGCACTTCGTCGGCATGTGGCGTCGTCGGTCCGTTGGCTGCCTCCGCGACGATGCGCGCCTTGATCAGCTCCGCGTTGTTGAGCGTGATCACGTTCTCCAGCGCCGACGGAATCAGAATGTCGCATTTCAGTGTCAGCAGATCGTCGTTCGAAATCCGCGAAGTTCCCGGCATCCCCACTACTGTCCCCGAGCGCTCCTTGTACCGCATCGCTTTCAGCGGATCGATCCCGCGCGAATTAAAAACGCCGCCCCGCGAATCGCTGATGGCGATGATCCGCGCCTTTTTCTCCGCAAACAGTTTCGCCGCCGACGAGCCCGCATTTCCGAATCCCTGAATCGCCACGGTCGCCCCGCGCAAGTTGATCTTCTTCACCTTGCACGCTTCTTCCACCGCGAATAAACATCCACGCGCCGTCGCTTCGTTCCGCCCTTCCGACCCCCCGAGCGATATCGGCTTGCCCGTGACCACGCCCGGCGTCGCTTCGCCCACCGTGATCGAATACGTATCCATAATCCATGCCATCGTCTGCGAATCCGTGTACACATCCGGCGCCGGAATATCGCGCCCCGGTCCGATGATCGGCAAAATCTCCGATGTAAACCGCCGCGTCATGCGCTCCAGCTCTCCCTTGCTCATGCGCTTCGGATCGCAGACCACTCCGCCCTTCGCGCCGCCGTACGGCACGTTCACCGTCGCCGTCTTCCACGTCATCCACATCGCCAGCGCTTTCACTTCATCCAGCGTCACATTCGGGTGATACCTCAGCCCGCCCTTCGCCGGGCCCCGCGCCACGTTGTGCTGGACGCGAAAGCCCGTGAACACTTTCACCTGCCCGTTGTCCATCTTCGTCGGAATGGCCACTTCCATCACGCGCTTCGGCGTGCGCAAGACTTGCCTCAGTCCCGGATCGAGCTTCAAGTGCTCGGCCGCAATATCGAATTGAATTTGCGAAATGCGAAACGGATTCAGGTCCTCGCGCGGCGTAATGCGCGGGATGGCCTGGGGAACAACTTTCTGGGCGATCGCCATTCTGCGTTCCTCTTCGCGCCACGTTCACTACACGCTGCGCGGGCCGGGTCTCTCTCGGCTTGTGGTTGGACTGTAACCCCCGGTAACACAGGAGTTTAGACAACCCCTAAAAGGTGTGTCAACGAAAACCGCGAATCCGCAACCCTCAACGCCGCGAACTACCTACTGACAATAGAGTCACATTCTCATTCAATGCAGATCTAACCCACGCATATTCATTGACTTGCAAGGACATGCGCGATGTCCGTCCCAACCCTCCCCGCCCCAGCCAGCAAATGTGAATTTCGCTTCTCCACCCATCCCGCCACATGCCAATTGACCCTCGTCATTGAAAACGCTACTCTTCGTCCGCGACTTCTCCGATATCGTTTTTGAATCGCCGCAGCGCAATGGACAACTGGCTCGTCGGCTCTGCAATCCGTTCGGTCCGTTGACTGCGTACCTCCTAAGTGAAGCATCCGAGGTTTTGTGAACCCTGCGGCGGGCACAGGCCAGCGAGCGACCGACTGGGCTCTGATCGATCGCGTCATCGCGCGCGATGAAACCGCACTGGCGGCGTTGTACGACCGCTACTCCGGAATGGTCTGTTCCGTTCTGAATCGCATCCTGCGCGATACTGCCGCCGCCGAGGAAATCTTGCAGGACATTTTTTACCAGGTCTGGCGAAACGCGGCCCAGTTCGATCCCGCGCGCGGCTCCTTCCCAGGCTGGCTGGTCGTCGCCGCCAGGAACCGCGCCATCTCCCGCCTGCGGCGGCGCAATCTTGGCGAAGGCGAGGAATTGATCGAGAATACGGTCATCCTTCCGTGCAATCTCGAATCGGAAGCGGCACAAAAGCAGATGATCGGCAAAGTAAAAAGCGCGCTCGGCAACCTCCCTCAGGAACAGCGGGAAGCCATCGAGCTCGCATATTTTGAGGGCTTGACGCACAGCGAAATCGCAGCGCGCACCGGCGATCCGTTAGGCACGGTGAAAACGCGCCTGCGTTCCGCCGTCGAGTCTCTAAAGAAAAAATTGCAGCCATGAGCGGACATCCAACTCGCGAGGAAGATTTCGACCTCTACGCGCTCGGCACCCTCGAGGGCGAAGACCTCGAAGCATTCGAATCGCATCTCGCGTCGTGCGACGACTGCACGCACAAGGTCGCTGAAGCGCACGGCCGCATGGCCTTGCTCGCTTTGGCCGCGGAGCCCGCCCAGCCTTCGCCCGGCGCAAAAGAAACCTTGATGCGCCAGCTTTCCGCGCAGGCGGAAGGCCGCGAGTATCGCCGCCCGGCATCCGAACCCGAGCGCGCCAGCCCCCCCGGCACGCGCTGGTGGACCGTCATCTGGGCGCCCGCCGCCGCGGCTCTAGCCCTCGCCACGATTTTCCTTTGGATCAGCAACGCTCGCCTGAGCACCCAGATCGACGATCAGCGCGGACAGGTCGCGGACTTTCAGCGGCAGACCGAGCAAGCTACCGCCTTGATCGACCTCGTCACCGCGCACGACACGATCGTCGTCCCGCTCCCAGCCTCGCGCGAAAGCCACGGCGCATCCGCGCGCGTCCTCTACAACGCTCGTCTCGGAAAAATGCTCTACTCCGATACACTTTCCGCTCCGCCTTCGGATAAGAGCTATCAACTTTGGCTCGTTCCCGCATCCGGAAATCCCATCAGCGCTGCCATTTTGTCTCCCGAACCCGGCTCCGGCTCGCGCATTGTCGCGAACGTCCCGCAGGGAATTTCCGCCAAAGCCTTTGCCGTCACTCTCGAGCCCTCAGGCGGCAGCCCCCAGCCCACCGGCCCAAAAGTTCTCGTCGGCCCCGTCTCTTAGTCATCTCTTCTGTCGTGGCGCGGGCATCCCTACCCGCTTCTTCCGCTTTTCTCTCATCACCACCAATCCAATCCTCCCTTTTTCACGTACTTTTCATTGGAACTTCGCCCGCCCGGTGAGACAATGCCCCACTGGGGGGTTGCAACCCTGTTCCTGAGGAGGATTCGATGAGAAAGGCAATGAATGTCCTGGCAGTCCTCGCCCTGGCCTGCAGCATCGCCACGCTTACCCGCGCCGATGACAAGACCATGACCTGGGTTGGATGGATCAGCGACAGCAATTGCGCTGCGAAAGGTGCTAACGCAGGCCACAAAGCCTGTATGGAAAAGTGCGTGAAAGAAAAGGGTGCCTCATACGTCTTCGTCGACACCAAGACGAAGGACGTCGCCAAAATTCATAACCAGGACGCCATCACCGACGCGGATCTGGGCATGGAAGTGAAAGTCACCGGCCACAAAATGGACGATGGTTCGATTCACATCGACAAGATCATGGCCGACAAAATGAGCAACATGTAGCTCGAGCGGGAGACGTAGCCGTACGCGTTTTTCGAGGGCCGTCGACGCCAACGCGTCGCCGGCCCTTTTTCTTTCTCGTTTATCCCTGCGGAGTTTCTCTACTTCGCGGGAATTCTTTCCACGCCCATAAACGGCCGCAGCGCCTCGGGAATCACAATCGATCCATCCGCCTGCTGATAATTTTCCACCACCGCAATCCACGTCCGCCCGACCGCCAATCCCGACCCATTCAGCGTATGCACGTACTCGCTCTTCCCGCCCTTCGGCTTATAACGAATTCCCGCGCGCCGCGCCTGAAACGCCTCGCAATTCGAGCACGAGGAAATTTCCATGAACTCCTTCGACGACGGCAGCCACACTTCAATGTCGTACGTCTTCGTCGACGCGAATCCCATATCTCCGGTGCAAAGCAGCACGACGCGATAGTGCAGCCCGAGCCTCTGCAAAATCGTCTCCGCATTCGCCACCAGCTTTTCGAGTTCGTCGTAGCTCTGCTCCGGCCGCGTGAATTTGAATAGTTCCACCTTCTGAAATTGGTGGTTCCGCTTGATTCCCCGCGTATCTTTTCCCGCCGCGCCCGCTTCCGACCGGAAACATGCTGTCCACGCGCACACTTTCTCCGGCAGCGCCTCCGCGTCCAGCGTTTCGTCGCGATGCAAATTCGTCAGCTCCGTCTCCGCCGTCGACGTCAGCCACAAATCCGTCCCCTCGAGATGAAACATGTCCGCCGCAAATTTCGGCAGCTTCCCATCCGCCACCAACGACGCCGAATTCACGATGAACGGCGGCAAAATTTCCGTGTAGCCGTGCTCGCGTGTATGCACATCCAGCATGAACGCCGCAATCGCCCGCTCTAGCCGCGCGCCCAACCCGCGATACAGCGCGAATCGCGCCCCGGACATTTTCGTCGCCGCCGCCAAATCCAGAATCCCCGCGGCTTCGCCCACTTCCCAATGCGGCCGCGCCGCAAAATCCATCTTCGGCGGCGCGCCCCACCGCCGCACTTCCACGTTGTCGTCCGCCGTCGATCCCACCGGCACCGAGCTGTGCGGCACATTCGGCACCGTCAACATAAATTCGCGCAGGCTTTCGTCGAGCAACGTCACGCGCTCATCCGCTCTCTTGATTTCGTCCGAGACCCGCTTCATCCGCGCCAGAATTTCCCCAGCGTCCCCCCCAGCCTTTTTTAGCCGCGCAATTTCTTCGCTCGCCTTATTCCTCTCCGCCTTCAATTTCTCCGTCGACGTAATCAGCTGCCGCCGCTCGCCGTCAATCTCGCCGAATACGCGCGAGATCGATCGTCGCCCCGCGGTTCTTCCCCATCCGCTCGATCTCGTCGAGATGCCCTCGAAAATATCCCAAGTCCAACATAGGCCAAGCAGAATACCCGAAGCATCGCTCCGTGAGAAGCGCCGCTCGCCCTAACCGCGCCGCTCGCCCCAACCGCGCCGCTCGCCCCAACCGCGCCGCTCGCCCCGTAGCGCCGGCATCTTGCCGGCGTTTTTGACGTTGCTCTTGTTTTTCCCCTTCTCCGCCTCGTCGCCATCCCTCCGCCAGCCTTTCCCTCTTCGCATTCAGCTCCGTACTTCTACGGTTGCACACCGTCCACACGATTCATTAGTCTCCAGCCCCATGGATCGCATCCGTCGCCGGCGAACTCTTCCCCATTGGGAAACCAGCCGCGCTATCTATTTCGTCACGTTCCGTCTCGCGGACTCGCTTCCCCGCGACGCGCTGCTGCGAATTTCTGCCGGCCTCCACTTGGAATCAACTCGCCATCCGCAGGCGTCCCAACCACCACAAAGCAGACGTATGCCTTTGCGTCTTGAGAAATTACTCGATTCCGGCGCCGGAGCTTGTTACCTCGGCCGCCCTGATATCGCCGCACTTGTGGCCGAAGCACTCGGGAAGTTCGTTGATGGGCGCTATCGCATATTCGCGTGGTGCGTCATGCCGAACCATGTGCATGCCGTTGTGCAACCGTGCGGCGAGTGGACACTTTCGCGCATCCTCCACTCTTGGAAATCCTTCACCGCAACACAAGCCAATCGCCTTCTACGACGCACAGGCGAATTCTGGCAGCGCGAGTACTACGATCACTTGATCCGCAACGGCGGCGATTTCACCCAGACTACCCGCTACGTTCTCGAAAATCCCTCCCACGCAGGTCTCCGCAACTGGCCGTGGGTCGGCACCAAGCCCTGGACTCCGTAACGCCCGCTGCTATTTCTCGCCCGCCCTTTGCTCCTTCGTTTCACCGTCTCGCTCTTTTGCGCCGTCTGTGGAGAAACTCGCTCATTCATCTCCACTTCAGAATCGCCAGCTTTTCACCCTATTTCTCGGCTCGGACGCATTCGTCGTAAGCAGCCTTCGCGATCCGCGCGATCACCGCATCTCGCGTCGCTCCGTCCGCCGTCGAGTCCGTGACGAAAATGGCAATCGCGAGCCGCCGCCCGTCCGGCAAAGTGATGAGGCCGATATCGTTCGTGGCGTACGCGATGCCGTCGCTCCCGGTTCCCGAGGAGCCCGTCTTATGCGCCACGATTGTTCCAGCCGGCAGTTCCCCTTTGATCTGGTGCGGTCCCGTCGAAGTCTCTTCCATCCATCCCAATAAAATCCGCGTGTGCTCGGGCGTCAACGGCGAGTCGTCGCTGATCCGCCGAAGCAACGCAACCGCGCCCGCGGGTTCAAACCAGTTGCGATATTGCGCTCGCACGTCGCGAGCGAGCCCCTCTTCGTCATCCTCCAGGTGAAATCCCTTCACTCCGATCGACTCGATATATGCGTCCACGATTGCGGGTCCGCCAATCGTCCGCAAAACAATGTCCGCCGCAACATTATCGCTGAGCGACACGGAAAGCCGCAGGAGTTCACGCAAGGGGATGTCGACATTCGCTTCGGGATATTTGTCCTGAATCGGACTATGCGTGTGCGGGAGGATGCGGTCGCTCGGCAGAAATCGGATGGGCTGGTCCAGCGAAAACTTGCCCTCTTCGACGAGATGCAGCGCGGTCAGAGCAAGCGGCACTTTGAAAACCGATTGCATCGGCGGATGCGCATGCGCATCGAGATCGCAGTTCACCGCCGACCCCGGCAGCGCGCACGCCACGGAAACCTTCCCATGCGCGTCGCCGGCAATCCCCCGAATCCGCTCTTGCAGCCCCACCTGCCCGAACGCCGCACCCGCGAGCAGCACAAACGCCATCGCAAACCGCATCCCCGCACTATACCAAACGCGTCCGCGACCGGAGCGGCGCGGCTCCGGCGCGATCGCCGAGTCCGGCCGCCCGCGCGTTTCACAAAAAATCCACATCACCTCCAACCTTGCTTTTTCCCTCGCCGCGCTCATTCCGCGCCTTCGATTGGCCGCGTGATTGCATTCACAATTTCGCGCGTTCTCGAATGCAGAATAGAGATATTGGTTTTAACTGCGCGATCCAAACTGTTTTGGGAACCCGCGTTTCATTTCGGACTACGCTAGGATGATGCGACGAAGCAAAAAACTAAAAACCGTCGCCGCAAGCTCGCCACGCTGACACCTCACGAGGACCACAGCTGGCTCTTCGCATTTTCTTATCACGTCGACGCGGGCCACACCGACAGCCAAGCCGACAAACTTGCCTGGCGTGACATGTGCCTAGAGTTCCCGCGGCTCAGGCAATACAGTGGTTGCAAGGCCTAGACTCGCTCTGGCGGCCCTCATGTTGCGCTTCGACTTCTTGCTTCCGAAAACTCACGATTAACACGCCGACACAGCCCTCCACGCATAGTCTGTAGACTCATACCCATCCACGCTCCTACTGACCGGCCCGATTTGTTAGTCCAGGAGAAGTGAGAGTTTTTATATCACAGCCATGGGCTGTGAAGTTGGATTTACTCCCCAGGGGCTACAGGCCGCCGGCGCCGGCGGCCTGTAGCCCAGCGCCGAGTGCGGACGCAGCGTGTTGTAGACCACCCGCCATTTCTCGATCACCACCTGGGCCTCCCTCAGCGAATAGAAAATCTCTCCGTTCAGGCATTCGTCTCGTAGCTTTCCGTTGAAGCTTTCGCAGTAGCCGTTCTCCCAAGGACTTCCCGGCTCGATGTACAGCGTCCCGGTGCCCACTTTGGCCAGCCATTCCCTCAGCTCTTTTGCTACGAACTCCGGACCATTGTCCGAGCGAATGTTTTCCGGTATTCCCCGGAACAGCATCACGTCCGCAAGTGCTTCGATCACTTCATACCTCCCAAGCCTTCTGGCCACGCGGATCGCCAGACACTCCCGGGTGTATTCGTCGATCAGCGTCAACATCCGCAACATTCTGCCGTCGTGCGTCATCGCGCTCACGAAGTCGTAACTCCACACATGGTTCGCCCGCGCTGGTCGCAGCCGCACGCACGACCCATCGTTCAGCCACAATCTTCGGCGGGGCCGCTGTTTCTGCGGTACTTTCAGCCCCTCACGACGCCAGATGCGCTCGACCCGATCCTTGCCTACGTGCCAGCCAGCACTTTGCAACAGCGCCGTAATTCGTCGGTAACCGTAGCGCCCGTATTCACTGGCCAGTGCTACGATCGCTTCCGTCAGCGCATCTTCGTCGATCCGCGGGATCGCGGCATAGCGTTGTGTCCTTCGCCACTGCCCCAGCAGCCGGCAGGCATGACGCTCGCTCACTTCGTATTCTTCGCGCGCATGCTCCACCGCACAACGCCGCCGCTCAGGGCTCAGAAGTTTCCCGAGGCCACGTCCTTCAGGATCTGCTTCTCCAAAGACAGCTCCGCGACTAAACGCTTCAGCTTCGCGTTCTCTCGCTCTAATTCCTTCAGCCGTTTCGCTTGATCTAGCTTCAGGCCGCCGAATTCTTTTCTCCAGCGGTAGTACGTCTGCACCGTGATCTCTGCTTCCTTGCAGGATTGTGGTGTGCTTTTCCCATTCGCTATTTCCACTTCAATCTGCCGCAGCAGCGCCACGATTTGCTCCGGCTTGTGTTTCTTCATCGGCATGTCCAGCTCTCCTTTAGAGTGATTTTCTCTCACTCCCGCTGGACTAATTCAAGCCGGTCAGGTCACTACTATCCCGGTGTGCCTCCGCCAAAGACTAGAGACGCACGCAGATTGTTCGGCCAGGCCCTCCGTAAAATGCGCGAAGCAAAAGGGATCTCGCAGGAAGTGTTGGCCGAACTCGCGGGAATTCACCGCACGTACGTTGGGGATGTGGAGCGCGGCACCCGCAACATAGCACTAATCAACCTGACAAAGTTGGCTTCTGCCTTGGGAGTTCCCCTGAGCCGCCTCATTCTCGAAATGGAAAGACAGGCGTGATGGGAGTGGAAAAGTATATTCCTGCCGACCTGATGAAACTCTACGAAGTCTACGATCATATGCATGCCGCGGCTATCCTTGCGAACGAGTTTCCGGATGAATTCGCGGACCTATGTCACGCACTTCGTGAATTCCGGTTTACCGAAAAACAGGTGAAGACGCCGGGTGGCAACGAGAGCGAAATCCCTAAGGCATTCTCTCGCTTGTTGCGTCCGCGCTGGAAAACGGAGAACCTCAAAGCTGAGCTGAGAATCGACGATAAACCGGTCCCTCTGCAATCCCACAAGATTGATTACCTGCGAGGCCGCGTCGCGCTAGACCTTGAGTGGAACAGCAAGGATCAAACATTTGACCGCGACCTTAACGCCTTCTCAGAATTCCATCGGTACGGGAAGATCTCGGTCGGCGTATTGGTAACGAGGAGCCAGGAACTCGACCCCTGGTTTGCCAGCCTCGGCGCCTATGTCGATTCCCGAGGAAAGAAGATGAAGTACTCCGCGAAATACGGTGCGTCAACAACTCAAATGGGCCAGCTCGAACGGCGCTTAACTGCTGGACGGGGCGGCGTCTGTCCTGTGCTAATCTTTGGAATCACGACCAAGCTGCTTGAGAAGCGATGAAAACCATAAACAAAGCAAATGCTGCAGAGCAAGGCGAGGTAGGCCGCGACCTTTTGCGTTTCGCAGGAAAGTTGCGCTTCTCAACGATCCTCGCTGACCCGCCGTGGCGATTTCAAAACCGTACTGGAAAAATGGCCCCGGAACATCATCGGCTGCATCGATACGGCACGATGACAATGGAGGATATCTACGAACTGCCGGTGGCGCAGGTTGCAGCCGAGAGAGCGCATCTTTACTTGTGGATTCCCAACGCCCTCATTGCGGAGGGAATTGAAACGATGAGACGCTGGGGCTTTACTTACAAGACGAACATCGTCTGGTACAAAGTGCGGAAGGATGGAGGCCCAGACCGACGCGGAGTGGGATTTTACTACCGAAATGTGACCGAGATAATTCTGTTCGGCGTGCGGGGTAAGAACGCGCGGACCCTGAAGCCGGGCCGATCGATGCCCAACATCATCCTTGCCCAGAAACAAGGGCACAGCATCAAGCCCCCATCACAGTTTGAAATCATCGAACAATGCAGCTGGGGGCCTTTTCTGGAACTGTTCGCCCGCCGCCCACGACTTGGCTGGTATCAGTGGGGCGATCAGTATAGAAACCGGCCTGATGAGGACGCACCATTCGTACTCACCCCGCCCAAATCGAAACGCGCGAGTCCTGAACAAGGCCTCCTCTCGCTGCGGGTGCAGTGAATCACGCCCGCAGCCGCTTTATCGTCGTTCGGTCTCCGTTCATTCCGGCCCGTTAGGAAACTCGACACGAACCGGCAGGTCTAAGCCCCTGCGACAGTCCATTGACTCCGAAGCCGAACCAAAATACGCTCGGGCCACGCTGGTCTGCGAGCGAGAAAAAAGATGAGAGACACAAGCGATGATTGACATCTCGAAAGCCAAACCCTCGAAACTAGAAGTCGAGGTTAGCCCCAGCAACAACATCTTTAGGGAGCTCGGCAACAATACCTACTCGTTTCTTGATTTGCTCTCCGAGCTGATTGACAATTCCGTCGCTGCAAGAGACCTCCAGGATCTCCTTGACGTCCAGATCGTGATCGGCATCTGCAACCAGAGAGAGAAGACGTTTTTCACAATAACTGACAACGCTACAGGAATTCCTCGCAACCGCCTCGGCGCAGCAATTTCACCGGCGGCGATTCAGAACAAGGACTCACTAAATGAGCACGGCCTCGGGATGAAGCAGGCCGTGGCAAGCTTGGGCGAACTGGATTACCTGGCAACAAAGACCAGCAAGGACAAGGATGCCGTCATCATAAGCAAGTTTCAATTTGGAAAGCTCAACTGCAGGGAAGTCGGGGTCAACTGGGGAAATGGAACCGAGATAAGAGTTGTCAAGCTTCGCGAGATCGTTCCAGTAACTCAGTCCCATTTCACCCGTGATATCGTCAAGCAACTCGGGGCGCGATACCGCAGACTGATGCTTCCAGACGCTCCGAAAATGAAACTGTCTTTGAAGTTGGTCGATGCTGACTCATCATCTAACGACCTAATTCAGGAATACCGAATTGAACCAGTTAAACCAGTTTACTTCCATCCGAATACAAGACAGAACAAGCCCGTCGTCGATAAGAAGGCCTTCAGGGGGCACGGCTGGAAAGCTGAACTCACATTTGGCTATGCGCCAACAGAAAAGGAATACCCAGAGCTTGGACTTGATAAGCCGACGAAGTTTGACCCGTATCATGTCTCCATCAAGAACCAAGGACTCGACATCATCCTCCACGATCGAGTGATTGAGTTCCATATGCTCTCTGAAATAGGACTCATTCAGGCTCGCCACAACGACTACAACCCTATTCGTGGCGAAATCGACCTGAAAAGCGGTTTCAGCACTGCGATCACAAAGAACGCCATCATTCAAGACGAGCATTTCCGCGAGTGCGTTGAGCAGATCAGAGAATTTCTGGACGGTAGCGGCTATCTCAAACGCAAAACCTACCCCGGCGACCTCCCTGAAAAACTCTTGCGAGACCGCCTCGCGGAGTGGCTGAAGAATAATACGGTTACTCCCCGAACCGACGTGCAGACCGAATTCGCAGTTCAAGGACTAGGCGGGAGCATCGACATACTCGCTGATCGCGAGCCTTGGGAACTCAAGAAGGACGAAGCCAACGGCCTAGACGTATACCAACTTTTCGCGTATCTGGACATGGGGAACTTTGAGCGTGGCTACCTCGTCGCAAAAAGCTTCTCGACCGGAGCGGAAACCGCGACTGCCCATGTCGAGAAGCGCCATAAGAAAGTCATTAAACTGGTTCGCCTCGATACCCTTCCGATCAACCATCCGATGGACGACAAGGAGAGAGAAGAGTATTCGTGATTGACCGATCAACCGAGGGTGCCTTTCGCGTGCCTGCCTGCTCACCCCACAAGATGTCCACAGAAACCTCAATCTTTCTTTTTCCACGCTTAGTGCTAGCCTATATGTGAGGTTATGAGTGGCATCGGCACAATTCGGGCAACCGCACCAGCCGCTGATAGGACACAACCCATTTCTAATCGGGACTGCAAACGATTAGAAATCGCTGCAACTCATTGCAAACAAACGACGAAAATGATTTCTAATCGGAACAAAATGCGAGTTCTCGCGCCCGATACCCTTGAATCTCAGCACCCGGCCCGCACTCTAAAGAATGAAGGCGCCCAGTCGCACCGCCATCCGCGGCTGGCGAGCTCGCAGCCCTAAGACCATGAACAAAGCCGTTTACATCGTGAGCGCCGCAAGAACGCCGATCGGAAAATTCGGCGGCTCGCTCGCCGATTTCACCGCGCCGGATCTCGGCGTGATCGCGGTCCGCGCCGCCCTCGTGCGCGCCTTCGGCGATCCGCTCCCGTCCGAGCGCACGCCCGGCGAGCCCGCAAAAAATCCGCCGGCATCGCTTCCCTGGCGCGTCGACGAAGTCATCATCGGCAACGCGCGCCCCGCCGGCGTCGGCCCCAATCCCGCGCGGCAAATTGCCTGGCGCTCCGGACTCGGCGACGACGTTCCCGGCTTCACCGTCAACATGGCTTGCGCGTCGGGCCTGCGCTCCGTTGTTCTGGGCTGGCAGCAAATTATTACCGGCGTGGCGGAAATTATCGTCGCGGGCGGCGCGGAATCCATGAGCCGCGTGCCGTATCTTCTCGAAGGCCGCTGGGGATTCAAGATGGGAAATCAGCCGCTTGTCGACGGAATGTTTCGCGACGGTTTTTTCTGCCAGATTGCGAAAATGGTGATGGGCGAAACCGCCGAACTTCTCGCCGAACAATATAAAATCCCACGCAGCTGAACAAGATGAATTCGCGCTCGAAACCCAGCGCCGCGCCGGCCGCGCCCAAGCCGAGTGCCGGTTCTCCACGGAAATTGTTCCCGTCGAGCGCACCGATAAGAAAGGCAACGTCATTCGCTTCGAAAAAGACGAGCACGTCCGCGCCGACACCACCCTCGAATCTCTCGCGAAATTGCCGCCCGTTTTCAGCAAGACCGGCACCGTCACCGCCGGAAATTCCAGCGGCATCACCGACGGCGCCGCCGCCGTGGTTCTCGCGAGCGAAGAAAAAGTTCGCGAGCTCGGCCTGAAACCTCTCGCGCGCATCGTCGACGCGCAAATTGCCGCCGTCGATCCGCGCATCATGGGCATCGGCCCCGTTCCCGCAATACGCAAATTGACCGCGCGCACCGGCACGCGTCTCGACGACTACGCCGCCATCGAATTGAACGAAGCCTTCGCCGCGCAAGTCCTCGCTTGCGATCGCGATTTGCATTTCCCGCGCGAGCGTCTGAATCCCAACGGCGGCGCTATCGCTCTCGGACATCCCATCGGTTGCACCGGCGCCCGCATTCTCACCACGCTCGTTCACGAGCTGCGCACTGGCCTTCGGGACAGTGGCCGTAGGGGGTTAGCTACTTTGTGCGTTTCCGGCGGATTGGGCGTGGCAGTCGAGGTCGAGTCGGTCTAAGCTGTTTTTGGGACGGGAACTGATATGCAACAGACAACCAATGACGACCGGCTGATCGGAGCCATCGCAACTCTGAAGCCTCCGACGATCGAGGAATTTGAGTTCATCCGCTATCGAATCGAAGACGAAGTCGCGCGGCTGACTCTCGACCGGCCCGATCACAATCTTTTGAACGAACGCATGCTGTGCGAGCTCGCCGTGGGCATCAATTCGCTCGGCGATAAGCGCGAGGTCAAGCTCATCGTCATCGATTCGGCGCTAAAATCGTTTTGCGGCGGCATCGAACTCGGCGAATACACGCAGCGCCGCGTCTTTCAGCTTCTCGACGCATTCCACAACGCTTTCGCGGCCATGATGGACACGGCGAAACCCCTGATGGTCGTCATCAACGGCCCGGCATTCGGCGGCGGCTCGGAGCTCGCCGCGCTGGCCGATCTGGTTGTCGCGACGCCGCGCGCGCGATTCGCGCAGCCGGAAATCAAGCTCGGCGTTTTTCCGCCGCTCTCTGCGGTTATTTTGCCGCACATTCTCGGGCCGAAAGTCGCGCTCGAACTCGTTCTCACCGGCGAAGCGATGACCGCCGAGCGCGCGTTCGAACTCGGGCTCGTGAATCGCCTGGTTCCGGAAAGTCATCTCGAAAAAACGGTGAACGATTTGATCGGAAAAGTGACGGCGCAATCCGGACCCGTACTGACCATGGCCAAGAAAGCGATTCTCGGCAGCATAGGATTGTCGCTGCGCGATGGCGTGCGCAATTCGATGAAGATTTTTCTCAACGAACTTTCCGATCTCGAGGATTGCCAGGAAGGTTTGCGCGCGCTAGTGGAAAAACGCGCGCCAAAGTGGAAGAATCGTTGACGCGCGCGGCGTTCGCGCGAAAATATGGACGATTCTCCAAGCACGAATCCTTCGCCGTCCGGTGATCCCCAAAAAGAAACGGATTCTTCACTCGTTCGTCCTCCGGATTTACGCGCCGCGCCGGATTTTTTGCGCCGGCGAATCGCGATTCTTTTCGTCTCCGGCCTCGCGGCGTTTTCGCTGACCGCGTGGTTTCTGGTCCATTTGGATGTGGCGAAGGAAACGCCGAACGACGCAAGTACGGCCGAAGGCGTTGTGCGCGCGCAGCTCGACGCGCTCGCGCAGGGCGAGCTCAGCATCGCGTACAGCCTTTTCACGCCTCGCTATCGCAATGAAGTTCCGTTCGAATCGTTCGAACATTTGGTGGAAATGCATGGCGCGATGTTTCGCGCGCGCGATTTGCACGTGGAATACAAAGTCGAAAATCTCGCGCACGCCGATCTGCGCGTTCGCCTGGAAGCGAAAGATGGCGAGCACTACATCGCGAATTACACCGCGATCGTCATTGAGGGCCGCTGGTGGATCGACGAGCCGCCGCGCGATCGCGTTCTCGCGCGCGAAGCTGGCGATGCCGCCGCGCGCGATCGCGAACCAAGTTGACGACGCGACGGGCGTTCGCGGACTCGAAGTTGATGTCGCGGCGGAGAGCGAGCGCGGGCTCGGTTGACACGTTCGCTCGCGGCGCATAGACTGCGAATGAAAATTCGACTGGCCGGGGGAACGGGAAGGCCGTGCAAATCGGCCACGGTCCCGCCACTGTAATCGGCCGGCGCTGCGGATCGCAATCGCCCACTGGCTTCGCTGCAAAAACGAAGCGAGCCGGGAAGGGCCGTTCGAGAGAAAGAAGTTTCTTTGATTTATTTTTTCTCGCGAGCGGACAGCGCCATTATTTTTGCGAGTGAGGCGCGGAGAGATTTCACGCGCGCTCGCGAAGAGGCCGGAAGTCAGGAAACCTACCCCGCCCGGATGTGCCGGAGCCCTTCGCGAGAAAGGGCCTGGAGCGAAGCCCCATTTTTCTCGTGGGGCTTTTTTATTGGAGTGCGGAATTTTGCTGGAAAAAGTTTACGCGAGAAAAATGAGGATCGCGGCGGTCGCGCTGATCGCTATTTTCGCGGCGAGTTCTGCCGCCGCGACGCAAACTGCGGCGCCGCAGGCATCGACGCAGATTGTGGTCGATGAAACCGGGCGGCGCGTGACGATTCCCACGGAGGTGCGCCGCATCGTTTCTCTCGCGCCGAATCTCACGGAAACAATTTATGCGCTGGGCGCAGATTCGAAGCTGGTTGGCGACACGGATTACTGCGACATGCCGCCCGAAGCGCGGACGAAGCCGCACGTCGGCGCGCCGCTGAGCCCAAGCCTCGAAGCGATCGTTGGATTGAAACCCGATCTCGTTCTCGCGACCACCGCAATCAATCGCCGCGCCACGGTTGACGCACTCGAACATCTCGGCGTCGCGGTGTACGCGACCAATCCGCACAGCGTGGATGGGCTGCTCGCGGGAATCGAAAATCTCGCGACTGTGATCGGCTCCGAGCAGGAAGGAAAAGACCTGATCGCGCATTTGCAGGCGCGGCTCGACGCGTTGCACGCAAAACTTGCGGGCCAACCGGAGCGGCGCGTTTTGTTCGTGGTGTGGGACGACCCGCTGATTTCCGTTGGGCCAAACACTTTTATCGCGGACGCGCTACGCCGCGCCGGGGCCGTCTCCGTGATCGAATCGAAGCAAGCATGGCCGCAAATCAATCTGGAAGAAGTGGTGCGACTGCAACCGGAATATTTGATATTCGCCGGCGATCACGGAGACAGTGGAGCGCTCAGTGCGGATGATTTGCGATCGCGTCCGGCGTGGCGCGAACTCGAAGCCGTCAAGCAAGGGCGCATCGCACGCGTGAGCGGCGAAGTGGACCGCCCGGCGCCCGGATTGATCGACGCGATCGAGGAGCTCGCAAAACAATTGCATCCATCGGCATTTGCAAATGCGCCGGCGGCGGAAGGCTCGCACTGATGCAGCCGCTCACGCCGCGCCGGATTGTTGGTGTTTGCAGCCTGCTCGGAATCGTGCTGTTTGCCTGCGTGGTGTTGTCGCTTCGGCTCGGCGCGTATCCGATGTCGTTGCGGGCGATCGTCGACACGCTGGTCCATGGAACGCTCGGGCAGACGGATCAGATTCCGACGGATTTTCGGCTGGTGATTTTTGGCTTGCGGCTGCCGCGAATCGCGCTCGGAATCGTGGTGGGAGCGTCGCTGGCTGTGGCGGGCGCGGGATTTCAGGCGCTGTTGCGCAATCCGCTGGCCGATCCGTACGTGCTGGGAGTTTCGAGCGGGGCGGCGCTGGGCGCGATTTTGAGTCTCGTGGTAGCGCCGCACGCGCTGATCGCGATGCAGATCGCGGCCTTTCTGGGCGCGACGGCGACGATCGCGTCGGTTTATTTTCTCGGGCGCCGCGGCGGACAAATTGAAAGCGCGACGCTGCTGCTTGCCGGAATTATTTCCGCGTCGTTTCTTTCCGCGGTCATCATGTTTTTGATGACCACGCTGAGCGGGCGCGATCTGCGCGGGATGGCGTTCTGGCTAATGGGCGATCTGGCGTCGCCGCCGCAAATCCCGATCGGCTTTTTGTTTTTCGTGATGCTCGCCGCGGTGGGAGCGATTTATACGACGGCGTCGGACCTGAATTTGATTTTGACGGGCGAGCAGGAAGCGCGGCATCTCGGAGTGAATGTGGCGCGCGTGAAGCTGGTCGTGTATCTCTCGGCGTCGCTGCTGACGGGGCTGGCGGTTTCGGTGAGCGGAGCGATCGGCTACGTCGGGCTTCTCGTGCCGCACGTGATTCGGATGATGTTCGGGTCGGACTATCGCGTACTGATTCCCGCGTCGGCGCTGGGCGGCGCGATTGCGATCGTTCTGGCGGACACGCTGGCGCGAACGGTTGTGGCGCCGACGGAATTGCCGGTGGGCGCGATGACGGCGCTCGTGGGCGCGCCGGTTTTCATTTACCTGCTGCGGCGCAGGGTGCGATGAGCGCGCGCGGCAATCCGATTGCGGGCGCGGGATCGGGCGCGGCGCCGCCCATGAACGATCCGACGGTGCGCGTAACGGTGGAGCAAGCGAGCTACGCGTATCAAGTGACGGAGCGGGGCGCGGCGAAATTCGCGCTTGGGCCGGTGACGTTTGAAGCGCGGCGTGGAGAAATCGTATCGATTCTCGGGCCGAATGCGAGCGGCAAGTCCACACTGCTGAAATTGCTGGCGGGAATGCACCGGCCATTGTCGGGATTCGTTCGCGTGGACGGCCTCGATACGAGCCAGCTCGATCCGAGGACGAGAGCGCAGAAAATCGCGCTGGTGCAGCAGGAGAGCGCGCTGCTGTTTCCGCTGCGCGTCTGGGAATTCGTGCTGCAGGGAAGATATCCGTACGGAAAGCGATTGCGATTCGAATCCGCGGAAGACATTTTGATGGCGGGGAACGCGCTGGCGCAGGTGAACGCGTCGGAGCTGCGCGATCGCTGGATGGAACAATTATCGGGCGGCGAAAAACAGCGCGTGATTCTGGCGAGGGCGCTGGCGCAGCAACCATCGTTGCTGCTGCTCGACGAGCCGACGCAGCATCTCGATATTGGCGGCAAAGTGGAGCTGCTGCGGCGGCTGAGAAAGCTGGCCGACGAAAATCGCTACACCGTGATCGTGGTGACGCACGAGCTGAATCTGGCGGCGGAATTTTCCGACCGCATCGTGCTGCTGCATCGCGGCAAATTTCAGATGGCCGGCTCGCCGGAAGAAGTCTACCGGCGCGAAATTCTCGAGCCGGTGTTCGATGCGCCGCTCGACGTCGAGACGAGTCCGAGCGGGCGGCCGCGCGTGCTGCTGCGCGAGGGCGGGGATGGGCGCTCGCGGCGCGACACGCGAAATTGAGATTTGAGATTTCCGACCCGCGATGGCGAGTTGGAAATCTTGGATGAAAGAACGGACGTTCCTGCGGCGCAGGGATAACGCGATGTTTGCTGCAATGAGTGGCGCAACAATTGCAGCGACGACTGCCGGTTCTGGGCGCTGCGTTAAATTCACCTGAGACTCCGTGCACGGGAAGACGGTGAAAAGCCGTCGCCGCCGCGCGACTGTAAGGCGGAAATTGCCGGGCGCGCACCACTGTTCCGCGCGCTGGTTCGAGCGATCGAGCCGGCAACGGAATGGGAAGGCCGCGCCTCTGGATACTGCCGCCAAGCCAGGAGACCGACGGAGCCCTCGATCCCGGACGTGAAGCTCGCAGATTTTTTGCGAAGCGCCACGCCAGGACAACCTTCAACTCCCGCGCGAGAGGGAGAGGAGGAAAAAATGAAGGCATGCATTTCCGCAGTGGCAGTTTTCACCGCTTTGTTTTTTTCTTTCGCGTTCACTTCCCTGGCACAGACAGAATCGAAAGCAACGCTAACCGGAACAATCACCGATCCGAGCGGCGCCGCAATCAGCGGTGCGGACATTATCGCCGAATCGCAAACGAGCCCTGCAAATTCCCTGCGTACGAAGAGCGGCAGCGACGGGCATTTTTCATTCACGCTTGCCGCGGGGCGTTATCGCGTTACCGTGGTTGCGCCGGCATTCGAGCGCGTCGAGCAAAACTTTTCGCTGGCGGCGGGCGAAACGCGGGAATGGAACACGCGCCTGACGCTCGAAAAACTTTCCGCGAATGTTGTGGTGACGGCGGCGGCCGAACCGACTCCCGCGACCGTCACGACAGCACCGGTGGACATCATCACGCAGCAGGACATCGCCGAGCGGGATGAAATCTGGCTCGCGCCGCTGATCGCGGCGGCGCCCGGCGGAGCGCTTTCGCGGCTTGGACCGGAGGGTGGCGTGACGACGTTTTTTCTGGATGGCGGGGATTCCGATTTCACGAAGTTTCTCGTGGACGGCGTTCCGGTGAATGAGCCGGGAGGAGCGATCGAACTCGAGAATTACGATCTCGAGGGTGTGGACAAAATCGAAATCGTTCACGGCGCATCGAGCGCGCTGTTTGGGACCGATGCGGTGGACGGCGTGGTGCAGGTTTTCTCGCATCGCGGAACGACGACGACGCCGGAACTCGATCTCGTGGGCGAAGGCGGGACGTTTCAGACGGGGCGAGGCGGCGCGCAACTGAGCGGGATCGCCGGGGGATTCGATTATTCCGCGACGGCGGGATATTTCGGGAGCCAGGGGCAAGGGCCGAACGATTATTTGCGGGACACATCGCTCGCGGGAAATTTCGGCTATCGATTTTCGGATACGGACACGCTGCGGCTGACAGTCCGGAACGCGGCGAGCGACGGCGGCGTGCCCGGTCAGGAACTTCTGCTGCCGCCGAGCCTGACCGATCACGACGATCTGCACAATTTCACGACGGGACTCACGTGGGATTTTCAGCCGAGCGACCACTGGCACGAACAGATCATCGGATACGACACACGAATTCAAGAGACGTACATCAACAGCTTCGGAAATTCGTACAACCTGTACAACCGCGCGGGATTCGAGGAGCAATCGACATATTTGTTTCCACACGGAGGCGTCTCGCTCGGATACCAATACGAGGTGGAGAACGGTTCGGAAGGCGGACCGCACTCGAGACGCAACAATCAAGCAGGGTACACGGAAGTGCGCTATCAGCTTGCGCCGCGCGTGACGGCGACGGCGGGAGTGCGCGCGGAGGCGAACGCAAGCTTCGGGACGCGCGTGGTGCCGCGTGCGGGAATCGCGTACGCGGTGCGGTACGGGCACGATTTCTGGGGCGCGACGCGGCTGCGCGCGTCGTATGGAGAGGGAGTGAAGGAGCCGGACTTTTTCGATTCGTTTTCGAACGATCCGTGCAATCCGGGGAATCCGAATTTGCGGCCGGAGGAGAGCACGACATTTAATTTGGGCGGCGATCAAATGCTCGGGTCGGACCGGCTGCGGATTTCGATCAATTATTTTCACAACGATTTCCAGAACATCGTTAGTTTCGCGTCGTTTCCGCCGACGACGGCGTGCCCGTACGGCACGGGAACGTTTTTTAACACGGACAAAGCGCGCGCGTTCGGGGCGAATACGTCGTTCGAGGCCAAGGCTACGCGGTGGCTGCGGATCAACGGAAATTACACGTACGATGATACGCGGGTGCTCGAGTCGCCGAATGCGTTCGATCCGACGCTCGAGCCGGGGAACCGGCTGGCGAAACGCCCGCTGCATTCCGCGACGCTGATTGCGAATGCGATGTTTCACCGGATGAATTGGAATCTTGCGGGATATTACGTCGGGCGGCGGACGGACAGCGATTTCTTGGGGCTGGGAATTACGAGCGACCCGAGTTACATGCGATGGGATCTGGGGACAACGTATGAATTCACGCGCAAACTTTCGGCGTTGGCGCGCGTGGAGAATTTATTTGACCGGCGGTATCAGGATGCGGTGGGGTATCCGGCACTGGGATTGAATTACCGGCTGGGGATGAAGTTTGTTTGGGGAGGGGAGTAGAGGGATGGCGGCGAGGCGAGGCGATCGCGACAGCGCAGAGGGAGGGGCGCCCTTTGCGCTCGACCAAGAACGAGACGTTATTTTCGCCGGCTGGCGGAGTGGGCGCTAAGGAGTGGCGTGCGCCAGACTTCGTGCGGCAACGCTGATCATCAGGCGCGCCGTGCCGGTCATGATCAAGCTGATGCCGACGAGCGTGCCGATCACCCACAACGAGCTGGAGGGCCATTGCCTCCAAACCAGCAGGCCGAGAATCAGGGTGATGATGCCGTCCGCCAGAATCCAGCCCGAGCCGCGAGCGCTGCGATTTGAAAAATACGCGACGAGATCCATCACGCCTTCGACCACAAAGAAAATTGCGAGGACCAGGGTGAATCCGGCGACGCCCAGCAAAGGATTCATCAGGAAATAAATTCCGGCGATCAAATACAGAATCGCCACGAGGACCTTCCAAAGGATGCTGCCGGCGCCTTTCGACTGGAAGGCGTGGATAAATTGAAATCCGCCGCTCAAAACAATCAGCCACGCGATGACGATGACCACGCCGAACGACGTGGCTAGCGGGAGAGCAATAGCCAGAAAACCGAAGACGATGAGCAGAACCGCCCAGATGATGGATGTTCCGGAGCCGAGACGGGAAACATTCGTCTGTGACATGATTCGATTCCTCCTTGCGGTCAGACGATTTGCAGATGATCCAGACAGACCTAATAACACAGCTACGCTGAAATTGTTATAGCAAGTCCATAACTGCCGGAGGCGCGAGCGGGGCGGCGGCCCGACGTTGGTGGCGCGACGGGGCGGGGCAAGGCGGCGGATGCTATAATGGCCGCTTTCTTATGGCGAAAACGGCTGAAGAAGGGGCGAGCATCGCTCCGGAAATCCGGGCGCGGTACGAGGCGGTGATCGGCCTCGAAGTGCACGCGCAACTGCGGACGGCGACGAAAGCGTTCTGCGGATGCTCGAGGAGATTCGGGGACGCGCCGAACGCGAACACGTGCCCGGTGTGCCTCGGGCTGCCGGGAGCGCTGCCGGTGCTGAATCGGAAGGCGCTTGAGTTGGCGACGCGGGCAGCGCTCGCGTTGAATTGCACGGTGCAGGAGCGCTCGCGATTCGCGCGGAAGAATTATTTTTATCCGGATTTGCCGAAGGGCTACCAAATTTCGATGTACGAGCTGCCGCTTGCGACGGGAGGCGCGCTCGAAATCGAGATCGATGGCGCGCGGAAACGGATCGGGATCACGCGGCTGCACATGGAAGAAGATGCGGCGAAAAATCTGCACGAAGGCTTCGCGGATTCGGACCGTTACAGCTACATCGATTTCAACCGGTGCGGCGTCCCGCTGATCGAAATCGTTTCGGAGCCGGATTTGCGCGCGCCGGCGGAAGCGCATGCGTACCTGACGGCGCTGAAGCAGATTCTGGAATACACGGACGTGAGCGACTGCAACATGGAGGAAGGCTCGCTGCGGTGCGACGCGAACGTGAGCGTGCGGCTGCGTGGCGCGGCGAAATTCGGGACGAAGGCGGAAGTGAAGAATTTGAATTCGTTCCGGTATTTGCAGCGCGCGCTGGAGTACGAAATCGAGAGGCAAATCGGCGTGCTCGAGAGCGGCGGAAAGATTTTGCAGGAAACGCGATTATACAACGTGGCGGCGGGGCGGACGGAATCGATGCGGTCGAAAGAATTCGCGCACGACTACCGCTATTTTCCGGATCCGGATTTGCTGCCGGTGAGCGTGGATGCAGCGTTTCAGGAGAAGGTGCGCTTGGCGATGCCGGAACTGCCGGAGGCGAAGCGCGAGCGATTCGTGAGCACGTATGGAATTACGGCTTACGACGCGGGGGTGCTGGCGGCGTCGCGAGGGCTGGCGGATTATTTTGAGGCGGCCGTGCGGGCGGGCGCGCCGGCGAAAGTGGCGGCGAACTGGATGGCGACGGAGCTTCTGGGGCGGCTGAACGCGAGCGGAAAAGAAATTGAGGATTCGAGCGTTAGACCCGGGGCGCTGGCTGCGCTGGTTTCGCGAATCGAATCGGGCGAGATCACCGCGGCGACGGGAAAGAAAGTGTTCGCGCGGATGTTCGAGACGGGAAAATCGCCCGCGGAAATTATTGCGGCGGAAGGATACGCGCAAATCAGCGACACGAGCGCGATTGAAAGCGTGGCGCGGGCGATCGTCGCGAAAAACGCGGACAACGTGGCGAAATATCGCGAGGGGAATGAAGGCGTTTTCAAGTTTTTTGTCGGGCAAGTGATGCGCGAGACGCGCGGGCAGGCGAATCCGCAAGCGGTGAACGATATTTTGAAGCGCATTCTAAGCGAGGGCTGAGACGCATGACGACATGGAAAGAAGGCGATACGGCCCCGGCGTTCCGTTTGTCCGACGACGACGGAAAAGAAGTGGCGCTCGCGGATTATCGCGGGAAAAATGTGGTGTTTTATTTTTTTCCGAAGGCGCTGACACCCGGTTGAACGAACGAGGCGACCGAGTTTCGGGACGCAAAAAAGAAATTCGAGAAGGTTGACGCGGTGATTCTCGGGTGCAGCGCGGACTCCGTCGAGACGCAGGCGAAATTCCGCGACCGGCAAAAGTTGAATTTTCCGCTGCTGTCCGATCCGGAGTTCACGACGATCGAAGCGTACGGCGCGCGGCGAATGAAGCGGTTCCTCGGGCGATCTTTTCTCGGGATCGTGCGGATGACGTTCTGGATCGGGCCGGACGGAAAGTTCCGGAAGATCTGGGACAACGTGTCGGTGAAAGGGCACGTCGCGGAAGTGCTGAAAACAATCCAAGAGGGCTGAGCGGGGCGCGATGCAAGGAATCGTTTCGCTCGTGGACGGCGAGGAACGCGAGCGCGTCGAGAAATTGTGGAGCGAGCTGCGGCAGGATTTTGGAGTTCGCGGGATTCACACGAAGCGTTTTCCCCATTTTTCGTATCACGTGGCGGAAGCCTACGATCTGGGGCGCGTGCAAACGGGGCTAGCGAGGATTGCACGGGAGATTCAGCCATTCGTCGCGCGGACGAGCGGGATCGGGATTTTCACGCGCAAGGAGCCGGTACTTTATTTGCCGGTGGTGCGGGCGGCTGAGCTCGAAGTGCTGCGCCGGAAAATCGCAGCGAGCGTGGAATCCGCGACGGAAACCTCGAATGAATACTATGCGGAAGACATCTGGATTCCGCATGTGACGATTGCCGAAGGCGACGTCGATATTCTGGTGCTGCCGGAAATTGTGCGGCGATTTGGAGCGCGGAACTTTCGCTGGGAGATTCGCGTCAGCAATTTGGCGCTGATTCGCGCGACGGAGAGCGTGCAGGAGATTTGCTTTCGGTGTGAGTTCGGCGGGAAGTGAGTGCGCGACGCAGAGGCCAACGGTCAGAGGGTTACGGCCAGTGAATCGCCGGATTCTTCGATGAAAGCGTTGTCGATGAGGCGCGTTTTTCCGACGAAAGCGGAGACGAGGGCGAGGCAGGAGTGCCGCAACGTGACGACGGGCTCGAGCGAATTGGCGTCGACGATTTCGGAGTAGTCGAGTGTGACGTTGTGCTTCGCGTCGGGATCCGTTTCGATGAAGCGACGAAGCGAATGGACCAGGCGCACGGCATCGCGTTCGCCAGCTTCGATTTTCTTCTTCACCGCGGCCAATCCACGATACAACGAGGCGGCCGCGCGCCGCTCATCATCCTTTAAATAGGCATTTCGCGAAGACATTGCGAGGCCGTCAGGTTCACGCACGATCGGGCACGCGACTAATTGCGTGTCGAGATCGAGATCGGCGGCCATCTGGCGAAGGATGCGAAGCTGCTGCGCATCCTTGCGGCCGAAATAGGCAAAACGCGGCTGGACGATCTCGAATAATTTCAAAACGACGGTCGAAACCCCGCGAAAATGGCCCGGGCGCGCGCGGCCCTCAAGGCGATCACTCAAACCTTCGACAGTGACGAACGTGCGGAAGCCATCGGGATAGATGTCCGACGCGGAAGGCACGAATAAGAAATCGACGCCCAGAGCTTCGAGCGCGGCGGAATCCTTCTCGAATTGGCGCGGATATTTTTGAAAATCCTCGCTGGGGCCGAACTGCTTCGGATTGACAAAAATCGAGGCGACCACCGGCGAGCATTCTTTTTTTGCGGCGCGCACGAGCGACAAATGACCTTCGTGGAGAGCGCCCATGGTGGGGACGAAGCCGAGGATGCGATCGTTCGCGCGCGCGTGACGGGCGACTTGCTTCATCCATTCGACTGTGCGAATGATTTCCATGCGGGTTTTCAGCAGAGGATGGCGACGGGCTGAGACGAGCGTGACTTCGAAGGACGCGCAGGCGACATGCGGCTGTGTCCCTAGGCCTTGGCTTGCGCCGCGCGCTGGCGATAGAAGCCGATCAGGTCCGTGCCCTGCGGTTTGGCGCCGAGCTGGCGGAGCATCGTGGCAATCTGGCCGCGATGATAGGAACCGTGATTGACGAGATGCTGAAGCATTTGCCACGCGGGCGCGGCCTGCGGAACGCCCTGCGTCGTCTTGTATTCGTAAACCCGCGCGACATCTTCTTCTGTGAGAGACGCGACGTAATCGGTGAGGTCACGCTCGACTTCCTCCCAGCGTGCGCGCACGGACGCAAGATCGGAAAAATCCTGGGCCGGCAGCAAGCTCGTTTGCGAGCGTCCATGCCAGCGCTCGAGCCACACCCACTCGGCGCCGAGGATGTGGACGAGGGTGTCGCGCGCGGATTTAAAGCTCGAGCCGAGGTCGCGCGTGAATTGTTCGTTGCTGAGGGCCGCGCACGAATCGAGCGAGCGATGATTGGCCCAGGAATTGAAAGCGTAGAGAGTGCGAATGTCTTCGGCGTTCATGGATGTCCCCTTGCGAAAAAGGAGGGTACGCCAGAGCGTGCCGCGACTCAAGCCCTCAGACGCGCTGCTTCGCGAGGAGGTTGGCCCGCAGCTCCGCGGGCAAATGATACGACTCTTCGTCCGACGGGAAGCGCCCGTTGTGAACGTCGTCGCAGAATTCCGACACCGCGCGCGTGATGATTTCCGAGAGATTCGCGTAGCGGCGCGCAAATTTCGGCGTGTGGCCGCTGGTAAGGCCGAGCGCATCGTTGATGACGAGAACCTGACCGTCGCAATCGGGGCCCGCGCCGATGCCGATGGTGGGGATGCGTAGCTCTTCGGTGATGCGCGCGGCGAGCTCGCGCGGCATGGATTCGAGAGTGACGGCAAACGCTCCGGCCGATTCGACGGCGTGAGCATCGCGCATAAGGCGCTGGGCGGCGTCTTCGGTGCGACCCTGGACTTTGAATCCTCCGAGCGAGTTCACGGATTGCGGAGTCAGACCAATGTGGGCCATGACCGGAATGTCGGCTTCGACAAAGCGCGCGATGAGCTCGAGACGTCGCTCGCCGCCTTCGATCTTCACGGCCTCGGCGCCGCCTTCCTTGATGAAGCGCAGGGCGGTGCGCAGGGAATCTTCGATTCCGGCGTGATAGCTGCCGTACGGCATGTCGGCGACGACGAGGGCGCGCTGGGTGCCGCGGCGAACGGCGCGCACGTGATGCAAGATTTCGTCGACGGTGACGGGAAGCGTGCTCTCGTAGCCGAGGACGACCATGCCGAGCGAATCGCCGACGAGAAGAATATCGACGCCGGCCTGGTCGAGGAGGCGCGCGGTCGGGTAATCGTAGGCGGTCAAACAGGTAATTTTTTCAATGGTGGAATCGGGATTCGAAAAACGGCGGGACTTCCGACTTACGATGTCAGGCACGGTGACTTTCCCGTTGCCTGCACGGGTAACTGCGCTCATAAAACCTCCGGTGCCGCTCCGTAAACTTCAGGATGCCGCCCTATAAGAAGAACTTATATCACAATTGGGGTGTGAGCGCCAGGGATGGGGTGGGCGAGTTGCGGGTTGGTTTCGGATTGGCCGACATATGGAGAGTTAGCCCAGTCGCTCGTTCTCAATGGACGATCCGGATGACATATTGCGCTGGTGAACAGCAACAGCGTCCATTGTTCTGAGCGGCAACGAAGGGATAGACTCAGGGCCGAGATTTATGTTTGAGCGCTATACCGAGAAAGCCCGCCGCACGATCTTCTTCGCCCGATATGAAGCGAGCCAGTACGGAAGCTCGTTCATCGATACCGAGCACATCCTGTTGGGGCTTCTGAGGGACGACCATGAACTGGTGGAGCGACTCGCCGGCCTGACCGACTCGAGGACGCAAATTCGTACCGACGTCGAGAAAGCCATCAAGAAACAAGGCAAACCCTACCCCACGTCTGTGGATGTACCACTGAGCGCTGACTCGAAGAGGCTCCTGAAGTTCGCTGTTGAAGAAGCGGACAGACTCGGCCAGCAACACGTCGGAACAGAGCACATCTTGCTCGCCCTCCTGCGCCTCAAGGACTCCCTTGCCGCCAAGGTGCTCGTGGCAAGAGGTGCGAAAGTCGCCGCGATTCGCGAGAAAGTCGGAAAACGCTCCGCTCTGGTTGCTCCGAGTGTGCAGCCAGCCAGGGAAGCGCTTCTGGTCCTTGATGAATTTTTAGGCGCCCTGAGAGGAGGCGGTTCCGAGCGTGCGGCGGCTTTTTTTGATGAGCGCGGACAATTTATTGATTCATCGGGCAAACGTTGGATCGGCCGCAAGGAAATTGATGGAGCAGCTGAAGCGTTGTTCGCTCGCTTTGCAAAGCGAAATGTAAAGTTCGCCCTGGAAGACACAGTCAATGGTCCGTCCGAGACGGTTGTAGCGTCGGTGCTTTGGGAATTCGCCGCTGTGTCCGGCGATCACAGCGAATCGATGCTGCGCATGAGCATCGTTCTGGCCTCTGCAGGAGAAGAGTGGACGATTGTCCTGGCGCAGGTGACGCCGGTTTTACCAGAACTAGAACCTAACCGCTGAGCGTGCTTCGTGAGTTAAACCGGCTCGAATCGAATTCAAGTTTGGTGTCTCCTTTGTCCGATTCTCCGACCGATCGAGAGTTGAGCTGCGCTGATGTGTGCGCGCGTCGCTTGGGCCGTATGAGATTTGACTCGCGCGTGCCGGAGAGTCGATGGTCTGGCCGGATGAGAAATGCGAACAAGGCAACAGGGATGGATTAGGCTAGGAGTTAGGTTGATTTGCGGCTCGCCAGACGAGGGGTTGGTTCGGAGACGGCATTTCTGGGGCGCGATGGGGTTTCGCCGTGACGGAAACCAAAACCGATTGGGGAGAAATTTGCGGAATCGATTGATGAAGTGAACACAAATGAAGGCGATTGCGCGGGTCCAATTGGCGGGCTGGTTTATTATCGGATCACTGGCATCTGTGGGAGTCCATAGCAAGCCCCGACGGCAGATCCTTGTTGCGGAGAAAAATCGATGACCAACTGCACGGCGAAGGTGGTCAGCGCGTTCGCGGCTGCCGTTTTGTTGCTTGTGATTCCCTTGCAGGGGCAGGAAGGCACGACCGGGGTTACAGACACTTCCATTCAAATGGGTTCCTGCTCTGCACTCGCCGGTCCCGCATCGTTTTTGGGAATGCAGTCACAAATTGGAGCGCTCGCGTATTTCCACATCGTGAATGCCGGGGGAGGAGTTTACGGCCGCAAAATTGAGGTGCTGACCTCCGATGACGGCTATGACCCGGAAAATGCAGTCGCCTGCTTCAACCGATTGGTGAAGCAAGGCATCTTCGCGATGGGTTTTTTCGTCGGCGCTCCCACCGCAGCGAAGTATATGCCCATGGCCGAAGCCGAGAAAATTCCGCTGGTGGGGATTTTCACGGGCGCGGAGACAGTCTACGAGCCATTCCGGCACGAAATCATTACGGTGCGCGCATCGTATTTTGAAGAGAGCCGAGAGCAGGTGGACAGCCTTTGGGAAGCGCGCGGAATTCGCAAGATCGGCGTGATCCACCAAGATGACGCGGCAGGCCATATCGTGCTGGAGGGAATTCTTCGCGCGATTTCGAGGCACCAGGCGACTCCCGTCGCGGTGGGGAGTTTTCCGCACAATTCTCTCGAAGTCGACCAAGCGATCAAGACGGTTCGCGAGGCAGATCCGGAAGCGGTGATTATGGCCGGACCGTACGCACCGTTGGCTGCCATTCTCAAAAGGGCGCATGCCAGCGGATGGCATCCGCTATTTCTGTCGCTCTCCTTCGCCGGGACAGAAGCGCTCATTCGGGCAGCCGGGAACGATGCCGAAGGCGTCATCATTACGCAGGTGGTGCCGCCGTATGACCGGACGGATCTTCCGACGATCAAGCTGTATCGCGACGCGCTCGACAAATACATGGGCGGAATGGCGCCAGCGTTCGTCAGTCTAGAAGGGTTTGTGGACGCGATGGTGGTGACCGAGGGATTGAGGCGGGCTGGGAAGGACCTTACGCGCGAAAAATTCATCAGTGGAATTGAGTCGATCCACGATCAGGATATGGGGCTGGGGCCAAAATTCCTTCTGAATTACGGACCGAAGCGGCACAGAGGGTTTGATTCTGTGTATGCCACGATTATTCGAGGGGGCCGTGCGGTTACAATCGCGGATTGGAAGAACCTGCCAACGCAATAACTCGCCGGCAGATTTGAGAATACGCCCTCACGCATTGCATCTGCCGCCTGCGCGAGCCACGCTGTATCGTTCCCCGACTCTTTTTTCCATGCCTGTCAGACTGCCGTTGCGGCTCGTCGCTGCCAAATAGCGCTTCGGGCTGATTCCGATAAATTGCCTAAGCGGACATGCGATTCGCGGCGTCCAACCAAGGGCCGCAGCCGATCGCGCGCGCTCGCGCGATCAAGCGGCGGCGGGATGCGTGCGCCGAATTTGGGAGGATTTCGGGGCGCGGCGCGGATAGAATGCGGGCGGAGGAAACATGCAAAGATCGCGGAGAGAATTTTTGACGCAGACATCGATCGGATTGCTGGGAGCGGCGGCGCTGCCCGGAACACAGGAACAGAAAGCTCCCGAGGAGCAACCAGGGGCGCCGCCGGCGTTCGGGGTCGGGCCGGGCGCAGGACCGGAAGTCTCGCCAGCAACGTTCGCGGAAGCGGAAAAGCTTGAACGAGTGGAAATGACCGGCGCCGAGAGGGCGCTCGCTGCCGCGAGCTGGCGGCAAACGATGGCGCCGCTGGATGAGCGGCGAACCGGACCGCGCAAGATCGAGCTCGAGGCGGGACTCGCGCCCGCGTCGCGATGGGACGCGGTGCTGCCGGGCGAGAAAGCGGGGCCCGAGCACGACCGATTCATCCGCAGCGAGAGCGATGCCGGGGCGCTGCCGGCGAAAGATGAGGATGTGGCGTTCGCGCCGGTCACGCAGCTCTCGCGCTGGATCGAGGGGCGAAAGATCAGCTCGGATCGGCTGACGCGGATTTATTTGGAGCGGATGGAGCGATTCAATCCGAAACTGCGGTGTGCGATCACGGTGACGCGCGAATTGGCGCTCAAACAAGCGAAGAGAGCGGATGAGGAAATCGCCGCGGGAAAATACCGCGGGCCGCTGCACGGAATTCCGTGGGGAGCTAAGGATCTACTCGATACAGCGGATATTCCGACGACGTGGGGCGCAGAGCCTTATCGGAATCGCGTGCCGAAGTATGACGCGGCTGTGGTGAAGCGTTTGCACGACGCCGGCGCGGTGCTGATGGCCAAGTTAAGCTTGGGAGCGCTGGCGCTCAATGACATTTGGTTCGGCGGCCAGACGATGAATCCCTGGTTGCCGGAGGAAGGATCGTCGGGTTCGAGCGCTGGGCCGGGCGCGGCGACGGCGGCCGGGCTGGTGGGATTTGCGATCGGGAGCGAAACGGGCGGAAGCATCGTGGGGCCGAGCATGCGGTGCGGAGTGACGGGGCTGCGACCGACGTTTGGGCGAGTGGCGCGAACGGGCGCGATGACGCTGTGCTGGTCGCTCGATAAGCTGGGACCGATGGCGCGGAGCGTTGAAGACACGTTGCTGGTGCTGAAGACGATTTCCGGGCCGGACGCTGGGGATGTTTCGAGTGTGCCGAGCAAGCTGGATTTCGACGCGGGCGCGGGAGTGGAAGGTTTGCGCGTCGGCTACTTCCCCGAATGGATGAAGAAGAGCCCGGCGACTCAAGTGGACCGCGCGGCGCTCGAGACGGTGAAAAAAGTGGGGATGGTGCCGGTGGAGACGGCCATTCCGGACTGGCCATATGATTCGCTCGATTTGATTTTGTTTGCGGAAGGGGCGGCGGCGTTCGAGGAGTTGACGCTGAGCGGCGGGCTGAACGAGCTGTCGGTACAAACGCGGGATGCCTGGCCGAACATTTTCCGGCAGGCGCGATTTCTTTCCGCGGTGGATTTTGTCCAGGCCGACCGAATGCGGCGCAAGGTGGCCTTGGAAATGGCACGCGTGTTCTCGGAGGTGGACTTGCTGCTGGTGCCATCGTTGCGCGACGACATGCTGACGATTACGAATTTTACTGGGCATCCATCGCTCACGCTGCGCGCGGGATTCGTTGAGGTGTCTGAAGCGCGCACGGACTGGGCGCCGGACCCAAGCCGGCCGCTTCCGAGGTTTTCGCCGCCGCGGCGCGTGCCACACGGCGTGACGCTCATCGGAAGATTATTCGAAGAAGGCACGCTGGGCCGCGCGGGCCTGGCGCTCGAGCGCGCGTTCGGCGTGGTGAGCGCGCGTCCTTCGGGAATGGAATGAGCTATGCGCTGGCGACCGGTTCGGGGATCTGCGGCTCGACTCCTCGCCAGCCGACGGGCCGGCCGCTCACGGCTTCCTTGAGCGCGCGGAACAAGACCACGTACATCATCTGGCGGTAATAGAAGCGCTGAATGAGAAGGGGCGCGAGAAGCGTCCAATCTTCGTTCTTTTCGAGCGCGAAGGCGATGACGCAGGTCATCAAATCAATGACCATGAAGACCGCGAAGAAAATCAGGGAGCGTTCGACGTCTTGCGCCGTCCAGAGCTGGGGCAGATGGGTGATGCGAAATTGCGCGAGGCCCCAAAGGACGAGCGAAAGCAGAAACAGAAAATCGATCACCGGTGAGACGAGCGGCAGCAGAATCTGAAAGAGAAATATATTCGGCAGAGCGATCCAGCCGAGCGAACCGTATTTCGTTCGCCCCAGCGTGTCGTGATGCTTCCAGAAGGCTTGAATGGTGCCGAAGGTCCAACGGAAACGCTGTCGAATCAGGGCTTCCATGGTCTCGGGAACTTCGGTGTAACCGATCGCGTCCTCGTCATACAGTATTTTCCAGCCCTGTCGGCGAATGGTCATCGTCAAGTCCGTATCTTCGGCGACTGTATCTTTTGAAAATCCAGCGCAGCTGCGGACGACATCCGCGCGCCACGCGCCAACGGCTCCGGGTACAACCGGAATGCAATTCAGGAGATCGAACGCGCGCTTCTCGAGATTCTGGCTGGTGATGTATTCGAGCGCCTGCCAGCGCGTCAGCCAGCGGTTGCGGTTCATCACCTTGACGTTGCCGGCGACGGCGGCGACGCGTGGGTCGGCGAAATTGCGGACGAGTTTTCGGACGGCATCGGGATTTACGGAAGTATCCGCGTCAATGGTGACAACGATTTCGCCGGCTGCGACAGTGAGGGCATGGTTCAAAGCCGCGGGCTTACCGCGATTCGGCTGGGTGATCAAGTTCACTCGTAAATCGCGGCTGAATTCGGCGTGAATGAGGTCGTTGGTGCGGTCGACGGAGCCATCGTCCACGACCACGATTTCGAGCTTGGGGTAGTCAGAAGCGAGAGCCGAACGCACGGTGGCGACAATCACGGCTTCTTCGTTGTAGGCCGGAATCAGGATGCTCACCATCGGCTGATATTCGCGATGATCGCCCGGCGCGGGCCGCGCTTTTTCAATAAGTGCGAGCACTCCGATAATCAAGGCGCGCAAGCTGACAAGAAGAATCCCGGCGATGAAGACGAAGGCGATCCCGAGACGGAACCAGTGCGCGACCTCGAAGACGAACCAGTCGCTGCGTGCGAAAATCCATTCCTTCACACTGAGCGGCGGCATCACTTCCGCGCGCGTCTGGCCAAGCAAATCCGAAACTTGGACAAATTCAAATCCCTTGGCGCGCAGGCCATCGATGATTTGCGGAAGAGCTTCGACGGTGTGACTGCGGTCACCGCCGCCGTCGTGCATGAGAATGATGTTGCCCTGGCCGACCGCGAGCCCGTGCTCGGCCTGATCGATAACGCGCTGAACGATCGTCGGGACCGGCGGAGGAGGCAGGCCGCCGGGCTCGCCCCAATCGTGTGGATCGATAAGCGCGCCGATGATGATATAGCCCATGGATTGCGGGATCGGCAGGAGCGAAATTTCGCTCGCGGTCTCAGGCTGATGATCGATGCCATAGGGCGGCCGGAAAAGAAGAGTCTTCACGCCGAGAATTGATTCGAGAAGCCGCTCGGTCAGATTCAGTTCGATCTGGATCTGCGCCTTGGTGGCCTGCTCGAAGTCCGGATGCGTGTAGGTATGATTTCCGATCTCGTTGCCTTCGGCGTATTCGCGGCGAATCAATTCCGGCGCCTCGTCGGCATTCACGCCGATCGCGAAAAACGTGGCTGGAGCGTGCTTTTCCTTCAGGACGTCGAGAATTTTCGGCGTCCATTGCGGATCGGGACCGTCATCAAAGGTGAGCGCGATCTTGTGCGGCACGGCGCCCATCTGCTCGATGCGCCATGTGAGCGGAAAGCTCTCGAAGCTCTCATCGTCGAATGTGTCGGAATCCTTGTCGTAATCGAAGCTGCGCTTGCCGCTGACGGGCGTGTCCGTAATCCGCCAGATGTCTCCGCGGCCCTCGAGAATCAAATCGTAGCCGGGGGGAAGTTCGGTCAGCTTGGCACGGTCTGCATCGGTTGCATGCGTGGCATCCCAGATGAACCACATCGAGGGATCCTCCGAGCCGAGCCGCCAGACCACCGTTCCGCGCAGGCCCAAATTATCGGACGCGCGCAATTCATTGTAGGCGGTCACGCCGTCCAGCATCCAGACGCGGTGGACGACGTTATTTTCGTCCTCGTAGGAATAGTGCAGGTTCAACGAATCCGGATCGAAGGTGATGTCCGCCTCGGATTCGACGGCTCGTACGACCGCTTCCTGGTAGCTGAGGGGCGATCCGACAGGATGCGGGACGGCCTTGGTCTTCTCCGGCCAGTCGTAGGCGTAATTCGCGATGCCCATCACAAGTTTTTCGCGCGGGACGAGTTCCAGAATTTTGTTGAGGTTGGTGAGATACCAGTTCTGCGCGGCGATCGGGCCGGGCGGCGAAGTCAGCCAGTGCTGGTCGTAGTTCATCAGGATGATGGCGTCAACGACCTGCGCGATGCCTTTGTAGTCGTAGGCCCAGTCGGCCGCCGGGAGCGCGACCATTAGTTTTAGATTCTGCGCACGCAGAGCCGCTCCCAATTCCTGGCAGAACCGCCGGAAGTCGTCCTGGCTTTCATCCGGGACTTGCTCGAAATCGAGCGCGACGCCAATGTAATGCTGCGCGACGTCGTACCGGACGACGGATTGGATAAGGGCCGTGCGCGCCGGAGCGTGGGAGAGCATTTCCGCCATTTCGTGAACGTGCCAAATCGTGCCGTCGGAATTTTGCAGGAGCGGCATGATCGGGAGCTCGATCCCCGCGGTATGTATCCAGTCGCCAATCTTGGGATCGACGTCGACATCGAGACGCCCATCCGCGGTGATGGATTTCAAGCCTTCGGGAATGAGCAAGTCGAGATCGCGATAGTGCTGCTGGAGCGAAGCGAAGCCGGCGGGATCGCCGTTCTCATAAAAGGCGGCACGCAACGGATCATAATGGTCGGGTTGCAGTTCGAGTCCCGCGATGCGCTTCTTGCGGCCGTGGCGGAACACGGGCGCTTTGACGGGCTTCTTGGTCCGAATGCCGCGGAGCAGGGGGCGCGTGTCGGGAAGGAGCAATCCGGGCAAATCCGGATTGCGAAGAACATTGGCGACGAAAACGACTACGATCAGAGCGAACAGCAGACCTGAAACTTCGAGAGCGCGCCGCGTCCGTTTCCAACGGCGGCGTTCTTCGTCATAGAAAATGGGCTTGCCATCAGCCATCGAGACAATCCAAGCTAGCCGTCCACCGGAACGGTGTCAATGACGACTTCGACCAGAATTCGTACGGGTGCAATGCTGGCAATCGGCTCGGGGCTCGCGCTGCGTTTGTATCTCATCATTCGTTTCCCGATGAATGCCGCCGGCGATTCAGCCACATACCTCGAGCTGGCGCAGAACTGGCTGGCCCACGGCGTCTATGGCGTTGCGATCAACGGCCAATTGACGCCGATCGATATGCGGCCACCCGGCTATCCGGCGTTTCTCGCCACGGTGCTCGCGGTTCTTGCCCACTCGCACTTTGCCATTCTGCTGGCCCAGGTGCTGGTGGATCTCCTGACCTGCGGCGTGGTGGCGCTTCTCGCGGCGCGAGTGGCTCCGCCAGCGTTCAAAAGGCGGGCTGCAGTCGCTGGACTATGGCTCGCGGCACTGTGTCCGTTCATTGCAAATTATACGACAGGTGTGCTCACGGAGGTGTTGGCAACATTTTTGACGGCGATCGCGATGCTGATTCTCGCGGAGGCGTTCGAACGGGCGCAACGGATCGGATACGACAACACCCAGCCGTCGCAATACAGTTTTTTGCAGAACCGCTGGTTTCTCGGCGGGCTCGTCGTCGGATTCGGAACGCTGGTGCGGCCGGAGACTCCGTTGCTGTTGATCGCCGCGGGACTCGCGTTGCTCGCGATCTGGTGGCGGCCGATGAATTGGCCGAAATTGATTCGCGCAAGCCTGCTGATGTTCGTGGGAATGATTTTGCCGCTCGTGCCGTGGGGCATTCGGAATCACCGCGTTGTGGGCGACTGGCAATTTCTGGCGCCGCGTTTCTCGCAAATGCCGGGAGAATTTGTGCCGCGCGGATTTTATTCGTGGACGGGAACATGGCTCTGGCGGTTTCGCGACGTGTACCTCGTGCCGTGGAAACTCGATGACGAAGAGATCCAGATGAGCGACATACCGGCCTACGCGTTCGATTCCGATGAAGAGCGCGAGCGCGTCTCCGGCATTCTCGATGAATACGACGATACGCTGACGATTTCGCCGGAGGAAGACGGCGCGTTTGGCGAAATCGCGCGCGAAAGAACGCGGCGGCATCCGTTGCGGACCTATTTCACGGTTCCGTTCAAGCGGGCATTCACGCTCTGGTTCACGCCGCGCATCGAGCTTTTGCCGTTCTCCGGCGAACTGTGGCCGGTTCGCGCGGCGTGGCAGGAAGATCCGGTGGACTTCAGCGTGACCGTGGGCTTTGGCCTGCTGGGAATTTTGTTCGCGGCCGCGGGGCTCGCGGGGGCGTGGATCGCGCGGAAATCCCCGGCGACGGCGTTCTTGGTTGTGTTTTGTGTCGTGCGGACGATTTTCTTGACGGGTTACGACACGCCTGAGCCGCGGTACGTCCTTGAATGTTATCCCGCCGTTCTCGCGCTGGCAGCGCAAATATTCCTGCCGCGCTCGTAAGGCGAAACGCCTCTCGAGCCGTCATCCATTTCTACTTTGTCGGGGAAATGACTGATTAGCGTTCCTCCACAGGCTCGGGATGGATCGTCACTCGAAAAATCTGAGGGAAGCGCTCCTTCACGCGGTCTTCGAGCGCAGCAGTGATGTCATGAACTTCCGTGACCGGCAGGCTGCCGAGCATGGCGCAGTGGCAAGAGAGAAGGATTTTGTGGTCGACGCTGCGCACATGCACCTCATGGCAATCGACCATTTCGTTGTATTCCGACTGGAGAGAGCCGAGAAACTCCTGCACCGCGCGGCCCAGCTCGCGCATTTCCTCGGCGCCAGCGATCTGCGCGCCGAGCGGCTCAATGTGAATATTGATGAGCGCGTTGCGATCGGTGGCGGCACGAATGTCGTCCTCGAGAATGCTGGCGCGACGATGCGCTTCCTTTAGGCTGGCTTTTTCGTCCACTTCGAGATGCAGCTCGATGAATAATTTGCTGTCGAACATGTGCGCGGATAATTCATGGACGGGAAGGCCATGGCGCTGGGCGACGGCGCGAATCGTCTCGAACAAATGCTCGCCGGTGCGGGCGCGGGGCTCCATGTGGACAACCACGTCGGCGGGAACAATTTGGGAGATGCGGCGCTCGACGGCGTCGCTGGTCGCGTGAGCTTGCTCCAGGCTGGCGGTGCGAGGCACGCTGATGGTCACATCGACGAAATGGTGCTGTCCGGCGCGGCGGACGCGCACGCGATCGACGCTCAGCACGCCCTCGGTTACACGCACAGCATCTGCGATGCGCTCGCGCAAGCCGGAAGGCGCGACGTCGAGCAGCGCATCCACCGTGCGCTTACCGAGCCGGCCGCCGATCCACAAAATCACTCCCGCCACACCGAGAGCGGCAATCGCGTCCATATAGGCGAGCCACGAGATGCCGTATTTCATCCCGACCCAGGCGGCGGAAATTCCGATGATGACGACGAACGTACTCCATACATCGGTGGAAAAATGGAGTGCGTCGGCTTCGAGCGCTTCGCTCGGATATTTGCGCGCCACGCGCGAGAGCGCGCGCGACCGGACGACATCGATTCCCATGGCCGCGGCCAGAACGGCGATCGCAGTTACGCTTGGGCGAATGTGAATTTCATGGAGAAACAATCGCTGTACCGCTTCCCAGATGATGTAGAGCGCGGTGACCAGCAACAAACCTGTTTCGACGAAAGCGGAAAAACTCTCCACTTTTTCGTGACCATAGAGATGATCGGCGTCGGCCGGCTTGTCGGCGACGCGGACCGAGAGATAGGTGATGACCGCGGCGACGAGATCGAGCGTGGAATGCAGCATTTCGGAGAGAACGCCGAGGCTGCCTGTGGCAACGGCGAGGAACGCCTTCAGAGCAACGAGCGCCACGGCCGATCCGACCGAGGCGAGCGCGGCGAGTTTTTTCTCGCGGGTGGCTTGTTCCGTCATTGGGAGCGAAAGGCCCAGGCGATTATACGTTGGCCCGCCGCGAGGTGGGAGATTTGCGGCGCCGAAGCGCATTCGCCGGATGCGGACGGCGGATTTCAACGTGGAATGGTGCGACTCGAGGGCTGAATTTTGAAAGCCGGGCAGCGTGCCTTACACTGAGTTCGACAACGGATGAGCGCCAATCGACCGCCAATTTCAGCCGCACCGGACTCGGGCTCGCGGCAGCATGGACTAAGCCGGCGCGTGGCTTTGCTGATCGTCCTCATCGCGGCCGCGCTCCTGCTTTCCTACGCGCTTTGGATCGAACCATATCGCATCGAAGTGGTGCACACGGACATGCGCGCGGCTCTTACCGCGCCGATCAAAATCCTGCAGCTCAGCGATCTTCACACACACGGAATCGGGCGGCGCGAGCGGCGCGTATTCGCGATTCTGTCCGAAGAGAAACCCGATCTTATCGTCGTAACGGGCGATTCACTCGCTGGCTGGGGCGGCACCTACGGCATGGCGCGAGACGTCTACAAGCAGCTCCATGCGCCGCTGGGTGTGTGGGTGGTGCGGGGAAATTTTGAGAACTGGAAGCCGCTGACTCACGAGCGCGCGTTCTACACGAACGCCGGCGTCCATCTGCTTCTGAATTCCGGAACGCTGGTGCGGCCGGACATTTGGCTCGGCGGCGTCGACGACCCGTACACAGGAAAAGCGAACGCAGACGCGGCGCTGGCCGGCGCACCGCCCAGTGCATTCAAGATTCTGCTGTTTCATTCGCCGGCGTATTTCGATCTGGTAGCGGGTCGCGTGGATCTATGTCTCGCGGGGCACACCCACGGCGGGCAGGTGCGGCTGCCGTTTCTCGAACCGCTCTGGCTGCCGAAGGGCTGCTGGCCTTATGTTGCGGGGTGGTATCAAATCGGAGATACGAAAATGTATGTGAATCGCGGTTTGGGTTGGTCCATCCTGCCGATTCGCTTCAACAGCCGCCCCGAGGTCACCGTGCTGACGATTCATCCATGAACGCGCGGGCGGCGGATCGGGGAGAAATCTACTGCAGCGGCGGCGCGGGGACGAGCGGCAGGCGCCGCGGCTCCCCATGGAAGCCGCGGACATCGGCTTCTTCGAGAACGAGCGAGGGTGCCACGATCGACGTCGGGATTCCGCCCTGCACCGACCCAAACGCACCCAGCGCGGTTCCCGCGAATCCTTGTGCGGGATTCTGAAAGTAATTGAACACGGAAGTATCGTTGCCGATCGCGGCGATGTTGCGCAGCGAACGCAGCGTGAGACCATTCAGCAATCCGCCGCGCACGATTTCCTCGCGCCCATCGGACACGAACACGCGGTACATCACCAGCGGAAGGCGCATGCCGCTGGAAATCCCGGAAGCGATTCCGCCGATGGCGTCGTTGAAATCCTCCTGCCGCACGGAAGAGAGCGCGGGATTGTCCATGCGCTTCACCTCGACGCACCACTCGTGACCGTCTTCCTTGCACATTTCGAGGAATTTCTTTTTCAGCTCGCCGGCATCAACGCCCGCGCTCGATTCAAAAATCAAATTGCTCGGCAGCGGCTTGGGATCGGTAAGCAGCGCCGAGCGGGCGTGGCCGTTGGATTCGAGAAACTCGGGCCCGGGCCGGCGCGACATCAAAAGATTTCTCAGGATTCCATCATCGACGATGGTGACTTTTTGCGCGCGCACGCCTTCGTCGTCCACATCGTAGCCGCCGATGACCGGGTGTCCTTGATATGCGGTAGCCGTCGGGTCATCCGTGAGCGAAACGCTGGCGGGTAGGACGCGCGTTCCGATGCGGCCGGTCCATTCGCTGCGCCCGCCGATGCCTTCCATGACTTCGTCGAAACGCGGCAACATCGAAAGGGGCGGCCGGGATCCGGAAAGCGACGCCGCGAGAGTCTGCACAAGAAGCGAGGCCGACGCCGGAGCGTCGAAGAGCATCGGGCCGGTGTAATCGGGGACCAGCGGGCTCGTGCGCAACGCGATCAACTCGCTCCCGGCCGCTTCGATCTCTTTGCCGGCGTCCGCGGGCCCGGGAAGATCGGCGGGGCGGCTCACGTATTTCGAATAATAATTCTGGAGCGACATGCCGTCGTCGGCGAGCGCGTCCATGGCCGCTTCGATTCCGGAGTAGCTGCGCGAAACGCGAATTTCCGTGCCTTCGCTCGTCATCAGGTAATACGTCGTGTAAACGAGATAGTAGGTGACGCGCGAATCTTTCAGCTCGGGAATTCCGCGCAGCGCCTTTGAGGCCTGGCGCGCTTCCTTTTCCCAATTCCGTGAGGTCCAATCCGGCTCGAGGCGCGGCTCGACCTGCACGAGCGGCGTGATGCGCGAGAAATCGTCGATCTCGGGCGGCTTCGTCAGGCTGCGCAGAAACGCGCTCTTCAGCGACATTTCCGTCAGCGCTTCTTTGTAGGCCTGATCGGTGGCGAGCCAGAGATCCTGGCGGAGGGAATTGTAATCGCGGTCGATGCCGACTTGTCCCGCCGAGCCGAGAAATCCGCGGAAGCCGTCTTCGCTGACGAAATTCGAGCTGTCGAGATGATAGTCGCCCACGCGCGCGCCCGCGAGCATGAAGCGGTTGCGCGTAGTCGAAGTGGAAAGGAGCGCGCCGAACGACGCGGTCACTTCGCGGATATCGACGTCGAGAAGCTGGTATTGAATGTAGAAGGGCTTTTGCGCGTCGGGCAATTGCAGACGCGCCTGCGAGCGTGCCATTTCATCGTGCATGGCGCGCAAAGTCTGATCGTTATCTTCCGCGGCTTTCAAGGCCGCACGCACCGGCGCAATCTTCGCCGCGGGCGCATTCGTCGCCGGCGTGCCGCCGGGACGCGGATTTCTGGCGGCGTTTGCCGGCACAGACGCAAATGCAAACGCCACGAACAAAGCTCCCAACGAAATCAGTGCGCGCGCGCGAATCATTGTGCCGCCCCTTGCTTCGAACTTTTGGCTTCCGGATCGTGCGCGGGCGGCGGCAGCATCGGCGGCTTGTCCGTGGACGTTTCCTTCTTTTGCACTTCGAGCTCCGAAATCAATATCGCGGGAGCCGCAGCCGCCACCGGAACCGATCCCGATTCCGCGCCGCAGTAGCCGTTGAAAATTTCCTGGGTGTCGCCCGTCGCGACGATTTTGGTCAGCGAAACCAGCGGCGTCCCAACGATATCCACGCCACGCACCAGCAGATCCGGCCGGCCATCGGGAAAAACCTCGTAGACGACGAGAGGCAAGACTTGAAACGCCTGCGGCTGGCCGCGGCCAGTGAACGTAAATCCGCCGGCGATGTCGTCGATCAGCAGGCCATACGGCTTGTGCTGGGCCTTGATCAGCTCGATCAATTTCTGGCGCAGTTCCGCGTTCGAGACGCTGCGCGAGCTGCTCACGATCGTATTCCCCATGCGCGCGATCGGCTGATAGCCAAGCTGCCGGCGGCCGTGGCCGTTCGAATGCGGTACATCGACGAGCGGCGAGCGGCCCATCAGGAAAGTTTTCAGTACGCCGTTGTCGACCAAATGCACATCCTGCGATGGCACGCCTTCATCGTCAAACGGGTAATAGCCGAGAAGCATCTGGCCGTTGAGCCGCTCCTCGGTGGGATCATCCTTCACAGAAATAAAGTCCGGCAGAATTTTCTCGCCGATTTTCTTGGTGAACGTCTGGCCTTCGCTGATGTCTTTTTGGCGGAAACCTTCCAGCCGGTGGCCGAGAACTTCGTGGAAGAAGACCGCCGTCGCGCGGCCCGTCAAGAGCGCCGGACCTGCATAGGGATCAACGAGTGGCGCGCGGTCGAGCGCTTCCACTTCCTTGATCATGATGTGAATGCGATCGAAGATCTCCTTGTCGTCCGGCGTTTCCTTCGGATCGAGCCAATCGAAATTCGCAAAGCGATTGATGTCCATTCCATCCGGCGCTTTGCTCTGGACGAAAAGTTCGAGGCGGTAGTGAACCTGCCCGAACGCGAGCTTCGTGCCTTCGCTGTTCACCTGATACTGATTTGCCGCGAGCGCCGTGTAGGTGACGATCGAATTCAGGACATCCGGTGAAGTGCTGAACGCCGCGGTGTATTTCCGCACGCGCTCTTCCCACGGCTTGCGCTCGACGCGAACGTTCACGCGCGGGCCGATGTAGGTGTGCGGCTGCTCGTGCGAAAAATCCGGCGCGTTGCCTTCGGCCGTCTGTACCTGCACCTGCTGGCTGGTCTGAATCTTGATGAGAGCTTCGACGGCGGCGCGATATTGACGATCCGTTTCGCCCCAGATTTCGCGGCGCAGAACGGGGATATCGTCGTCGAGGGTGACGGTGGTTCCGGGACTCGTGAAGCTCGGCGGGCGGTCGCCGATCTTGTGGGTGTTGTCGAGCTGATAGCTGCCGACGCGCGTCTGAACTTCGAGGAAGCGGCCGGCGTTTACGTCGCTCGAAAGCAGCGCGCCGTTCGAGCCCGTAACCGTGACGGCTTCTCGATCGGAAACCGTATAGCTCAGAAAATAGGCAGCCGGATCGGCCTTGCCGAGCGCTGCGACCGAGCGATCCAGCTCGGTCTGCATCGCGGTGAGTATCGGCGGAACGGGCTCAGGCGTGGCGCGCAGCGTGCCGCCGAGGCAGATTGCGCCCGCGATGATTGCGCCGATCCCTGTGAGTATTCGTGAAGTCCTGCTGTCAGTGAGCATCTTTGTCATTAGGCCGAATCTAAGAGTGTAAGCCACCGGGCGTCTTTTTCCCAAATTCAATCGTGTAAGGTTCAAAAGCGTTAGACCAGCGCAAGCGCGACTCGGTTCCACAAATCCCGCCGCAGGCCGCGCGTTCGGCGTGGCGTATAATCGCGGCCGCGAGGTGAGCGATGAAAGCGATGGTCGTGGCGCGCTACGGGCCGCCCGAGAATTTGGAGTTGCGCACTCTGTCCGACCCAGAGCCGCGTCCGGGCGACGTTCTGATTCGCGTCCGAGCCGTCGGAGTCAATTTCGCGGACCTGCTTCAGCGAATGGGAATTTATCCCGGCGTGCCGAAAGCGCCGTTCATTCCGGGATTCGAGGTGGCCGGCACGGTCGAGCGAGTGGCAGCGCCGAATGGCGGCGCGAATGCCAGCGCGGGCGAAGCCGAGCCGCTGCGCGTGGGCGACCGCGTCGCCGCTCTCACGGCGTTCAACGCCTATGCCGAGCACACTGTAGCGCGCGTTTCGAGCGTATTTCGCATTCCCGACGCGATGCCTTTCGAAGACGCGGCCGCGATTCCCGTGAATTACCTGACGGCCTATCACGCGATGTTCGCGATGGGAAATTTGCAGCGCGGCGATCGCATTTTGATTCACGGCGCCGCCGGCGGCGTCGGGATTGCGGCCGTGCAACTCGCGAAGACTCGCGGCCTGATTACCTTCGGCACGGCTGGAGCGTCGAAGCAGGCGTATCTCCGCAACATCGGCGTCGATCACCCGATCGACTACCTGCGCGAAGACGCGGTGCAAATCGTGCACCACTTCGCGCCCGAGGGAATCGAGATGGTGATGGATCCCATCGGTGGAAAATCGTTCAAGCGCAGCATCGATTGCCTCGGCCCCACGGGCCGCCTCGTGATTTACGGATTTTCCGCGGCCGCGGGCCCTTCCGGGAAGCGAAGTCTCTGGCGCGGCGCGCGGGCGTTGATGCAGACACCGCGATTTCATCCGCTCGAATTGATGCGCCGCAATCTCACGGTCATCGGCGTGCAGCTCGCATATCTGCAAAAGCGCACCGGGCTCCTGCGCGGCCAGTTGGCGGAGATTTTTCGGATGTATCAGGCCGGCGAGGTGAAACCGGTGATCGGCAAAGCGTATCCGCTTGCGGAGGCCGCAGCGGCGCATCGTTACATCCACGATCGCAAGAACATCGGCAAAGTCGTGCTCACTGTCGGCTGAAAATCGCGCTCCGGCTGCCGCAAGTAATCGTTGAATCCATTCTTGGATCGAGCCGGCGATTTACTTGGCTGGCGCGGTCGCGGCCTTACCGAAAATGGATGGATCCAGATTCGGATTGATTTTCACGTCCTGTACGGTCGTTTCCGAGAACTGCACGCCGTCGTGAATGACCACGTTGTGATAGGGATACTGAAAGTCGCCGACCGCGCGGTAATCACTCCAGCGCTGATCCACTTCCACCGGCCCCTGCGGCCGGAGCGAACGGAAATGCGCGCCGACGAGAAGATGGGTCGCGGGATCGAAGAAGAGCTTCACGGCGTCGCGCGGGCCCTCCCATTGCACGGCAATCGCTCTCGTTCCGCCGAACTCTTCTTCATCGAGATATTGCACTTTGCTTTTTCCGGACATCGCTTCGCGATAGAGTCCCCATCCACCGGCAAGCGCGATCCCGCGCTCGAATTCCGCGTTGTATTCGGCAGGCAGATCGATGGTTCCCTCAGGGACGCTCAGCCAGCCGAGGCTGCCGTCGAATCCCTGCAGAACGGTCCTGTCCGGCAACTTCGCTTCGGTAACCAGGAGATTCGGATACTCGATGGTGAGCTTGATGGTGATGTCGATTGGGCCGTCGGGCGATGCCGCTTTTCCGCTCGTGGTGACCTCAACGCTCTTCAAGCTCTTGAGCGCGTCGCCGCCCGCTGCTTTGGCCGCGGCAAGCACGATGGAATTCCCTTTCGCAAGCGTTTCGGGCGTGGCCGGAGGTACGCTATGCTCGGAAGCCGACGGGGGGGTGTTCGCAGAAGCCGCGGACGGCAGAGCCGGAGCCTTGTCCTGCGCGGCAAGCGCTGCCGCAAAAAAGAAAATCGCACCGCAGCCTGCCGCCAGATTCCAGATTCGTTTCATGTCTTTCGCTCCCGCGAGCCCTTCGCGCAATCCAGCTCCGTGCGCTGCGCTCCGCCATTTCCATCATACCGCTTCACAGGCGTCGCACCGAACCACGGCCCCATCCGTAGCCCCCATCCATGACACCGACGCCTGCCATTTAGAGCGTCGCCAACGTCTGCGGGATGCTTTCTCCCCTCGCGCAGCGCATGCCCGGCGCCAAGATTGACGCGGACGCGGCAATGCACATAGCATCGCTCCGCCGGAGGACCCCTCCATGTTGCGCGATTCTTACGCCGAGCTCGAAACGCTTCGCCTGCATTGCGCCGAATCCGGCGCGGATGACGGCGCGTTGCTTCTCTTCGCTCACGGCTTTCCCGAATTTTCATATGCCTGGAAAAATCAGCTCGCCGAATTCGGCCGCACCCATCACGCCGTCGCGCCCGACTTGCGCGGCTACAATCTCTCTTCCAAACCGCCCAACGTCGAAGATTACGCCCTGCCGCATCTCGTTGAGGATATCCGCGGCCTCGCCGCGCATTTCGGTTGCGGCGGCGAGAATAAATTTACGCTCGTGGGCCACGATTGGGGCGGAGTGATCGCGTGGGCGTTCGCGATCGTCCATCCCGACTGGCTCGAACGCCTTATCATCATCAACGGGCCGCATCCCGCCATTTTTCGCCGCGAGCTCGCGCACAATCGCGCGCAGCAAAAAGCCAGCGAGTACATCCAGCACCTGCGCAATCCGATCGCGGAGACGATGCTCTCGGCGGAGCACTTCGCCGCCCTTTCGCAGATCGTTCTCGCCCCAGGCATCGCGCGCGGCTATTTCAACGACGCCGACCGCAATGCCTACCTCGCCGCGTGGTCGCAGCCCGGCGCCCTCACGGGTAGCCTCAACTACTATCGCGCGATGTCCATGGACACAGTTGGCGATGAGCTTCCCACCGCATCCGTGGTTCTTCCCGGCGCGCATTCCTGGGTGACGCAGGTGCCCACGATGGTTCTCTGGGGTCTGCAGGATACCTATTGTCTGCCCGGCAATCTCGACGGCCTCGAGGATTACGTCACGAATCTTCGCGTCGAGCGCATCTCCAACGGAACGCATTGGGTGGTTCACGAATTGCCCGCCGTCGTGAATCGCAAAATTCGCGATTTTCTCGGCAGCGAGCCGATGTGACCGGAACTTCCTGCGCCGGAACGCAACTCGACGCCGGATTCAAGGCCACGAAAAACCCCAGGAGAGCGCAGAATTGGCAACCGTTCCAGTCGTCGAACAAAAACTGAAAATCGCGGAACGCGGCGCGGCTATCGCCGCTCTTTTCGCTCCCATATTTTGCGTCTTGTGCATTCGCGTATGGAACAGCGCCGATCCCTGGTCCCGCGTCAACATATTCTCGGTTGGCTACGCCGCCCTGATCAGCGTCAGCTACACCGAGCAATCGTTCGTATTTCTGCGCAGCGCGTTTCGCACGGAGAGCACGCTGAAAGAAGCGATCGGCGCGATTTACGATCCAGTGCTCGTCCGGGCAAGTTTGGTGCTCGGCTTTTTCGATTACGCCTATCTTCTCGAATACGTGCACTGGCGTTTCGCGCCGTTTCTGATCCGCGCGCCGCTGCAATGGGTGGGGCTCGTCGCCGCAGCGGGCTCTCTGGCGATGCTCGGCTGGGCCGATCGCTGGCTGAGCCGCCACTTTGCGGACGACATCGCCGCGGGAAAATTGATGACCGGAGGCCCGTACCGCTTCGTGCGCCATCCGCGCTACGTCTCGATTATTCTTGCCAAGCTCGCGGCGCCGCTGATGCTCGGCAGCCTGCTCGCATGGATTGCGCTGCCGCTGTGGCTCGTTCTTGTTTTTCGCCGCATTCGCCTCGAAGAGGCGCACCTCCGCTCCATCTTCGGCGCCGATTACGGTGCCTACGCCTCTCGGACCGCGCGCCTTTTCCCGGGAATTTACTAGGAGCTTGCTGAGAATTTCCGGTAGAGTGCTTTTCTGAAGCCCGCGAGCGCGGGGCGAAGTCTTCCGGCGCTCGCCCTTTTCGTCAACGCCCTCAGGAGGCCGGCGCGACGATGGCCGATTCTCCCCTCCGTTCCCCCGAGCGCGCGAAGCGCTTCTTCTGGCTTTTCTATTTCGTATTGGCCGCTCTGATGCTCCTGTGTTTGATCCAGTGGAACTCCTCCGACCCGTTCGCGCGCATCGATATCTTCTCCGGCGGATATATCGTCCTCAGCGCCTTTTGGGTTGCCGCATCGATGTCGTTCATCAGCGCCGCTGCAGGATCGAAGGAACTCTCAAACGAACTTTCCGGCATGACATTCGATCCGCTCCTTCTTCGGGCGATTACGATTCTTTCCGTCGGCGAGCTCACGGTTTTCCTCGATTACGGCCATTTTCATTTATGGCCTGGGCTGCAACTGAGGGTGCTGCAATCCCTCGGCCTGACCCTGTATTTTTTGGGCGCCGTGTGGCTCGCGTGGACCGATCGCTTCCTCATCGCGCACTTTCGCGGTGACATGGAACACCGCGAGGTGATTACCGACGGCCCCTACCAATTCGTGCGCCATCCGCGCTACACCGCTCTGCTCGTTTCGCGCGTGGCCTTTTCTCTGGCTCTCGCCAGCCCCATCGCCTGGGGATTTCTTGTCGTGTGGATCATTTTTGTTCTCCGCCGCATTCGTCTCGAAGAAGAGCATCTCCACACCGTCTTCGGCGCCGCGTACGACGCCTACGCCAAACACACCGCGCGTCTTCTGCCCGGCGTGTACTGAACTCTAGCCTCTGCAAGAACTTGCGTCGTCTCGTACTACAGGATTTACTGGATGGCGCTCGACTTTCGAGTGTCGCTAAAATGGTATAGAATCGGGACGATTTAATCTGTACGCGTCTTCCATGCAAGAGCCTGATGACCTGACGAGGTGATTCGACATGCGCAAGATTCCTCTTATTCTTCTGTTGTTCACGTTTGCGTTGCTGCTGTTTCCATCGCCAGCCCCTGCCGCGCAGATTGGCGTCGGCGTTTCGATTACCATCGCTCCGCCGATCTTGCCGGTGTACGCGCAGCCCATTTGTCCCGGCGACGGTTATATCTGGACGCCCGGCTATTGGGCGTACGGCGACGACGGCTACTACTGGGTGCCCGGCACCTGGATCCTCGCTCCTGAGCCCGGCTTTCTTTGGACTCCCGGATACTGGGGTTGGGGCGACGGTGTGTATCTCTGGCACGGCGGTTACTGGGGACCTCACATCGGATTCTACGGCGGCGTGAATTATGGATTCGGCTACGGCGGTGTTGGTTATGACGGCGGATACTGGCGTGGCGGGCATTTCTTTTACAACCGCACCGTGAACCACATCGACGTCGCGAATATTCATAACGTCTACAGCAAGACCGTCATCGTCCACAACTCATCGCACGTGAGCTTTAACGGCGGCAAGGGCGGATTGAACGCTCGTCCGACTGCTTCCGAGGAAGCCGCGGCGCGTGACCATCACGTTGAGGCGACATCCGCTCAATCTGAGCACCAGCATATGGCCAGCACGAATCGCGACCTGCGTGCGTCCGCCAATCACGGACATCCAGCCATCGCTGCAACATCCAAGCCGGGTGAGTTCTCCGGTAAGGGGGTCGAAGCGGCCCGCGGCGGAAACATGAGTCGCGGCTCGAACGCGCACTCGGATCGCCCTGCGACGGCAGGAAAAGATTCGACGATGGCCCACGAGAATCACGCGGCGCCCGCGACGCATAACGAAAAGCCGCCGGCCGCTAAATCCTCGAATAAGCCGGAAGGTCACGCGGAAGGCAACATGTCTCACGAATCGACGCCGCCAAAGTCGGAGTCGCATTCGGAGATGAAGCCGCAGCATGAGAATGCGCCGAAGGAAGAGAGCAGGCCCAGGACGGAAAGCGCTCCTCGTGCGCAGCCACAGCATGAGAGTGCGCCCAAATCGGAAAGCAAGCCCAAGTCGGAAAGCAAACCTGCTTCTCACCCGAAGGAAGAGAAGCCGAAGCTTCGTTAGAAGTGCGCCGGAGAGAGGGCCGCGCGGAATATCGCGGCTCTCTCTCAGTGGCACAGCCTTCAGGCTGTGCAGCCTCTCCTTCGATCCGCAAATGACCGTGTTATTTCGGCGGCGCTGCTGGTGGCGCGGGAATGGCCGGCTGAGACGGCTCGCCTTGGTTCGGCCCGCCGAAATTGGTGAAGGGTTTCAGAAAGCTCGCAAATTCCATCGGGAAAATAAATTTCGTGGATGGGCCCGCACCCAGATTCTTCAGCGTTTCCAGATACTGCAGGCTCATCGTGTTGCCATCGATCGTCCTGGCAACCTCGAAAATTTTCCCGAGCGCGAGCGCGTAGCCTTCGGCGCGCAAAATCGCGGATTGCTTGTCGCCCTCCGCCTTCAGAATCGCCGACTGTTTCTCCCCGTCGGCTATGGTGATTCTCGCGGTGCGGTCGCCTTCCGCCGCGGTGACCATGGCGCGGCGACTGCGTTCCGCGCTCATTTGCTTCGTCATCGCGTCCAGAACATCCTTCGGCGGATCGATTTCGCGGATTTCCACGGACGTGACTTTGCCGCCCCAGCGCTCGGTGGTTTCATCGAGTTTGCCGCGCAGGACGCTGTTGATTTCCTCGCGTTTGGCGAGCACGTCGTCGAGTGGAATATCGCCGACCACGGCGCGCAACGTCGTCATCGCGATGCCGCGCGTGGCGCCGCCGAAATCCTGCACTTGCACGACGCTCTGCACCGGGTCCGTCACTTTCCAGTAGACGAGGAAGTCGATCGAGATCGACGCATTATCCTTCGTGATGCATGTCTGACGCGGGACTTCGAGATATTGCTCGCGCAAATCGACGCGCGTTGCCAGGTCCACGATGGGGATCAGGATAATAATTCCCGGGCCCTTCTGTCCGATGCATCGCCCAAAACGGAAGACCACCAACCGCTCGTATTCGCGCACGACCCGAATCATGGTCATGAGCAGGAACAGAAATCCGATGGCGACAATTCCCAGGATAATCACAATCACGCTCGATTCCATCTGCATATCTCCCTTCAGGAAATCTTGCGAACGCGCACCGTCAAGCCGTCCAAAGAAAGCACCGAGATTCGTTCGCCGCGCGAAATCGGCGGTACGTCGGTCACCGCATCCCACTCTTCGCCATTCACGAGGACCACGCCGCGCGGCGCGAGATCCGTCTTCGCTATTCCCGCGCAACCCGCGACGCGCTGGATGCCGGTAAGCACCGGCTGGTGCCGCGAGCGAAGAACGAGTCGCACCACGGATCCGAGCATCACCGCCCAAATGAGCGCCACCGTACCGATCGCGATCGGCGAAATCGCGTATCCGGGAATTCGCGGCAATACCAGCAACGATCCGAACACGAACGCGATCAGTCCGAGCAAAGTGAGCACGCCGTGCGAGGTGATTTTCAGCTCGAGTCCCAGCAGAAACATTCCCAGCACCAGCAGCGCCGCGCCGGAAATCTGGATCGGAAGATCGATCACGCCGACGAGCGCGAGAACCACCGCGATCGTGCCGAGCGTTCCGGTGATGAATCCGTGCGGCGCGAAAATTTCCATCAGGATGGCCAGGACGCCGAGCAAAAACAAAAGATATGCAATGGTCGGGTCCGTCAGCGCTTCCATCAGCTTTTCGCGCGCGTCCATTGCAATCGCGCTCTGCGTCGCTCCGGCAAGCGCGAGCGTCTTATCGCCGCTCGCCAGATGCACGCTGCGGCCGTTCAGTTTCTGGAGCAAGTCGGCCAAATCATCCGCGGTGAGATCGATGACCCCGAGCGACAACGCTTCCGCGGACGTCGCCGAAACGCTCTCGCGCACCGCGCCCTCGGCCCATTCGGCATTTCTCTTGTGCGCGGCCGCGAGCGAACGTGCATACGCCGCGGAATCATTTACAACTTTTTCGGAAACCGCTCCGCCTGAAATATAAACCGGATGCGCCGCGCCGATGTTGGTTCCCGGCGCCATCGCCGCAATGTCCGCCGCGAGAACGATGAAGCATCCCGCCGAAGCGGCCCGTGCGCCGCGCGGTCCCACGAACACGATCACCGGCACGCGCGCGTTCATTTCCTTCTGGATAATTTCGCGCATGGAGGAATCGAGACCGCCGGGCGTATCCAGTTCGAGAACGAACGCGGCGGCGTTCTGCGCCTCGGCTTCCGCGATTCCGCGCGTGATGTATTCCGCGCTCGCCGGCCCAATTGGCCCCGCATACGAAATCACCACAACTTCAGACGACGAAGCGGGCTCAGCGGCAATCGGAATCGCGCAAAACAGTAGAGCGCAGACGGTGGCTGCGCCGGAAAGGAAGGGTTTCATGCGTCGCACGCTCGATTTCGGAGGAAGTATAACAGAGAAAACTTGCCGCCACGGATTTCGACGCGGCGCGCAGCGGCACGTGAATTTTCCGATCGCGAGCGCTCTTCGCCTGCATTCAGCTGGTGGGTGAAATTGCGGCGGCTATGTAATCGTCGTCGGGTGGCGGAATCAGTGTGATTTCAGTCTTCGGCGAAGTGGCGGCCAATTCGGTTTCTAGGCGCGAGCTGGGAAGATGCAATCCGGCCAACTTGCCGCGTTCCCAAACTTGCGAGAGGAAGTTGCAGTCGCCGTAGCGGCTAAATAGGACTTTCGAATTCGGCTGTGCGTCCGGTCCCTGCGCGAGATACGTCATCGCCGCTTCATACACCCTGCCGTCCATGCTCCGGACGACGAGGACATCCACGTGGCCGGCGTCCGGAGCAGAATTTTGCAGCGACTCGAACATATAGGTTCCCGCAGGAAGCGTCTGGCTTCCCACGACGAATGGGAACGGAACGTCGACAATCACGGCAGGCCGCGGCTCCGTCTGTGCGCGTTTTGCCGCGGCGCCCAACGAGACCACAAACATCGTAACGATTGTGGCCGCGTCATTCGTGATTCTCATGTGCCCGGATTGAAATTCCTTCTGGCCGTCGAGTTCTCTTCGTCCCATCGTCATTTTCGTTTCTCCCTTTGCCTTCCTTACACGCGCACTTTCGCGCAATCGCGCGCGCGCGGCAATGCACGGGGGGTGAAACGAAGGTAGGCAATGGGTGAACAGCTAATGGTATGATTCCAAGGTGTTTATGTATGCGAGGCGGACTCTTGGCACGATTCCGCGTGGCCTGCATCTGATGATATATTTCAAAAACCTGCCAATGGAAACGGCGATGAGCTCAAATCCACACGAATCGAGCGCGGTGAGTTTCGGGGCGTACCAACTCGATCTGCGATCGGGAGAATTATTTAAAGGCGGATTTCGCATCCGCCTGCAGCAACAACCTTTTCAGGTGCTCTCCATCTTGCTCGAGAAACCGGGAGAAGTTGTGGCGCGCGAGGAATTGCAGAAACGAATTTGGACTGCGGACACGTTTGTTGATTTCGAGCATGGATTGAACACGGCGATCAAAAAACTTCGGCAAGCGCTGAATGATGACGCCGAGCGCCCGCGATTTATCGAGACGCTGCCGCGACGCGGCTATCGATTCATCGCCGAGGTGCAAGGAGCGCCGGGCATTTCGCGGGCAGCTGCGGCCGGCTCCGGATCCGATCTCGTCGGTCAGGTGCTCGCGATTCGCGGCGCCTCCGGATCGAATTTTATTTTGGTGCCCGTGGATGAAGAAGGAATGAAAGAGCTCGGAAGACTCCGCGCGGCGAGCGATGATTTGGGAATTTCTCTTTTGGCCGCGGAAAAAAAACTGCTCGTCATCGCCGCACGCACGCAGGTGCGCGTTCTCGAAGGTCGCCAGGCCGGAGCCCTGTATGAAGTCCGCATCCTCGATGGCGAGCACATTGGATTAACGGCCGTCGTCCCGCGCGAAGCTTTGTACCCGCCGTCCTAAATCGACGCTCGCTCTGCTTGCCCATCCTGAATGTAGCGCTCCCGGAAATTGTTTCCCTGCGGCGCGATCAATTCGACGCCGCGAGGAATAGTTCGTCCACAACTTCGTAGTGGTGCACGATTTCATCGAAGCTGAGGAGCGCGGCCGCGGCTTCCGGTTCGACGACGGCTCTGCTGACGCGTTCTCCCGCGAAGGCGCGCACCGCATCCATCGATGCCCATTTCGTCAGCACGAGAAATTCGACGTCGTCGGACCGATCCTCTCTGAGCAATGAGGCGCCCAAAAATCCGTCGATCTTTCGCAGTTGCGGAAGCACGCTGCGCCGAAAATGATTGACGTAAGCGAGCGGATTCGACAATGACGCTCGTCCACGCCACGTTCTGACAATCACCGCGTCACCTCCTGCGGCTTCTGCTGCGCAGTCAATTCACGTGAATTCGACGAAAAGTCTGTGCGCGATTTTCTTGCCGCGACGCGTGCGGGCACGGAAATTTTCCGCGAGACGCGGAACGATTTCAATTTTTGCCAAGCACGTTGTTCCATGGCCGGACCTCCCACTTTTTGACCAGGCCGTTCATGACGTAGGGATCATGATTCGCAAACGCCTCTGCAATCGAGCGGTCTGCACATTGAAAAATGAGCAGCGCGCGATCCGCAGGTTCGGACAGTGCGCCCGCGAGAGCAAGCTCGCCGCGTGCGTGAGCTTCTTCGACGAGGCGCAAGTGTTCTTGCCGGAAAGGCGTTCTCCGTGCGACGAAATCATCCACCACGTCATAGAAAAGCACGAAGTAAGCCATCTCAATTCACCTGGACTCGCGTTGATCAACCGCGAACTTTTTGGCGCCGTTCAGCCCGGAGAGCTACTCATCCGCGCCGCTGGTCGATAATATTCTTCCCGCGTGGCGATTCAAAGAAAGTTCCAGGAATGTCCGGGCGGGGACTTTCGAAGAAAGGCACGCGCAACAGAAATTCGGAGGTTGCGCTTCGAGACAAATTGTATCATTCGAGGAGGTGAAAACTCTGGCGCATCGCGGCGCTCGCGAGATTCGGACACACGGACAAAATCCAATCAGGCCCTTAAGTATCGAAGCACCCGGGAGTTTTACATGGCCGTCGCAGCGTTCGCACGATTGTGGGTCCCTAGACGCTTCTATCGTCTTTCGCTGATCGCGATCGCCTTCCTCTTCGCTCCCGCGATCACAAGCGCGGACGTTCAACTGCGAGTCCTCGCGACCGATCCACCATCCCCGGCCGTTCTCGGATACTGGGAAGACTTCTCCATGCGTATCGGTTACACGAGTGACCGGCCGATTCGAGTGTACGCCGAGGCTTACGCCGGGGGCCGGCGCGTAACGCAAATGACCAGCGGATCGCCGATCTACAACGCGGGCACGGGCGAGGCGTTCTTTTGGCTCGCCTTTATCAAACCGCAGCACGTTGACACGATTGTAATCACCGCCATGGACGGCCACAGCGAAACGCCGCTAGCACAAACCGGCGTTGCGAGTGACCTTACCTGGACGGGCGTGAAAAGTGCGACACGGCGCGCGCCAGCAGACTGGGTAACTCGCATGCAAGCCGAACAGAGCCGCCGCGAAAAAGCGGCGTTCGCCGCGAACATGAACCGTCCGGTCCAGTGGCGGACGTCGGCCATTTTTCTGGTGGTGATGTTAAGCATTCCCACGTATTTCATTTTGCAAATCGTACTTCTCTGGCGCATGCATGACGGCTGGCGAAAAGTGGTGGCGATTCCGGTGGTGCCGATGGCGATAGTCGTCGCCTACACCATCTATGCCTATCTGGACGGGAGCAATTTGTTTCCTCTGGTTTTGATCTTCACCTCCCCGGTGGCGCTCATTTATTTGCTGGTCATCGTGGGGGTAAAACGCACGGAGCGGAAGCACGCGTAACGAAGTATCCCGTACTTACTCGCGGCGAGACGAACCAGGAAACCAAAGTGCCTCCCCGCGCATCCACTTCTCTTCTGGAGTGGAGAGGTGGGGTGTGGCTCATTTCGCCGGACTTCGTGGATGCGGGGTGGCCATGGTACTGAGTGTTTTCCTGGCGCCCTTGGCTCGACCAGTTGCAGGACAGACACTGCATACTGTCGTTGAGCCGCGTGCGCGCGTGTTTCCGGCGGTCGGCGCCGGAGTGACGGCGCTGAAGCGCGATTCTTCCGGGCGCTACTACATTCTCGCCAAGCCCGCGTCGGTGATTTCCATTTACAGCTCGGACGGAAGTCTTGTTGGGAAAATTCCGAATGCGAATTCCCACGGCGCCACAATCCGGTTCGCCGTGGATATCGATCTGGATGCGAGCGGGCGGCTGTACGTCGTAGATCGCGGCGCGAACGCCATCGAGATTTTCAATCCGGATGGTACGCTGGCAGCCAAAGTTCAGGTGCTCGATCCCACATCGATCGTTGCGCTCACTGGCGGCCAGTTCGCTGTCACCACTCTGACCTCCAGACGACTGGTCCTGGTGATGGATGAAGATGGAAGAGTGGTGCGGAGTTTTGGAGACCCGGCCGATTTCGATCAGAACGCCAAGGAAGAAACGCTGATCGATCGAGGAAGAATCGTGGGCGACTCCGCGGGGTACATCTATTTTGCGTTCAAATCGCTTCCCGACCCGACATTGCGAAAGTATGACCGCTACGGCTACGTGGGATATCAAGCCACGGTTCCCAAAAGTTTCTTCGAGGCCGGAAGCACGGAGCAAGAAGATCGGGTCGAGTTTGGCGTGGACTTTACGCATATCTCTCTGGCGGATCAGGCCACGGGCTCGTTCACCCTGGGCTCGTCGGGCGATGTGAAGTTTGGCGCCGGACTGGGAATGGGTCTCAGCGAAGCGTTTGCGCAGGGAGGAGGCTTCGGGCGCGGCGCGGCGGCGCAAAACATGTGGCAACAAGGACCCGTAGGCGGGCCCGGTGGCTACGGTGGCGGAACACTGGGAGGGATGGTCACCGGCGAAGTCACGAGCCAGGGAACGCAATTTCAGTTCGGGGCGGGGAGAATGGCATCCGGCAGAGGCGGGGGACGCGGCCGTAGCGGATCGGCGATAACCTCTGATTCGACGACGCCGAGCGGCACGTTGCAATTCCTTGGACCTGGGAGCGGCAACTCGAATGATGACAACTCGGGATTCTCCGCGACGGCGCAGGATATCGGTACGAATGGAGACAGCGCAGACGCTGCGCTCGCGTTCGGAGCTTCTGGAACGCAAGACGGGCTTGGCGGAACAGAGTTTTCGGATCCGGGGTTCGGGGCAAATTACGGATTGCCGGCGGATTTTTTGTTTGGATCGATGCTCAACTCGGTAGGCGTCCGGCCGCAAGGTCCTCCGGGATTCCAAGTGTTTGGTGCGGGCGGCGGCTCGAGCTTCGATCACGTGCGTCTCGGGGATACAGGAGGGAGAGGGCCTGAAGGCGGTGCGGGCGGGCATTTCGGCGGATATCACGGGCAATACCGCGGGAGCGAAGCCGGCTTCCGGGGCACGGTGAAAGTGAACCTCGGAGATTTGGGCACGGGATTGACCGACAAACCTGTAATCACGGCAACCGGTGTGGATCCGGTCACGCACGAAATGTGGGCCGGAATCGGCGATGCGCTGATTCACTTCAACCGAGACGGTAGTCCGGTTGAAGTTTATTACCTCACGATGAACGGCGGCACTCCGCTGAAACCGACGGCAGTACTTGTCGAACCGGATCGGTTCCTGATTGCGACCGATCCATGGGGAATTTTCGAATTTCCGCGGGCGACGAGGTAAGCCGCTGCAGGCGGCTCCGCCGCGATTGGATCGTTGGGCCTCGGGTAATCTCTCCTGTTCCAGACCGTAGGCGATCGGCCAGAAACTGAGCCGTGCGCTTGGCCGCCACGGCGGCTGCACGGTAGAGCTCTCCGCTGTAAACCTCTGCGCTGCGTTGCTTGCTAATCGCGGTTCGCGGAGCCTAGGTATTTTGTTCCGATTAGAAATACTCGACGACGTTTGTTTTGAGCGGATTACAGCGATTTCTAATCGTAGCGTGTCCCGATTAGACCCCATTCTCATACATGGTCGCCTCTTGTCTGGGGTCAGAGTGAGGCCCGGTAGCGCGCAAGGAAAGACATTGGCTAATTGGGCTAATCGCGCGAGGCGTGACGCAGGAAGAAACTCGAGTGCGCCTTGAGCAGGCAAGATCCCACGCGCGCTATTTCAAACTCTCAATCGAAGCAATGCAACGGGTCCGACTTTGACGGGCACCGCGGAAGGCAGGAGGCCATCCTGAATCGGAGAAAAGAATAGAAAGGTGCGACGCTGGGTTTGGGTGGCAATAACGGGACTCAAGAGTCTGAGACTGGGATCCGGCTGCCATTCGACATCGCGGCGAAGAATTAAGGTTCGAGGCATGAGCAGTGTATGCAGCTCCGTGTCCAGATCGAGTTCTCAGTAAGGAATTGCGAACACAATCTCCATCTATTTTGCCTGAAGTGATTTGATGTGGTTTGTCAGGTCGGCAATACGCTGCGTGACTTGAGCTGAACTCAGGCCGCCGGCTGCCCTAAAATCGGCTTCCAGTCCATCCGATATAAGGTGCGCTTCGTGCGCGAGAATTTGAAGCTGTGCTATTGCGGCTTTTCTTGCTTTGAAGTTGCCGCGGGCTGCTTCGAAGCCAGGGAACGAATGAAGATGATCAATTGCCAGCGCTGATTGGCGTCCATGCGGTCGCCTTCTTCCGGCATGTCGCCTTTCCCTTTCGAGAGAATGTAGAAAAGCTCACCGTCGGTCATATCCTTCAGCGACGCGGGATCGTGATAGTCGCGCATTTTCAGTTGCATCTCCTGCGCCAGATCGCCTTTCCCATCGCCATCCTTGCCATGGCACATGCTGCATTGCGAGCCGTACTCCCGTTTGCCTTCGGCGATCGAAGTTGCGTCTACTTTTAACGGATTTGGCTTTCTTGCATCCTCGGGTGGGAACTTGAATTCCGCAGGAGCCGGCTGCTTGGCATCTTTTGCTTTATCTTGCGCCAGTCCAATGGATACAAAAGACATGAGAGCGACGATAGTGAGAATTTGATTTCGCATCGCGGCCTCCGAAGCGCAGGCTTGCGGCGCGAAGGATCCGCCACGACCGCGCGTTCTTCTCCAGATTCTATGCCCGCCCGCACAACATGTACTAGAAAAGTTCCATGCCCGCTGTGAGGAAAATCACGCGGAAGGGTGATGCGAAACACGGACTTTCCACATCTGCAGCGCGATAGTGTTTTTGAAAATTTAGTGCCGCGGCTGAAGGTAAGAGCAACTGATGACAGCCGGGCCACTGAGGAAGGTGATTTATGTTTGAGCTTGCAAGACCAGAGGAACTGTACCGGGATCTGTTTGACTTCCGCCGGGACTTCGACGATATCTTCACCCGCCTGACGACAGGCTGGCCAGTCATGAAGACTGAGCCGAAACTCTTCGAGAAAGTGACGTTTACACCGGCCGTTGAGGGTTGGATCGAGCCGGAAACGAAGAAGTTCTTTCTGCGCGTCTCGGTTCCGGGTATCGACCCGAAGGACGTGAAAATCATCGCGCAAGCGGACACGCTGACGATCAGCGGTGAGCGCAGGATCACCGAGTGCAAGAAGGAAGTGAATTACCTGCACCGCGAGTTCGCCTACGGCTACTTCGAGAGAGTTCTGCCTCTACCGGAAGGAGTCGAAGTCGAGAAGCTGACTGCGGAATTCAACAACGGCGTGCTGGAAATCACGGCGCCGGTTGCGACCGCAGCACTCCCGCGCCGGATTGAAATTAAGCCAATGCTCAGGAAGGTCGCGTGAGCGATCGTAGTAGGGGGTGTCCGGCCCGGGGCTGAAAAGGCCCCGGGCTTTTTTTTGCGGGAAAGGGGTCATCGTGGCCGCGGACAAAAAATGCGGCCCCACCGACGAAGCGTCGCTGGATTATTTCTTCGGGATTGATTTGAGGTACAAAGGAAAGCATTTTTGCTCTGTACCGGCGCCTACAATCGTGAAAGCCCGCAAGAATCTTGCGGAGCCCTGCGCGCGCTTTCTATTTCACCTGCAGTGACTTGACGTAGCTGACCAGATTCCCTATCCGCAGGTTCACCTGCCCCTGATCCCCTCCGCTGATCGATGAGAACAGCGGCCCCCAGACGGGCATCTCCGCCGTGCCGTGTGCGGGTGCCTTGGGGCCGTTGCGCAACACCATAGCTACATACGTGTCTGGGAACTTTCCGTCATGGCGCTTGGCCAGCATGGTAAGGTCGGGCGGCTGGACTTTCAGGTCCGCGGCCGCGGGACCATCTCCCTTGGCGTCTCTACCGTGACAAACGGCACAATAGGTCTTGAACATTTCGGCGCCGGACGCTGGGGAAGTCTGCTCGATCGGAGCTTTTTTCATGGGCTTGTCTTGCGCCGCGGTGCGGCCAGCGGTCGCGAAAAGCAATACGGCAAGTAGAAAGAGACTGCGGGTGATGGAATGGATCATTTTTTCGCTCCCTCCTCCAAATTTTGTGCTCAAACTTTCTCAGCGCTGGCGATAGCGCCTGCCGTCAGCGACCGGAGGCGATAGTTAAGGCCTAACTGCCGCTTGCGGTTGCTTCGCCTCTTCTGCTCGCCTAAGGCGCGGGCGCTTCGACAGAGGCAACCGTGCAGAAAGACAGCGCCCAGGACTCGCCCACTGGCTACTTAACCTGCAACGACTTGATGTAGTTCACCAGGCTTGAAACCCGAACGTACATGATCGCTGGATCCGTATCCATTGACGTAAACAACGGGCCCCATACGGGCATTTCCGCATCGCCGTGTGCTGGAGCCTTCACGCCGTTCCGCAGCACGTTTGCCACATAGCTGTCCGGGAATTTCCCGTCGTGCCGCTTCGCCAGTGTCGTCAAGTCCGCCGGCGCCTGTTTCAACGCCGACGCTGCCGGCCCGTCTCCCTTCGCATCCGTGCCATGGCACACCGCACAGTAGTCCTTGAACATGCCGGCGCCCGAAAGCCGCGTCGTCTGCTTGGGCGATTCCTTCTTGACCTGCTTGTCTTGCGCGAACGCCGTGTCGCCAAAACCCAAAAACAAGCCGATCAAAATCAAAATCGCAATTTGAAATCTGGCGCCCTGAGGTTTCTTGAAATACGGCATGGCCAACCTCCCTGCCAACTTTTCCTCCCGTGTCGTTCATACCCCCACTCGCCACCGCCGTCAGTGACGGCAATCACACTGGTATGTGTCCGCGCCCCCTGCCCGTTCACCGTACACATTCGAGGGCCTCCTGCGTCTCGATCCTAGATTTCGAGTTCCCGAGCTGCGTCAACACCGACGCGAGTGCAGTCTGTTTTTATTGGTGGTGATAAGCCGTCCTGAAACGGAAGGTGACGATTGGTGCCACCGACACTGATGCGAACAGGCGCCGGTCGAATTGTGCGTCCACAAAGGCGTCGGTATTTCAGCACCTATTTTTGCGGCGGGTAGAGTGCGAGGTACATGTAGGCATCGGCGGCTTCATCCTGGCTGAAGTAAAGAAAGACCGGCATCCTGCCTCTATATGGCGTTGGTGGCGTACCCATGATGATAGGCGCGCCGCTTGTAACCTTTCGGACGAAATCTGGAAGGCTAGCCCGCGTCGTAAGGGTGGAGAGCGGTGGAATTGCCCCTTCCATTATTTGCTGAGGGTCTGGGTTTGGTCCTGTCGCGCCGTGACAGACGTGGCACGTGGATTTAACGATGTGTTCTCCAACACGGAAGGATGATTCCTTTACCTCAATCTGGTTCTTTTCCGCCCCCGGCACATCGGAAAGTTGTTCGAGGTAGGCGACGAGGGAGCGAATTTCTGCCTCGCTCAAGCTGGGTGGCGGCATGCTTTCTCCTCCCTTCTGAAGCCGCTGCAGCAAAATAACTTTAGATTCTTCGGCCATGGCAGTTACATCGGACCGGCTCATTTCCCGACCGGATTTCTTCATTCGGTCCATGGTGGCTACAACGGAAGTCGCCTGCACCGGGTCGGTAATGGAACCTATCTCCGGAGGCGCGCCCTTGCCGAACTCTCCGTGGCATCCTCGGCAATTCAGGCGATACAGGTCCGAACCACGCAGCGTAATGACTTGAGTGGCGTAGCTGGGCGATAGTTTCAGTTGCCAGGACGCGGCTTCCTCTCCCGGGCCGGTCGGAGCTGGCCCTAAATCCCAAGTCTTGCCCATGCTGGTTTCGTTGAAGGACCTGTTAAGGTGACGAATCCAGCTCTCGCCCTCCACGGCCGTTACCGGAATATCTCTGGTCCCGGCCGACTGACCAGGCAATGACGATGCAAGCGCCAACATCGACACGAGCGTTACCAGATGCAGCCATCGCCTTTTCTTGGCACTAGAGGCGTTCGATTTGGCCGGTTGCTTAATGTGTGGCGTCCTTTCTACCGACTCGCTACTTCTTCACCACGGCCAAATCGACGTTTGTTGGGGCGTCCGTCACTGTGATCGACTGAGTCGTGGGTTTGCCGTCTGCGCTCCAGGTTTTCAACGTATATGTGCCCGGGGGAACGTCTTTGATCGTGAAATTACCGTCGTAGTCGGTCAAGGCGAAGTATGGCGTGGGAACAATTACAACGTAGCCGATCATATCGAGGTGAAAACTGCAGAGAATCGTTGCCACGCCAACATTGTCGAACTGAAAGGACTGTTTTTGGCCCGGCGCCACAGGCGACAAACTATGCGCGAGCCTCTTGTCGCCGCCGATCGAAGACCAATGGACGTTGTGAATTACGTGGTCGCTGTTCAGAAAGTCCACTGTGGTTCCCCGTAGAGATAACTATGGTCTGTGGTATGAACTTCAATTCGCGCTGGTCCACCGACACATGCTGCGCGGGAGCATCGAATTTCTTGCCCGGAATAGCGTCGATGTAGACGGCAATGTTCTCTGCTAACTTCAATCCCGTCGCTGATACCCTTCCTTTTACGTCGCCTGCTTGTGCGGCACCTACCACGAATGTCGCGCCGAAAAGAACAGTCATAAGAACAACTCGCCTTGACAGTGTTCATCCAAATATCTCCCATTTAGAAGTTCTGCGCGGTGGATCGGAATACTTTGCTGAAAATAGAACGTATCAAGGGCATGCTGCCGTGATTCAAGACACGGTCCGTTGTGACACCCA
>CAVYVI010000006.1:0-428691 GCA_963771905.1 uncultured Acidobacteriota bacterium
GATCCGTCGAACGTGTCTCCCTTGGTCCGCGGCGCCGAGATGCGGGTTGCCGAAACTCGTGCGGTCAATCGCGCCCTGCGCAAAGCTTACGGCATCGGCCTGTGCTCGGTCGAAGAGCTCGGATCGATCTCTCCGTTTACGCCAAGTTCACGTCCCACGCAACCCGCGCCTGTTTCTGGCAACGGAAATGGTTCGGGTCACAGCCAGCCCCGGCTGCGGGACCAGCTGTGCTTGCTGATCCGACAATTCAATCTCGACCCGTCGCTCGTGAAGGCCTACGCCGCGGACTTCTGCGGCACTGAAACTCTCAAGGAAGCCAGTCGAGATCTGGTTGAATCCTTCATCTCCCATCTGACGACTTCCGCAAAGAACGACAAGGATGCTTTGGTCTGCAAACTCAATTCGTACGCCCCAACTGTCGAGGTGAAGCCATGAAACGGCATATCCCGGGTCTGCATTCAGGGCAGCCAACAACGGATCGTTCTCTCAACGGACTGTTCCTCGTCCGCGTGGATACAGCTTCGTATCGCTGGCATCCGCAGAAGCCATTTCTCGTTCTCCGCTTTGTCGTCCTTGAGCCTCGATCCTTCGCAACGCATTCCTTCTCCGGTCGGCTGTATTGCACCGAACGAGCGCTCTGGAAACTCAATTGGTTCCTGCGAGACTTCGGCTATGACCCCGAACTGCTCGGGCAAGATCAGGTGGATGAAAAAGCGCTGCTCAACCTTCGGGGAGTCGTACGCACTTCGCTCGTCACCTTCAACGGGCGTTCCTACCAGAATCTTGAAGCTTTCGCTCCTGCCGGTGAATGGGAGGAGCTTCCTTGTACTTCAAGCCAGCGGAGGAATGACGATGATCTTCAGCCACACACAGATTAGCCAGTACGTTCGCTGTCCGCGTAGCTATCGCCATCGGTATCTCGATGGTTGGCAGGAGAAAGAGACTCGCGCCGCGATGATCTTCGGCCGCTCATTTGAAAAAGCCCTCGGAGCCTATTTCCTCCGAGAGGACCCAAGCGCAGTGCTTTTCAAGGAATGGGGCGCTTATCGGGATGTTCCGCTCGAGTACAAGAAAGGAGATTCCTGGGACCGCATGGTCCATCAGGGAGTTCATCTACTCGGGAAGTTTGCCCAGGATGATCGCGTTCGGATTCGTCGGCCGAAGAAGAATCTGCAGGTGAAATTGCTCCGGTCTCTTGCAGGGGGCAACGAGTTCGTTTCGTACATCGACGCCCTCGGAGATCTCGACGGCATTCCCTGTGTCATCGATTGGAAAACCACGACCAGTCGTTATCCGGAAGAGCCTGAGGGACTGCTCTCGCTCGATCCTCAGTTGATTTGCTACTCCTGGATCAGTGGAATTCCTGACGTGGCGGTGGTCGTGTTCGTGCGCAAGAACCAGCCTGAAATTCAATACCTCAGAGCCACGATCACCGAAGAGCAACGCCGAGAGTACGGTCGGCTGGTTGAAACGACAGTCGCCCAGATCGAATCCGGTCAATTCGTTGCGCACAGCGGCATCCGATTCCCCCAGAACGGCTGCACCAGTTGCTCCTCATCTGGGGCTCTGCCTCAACAATCAGCCATTGATCGACGCGAATCTGATTCGCCGGCCGGGAGCCATTGATCTTGACTGGCTTAATGACTTGGGCGACTGACGGGAGGCCCTGGGTGGCTCCGAGACTCAACCGCCGCCGGGCTTTGTTCGTTCTCACGAAGATCGAAGAGATCTTGGATTGGGAACGAGCAACCGAGCGGGAACGTGATACACGCTTCGTCGAGCTGGGCCGTTACTTGTGCGAAGTGCGCTCGGGACAGTACTGGCGGCTAGACAACCTGAAGTCCTTCGATGAATTCCTCGAGAAGCGATTCCCGGAGTCTCGGAGGAAAGCTTACTACCTGATGGCCATCCACGAACAGCTGCCACGGATTCCGAAACTGCGGCTGCGGGAGGTTGGATGGACGAAGGCCACAGAGCTCGCGAAAATTGCTCGTCGGGAAGGACAGCGATTCGATAGTGCAACCTGGTTGCAGAAGGCTCGCGAGCTGCCCAAAGAGAAGTTCAAGCAAGAAGTCGAGAAACACCTGACCGGTCAGGAGACTGAGCCATGGGAAATGCTGTATTTCAAGATGTACAAGAGCCAACTGCCGGTGATCGAACAGGCCCTTGAAACTGCCGCGCGCATGCTCGGAACTGACAAGTCTCGGGGCTATTGTCTCGAGATGATCTGCGCGGATTTCTTGGCAGGAGCGAATGTCGAAACGGACAACTCGGAATCGGTATTGCTGGCGTTGTGTCGCCTCTACAGTATGCTTCCCCAGCCGCAGAAGATCGAGTTCACACGCCAGCTGAAGGAGGCATCATGAGCGCGATAGCAGAAAGACGGCCGCGGCTCCGACTCCGTTGGCACTCCTATCGAAAACTCTGCAAGGAAGTTCTTGCGCGCGATGGATGGCGCTGTCAACGCTGTGGGTCAATGAAGGAACTCCAGGTCCATCATCTCTGCCGCCGGAGCGGTCTCGGAGATGATTCAGCCGAAAACCTGATCACGTTCTGCCAACAGTGTCATCGTCGCATCCATCTTCACCTCCACGATTCGTGATCGATGCGCGCCGATTCGGCAGTTATTTCCGCGCTCATTGCTCAATTAACGACATCCTTCGCAGCGTTCGACCGTCGTGCGTCATTGCGCTCATGAGTCGGTGCGTTCATTTTCGGGTTGAGTCATGTGCAGAGGCAGCCGTCAGTTGAGAGCGTCCGCATTGTCACTTGCCGCGACGTCTTTCAGTGAAAATCGTGTGACGCAGCCGCAGCCGCGGGAATCGAGAGCGGCTCGACGCATTCCACTTTCACCGAAATGACGTTGTCCTGATGTTGCAACCGGCCTTCGAGCAGAAGAAACGGCTGACTCACGATCGTCACTCGATTTTCCGCAAAGACGTCCGGCGCAATGATGGCGTTCGCAATCCCGGTTTCATCTTCGACGCTCAGGAACACGAAGCCTTTCGCCGTGCCCGGCCGCTGCCGCGCAATCACCGCTCCCGCGATGCGCAGATGGATGCCGTCGGGAAGGCATTCGAGCTCGTTCGCGCGCCGCACCCCAAGTTTCGTCATGGCCTCGCGGCAGAAGGCCATTGGATGCGGCCCCACGGTCATTCCCGTGCCGCGAAAATCAGCGACGAACCGCTCGGCGTCGCTCATCGGCGATAACGGCGACGTTTCCGGCGGCGCGAGCGTGAGCGCGCTGGAATTCTCATCTTCGATTGCGTCTGCTTCCGCTGGATCTTCAAGCAGCGGCCCCGCGGGCCGCGCGACGCGCTCGACCTGCCACAACGCGTCGCGCCGGTGAAATTGCCGGCGTTTTTTGACGCCCGTTTCCGCCTCTGCGATCGCGCCGGGATCGGCCGCATGCGTGAAGGGGTGCGTGCAAAAGTTCAGCGCGCCGATCTCGGCCAGCGTGACCAGTTCGGATTTCTGAATCACAGGCACGCGCCGCTTCAATTCCTCGATCGATGCGAATGGGCGAATCGCGCGTTCCTCGACGATGGCTCGCGCCGTCTCTTCCCGTACTCCTCGGGCGTAGCGCAATCCCAAGCGCACAGCCCATTTCTTCCGCTTGGACGCATTCGATCTATCGGATCGAATGTCACATTCCAGCGTGCATTTCCAATCCGAATGGGCCACGTCCAGCGGCTTGATTTTCAATCCATGCCTCTGCGCATCCTTCACGATCGTCGCGGGAGAATAGAATCCCATCGGCTGATTGTTCAGCATTGCCGCCGTGAACGCCGCCAGGTAATGGCATTTCAAATACGCGCTGGCATAGGCCAGCAGAGCGAAACTCGCCGCATGTGATTCGGGAAAGCCGTAGAGGGCGAACGACGTGATGGATTTAACGATCATTTCCTGCGCATCCGGCGCGATGCCTTCCCGCATCATTCCCGCGCGTAATTTCTTTTCGATTTCCTTCATGCGCACTTCGGAACGCTTGAACCCGAACGCGCGGCGCAATTCTTCAGCTTCGCCCCCTGTGAATCCTGCGGCAATCATGGCCATGCGCAGCAATTGTTCCTGGAATAGAGGAACGCCGAGCGTGCGCGCGAGCACGGGCTCGAGCGAAGGATGCGGATACTGCACCGGTTCGCGGCCCGTGCGCCGTTTCAAATACGGATGGACCATTTTCCCGACGATCGGCCCGGGGCGGATAATCGCCACCTGCACGACGATGTCGTAGAACCGCGCCGGCCGCAGCCGCGGCAGGCAGGACATTTGCGCGCGGCTCTCGATTTGAAACATGCCAACCGTGTCCGCCTTTTGCAGAGTCTTGTAAACTACCGGATCGTTCGCGGGCAGGCGTGCCAGATCCACGTCTTCTCGATCGTGGTCGTGGATGATCTCGATCGTTTCTTCGAGCACCGCCATCATTCCCAGGCCGAGCAAATCCACTTTGACGATGCCCATGTCGGCGCAATCTTCCTTGTCCCATTGCACCACGACGCGTCCGGGCATCGTCGCCGGCTCGAGCGGCACCACGGAATCGAGCTGGCCTTTGCAAATCACCATCCCTCCGGAATGCTGGCCGAGATGGCGGGGAAGATCCTGCATGCGGATGCAAAGCTCGAGGAATTTCTTGATGCGCGGGTGCTCAACATCGAAGCCGGAATCCCGAAAGTGGCGCACGAACGTTTCATCGTCATCCTTGAATTCCCAGGCACTGACCAGACTCGTCAGCCGATCCAGTGTCTCCAGATCGAAGGACAGCGCCTTACCGGCTTCGCGCGCCGCCGAACGCCCGCGATAGGTGATCACGTTCGCCGTCATGGCCGCGCCGAACTTGCCGTAGCGTTCGTAAACGTATTGAATCGCGCGTTCGCGCTGGTCGCCGCTCGGCAGATCGAGATCGATGTCCGGCCATTCGTGGCGCTCGGCGGAAAGAAAACGCTCGAAAAGCAGATCCATGCCGACAGGATCCACCGCCGTGATTCCCAGCGAGTAGCAGACCGCGCTGTTCGCCGCCGAGCCGCGCCCCTGCACCAGAATATTTTTCTCGCGGCAGAATCGAATAATGTCCCAGACGATCAGGAAATACCCCGCGAGCTCAAGTTTTTCGATCAAGGCAAGCTCGCGTTCGATCTGCCGGCGCGCCTTACCGTCGTTTGCGCCGTAGCGCGTGATCATTCCTTCGATCGTGCGTTGCCGCAGAAACGAATCCTGCGTCTCGCCTTCCGGCACGGGATATTTCGGGAATTCGTAGCCCAGGTCTTCGAGCGTGAACTTGAGCCGCGAGGAAAGCTCCTGCGTTTGCGAGATGGCTTCGGGAAGATCGGCGAAAAGCCGCGCCATCCGCCCGGGCGATTTCAAATGGCGCTCGGAGTTGCGAGCCAGCAGGCGCCCCGCTGCTTCGAGCGGCACGTGATGGCGAATCGCTGTGAAGACATCGAGCACTTGCCGCTCGATGCGCATCGCGTGCGATACGCCGTTCGTGGCCAGCAAAGGCAGCCGCAGCTTGCGCGCAATTTCGATGGCCGCCTGGTTCCGTGCCTCTTCTTCGCGGTGAAGATGCCGCTGCAATTCGATGTAAACATTTTCGCGGCCTACCACCGCGCAGAGCTCCCGGACCGATTCGATTCCGTTTTTGATTCCGCCTCTTCCGAGTGCCGCGGCGAGCGGGCCTTCCTCGCCGCCGGTAAGGCAAACGAGACCGGACGCATGCTCCGCCAATTCCTCCGCGGAAATGCATCCTTCATTCTTCGCCGCGCGCATTTTCATTCGCGTGATCAGGCGGCAGAGGTTTTGATATCCCTCGCGCGTTTTGACCAGCAGCGGATAACGAAAGCCGCCTGTGGATGTGACTTCGGCGCCGAGATGCGCGCGGGTTTTGCTTTTCAGCGCGGCGTGATGAAAGCGCGGGGCCCCGTAAAATCCATCGCGGTCGAGCAATGCCATCGAGGGGAGCTCGAGAGCCGCCGCTCGCGCGGCCAATCCTTCGGGCAGGGAAGCGCCTTCGAGAAAACTGAAAGCCGAGCGGGCGTGGAGTTCGATGTACATCAGTCGAACACACCCCGGACAAACCAGTTTCCGCTCGAGCGCTCGCGCACGATGCGATACACGCCGCGCGATACACCGTTTTCCGCCCGGCGCGCGAAATGCCCTGGCTCTTGGATGGCCGGCGCCGGAAATTCGATTTCGAGATCCCATTCGTCTTGATTCCAGGGATCGCTCGACCACCAATCGCCCGACGTGCGCCACGGCCCGGAAGCGGCCCGGACTTCGCCCCACACGCCGCCGAAAAAAACGCGGACGGGTGCCCGCTCGCGCGTCTCCACTTTTGTCGGCATCGCGGGGCGGAATACGCGAAGCGCGGTCGCGGGCAAAAGACAAAATGGGCCTGCTGCCAAGCTAGCGGCTTCGTCGTCATCGCTGGCTGCCGCGGCCGGATCAAAACGTCTCATGCGAAACGAAAACGGCCGGTTGGTATTCACAGATTCCGCCGCTCCGATGTTCGCTTCGCCGACGACATGTCCCGCGCGCGCCATCGTGATCTCGAGTTTTTCCGGGTCGGGCGAGAGCGGAGTGAACAACCCCGATTGAGCCACTCGCGTTTTCGCAGGTTCGGCTGTCATTTCAATTTTTACGATGGGCGACACAGGAGGATGCGATTCCAGGTGCAATCGCCAGAGCCGCAGCAGCGCCTTCGAATCGCGCATGGGCAGCGGCAGGCGCAGCGCGTGTTCGTAGATCGATGGCAGAGAGCTTGGCGTAGGACCCTTTTTTCTGATGGAAACGTTGTCCGCGATTCCGAAAATTTCTCCCTCGCCAGGCTCGAGCTGCATCCTCAATCGAATCTCGTTGGTTGCAAGTGTCCGCGCCGAGAGCCGCCCGCAGAGCTGATCCAGCAGCCGCCCAAGAAGAAAGGCTAGCGGCTCGAGCTCGCGCACCGACGTGTCGAGCTCTATCGCTTCTTCAAATCGCGCCGCTGTTTGCGCTGGAATGAGCGCGCGCTGGTTTGTTCCCCGCGCTAGTTCTTGCAAACGGATGCCTTCCTGTCCAAGCCGCTCGGAAAGTTGCGCCGAGGGCAACGCAGCGAGCGCTTTGCATGTCCGCACGCCCCAGCGCTCCAGCGTGTCTCGAATTTCCTCGCTGGGATTCAGCGCGGCGATGGACAATTGCCCAAGGCGTTCGGATTCCTCCTCCGGAGAGAGGACCGTCACACCGGAAAAACCGCGCGCCGCAAGTTGCGCCACTTCCGGATTCGAGCCGGTGGCCACTTGCACGGACAGCCCGAATTTTTTTGCGCGAGCGGCCAGGCGCACGGCGAGATTTTCAAAGGACACAAAAAGCTGCGCGAGGCCTTCGAGATCCAGCACGATCGTATCGGCGGAGGTTTCCTCGATGCGCGGGCTGAACGACAGCGCCAGATCCATTAACGCCGCATGCGCCGCCGTTTCCTGCGCGATCGAGCGTCGGCGAAGCTGCACACCGGAGATTTGCTCCGCCTGTGATTTCGTCATGCCGATTTCAAGGCCAAGCAATCCGGCGTTTTTATTTTTCGCAATGACCGTGACCAGAGGAGGAGTCCCGTCCACAATTCCGGCGGGCCGCGAGCGAAGTCCGGGCTCGACGCGCAGCGCCGCCTGCAGGATGAAATTGGGGACATGTATGCATGCGAAGGGCATCGGGAGTCTCGCGGATGATGTTCCTCACGGCGCGCAACGGCGCTGCGGTGAATCGCGAATGGCACTGTTTTTTCTGCGTTTTCGTTTTTCTGTGAGAATGCTCCAGGCGGCCTGCGATTCAAAACTGCACCGCGCGCCCTGCGTGGAAACGCTTTGCGGAGCGCCGCTCGTCCGCTCGTCATCGGCGCCGGTCTGCTCGAAGCGGCAACGCACCACTTCCGCGCTGATCCGTAAGCCGCCGAGAAGAACCTGCTGCGGATTTTCCGTGCCGCTGATTTTTCGGGCGGAACGCCACCGCGCCGCTTCCATTTCGAGCCGCAGGACAAGCGATGCGCACGTCTTCGCGCAGGACTCCTGCTCGAGAAGCACGAAAATCGTCCGCGTATTTTCAACCATGCGCCGGAAGCGGAACCACACGTTCAGCGGCACGCGCCGCACGATCCGCTCCGGTAAATCGCTCAGGTCCAGCGCCACGAGTCCGAAGCCGCCCCCGTGCAATAGCAAATCCGCCGCGCGCAACGCTTGCTCGATATTGTTGCAGCGCACCAGCAGCAATTTCTCAAGGTCCACGCCCGAGGCTTCCGCCCCGCAGGGATCGAACGAGTCCCGGCCATCCACCAGCGCGCACGATTCCTGTCCATTGGTTAGCGCCGATAGTAGGGAAACGAGCAGGCTCGTCCGCCCCGAGCCAAGCGGCCCAAAAATTTCCGTCAGGCAGCCGCGTGGCAGCCCACCGGTCAGCCGATCGATTTCCGGAATACCGGAAGCCGTCATCTCCACGGCAGCGGGACGCTGCATGGAAAAGGGCGCGAGAACTTTGCTGCGAAGAGTCTTTTCGAGTTGCGCACGTAAAAGGGCTGTCTTCATGGGGGTGACCGGGCGAAGGAAGGGTGGAATCGAATGTGTTTTTAGTTTCGCTTTTTCTTCGCCTACGGCGGATTCTCTCCCTGCAGCCTGCTCTTGTCAAGGACTTCGCATTCCAGCCGTTGCACCTTCCTACACCGCAGCCGCTTGCTGCCCGCGAATTCCGTCGCCGCTCAACTCAATTCTGTATTCCGGCGCGAGATTAACCACAGTATAAAAAGGCCTGCAACGTTACCGGCTTGCTTGTGGTATGGTACGCCGCAGCAGGGGTATACCGGGGTGATGTTCTTGTGGTTCGAACGGCAAGTTCAATCGAAAGATTGATCGGAAAATTCAACCGCAAAGTTCGAACGCGAATTGTGGATAGCGAGCTGTCCCCCCTGGATTTGTGCTGTCCCGTCTCGCTTCGATTCCAGATCAAAATTGAAAGGGAGGCAGTGATGAAAAGAGTTTTGGGAGGCATGGGTCTCTTGACCTTGCTGACCTTCTCGTTACTCGCGGTTCCTGCCGGGGCGCAGACAACCGCAGCGGCGAAGAGGGTCACCGTGACGCCGAGATATGATGCAAGTAAGGAAGTCACGCTCAAAGGCACTGTGCAAAGTGTCGCGACAAAACCCCCTGCGGGCGATGCCATGGGCGCTCATTTGTTCCTGGCCACGTCCTCGGGGGTCATTGACGCGGACTTGGGAATCTTCGCACTCAAGGGCGCACACCCACTCTCGCTGACGCCGGGTCAGCCGGTGGAAGTTGTGGGTGTGATGTCCATATTCAATAAGAATCACCTGCTTTTGGCCCGCTCAATTCAGACCGGAACTCAAGTCTTCCGAATTCGAAACGAGCACGGACTACTTCTCGAGCCGGCGCAGCGGAACGCGGACCCCAACTCCACGTTCAAGGGAGTTCCCCGATGAAGAAAACTCTCTTAGCTGCTCTTGTTGCGCTTGCTGCCATCGCCTTTTCCGGCTGCCGTTCGACTCCTGCGCCGCTTCCGATCACGGTGTCGCTGATTCCCGCACCGCCGGCGAGCGTCGAGATCAGACTTTCCACTCAACTGAGCGGCACCGTCACCAGTGATGCCCAGAACGGCGGCGTCGATTGGACGGTCACTTGCGGCAGCGCCGATTGCGGTTCGTTCAGCCCGATTCATACCGCCAGCGGTGCGAACACCACTTACACGGCGCCGGCAACCGTGCCCACAGGCAGCACAGTCACCGTCGCCGCAACCAGCACCGATAGCACCAATGGCGCGAACGCCAGCGCGATGATCACCATCAACCCGGTCGCATCAGTGGCCAGTTTAACCGGTAACTATGCGTTCTATCTCGCCGGCACAGACTCGAGCTTTGACACCTACGTCCTCGCCGGCAGCATGACGCTTGACGGAAGCGGCGACGTCACGGGTGGCGAGCTCGATTTCAACAATGTTGACGGCACAGCCTCGGTCGAGCCCGGCGGCGATGCCATCGTTGCCGTAGGTTCTTCCTACTCAATCGGTGAAGACGGGCAGGGCACCATCACGTTGGCAACGAGCGACGTCAACATCGGCGTCGCGGGAACGATTACCCTCGCCGTCACCGTCGTCAACAACAACCATGCGCTGATTACCAACTTCGACGACAGCGCAACATCGGTTGGCAGTCTCGATTTCCAGGTTTTCACCCCTGCCGATCTTACGCAGATCACCAGCGGATACTCGTATGCGTTCGCGGGCGCGGATCCGGGCGGACCGCTCTCCTATGGAGGCGTGTGGGTCGCCGATGGTTTGGGCGACCTTAATAACGCTGTCGTGGACTTCGATATCTACGGCACCGTCACAACTGACGCGCCTCTTCCCGCGTCGTACACTGCGCCGGATGCCTCGGGGCGCGGGACAATCCAATTCGGATCTTTTGGCCTCGCGTATTACATCATCGGCCCAGAGGCCATACGGTTCGTCCGAGTCGATGCGGCTGGAGAAGCTGTCGGCGGCTCGGCCTTCGGTCAAGGCACAAACTCCACCAGCGTCACCACCGCGGCGGTTAGCGGTACCTCGGTGTTCGTGGACTCCGGAACACCTTCTGGTGAACTTTACGGCGCTGCCGGTTTGATCACAGCGGATGGCATGGGCAACGTCACCGGATATGTCGACGACGATGAAGAGGGTTTCATCGCGAGCGCGGCTTTTTCCGGTACGTATGTCATGGGCACCAGCGGCTTCGCAGGGTACGGAAGCATATCGATCACCTCAGGAACAGCAGGGGACATCACGTTCCTGGGCCTGTATCTGACCGATCCGAACCTCAACTTGAATGATCCCAACAACACGAGCGGCGGCGGTGGTGCATTGATCGTCGATCTCGACGCGTTCCTTGTTGGCCTCGGCAACGCGATACCGCAGACCGCTTCCCCGACGTTCGCGGGCAACTATGGCCTGGACTATCAAGGCTATGGCATCCTGGATTCCGCGACGATCGTCGGGGAAGTCTTCTCGGATGGATCGTTCACTGTCAGCGGTACCGGCAATGTCAGCGAGGGTGCTGCCACCTCCCTGAGCCCGGCGACTCCGCTATCGGCGACCTATGTTGCAGACCCGAACAACCCTGGTCGCTTTACGGCGAGTCTACTAATCAACGGTGCCGAACCTGCCTTGAATATAGTTCTGTATCAGGCCAATAGCGGGCAATTCGTGCACACCGAAGACGACGTGGACGAGCTCGGTACGGGTGTCCTGGAACAGCAGCAATAACCTCCAACACTGAGCGCGTGGCGCGGCCGAAACTTCGGCCGCGCCGCCCCTCTTCCTGAATTCCGCGCGAAATACATTCCGCGTTTGCCTGTTCGGATGAGCTTTCGGATGAGTTCAATTCGAATACCGCAAGGAAGCGAATCTACGCGGACACCGCGGCTGCGGCCATCGCCGGTAACCCTTGAATCTGCACCAGCCCCGCCATGGATCGCTTCTTCGAAAGAAGATTGACCGACGGAATCCCCGTGCGCGCGAATGATTTTTCGCAATCCTGAATCGACGGTCCGCGCATATTCCCTTCCATGTACGCCAGGCCGGGACAGCGCGTGCACGAGGAAACATGCGTGCACTTCGAGCAGCTCGGCAAATCCGCGATGCGGATCGACCGCACTTCGTTCAATTGATCCGAGTAGCGCCAGATGTCGAGAAAGGGCGTCTTGCGCACGTTGCCGCTCGGCAGCGGAAATTGCACGCACGGATAAACATCGCCGTACGGCGAAACGTAACAAGCCGTGTGGCCCGCGCTGCACGGCAGCGATTGCAATTCCTCTTCGTCGGCGCTCGGCGGTGGCGCGCAGAATTGCTCCACATTGCCCACCAGCGCTTCATCGCGAAACACCTTCTGCAACGCCGCCGCATCCACATTCAAATCCAGAATCGACCGGTTGCCGTCCATCATCGGCGTAACCGTCGGATCCAGCGTGCACGGCACGCCCAGCGAATCAGCGAGCGCGCGCACGCCTGGATAATCCGTCATGTTCTGCGTCATCAGAACGTTCGCGATGATCACTTTCAGATCTCGCGATTTCAGGAACTTTATGGCGGCCACCGATCGCTTCAACGATCCCGGCATCTTCGTGATCGCGTCGTGAACTTCCGGCCGGTGCGAATAAATGCTCACCTGGATCGAGTCGACGCCCAGTTCGCGGATGCGCTCGGCTTCGCGCTCGCGAATCATCACCGCGTTCGTCTTCAGCCGCACGCAGAACAGGAGTTCCCGCGCGTATTCCAGAATCTCGAAGAAATCCCTGCGCATCAGGATTTCTCCGCCGCTGAGAGTCAGCATGAAAACGCCCGCCGACGCGAGCTGATCGAGAAGATTCTTGATTTCCGCCGTCGTCATCTCGCCATGATCGTCGTGGTCGAGATAGCAATGCACGCAGCGCTCGTTGCAGCGATAGGTGAGGTCGAGCTGAACGCCGAACGGCACGCCCAGTCTCAGCGCCTTCGCTCCCATTTCCACCATCAACGAACTCATCGCTGCTCCTGCGGCCCCGAATTCGGCCGCTGGATCGGTTGGTCGGACATCAGCAGTATGCCATGCCCCGCCAACTCCTGCGCAAGCGCTTCCGCATCCCGCAGTGCTTCGCTGTGCTCGACATCGAACTCCGGGCAAATCCGGCGCTCCACGATCTCATCGAGCGGCGTTATGCCGTCCGCCGCTTCCCAGATGATGCTGGCCACTTCGTTCAGCGAGAACAGCGTCGAATCCTTCCCGGACATGATCATCATCTCGTCGCCCAGCATCCGCGCCGCGATCCCCTTGCCCCGCGCGATGTAAACGCTCCGCGTCATCCGATGAGCTCCCACACGCGCGCGTCGGGCGCGAACGTCAGCCGGTGCACCGCCACGCGCGCCGCAAATTCACACGCCGCTTGAAACACCGTCCGCACCAGCTTCTGATCCTCGGCGAAAAAAAGAATGTTGGCGAGCAGCGCGCGTCCCGCTTCGGCCACGCCGAGCGGCTCGACGCGATTTTCCGCGCCCTTCGCCAGAAAATACAGCGCCGCGACCGGCGCGCAAACATTCTCGCCGGCCTTGCCCAGTTCGCCGGTGAACGGCGTGCCGGACGCCGCGTACCCGTCCGCCTCTTTCCGCACGTACGAAATTTCATCCGTCAGCAAAATCGCATCCACCGGCGCCAGCCGCGCCATCGTCGTCTTTCCCGCTCCGGAAACGCCCGAAAACAAAAACGCCTTTCCGTTTCGAATCGCGCTCGCCGCGTGCACCAAAAAGCCACCTTCCTTCGCCAGCACCAGCGTGTGCACGATCCGCAGCACCGAGTCGATTGAATACGGATTGGCCGACTGGCGGATTCTACCGTGGCTCGTCGCGGGATCCCACTCCGCGCGAAAATCCCCGCGCTCGAAGCTCCACACGCCTGCGCTCTGCACCACGCGCACGTCCGCATCGGGATCGCCCGTTCCGGGCCCGGTCAAATCGATTTCGAAATCAAACGCGGCGGAATCGCCGGACCCGATGAATCCGGCGTAGCGGTTCTCCAGAAGTTCGACGAAGGCGGGATCGCAGGTGTGCAGCCGGACCGGCACGCCGCCGATTTCGATGACGACGTCGAAGTGATCGATTGCGGTGGTCAGCTCGCGCAAAGTGCGTCTCGTCTCCTCGCGGCCCGGCGCAGCGCGTGCCCGCGCGCGAGAATTTCGGCAGCCAAGCCGGAACGAGCGGACGAGATTCGCAATCAGGCGTTCGCGGAGAGTCACACCCGCGCGCGGCTCAAGGCATCTGCCGTCGCGCTCAATCGATGCAACCTTGCCCAGCATTTCTGAAACACTCACCGGCGCGTCAGCCGGGCATGCCGTCGCCCTGCGTCAACAATCGCCGGTTATCGGAATCCCCGGCCATGCAATCCCGCGGTGCGCGACGAGGCGCCCCTCGCGCTCGAAGAGAACCACGTCGCCGGTCGAAATGGCCTCGAAATTTTCGCGCTGAACCAGCAGCGTATCCCCCGGCCACACCGAGGGCATCATGCTCGCCCCGTTCACCCGCAGCCGCAGCGTCCCGCACTCGCGCAGAACCTTTCCGGCGAGCTCGCATTTCACGATGTTGGCGGCGGTCTCCACGGCGGCGTCCCCGGTTTTATTACGAAGTCTTGCGATTATGCCTGCACGTGCTCTGCGTCGGGCCAATCTTCCCGCACGAAAGCGCCGTCGTCTCGAAGACGCGCTCGTATCGGAACGCGGACTTCCAGGATGGCTTCTTCGCCGCTCCGGTGCGCGCGAGTTTTGGCTCCGATGAATGATTTGGCGTCATGAAATGGCCGTCTCCCAATTACCCAATGCCGATTGTGACGCCTGCACGGCGCAGCCGCCCATTCCGCCGGTCGCGCAGGTCGTGTTTTCAAGTGGAGTGAAATAGACTTGAGATCCACCCCCGGCGGCGCTGTTATCGACCGTTATCCCGCTCGTACCGTTCCCCACCTCCAGACCTGCAGTGGCGACCGTCGAGCCATTGATAGGTGAGCCGGTGAGCGTGAACGTCATGATGCAGCCTCGTTGGTCGTGCAACCGTTGCCGGTGTGACCGCTCGTCTCGACGCTGAGGAACAGGAAATCCGCGCCGCCTGTGCCGATATTCGGGTTGAAGAACTCAGTTAGCGGAGAGCATTGCGTTGATTTGGTCGTCAGCGTTGGTCCGATGACCGCGGAGCCAGATGCCATTGATCCGTTCGTGATTGTTATTTCGTACAGAATCGGAAATCCGCCGGCGTTTCCGCATGCATATAGATTGCCCGTCGAGTTCGCAGACGTGTAGTAAGTATTGTCGAAATCCCCGTCATAGACTGGGTTTGCGCCAGCTGTCGCGCTGCTTCCCAACTCCGCTTCGAGGCCCGTGCTGCCTGCTGCGAAACTGGTGGAGAGTTGATACACGGCGCTGCAAGGTTCAAGAAGTACCACCGTAGAGGGCCACTGCTTTGAAGTTGTCGTCGGACGCAAAAACGTAAACTTCTCCGGCGGTGGAATCCACGATTGGGGCGTCCGTGAAATCGGTGGCAGCAACACCCAACTGGCCGGACGCAGTGTGCGCGGGTGTGCCCGTGACGTTGACGCGATAGAAATATCCCCCGGTGTGACTGACGGAGTCGAACATATCGGCCACAAATACCTGCGCTGATGCTTGATCGTACACAGCACTGGTGAGCGCGTTCCCGCTGAGGCTCGCAGTCGGCCAGCCGCCCGATGTCACTTCGGCCGGCGTCCCATTGAACACCGGTGCGAATTTATGCAGCGAGCCTTTGTCGTCGCCCACATAAATCGTATCGTCGCATAATCATAGAAGGGCGACGAGTTCGTGTCGATGGCTCCGCCGTCGAAGGCAATCGTGGTCATGCAGGGAACCGTACAACTGGAATACGCACTGTTCGATACTGTGCTCAGAGCGCCGGTCGAACTCCACTTCAGAAGAACGAGGCTCGCTGCGCTTCCTTGGTTCTGGACGAACGCCGCCTGCGAGCCATCGTACGAGAGCGCGACCGACGTTGTGACCTTGGCTCCGCTGCCGGTGTTGTAGGACCAATACGTCTCGGGCACCGCGCCGAGGCCGCTGCAGCCCAGAATAAATATTGTTGTAGGCAATGACTGGTCGCTTGTGTATCGGACCCATCGACGCCCGTATTAAAGACAACGAAATCATTCGCGCAGCTCGCGGTGTATCGTGTCGAAAGTGTATTTCGCAGGGTAGTTGATCTGGCCAACTGTGGCCAGGTTGCCCATGCTCACCGACCAATCGCGGTGCATTCCTCTCGCTGCCGCTTCTACCCCGAGAATGGTCAACCGGAGTCCGCAACGTTTCGCCAGACGCTTCTCGCTCCTTCGCTCGCGGGCGGTGATACCCGTATATTCCGCCGCAGCCACTGCTGCCAGAAGCGCGGATCCTGCCGGATCTGGAAGGCCTTCTCGAGTGTCGCTCGGATTCGAGAAAATCAGATGGTGATGGCTCCAATCGGTAACCAGTGAGGTGTGATTCGGAGCGAGATTCGACTCCTGGCCCCATATCACCAGGGCGAGCGTGACGGTTCCAAAAAGTGCGAGACTATATCGCAGGATGCGAGATTGATTCGTCTTCATGTTCGGGCTCCCAAGCGCCTAATCAGTGACCACTTTGATTAGTATCACTCCGGATGACGGTTGCTTCCGGATATTTACCCGAAATTAGTGACCTATCATATACCTCAACTGAGAAAGGCGGCGCACAAAATTCACGGATTTCAAGAAGTTGAAAGGCGCGATCGGTGCTTTCTCACGATCGCGTCCCTAGGCTGGGGAAACGCTGGGCTGGATTGTACTTCTCGAGGCTCCTCGTAGGCAATGACCGATTTCCGATCGAAATAATTCCCGCCCGCTGCGATTTCTCAGTGAATTCTCCCGCGGAGCTGAGCATGAACTGCGGCGATCGTCCGCACCAATGCGACAGCAGCAAATTCGCGGGGAAAGTGCCGTGCGACGTGGAGAAAACTGGGTGGTGGCACGGCCGGTTTCCCGGCCGTGCCACTCGCCAGAGGTTGAGGTTACTGTTGTTGTTCGATATCGGTCAGATTCACGTCGCCTATACCGGCCGAGGGCGAGTCCACATCGATACTGAACTGCAGACTGCCGCTCGCCGCGTAGGCTACCACGCTGGCCGGAGTTGTCGCGTTGTTGAGTGTGACCGCGAGCGTATAGCGTCCAACGTTGGTCGCATCCGCCGTATATGTTGCAACGAGCGGCGCCGCCGGGACCGGGCCCAGGTTGAACAGGTCGTTGTAATCCACGGTTCCCGTGATGTTCGACACGCCATCCGAGAAGACTTGTCCGACGAGGTCGAAGAAGTCGACCGGTGTTGCGGTCGTCACGTACCCTCCATCCGTGATGACGGCAAAATTCCCCGTCTCCAGCGACGTAGAGGATTGCGGTACGATCACACCCACGCCCTCGTTGTCCACGTCCAAATCGAGCATCACCGCTCCGCCACCTCCCGACGTGTTGTTCGGATCCGTCACATTAATGGCCGGATCGACCACGTATACGCCGAAATTGCCGAGAGTATCGGTGGTAGCGTCAGCGAGCGCGATGCTGCCGTAGCCCGAGGCATCGACGGAATATGTGTCAGCTAGGAGAGAGCCGGCCGCTACCGGCGCGCCGTCTCCTTCGTTGACGTCCGCGACTCCCGCCGTAAACATTGCAGTTGCGTCCGTCGTGAATTGGCCGACCGCTGAGTAGGTGCCAAAGCCCCCTCCCTCACCGGCCTGTGCGAAGACGTAGCTGCCTGTTAGAGACGCCGCCGAGAAGGTCCCAGTTCCCTGTCCGTACATGGAACCCACCGCGAAGGTATTATTGTCAATCGCGATGAGACGGAAGGCCTCGGGGCCAACCACGTAGTAAGCGAATGTGAATGTGTCCAGGAAGTTGGGATCCTGGAGGGTAATCGTTCCACGGCCGAATGAGTCGGGCGCCGTGAACGAGCCGCTGAGTGTGAAATCGAGCGACGTGGTGCCGAAGAAATCGTCGTCACCTTCGCCGGCGGGCGTGAAAACTGAGACACCGTCCGATGTGACGACTCCTCCGAGCTCGTAGTCGTCGGCAACGTCAAACAACGCAAGCGCGTTGCCGCCCGTCGGTATGGATGTGGGCGCCGTCTGAAGATCGAACGATCCCGCCGAAGTCGCGAGAGCATCGAACTCGGTAATCAGTACGTGATTGTTGTTTACGACGGTGAGGCTCAGGGTTTCCACGGGGGCTGTCGTCGGGGTGATCGTGATGCTCCCTTGTCCGGTGGCCCCGACGGTGAGCGCTCCTGTGGCTGCGGTGATCGGATCGGCGGTGATGATGTCGTCAGTGTTCAGGTCGAAATAATCCTGCTCGCCGCCCGTGATATCGCCGGTAGCGTCCAGAACGACGTTGCCTACGATACTGTACGGTGCACCTGCGGCGTCCCAACCGTTCGCGTAATACGTGTAGGTTCCGGTCAGGCTCGCCACGGTGGCGACTGCATCGATCGTCACGCTACCGGTCACGCTCTCCTTTATGTTCTTGACCGACGTGGCCGTGATCATCACTGCACCCGGTGTCGCCGGCGCGGTATAGACGGTCGTTACTCCGCTGGCCGTCATCGCCGGATTAAACGTGCCGCACGGTGACGGTGTGCATGTCCAAGCGACGCCGGAATTTGAGCTGTCGTTCGTAACTGTGGCGGCGATGGTTGCAGACAGGCCGACTTCCAATGTGGGTGGCGGCGCCGTCGTGAGGGTGACCCCAATCGGTGTACTACTGCCGCACGCCGAAAGCAGTGCTGCACTGCAAACGGCGACAACGATCATTAGGATTTTGCGATTCATCGCGCACCTCCCGTCGTGGAAGTCTGCGCAATGCGTCCCTTCGCTCCTGGTACGATCAGGAACCCATTCGCGCCCCGAACTGTGACCAGGCGGCCTCCAATATCAATCGTTCGCACCAAGAACACCTGTTTGTTCTTTATCGTCGTCATCGCACCCACGACCTTTACTGATTGGCCGGACGCGACGGACAACGGCTTCGACCCCATGAAAATGAAATTCCCGACGTGCGCATCCACCGTTCCCTTCGGCGTTGCCAGCATCAGGTGAGTGCCCAACATCATTCCGGCGGTAGGTTTCCTCACGATGCTTTGAATGGTCCCTTGCATCGTGACTTCCTTGCTCACGTCATACCTTGGCGCGACGACGGCCCTCTTCACCGGCGCGTGCTCCGCATAAAGCGGTGCCGCCAGCGACGAGAAGGCCATCAGAGTTAAAATCCCCAAGCCTCCCAACACTTTCTTCATCTGATCCTCCGTTTTTTTTTGGTGCTTCTGGGTATTTCCCTGCAAACGAAAATCGGGACGGCCGCGCACAATGAGCGGGGGTTGGGCAGCCTGCCGACCCAAATTTTCAATTCGAAGGTCCTTCTGAATCTTTAACGAGCTAGGACGACACCCCATCAACCTAACACTGACAGCGGAAAATAGTTGCCCGGTGTGAATTCGTGTTCCCAATCAGTGAATGTGCCACGCAGGACGCCCTCGCTCGACCCTAACGGCGTTCTGCACGCCGCGGCCCGCTGGTGCAAACCTCGCCCGGCGCGGGCCGTCGCTTGCGAACGTCGCTCTGAGTTGGCTGGGGGTGTTTCTTCTCAAAGCAGAGCCGCACCGTATTGGTACTCCTATACGCCCCATTTCGTCAACATTCATCGGAATTTTTCTTGCCTAAACTGGGTCCTGGAGCAAGATTCGCGTGTCGTCTTGCGAAGAAATGCTCTCCCGATGCTTTCAGAGGTGCTGAAAACGAACACCCACGCCAGCGGGATCGGCGAGCAGCAGGGCGGAGCAGATTTTAGTGACGCGGGATGCACCGAGAGGGGCAGTGTCAGAGGAATCTATCGGCAATCGGCCATCTTGGGACTTCGCATTGTTTCACAGCCGCCAGACGGTCCTGCACGCAAAACGGAACGGCGCGCCTTGCATGCAGAGTCCGTTGAGCGTATCTTTCTGGGCAGTTGGAAAATCAAAATGGAAATCCTGGTTAAATAGCTGAGAAGTGCTAAGAGTACTAATAAGACCCGCCATAGAATTTAATTCACAGAGGCAAATAAGTGTTGTCCGTCGCCGATGCCTGCGTTAGCATCCGCGTCAACCTTGAGTCCTCGAGGCATTTCGGTGGTCGGGGGTTCAACAATCCACTTGCCTGATTGCGGTCATTTCAGGGCAAATCGAAAACTCCAGGTTAACGGCCGGTCGAAATCTGAAAACGGTAACTCCGGCTGAAAGGAGGAATCGTGATTCGAAGATTAAGTATATTTTTGATCGTGATTGTCGCGATGGTTGGGGGCGTGAATATCGTTTGCCAGGCTCAGTCACAGCCCGTGTTGACGCATCATGTTCGAGAAGTAACTCTCAATGGGCAGGCGCAGTCCGTCGGGCGGCTCCCTGCAACACAGTCGATGGGCCTCGACATTGTTCTGCCGCTGCGTAATCAGGCAGAGTTGGAAAATTTCCTGCAGGAACTCTACGATCCATCGAGCCCCTTCTACCGAAACTTCCTTACGGTGCCAGAGTTCACCGCGAGGTTCGGTCCTAGCCAGGAGAATTATGACGCCGTGGTTCGTTTCGCGAAAACGAGCGGCTTTACCGTGGTTGGCGGCTCCCGCGATGGACTGGACGTGCAGATCATGGGCTCGGTGGCGACTATTGAGTCAGCCTTCCATGTGACCATAGGCGTCTACCAGCACCCCACGGAAAACCGCACATTCTATGCTCCGGACCGGGAGCCCACCGTGGACCTGCCATTCCAGCTGTGGCACATCTCGGGTTTGGACAACTATTCGATCCCGCATCCCCTCTACAAGCACAGAGATCTGACCGTGAAGTCCAATGTTGTTACGGGCTCCTGTCCTTCGAGCTCTTACTGCGGCAGCGACATGAGGGCGGCCTACTACGAGGGAACGGCTCTCACCGGCTCCGGCCAGAACATCGGGTTGCTGGAGTATCACGGATATGATCTCTCCGACCTGAACACTTACTACACGAACGCCGGTCAAACGAGAACTGCCACGGTCACCGGCATTTCCACGGATGGAACGAGCTTGACCTGCCTCAAAATGAGTGGCTGTGATGATACTGAGCAGATCATCGACATGACTCAGTCGCTGGGCGTGGCCCCGGGCATAACCACCTTATACGTTTACGTGGGGTCCACCGACACCGCCATTCTCAGTGCCATGACGAAGGATACTCCTTTGCCTGCGCAATTGAGCAGTTCGTGGAGCTGGACCCCGGCGGACCCCAGCACTGACGACCCGTACTTCGAGAAGATGGCGACGCAAGGCCAGAGCTTCTTTCAGGCGTCCGGCGACAGTGACGCCTGGTCTTCGAGGAATGATCTTTACCCGTCAGAGGATGCGAATGTCATCTGTGTCGGCGGCACGGACTTATCGACCAGCAGCGCGGGCGGCCCCTGGAGTTCGGAAACCGGTTGGGTCGACGGTGGCGGCGGGATTTCCCCGGACCACATTGCCATTCCCTCCTGGCAAAAGCTGTCGGGCGTGATCAACTCGAGCAACGAGGGATCCACGGTCTATCGGAACGGCCCAGACGTCTCGGCAAACGCGAATTTTACCTTTTACGTCTGCGCCGACCAAACCACGTGTACGGCGAACGATTATGGCGGAACCAGTTTTGCGGCGCCCATGTGGGCTGGCTACGTGGCTCTGGCCAATCAACAGGCCGCTGCCAACGGCGATTCGGCGGTTGGCTTCATTAATCCGGCCATCTACCCAATTGGTTTGTCGTCCAGCTATGACACCGATTTCCACGACATCACCAGCGGCAATAACGGCTTCCCAGCAGTAACTGGCTACGATTTGGATACCGGCTGGGGCAGTCCGAACGGGGCCAACCTGATTAATGCCCTTGCCCCAACGTCGACGACTCCTAACTTCACCATTTCTGCCTCGCCCACTTCGGTCTCAGTGGTGCAGGGTAGCGGTGGCACATCAACGATCACTACCGCCGTCTCGGGCGGCTTTGACTCGGCCGTTGCTTTGACTGCGAACGGCCAGCCGACAGGAGTGACCGTGGGTTTCAGTCCCACGTCCATCGCCGCGCCGGGCTCTGGCTCCTCAAACATGACCATGACAGTGGCCTCGACCACCGCGACCGGCACGTACGCGATCATGGTAACCGGCACGGGCGGAGACGTTACGCAAACGGCCATCGTTGCGCTGACGGTGACCGCCGTCTCGTCTGGTAGCTTTACGCTCTCGGCTTCACCGACGACCGTTACCATCACGCGCGGCTCTCACGGAACCAGCACGATCACGATTCATCCCACGGGTGGCTTCACCGGTAGCGTCACTCTGTCGGCTACCGGCATGGGATCGGGCGTGACGGCATCGTTCGGCACGAACCCGGCGACGAGCACCAGCGTTCTGACGCTGACCGCGAGCAGCAGTGCCACCACCGGAACGTTCACGATTACGATGCATGGCGTCTCGGGTAGCTTGAGCGAAACAACTACGATCAGACTCAGGGTACGAATCTGATCGTCAGCCATTCCGGCGGCGTGGCGTTAAAACTGCGCCACGCCGTCGCTCAGTCTTCGCAACAGTTTGAAAAAAGCGTCGTTCGAATATCCTGAGCTGCGAAGGGCAGCGGCCCGGCCCCGACCGCGCTTTTTTCATTCGCCCGGCCCTAGTATGGCAACCGTAGGACTCGCCGGCAGGCGGGCCAGCCCGTCATTCTTTCACCTTGTCCATCATTCGTAGGGACGCTGTTTGTTTACCCTGTTCACCCCGAGCTTCGAGGGGAGCCTCGAAGGGCTGCTCCCGGTTTTCTCTCCGGTGTCTTTCGTCCTCGTTGTCAATTGCGGTGTTAGCATCTCCGGTTTCGGGAGTCCGGTGGACTCCCAGAACAGCTCATAGTCCGTCAACCTTTCGGGCACCGGCGACTAATCGCCAGCCGCCCGCTTATCATTTCGTTCACGTAGGGGGTCGGAGACCCGCCCCTCTCTCTGCGCTGGATTCCGTACGATCATCGCCGAGGAAACACTGGAAAATTCTGGTGGGGCTGGGGAGAGTCGAACTCCCGACACGCAGTTTAGGAAACTGCTGCTCTATCCATCTGAGCTACAGCCCCGCCGCAAGCGAACGCAACGAGAATAGAGTAGCACAGCCTTTTTCCCCGCACTCCAGCGGATCTGCGGCCCGCGCGTTTCCGCAGCTGCCATCTCCCGTGAGCAAACGTATCTCGCCATAATGCATCCCGTCTCAATGCACTTCTCCTCGATCTAGCTTATCCCTTGGGAGGTGAGTCCTTTCAGTTTCTTGACCTTTTCGCCCAAACCTTCCTGACCATCGCACGCGCATCTCTCAGCCCCGCCAAAATATCTATCGACGCTATCGAAATTGTGAGTTGTACATTTTCGGCGCCTCCCCGCATAAGACTACTATGGCAAGTCGTCGCCACAATCCGCCCGTCGACCATGATGCCTGCGGCGTCGGCTTCATCGCGCAGCTCGGCAGCGCGGTCGCATCGCGCGAAGTCATCGATCGCGCCCTCACGGCCCTCCTCCGCCTCTCGCATCGCGGCGGCGTCGACGCGGATGGTTCGAGCGGCGACGGCGCGGGCCTGCTCATCCCCATCCCTCGCGAATTCTTTCGCGCGCGCGCCCGCGAATCCGGAATCGATCTCCCTGACGAGTTCGGCCTCGGCATGGTTTTTCTCCCGCGTGACCACACCGCTGCGGCTTGCTCTTCGATTGAAGCGCTCGCCGAACGCTTCGGTCTGCGGTGTCTCGGGTGGCGCGACGTTCCCGCCGATCCCGCTGTGCTCGGTCCCTCCGCCGCGGAATCGCAGCCGGTCATTCGTCAGTGCTTTTTCGCCGCACACGATCCGAGCGGCCAGAACCTCGGCCAGCAGTATCTCGAGCAGCGCCTTTTCCTCTTCCGCAAGCGCGTCGAAGCCGCGGCCGCCACCGAACCCGAGTCCGAAGCTGACAGCCGAAACAGAATCCCTGCGCGAAGTCTATTTCGCCTCGCTCTCCTCGCACTCGATCGTCTACAAAGGCCTTCTTGCGCCGCAGCAGCTCCCGAAATTCTATGGCGACCTCGCGCACCACGATTTTCACGTTCAGTTCGCCGTTTTTCATCAGCGCTATTCCACCAACACGCAACCCACCTGGCGCCTCGCGCAGCCCTTTCGCTTCATCGCCCACAACGGCGAGATCAACACGATCGGTGCGAATCGTCGCTGGATGCACGCCCGCGAAAAAGATTTTCGCGCGCAACTTGGCGCAGACGACGGATTCCGCGCTCTCGAAGAGCGCGTCAGCGATTCAGCCAGCTTCGATAACGTCTTCGAACTTCTCGCGCGCTCGGGATACACGCCCGGCGCCGCGATGCTTCGCATGGTCCCGCCCGCATGGGAAGCCGCTGCCGGAATTTCCCCCGAGCTGCGCGAGTTTCTCGCGCTTCAGGCCCGCGAACAGGAGCCCTGGGACGGCCCGGCGGCGCTGGTCTTCAGCGACGGCCGCGTCGTCGGCGCCAAGCTCGATCGCAACGGTCTTCGACCGCTGCGCTACACAGTGACCACTGACGGTCTCGTAGTCCTCGGCTCCGAAGTCGGACTCGCAACACTCGACGGCAAGAAAATCATCGAGCGCGAACGCCTCGGGCCCGGCGAAATGCTTGTCGTCGATCCAAGCGCCGGAACAATTCTGCGTGGCGACGAACTCTCCCGCACGATCGTCCGGCAATCTGCCGCGCTTCGCACGCACGCGAACGGCAACGGCAGCGGCCACGCGCGCGAGAAACAAATCGTCCTCGATCGCAAGCCGCGTCCTCACGCGAGTGCGGGTGCTGCCTCGACGCCGACGCGCGCGACGTCCGCAACGCCTGCAGCGACTCCCGCGACCAGCGACGCCAAACGCGTCGCCGCCGCCCTTGGCTGGACCGACGATCAGTTTCGCATTCTGTTTCAGCCGCTTGGCCTCGACGGCAAGGAAGCCATTTGGAGCATGGGCGACGATGCGCCGCCTGCGTTTCTTTCTTCGGCGCGCCGCCCTCTATGGGATTACTGCAAGCAGAGCTTCGCGCAAGTGACGAATCCGCCGATCGATCCGCTCCGCGAAGCGCTCACGATGTCGCTCGAAACGTATCTCGGCGCGCACGTCTCCGCGAAGTCGCCTCTTCTCGATGCATCGCAAATGGCCGCGATCGAAAACTCTCCTCCGCCCGGTCTGTCGCATCGATTTCGCGTTCGACGTGGCGGGCGGCGCGCTTGCCGCGCAGCACGCGCTCGCACGCGTGAAACGAACCGCGCGCGAAGCCGTCGGTACCTCCGTCGACGCACCGGTTGGTGCCCGGCTCGGTGCAATCGTGCTCAGCGACCGCGCCGTAAGCCCGACTCGCGCCGCCCTCCCCGCGTTACTCGCTCTTTCCGCCGCGTGGAAGGGCATGCTCGAGTCCGGCGCTCACGCCGTACCCCTCATCATCGAAACAGGCCAGGCCATCGAAACGCACCACGTAGCGCTGCTGATTGCCATCGGAGCGAGCGCCGTTTTTCCATATCTAGCCCTCGAGCTCGCCGAAAGTCTCAAGCCCGGCGGAGCCGAAAATTATCTTGCCGCCGTTGAAGTTGGCCTCAAGAAGGTTCTCGCTCGCATGGGCGTTTCGACGCTCTCGAGTTACCGCAATAGCCAGCTCTTCGCCGTCATCGGCCTCGACAGCGGCGTCTGCGATGAATTCTTCGAAGATGCTTCGAGCGTCCTCGGCGGAAAATCACTCGCCGAATTGCTCGCCGACGCGCTCAGCCGTCACGCCGGAGCTTTTGCCCCTGGTTCGCCGGGTCTCCAGGACGCAGGTCTCTATCGTTTCCGCCAGACCGGCGAGCGCCACGGCAGCTCTCCCGATCTAATGCGCCGCATGCACGCTTTCATTCGCGAGCCGAGCGCGGAGAGCTATCGCGCCTTCGCCGAGGTCGTCGAGACGCGCAAGCCCGTTGCCGTTCGCGATCTTCTCGATTTCACGGACGCCGCCGCGGTGCCGCTCGACGAGGTCGAGCCCGCATCCGAAATCCTTCGACGCTTCAGCACCCAGGCCATGTCTCTCGGCGCGCTGGGTCCCGAAGCGCACCGCACTCTGGCCATCGCCATGAATCGGCTCGGCGCTCGCAGCAATACCGGCGAAGGCGGCGAAGACCCGGAGATTTATCTCCGCGAACCCGAAGCCGGGAATCGCGTCAAGCAAGTCGCTTCCGGCCGCTTCGGCGTTACCACCGAATATTTGATCCACGCCGAAGAGCTCGAAATCAAAATGGCGCAGGGTTCGAAGCCCGGCGAAGGCGGCCAGATTCCCGCCTCGAAAGTAACGCCATACATTGCGCGTCTCCGCCATGCCGCTCCCGGCATGGCGCTGATTTCACCTCCGCCGCACCACGATATTTACAGCATCGAAGATCTCGCGCAGCTCATTTACGATTTGCGCGCCGTAAATCCGCGCGCGCGCATCGGCGTGAAGCTTGTCTCCGGCGCGGGAGTGGGAATCATCGCCGCGGGCGTCGCGAAGGCCGGCGCTGACGTCATCACCATTTCCGGTTTCGACGGCGGCACGGGCGCCTCACCCCTGAGCTCCATCAAGAACACCGGCCTTCCATGGGAAGTCGGCCTGCGCGATGCGCACAATACGTTGCTTCGCACCGGTTTCCGCCGCCGCGTCCGCCTGCGCGTCGATGGTGGATTCAAATCCGGCCGCGACGTCGTTCTCGCCGCGCTCCTCGGCGCCGACGAATTCGGCTTCGGCACCGCCGCGCTCCTCGCCATCGGCTGCGTCATGGCGCGCCAGTGCCATCTCAACACTTGCCCCGCGGGCATCGCCACGCAGGACGAAAAATATCGCGCGCGCTTCGCCGGCAATCCCGAAATGGTGATGGCCTACTTCAAAGGCGTCACCGCCGAAGTCCGCGAATTGCTCGCCAAAATCGGCGCCCGCTCGATCCAGGAAATTGTTGGCAGCGTCGCGCGTCTCCGGCCCCGCACCGCACAGGCGCAACGCGTCTTCGAGGATTTGCTCGAGACCGCAACCGAACACGCTTCGCCTTCGCTCTCCTACATCGATGAATACGAAGGCCTCAACGCCGCTCTCGCGCGCCTCCTCGCCGCTTCCACTGGGAAATATCCTGTCCGCCGCCGCTTCTCGATCGTAAATTCCGATCGCAGCGTCGGTGCTCGATTCAGCGGCGAACTCCTGCGTCGCTCGTGGCCCGCGCTGCCGCGTTCACGCAATTTCGAATGCGAATTCCGCGGCGTGGCCGGGCAAAGTTTCGGCGCCTTCCTCGTTCCGGGCGTAACGTTTCGTCTGGTCGGCGAAGCCAACGATTATGTCGGGAAGGGCCTCAGTGGCGGGCGCATCGCCATCACCGCGGGCCCGGCGGCCTCGCGTCGCGGCGACGTCCTTGCCGGAAACACAGTCCTCTATGGCGCCACAAGCGGCGCGCTTTACATCGCCGGCCGCGCCGGCGAACGCTTCGCCGTGCGCAATAGCGGCGCGCTTGCCGTCGTCGAAGGCGTTGGCGAGCACGGCTGCGAATATATGACCGCAGGGATCGTCGTCGTTCTTGGTCCAGTCGGTGCCAATTTCGGCTCCGGTATGACCGGAGGCCTCGCCTACGTCACAAGCGACACGCTCGCGCAAAAACGCTATCACCACGATTTTTTGCGCCCTGCGACTCTCTCCGGGCAGGAGCAGCAATGGCTGCGCCGCGTGCTAAGCGAACATTTTCAGCGCACCGGCAGCGTGCCCGCCGAGCGCCTTCTCGATCCGCTTACGCCTCTGCCGCTCGTGCGCCTCGAGCCACTCAGCCATCCGTGGTCGGTCGAGGCGTCCTGGGCCGCTGCTCTCGATTCCCTCGAAAAGCCCGAGCCAATGCCCGTCGGCGCGCTCGGCAGGCTCCTCGGCGAAAGCTCGCTCGAGCGTGTCTCCTGATCGCTACCTTCGATTTTCAACATCCTGTTAGAATCGCTGCGAATCCGCCATGGACTTCGATCAACTAACGACATTCGTCGAGGTCGCCAAGAACGGCAGCTTCTCGCTCGCCGGCCGCACCGTCTTCCGCTCGCAATCCGCCGTGAGCGCCCAGATTCGCCAGCTCGAGCTCGAATATGGCGAGAAACTCTTCGGCCGCGTCGGCAAAGCCGTCCGCCTGACTCCCGCGGGCGAAGTTCTTCTCGATTACGCCAAGAGCATGCTCGCCATGCGCCAGGAATCGCATCGCGCCATGGCCGATCAGGCCGCCACGCCGCGCGGCACGCTGATCATCGGCGCGAACGAAGCCACCTGCCTCTATGTTCTTCCCGATGTTTTCGCCGAATTCGGACGCCTCTATCCCGCCGTGCAGATCAGCATCTATCGCAACTTCAGCCACAAAATCCTCCAACGCATCGAAGACGGTTCGATCGATCTCGGCATCGTCACGCTTCCCGTGAAATCCTCCAGTCTAAAAGTCCATCCGATTTTTCGCGATCGCGTCATGCTGATGACCAGCCTCGATAATCCGCTCGCTCATCATAAATCGGTCACCGCCGCCGACATCGCTGGTCAGCCGCTGATTTTTCCGAAGACCGGTTTTACGCGCCAGCTCCTCGACAAATATTTTCGTCCGTATCGCTCGCAGTTGCGCGTCGCCATGCAGCTCCCAAGCATCAGCATGATCAAGCGCTTTGTCGCCGCCGGAATCGGTGTCTCGCTCATCAGCGCGAGCTTCGCCCGCGATGAAGCGCGCGCCGGGAAGGTCAAGCTGATTCCGCTGAAGGATGTCGAGCTCTGGCGTGAGCTCGGCCTGATTTACCGCCGCGATCGCCACATGCCGCGTTCCGCCACCGCGTTCATCGCCGTAATCCGCCAGCGCGCCGGCCATTCCCACGACTAAATTCGCTGCTGTCTCGTCCTCACGCTGGTTGCTGCTGCGTCATGCAATGAATCGTCCCCAGCCCGAGCACCAAATCCCGGCACGCGATTCCGACAATCTCGCGGTTCGGAAACAGCGCCGCGAGCGCATCAAGCGCGGTGCGATCCTTCGCATCATTGAATGTCGGCACAAGCACAACCCGGTTCGCGATATAAAAATTCGCGTAGCTTGCGGGTAGCCGTTGGCCATCGAAGAAAATCGGCGTTGGCATCGGCAGCGTCTCGATGCGCAGCGGCCGTCCATCCTGATCCTTCATCTCTCGCAGCCGCGCCAGATTTTCCTGCAACACCTCAAAATTTGCGTCCGCCGGATCGTCTTCCACCACGGTGACCACCGTTTCCGCATCCACAAATCGTGCTAGATCGTCGATGTGCCCGTGCGTATCGTCGCCGGCGATCCCGCGATTCAGCCACAGCACCTTCGTCACTCCCAGATACTCGCGAAAAATGTCTTCCAAATCCTCGCGCGAGAATCCCGGATTGCGCGCCTGGATCGGGCTCAGCAGACATTCCTCGGTCGTCAGCATCGTGCCGCGCCCGTTCACGTCGATGCTTCCGCCCTCGAGCACCACGCGTCGTTCCCCATGCACCGGCTCCCACGAAGTTATCTTCAGCCGTGGCGCGATTTTCCGTGTGACCGCATCATCTCTTTTCCAGTTGTCGTATTTCGCCCAGCCGTTGAAGCGCCAGTTGGTAATTCCCGTTTCGCCGTTCGCGCCCTTGATAAAAATCGGTCCAAAATCTCGAATCCATCCGCGATCCGTGTGCGCCACATAAAAATCCACGGCGTCGAGATTCGCATCGCTCTTCTTTAGCGCCAACTCGACTTGCCGTTTCGCACCCGCGTCCGCCACCACAATCCGCACGCGTTCCACGCGCGCGAGATTCCTCGCAATATCCGCGTACACCCACGGAATCGGCGCAAATTTTCCCGGCCAATCGGTCTTCTCATGCGGCCACGCGAGCCATGTAGCTTCGTGAGGTTCCCACTCGGCGGGCATACGATACCCGAGCGGCGCGGGAGGCCGGCCGGTTTTCGCTCTCAATCGCGCCATCGCTGAAGGATCGGGGAGTAGGCGTCGATGCGCCGGTCGCGGAGGAAAGGCCAGTTGCGCCTGACATCCTCCATCACACGCGGATCGCACTCGGCGATCAGAATCTCTTCCTTATTCGTCGACGCTTCCGCGATCACTTGTCCGAATGGATCGGAAACGAACGACGAGCCCCAGAATTCCAGTCCGCTTTCCGGCGAGCCTTCGTAGCCCGTCCGATTCACGGCCGCCACAAAAATTCCATTGGCAATCGCATGCGACCGCTGAATCGTCCGCCACGCGTCGAGCTGCGCCGCGCCGTGCTTCACTTTTTCTGAAGAGTGCCAACCGATCGCCGTCGGATAAAATAAAATATTCGCTCCGCCAAGACTCGCCAGCCGCGCACCCTCCGGATACCACTGGTCCCAGCACACCAGCACGGCAATGCGCCCGTACCGCGTATCGAAATTCGGAAATCCCAGATCGCCCGGCGTGAAATAAAATTTCTCGAAGTACAGCGGATCATCTGGAATGTGCATCTTGCGGTACATCCCCAGCAGCGAGCCATCGGCATCGAGAATCACCGCCGTGTTGTGATAAATCCCGGCGGCGCGCCTCTCGAAAAGCGAACCGATAATCACCACGCCCAATTGCTTCGCCAATTTTCCCAGCGCCTCTGTCGACGCTCCCGGAATTGGCTCGGCCAGATCGAAAATTTCCGCGTTCTCCTCGCGGCAGAAATATTGCGAGCGAAACAGCTCTTGCAGACACACGATTTGCGCGCCGCGCTTCGCCGCTTCCCGGATTTTCTGCAGTGCCTTCGCCAGATTCTCGTCCACGTTCGTCGAGCATTTCATCTGGACGAGGCCAACCGTAAATTGTTCTGCCATGCTTTTCATACTATCATCTTGCCATCGTCGCGCAGAAGCCCCTCCGCGCCCCGCCCCGCATCTCCAAATCGATTGCTCGCCTCCGTTTCGTTGACTTGCTTACGTGCGCATCCTAAGATAGCTCGCCATGCCCGAATCCGAGCCTCTAATCGGCCGAACGCTCTCCCACTACCGGATTGTCGAAAAGCTCGGTGGCGGAGGCATGGGAGTTGTTTACAAGGCCGAAGACACCGATCTCGGCCGCTTCGTCGCCCTGAAGTTTCTCCCCGAAGATGTTGCGCAGGACCCGCAGGCTCTCGAGCGTTTTCGCCGCGAAGCCCGCGCCGCCTCAGCGCTGAATCATCCCAATATCTGCACGATCTATGAAATCGGCCAGCACGATGGCCGCGTCTTCATCGCTATGGAATACATGGAAGGCGCCACGCTCAAGCATCGCATCGCGGGACGCCCGCTCGAGCTCGACTTGCTTCTCGATCTCGCCATCGAAATCGCCGACGCTCTCGACGCCGCCCACTCAAAGGCCATCGTCCATCGCGATATCAAGCCGGCCAACGTATTCGTGACGGAGCGCGGCCACGCCAAGGTTCTCGATTTCGGCCTGGCCAAGCAGATTCGCGCCGTGGCAGCCGGCAGCGCACCCGAGGACGCTACACGGGTCGGGCCCGAAACCGTCGCTTTCAAAGAAGAGGAGCTCACTAGCCCTGGCACCGCCGTCGGCACCGTGGCTTACATGTCGCCCGAGCAAATCCGCGGCAAAGACCTCGATCCGCGCACCGATTTGTTCAGCTTCGGCGTGGTTCTGTACGAGATGGCCACGGGAACACAGCCATTCCGCGGCGACACATCGGGCGTGGTCATCGACGCTATTTTGAATCGCACGCCGATCTCCGCGCTTCGTCTGAATCCCGAGCTGCCACCGAAGCTCGAAGACGTCATCAACAAGGCGCAGGAAAAAGATCGCAAGCTGCGTTGCCAGTCGGCCGCCGAGTTGCGCACCGATCTGCAGCGCCTCAAGCGCGATTCCAGCTCCGGAAGAATCGCTTCCAGGGCGCCCGATGCCGGCGACGCTCTCCCTCCCACGGCCGCTTCATCTGCGAGCGCGGCCCGGCAGTCGTCAGCGTCACAGCCAATCAGTAGCGGCAGCGCTTCGGCAACGCCGCAGCCGGCGAGTTCCTCGGGCAGTGTCGCTCATACTTCCGGCAGTTCCGTTGTTGTCCAGACAGCGAAGCAGCACAAGTTTGGCCTGGCCGCAGGGGTTGTAATCGCACTGCTCGTTCTGGCCGCCGCGGGGTACGGCGTCTATTCGCTTTTTGCCGGCAAAGGTGCGGTGCCCTTTCAGAATTTCGCAATCTCCCAAATCACCAACAACGGCAAATCCGCCCTCGCTGCAATCTCCCCCGACGGGAAATACATTCTCAGTGCTCTCAACGACGGCGGGAAGGCCAGCTTGTGGCTTCGTAACGTGCCGACGAACAGCGACACGCAAGTCATCGCACCCGCCGACGTCATCTACACGGATCTTGGTTTTTCCCCGGATGGTAACTACATCTATTTCATCAAGGCCGAGGCTGCCGTTCTTTCCGTTCGTGACCTTTTTCGCGCGCCTGTCCTCGGCGGCGCTCCGCAACTCGTCGTCCACGACATCGATTCCGACATTTCCTTCTCCTCCGATGGCAAACGCTTCGCGTTCATGCGCGATAACGACCCTGACATTGACAAATATCAATTTCGGACCGCCAATGCTGACGGCTCGGACGACAAGATGTTTGCCGGCGGCCCGATGACAGACGCATCGCGTTTCGTCGCCTGGCAGCCGAATCAGAATCAGATTGCCAAAATCCAATACCAAGTGGGCGATCAGCTCAGCGTAATCAAACTCTTCGATATCGCCTCCGGGCAATCCAAAACGATTGCCTCTTTCAAGGATAAGGACCTCGAGGGAATGATTTGGCTTCCCGACGGAAAGGGCTTACTCGTCCGTTATGGCGATCCTTCCACGCACTTTTCTCGCTATCAGATCGGGCTGATTTCATATCCGGGCGGAGAATTTCACGCTGTCACGAAGGACACCAACAATTACCGTACGTTGACGGTGTCAGCCGATGCCAAGACGCTCTCAACCATTCAACAAAGAACTCTGCGAAGCTTCTACGTGTTTCCCGCGACGGGCACGGGCGCAAGCTCTCCGAGTCCTGCACTTCCCCAGGAAAAAGAGATCGGCGATTTCGCTTGGGCGGGAGCGGGAGGCTTCTATCTCGCGGCCGAGAGCGATTTGGAGCGAGTGTCCGTTGACGGAAGCAACAAGACAGTTCTCCTCAGCAACGCCGGTGTCTTCGGAATAAATTCGTGCCCGGATGGACGGAGCGTCGTGTTTAGTTGGAACGGCCCGGCCGACGGAACCACCGTAAACATCTGGCGCACCGACGCGAACGGCGCCGACCCGAAGCAACTTTCCCAGGGCACGTTTGACCGCGACCCGGTGTGCTCCACCGATTCCAAGTGGGTCTATTTCAGCGATTCCGACTCCGGTGCCGGGCCACGTCTTGCGAGTTCCTATTGATGGATCGAGCAAGCCGGTCCTCGTTCCGGGCGCCGTCGTCCCGCACGCCATCATCTCATCTCGGAATATCGGGGTCTCACCGGACGGCAAATACCTGGCAACTGTGATAACCATATCGCCGACAGGTGGTTCGAGTGTAGGTGTGCAGAAAATAAATCTCGTGCCACTCGACGCCGGCTCGGAGCCTCAAACCAAGCTTCTCGATCCGGATCCCCGCTTGCGCGGTGGTCTGACCTTCACTCCTGACGGGAAGGCCTTGGTTTATGTCATTCGCGAGAACGGCGTCGAGAATCTCTGGTTCCAGCCTCTCGATGGCTCCCGAGGCCACCAAATCACCAATTTCCCCGCCGAATTGATCGGGACATATCATTGGTCGCCCGACGGCAAGTCCCTCGGCATGATCCGCGCGCACGGCGAATCCGACGTTGTTCTCCTGCGTGACTCCGCCGCCTCGCCGTAATCCCGGTTCCGTCTTGCACGCCACGCCCGCGTCCCGAGATTCGCATTGCGTCGATCGGCGCTCGAAGTGGAGCTGCATTTGAATGCGAGGTTGTTGGTCGCGTAATACGACTACTATGACTCTCATTATCTCCCGATTCTCATTGACATGAATTTGGGAATCCGCCAGTATCCCTTTTCTTCGAGCGGACCATTGCGTCGAGGTCGCGGCCGCGATGTCCCGGCGTCGTGAATCTTTTTCATTGCGAGCATGATTGCCTCGGGAAGATTTATAACAAGCGCTCCGCAAGTGTTTCAAAAATACCTTAGAGCACTGGCGATCACTTAACGTTTGGCACTGTGAACAATGCAGAAATGATGGACCCAGCGAAGTACCCGTGTGGATCTGTGCTGAAGATTTTCACGCAACGGCCTCCATTCGCTTCGCCGGGAGAACGCCAACTGAATCGTTCTGTCCGGCCGTTGATCTCCCTCAGTGAACTCGGACGCTCTCGCGCCGGAAATGCATGCTTCCTGGAAGAAGGAGAAGTCATACATGAAAAAGATCGCCCTAGCATTTGTCTGCTGCACCGCGCTCATGGTGTTGGCAGCCCCGATTGCGCTCGCACAGCAAACGTCGCTGATCGATATCGGGCCAGGAGGCTTCATGGCATCGAACGTATGTTTGAGCTCAGATGTGACCGCCGGATGCCAGGTCGCGACCAATAACGACGCCACGACGACGACGGGTGGCGCGCTGCGCCTAACTTCGAATACCGCCAATCAGTCGGGTTCGGCATGGTTTGTCACGCCAGAACCGGTGGCAAGTGGCTTTACAGCAACCTTTCAATTCCTCATCACAAATCCGAGCGCCACACCCGCGGACGGTTTGGCGTTTGTGATCCAAAATGCTTCGGCGGCGCTCGGAGCGATTGGATATACGGGTGGGAATGGAGGAGCGATCGCGTACGGGGACGATGATACGAATTCTCATCCCAATAGCGGCATACCGAGCAGCCTGGCAATTGAATTCGACACCTTTCAAAACGGATGGGACGCGGACGCCAACCACGTCGCGGTTCAGAGCTGCGGAAAACTCAACAACACTTCACACCATAAGCAGCTTTGCTCGGCAGGTGGTTCCAACTCCACTTTGGGAATTGCCCCTGCAGCCACTCTTGGCTCCGATATTCTGTCCGCAAACGGTCAACTGCATACCGTCTCGGTTCTGTACATTCCGCCCGCCGCCTCATGCGCTCCCACTTGCAATAATCTCACTGTGACTTTGGACGGCACCATTATTCTGACCGTGAGCGCGGATCTCACCTCGCTGGGCCTAAGCGACGGCAATGCCTATGTGGGCTTCACTGGAGCCACCGGCGCATATGATGAAGACCAGGACATCGTGAGCTGGAGTATGACGCAGGGCCAGTCAATCACTCCAACCAGCGGTCTCACTCAGGAACTTGTACTCGACAGCACTACAGATAACCTCATTTATTTCGGCTTTGACTATAGCGTCGCGAACGCAGACAGCGATCCTCTTACGATCCAGCCTGGTACGTTTCCGTTTGTGAATCTTGAGGGAATAAGCCAAGCCAATTGGACGACTATGACGAACGGTACGTCGCTTGGTGGCGGCTCTTGCCTCTTGGCCGCCGGACTGACGGACGCAAGCGGAAATCGCACGCTGTGTGCGATTACCACCATGGTGTGCACGACGACCGCCGTACCGATCGCTTCGGGTGCGAACTGTCCGCAATCAACTGTGCGGAACATCCTCTTCAATCAGGAGACGGACCTGGTTTACCCGCAAGCTGGAAACGGATCTGGTTTTCCGGGAATCGATTCAACCGGCGATCTCGCCATCCCGGCGAATACTGCTTTTGGGATTATAGAGTTGCCCGATGCCATAACCACAGGCGCGCAGTGTAGTTACCCAAGTGGTAGTCCGCTGGCAGGCCAACTATGCCCGCAGAACATCATCACTCAGCTCGAAGATAACACGCCTCACAGCGGAGGTACGGGAACCACGGCGAACTCCTCTTATGTGCTCTTCTGCTGCGAGCCCGAGTGGCAGACTACGCTCACGATTCCCATGTGGTCGAATACCGCGAGCGTCCCCGTAACGGCTACCAGCGAACCGCCAGGCACTCCGCCGGAACCGTCAAATCCCACGGGCTTTCAAGCAGCCCAGGTTACGTCTGTCGTCGTCGGCGCCGAGCTCCAAACCCTGGATCCGCTCGATCCCACGTTTCCTATACCTGGCGAGCAACCCTTAAGCGGTACCCCATCGTCCTGTCCGACGTCTTGGTCAACGCAGAATCCAACGACGTTCAGCGGAGCGGGAACCATCACCGACTTCTATAACGGAACAGGAACTCCTACGCTTGCCGAAGGCGCATACAACGCCCATTTTTTCTCGGTGGACTGCGCCAATTTCGAGGAGTTGGTTTATCCGGGGTCGATATCGGTGAAACCCGGCACGCCGGGTGCGACCAACCTGCTGACATTCAAGACCGTGTCTTTCAACATCGATATGACCGCACCAAACTTGACTCTGCCCGCGACTGAACCGAGCGGCTCGTACGGCTCGATGCTCACTTCGTCAATCACTTGCACAGATCCCGTCTCAGGAGGAGTGGCGTCGGGTATTGCGACCTGTGGACCTGGCCCCGGTTACGCCGGCCAAAATCCGGTCATCGTGACGGTAACACTGCCCACGAACGTGCTGGGCTCACAGACGTACAATGTCACCGCGACGGATCAGGCTGGAAACTCGACCACGACTTCGTTCCCTTACAATGTTACGACGGCGATGCTCAGCATCACCGCGATCGCCAGCGGTACCTCGATGACCTATGGTGGCACTCCTCCGACAATCACCGCCAGTTACAGCGGGTTTGCGATTGGGGACAATGCCGGAAGTCTGACCACCCAGCCGACCTGCTCGACTGCGGCGACCAGCTCGAGCCCCGTGGGCAACTACTCCACTTCTTGCATGGGAGCGGTGGATGCGAACTACATGATTTCCTATGTCGCCGGACCGAACGTGACCGTGAATCCGGCCCCACTGACCATTACCCCTGTCACCAGCAGCTCCTCGATGACCTATGGCGGCACTCCTCCGACGATCACCGCGAGTTACAAGGGTTTCGTGAACGGGCAGACTGCCTCGAACCTGACCACCCAGCCAACCTGCTCGACTACGGCAACCAAGACGAGTTCGGTAGGCAGCTATTCCACCACTTGCATGGGAGCGGTGGACGCGAATTATATGATTACCTATGCGACTGGCCCGACGGTGACGGTAAACCCAGCGCCGCTGACAATTAAGGCGAGCAGCGCGACCGTTGCGTACGGATCGACGATCCCTCCCATCACGGCCAGCTACAGCGGGTTTGTGAACAGTCAGACTGCGTCAAGCCTGACCACCCAGCCGACTTGCTCTACCACGGCGATCAGCACGAGCCCTGGCATGTACCCCAGTTCGTGCACGGGAGCAGTGGATCCGAACTACGCGATCGGTTATGTGAACGGCACTATCACGGTGAGCGCCCCCCCCAGTTTGATGATCTCGCCCGCAACGTGGCCCTTCGGCACTTTGTATTTGGGGCAAAGCGCCTCGCAGACATTCACTCTGACCGCGGGTGCTGGTTCGTCGGTCGCGATTTCGAGCGTGACCATTCCCGGCTCGAACAGCGATAGCGGCACGCAACCGCCGGGCGATCCAGATGATTTCAAGATTACCAACAACAATTGTGTGAAGACGCTCTCCGCTGGGACAAGTTGCACGGTCAAGGTGACTTTCACCAGCGATAGCGACGATCCCAATGAACCGCACTACGCCTATTTGACCGTCACGGACAACGCGGCGGGGAGCCCGCAAACGGCGTACATGTACGGAACGGTCATCAACCCGAAGGTTTCCCTCTCCGCGACGAGTTACGGTTTCGGAAAGCAGACCTCGGGGTCGTCAATCACGGAGGAGGTGGCGAAGCTGACCAACTCGGGCACGACGACGCTGACTCTCGGGACTCTATCAGTCAGCGGTAGCACCTTCACGCCTGGAAGCGGGAGCGGTACGAACTGCTCAAACGGCGGCAGCGTTGCCCCTGGCTCCAGCTGCGCGATCTATGTGACCTTTACCCCAACGAAGAAGGGCACAAAATATTCCGGCACCGTGACCATTACGGACAACGCGCAGAACAGTCCGCAATCCATCTCGCTGTCGGGCACGGGAAACTGATAGCAACGGAAGCGTAGACGCACTTCGCTGAACGCTTCCAAAGGCAGTCACGGAATCCTGCTGACGAACAGCGGGACTCAGTGGCGAACTCTTGCGAGTACTCGACCTGCCCGCATCTTTCAGCGAAGCAGGCTTGCGCCGGGAACCCCGCCGCTCGAATTGAGGATGTTGATTCTCGATGGCGGTCAATTCTTGGCGGCCGCAAATCGGGACGCTTCGGTATAGATCGTCTTCAAGTCGGAGCGCTCGAGCAATTTCTCTGCTCCAGCGTCTTTACGCATATTCTCGATCAAATTCAGCGCCTGTTGATAGTGTCCGGAAGCGTCGGACCGCTTTCCGCCAAGCCGGAGTGCGTTGCCGAGCAGATATTGGATGCGCGCGCTGAGACATCGTGATTCCAGTTTCTCGCTTTTGCTCAAGTCCGTTTGCAGCTCCTGTTGTGCGCGAGAATAATCTTTGGCGTTGTTCATCGCTTCCGCCATGTCGACGGAGCTTTCCAGTGAAAGATACTTCTGATTGCGGCTATCAGCTTGCTGCGTCAACTTGCGAAATTCCTGGATGGAGGAGTCTGGATTTTCTTGGCCCAATGCGATCTCCGCGACGTGCAGTTTGCAAATCAGAATTTCGTCGGGGTCGGTGCCGCGCAAAGCTGCGCGCAGGGCCTGCTGATATAACTCGCCGGCTGATTTTGAATTGCCGCTATAACGCTGAACATCTCCCTGCGTACTCAGCAGTTCGGCCTGCGCGCTTTCGTTTTTCAGGTCAAGCTCCATGCTCTGAGCTTCGTGCAGAAGAGGCCCGGACTCGGACGCGCGTCCAGCGAGCGCCAGGCTGTCTGCAAGATCGTTGAGAAGTTCCACCATGTCGCTACTTCGGTCGCCCGCGGCATGATAACCGTTGACGGCATCCTGCATCGCGTTTACCGCTGCTCCGAACCGTCCCTGAAATCGGAAAACCAATCCGATGTCATGAGATTCGTAGGCTGCGCCCCGAACGCTTCCGGCCTTACGCCAGAGATCTAGGGCCCTCATCGAGGTCGTCAGCGCCTGATCATACTGGCCACTGCTGTCGTAAACCTGGCCCAGAGCGCTCAAGGTCTCTGCGATGGCTGCCGGAAGATTGAGTTTCTCGCGCAATTTCAGGGCCTGCTGAAGATAGGTCAACGCGTTGTCCGTATCACCTGCACCCAAATAGACGTCGCCGATATTGTTCAGGCAGAGCGCCTGATAATTCTCATCGCCGGTGTCGCGCTGAATCGCCAGTGATTCCATATAATTCTGCAGCGCCTTTTCGTAGTCGCCCTTCGATTGGTAGACCACGCCCATGTCGATCAGCGTGTCCCCAACCTCTTTCTTCATCCCGATTTCGCGCTGAAGTTGAAGAGCTTCGTTGTAGTCGGAGAGAGCGGCGTCAATTTTCCCTTCGTTATTCTGGACTACGGCCATTTCGACTAAATTGCTGGCCAGTGCGCGCTTGAGTCCGAGCCGGCGATTAATATCCATTGCATCCTGGTAGCTGCGAATCGCCGCATCGGGCTTGTTCATCAGCCGATACGAAATTCCCATCGCTTGCAGGATAAGCGCTTTCAATTCAGGGGCGTTCCACTGCACCGCCAGCGATAAACCCTGGTTCAGTGGATTGAGCGCAGCTTGCGGGTTGCCACTCAAGAAATCGACCACGCCCATTTGCCACAGGGCCCTGATATTCCCGGGATCAGACTCGAGCAGTTTCGACACTTGCTCCCGAGCCTCGTCGTAACTGCCGGTGTCGGCATAAAGACTTCCCAAAGCCAATTCCAGATCGGAGTCTTCCGGCATGCTCTTCGCGAGGTTCTCGTAGGCTTCGATTGCCTTCTTGTTGTCATTCATCACGCGCGCGTGTGTTGCCTGGATGAGATACTTTTCGGCCATCGGTAACTGCTGGCTAAGATCGACTGCCTCGCGGGACGCCTGCTCTGCGTCGTTGTCGTAACCCAACTCGGAGTCGGCGTCGGCCAAGCCTGAATAAGCGAGGGCGAATTCCGGGTCTTCTTTGGAGGCGGACTGGAAAGCTACAACTGCGTCCAGGTTCTTGCCATTTCGCAGGAGCTGGATGCCCTGTTCATAATCTCGCAGCGCTGGCGCCGAACGGGAACTTGGCCGGAAGGAACTCGCTTGAAGATCCTGAATTGCCGCCCGCGAGAAACCCAGGCCGTTGCGGATCGATGCGGCCAGGCGGTCCACTGCGCCGGGAATATCCTTTTCATCGATGCCCTCGATTTTGATCGGGGCGCTGCGATGATGCTTGAGATCCTGCAAAGTCGCGACGATGCGTAACTGTCCGCCGGATCTCGCATATTCTCCCGACACCAGCGAATCGGCTTTACTCGATTCGGCGATTTGGCGCAGGCCTGCCTGCTCGATCGAAGCGCCGGGCGCGACGCGAAGATTCGAAAGCGCCTCCCGCAACCGATCCTGCGGGACGAATCGCAATTGCGCGGACTGACCCACGTCTGTGCTCAACATATCTGCAAGGCTGGACCCTAGCCAGTCGAGGCTCGGATCTCCCGATGCGTTGCGAAAAGGTAGAATGGCCAGCGATACCGCTGGGGACGGAGCGCGTAGCCCTCCATGCGAGAAAAATCGCTCACGGAGCGCAAGTCCGGCAATCACCAATGCGGCCAGCGCAGCCCCAGCGACAATCCATTTCTTTTTCGAAGCCGAAAGCGCGGGCAGCCGCCGCCCGATGGAGATTGAAGGGCCGCGCGTTGCTCCGCCGCGCCAGGCTTCCAAATCCTGCAAAATCTCGCGCGCGGATTGATATCGGTGTGCAGGATCCATTTGCAGACACTTCGCCGTAACATCGCTCAGAAATCGCGGAACGCTTCGATCCGCTTCGAACGGCGGCCGCGGAATTTCGCGCGTTCGTTTAAAGATTGCCGCCCGAGTCGTGTCGGCCTTGTACGGTATGGAACCAGTCAGCAACTCATAAAGAATTACGCCGAGTGCGAAAAGATCCGAGCGAACGTCTACCCGCTCGCCCATCACCTGCTCGGGAGAGATGTAGTCCGGTGTGCCTACGAGAACTCCGGTTTGCGTCATTCCATCCGACTCGATGGAACGAGCGATGCCGAAATCCATCACGGCCGCTTTGCCTTCCTTGTCCAGCATGATGTTCTGAGGTTTCAGGTCGCGGTGCACCACGCCTTCGGCGTGCGCCGCTTCGAGTGCGAGGCACACTTGCTCGATGATCCGCCCGGTTTCGTCAAAGCTCAGTTTGCCTTTTTCCATCATCAGGGACTTTAGATCCCGTCCCTCGATGTACTCCATGGTGATGAACTTGATCCCATCGGCTTCGCCCAGATCGAAAATACGTATTACGTTCCGGTGCGTAATCTTGCGGGCCAGGATCAGTTCCTGCTTGAATCGACGGAGAATCTCCGGATTGACCGCCAATTCGGGACGAATCACCTTTAAAGCAATCAAGCGGTCGAGTTCCCGGTCTTTCGCCTTGTAAACCGCACCCATCCCGCCTTGCCCGAGTAACTCGACGATCTCATACCGGGTTCCGAGCACGGTTCCCGGCGAGAGCGCTGAGCCGGACGCTGCGGCCGGGCTGGAAGGGAGCGACCAACCTCTCGGAACGGTTTCAGCTCCCCGAATTGCCGGAGCGGGCGCTGTCGCTGCCATCGTCGCTTCGTCATTTTCAAAGGAAGTGGCACACGTAACGCAGCGAGTTGCAGTAGCGGGATTATCGGAGTGGCATTGCGGGCATTCCATGGTGTTCGCCGCCATATCGCCGTCCGCGACGTCCAGTCATAGATGCATCTTCTTCCGAGCGACTAGACTTGTTGCAGAGCGACAAATCTTATACCACCGCCGCGTCGCAGTCATGTAAGAAGACGGAATCGCGTGGCGCCGCCTCGCCATAAGCCCGGTTCCGTCTTTCACCCTGCGCTTCGATATCGAGCTCGCATTGCGTTCAACTCTCGTCGGCTCCCAAAGTCCACATCTCGAATTCGAGTCGCCTCCCTCTCCGCACGCGGGTATACTCCCTCGTATATATCGCCTGAGTGATGTTCCCGTGGAGGCTCATCGTGCTCTCGAAATCCGTCGCCTGCGTATTCGCGCTGGCTCTTCTCGCCGTTCCGCCAGCATTCGCTCAGGACCAATCGCAGCAAACAAGTCCTCCGCCTCCCGCTGCCGCGCCTGCTCCGGCACCCCCGCCTGCGGCGCCTCCGGCTTCGACACCCGCGATGCCCGCCGCTCCTGCGACCTCGGTACCCGAGTCTGCACCGCCCGTGTCAAGGATTCGCATCGGCGGAAACGTAATGGCCGCAAAAATGATCCACCAGGTCCAGCCGATTTATCCCCAGATCGCTAAGACCGCTCATCTTGAGGGAACAGTTGTGCTCCACGCGATCATCACCAAGGAGGGCTATATCAGGGAACTACAATACGTCTCGGGACCCCCTCTGCTCATGAAGTCCTCGATGGATGCCGTTCGACAGTGGCGATACGAACCGACGCTTCTCCAGGGACAGCCGGTCGAGGTGGATACGATGATATCCATCGTCTACAAGCTTGGCGATCACGTCCCTCCCGCTCCTCCACTCGCGCCCGAGGTCGATCCGCAGCTCAAAGCCGACATCTTGTACTTGATGGAGGTCGCTCGGACCAAAGAGACGATCACCACAGTTGGCCATCAGATGTTTAATTCTCTGCGGCCGGCGATCGTAGCCGAACTTCCATCCACGCCAAACCGCGAACAAATTGCGGATGCATTTGAAAGCCGATTTGTAAACTTGCTAAATTCGCAAGATTTTTTGGATCGCATAGTAGTGGTCTACTCGAAATATCTCTCCGACGATGACATCAAGGCATTGATCCAATTCTATCAGTCGTCGACCGGGCAGCACTTCATTACCGCGATGCCACAAATCAGCTCGGAAATGTTCACTACGGGAACGGAGTTTGGTGAAGGCGCCATTTCCGGCATATGGGTCCAGATCTGCGAGCAATATCCCGAGTTGAACGGCAAGGTAAATGAGTGCTCGAAGCGCGAGCCGGAAAAAGAGAGTCTGCGACCCGAAGACGGACCGGCGCCTGCTTCGCTCAATCTTCGGCCGCTCGGTTCCGACCAATCGGTCTCGCTACGCTAGTACACCGTACGTCCCGATTGTTCATGCCGGGTTCGGCCGGACATTTCTGTCGCGAAACTGTAACATTTACTCCAAATTGTCCATTGACATCGGCCATTTCCCCCCTTACAGTTATCTCGTCATGATGCACCGGAACCAGACGCCGTCCCTCTCTATTATGCGAATTACTACTCGCACTACTAAGGGTACGTCTTCTGGCGCCGGAGGCAGCTGAGCCTAAACCCAAGTCGTTCAGCACCCCGCACCCGCCGCCAGAAGACAGACTGGCAGGCGGGTTTTTTGTTTTACGGGCGCTACGACATCAGAGAGGACGAAATGAGAGTCGAACGGCAGGAGCCGTATCAGGAGAACAACGAAGAGTCAGCCCAACGCGACGCTGTGCTTCGGAAATGGAACGAGGCGGAGCACAGCGTGAACGACGTGCGCGCCGAGCGCGTACGAGTGATGAAGTTTGGCGGCAGCGTATTGACCTCGGCGGAAAATCTTCTTCTCGTCGCGGGCCATGTGGTCGATACGGCGCGATCCGAGCGAGTCGCCGTGGTCGTCTCGGCGCTGCGCGGCGTCACCGATCGTCTCTACAGCGTCACCCGCGCTCTGCGCATGCGTGATGTCCCGACCGCCCTCTTCGAAGCCGCGGAAATTTCTCGTCTGCATCTTCACGTCGGCCACGAACTCTATGCCGGCGCCGAGCAGGAATTCCAGCTTCGCCTCGAACTCGCCGAGCTCGCCCATGAACTCGATCTCGTCGTCCGCCGCGCCGGCGAAGGGCAGTCGCCCACGGAAATGACCGACGAAGTCGTCTCTTTCGGTGAGCGCTGGAGCGCGCGAATGTTCGCGGCGGCTCTGCGCAAACTCGACGCGCACGCCGAGGCGCTCGACGCTTTTGAATTCATCGTCACCAACGGCGATCGCGAAGATCCTCAGCCGCGTCTTGGCGAATCCTATCCAAAAATTCGCGAATCACTCCATCGTCATTTCGACGCGAACACCATTCCCGTCGTGACCGGCTTCGTCGCCGCCACTCCCGAGGGCCGCATCACCACTCTCGGCCGCAACAGTTCCGATTTTTCCGCCGCGATTGTGGCTTGCGCGCTCGGCGCCCACGACCTCACCATCTGGACCAGCGTCGATGGCTTCTTCGACGCCGATCCGCGCCGCAATGCCGACGCCCAGTTTCTCGCGCGCCTCAGCTATGAGGAAGCGCTCGATCTTTCCAGGCGCGGCGCCAAAGTCGTTCATCCCAAGGCCTTCGATTTCCTCATGCAGGAGCGCATCCCGCTTCTCGTTCGCAATGCGGCGAGACCGGAACGCCCCGGCACGTGGGTCGGTGATGCCGAGCCGGGAGCCCCGCGATGACCTGGAGAGTCGGAGTTCTCGGCGCAACGGGCGCCGTCGGCCAGAAAATGATTCAGGGTTTGTCGGATCATCCGTGGTTTCGCATCACGGAAGTCGCGGCGTCGGAGCGCTCGGCCGGCAAATCGTACGCGGAAGCCGTCCGCTGGATGCAGAATTCCGCAATTCCTCCCGGCGTCGCCGATCTCGAAGTGAAGCCGGTGCAACCCGGCCTCGAATGTGATTTTGTCCTGTCGGCTCTCGACTCGAGCGTGGCCGGACCAGTCGAAGAAGAATTCGCGCGCGCCGGCTATCCGGTTATCAGCAATTGCCGCAATCATCGCATGGATGAGGACGTGCCTCTCGTCATTCCGGAAGTGAATCCCGACCATCTCGATCTCATTCCGTGGCAGAAGGAGCGGCGCGGATTCTCCACCGGCTATCTCGTCACCAATCCCAATTGTTCGACGGTCGGTCTCGCTCTCGCCCTGAAACCTCTCGACGACGCGTTCGGCGTCGAAGAGGTTTTCGTCGTCACCATGCAGGCGCTTTCCGGCGCGGGCTATCCCGGCGTGCCCTCGCTCGACGCGCTCGACAATGTCATTCCCTTCATCGGTGGAGAAGAAGAAAAGATGCAGACCGAGCCGCGCAAAATTCTCGGGCGTCTCGTCCGCCACTCCGTCGAATTCGCCGCTCTGAAGCTGAGCGCCCACTGCAATCGCGTGCCCGTCCTCGATGGCCATCTCGAATCGGTCACCGTTCGCCTCAAGAGCAAAGCGTCGGCTGCGGCTGTGAGCGAAGCCTTGTCGGAGTTTTCCGGCGAGCCGCAGCGCCTCGGTCTGCCCACCGCGCCCGAACACCCGATTCTCGTGAGCGAAGAAGCCGATCGTCCCCAGCCGCGCCGCGACCGCGACGCGGGGAAGGGAATGTCGATCAGCGTCGGGCGCATCCGGCCGTGTTCGATCGCGGATTTCAAATTCACAGTCCTGGTCCACAATACGGTCCGTGGCGCGGCCGGTGCCGCAATCCTAAATGCCGAGTTGCTCGCCGACCGTGGCTTGCTCCCTCATCGCGATCGCGTCGAAGTAAACGATGGCGTTGTCGCCGAAGAGCAGGTGTGAGAAAGTTTCACCCGGCCTGTATCCCAATGAACTCAACGCCTACGAATTTCGACGAGGAGACGCAGACCAGTCCATGACCCCGGCAAAATCGAAGCATAGTTCGAGCGGCGCCCGCCGCGAAGTCGGCAAAGACGCGCGCATCGCCATTCTCGGCGCAGGAAAGATGGGCGGCATTCTCTCGCAGGCGTTTCTGAAGCGCGGATTATTCAAGCCCGAGCAGGCCTGCGCCACCGTGCAGCACGCCGAAAAGGCGCAGTCCCTCACCAAATCCCTCGGCATCCGCGTCATCACCGACAATCTTCAGGCCGTGCGCCAGGCCGATATCGTTCTAGTCTGCGTCAAGCCGCAAGTCGTTCGTTCCGTCATCGAGCAAATTCGCCCCGCGCTCTCTCCGGCCAAGCTCATCGTCTCGATTGCGGCTTCCGTGCCCACGTCCTACATCGAAAAAGCCGCGCCTTCCGGCGTTCCCGTCGTGCGCGCGATGCCCAATACGCCGTGCTTCGTGGGATGTGGCATGACGTCTGTCTGCGGCGGCGCGCACGCCAACGCCGATCACCTCGAAACCGCGCGGAAATTATTCGAAGCCGTCGGCCGTTCCGTGATTGTCGACGAAAAGCACATGGACGCCGTCACCGGCCTCTCCGCCAGCGGCCCCGCGTTCATCTACATCATTCTCGAATCTCTCGCCGAAGCGGGCGTGAAAGTCGGCTTGCCACGCGATCTCGCCACTCTTCTTTCCGCGCAAACGGTCCTGGGCGCTGCCCGCATGGTTCTCGATACCGGCGATCACCCCGCTCTCCTCAAAGAAGCCGTGACCACGCCGGCTGGCTGCACCATCGACGGAATCCTTGAGCTCGAGGACGGAAAACTCCGCGTAACTCTGATCAAAGCCGTCGTGAAGGCCGCCGAGCGCGCGAAGGAACTCCTCATCCAAAGTTAATCGGTTGGGTGTAGCGGTTTGCCTGGTTTCCGGAAGCCGGCTGGCTTCAGATGAAGGGCGCGCAACGCTAGGCGGGAGCGAGAACGCTTTCAATCGCGGCGCGCAGCTTCTTCGCATCGGGCTCAACGCGCAGCCGCTGCCGCCCGAGTTCCGCCTCGCCGCGTCGACGCAAGCTGCTTTCGGGATCTTTGAGCTGATGGCCCGTCAGTACCGCCACTACATCGGCCCCGCGTTCGATTTTTCCGCTCGCACGCAATTTTTGAATCCCCGCGACGGTCGCCGCCGACGCCGGTTCGCAGCCGACGCCGTCCCGCGCCAGCGCCGCCTTCGCCTCAAAAATCTCCGCGTCGCTCACGGATTCACACAAGCCATTTGTCGCTCGCATCGCGCGCAACGCCTTCTTCCAATTCACCGGATTGCCGATCCGTATTGCCGTTGCTTCCGTGTGCGGATCGGCTACGGGAACGAGCTCCGATCCGCCGCTCGATAGCATCCTGTAAAACGGATTCGCGCCTTCGGCCTGCACCACAACCAGTCGCGGCAGCCTTTCAATGAATCCCAAATTCTTCAGTTCGAACAATCCCTTGCCGATCGCCGACACATTCCCGAGATTTCCGCCGGGAACGACGATGTAATCCGGCACGCGCCAATCGCGCTGCTCCAGAATCTCGCACGCGATCGTCTTCTGTCCTTCCAGCCGGAACGGATTCAGCGAATTCACGAGATATAAATTCAGCTCTTCGGTCAGCGACCGCAGCAGCCGAAACGCTTCATCGAAGCTGTCGCCGATTTCAAAAACCACCGCGCCGAATTCCAGCGCCTGCGCGAGTTTCGCCGTTGTCACTTTTCCGAACGGCACGAATACCACCGACTTCATCCCCGCGCGCACCGCATACGCGCTCATTGACGCCGACGTGTTCCCGGTCGAAGCGCACGCTGTCACCCGGCTCCCGAGAATCGCCGCCTCCGTCAGACATGTGGTCATTCCCAGGTCCTTGAACGATCCCGTCGGATTGTTTCCCTGATGTTTGATCGAAAGCCTGACATCGCCGGCCCACGCTCCCGCGCGCGGCACGTCCAGTAGCGGCGTCCGTCCCTCACCGAGCGTCACCACTGCCTTGCCTTCCGGAACGAATGGCAGCAGCTCTCGAAATCGCCACACGCCGCTTTGATCCTCGACGCGGCTGCTGGATTTGCGCTCGCTCCACAATCGGCGCAGCGCTCGCGTGTCCATCGCCGCCCAATCGTATTGCACATCGAGCAGGCTCCCGCACGCGTCGCAGTGATACTCGCGGCGCTCGAGCGAGTGCCTCCGCCGGCAATGTTCCTCGATACACTCCAGGTACGCTACGGGCATCTTTCAATCCTAACCGTGAATTGTTTTCTTCGCGACGCGACGCAAGAGGCGGTCGTGGGTCAGTTTGGCCTACGGCGCAGCGACTCTACCAAAAGACCGACAATGCCATAAGTCGCAGCATTTGCAAAAGCAACCCAGTAAAAACGGAGGCCGAATACCAGGATTGGGCAGGTGGTGTACGCACACGCTTTGACAACACGCTCAGCCACGGTTAGCGGGTGCTCTATATCCGGTGCGGTAAAGAAGGCATAGACTGCCCAACTGCACGCCACAAGAAACCCGACTGTAGCCCAAACCGCTACCCGCCTCCTGAAGCTATTGCTCGCGTCACCTTCGGCCGTCAATAATTCCACCAATTCACCCGCTACCCAAGAGGCCGCGCGCGCCGCGACGCTCTCTAGCGGGCTCGGTCGTGCGCAACTCTGGAGGGAAATTATACGGGTGGTTCGAGCTCAGGTAAACGAAAGTCCACGGTGGTGTGTCCCGCCGTTTCGCAACATCTCCAAGTGTGCCGGCTTACTGCGGCGCTCCGATCATCGCGGCGCGACGACGTGCGCTCCGCGATTATCGGCCTTCAGAACTCTGGCGCTCGCGTTCACGCCCTCACGCCGGAACTCTTTCACCAAAGCATCGCCGATCTCGCCCGCACTGTGCTTCGCAATTGCCATCACGGAAGATCCCGCCCCGCTCAGAAAAATCCCGGCGAGGCCATCATGGCGATATTCGAGGCACGCAGCGATACCCGGAACCAGAGGGCTGCGATACGGCTGATGCACGCGGTCGCGAAAAAGTTCTTGACGGAGCTCGCCCCCCGAAAAAAAAGACGCAGTGAGCAGCGCCGCGCGCTGGAGATTGTGCACCAGGTCTTGCCGCGAATACTGCGCCGGCAACACCGCTCGCGCTTTCTCCGTCGAGAGCGGCACATCCGGCGTCACCGCCACAAAATCCAGCTTCTGCGAGACGTCCGTCCGGCGGACCATCACGTCCGCGCCGTCTCCTGTCGTCGCCGCAACCACCAGTCCGCCATACAGCGCCGCCGAAATATTGTCCGGGTGATTTTCCAACAGAACCGCGCGACGCAGAAGAACGGCAGGCTCGCACTTCACTCCACAGATTTCAGCTCCGACAAGAGTTCCCGCGATGATGGCCGCGGCGCTCGACCCGAGCCCCACTCCGATCGGAATCTGATTCTCGACCTCGAGCCGCAGGCCGCCCAGCTCCGCTTTCGCCGCGCTTGCGAAATTCCGGATCGCTCGGACGATCAGATTGCTCTCATCGAGCGCGACGCGATCCTCGTTCGCTCCGCGATAACGAACTTCGCATCCTCGATCCGTCCGCGCCGCCGTCGCACGCAAATACAAATTCAGCGCCACAGCCGCGCAATCAAACGCAGGCCCCAGGTTCGCCGAGCTCGCGGGAACTTGAACGCTGCACGTCATTCGCGGTTCACGCGCTTGCCGCAGCCGCCACCGTTTCTCCTAGGAATTTTTCGAACACGGCCAGTTTCGGCTCGATTGCTTCCTCGAGCGTATAGCGATCCGCGAGCGCGTCGGTCGTCTTCAATCCGTTGCCCGTGATACAGAGCACGGTTTCCTCGTCCGCGCCGATATGCCCCTGCTCGATCAAAGCCTGCGCGCAGGCCACCGTCACTCCGCCGGCCGTCTCCGTAAAGATTCCCTCGGTTCCGGCGAGCAATTCAATCCCCGCAACAATGTCCGAATCCGAAACATCCGCCGCCCATCCGCCGCTTCCGCGAATCACGCGCGTCGCATAGATTCCATCGGCCGGATTGCCAATCGCCAGCGACCGCGCTATCGTCTTCGGTTTCTGCGGATCGATCTCGTCCTTATTGTTTTTCACCGCATCCGAAATTGGCGAGCATCCCGTCGCTTGCGCCCCGAAAAATTTCACGCGCTTCTCTTCCACCAGCCCCAGCGTGATCAATTCCTGAAATGCCTTGGAAATTTTCGTAATAAGCGAGCCGCCGGCCATCGGCACCACAACGTTATCCGGCAATCGCCAGCCGAGTTGTTCCGCGATTTCGTATCCGACCGTCTTCGATCCCTCCGCATAATATGGCCGCAAATTGATGTTCACGAATCCCCACGGATACCGGTCCGCGATCTGCGAGCACAATCGATTCACCTGATCGTAGTTCCCCGCGATCCGCGTCACCCGCGCTCCGTACACCTGCGTCCCCACCACCTTCGCCGCCTCCAAATCCGACGGAATGAAAATCCACGCATCAAATCCATGCCGCGCCGCCTGCGCCGCCACCGAATTCGCCAGATTGCCTGTCGACGAGCAGCTCACCGTTTGAAATCCGAAATTCTTCGCCTGCGCCAGCGCCATCGCCACCACGCGATCTTTGAACGACAGGGTAGGGAAGCACACCGCATCATTCTTCACGTACAGCCGCCGCGCCCCGATTTGTTCTCCAAGCCGCGGCGCATCCACCAGCGGCGTCATCCCCACCGGCAGCCCCGAATCGTAGCCCTCCGGAATCGGAAGCAATTCGGCGTACCGCCACACGTTCGCGGCTCGCTTCCCGATATTTTCTTTCGTGAATGTCCCGCGGACGGCATCCAAATCGTAGTGCACTTCGAGGGGTGCCAGACAATCCAGGCAGATCGAACTCGGCCGGTTGCCCCAATCGCGATGACACTCCCGACATCGCAACGAATAATGTTCGCTCATCGTACTTTCTCCGAGGCTGCGCTGGGCCCTGCGCGCCCTAAAACACAAATGCCTCATCCGGGGTTGGGGGATGAGGCAAATAGACCTATCCTCCGACTCTTCATGTCCCCCGCGAACCGGGCGGGAATTGGCACCAATCGACCAGTAATTTCATCTGGTCCGGTTGTCGTGGCGTCGTCGGGCCCGTACCCCTCAGCCACTCTGCATGAAGATCGGTTCACGCCTCTAAAGGCGTGATGTTCCTATGTTAGTAGCGCCCGCAAAACCCGTCAAGCAAGTTTTGCGCGTAAACCCGGCCGCATAAAGGCACCGCGCGAATCTGGCCGCCCGCGTTCCGCTTGCCCAGCCTCCCTCCTCTGACTGCGGCTCAGCCCTTCTTCACGTACGCCCCAAGCCGATCCAGCGTCAGCGCCCAGCCTTCTTCCATCCCACCCAGATACGGCGCTGCCCCGGCAGTCGTTTTCATCACGCGCGAATGCAGCCTCACTCGCGTCTTCCCGCCTTCCTCTGCAAACGTCACGACGTTCCGATTTTCAAATAGCACGTTGCCCTTTGCATCCAGCGCTGCGCTCGTAAACACCAGCCGCTCCGGCTCGACGATCTCCTCAAATGTTCCCGTCATCGGATAAACCGTCCCGTCGGGCCCGCGCATGTCAATCCGGATCGCGCCGCCCGGCCGCGCGTCCAGCTCGCAAACCGGATTTGTAAATCCGGTCGGCCCCCACCACTGCGCCACCTGCTTTGCATCCGTCCACGCCTTGAACACCAACTCGCCCGGCGCATCGAACACCCGCGTCATAATCACCGCCGGTTTCTCGCCCTCCACAACGAAACTGCTTCGTTCCGCCATCATCTCCAAATGTTCCGCCAGCCGGCCCAGCGTCTGCTTCCCGCCTTCCACGGCTCCATACTTTTTCACGTTATCCTCGCGTTCTGCAGCCGTCGGGAAGACCATCCTCATCGTCACTTCCGTCTTCTCGCCTCTTTCCGCAAACGTGATCGTCACTTCGCATTTCACCGGCTCGGTCCCTTTTTCCGGGTCGTGTTTGTACACAATCCGCTCCGGTTTCACGATCTCGAGAAACACAATCTTGTTGTTGTAGTCGCGGCCATCGGGCCCGTGCATCACCAGCCGCCAAACTCCGCCCGGCCTCACATCCATCTCGTTGATCGTCGTCGTGAAGCCTATCGGTCCCCACCACTGCGCCACGTGCTTCGGTTCGGTGAACGCTTTGAACACCAACTCGCGCGGCGCATCGAATACGCGCGTCACGACGATCTCTCGATCCGAGCGATCCTCGATGAAACTATTTCTTGTTCCGGCCATGTTTCTTCTCCTTGTCTTTCAGCTCGCGCAAATATTCGTCCAGCCGATCGAATCGTTCTTCCCACATCGTGCGATAGTGCTCCACCCATTCCGAAACGTCCCTCAGCGGCGCCGCCCTCAACCGGCACGGCCTCCATTGCGCCTCGCGCCCTCGCGCGATCAGCCCTGCGCGCTCCAGCACCTTCAGATGTTTCGAAATCGCCGGCATGCTCATGTCGAATGGCTCGGCCAGCTCCGTCACCGACGCCTCCCCGGAAACCAGCCGCGCCAGAATCGCCCGCCGCGTCGGATCCGCCAGCGCCGCAAATGTCGTCGTCAGTCGATCACCCGTCATTTTGTATTTAACCTAATGGTTAAATACATCCCCCGCTCCTCCCTGTCAAGTTTTTTTCCTCGCTCCCTCCACTCCCCGCGCCGCGGCTCCTCAACCACTTCGTCCTTCACCGCGGACTTCTCAGCCCTGGCTCCCTCTCGTCCCTCATTCCGCTTTTCTATCCTTCTGCCTCTCTCGGCACACTTTTTCGAATCTTCCCGCTCATCGGACGACGAATGTGGTAAATTCTGCACCGTTCGCTGATGTCTTCCCGAGTCCCGTCGATAACTCACTCGTGAAATGGACCAGGAGACCGGGCCTGCCTCCGTCAGTTCGACAGAGGCGCCCTCAAGAATGGAGGCGAACGCATGCGCATCTTGCTTTACAACCCCGATAATGGGGTCACCCGTAATTTCATGCCGCATCTCTGGATGTTTCTGCTCCAGGCGCTGACTCCTTCCGGCCACGAAGTATTGCTCGTTGATGGCAACGCCCAACCGATGGATGAAGCCCAGATCGCGCGATTCGTTCGCGAACAGAACATCGGACTTGTCGGCATCGGAGCGATGACCCGCATGATCGCCAAGGCCTACCGCGTGGCCGATGCCATTCGCGCCGTCGGTGTTCCCGTAGTGATGGGCGGACCTCACGTCACGGAAATGGCCGATGAAGCCCTCGGTCGAGACGGTGGCGCTCGTCATGCGGACGCCGTGGCCCTCGGCGAAGCCGATGAGACCTGGCCGAAGATCGTCGAAGACGCCGCGCGCGGTCAGCTCAAGGATATTTACGCGCCCGTGGATGACTTTGGTCAGGAACGCAAACCTACTCTCCAGCCGTATCCCTCGATTCCTTGGGACACCATTGACCTCGACCAGTTCAATTTGGTCCCGAAGATCGCGAAACACATGCTTCAGCGTCTCGGCGCTGGTTGGGGGACGTTCCGCATTATTCCCGTTGAATCGGGGCGCGGCTGCCCTTATGGTTGTGAATTCTGCACTGTCACCGGATTTTTTGGCGACTCCATCCGCTTTCGCAGCAACGAAAGCGTCGTCAACGAGCTGCTCCTCCTGAAAGCTCGCGCCAAAAGTGAGGCCGGCCAGATCGCCGTCTTCTTCATCGACGATAATTTCGCCATCAATATCAAACGCACGAAATCCCTCTTGCGCGACATTATCGCCGCAGGTGCTCAGTTGAACTGGGTCGCTCAGATCAGCGCCAATCTCCTCCGCGATGAGGAGCTCGTTGACCTCATTGCCGCCTCGGGCGGCAAGTGGGTCTTTATCGGCATGGAGTCCATCGACCCGGCCAATCTTGCCAGTGTTAACAAAGGCTTCAATAAACCGGGTGAGTATGCAGCCGTCCTCGAGAGGCTCGCCCGCCGCAACGTTTATGCCATCACCTCCTTCATTTTCGGCATGGACAATGACACCCCCGGAGTCGCGGCGCGAACGCTGAAGGAAATTCAAACATGGCCCCCGGGCCTGCCCATTTTTGGCTTGCTCACGCCACTGCCCGCGACGCCTCTTTACAAAAGATTAGAGACCGCCGGACGATTGACGCGGCCCAAGCATTGGCAGGAGTTCATTCCGTTTGCGATGGCCCATACCCCGCTGAAGATGACCATCGCGGAAGCTCATGCCGAGGTGAAATCCGGCTGGGCTATTTCTTACAGCCCGGAAGCCATTGCTCACGCTGTCGATTCGCTTAAGGATGAGCCGGTGGGTTATCAGGTCAACATTTTTCTCGCGCGAATTTGTTTTCGCGGAATCTACTTTCCTCAAATGGGACCCTTGGCATGGTTGAAGTTGATATCGCAGAATCGGCGTACGATCTTCAACCTAACCAGCGGAGCTTTCTCCGCCTGGCGCAGTCGGCCAGCCGTCAGTCCCGCCCCCAGCGCTGCCGTCAACTAGACTTAGCCCGCGCGGTCTGCGCCGCGTGATTCCTCCGCGCCGCCGCGAAGTTTTTGTCTACTTGATTAGCCCCAAGCCCGTCGGCGAACGTGTCGGGTAAACGCTTCAATTGGAAGTTGCCTCCAACAGCGGCACCAGAAAGCTGCACAATTTTCGCCAAAAAATCCCTATCGATTTTTCCAGTGTTGCCCTACGAACTGAAGTCCGCGTTTGAGGAATCGAGCGCGGCCCGCACCGGCTCGAATTGAGGTTCCGGCATTCCGGGAGCGGCGACGCCGAGGATCGCCCATGCCTCCCCGGTCGTGCGTACGACGTGCAAATTCGGCCGCGTGGCTTCTCCCACCTCTTCAAACATCCGCGCCATCCCGTAAATGTGCGACGCGGACGCGACAATCACGCGAGGCCGGCTCGTTTTCGGCATGGCCGGCGCCGACATCGCCAGTCCGCGAATCGTTTGAACGGAAACGTCGAACGAACTGACCCCGGAGAAATCCGTGACGCCGGCGCGTGGATCAAGCAACGCGACATACTCCGCCGCCGTCCGGTAGAATTCTCTCAGACCTTCGTCGGTAATTTGCCCCTCGAGCCTGCCTCGCAAAATCCCTAGGGTCGAATTGAACTCAAAGTGATACGCCATCGCAATTTCTTCCATATGCAGTTGGGATGCACCCGGTATTCACATCGATTCTCATAGTTTACAATGGATCGCAGCAACTGCATACGTTCATTTTGTCCGCCCAGATACCGCTTGATAACCATACATTTGTCTAATTAGCGTTCCGTTTCTCCGGTGGTCGCGTTTGCGACGCAAATTCCGCTCCAGCACTCGCCACTTCCAGCCCCACTCTCGAAGCGAAACGTGAACGCCACCAGAAATGTTAGACTGCTGCATAAGTGAGCGAGAATGCCCTCGCGAACGGAGGAATCAACATGAAATCACGGCAGCGGCTCGTTGCAGCGTTTGTTTTCCTGGTTGTCGGCGCGGGCCCGGCGCTCGGCCAGACACACAGCAAGCCGGAGGATGCCCTTCGGGCTGCCGACGCGGCCTGGCTGAAAGCCTATGACACGAGAGACGTCGAAAAAGCCGTGGCCTTCTGCGACGAACAAGGCTCCATGCTCGCCCCCTATACTCCCATCGCGACCGGGAAGCCTGCCATCGCGAAATTGATTGCCTTTGAGTTCTCTCTCCCGGACTTCAGATTCACAAGGCATCCCGACACAGCCGGCGTCGCCCGTTCCGGCGAACTTGGCTACACGAGCGGCACATACATCGTGAATTTCAGCGAACCTTCGGGGAAATTGATCGCGGACAAAGGGAAGTATTTGACCATCTGGAAAAAACAGGCGGACGGTTCGTGGAAGGTACTTTTCGACATGTTCAACACCGACATGCCCCCGCCCTCGTCACAGTAGTTCATTTTCCCTCGGGCCGAATATCCATCACGAAGTTTTCCGCCACACCCGCAAACTCATATCCCGAATCGAAATGCCTCCGGACGATTCCACTTCTCCGCTTCGCGCCTTCATGAACACCTCCATTTGACGCCCGTCCGGAACCGCATTAAGCTGCGCCGGGCAATTGCAAAATGCCGAATCATCCTCCTGCTCGCTACTCCGAAATTGGCTGCCGAATCCCCAAGGATTATTTCTGGGTGATCGGCTGGGGAGAGAGCGATGTTGGCATCGAGACCGGATCGTATGACGCAGCCCTGCATATGGCCGGCATCGAGAATTACAACATCCTGCTTTACACCTCCGTCCTGCCACCGGAAACCGTCGAGCTCTCACACTTGCCTGACATCCACCACGGCTCCGTCCTCGAGGGAATCATCGCCATTCAGCACACCGGCAAGCCGGGAACGCGCATCACAGCGGGTCTGCTTTTGGCCAAGGTCTTTCGCAATTCAGACAGCTCCCACCTCGGCGGTTTTGCCTGCGAGTATGCCGGCAACGGATCGCTCGAGGACGCGGAAGCCAATCTACGGGAAGCGATGCAACAGCTTTTTGCGCGACGTTATAAAACAAAGCTCTACAAACTCGAGTTTGGTAAATCGATCGTTCGCACATTCACTCCGAAAAAATCATTCGGGACGATTCTCGTCGGCATCGGCTTCTCGAGTCACCTTGTGCCAATCTTGAAACCCGAAGTGGACGTAACCCCATCTCACAAAGACAAGTCCCACGTGAAATATACGACCAGATGAGTCAGCCCGCATCGTGTCTCCCATTCGCACGTCTGTGAGGCACTGGAGTAATCTCACAAAACCGTATGACCGCAACGGATGCGTAAGTTATCCTGAATGACCTTGTTTCTACTTCGGCCCATCCTCTACTTCCAATTCCTGCTCCTTCTTCTGGCTGCCTTTCCGGTCTCCAGCGCCTACGCTCAAGAAACCGTGTTCGATGTTCCCAGTGCGGACATTCTCGACAAAGGAAAGGTATACGGCGAACTGGACGGCACCGTGAATGTTCCGGATACCTTGGCCACGTTTACGCCGCGCGTCGTCGTGGGCATCGGGCATGGAATCGAAATCGGCATGAATTTCGACGGCCTCAGCGCTCCCACCTCGGGCCAATTCGAAATTTCTCCGGCGCTGAAGTGGCAGCTATGGAAAGCCGGAACCTCGGGATGGTCTTTTTTCGTGGGCGACGACCTGTTTTTCCCCGTCCACCAGCGCACTTACGACGCGGGAAACTACGCCTACGCAACCTTCGCCAAGCAGTGGCAGCAGGGCACGCGCATCACGTTCGGCGCATACGACTTTACGCGCGATGTTGTGGCCACCGGCAACCGCGCCGGTGGAGAGTTCACCTTCGAGCAGCCCATCGACAAGCGCCTCACGCTCGCAGCCGAGTGGTACACCGGGAACAGTTCCGTCGGCTATGTGAACCCCGGTGCCATAATAAAACTCAGCTCACAATTCACGCTCTACGCTGCCTACCAGATCGGGAACTCCGGCCTAACCAAGGGCAATCACCAGTTCCTTTGGGAACTCGGCTACAATTTTAATTAGTTCCACGGTTTTTTTCACCACCCGCGAAACGCGGCCGCTGGGATTTCAGGACGCACAAACCGCGGGAGCAAGCCACTTAAGAAGCCGGTGCGAGCGACGGGAGGAAACCTCGCACCGGCTTCGGCCGACGTACAAATCGTTCTATCGCGAACTCGTCGAGGCCAATTCGGAAACGTTGTCCGTCTCCGCGGTTACGGTCGCCGACCGGAAATCGCCGGACATCGCCCGATTGAATCTTCCTTCGGTCGTGTCGACGAAAAATCCTTTGCCGGGCTCGGCGAGATAGAACGCGACGGAATCCGCGAAATGATTCGCGGAGCCATTCGCGATCTGAATCGTTCCTCGGCCGCTCGCCGGATCAAACGTGACAAGTTCGCTGCGAACGCTCATGTCGTTGAAAGCGCCGCCCGCTCCGCTCGCACTCCAGTCAATCGTTGCATGCGTTAGATTTTCGATCGCGAGAGTGCCCGTTACGTCGATGGCCCCGGACGCGGATGCCTGCGCGTCAAAGCCGGCGCCGCGGAGGAAGCTCGCGCCGTTGGCTGTTGCCGCCGAGAAGGGAAGCATCTGCCGTTCCGCCACGCCGATCTGCCGCGCGCTGCCTGCGCTCGCCGAATCGGTCTCGATGAGTAGCATCGATTTTTCCGAGACAACGTAATAGGCCAAGCGCGACGTCGCGCCGCCGGACGTCGCAAGCATTAGCGTGCCGCGCCCGTTCGCGTCGGGCGGCGCGGTAACGTGCCCGGCCACGGACGCGGAAGTGAACAACGGGCCCGCACCCGCCTTGCTCGAATCAGCGATACCGGCAATGCTTGAGTTCTCGCCAATCGTGAGCGTGCCGGCCGTCGCTACGCGGCTCGCGGAATTGGATTCCAGCGTGAACGCGAACTCGCTCGCAATTTTCGCGAGAGAGAATGCCGCGCTGTCCTGGCGATGAAGCGTCCCGGAAACTTGAAAGCCGTTCGCGTCCGATTCGCTCAGGACGCCGGAATTGCCGTCGGCATCCAGCGTGAACGCAAAACTCAGCGCCTGAGATGCTCCCGGCGCCGCGGACGTGATCGAAATCACGCCGCGCATATTCGCATCGAGCGTGTAGGCGCCCGCGAGCGGCGTGCTGGTCGTGGCTGGAGACTCGCCGCGATCGAAATCAATTTCACCACCCGTGATGTTTCCCAATCCGTCGGCGCTCATGCTCCCGGCGATGTTCACGCCTTCGCTCGACGCATCCACGCCCGACATCGCGAACGCAAATCGTCCGGAAAACTTATTGCCGGCCGCGGCCGAGATCATAAACGTATCGGTAGCCGAGCTCACCGCGCTGTCTGCCGGCGTCGCCGTGATCGTCACGCTATTTGGACTCGGCACCGACATCGGTGCCGTATAGATGACCGTGCTCGTAAAGCCGGAATTCGTGGGAGTCGAAAGCGTCCCCGCCCCGCTCGCGGGCGAAATGCTCCACGAAATGCCGGCGGTGTATCCGTTGTTGCTCGGCGAAGTCGCGTCAAACGTGTACATGGCGCCGGCTTGAACGGTTGTGACCGCATTCGTGATCGTTGCGGAAATCCCGCTTCCGCCGCCGCTCCCGCTACTACTGCCTCCATAACCTCCGCAACCCGAACTTAAGCCAACTGCAATGAGAGCCACGATCAACATCCAATAGCGAAACATAATCCTTCCTCCGCAACGCGAGATAAGCCCGATTCACCTCTCGAGCCCCGTTGCGCGAGAAAGATTGCCCGAACGTCGCGCTCAAGCTGTCATCGCGACGTATCAAGATTGTCAAATGCTCGTAACCGGAATTTTCGAACTCGAGTTCTGGCTCGCGCATCGCGCGCTTCATAGAACAGCCCACCAATCGCACCTCCTCCGCCGGAAAGCGCGGTGTTCGCCCCGCGCTTGCTTCGCAAGCAATCACTCATTTAGGAGAGAGAATTGGAAAGGAGACCTGCCGTTCACTCCGGCGAAGGACTATTCGTATCTCAGCGCCACCATCGGATCCACTCGCATCGCCCTCCGCGCTGGAATCCAGCACGCCAAAATCGCCACCCCGCTCAACACGATCGACACCACGATGAACGTCACTGCATCGTTCCCACGAACTCCATAAAGCAGGTGCGAGAAGCTCGTCAGCACTCGAGTGAGAATGAGCGCGGCCGGCACACCCACCGCGAGGCCTGCGAGAGCCAGCTTTAAGCCGTGCCCAATCGTCATCCGAAAAACGTCCTGTTTCTGTGCGCCAAGCGCCATCCGAATCCCAATCTCATGTACCCGCTGCGTCACCGAATAGGAAATCACGCCATAGACTCCAACCGAGGCCAGCAGCAGTGCTAGTCCCGCAAACACACTCAGCAGAATCATTGGAAAACGCTGCGACGCCATCGATTGCGAAACAATCTCCCTCATGGTTTGAACGCGATAGACCGGCTGGTCCGCGCCCGTTGCTTCAACCGTCCTCCTGATCTCTGGCACTAAACTCGCGGGTTCGAGCGGCGTGTGCACGATTACACTCGTATCGGGATAATTTGCCGCCACCCACTCGTCCGGATCTTGGTAAAGCGGAAAGTAGGCTTGATTTCGCGTGTATCCGCCGGAATCGTCCAGGCCCCAGTTTTTCACGTGGCCCACCACGCCCACAATTTGGCAGGGGCCCACTGGCGCGAATCCGGCGCTTAGCGTCTCGCCAATAGGGTCTCTGCCTGGAAAATACATGTCGGCGAAAACGCTGTCGATGACCATGACGCACGGCGACTTGGTGGTGTCCTCTCGGGAGAAAAAGCGGCCTCGAAGCAGCGGTATTCCCATCGCTCCGAGATAATCCGGACCGGTGAGAAACATCACAAGTCGCGGCGCCGCCTGAATCGATGCGGGCTTCCGCAACCCAATCCAGAAGGGCATCGTCCCGCTCTCACCGCTTAGCGGAACGGGCTCGGCAAAATCCGCGGCTTGCACGCCGGGAATTTTCCGAATGCGCTCGATCAATTGCTGATAAGCAATTCGCGTACTCGAGGCCGTCTTCGTCAGCGATCGCGAGACCCCCACCTTGAAAGTAATGATGTGCGGCGCGTCAAAACCCGGATTGACATCCCACATTTGGCGAATCGTGCGGAATAACAGGCCGGCGCCTACCAGCAGCACCAGCGCCAAAGCCAACTGGATAATCACGAGACTGCTCTGCGCGCGATGATGCGCTCTCGTCGAGCCGCGCCCTCCCTCCTTCAGCGAGCTCTGCAGATCGGCGTTCCAACTTTTCAGCGCCGGTGCGAGGCCAAACAGAATCCCGACCGCAATCGAAGCGCTGAACGTAAACAACAGCACTGGGCCATTCACGCCGATGTTTTCGCTGCGCGGAAGACTTTCTGGCACAGTCGCGAGCACCGGGCTCACTCCAAAAACCGCGGCGAGCACGCCTAATGCGCCCCCGGCGAGCGAGAGAAGCAGGCTTTCCGTCAGCAACTGCCGCACCAGCCGTCCGCGGTTCGCCCCTAGCGCCGAGCGAATGGCAAACTCGCGCGTGCGCCCCGCCGCTCGTGCCAGGAGAAGATTGGCGACGTTTGCGCACGCGATCAGCAAAACCAGCCCTACAGCTCCCAACAACATCAACAGCGTTCCACTTACGTCCCCAACAATCTCCCGCTTGAGCGGCCCCACGTCCGCTCCAACGTCTCGATTCGCCTCGGGATAGAGTTGATCCAAGTTGCTCTGGATCGTACTCATCTCCGCCCGCGCCTCGGATATGTTCACCCCGGGTTTTAGGCGGGCGATGGAGAAAAATTCGTGGCTTCCCCGATTATTGAGGATCACGGGATCGCCCTGTCCCAGCGGTACATAGACGTCAGCATCGCCTTCGATACGAAATCCTGGCGGCGCGATTCCCACGATGGCGTAATCCACTCCGTTCAGCACCACGGGCTTGCCGAGCGCCTGATCGCTGCCGCCCAACCTGTCCCTCCATAGACGATCGCTGATAATCACTGCGGGCGCTCCTCCGTGCCCGTCTTCCTGCGAAGTAAAATACCGGCCGCGGGCCAGCTGTACCCCCAAGGTGGAGAAGAAGCCAGCCGTTACCTGTTTTCCGTCAAGGTGTTCAGGCGTCCCGGGATTCGTCAGATCGTATCCCTGCCATGTGCTGAACGCGGCCATTTGCTTGAATGAACGAGCGGTGCGCTGCCAATCCCGGAAGTTCAAATACGATGTCCAGACCTTTACGAAGCGCGGATTGCTCTCCCAAACCATGACTAGGCGGTCCCCGCCCGCGTACGGCAGCGGCGCCAACACGACGCCTTCGACGACGCTGAAAATTGCCGTGTTTGCGCCGATGCCAAGCGCCAGCGTGAGAACAGCGACGGCCGTAAAGCCCGGAGATTTCCGCAGAGTTCGCAGCGCATAACGAATGTCCTGCGCGAGCGTTTCCACGAAGTGCACCCCGCGCACCTCCCGGCATTCCTCTTTAATGAGTTCCGCGCCGCCAAATTCCAGCCGTGCCCGCCGCCGCGCTTCCTCGCGCGGTACGCCCTCCTTCACAAATTTCTCCACCTGCTCCTCAAAATGAAACCGCAACTCCTCGTCGAGCTCCTGCTCGACAACATCGCGCCGCATCAGCGCCCGCACCCGAATCCAAATATCACCCAGCATTCCCGGCTCTCTCCATCGTCTGCGGCATCTGGTCTTCTCACGTGTGGCGCACCGCGTCCATCGGACTGATCCCGATCCACGGCCGCGCCGCCGCATAGGCGACGGCCATCGATATCAGCACCATCGTCAGCGCGACTGGAATCAGTACATGCATCTCGATCGCGCTGATTCCATAGAACTGAGTCCGGAATGCCACCGTTGCTCCGGCGCCCAGAAGTAATCCGGCCAATACGCCCGCTCCCGCAATGATCGCGGCCTGCCCAAGGATCATTTTCATCAGGTCGGACGCCTGCGCTCCCAGCGCCACGCGAATTCCGATTTCCTTTCTCCGCTCGTTTACGGAATAGAATATCGCGCCATACAGGCCAAGAATCGCAAGCATCAACGCGAGCGCGCCCAGCCCAACCACCACTCCCAGCGTCAGAAGCGGAACGAGAAGCGTAAAGTGCATGACATCGTCCAACGTGAACGGCGGAGCTTCGAGCTTTACCCCGAAGTTGCGGACCAATTGCGCCAACGGCTGCACCCACTGCCGCGGATTCCCCTGCGTCTGCACGATTAGCAGAAACTCCGGTTGATAGTGCTGGCTCAGCGCATAGTAAATGACGGGTCGCTGCGCCTCATCCAGCGTGTTGTACTTGCCGTCGCCCACCACGCCGGACACCGTGACCACGCGGTTGCCGTTCTCGATGTGCAGTTTTTTCCCGATCGGATCTCCGCCCGGCCAATGCGTCTCCGCCATCTTGTGATTGATCACCACGACTTCGGGGCTCTCCTTCGTGTCCGACGAATCGAACGTGCGTCCCGCGAGAAGAGGAATTCCGAGCGTCGCGAAGTATTCGCCGTCCACGACGTTCACGGGAACAGGCGCGCCCGCGTGAGTCGCGTCGCTTCCTCCTTCGCTCCACATTTCGTCCGTCGCCCAATGATCGTCGATAAATGGAAATTCCAGGCCGAGCGAGCACGATTTCACGCCATAAAGCAGCGACGCCGACTGCCGAAGTGCCGCATACAACTTTTGTCCCTGCGCTTCCGAATAGCCATTCGACTGCAGGTCAACGATCACTCCGGCGAGATTTCTTTCCGAGAATCCCGGCTTCTCAGCTTCGAGATTCCGCACGCTCCGCAAACACAACCCGGCGCCGACCATCACCAGCGTGCACACCGCAATCTGAATCACCACGAGCGCATTTCGGATCAGGCCCTTGCGCGTTCCGCCGATCACCGCTTCACCGCTCAACGCTCCGGCGACGTTCGGCGCGCACGCATGCACCGCAGGCGCCATTCCGGTTGCGAGGCTCGCGATAAATATCAGGGCCAGCGTCATCGCCAGAACGTCTCCGTCCGTCCGGAGATTGGGTGCGAAATAGATCGTGCCCAGAATCGGCACCGGCGTGTCGAATTGCGAAAATCGCCGGAGCGCGGCGGACGCAAGCAGAAACCCCGCCGCTCCGCCCGCCACGCAAAGTATCGCGCTCTCCGTGAGAAGCTGCCGGATCAGCCTCCCGCGCGTCGCTCCGAGCGCCGTACGGATCAGAATCTCTTGTCTTCGTCCGGTCGCAAGACCCAGAAGCAAATTCGCAACGTTTGCACACGCCACCAGCAGCACCATCAACACGATTCCGATCAGCGCCCCCGATATCAACGCGGCCGTCGAACGCGCGTCCGGCGGAAGAACGGTCGTCGATGTCAGCACCGCGGCGCGCACTTTGTCTGCTTCGGGATACGCCGCCGCAAGTTGCGCCGACATCGTCCGTAAATCCGCCCTCGCGCGCTCCTGCGTCACTCCGGGTTTCAACCGTCCGATCAAAAATAGCCGCCGCTCCGTGCGCTCCGTCATCGATTGCGGATACTGGAGAATTTCCGCGTTCGTTGCGACCGTGATGAAAATATCCGCCCCGAAACCGAAAACGACGCCGGTGACATTCTTTGGCGCGACGCCCGCAATTGTGAGCGCGTGCCCGTTCACTACGATTCTTTCCCCCACGATTTTTGGATTCGAGCCCCACCGCCTCCAGCTCGCGTAGCTCAGCACTGCCGATGGTGTTTTCCTGTCATCGTCACCCGGTGAAAAGAGTTGCCCGAGAAATGGTCGGATTCCCATCACCGAAAAATAATTGTCCGAAGTCACTTCCATCGTTCCGATTTCGTCTTCCCGGCCGTGCTCCACTGGGAGCTTCGATATTTCACTCGAAAAGGCCGCGACTCCCGAAAACGTTTGATTGTTGTCGCGGTAATATTTGTAATCCGGATAAGAGACGTCGTCGAACTCGCGCGTTGGCGTCGTCGTGTAAATTGTCACCAGGCGGCCCGGCTCCGCCGCGACAGGCGGTCGGAGCATAATCCCGTCGAAGACGCTGAGCCCCGCGACGCTGAGCGCCATCGCCACGCCCAGCGAAAACGCCGCAATCGATGCCGGCTTCCAGTTTTTCCCAAGCATCCGTACGCCGTAGCGGACGTCTTGCGCGAGCGTTTCCACGAAGTGCACGCCGCGCGCCTCCCGGCATTCCTCTTTGATTCCCTCAGCGCCGCCAAATTCCAGCCGCGCCCGCCGCCGCGCCTCGTCCCGCGGACGCCCTCCTTCACAAATTTCTCCACCTGCTCCTCAAAATGAAACCGCAGCTCCTCGTCGAGTTCCCGCTCGACAGCATCGCGCCGCATCAGCGCCCGCACCCGAATCAAGAGATCGCTGAGCATCGCGCTCTCCCCGATCTTTCTCTCACATTTGCTTCACTCACCGCTCGCCACTCCATAAATCACCAAGCCAACTTCCCGAAACATCGCCACCCGAGTTCTTTCATCCCGCGCACTCCCAACACGCTCCCGAAAAAATCGCTAAGCCGTTTCCAGCACCTGCGCGATGGCGGCCGCCAGCTTCTTCCATTCGCTCTCTTCCGTTTCGAGCTGTTTTCGGCCCTTCTTCGTGAGTTCGTAATATTTTGCGCGACGATTATTTTCCGACGCGCCCCAGTGCGCCTTGATCCACCCGCGGCGTTCCAGCCGATGCAGCGCCGGATACAACGACCCTTGCTGCACCTGGAGAACCTTGCTGGAAATTTGATGGATGCGCTCGGAAATCGCCCAGCCGTGCTCGGGTCCCAGCGCGAGCGTTCGCAGGATCAAAAGATCGAGCGTGCCTTGCGGAAGATCGATTCTCCCGTCTCTCACGTGCTCCCCTGGCGTCCGGCATGCGTTCTCGTCGTGTCCGTCATGTGCTCCCCTCTCACTTCTACAGGTCTCGATGCGCCGAAGATACAAAACCTCCTGTCGAAGCGCAAGAGGAAAACCCCTCCCGGCATTGGCGCCCGCGTCCGCGGGGCGCGCCGCACCAAAATTTCCGCATAGTGCGAACGTGGCAGCATAAAAAATCATTTTCCAATCGTCGACGCGTGCAAAATATGTCCGCCCGAATCGGGCAGCGAACGCGCAAAGTCTGGAAAGTAGAGCGCAGCAATCTGCCGCGGCCCCAGATCTTCAATTTCGGTGAATCCAAGTGCGATCAATTTCGCGCGAAGCGCGTCGCGTTCGAAGTAGCTCACCCACGCTTCTCCGATGGCAGCCACATGCGCGGCGCGCCTGTCGTGCGCCGCGCGCCATTCCGGCGCGAGTGATTCCGGTGGATCGCTGTAATCGAAAACCACGTGCGCGCCGCCAGCCAGCCCCGCAATGAATCGAAGCGTCGAGAATGCAGCGTCCTCGCTCAGATACGGCACCACTCCGAGCCAAGTGAAAAAACTTCGCTGCGCCGGATCGAAGCCCGCCGCCGCTAAACCATCCGCCAATTTCTCGCGCTCAAAATCCACCGGAGCAAACGTGAGCGACCCCGGCAACGGGATCGCCGCCTCCGCCAGCCGCTGCCGCTTCCAGGCTTGCGTCGCGGGATGGTCCACCTCGAAAATTCGTATCCGCTCGCCGAACGGACTGCGGTACGCAAACGTATCGAGGCCGGCGCCGAGCACCACAAGCTGACGCACACCGCGGCCCACCGCCGCGGCCAGCGCATCCTCCGCGAAGCGCGTCCTCGCCGCGATAAAAATCCGCATGCGTCGTCCGGCAGGGCGCTCCTCGGCCCGGCGCGCGATCGTCTCCGCGTCTTCTCCAAGAATGCGCACGGCCAGCGGATCAGAAAAAATCCGCCCTTGCTCGAGAACCTGATGTGCGGCGCGGTGTGCCGCGGCCGCCCACGCCGTCCGGCTTGGCTTTCCTTGCTCCATGGAAAGAAAGCTTACCGCAGCGCCGCGTTTGCGTCCCGATCCTTGGTCGGGACGCACCGCTCCGGCGCTGCGTCGGCGAGCTCGGAATGTGAGGAGTGGGCGAAGCATTTAATCGCGCTCCGGAGAGGTAGTGATTTTGTTCCGGTTAGAAATGGCGTCCGTCGTTTGATTTGTCGAGGTTGCAGCGGATTCTAATCGTTTGAGAGTCCCGATTAGAATTTTTTCGAGCTGGGCAGAGCCCGCGTCTTGAGCCAGAAGCGGCTGGTTGTCGAGCGGATGCAAAAGCGCGGCCAGCAACGGCGAATCAAACGACCCATTCATCCGCTCCGGCGGATTCAGGGTAAACGGGCGGCCGGCATCCCGTTCGGTCTCGACGACGGTACGGTGGGAGACGATGACATGCTTGGGCCGGTCGATCCAGCGGCCGTCCGAGGTAACGCGGGAGTGAGCGCGGACGGCGCGAGTCACGCAATCGCCGGAAACGACGGCCCGTTCGGCCTTTTCGATGAGGTGCTCGAGGGCATAGCGGAGGTTGCGGCGGCGGAGTCTGTAGAGGCCGGTGGCGTGAGCGTGGCGATAGATGCTGGAGGGAGACCGCAAGTTGTGATCGTCCTCGATGTTATCGGGGTTGACCCAGTGGATGAAAGCCTCGTCGATGGCTTCGCGGTCGGGGTGGCGGCAGATGGCGCATTTGCGGGCGTGGCGGGCCAGGTCGAGGCGTTTGGAGCGCTCTTCGCGGCTCCCGGTCTTTGGCGTCTTGTTACCCTTTTTGTTCATAGTATATTCAGGAATACCATTGAGCGCTCTGAAAGCGCAAATTGAGTGTGTGTAAGGAGCGGCTGGAAAGTGCTGAGGGGGTGGGGGTTAGCGGTGAGTTTGAACTCAGTATAAATACGGATGGCGAGATCAACGAATTAATTCGGGCATATCCGCCGGCCGGGTGTGGCCACAACGGGTGAGCGTTCCTAACGCTTGACTCTGGAGTATGCTCCAGGGTGTAGATTTTGAGAGAGGAGTCGGGCGATGCACATTGGAAGGGTCGCAAAGAAGATCGGTCTTACTCCCGACGCGATTCGCTTTTACGAGCGCAGTGCACTGCTGCCGCGCGCGCCGCGAACCGCCGGCGGTTTCCGCCAATATGCGGACGCCGATATAGAGACGTTGGGGTTCATCCGGCAGGTGCAGAGCCTGGGATTCACGCTCAGGGAGGTCCGGGAGCTTTTGGAGCTGCGCCACCGCCGATTGCAGCCCTGCGCTCCCGTCCGCCGCCGATTGGAACAAAAACTCTCAGACGTGCACACGAAGCTCGCCGACCTTCAGAAGTTGGAGCTTGAACTGCGCGCGGCCTTGCGCGCTTGCGATAGAAAACTGCGGAAGCGATCCACGCGTTGCCCGCTTTTGTCGGGCGCGGGCGCGCAGAAACCGGAGAACGGTAGGTGAAGGTCGAAGTCTTGTACGTGGAAGAATGTCCGTCTCGCGCGGCAGCGGTGAAGCTGGTCAAACATATCCTGGCTGCAGAAGGTGTGACGGAGGAGATCCACGAAGTGCTGGTCAGGGACGAGGGAATGGCTGGCGAGCTCAGATTCTTTGGTTCGCCGACCATCCGAATCGATGGACGAGATGTCACGGCAGAATCGCAAGAGGCGTCGAGTTTTGCCCTGAGTTGCCGTCTGTACACTGGATCGAAACGGATTGGTCTTCCGCCAGAGGAAATAATTCATCGAGCAGTGCTGGAAGCGCGGCGAGGAGACAGACGGTGAAACAGGGGACGGGGGTGACGGCGTCGCTCGCGGCGATTCTGAGCTCGGTCGCGACGATCAGTTGTTGCCTTCCGCTGGGATTCGCCGCGGCGCTCGGGGCGGGCGCTGCGAGCGCGTTCTTCACAGCGCTGCGCCCCTGGCTCTTGGGGCTCTCGGTTGTATTGCTTGGGCTCGGATTCTGGCAGCAGCATCGCGCCAAACAGTGTGCAGTCCGGGGAAGATTGCTTGGCAATGTCGTGCTCTGGGCCGCGGTGGTTGTCGTCGTGGGGATGATTCTATTTCCCCAGCAAATCGCTGGATTCGTTGCTGACCGGTTCTGAGAGATCTGAGTATGAAGAAGAGAGCGGTCGGTTTCGCAGCTTTAGCCATCCTCGTGCTTCTCGCTGGGATGTATCTGCGGGGACATTCGCGGGTGCCACCCGGCCAGGAACCTCTCGTCACGCTTTCCAATGCAAATTTCAGCGAGTTCGAGAATGCGTTTGACGCCGATTCAGATGCGCCCCGGCTGGTGCTGCTGCTTTCACCAACGTGACCGGGTTGCCTGCGGGGGGCCTCCGCAGCTCAGGAACTGTTGGCGCAGCACCCGGAGCGGAAGGTGCGCGTATTGGTTGTTTGGGAGCCGATCCTCGCGACCGACTGGTGGCCGCCAGATGGAAGCACTCTGGCGCGAATTCCAGACCTGCGTGTGCGCCAGTTTTGGGACCCAAAGCACGCCGTCGCAAGCGCGTTGAATGAGATTGCAAAGCAAAAACCGCCTCAGCCCGAGCCAGATTGCTGCATCGCGAAAAGATTCTATTGGGATGAAGCGATTCTTTACGCGCCGCACGCACGCTGGAGGGATGAACCGATTTCAGCATTTTGGAACGGCCCAGTTGTGCAAATTATTTCGGAGCTGGAGAAGACGCTCAACGACCAGCCTTGAAGTACGGACAAGCCCGTTAGCCCGGAGAGGCCGGCTTGCGATCGTCCACCGTCTCGCCGCGCTCGAGAAAGGCTTGCAGGAATCCCAGCAAGCTCGGCCAACCCTTGTAGTTCTGGGCCGCTTCGGGATGGGCGGCGAACCCTAGATGGCGAATTCTGACGAGAGTGCCATTCGATGTTGGCTCGAGTTCCCAGCGGACCGTCGTTTTCACATCACCGGTCCAGCTTGCGATCCACGTGTAGGCCAGCAGGTGAGGCGGATCGACTTCCAGATACTCGCCCGCGATCTTGAAGTTGCCGCCGTCCGGACCTAGCCCTTCACTGCGCCATTTTCCACCGACGCGCAGGTCGGATTGGAATTTCGTGCAGCGATAAACACCGCGCTGGCCCCACCATTGCGGAACCTGCTCGGGACTGACGAGCGCTTGAAACACGCGCTCGGGCGGTGCGGCGACATGAATTTCGCTGACCAGTGCATCTGCATCGGGAGTGGATTTTGATGCCGCCATGGGGGATCCTCCGATTTACTTTTTCCTTTTCCTGCGAAGTCCGGAAGTCTCTTTTGAATACTTGGTTTCGACAAAAGTCTTAAGGCTCGAGAGGCTCGCTTGCCAGAAAATTCGATAGTGGTTGAGCCAGGAATCGACGGCTTTGAGTGGAGCGGGATTCAACTGATACAAACGGTGGCGGCCCTCGCGGCGCTCTTGCACGAGATGGGCGCGGCGAAGGAGGCGCAAGTGTTTCGAAATGGCCGGGCGCGAAACGGGAAAGGCCTCGGCGATGCGGCCGGCGGGAAGGCTTCCGCGGCGCAAGAGGTCGAGCACGGCGCGGCGGGTGGGATCGGCGAGAGCGCTGAAGGTGCTCCCGGCCGAATAGGTAGCCGAACGGTTACGCATAATGCGTAACTATATGGTTTCATAAGCGCGGCGTCAAGCGCTTTCTGCGCGATTCAAAATAAGTGCGGCCGGGCATACTATGGCCAGGCGCGGCAGGACGGAAGCAGTCTGCGAGGAGAACGGCCGGACTTGCGAAGGCGAAGGTGGCGCTATGAATTGGACTCGCGTGGCATTGGCCGCGTTTGCCGGGGGGCTGGTGGCATCGCTGACCGATTGGGCGTTCATGGGCGACTGGCTCTACAAGCGATTTGACCGGAACCCTGAAATCTGGCGGTTCGCACATGGTCAGGGAGAAATGAAAGCGATCGCGTGGGCGGCCCCGCTGCCCTTCGTTACGTGCGCCGTGTTCACGCTCTTGTGCGCGCGTCTGAATCTCCACTCGTACAGCGCGACTGCGAAATTGGCGATCGGAATCTGGCTCATCGGACCGTTGCCGATGCTCATCACGAATGCGCTGTTCATCAAACTGCACCCCGCACTTACCGCGTCTTATTCGTTCGGATGGCTGGTGAAACTGGTGATAGCGGCCGCGGCGGCGGCGCCGTTCTTGCGCTAGCGCGGGACGTGGCGTCCGCTGGTGAAGTTCTCGCGAGCACGCACGAGGGTGCGGCGCATGAACACGGTCAGCAGCCCGGGCGAATGATATCACGGCGGTAATTCACGGGTAAGTACAGAGGCTCGGCTGAGATGCGGAAGTTGCGGAAGAATGGGATTGGATGGGCGAGGATCAGGCGGCCGACTCGCACAGAGCGGTGCTAGTATCGGGCGCGACGGTGGACCAAGGGCCGGCCGATCGGTTGCAGGGAGGGGGATGCGGAGGATGAGCACGCGCGGACGACGGAAACGACTTACGCGCGCGCCCGAGTTTTCCGAGGCGCCCGCAGGACGCGAGCCGGGTTGCCGGTCGGGTCCAGGGGAATCCGAATCATGTGGGCGAATCCTGTGAGGCGAAAAAAGTGCGAAGTCGTTTGCGCGAAAATTTCTTGGCATAATGACTGGCGACGGAGGGACACAAGATGAGCAAAGGAATTCCGGAAGGGCATCACAGCGTGCAGCCTTACATCATCCTCTCGGGCGCGGCCCAGGCGATCGAGTTCTACAAGAAAGCATTCGGCGCAGCTGAAATTTTGTGCATGAAGGGTCCGGAAGGGAACGTAGGCCACGCCGAAATCCAGATCGGCGACTCACGCATCATGATGGCGGACGAATCGGCGCCGATGGCCGCGTTCAGCCCGAAGCACTACGGCGGCTCGCCGGTCAGCTTGCTGATTTACACGGAGAACTGCGACGCGATGTATAGACAGGCCATCGCTGCCGGCGCGCAAAGTGTTCGCGAGCCGGCCGACCAGCCGTATGGAGACCGCATCTCGGGCGTGAAAGATCCATTCGGCTACTCGTGGTGGATCGCAACGCATATAAAGGATATGTCGAAGGAAGAATTGGAAAAGCTGAAGTAGGGGCGATGGGCATGACCAGTGCGGAATTCCGGCGCTTGGCACTCAGTTTTCCCGAATGCGCGGAGAGCTCGCACATGGACCATCCGGATTTTCGAGTGCGCGGGAAAATTTTCGCGACGCTCCATTATCCGGACAGGGCCTGGGGCATGGTGAAGCTGTTTCCGGACCAGCAGGAGAAATTCGTGCGCGACGATCCGGAAACTTTTGCGCCGGCGAAAGGTGCGTGGGGACGCCGAGGCGGCACGCTGGTGCGCCTGAAGGCCGCCAAGAAAGCCACGCTGCGCGAAGCGCTGGCTCTCGCCTGGGCCAACGCCGCACCGAAGCAGCTCGTAACGCAACGAATCAAGTGAAGGTATACGAGGGCGTGGAAAATGATTGTCGAAATCCTGGCGACATTGGCCTGCGGCATCTTCGCCGGCGCCGCGATTTACGTCAATTTCGTCGAGCAGCCCGCGAGACTTTCCTGCGGAATTGCAGCAGCGATTGCCGAATGGAGGCCCAGCTACAAGCGAGGCGCCGTCATGCAGGCATCGTTGGCTCTCATTGGTTCCGTTTTCGCGTTCGCGTCCGGCTGGATCAGCCATCACGCGGCGTGGATCGCTGGCGGCGCGCTTTTCTTTGCTGTGATTCCGTTCACATTGTTCGTAATTTTTCCAACTAACAAAAAGCTTCAAAGCGAAGAGCTGGATGCGAGCTCTGCGGAAGCCGAGCGGCTTTTGCGGCTCTGGAGCAAACTCCACGCTGTACGTTCCGCGCTCAGTTTGTCCGCGTTCGTGATTTTTCTATTTGCGCTGACGCACAACCGTTGACGCGGGCATCGCGCCATAACTCGCACGCAGCAAGCGATGAAGTGGAATAGTCGAGGACCGGATGACCGCTCTCACACCGAGCGGCGCGTTTCGAAATGCTCGCAGCTTGCGACGAAGCAGTGTCCAGTGCCGAGCCGGCGCTCAGGCGCGGACTGCGTCCGGCACTTCGTGAGGCGAAACAGCTTCGGCAGAGCTCATGTGCTCGTGGATGATTCTCAAGGTTCCTTTGGCATCGCGCTGAAACACCTGCGTCGCGCGGCCGAAAGGGACGTCAACGCTGACGCACTTGCCATTGGGAAGGCTTCGCGTGACATTGAAATGGAATGCGTAGGAAGCAACCGCCAGATCGTCGCGCAGGAGCTGCACGTCAATCGATCCCAGCTTTGCTCCCACTGCCGAAGCTGGACCGAAGAGCTCGCGCGCGCGGCGAACGAGCATCAGGCGAGCTGGTTCGCCGCGCCGGGCGTCCGCCGCGAAAACAGTTGCGAAGGGCGAATACAGCTCGTCGAACTGGCTTTTTGATTTCTGGATGAAGTACTCCCAAAACTTCTGAACGAGAGCGCGAATTTCGTCGGGTGAGGTCTTTGCCATGTTAGTCGAGGAGCCGGAACGGAGTCCCGCTCCGGCAAGGCTCACGCGTTAATCCCGTGAAACCGGGCATCGCGTTATCCCGCACCTTTTTCGACTGCGGGTGGGGCAGCCGAGCTCAAATGTTCGTGAACGATTTTCAATGCACCGCGGTCGTCGCGCTGGAAAATTTGCGTGGAGCGCCCGAAGAGCGTGCTGCGCAGGACGCGGCTGCCGTCCTTTTGCGGCTTGTTGGAATGAAATCGGTAGGTGTAAGAAGCAATCGCTACGTCGGGGCCTGCAATCTGGATATCGATGGTATCGATTTCGGCGCTGGACGCTGCATCCGCACCGGCGAACTGGCGCATGCGGCGCCTGGCCATCAGCGGCCCCGGTTCGCTGTGCCTGGCTTTGCCGGTGAAAACGACGGCGGATGGCGAATACACATCCTCGAGCTTCTCCTTCGATTCACCGGAGAGAATTCTCCAGAACTTTTGCACTTCGGCGCGTACTTCGTCGGGCGAGAGATTGGCGGCCACGGCGGAAGAATATCAGAGAGCCCGCGCCTCGAACGTTCCGGATCGGGCGCGAATGAGAATCGGTAAACAGTGGAGGGAGCAACGCAAGCCGCGTTGCGAGTCCGCTACTTGGCAGTTGCCTCCGCTTTGCATCCGTGATGTTCGGCTGCCTTGTGATGATGCTCCGCTGCTTGCTTGGACATGGCGCTTTCCTTGCGATCCAAATCTCCGTACTGCAGGAGGGACGCTAGCTCGCCGGTGTTACGGGCACGTGAATTGAATGTGAATACTCGAGCCGTTGTTGAAATTCAGCCGATGGGATTCAGTGACTAACCAGCGAACGAGGACGAAGCAATGCGGGCTGCTTCGGCGTGTTCAAATTCAACCCAGTAGTCGCAGATCTTCCTTGAGGCTGTAACCACTAGCTTCCGCCCGCATCATTTGCGCGGCCAGATTCAAGATACGGGCCGCGGCGTCGGTCGTCGTAACGCCTCGCGCATGAATGTTCGAAATCAGATTCCGCTCGGCATCCGAATGGCCGTTGCGCGGTCGATAGGACATATACGCGGACAGGCTTTCTGCGGTGGCAAGGCCCGGCCGTTCGCCTATGAGCAGCACCACCACCCGGGGGTCCAGCAGCTCGCCGATTTCGTTCATGATGCCGACGCGGCAGTAACGGATCACAAATGCGCGGCCGGCTTTCCAGCCGGCCGATTCCGCGCCTGCAAACAGGAGCGGCAGCACGCGCGGCACTTGCCTGGATACGGCAGTCACGGACAATCCATCGCCGATGACGATTTGCAAGCCAGCGTCGCGCGGGCAGCTTTCCTGAATTTTCATTCGGGAAGACTCATCGAAGTGACGCCCGAGATCGGGCCGCAAAAGATATTCATCTTTCCCCGAGGCTTGCGTTCGAACTTCGAAGAGATCCCAGCGACGGACAAATGCCTCGCCGAACAGGCTCAACAAATCCGTTTCGTCACGGACGGCGTCCCGCGCGGCGGCATGAGCTTCGCGCAGGTCAAGCTGTACTTTTGTGGGGTAAGCCGCTCCCGCTCTTCCCGTCAGAATGCGCGCCGGCGTTCTCGCGCGGATTTTTTGCAGAAGGCCGGGCAGATCGTCGGCAAGAAGGGAACGATCGGGCTCATCCGCCATCAAAGAATCTCCGCCAGCGACGATTCGAGCCCTCCCATCAATTGGCGCCACTGCGGCGCGCCGACGAGAACCGGCTCGCCATCGCGATAAATGGCCTTGGCCTCGAGCCATGCCAGAAATTCGGGGGCAGGGCTTAATTTGAAGAGACGCCGGACGGCGAGAGCGTCGTGGTAGCTCGTCGATTGATAGTTCAACATCACGTCGTCGGAGCAGGGAACGCCCATGAAGTAGTTACATCCCGCCGCGCCGAGAAGAAGAAGCAAATTGTCGGCCGAATTCTGGTCCGCATCCGCATGATTCGTATAGCAAACATCGCAGCCCATCGGAAGTCCGAGCAGTTTGCCCATGAAATGATCTTCCAGGCCCGCGCGAATAATTTGGCGTTCGTCGCGGAGATACTCGGGGCCGATGAAGCCGACAACACTATTGACGAGGAATGGATCGAAGCAGCGAGCGACGCCGTACGCGCGCGCTTCGAGCGTTAGCTGGTCAACACCTTGATGCGCGTCCGCGGAGAGCGCGCTGCCCTGGCCGGTTTCGAAGTACATGACGTTCTCGCCCTTCCAGGGGACATCGCGCCGCCGGTGATGTTCGAGAACTGTCTCGCGGCCCTCACGAATCATGTCAAGCGTAATTCCGAAGCTGCGATTCGCCGCCTGCGTTCCGGCCACCGATTGGAAGAGAAGATCCACGGGCGCGCCGCGACCCAAAGCCGCGAGTTGCGTGCTGATGTGTGCAAGACAGCAGGTTTGCGTGGGCACTTGATAGAGATCGACGAGGCGATGCAGCGCGTGAAGGATCGCGGAGGTCGTCTCGACGGAATCTGACGCGGGGTTTACACCGATGACCGCGTCCCCGCAGCCATACAGAAGGCCCTCGAAAGTGGAGAGAAGAATCCCTCCGAGATCGTCGGCGGGGTGGTTGGGTTGGATCCGGATGCCCAGCACGCCGGGCTCGCCCATCGTGTTCCGGCAGCGCGTTACATTGCGGATCTTGGCCGCAGCGAGAACCAAATCTTTGTTGCTCATGATCTTCGCCACGGCCGCGGCGATTTCCGGTGTGATGGCCCACTGAAGTTGCTTGAGGTCTGCCGAACGCGTGGAATCGTCCAGGATGTGCTCGCGAAATTCGCCCACCGTCAAGCTCTGGATGGCGCGAAAAGCTTCCTGGTTGAACGATTCGAGAATGAGACGGCTGACGTCATCGTCGCTTGGATCGATCAGCGGTTGGCGGACGATTTCGGCGAGTGTCAAATCGGCAAGCTTGCGTTTTGCGGCAACGCGTTCGCTTTCTGACTCCGCGGCGAGTCCCGCCAATTGGTCGCCGGACTTCTCCTCGTTGGCTTTCGCAAAAAGCTCGCGGAGATCAGAAAAGGCAAATTGCCGAAGCATAGGAACTCGCAGAAGCAAACGCAATCGTAGGCATCACGATGTTTGATATTAGCTTAAATGTGGTTCGAGAAAGCATCCGGCGAGCGGCTCGGATGATGATGGAATCAGGTTCGTTCGCCGACGTACCACGGCGCGCTCACGGCAAAGATGCGCTCATTGCCGCGGACCAGCAGTACCCACTCCAAAAGCCGGCCGCGCTGATTGTGGAGAAAGTATTCATACCATTTATCCTCGACAAGCTCGGGTATGACCACGATGATGTTGCGGCCGGGATTTTTCTTCGAAAGGTCGAGAATGAACTGAACGACGGGAATGATGACGAAGCGGTAGGGTGAAGGCAGGACATGGAGTTGCGGCGGCCGCTTGCCTGCCGCGCGAAAAGGTTCGGCGACATAGAGCTCCCAGTCGTCGCGAAGCAATTCGGAGTGCTCGTTGGGCTCGACATGTAGAGCGATCACATCCGGTGAAAGGCGAGCGGCAAATTCAATTCCCTGGCGCGTGATCGTACTCCAGCGGTCGATGGGAATGACGGCAATCGGAGGCTGGTTGAGACTTTCGGTCTGGACGGGAACCCTGCAGGTGGTGAGCATCTTCACGGCGTGATAGTGGCGGCGCACGACGGTGAAGAAAATAATCGTCAGCGGAATGAAGAGCAGCGTAATCCACGCGCCTTGAACGAATTTTGCGACCAGGACGACGATAACGGTGATGCCGGTGACGAACGCTCCGAGCCCGTTGACCATCGCGAACTTCAGCCAATGCGGACCGCGATTTTTTCGCCAGTGCACGACCATGCCGGCCTGCGACAGCGTGAACGCGAGAAACGCGCCGACCGCAAAGAGCGGGATCAGCCGATCCGTGACGCCGCCGAAAAGGACGAGAAGACCGCCGCACAGCACCGCCAGGACGACGATGCCGTAGGTGTAAACCAGGCGCCGGCCGCGGAAGCCGAAAACGTGCGGAAGATAATTATTCTGCGCGACGGCGCGGCACAGCCTCGGAAAATCGGCAAACGCGGTGTTCGCCGAGAGCGAGAGAACGAGAAGAATCGAGGCGACCGCTACGTAATAGAAATAGCCCTTGCCGAAAACGGCCGCGACAAGCATCGAGAGCAGGCTTTGGTAGCCCGGCTGGCCCGGATCCGTCGCCATGATTCCGTAAACTTTCACCAGATAGGAAATTCCTGCCAGCAGGACCGCCAACAAGACAATAATCACGGTCAGCGTGCGCTGCGCGTTTTTCACCGCCGGCTCGCGAAACGCCTTCACGCCATTGCTGACCGCCTCGACGCCGGTCAATGCCGTGCAACCGCTCGCGAAAGTTTTCAGCAGAAGCCAGGATGTGACGACTCCGGTGGCGAGTGGCGCAGGCGGAAGGGCCGCGATCGGCGTCGGATGCCCGCCGCTGAGCGCAACGCGGAAAACTCCCGCGACGATCGTGATGAGAAGCGTGCCAACGAACAGGTAAGTGGGAATCGCGAAGGCAAGACCGGCGTCGCGAACACCGCGAAGATTGAGGATCGTGATTACAATCAGAATGCCGACGCACAACGAAACCGTGTGCGGGAGCAATGAAGGAACAGCCGAAATCAACGCGCCCACTCCCGCGGAAATTCCCACGGCGGCCGTGAGGATGTAGTCGGCGAGAAGCGCGGCTGCCGCCAGCAAGCTTGCCGAGGCGCCGAGGTTGAAGCGCGCTACCGTATAGGAGCCGCCGCCGGAGGGATAAGCGGCAATGGTTTGGCGATAGGAGAAGTACACGATCACCAGCAACGTGATGATCGCCGCGCTGATCGGAATCAGGTAGCGAACGCCGAGAAGGCCGAGCGGAATCAAAAGGCTGAGCGCCGCTTCCGGGCCATAGGCAGCCGAGCTCAGCGCGTCGAGACCGAAAATCGGGATGCCCTGCGAGGGACCAATCTGCTCGGCGCGCTCGTCGCTGGTCTTGATGGGCTTGCCGACAACGAGGTCAAGTATGTTCATAAGCGATTCGCGTCCATGTGCAGCTCACGCGAGGCCATTCCGCGCAAATCCGCTCGAATCTCACTGCGAAAAATGGATGCCGGGGCCGAGGACGCCGATGAAAATCCCGGATACGACGACCGCGGCCGCAAGCCAGGCCGCCGTTCCGTGGCCGAGCGCTTCGTGGACCATGTCCGCGCTAACGCACGCGACGGCTCCGATGGACGCGAGCGTGACCCAGTCGGGACGAGATGCCTCGGCAGAAACCACCGCAGCCTCCGAAAGCAAGCGAGGCAGGATAGCACAGGAAAAATGAATGGCGATTTACAGAAGCGCAGGGCACATCGAATTCCGGCGCCGGCCAACACCGTGGACGGCTCGGCGCGCGCTACATCATTAAATACTGTCGCCCCGGCGCAGAGTTTGCGGTCTCGAACAGTTTGGTGATTTCCGCGTAGCTGACAGCCGCATCCGCGAATTGAAACGTGCCGGCCTCGCGCATTTCCCGCGCCGCGCGAAGAAACGCGCCAAGCGCAGCGCGAGCGAGGGCGCTGCCAACGCTGATCCGCTTGACGCCGATGGCGGACAGGTCAGCGAGAGATAATTGAACGCCTTGCAGCCCCATGATCACGTTCACAGGGCGATCGACCGAGCGCACGAGCGCGGCAATGTCATCCTTCGTCCTCAGCCCGGGCGCATAGAGGACGTCGGCGCCCGCTTCCTGGAAGGCTTGGAGCCGCGCGATGGTGTCGTTCAAGTCCGGCCGTCCGACCAGAAAGTTTTCCGCGCGCGCCGTCAATGTGAAACGAAACGGAAGTTTGCGCACCGCTTCCGCGGCCGCGCGGATTCGATCGGTGGAATGCTCGATCTCATACGGCGCACTATTCCCGTGCCCGGATACATCTTCAATCGAGCCGCCGGCGAGTCCGGCCTTTGCGGCAAGGCGGATCGTCTCCGCGGCGTCCTCAGGAGTATCGCCAAAACCATTTTCCAGATCGGCGCTGACGGGCAGATCGGTCGCCGAGACAAGTGCGGCCGCGTGCGCCAAAGTTTCGTCGCGGCCAATCGTGCCGTCCGGTTTCCCCATCGAAAAAGCGTAACCCGCGCTCGTCGTGGCGAGCGCCTCAAAGCCGAGTTGCGCCAGCAGCCGCGCGGTGCCGGCGTCCCACGGATTGGGAATGATGAATGCGCCTTTGCGCGCGTGAAGAGCGTAAAAGGCCGCGCTCTTCTCCGCTTGGGTCAACATGTTTGCCTCACGGTGCCGCTGTTGGTGCGGCGGGAACGCCGAATGTTCCATCGACCGCTTCGACGAAGTTTCTCTCTTCTCGAAGAATAAAACGTTTTGATTGCGCGGCGGCGAAGTTTTCACGCGCTTCCGAATCTTGCCTCAGCCGCGCTCGGTACGCTTCATACGAGGCGAGATTGTCGAAGGCGATCAACGCCCACGCTACATCGTTCGTCCCTTCGTACGGAAGAAAATATCCGACGAGATGGCCACCGCACCGGGGAATAATGCGTCCCCAGTTCTGAGCGTACTCCTTGAACGCATCGCGTTGGAATGGATCGATCTGGTATCGGATGATGCAGGTCACTTTCATGAGTGTCCTTTCTGTGACGGGTGCTGTCGAAAAATCGCATGCGGCAATATCAATTCCGGCGCTTGCCGCGCCAAGCTTACGTGCGGCGCTTACCGCGCCGATTGCAACTCCGGCGCTTGCGGCGCCGATGACCTTGATGGCCGCGCGGCGGCCAATCTGAGGCGCCGCGGGCTGAGCGGGCGGCATAGACGCGAGTGTGTCAGTTGCCCTGCAGGAACACTTCGCCTATCATCAAACTATGGATGTCGAACACGCTGACGCTGGGGTCTCCGCAATTGCCGCGGCCATCGGTGAGCCGGCACGCGCGCGCATGCTCTATTGCCTGTTGGACGGTCGCGCACGGACGAGCACGGAGCTTGCGATCGTCGCCGAAGTAACTCCCTCAACCGCGAGCGTGCATCTGCAGCGGCTGAAGGCGCAGAGATTGGTGAAGGTGTTCGCGCAGGGGAAGCATCGCTATTACAGTTTGGAAGGAGTCAACGTGGCCGCCGCGCTCGAAGCGTTGGACGTGCTGGCGGGTGGGTCGCGCGACGCATTCGTGCCGAACACGCCAAATCGGCTGCGCGCCGCGCGGACTTGCTACGATCACATTGCAGGCACGTTGGGGGTTTCGCTCCATGACCGATTCAAAAAGCTTGGCTGGCTCGCGGGCGAATCAAACGCCGGGGATTCGTACGACCTTACGCCTCCCGGAGCAAAGGCGTTTGAAGCCCTTGGTGTTGATATCAAGGCGACGCGGACGCTGCGGCGCCGTTTCGCATATCCGTGTGTGGACTGGAGCGAGCGGCGGCCGCATGTCGGCGGGGCGGTCGGAGCGGCGCTGCTGAACGTCGCGCTGAAACGAAAATGGGTGATTCAGGATCTCGACAGTCGCGCCTTGAGCGTCACGCGAATTGGCCGGCGCGAGATGTCGAGTCGCTTCGGACTTCGCGATTGACGCGTTGCGCTTGCATCGCTGCCAGCGGGTCGACCCTCTGATTCTTGATGTAGCGTTCCATTCGCGATGCCCGTCACCTTGCAAATGGCGCATGGAGAAACAACGATGAACGCAACTCCCGGTGGAATCGGCAATGTGAGGACGGCAACGGGCCTCGTCGAAATGGCGATGGCTTACTCCCGCAGCTGCATATTGTGCGCAGCAGCGCGGCTCGGTATTGCGGATGCTTTGGCCGGCGGATCGCGCACGGTTGAGGAGCTTGCCGTCGCTTGCGGAGCGGATGCCGGCTCGTTGCGCCGGCTGCTGCGCGCTTTAGCCGCCATCGGTGTGACCGCCGAGACCGCGCCGGGAGTTTTTGGCCTAACGCCCTTCGGCGAACCTCTTCGAAAAGACGCTCCCAATTCCGCATGGTCGGCCGTGGTGTTCTGGTCCGATCTGCTCGCGGACAATTGGTCTTACCTTACCGAATGCGTCCGGACGGGAAACACCGCTGCGCGTGTGATGGAAAGTCAGGGTATCGCGTCGCGCTGGTCGAAAGATCCGGACGCTAATGCGATTTTTCGAGCCGTGATGGGCACGGCACCGGCAGAAGACTATCTGCCCATCGTCAGAAGTTGGAATTTTGCGGGCCGCCACGTGGTTGCGGACCTGGGTGGCGGAGGCGGCGCTTTGATTAGCGCGGTGCTGAAGAGCCATCCTCATCTGAGCGGCATGTTGATTGACCGCCAAGCCTCGATCGATGCGGCAACGCCGCGCTTCGAAGCCGAACGGCTTGCGGACAGGTGCAGGCTAATAGCTGCCGATCTGGCCGAGGCGGTTCCCGCCGGAGCGGACGTCTATCTCATCAAGCATGTTCTACATGGCTGCCAGGATGACGCCGCGATCAAGATTCTTGGGAACTGCCGCGCGGTGATCCCGCCCGGCGGCTGTCTGCTCGTCATCGAATTCGTTTTGCCGGATGTCGTTTCTCACGCCGATCCAGCGCTCGAGGTCCATCTGATGAGCGACCTGAACATGATGGCGGTCACTGGTGGCAAGGAGCGCAGCGCGACGGAATGGACGAAGCTTCTGCGACGTTCAGAATTCGATTTGCGACGCATCATTCCCGTATCGACAGAAACGCGGTCGGTGGAAGTATCGATCATCGAGGCATGGCCGATTTCGGCCTAAAACTAAGACATTCCCATAACTTTCCGCGGCGCCCCGAGCTATCTTACGAGCTCGGTCCAGCAGGAAGCCCAATCCGAGTCAATCTTGACGATCGCCTACTCGGCGCGCAGAGCATCGACTGGGTCGACTGTTGCCGCGCGACGCGACGGCAGATAGCACGCCACGTACGCGGTGGCCACAGTGCCGATGGTGACCAATGCGTAGGTGACGGGATCGGCTGGGCTCACGTTGAAGAGCAGCGACGACATCAGGCGCATTGCGGCGAAAGCGCCGGCGAGGCCGCAGACGATGCCGATGCCCGTCAGCAACAATCCTTGGCGAACGAACATCGTGATCAGCGTCTGGCGCTGCGCGCCCAGCGCCATGCGAATGCCGATCTCCCGCGTGCGCTGCGAAACCGAATACGCGATGACGCCGTAAATCCCCACGATGCCGAGCAACAACGCCATGCCTCCCGCAACGCCGAGCATCACCAGGGTGAACGACGTCCGCGCCATCGATTTCGTGTAGTAGTAACCGAGCGTGTGAACGCTCGCGAGCGGCACATTCGCATCGACCGACCAGACCGTTTGTCGTACCTCTTTTAGAAAGGATTCCGAGCCGGCCCGCGGACTGCGGATGGCGAAAGCGATGTTTCGGCTGACCGATTCTTTTCGGCCCTCGAATCGGTTCATTATGACCGGCCAGTAGACGCTGGTGGGCGCCTCCTGGCTCATCCCGTCGTCGTGGACGTCGGCGACAACGCCAATGATTTCGCGCCAGTCATCGCCGGAGCCGACACGGATCCGCTTGCCGATCGCGTTGTTGGCGTCATGCCAATACTCGCGCGCGAAATTTTCGGAGATGAGCGCGACGGGAATTCTCTGATACGTCTCCGTCCAGGTGAAATCGCGTCCGGCAACCAGCGGTGTGCCGAGCGTCGCGAGGAATCCCGGCGATACGGATTTGAAACGGCGTATCGGCGGAATCTGACCTTCGCTATAGGCATGATCCTCCGCGAAAACCAGATCGTTGTTGTTATATCCATCCATGGGGATGGCGCTCGAGAAGCTCACCGAGGCCACGCCGGGAATCGCCGCAAGTTTATTCAGAATTTCTTCATCCAGGCGCACGACGCGCTCGGGCTCGGTATCTGGAATCGCGGCTTCCGGCACGAAGAAACGAAAAGTTTGCACGGAGTCCGGCGCGACGAATCCCGGAGGCACGTGCGTCAGCGCGCGAAACGTGCGAATCATCAGGCCGGAGCAAATCAGCAGAACCAGCGCCAGCACCACCTGCACGACGACCAGGACATTTCGCGCGCGATGCTGCTCGCGGCTCTGGCTCAGCGCCCGTCCGCCTTCGCGCAGGCCGGCATTCAAACGCGCGCCGGCGTGCTTGAAGATGGCAATCGAGCCGAACAGCAGGCTGGAAAAAAGGCCGATCGCAAACGTGAACAGCAGCACCGGAAGATCGATGCCGATTTCGTGGATGCGCGGCAGGCCCGTGGGCGCCATCGCGGCAAGGATGCGCAACGCCCCATAGGCGAGCGCCAATCCGAGCAAGCTGCCCAGCAGTCCAAGGATGACGCTCTCGAAGAGCAACTCCGCGGCGATTCGCCCCCAGCTCGCGCCCAGGGCGGTGCGAATGGCCAACTCCCGGCGGCGTCCTTCGACGCGCACCAGCAGCAGGTTCGCGACGTTGGCGCACGCGATCAGCAGCACCATGGCGATCGAGCCCATCAGAACCCACAACACATTTCCTATATCGCCCACAACATCCTGCTTGAGCGGCCGAAGGTTCGGCCCGAATCGCGCTGTTTCGAATAGCTTGACGCTGAAGCCTTCGGGTGCCGGAAAACTTCGATTGACGATCGGAAGCATGCGTGCGACGTCCGCGCTGGCTTGCGCCATGGTCACTCCCGGTTTCAGCCGGGCCAGAGCCTCATAACTGAAATTGCCGAGATGGACCTTTTGACGATCCCATTGGAACGGCGCGATCACCGCGGAATCTTCCTCGTTGAGAAAATGAAACCCTTGCGGCAATACGCCGATGATTACCCGCGGCTTTCCATCCACGGTGATCGAGCGCCCGATCACGGAAGAAGCGCCGCCAAACTTTTCGCGCCAATATCCATACGAGATCAGCACGGTCGCTGGCGCGCCCGGCGAATCGTCCTCGCGGGTGAACAGACGGCCGAGCGCCGGGACCACACCGAGAAGCGGCAGCGTGCCGTCGGTGACATCGAGGCCGTGCACTTGCTCGGGCTCTCCCACGCCAGTGACGCTGAACGAAGCATTGTCATAGGCGCCGATGTCCTGGAAGGTGGTGTTCTGTTCGCGATCGATGAAATAAATCGATGGCGACATGTTCAGGTCCGTCATGCCGATGCCCGGCGCCGTGTGCCATACGCCGATTAACCGATCGGGATCGGGATACGGCAAAGGCTTCAGCAACACGCCTTCGAGGACGCTGAAGACGACCGTGTTCGCGCCCACTCCTGCCGCCAACGTGATCAGGGTGATGATCGTAAACAGCGGCGCTCGGCCGAGCCGTCGCAGAACCTGTCTCAGTTGATCTCTGAACGTTGCCATGATTCCGTTCCTCGCTGACTACCCGTCTACCTTCGCAACCGCCTCGCTACTGCCGGAACGTGCACGTTCCAGCCGGCAACTGTAGCTACGTCATTCAGACGGAAAATGTTCGGAAACGTTTGCCGAAGCTCGCCCTTGCGCACCTATCCAGGCTCCCTCCCGCGCGCCGCAATTTCGCCAATCTCTCCGCGCGATTGGCGTTGCCTCGGCGAACGCCATTTGTCACCATCCACGCGGTATCATCAATCGCACGCAAAGCGAACTGACGTGAGGCTCTGGAAGGAGATGACGGATGCATGCCGCCGTGCTGCACGCGCTCGGAAAACCGCCGCGCTTCGAGGAATTTCCGGACCCGGCTCCGGGCGAAGACGAGGCGCTCATCGATGTTTGCGCCGCTTCTCTGAAGCCCGTTGACAAGCAGCTCGCGGCGGGAACGCACTATGCCAGCCCGCGCGAGCTTCCCGTCGTGTGCGGCGCCGATGGAGTGGGGCGGCTCGAGGACGCGACGCGCGTATTTTTCGGCGGGCCGCGAAGGCCATACGGCGCGATGGCCGAGCGCACCGTAGTGCGCCGAGCGCAATGTTTTTCGGTCCCGGAAGAATTGGATGACGACACGGCTGCGGCCATTCCGAACCCCGGCGTATCCGCGTGGCTCTCGCTCAAACACAGCGCGAAGCTGGCCTCGGGCGAAACCGTGCTGATCCTTGGCGCCACCGGCGTCACCGGCAAACTCGCCGTGCAAGTCGCGAAGATTCAGGGCGCAGGGCGCGTCGTCGCGGCGGGACGCAACGAGCAAGTGTTGAGCGCGCTCCGCGAGCTGGGAGCGGACGCCACGATCCAGCTCGAAAAGCCGCGCGAGGAACTCATCGATGCTTTCCGCCGCGAGGCTGGCGAAAAGGGTTTCGATGTGATCATCGACTATCTGTGGGGCCGTCCGACGGAAGCTCTCCTTGCGGCCATCACGCGGGATGAATTTGCGGCCGGCGGATCGCAGACGCGTCTCGTGGAGGTGGGCGAGAGCGCGGGACCTTCAATCACGCTGCCCGCGGCGGTGCTGCGAAGCACGGCGCTGACAATTCTGGGAACGGGCGGAATGCCGTCATGGGACATACTCGCGGAAGCGTTCCAGCAAGTGATGAATTGTGCGGCGCGCGGCACTTTGCGCATCGAGACCGAGCGAGTTCCGCTCGCGATGATCGAAGATGCGTGGCAACGCGACGTCCATGCTCGTAGGCTGGTCGTGATCCCCTAGCGCGGCAAGAGAAGACCGCTTCCTTTTTCTCCGTTCATGAGTCTATTTACGCCCGCGCACGCTACAAGGAACCGAGCGCTGCGCATTTGGATCCCTGGTTCAGTTTCGTCGGAGGAGTTTGCTGCCTTTGAAAACTGCGACCGGCGAGCCCTCGGCGATAAATGCGGAGCTGGGGCGTCCTTGCAGGACGCGGCCGAGTTCGCTGCTATACAAACCGCTTGTGTCGCCCTCGAATCCCGCGGTCGCGCTCACCCACACTTGCCACGGCGCATGTGAAACGTGATATTCAAGCGAGCCTCCGCCTCGTCGCGTCGAATAACCCCAATAATGTTCGGTAATAAATTGTTCGAGACGTCCTTCCCGCGGCAATCCGGGCGGAGAATTCGCTTCAGCGGCCAGCCGGCACCACTCATTTTTTATCTTCCATTGATACGTCGCGGACTTTTTCGACTCCTCCGTGCAAATGTCGTGCTTCATCGGCAGGCAAATATAGTCTTCTCCATAGACCAGGCGAGCCGTCGTCGCGATCGCCTGCCTCGGCACGATTTCGGCGATGAAAACGACGCCCCTCCGGTATTCTTCGCCGTCCTTCCGCCGCACATAGAAGCGCAGGTTGACCTCGTCGAAATCCGAATGAAACGGGACGGCGAGGCGCCCAAAGAGTTTGGTTCGGCAAAACCGGAAGCCCACGAGGCTAGCGTAAGTTTTTCCGAGAAACGAGTCGAGCACCGTGCCGCTGGGAACAAACTTGTCCAACAAGTGGGGATCAACTTCGTAATTTAACATCACGAGGTCGCGCCAGTCGGCCGTCAGAAAGACTTTGGTTGTTGCGGCCATTTGAGCTGCTTCAAGCGCAATCCTCGATGACTCAATTTCAGCGCCGCCAGACGGAGGCACGTTCACCGCTTTTTCCGCGCGACGGCCAGGATGTGCGCGCTTTGGCCAAGCAGCGCCGCTTCGGTTTCCACCGCGCGCACGATTTTGAGCAGCCGCCGTTTCAAGACCGGATCCGTCCAGGCACGTTCGAAATTCGGCAGCAGCCATCCAGGCCCTTCGATGGCGTACAACTGCGGCGCTTCAAACCCCGCCTCGCGAATTTCATTTCGAATTTCGTCCGGATGATGAAAGAAGGCCGTCGTGAAATAGTCTGGGTGGTTCGTCCGATTGCGGTGCTGCCCGCTCCGGAGATCGCGCTGGATCGTGCGGAAGAATTCCGGGTCGGCGATGAAATTTCGCCAGAGGCCGTCGAATGCCGAAGCGAATCTTGAAATCACCGCCGCGAAGAGCAGGCCGCCTGGCCGCAACGTGCGGCGTGCTTCGCGCAGTGCTTTCAATCGGTCGCGCTTCTCGACCAGGTGATACAGAGGCCCGAGGAGCAAGGCCGCGTCGGCGATTCGGCCGTTAAATTCGAGATCTCGCGCGTCGCCCACGCGGGCGCTCGCGAGCGGATGCCCGCGCCGTGAGCGCGAGGTTTGTTCCGCCTGCCGGATATGTTTGGGAACGGCGTCGACAAGATGCACCGCATGCCCGAGATTCGCGAGCCAGAAGCCATACGCTCCGGGCCCCCCTCCGATATCCAGAATCACGGCGCGCTTTTTCGGAAGATGGCGCGAAATTAATTCCTTCGTGCGGAGAAATTCGAGCCGGCCCGCATGCGTGAACAATCGAGAGCGTTCCTGCGCGCGATCGTAGTGCTTGCGAATCTTCTGCGGGAGCTCGACTGGCTTGGAAGTTCTGGTTCGCATCGCGGAATCCAAACTTTAGTTCACGCGTTCCATTCATTCAAGCTCTGGGTGCGGTGCTCGAAGCTCCACTAAGCGACCGGGCCGCGGCTAACGAGAGCTATTGCAGCTTGGCGTATTCGGATTTGGCGGCGATGAGGATGGGAACATCGGGGTCGGCGTCTTTCCACAGCGCAAGAAAATCCTGATACGCGGCGCGGGCTTTGGCGCGTGCGGCATCTGTATCGGCGCCCTTCTCTGATTGCGCCTGAAGCGCGTAGGCGCGACCGAGTTGAAGATGGGCAAGAGCACCGATGGGTGAGTTCCAGACAATCCCACGACGGTCGAGGACTTTCTGAAACTCCGCGGCAGCTTCGCTACCTTGATGGGCCGCCAGATAGGCCTCTCCTCGAACAAAGACAGGATACAAGCCGTTCCAGCTGTAGTCGCTGAATGTTGTCCGTCCTAGTTCATATGGCACAGCGGCTCTAAGGGTCTCTAACGCCTCAGAAGCGTTCCCTCGATTGATGGCAAGTTTTGCGCGGAGGCTTGGCAGGTAATTGAACTGCACGATCGTGGCTTCCGGGAACCGCTTATCCAACCCCTCCATCAGATCTTGTGCGCGCTCCGTGTCTGCGGCATACGCCAAGGCGAGCGCGGAGCCATACTGGACATCGACGCCATCGGACTGTTCCATTGCTAGCGTGGCATGCCGTCGGGCTTCCTCGGCGTTACCAAACAGGGCTTCCCTTAGTCCAGACGTAGCGGAAAAGGTCGCGGCTTTTTCTTTTTTTTCTGCCCGTGCCGCTGATTCCATCGCCCGCTTGGTCAACTCTTCCGCTTCCCGGAGCCGTCCAAAATAGGCAGCTGTATCAGCCTCGTTCGCCAGCAACGTATCTTCTATTCCGGCTTGACCCGCCGACTGCATGACTTGCTGTTTCATGCCCGCTGTATCGTTCTGCAAGAATGCAATCGTGTAGAGATCCTCGGGGTAGTAAGGGAAGTACAATTTACGTTCGAGAGCTTGCCTGTACGTCGCCTTCGCTTCATCGAAGCGATTTAGCTCTATATAACCTTCCATGAGGAAGGCGTAGGAGGCAGAAGAGTCCGGTTTCAAACGAATTGCCTCTCTGGCTTCTGAAACCACTCCATCATATTGGCCCATCTGCGGGTAGATTCCGCCCGACAAGTAATCATGCGGCATCTCGGCGCGAGGATACGCCTGCATCCAAAGCTTGCAGGTTTGTTCGGCTTTTTCGAGGTTACCCCGGACCTCTTTGTAGTAGATGGCCGATATGAAATACCTCTCAGGCTCACTTGCGTGGTCGCGCAGTTCGTATGCCTTGCGGGTATAGTCGGCCGCTACGCTGGGCTCTCCCGTCGAGGTAGACCAGATGCCCAACCAAGCGTAGGCCGCCGCAAAATTCGGGTCGAGGTCGACAGAGCGCTTATAAAAAGAAATAGCAAGCGGTGGGGAAGTTGCGCGTTGGCCGGCGCTATAAGCTCTTAGAGCGTCGAGGGAGGGTGTAGTGGCTTGTTCGAGAGGGGTGTCGAATTTTTGCACCGTGCTGAGTGACTCGCCCAGTTTGTTCCGAATTTCTGATGCTGTCTTTCCGAGAGCATCGAGCACATGGTTCTTGTCATTGGCCTGTGCTTCCGCGCTCGCGAGCGTTTGCCCATTTGAGCAGTCGACGGCTTTTACGGTCAGAAGGTACGGCGTGCCAATTTGAGCGATCGAGCCGTCGAGGACGGCGGCGCTCGAGGTCCGCTGGCAGATTTCGCGAGCAATCTCCGGCGTCAGCTTTGCATCCGCTTCCTGCCCCATCATCTGCAGGGTCTGCTGAATTTGCTGGTCGGGGATAATGCTCAGAAAGGGCGATTGCTCCAGTTGCACTGACAGTCCCTGCCGCAGCGTGCCGTCGAAGACCGGATCGCCCGTCGAGTTTGTGAAATCAGCGAGAACAATGGTGTCCTTATCGGTAAGCGCGTGAGCCCGGCGGTAGAAAAACAGCCAGCCTCCCACGGCCAGCCCGGCAGCTACAATTGCCACGGCCCCGAGCGCCATCCATCGAGACCGAGCGGACTTCGCGGCGGCTTTCGACTCGAATTGCGGCGTCGCGGTCGCCGTCCGGCCCGACTCCGTGTCGCGCTTGAGCCGCTGCAAATCCGCGCGAATGTCGGCGGCGCTCTGGTAGCGAAGCTTGCGATCCTTTTCGAGCGCTTTGTTGATGACCTCTTCGAGATTTGGAGAAAGGTCGGGATTCAGGCGCACTGGCGCCACGGGCCTGCGATTCAGGATCGCTTCCGCAATCACGCCGGAGGTCTCGCCGCGGAACGGTGGAACGCCCGTCACCGTCTCGTAGAGCACCACGCCAAATGAAAACAAATCCGTGCGTGCATCCAGCTCTTCGCCGCGCACCTGCTCGGGTGACATGTATGCGAGCGTGCCCATCGTCGAGCCAAGCCGCGTGAGTTGTTCCAGCGCGCTGGCTGTGGGCATCGCCGAAAGATTTCCAGCGTCGCCCGCCGGTGCCAGCTTGGCCAGTCCAAAATCCAAAATCTTGGCGTGACCCCGCTCGGACACAAAAATATTGGCGGGCTTGATGTCGCGGTGCACGATTCCCTTCGCGTGCGCCGCATCGAGCGCGTCCGCAATCTCAATCGCCAGCTCCAGCACTCGCTCGAGCGCCAGCGGCTTGCCGGAAATGCAGTGCTTCAAAGTCTGCCCGTCGAGAAATTCCATGGCAATGAAGGGCTGGCCATTCTGCTCGCCAATTTCATAGATCGTGCAAATGTTTGGATGATTCAGGGCGGAAGCCGCCTGTGCTTCGCGGTGGAAGCGGCTGAGGGCTTGCGAGTCCGGCGCGAACCCGTCAGGAAGAAACTTCAAGGCAACGAAGCGGTGAAGCGTGGTGTCCTCGGCCTTGTAGACGACACCCATACCTCCGCCGCCGATCTTTTCGACGATGCGGTAGTGAGAAATGGTTTGGCCGATCATGGACGGGAACTCGCGTCATCTTAGGTTTCGCGGTCAGCCAAGTCAACGTAAGCGGAGAATCGTCCCTCGATCTCGACGCCCTGCGCGTCGATTGACGCGTACAGATGATTTTCTTAGTATGTTCGCGGTCGTGCCATCAAGGCTATGAGCATTACGCGATGCTTCACACAAAAACGCGCGTGGATCGTGTTGGCGGTTCTGTTGACGGCGCTGTGCGGCTGGCCGCTCGCCGCCCTCGCGCAACAGACTTCCTTCGCGGGAATGATCGTCGAGAATTCCTGCGCCGCGCAAGCCGCCGGGAAAAGCTCCAAATCGTGGGAGCCGTTGCCCGCGGGGAACTCGATTCGCTGGCCTCTCGTCGCGGAAGGACGCGTGCGATGCTCCAACACCTCCGGTCAGCTTGCTCTGCTTCTCGCCGGCGGCTCGAAGCTCCTCAAAAAACAGGATGACGCATTCACCGTTCCGCCCGGCGCCATCCTCAATCAGAATATTCCGCCTGATCCGGCGGCGCCGGCGCGCGTCGCGTCTTCCGATGACGCTATTTTTTTCTCTCCACCACCGGATGGCACCGTCGACCCGCAACATCTCGTGCTGCGCTGGATTCCGCCCGAAGATTTGGGCGATGTGGTAATTTCCGTGTCGCCGGAAAATTTCGAGCAACCGCTCTGTTGCAAGGGCATGGCGCCCGGACCTCTCGGCGTCTGGGATTCGCGCGATCTCCGCGACGCGTTGACGAAATATCGCGATCGCGGCGCCGCGCAACCGCTCGAATTGACCATGCGCGATTCCGTGGGCCGCGAATACACGGTTTCGTTTTCCGTGCTCACGGCGCCCGAGCAGAAGCAGCTGCAGAGCGAACTGGCATCTTGGCAGCGCAAGGATTTGCTCGTGCGGCATCTCGGGCGCGCCGCGACGTTTTCTTCGTTCAGTCTTTTCACCGAAGCGGCGGACGAATATGAAAACGCGCTGAAAGTTTCGCCGAAGAGTCCGCTCCTTTTGCAATTGGCGGCGGAAGCGGAGCAGAAAACCGGGAACACGATTCGCGCCCTGGATTTGCGGGAAACGTTCCGGCTAGTGACGCCGAAACCTTAGTAGATTTTTTGTGTGCACGGGCTAAACATCAATGACCACGACGGCAAGCCAATCCGATAAGCCGCGCGTCGCTTTTCAGGGCGAGCGCGGAGCGTTCAGCGAAGAAGCCATCGTCAAGCTGTTGGGCGAAAGCGTGCGCCTCGTTCCCCGGCCCACATTCGAAGCGCTCTTCGCGGCGATTCCCGACGGCGCTGCCGATCTGGTGCTCGCGCCGCTCGAAAACAGCCTCGCCGGCTCCGTGCATCAATCCTACGATCTTCTTCTCGAAAGCTCGCTCCACATCATCGGTGAAGTGACCATTCCCATCGTCCACAATTTGATCGGCTGTCCCGGCGCCTCGCTCGGAGCGCTTCGCGTTGTTCAATCGCATCCGGTGGCGCTCGCGCAATGCTTGCGATTTTTCGTCGAGCATCCGGATATTCAGCGCGTCGCGAGCACGGACACGGCGGGAAGCGTCCGCGAAATCACGGAGCGCGGCGACAAGAGCGTGGCTGCAATCGCCGGACGCCGCGCCGCCGAATTGTACGGCGGCGTGATTCTCCTCGAACATCTCGAGGATCATCGCGAAAATTACACGCGCTTCGCTCTTCTTTCCACCACGCCGGGCGCGGCCGCGGAAGGAAACAAGCTTTCGCTCGTCGTGAAGGTGAACCACACACCTGGCGCGCTCTACGCCGCGCTCGGCGCGTTCGCGAATCGTGGCATCAATCTCCTCAAAATCGAGAGCCGTCCGCTGAAGGGCAGTCCCTGGCACTACAGCTTCTACCTGGATCTCGAGGGATCGACCGCCGATCCGAAAGTGCAGGCGGCCCTCGAAGAGCTGCGCGCGCACGCCTACGAATCCCGCCTCCTCGGCTGCTATCCCTCCGCCGCCGGGGCAGCGGAGAATGCGAAAGGCGCGGGGCGCGCTTCGTCCACAGAACGGCGTTAAGCTCCATTTTTGCCCATTTATTCCGTTTTTCGCCTGTTTCGCGCCATTTCGCTCCCTGATCTCTTGACAATCAGCCGGCCCCGGATTAAACTTCTTAAATGCTGCACCAGAGCCAGAAGATCACCCGACTCGTACGAATTACTATCGTACTTACCGGTGTGTCCTCTGGCGCACGAGGCAGCTGAGCGTCAAGCAAGACGATTCAGCACTTCGAGCCCGCCGCCAGAGGACAACCTGGGAGGCGGGTTTTTTGTTTTAAGCGTGCTCCGTGGCGAGCGTCCTGCGCCTGTCTTGCGAGCGGCTGCGTCGCGGCGCGGGACCGTTTGGCGCGATCGGCGCGGTTTCGGGGCCGATGCTCCAAAATGGGGCTATAAGCGGTTCTTATACACAATAGCAAGAATATAAATTGGACTCCTTGGGAGAGCTGAGGCCTACTGGATGGAATCGACACCGAGAGCGGCGAACCGGAGGGCCAGACGGGCCCGCGCGCTCGGAGTGTATGGCCTGAAAAGGAGCTCCAACAGGTGATCAAGACCGGCGCAGAAATCGTTTGGGAATCACTCGAACGCATGGGCGTGAAGTGCGTTTTCGGCTATCCGGGCGGCGCCATTCTTCCGACGTACGACGCCATGACCCGTTATCACACGCATCACATCCTTGTCCGCCACGAGCAGGGCGCGACGCACATGGCCGATGGCTTCGCGCGCGCCGGCGGCGGCGTTGGCGTCGCGATTGCCACGTCGGGTCCGGGCGCGACGAATATGGTCACCGGTATCGCCACCGCGATGATGGATTCCTCGCCCATCGTCTGCATCACGGGCCAGGTGGGCAGCAAGCTCATTGGCAGCGACGCGTTTCAGGAAACCGACATCACCGGCATCACGCTCCCGATCACTAAGCACAATTATCTTGTCACGCGCGCCGAGGACGTCGCGCCGAGTCTGCGTGAGGCATTCCATATCGCGGCGTCGGGCCGCCCGGGGCCGGTGCTGGTCGACATCACCAAGGACGCGCAGAATGCGTCCTGCGAATTTGATTGGGAGGCTGCGGCGCCGCGATCGCGCCGCCACGAACCCATGCATTTTCCGAAGGCGGAAGATTTCCAGCGCGCCCTCGAGCTGATCAATCAGTCGCGCCGGCCCGTCATTCTCGCGGGCCACGGAATTATTCTCTCCGGCGCGATGAAAGAACTGATGGCCTTCGCGGAAAAAGCCGGCGTTCCGGTGGCCGAAACGCTGCTCGGCCTCGGCGGTTTTCCGGCGTCCCATCCGTTGTCGCTCGGTATGATGGGGATGCATGGCGAAGCGTGGGTCAACACTGCGATTCAGGAAGCGGACCTGCTTCTCGCGTTCGGAATGCGCTTCGACGATCGCGTGACCGGGAATCTGAAAACGTACGCGCCCACCGCCAAAAAAATTCACGTCGAAATCGATCCCGCGGAAATCAACAAGAACGTCAAAGTCGACGTGCCGCTCATCGGCGATCTCAAGGAAATTTTGCAACAACTGCTTCCGGGCGTGAAGTCGAATGCGCGCGTTGAATGGTCGGCGTACATCGACAGTCTGAAGCAGGATTCCGCCGTCCGCGACATTCAGGGTCTGCCCGACAACGGGCATCTCTACGCCGCGCACGTCATCAACGATCTCTGGCGCGAGACAAAGGGCGAAGCCGTCGTGGTCACCGACGTCGGCCAGCACCAGATGTGGGAAGCGCAATACTACAAGCACGAAAAGCCCCGCACCCTCATCACTTCCGGCGGCCTCGGCACCATGGGTTTTGCTCTGCCCGCCGCCATCGGCGCGAAGTTTGCCCGGCCCGATGCGGAAGTATGGGTCGTCGCCGGCGACGGCGGGTTCCAGATGACCATGGCCGAGCTCGCCACCATCGTTCAGGAAAAGATCGACGTGAAAATCGCCATCATTAATAATGGATATCTGGGGATGGTCCGCCAGTGGCAGGAATTTTTCTACGACGGCCGCTACGCATCCACGCCGATCTTGAGTCCGGATTTCGCAAAGCTGGCCGGCGCGTTTGGAATTTCCGGCGTTTCGGTGCGCACGCGCGGTGAAATCGTTCCCGCCATCGAAGCGGCGCGCAGGAATCCCGGCCCCGCGCTGATTGATTTCCAGGTTGAGCAGGAAGATTCCGTGTACCCCATGGTGCCTGCGGGCGCGGATTTGCACGCGATGATCCGCAGGCCGAGTCCACTTGTGGAGAAAGCATCGGATGCCTGAAAACGAAAAACTGCATACCTTCGTGCTGTATGTTGAAAACCAGCCCGGCGTGTTGAATCGCGTGGCATCGCTGTTTCGCCGCCGCGCGTACAACATCGAGTCGCTGACGGTCGGCCACACCGAGCGCCCGGGAATTTCCCGCATGACCATCGTCGCTGGGATCAGCGAAGGCGCCGCGCATCGCGTCGAGGCCAATCTCTACAAGCTCGTCAACGTTCTCTCCGTCGAAGACGTGACCCACGTATCCACCATCTCGCGCAGCCTCGCCCTCATCAAAGTCGAGGCCAACGAAGAATCCCGCAACCGCCTCATGGAAATCGTTCGCGTCTTCCGCGCGCGCGTCGTCGATCTCGCCCCGAATTCCTTGATCATCGAAATCACCGGCACCGAAGATAAGAGTCACGCGCTCGAAGATGTTCTGCGCCCATTCGGCATTCTCGAGATGGTGCGCACCGGGCAAGTGGTGATGTCGCGCGGAGTCAAGCGAACGCTCGGTAAAGGCCAATTCGCTGCGAATTCGCGCGATGTCGAGCCCGAAGCTTCACAGTCCGTTTAGCGAATTGCAATCGCCGTTAGAATTCACGAATTCAATTTTAGGAGCCGGGAATGGCCAAGATTTATCTGGATGACGCTGCGGATCTCGCACTGATTCAAAAAAAGAAAATTGCCATCATCGGCTACGGTTCGCAGGGCCACGCCCATGCGCTGAGCCTGCGCGACAGCGGCTGCGAAGTCTGCGTCGGCTTGCACGCGGGCAGCAAGTCGCGCGAGAAAGCCATCGCCGCGGGATTGACGGTTCGCTCGGTTTCCGATGCGGCGGCGTGGGCCGACGTAATCATGATTCTCGCGCCCGACACGTCGCAGCCGGCCATCTATGAAAAGGAAATCGCGCCGCATCTTTCCGCCGGCAAAATGCTGATGTTCGCCCACGGTTTCAACGTGCGCTACGGCACCATTGATCTCCCGAAAAATATTGATGTCACCATGATCGCACCGAAAGCGCCGGGTCACCGCGTTCGCGAGGTGTTTCTCGAAGGCGGCGGCACTCCCGCGCTTCTGGCCGTGCATCAGGACGCCACCGGTTCCGCAAAGCAACTCGCTCTTTCCTATGCCAAGGCCCTCGGCGCCACTCGCGCCGGCGTCATCGAGACCACCTTCAAGGAAGAAACGGAAACCGATCTCTTCGGCGAGCAGGCTGTCCTTTGCGGCGGTGTGAGCGAACTCATCAAGGCTGGATTTCAAACCCTCGTCGATGCCGGCTATCAGCCCGAGATCGCCTATTTCGAGTGCATGCACGAGCTGAAGCTCATCGTCGATCTCATTTATCGCGGCGGCTTGAATTACATGCGCTACTCCGTCAGCGACACCGCTGAATACGGCGATTACACGGGCGGCCCGCAGGTGGTGAACGAGCAGACGCGGCAAACCATGAAGAAGATGCTCGGCAGAATTCAGAATGGCGAATTCGCGCGGCAATGGATTGACGAAAACAAAACGGGGCGCAAGAATTTCAACGCCACGCGCCGCAAGGAACAGCACCAGTTGATCGAAGACGTCGGTGCGCGGCTTCGCGGCCTCATGACATTCCTGAATCCGGTTACGGTTGCGACCGACGAGCCGGCGGCAGCAAGCACCACAAAATAAATTTCAAGTAAGCTGCAGCACACACTCGCGGAGGGTGGGACCAACGGATGGGTTTCGAGCAGGCTCGCTGGGTTTGGATGAATGGTTCGATCGTTCCCTGGGACCAGGCCACATTTCACGTCTCGTCGCACGCGCTCCATTACGGCAGCGGCGTGTTCGAAGGCATTCGCTGTTATGACACGGTTCGCGGCCCCGCCATCTTCCGCCTTCCCGAACATCTCGAGCGCCTTTTTAATTCCGCAAAATTCTACGATCTGAAAATTCCATATACGATTGAACAGCTCGATGCCGCGATCTGCGAAGTGGTCCGGCGAAATCAATTCCGCGGCTGCTACGTGCGGCCGATCTGCTTTTACGGCAGCGCGACTCTCGGCGTCCATCCGCGAAATTGCCCGGTGCAATCCGCGATTTTGGCCTGGCCATGGGATTCGTTTCTGAAAGCCGATGGCGAGCACACCGGCGTGCGCGTTTGCATTTCTCCGTGGCGGAAATTTCATTCGACCATGATGCCGACGACCGCGAAAGCCTGCGGCCAGTACATCAATTCAATTCTCGCCGTTCAGGATGCGCAGCGCCGCGGTTTTGACGAAGCGTTGCTCCTCGACAAGAATGAAAGCCTCGCGGAAGGCTCGGGCGAGAATCTTTTTGTCGTGAAGAACGGCCGCATCATTACCAACGACAGCCGCCACTCCATCCTCATGGGCGTGACGCGCGACGCCGTCATTCAAATCGCACGCGATCTCGGCGTTTCCGTGGACGCACGAGATTTGCAGATGGACGATCTGACCACGGCGGATGAAGCCTTTTTTACCGGCACAGCCGTGGAAGTCGCGCCGATTCAGGAACTCGAAGGCAAGCCGATCGGCCCGGTATTTCCAGGCCCGGTCACCCGGCAGATTCGCAGCGTTTTTCGCGCCGCGTCGTCTGGCCAGGATGCCCGCTACGCGCGCTGGCTTCGGCCCGTCAACGCGTAATCCCGCGGCCCATCTCCTCTTGTTTTTTCGATGGACGGCTCTCAAAAAACTGATAAGTTGGCCGGGAATGCACGCGGTAGACTTCATCCCCAATTGAAAGCGGGAATCCCATGAGCTTCAACGATCGCAGCAAGATGATTACGCATGGCGTGGAACGAACCCCCAATCGCGCCATGCTCCGGGCCGTCGGATTCGGCGACGCCGATTTCGACAAGCCCATCATCGGAGTCGCGAACGGCTACAGCAATATCACCCCCTGCAACGTCGGCCTCAACGATCTCGCGCTGAAAGCCATGGACGTCCTGCGCCAATCACAGGCCATGCCCCAGATTTTCGGCACGATTACGGTCAGCGACGGAATTTCGATGGGCACCGAAGGAATGAAGTATTCGCTCGTATCGCGCGAAGTCATCGCCGATTCGATCGAAACCGTTTGCAACGCGCAGCGAATGGATGGTTTGATCGCTATCGGCGGCTGTGACAAGAATATGCCTGGCGCGATGATTGCCATCGCGCGCCTCAACATTCCCGCCATCTTCGTCTACGGCGGCACGATCAAGCCCGGCCACTACGGTGGCAAGGACCTCACCGTCGTCAGCGCCTTCGAAGCCGTCGGCCAGCACAGCGCCGGAAAAATTGGCACCGCGGAGTTGCTCGAAGTCGAGCGCCACGCGTGTCCCGGTGCGGGCTCGTGCGGCGGCATGTTCACGGCCAACACGATGTCCTCGGCCATCGAAGCGATGGGCATGAGCCTGCCGTATTCCTCCACCATGGCGGCGGAAGACGCCGAAAAAATGGAAAGCACGGCCGAATCGGCGCGCGTCGTGGCGCAGGCCGTCCGCACACAGCTCCTTCCGCGCCAAATCATGACCCGCAAGGCTTTCGAAAACGCTATTGCCGTCGTCATGGCCACCGGCGGCTCGACGAATGCCGTCCTGCATCTTCTCGCCATCGCGCATTCCACCGGCGTGCCGCTCGTGATCGGCGATTTTGAGGCGATGCGCGCGCGTGTTCCCGTTCTCTGCGATATGAAGCCGTCGGGAAAATACGTCATCACCGATCTGCACGCCGCGGGCGGCATTCCGCAAGTCATGAAGATTTTGCTCGATCACGGCGTTCTGCATGGCGACGCGCTCACCATCACGGGAAAGACCATCGCCGAAACTCTCGCCGCTGTCCCGTCGGAGCCGCGCCAAAATCAGGACGTCATTCATCCGTGGAACTCGCCCATTTATCCCCACGGCCATCTCACAATTCTCAAGGGCAATCTCGCGAGCGAGGGCGCCGTCGCCAAAGTTTCCGGCATCAAGCACACGAAAATGACCGGCCCGGCCCGCGTTTTTGAATCCGAAGAGGAATGCCTCGCCGCGATTCTCGCGCACAAAATAAAAGCCGGCGACGTTCTCGTCATTCGCTACGAAGGCCCGAAGGGCGGACCCGGAATGCGCGAGATGCTGGCGCCGACATCGGCGCTAATCGGCGCGGGTCTCGGCGATTCCGTCGGATTGCTCACCGACGGCCGCTTCTCCGGTGGTACGTACGGTTTGGTTGTGGGCCACGTCGCGCCGGAAGCCGCTTCGGGCGGCGGGATCGCACTCGTGCGCGAAGGAGAGTCGATCACCATCGACGCCGGCGCGCGTCTGCTCCAGCTCAATATTTCCGCCGAAGAATTCGAGCGGCGCCGCGCGGCCTGGAAACCGCCCGCGCCGCGCTATCGCTCCGGCGTCCTCGCGAAGTACGTGCGCCTGGTGTCGAGCAGCAGTATCGGTGCCGTCACGGACCTGGTGGCCTGAATTTCACCATTGCCGTCGGCTCGGAACTCTCGGAGGAAGGTCCGCGTGCCGCGAGATCGCGAAGCGCAAGGCCTGCGCCTCTTGCTGCACGGAGAAGAAGGGTACAATCTCGAAGCCTGAGCTCGATTTTGAAATGCAAGAGCGGCGCATCGCTCAGGAACGCAAATTGGCTCGCGCTCGGCGCCGATTTCATTTCGTGACCCGGACGGGAGAAGACACGCGATGACAAAAGTCGAAGCAGTGATCCAGCCTTCGCGGTTCGAGTCGGTGAAAGATGCCCTTCGAGAAGTCGGGATCGAGGGAATGACGGTTTTCGAAGTCCGCGGCCACGGGCGCCAGAAAGGCCACACGGAAACCTACCGCGGCCGCGAGTACGAAGTCGATTTGCTCCCGAAGATCAAAATTGAAATGGTGCTCCCCGATAATCTCGTGGAAATGACGGTCCAGACAATTTTGAAGACCGCAAAAACGGGCAAAATCGGCGATGGCAAGATTTTTTTGTCGAAGGTCGACGAAGCCATCCGCATCCGCAATGAAGAGCGGGGAGGAGCCGCGCTGTAGCCGCGCAGCGGTGCTGCGGCGCTTGCCCGAAATTCGCCGCCGCGTCATTGATCGCCGCGTCATTGATCGCCGCGTCGTGCATCGGCGTCGTTGATTCAGGCGTCGTGCATCCGCACGACGGAGGCCTTGTGCAACACCTGTCGCATAGCGCGCCGGAGGAGGCCTGGCGCCAGTTGAGGCAAACAAGCTTATGTCGTCGTCCATCCCGGGTTCCGGTCTTCGCGATCTGTACGCCGCGGAATCCGCTCGAATTCAGAAGGAATTCGAGGCGACGGGAAACGGTCGCGCGGTCACCGAATCGCGCGCCGCGTTGATCGACCGCATCGTCGCCCAGCTCTTTCGCGAGGTCGTCGGCGCCGAAAATCCGGAATTCCGAAAAATTTCCGTCGTCGCTCTCGGCGGTTACGGACGTCGCGCTCTCTTCCCGTATTCCGATATCGATCTGCTGTTCCTCTGCGAGGATTCCGCCACCGAAACGCGCTTCAAGGATTCCGCGCGAATCCTTTGCCAGGAACTTTGGGACATGCGCATGCGCGTCAGCCCGACAACGCGAACTCTCGGTGAATGCAGCAAGTTTCGCGCCGATAATCCCGAGTTCAACATCTCGCTCCTCGATTGCCGCGGTGTTGCCGGCGACGCCGCCCTCTTCGCCCAGCTTCGCGACCGCGTCTTGCCGCAGCTCGTTTCCCGTCATCGCGAAGATCTTCGCTGGAATCTTGCCGAATTGACGCGCGAGCGCCACGCCAAACACGGCGCCACGATTTTTCATCTCGAGCCCAATCTGAAAAACTCGCCGGGCGGTCTGCGCGATTATCACGTCTCGTGTTGGCTGCACCAGATCGCCGCGCTCGCCGGCGACGCGATTCCGGACGAGATCTCCGGCGCCGCGCCCGCAAAACTGCGCGCCGACAACGAGCGCGCCTTCGATTTCCTCGCCGCCGCGCGCTGCCTCGTCCATTACTGGCAGGGCCGCGACGACAACGCGCTCACCTACGAACTCCAGGCCCACGCAGCCCTGCTCGGCATGGGTGTCGAGCGCGGCCGCGAAATGCCGCCGTCCGAATGGATGCGCTGCTACTTCCGCCACGCGCGTTCGGTCTTCGCGCTCGCGACCCAGCTCATCGATGAAGCCGCGCCGGAACGTCCATCTCTTGCCGAGCGTGTGGGCGAGTGGAAATCGCGCATCTCGAATTTGAATTTTGTAATAACCGCCGGCCGTCTCGCCCTGCGCGGCGGCGCGGACGTGAAAGATCCCGACCGATTGCTCGAACTCTTCGAATGGGTCGCGCGCGACGGCGTGAAGCTCAGCCGCGAAACCGAGCGCGATGTCGAAGCCGCGCTTCCGATGCTCGAGTCCTTCGGCGGCCGCGTCCCGAATCTGTGGGCCCACCTGCGCCAGATTCTCGTCGCTCCCTATGCGTCCGACGCGCTTCGCGCCATGCACGCTCTCGGCGTTCTGGTCCGCCTGTTTCCCGAATTCGCGGTCATCGATTCCCTCGTCATCCGCGATTTCTATCATCACTACACCGTAGACGCGCATTCCTTCATCACCATCGAGAATCTGCAGGTCCTCCGCGAGCCCAAGACCGAATGGGAGCAAAAATTCGCCGAACTTCTGCTCGAGCTCGAGACGCCCGAGCTCCTCTTTCTCTCGCTGCTGTTCCACGACGTCGGAAAAGGAATGGCCAACGACGATCACATCGAAGGAAGCCTGCAGGCGGTCGAGGAAGTTTTTCCGCGCCTCGGTTTGACGCCCGAAGAAAGCGAAACCGTCCGCTATCTCATCGCCAATCATCTCGAGATGTCCGCGAATCTCTTGCGCCGCGATATTTTCGATCCGCAAACCATCCGCACCTTCGCCGAAAAAGTCGGCACGCCGGAGCGCCTGAAAATCCTCTGCCTCTTTACCTATGCCGACATTCGCGCGGTAAATCCCGAGGCGCTCACGCCGTGGAAAGCGGAATCGCTCTGGCAACTCTACGTCTCCACGGAAAATTATCTGAACCGCAGCCTCGATGAAGAGCGCGTCCGCGGCGGTGAAGACGACCGCCAATGGGTCGAACGCATTCTCCCTCTCGTTTCCGAGGGCGCAAATGTCCAGGAGTTGCGCGAATTTCTGCAAGGATTGCCGCGCCGGTATCTCCTCGCTCACGCGCCGAAGGAAGTCGCGCTTCATTTCCGCATGTCGCAGCAACTCGACGAAACTCCCGTCGAGCTGCATCTCGAAAGCCTCGGCCACATCTACGCGCTCACGATTCTCACGGCCGACCGCCCCTATCTATTCGCGGGAATCAGCGGCACCCTGGCCGCTTGGGGCATGAACATCTGGAAGGCCGAAGCGTTTGCCAACGCGAGCGGCACGATCGTGGATACGTTCCATTTTTCGGACCCGCATCGCACCCTCGAGCTGAATCCGTCAGAATCCGAGCGTTTCAAGAGCAGCGTGGTCGAAGTCCTGTCCAGCGCGGCGAGTCTCGAAACGCTGCTGCGAACAAAGAAAACGTTTCGTTTGCCCCAGATGCCAAAGATCACCGTCTCGACGCAAATTCGCTTCGATGATTTCTGCTCCTCGCATTCCACACTCATGGAGATCATTACCCAGGATCACCCCGGCCTGCTCTATCAGATCACCTCGGCGCTGGCGCAATATGGTTGCAATCTCGAAGTCGCGCTGATCGACACCGAAGGCCAGCGCGCCATCGACGTTTTCTATCTCACGCTCGATGGCGCCAAGCTCGGCGCGAGCCACCAGCGCAAGCTCCGCGACGCCCTTCTCGCCCAACTCTAACCAGCCGGTCCCGCCCCGCGCGATTCGGCCCGGCCTTCCCGCAGGCGGCGTAACTCATCACGCCTCGAAAATAAACACGATGAAACATTTCGGAACTGCATGCGTCATAATTTGTAATTCATTGTGAGGAGATTCTGGATTGTGGGACGATTCTAATGTCCACCCGGCGGGTTCGCGCGAAGGCCGCGGATGGACCAAGGTGCTGGCAATGCTCGCAGGAAGACGTTTCGTTTGCGCGCTGACTTTGTTGCTCGTGCTGAGCCTCGCCCATTCGACTCTGGCGCTCACCCCCCGCGCCGCCGGAAGCCCGCAAGACGCTCAGCAGCCCTCCTCGCTCATCCGAATGCTTGGCACCGTCACGGCCATCTCCGGAAATGCCGTCACCGTAAAGTCGGATGTCGGCGCCGAATCCACATTTCTGGTCGACGATTCGACCCGCATGTTGCGCACCGCGCCCGGCCAAACCGACCTGAAGACCGCGACGCCGATTCATCTGGCCGATTTGCAGCCAGGCGACCGCGTTCTCGTCCGCGGAAAACCCTCCGACGGTGCCAAGTCCATCGCCGCACTCGCGATCGTGGTGATGAAGAAATCGGACATCGAAGGAAAGCAGCAAAGCGAGCGGGAGGATTGGGCGAAGCGCGGCGTAGGCGGGATCGTCAGCAGCGTCGACCCGGCCAGCGGAACGATCACGATTTCATCGGCGAGTATGGCAGGGACCAAAAGCATTGCGATTCATATTTCCAAGGACACCATCATTCGCCGTTACTCGCCGGATTCGGTGAAATTTGACGACGCAAAAATCGGCACGCTCGATCAAATCAAGCCGGGCGATCAAGTTCGTGCCCGCGGAACTCGTAGCGCCGACGGCAGCGAAATTACGGCCGAAGAAATTGTCTCGGGATCGTTCCTGAATATTGCCGGCTTGATTACCGCTATAGACACCGCCGGGAGCACGCTCACCGTCAACGATTTGAAGACGAAAAAGCCCGTCGTCGTGAAGATTACCGCGAGTTCGCAAGTCCGTCAGTTGCCGGAGATGTTCGCGCAACGCATCGCCATGCGATTCCGCGGAGCGGCGGGGAGCGCGGCGCCGGGTGGTGCGGCCAATGGCGGCGCGCCTCCCGCGAACGCGTCGTCTGCAGCCGGAGGCGGCGGTTCCATGGGTGGCGGCCCCGGCGGCGGTTCTCGTCCCGGCGGTACTCCGGATTTTCAGCAGATCCTGAGCCGGTTGCCCGTGGCTTCTTTGAGCGATCTGAAAAAGGGTGACGCCGTCATGATCGTAACCACTCCGGGGGCGGCCTCGGGCGCGGTCACCGCGATCACTCTATTGAGCGGCGTCGACGCCATCCTCGCGGCTTCGCCCACCGGCAATCAGCAAGCCGAGCTTCTTGCGCCGTGGAATCTCACATCCCCGATTGGAGACGCCGCATCCCAATAGCGTGTATCGCAACAGAAATACCGCACGATTTCGCGGGAGAGTCGATGATAGGCCGGCACTTTGGGAAATATATTCTTCTGTTTATTGCACTGATTTCTTCGCTCACTGCGACGGGCGCCGTCCTCGCGCAGACTCCCACCGGTACTTTGCGCGGTCAGGTGACCGATCCGTCCGGCGCGGCCGTGGTCGGAGCATCGGTGCTGGCGACCTCGTCCGCGGGGCAGACCACCACTGCGAAGACGGGCCGCGACGGCGTCTACGAGATGAAGGGCCTCGCGCCGGACACCTATTCGGTCACGATCGGATCCACCGGCTTCGCCCTGTTTGAAAACGACAACGTCGTCATTTCGCCGGGCCAGATTCAAAAGCTCGATGCCCAGCTTTCGCTCGAAACGCAAAAAGAGCAGGTCACGGTAACCGACTCGACCACCACCGTCGACGTCAATCCCGCCAATAACGCCAGCGCTCTCATTATCAAGGGTAAGGATCTCGATGCGCTCTCCGACGATCCCGATGAGTTGCAGTCCGAGCTGCAGGCTCTCGCGGGCCCATCCGCTGGTCCGAACGGCGGCCAGATTTACATTGATGGCTTTACGGGCGGCCAGCTTCCGCCGAAATCATCCATCCGCGAAATCCGCATCAACCAGGATCCGTTCTCCGCGGAATTCGACAAACTCGGCTATGGCCGGATCGAAATCTTCACGAAACCCGGCACCGACAAATTTCACGGCCAATTTCTCGTCGACGGAAACGATTCCGCGTTCAACTCGCGGAATCCTTTTTCGCCCACCGAGCCGGGTTACTACACTACATTTTTCAGCGGCAACCTGAGCGGCCCGATCACCAAGAAGGCTTCTTTCTTTGTCGACGCCGAGCGCCGCGACATCAACAACGTGGCCGTGGTCAACGCCGAAGTTCTCGACCCCGCTTTCAATCCCATCCCCTTCAGCGCGGCCGTTCCGAATCCCAGTACGCGCACGAATTTCAGCCCGCGCGTCGACTGGCAGCTCACGCCCAGCAACACTCTCACCTTGCGTTACCGCTTCGTCCAGAGCAACGCGACCAACGACGGAATCGGACAATTCAACCTGGCCTCGCAGGGCTACGACGAAACCGAAACCGAAAATGTCATCCAGGCCGTGGATAACCAGATCATCAGCTCGTCCATCGTCAACGAAACGCGTTTCCAATTTACCCGCGATAACACCACCCAGACTTCGCAGAACTTCCAGCCGACCATTTCCGTTCTCGGCGCGTTTAACGATGGCGGCAACAGTCAGGGCAACATCGTCGACAACGAAGACACCTACGAGCTGCAGAACTACACATCGGTTCAGCACGGCAATCATCAACTGAAATTTGGCGGACGCTTGCGCCTCTACACCGTTTCCAATAGCGCGAACTCGTTTTACAACGGCACGTTCACATTTGGCTCCCGCACGTTTCAAGGCCAGACGATTTCGGGCATCGACGCCTACTCCATCACCCAGCAAGGCCTCGCGAATGGCCTCACGCTACCCGCGATTCAGGCGCTCGGCGGCGGACCGAGCCAATTTCTCATCAACGCCGGCACTCCGCTCCTCGACCTCTCGCAGTTCGACCTCGGCCTCTACGTCCAGGACAACTGGCGCCTGCGGCCCAACATGACCGTGAACATGGGACTGCGATACGAGACGCAGGACAATATTCACGATCACGCCGATTTCGCTCCGCGTCTCGGATTTGCATGGGGTTTGGGCGGCAAAAAAGGCGTCGCCCCCAAGACCGTCGTCCGCGCCGGCTTCGGATTTTTCTACGACCGCTTCAACGACGATTACGTGCTCCAGGCCGAGCGCCAGAACGGCATCAATCAGCAGCAGTACATCATCAACACGCCGAACTTCTATCCAACGATACCCGCGATCGGCACCATCGCCGGCAACTCCCAAAGCATTCCGACAATCTACCAGGTCGATCCCACTCTGCGCGCGCCGTACACCATCCAAACCGCGGCGAGCATTGAGCGCCAGGTCACGAAGAACGCCACCATGGCCGTCACCTATATCAACTCGCTCGGCGAGCACGCTCTCTTGACTCGCAATATCAACGCCCCGCTGCCCGGAACTTACAACCCGCTCGATCCCACCAGCGGCACTCGCCCGTTTGGAACTCTCGAAAACATCGACAACTATGAATCCGACGGCATCTTCCGTCAAAACCAGCTCATCACGAATTTCACTCTGCGCGTCGGCTCGAACCTCTCTCTTTTCGGCTATTACTCTCTCAACTACGCGAACAGCGACACGGCCGGCGCCTCAACTTTTCCCGCGAATCAGTACGACCTCGCTCAAGATTACGGCCGCGCCGCTTTCGACGTTCGCAACCGCGCCTTTTTCGCGGGCACGTGGGCGTTACCGTACGGGTTTCGCCTCAGCCCGTTCCTGATCGTCAGCTCCGGCGCGCCGTTCAACATCACGATTGGCCAGGATATCTATGGCTCCGGGGTCTTCACCGAGCGCCCCGCGTTCGCGACTTCTGCGACGCTCCCGCAGAATCTGGTTTCGACCAAGTATGGCAATTTTGACATCGCGCCTGCCGTCGGGGAACCCCTCGTCCCGATCAACTTCGGCGATGGTCCCGGGCAATTCACGATGAATTTGCGCGTGAGCAAGACCATCGGATTGGGCAAGAAGCTCGAATCGGGTGCAGGCTCGGGACAATCAGGCGGCGGTGGCGGAGGACGAGGTGGAGGCGGGCGTGGTCCGGGAGGCGGACTCGGTCCGCGCGGATTGACCGGCGGCGGAGGTGGCGGAGGGGGTCCGTTCAGCATGGGAGGCTCGAGCGGCCGGCGCTACAATTTGACATTCGCCGTCTCGGCGCGAAATCTGTTCAACCACGTCAACGTCGCGCCGCCCATTGGTACTTTGGAGTCGCCGCTCTTCGGCGAATCCAACGCGCTCGGTGGACTTTTCGGGGGAGCGAACTCGACGACGTCGACCGCGAACCGGAGAGTCGACTTGGTGATGACCTTCAGCTTCTAGGGCCCCGAGGACTGCGGAAAGAAATTCCTCGAAGCAGCGCCGCTCGCGGGCGTGCATGTCTGCCGGAAAGAAAAATCTAGCTTTGCGGGTGCGCCGGACTCGGTGAGAGTGCTGGAGCAGGATGATTCAAAAGCCACGAGCGGAAGAGCTGCCGGGCCCGCGCGCCTTCCGGGCGCCGCCGGACCGCGTCGAGTACATCCAGATGTGCCTGCTCTCCGCGCCCTCGAAACGCCAGCCAGTACGGAACGTGGATCTCGAGTGCGATGGGCGTGAATTCCATCGCGAGATTCTGCGCACGAAAAAAGCCCAGCCGAAAAATCAACCGTTGCACTTTTAGCCGGAGCATTTCGGCGCCGCGGTCATCGGAAATCAGGGCGGGCAGGAAATTCCGGGTTTCGATGCGCGCGAGCGCTGAAGAATCGGGCCGGGCATCGAAGCCGTAGGGATCGAGCGAGCCTTCCACCATATCGATCGCCAGCCATCGTTCTTCGCGCGCCTTTCCGTTTTCAATCACCGCGCGGAAAAGCCGGAACGGCACGTAAACATCCGCGATCGAGCGAAGCGGCCCGACGGCCAAATCCCGAACAACGCCCGTGAACCCGCCGGGACGCAGCGCCGCGATCGCTTCTTCTCGGCTCACATTGGGTCGCAGGACGGAGATTTCTTGCATGCGCGATCCCGTCCCTCAGCGGAAGTAAATCCACAGGCTCACAACCGTGGCCACCAGCAACAGGCTGAACGCCAGATTCAGTGTGCGCTCGAGCCGCGTCTCTCTTTCGAGGTGCACCGTTTTTCCACCCACTTGCGTCGTTTCCAGCCGCCCGCCCACCGTCGCAAACGTCAAGCCCTTCAGTTGCTCGTCCGATGGCGCGGGCGTCAGCATGCTCACGACGATCAGCACTCCCGCGCAAATAACGAACATGAGAATCGCGTAGTGCAGAAAATTGATATCGAGCATCCCGCGAATCATCGTGTCCTGAAAATGATGCGTTTTATCCAGAACCTCGAACGTGAACCGCGTCGCGCCCAGCACGAATCCGGTCATCAGCGACCAGATCGCGCCCTTGCCGTTCATCCGCGGCCAGAGAATTCCAAAAACGAAGCACACCGTGATTGGCGGGCTGATGTACGCCTGCACGCTCTGCAAATAGATAAAAAGTTGCGAGCTGATGTATTTGATGAACGGGACCCACAGCAGCCCCAGAATCACGAGAACTCCCGTCGCCATACGCCCGAACGCCACCAGTTGCCGCTCGTTCGCCAGCGGCCGGAGTTTCTTGTAAAAATCCAGCGTCACCAGCGTCGACGACGAATTGAACACCGAGCTCATCGCTCCCATCAACGCCGCCAGCAGCGCCGCGATCATCACGCCCACCAGTCCGTGCGGCAGCAAATTGATAATCAACGTCGGGTAGGCGATATCGCCGTTGGTCACCGCTCCCGCCGCGTTATGCGTAAACAGCTGCGGATAGAGCGCAATCGCCATCAGTCCCGGCAGCACAAGAATAAACACGGGCAAAATTTTCAGGAAGCCGGCAAAAATCGTGGCGGCTTTGGCGTGGCCTTCATCGCGCGCCGAAAGCACGCGCTGCACGATCACCTGATCCGTGCACCAATACCAGATTCCCAAAATCGGCGCGCCGAAGAAAATTCCCGTCCACGGAAAGTCCGGATCGTGAATCCCCTTGATCATGTGAAAGTAATTCGGCGGCACGGCCGCGCGTAGTCCCGCAAATCCGCCCACGTGATGCAGGCCGATGAATGTCAGCGTCACCGCGCCGGCAATCAGGATCAGCGTTTGAATCAGGTCCGTGTAAATCACCGCGGCGAGTCCGCCCGCAATCGTGTAGACGCCCGTCGCCACCACCAGAATGATCGCCGCCGTCATCGGGTTCCATCCGACAACGCGCTCCAGCACAACCGCCGCCGCATAGAGGTGGACCGAAATTTTCGTGAAGATATACGCCAGAATCGAAATCCCCGCGAGATACACGGCGCACGAACGGTTGAACCGCCGCTCCAGAAATTCCGGCATGGTGAACACATTCGTCCGCAGATAAAACGGCACGAACACCCAGCCCAATATCAGCAAAATCAGGCAGGCCAGCCATTCGAAATGCCCCACCGCAAGGCCCGTCGTCGCTCCCGATCCCGCCAGGCCGATAAAATGTTCCGTCGAAATATTCGACACAAAGAGCGACGCGCCGATCGCGAACCACCCCACGTCGCGGCTCGCCAGAAAATAATCCTCCGACGTCCGTTCCCTCTGCGCAAAATACAGCCCGACCGAGAAGATAATCACGAAATAAACCGCAATGACGGTGATGTCGAGCCCATCGAGCGCGCGGTGCGTCACGGCTGTGGGGGCGACGAGATGCATCGCGGCGGGAACGACCAGATGCATCGGCTCCTCCTGTCGGCGACCGGAAGAATAGCCCAATCGCGTCCGTTCCGAAACCCTGGACTGCGCTGAGGCATCTTATTCCAGGTCCTTCATGCATGGCTCAAACTTCGTTCAGGCGACGTTCAATTCTCGGTGCGCGCATCGGTCGATCGGATATTCGATGGCCTTTTCGCCGCGCCGCCTGCGCGCCATTTCCCTTTCTATTGAATGCTTCTACGAACTCAATTTACCGATCAATTCGATTTGTTGGCCTCTGGTGCCCGAATGTTCCGGTTGCCATTCTGGACTCTGCTCCAAGGGTCGTCCGGTGTCGAATGAAGATCGGAAGTAAACTGGAATCGGGCGGCTTCTTTCGATGCGCATAATTTCTCGTCGAGAAATTCTGGCGGAACTCGCGCGCGCCGGGCTGGCGTTTGAACTGGCCTCGCTCGGCGTGCCGGCAATCGCAAGGGCCGGGGTGTTGCCGCGCGCTTTCGCCGAGGCCTCGCCCTACAAGCCTTCCGCCGACGACGACGCTCTTCTCGATGAAATCCAGCGCGCCATCACGTTGTTCTTCTGGGAGCAGGCCAGCCCCGAAACGGGCCTCGTGAAAGATCGCGCCCGCGCCGATGGTTCCGACACGCGCGATGTCGCCAGCGTTTCCGCCACCGGCTTCGGCCTCACCGCTCTCTGCATCGCCGATCAGCGCGGCTATCTCGATAGCGCCAAGGTGCGCGACCGCGTCCGCACCACCCTGCAATTTCTTCTCAAGTCCACCTCCATCCAGCACGGCTTCTTCTTTCATTTCCTGAACATGAACACCGGCGCGCGCGCCCTGAAATGCGAAGTCTCTTCGATCGATACCGCGCTCCTGCTCTGCGGCGTGCTCGCCGCTCGAGCGCACTTCGACGACGACGAAATTCATTCCCTCGCCACGCAAATCAACGATCGCGTCGATTGGCTGTGGATGTTGGATGGCGGCAAAACTCTTTCCCACGGCTGGAAACCCGAAGGCGGCTTCCTGAAATATCGCTGGGACACCTATTCCGAGCTGATGATGATGTATCTGCTGGGAATGGGTGCGAACGCGCATGCCTTGCCGCCCGAAAGCTGGGACGCCTGGTTTCGGCCCACCTTCGAATACGCCCATCTTCGCTATGTCGGAGCCTTCGCCCCGATTTTCATCCATCAGTATTCCCACGCCTGGTTCGATTTTCGCGACAAGCAGGATCGCTACACCGATTATTTCGCCAACTCGGTCATCGCCACCCAGGCTCACCGCCTCTTCTGCCTCGATCTCGCCAGCCGCTTCCCGCAATACAGCGACGATTTGTGGGGCATCTCCGCATCCGATTCCGTGCGAGGCTACGTCGTCTGGGGCGGGCCGCCGAAGATGGGACCGATCGACGGCACAATCGTCCCCTGCGCCACCGCCGGCTCACTGCCATTTCTTCCGGAACATACGCTGCAGGTTCTTTGGGCCATCCGCCAGCGCTTCGATCAGCGCGGCTGGCAGCGTTATGGTTTTGTCGATTCCTTCAATCCGGCCATCGGCTGGTACGACCAGGATGTCATCGCCATCAACATCGGCATTTCCATGCTGATGGCCGAGAATGTCCGCACCGGTTTTGTCTGGGACACCTTCATGAAGAACGACGAAGTCCGTCGCGGCATGGATCGCGCGGGATTCAAGCCCAGCCCGCCATCCGCGGAGCTGCGGCTCGATCCCAACGCGCGAACATTCAAGCAGGGATAACGAAAGAAAGCTCCGGCAACATTCGCCGCTCGCTCCGCGCCTTTCTTTTATCGAATTTCAATTACAAACAGCGAGTGTGCCGGCAGCGTCAGGCTGAGCTTGCCCTCACTTACTGGAAGCGTTCGCGGCGCGGGAAGCTCAGCGGCTTTCTTCAGCTCGCGATACTGCTCTTGCGTTGGCGATGCGGGCGAACCCATGGCTTTGTAAGCGGGCAGGGGAGAGCCGTGCTCGGGATCGACATCCTGAATCACGGCTTGATGCGGGCCTGTGAGCCCCGCGAGCTCGATCGTCATGTCCTTTGAGTGCCCCGCTTCTTCGGGTAGAAACAAATTCCACACCGCGAGCACCAGCGTGCCGTCGGCGCGGCGCGTCGCCAGCACGGAATTCGAAGCCGCCGGAATTCTCCGATCGCCAAGCAGATGCAGAAGCTTGAACGCGTTGAACGCCGGTTTCGGCACGCCGCCTTCGGCCACGAGCCCGAATCCGCCGTAAAACGGCTTCTGGATCACGCCCTGCTCTTCAAAAACATCGGAGAAGTCCCAATAACTCATCATCTCGCTTAATCCATCGCACTGCCGGATCGTATCCGCGATCCACGGGCCCATGAACGCGGCGTCCGTAACCAGCGGCTCGTTGAAATAGCTCGCGTTGTATTCGCTCCAGATAATCGGCACCTCGGGACGCGTGGACGCTTTCACCTCGTCGTAAACCTTGTGCGCGGCGCGGCACACGAATTGCGTTCGCGGAATTTTTTCATCGGTCCCAAAAATTCGCTTCGCATCATCATTTCCATACACGTGCGTCGACACGAAATCGAACGGCACGTGATTCTCCACGCAGTGTTTTATGAACCTGTCGACCCACGCCGCTTGCGCCGTCGCCGGACCGCCCACGCGCAGCCGCGGGCTCGCGCGCTTCACCCCGCGCGCCGCGTGATCGTACAACTCGTAGTAAGTCGCTTCCTTCGGATTGCCGGCCCAGAAATCGATGTTCGGCTCGTTCCATACCTCGAAGTACCACTGCGCAACTTCATCCTCGCCGTAGCGCTCCACCAGATGTTTTGTGAATTGATAGACAAGCTCTTCCCAGCGGTCCCAACTCTTCGGCGGCGCGATGTTCTGCTTGTACCAGAAGGGATGAAGTTCCGCCGGGTTCGACGAAAGCTGCTTCGGCATGAAGCTCAGCTCGACGAACGGCTTCACGCCGTTCGCGAGCAAGCCATCGTAGATCTGATCGACGTAGGAAAAATTGTAAACCGGTTTTCCTTGCGCATCCTCGCTGTATACTCCCACCTCATCGTGGAAGATCGCGTGGAACCGTATATATTGGAAATCCGTGATCTGTTTCACCGCGCGCAAATCGTTCCGGTAGCTCTCGCGCAGGCTCAAAATCGCCCGCCCCGAGCCGTACATCTGCTCCCAGAAATGCGGGAATGGATGCGTCGGCGCGGACGTATCGATTTCAACGATTTCCGCTGAAGTTTGCGCTTGCACCCGGGGCGGCACAGCCGCGAAGATTGCCGGCAGCAGGCCGATGGACAGCAAAAGATGAATTGGTTTTTTCTTCATGGCGGTTCGACTCAAAGCATATCGAATCCCCCGAAAATGCCTACTCAAATTTTTTTTCTGGCAAGCCATTGAGAGAGCGGCATGAAACGTAAGTACTGGTGGATCTTTGGCGTGATACAGCTGACCGGCGTATCGGCGACTGTCGAGGCCTACTTCCTAGAAGACCCGATATTGTGGCTTGTATCGCGGCTGTTGTTGCTGCCCGGAAGTCTGGACTCGTTCCCGGGGCTAACCCACGGCCAACTCGGAGCGAACTGGTCGCTCTGGAGTCTGTGTGCCATCGCCGTCGTGACAAACGTCCTTCTGTTCATCGTGGTATCACTTCTTCTCGGAAGACGCCGAAAGCCGAAGTGAGTTACTACCGCCGTCATCGAAGGTGTGAGAACGAGACTCACGCGGACACGGGTCAGAAGTTTGACATATAGTTGCGTCGCTCATTGACAGAGTCAAATCGCGGAGGCCCTCGATGGCCAGGTTCTTGTTTACTATGATGCCGGCGAACGATCTTGGCTTGCCGACGCGCGTTGTGCCCATCGCGCGGGCTCTCGCCGATCGCGGCCACGACGTCGCCGTCTTCAATCCCGCGCCCGCCCCCGCAAAACTGATCGCTGAGGCCGGGCTGAAAAATCTCCCGATGCCATCGCGCCCCATGCCGGATTTTTCGCCGGACCTCGCTCCGGTGAGTTCCGCTTGGGACGTCGATCAAATGCTTGCCGCTATCTATACTGACGAGGAATTTATGCGGGCGGCTACCGCTGTCCATGTCGATTTGGTCCGTGATTTCGGTCCCGATGTTGTCGTCGATTCCTTCGGACTTCTTCCCTGCCTCGCCGCGCGCATTCTTCACGTGCCGCTCGGGACCGTCCTTCAGGGCAATTTTCATCCGGCGAGCGATGGGTTTCTCTGGTGGAAAGGCGAGCGTCCCGCCGGATTGCCGAGCGCGGCGCCGGCGATCAACCGAGTGGCCGCGGAATACGGCATGGCGCCGGTGGCGCGCTGCGTCGATCTCCTTTCGGGCGATCTTTCCCTGATCGTCGGCACGCCGGAAACGGATCCGTTGCCCGCCGCGGCGGGTGTCACTTACATTGGACCAATCCTCTGGCAGCGCGGCAACGCCAAGCTCCCGGACCAGATTACCGCGCTCAGCCGCGATATCCCCTGGATATGGGTTTATTCCGGCAATCCCAGATACGGCGGCAACGTTTCGACTCCCATTGACTCAATCGTCGTCATTCGCGCGGCCATCGCTGCCTTCGCGGATGCGCCCGTGCAAGTTGTACTCACAACCGGCTACCAGACGGTGCCCGAGGAAATTGGCACTTTGCCCTCAAACTTTTTTCACGCCGCCTATTTGTCCGGCCTTGCTATGGCTGAGCGCTGCGATCTGATGGTGCACCATGGTGGTCACAGTTCGGTCATGACTGGGTTGTCCGCCGGCAAGCCCGCGGTGATCATCCCCACCATAACCGAGCGCGAGAGCAACGCCCGGCGTCTCGTGGCATTGGGCGCTGGCGAAATTGTGATGCCCGTGGACGGCGCGGACGGTGAAAAGCGCATCGATTTCGTGGACTTCAGCGCGAAAGTGCGCCGCGTGTTGAACGAGCCCGGCTATCGAACCTCGGCTCGCCGCGTCGCCGAATCCATGCGCCAATTTGGCGGAGCTCAGGAAGCTGCCCGCCGGATCGAGCGTTTCGCAGCCGGCAAGGCCCGAACCGCCTAAACATAGGAACCTCACATATATTCTTCCGTTCCCGGAAAATTTGAAATAATGCGATTGTCACATTCAGCCGCCACGCGGTAGGTCGCGGCCCATTCTGCCGACTTGAAAGAAAAACTCTTCATCGCGCACGCGACCTTCATCTTCACAGGTGTCGTCAACACCCTTCTCGGTCCCGCTCTTCCCATTCTTTCCGTCCGCTGGAGTCTCAACGACGCGCAGGCCGGCCGTCTTTTCACCGCGCAGTTCTTGGGCGCTATTGTGGGAACGCTCGCATCCAGCCGCTTCATGACCTGGCTGGGTTGCCGTCGCACCGCCATGCTGGGACTGATTCTGATGGCCATCGGTGTGGCCGGGACGGCTGCGCAAACCGCGCCGATGGGCGTCGCGGCAATTTTGTGCTTTGGCCTCGGACTCGGCCTCGTTGTGCCGGCGACAAATCTTTGGGTCGCCCTGGTGGAATCCGATCGCAGCGCATCCGCGCTCAACCTTCTCAACGCGACTTGGTGCATCGGTGCCATCGCCGCTGCGCCGTTGGTGATCTTCTTCGCGTCGCGCATCGGTCTCGCGGCAACTCTCGGCGCGCTCGCGATTCTGATTCTGTCGACGGCCATGAGCGGCATCTTTGGCCACGACTCAACGCGCCCGGCTCCGGGCGTAAGCCTGGCGCGCGCCGAACCATCGGCAGACAAGTCCTCCGGGCAGGGTCCAGCGCCAAAAGCCCTCGCCGAAACCGCGACGGCGCACCGATGGTTCATCGTTCTGATTGCCGCAATATTGTTCTTCTATGTCGGAACGGAATCGGGCATCGGCGGCTGGGTCACCATGTACGCGAAGCGATTCAACCTTATTCCCGCCGCGAACATCGGCCTCGCGCAATCCATTTTTTATGGCGCGCTCATGCTCGGTCGCCTCGTTGCGCCTTTCTTGCTGCTGCGTATGAAAGCTCCTCAGCTCGTCCTCGCCGGGATCGCCGTAGCGGCCGCGGGACTCGCGTTCTCGCTCGCGAGTCCCCAGAGCATGCCTGCTCTCGTCGGACTGTTTATCGCCGGCGCGGGCCTCGCGGCGATTTTTCCCACCACCGTATCAATTTTTTCGGATCGTCTCGGCGCCAATGCTACCCGCATCGCCGGATGGATTTTCGCCATCGGCAATCTCGGCGCCGCCACATTGCCGTCGCTCATGGGCCAAGTCTCCGACGGATTCCATTCGCTGCGCTCAGGAATGTTGGTCCCGCTCGCCGCGATTGTGGCGATGTTCATCCTCCAAATTCGTCTCATTCGCATGCTCCGCCAGCGCCGAACCGGAGCTAAGAGCTAGCGTCTCTTACTCTCAAAGGTGCTGAAGTCAAACAGTCCTGGTTTCGTAACAGGTTGGCAGGCGGCACTTCAATCCGTGCGTGGCGTCGCGCTGGCGAGCGCGAGAATCGCTCCGGCAAACAGCAGCGTATCCGCAAAGTAGTTGATCCCCTCGATCTTGATTGCGGTGCTCGGGTCGGACAATGAAACGATCAGGATCGGCCCATAGATGAACAAGACCAGCAGCACAATCCAGCCACCAAGATAAGTTGCCGCCATCCGCGTCTTCTTGGCCAGCAGAATGCCCGCGCCCGCAACCAGAAGAATTGCGCCTGTCAGATAGCCGATGAGCAACCGCCCCGGAATCCACGTAGGCGTCAGTTTTTCGAGCGGGACTCCTGGAACTCCCGCTGGGTGCAGAAAAGTCTCAACGCCATAAAACAGAGCGGCGATCGCGATCAACACGCGGCCCACGGTTATCAACTTGCTCTTGCTTTGTCCGCGCATTGCGTTTCCCGCAAGAATCCAACCTCCGCCTCCGAATGACAGTTCGCGGAGAACAAGCGTCCATCCAAATCTATCTCTGGGGCTTTCGAGAGCTCCCGGGATGTCCATCATCGCCACAAAAAGAAACATCATCATCCCGAACAGCAGCCCGGACCAGCGCACCTGAATTCTTGTGGCAATGCTCAATGACGCGAACACCAGCGCAAAGCCGACCAGATACACCCAAAACACCGGCCACGGCATATACGAGGGCACTTCGGGCAGGATGATTTCTACGGCCGAGAGATGCAGGGCGCCGAAGACCGCCAACGGAACGGCGAAACACAAATTGCTCAAGACTGCGACCTTCTCGAGTCCGCCGGCCCGCGCGATATTGGTCTTCGCAGCCCACAGCGCGACAACGAAAACCAGGATGCCGGCGCTGCACATCGCAACCACCGTGCGAGAGATCTCAACTAATGTGGCCAGAATGATTATCTGCATCTGGATGCCAGGCGTAGGGTCGCGCGCTCCATCCGGGGCACATTCTCCCGGTCAGTACGGCTTCGGATTGTACAACGAAGAGCAGGTGAGGATATCTTTGCGAAGCTGGACAGACGCCCGACCTGAAGCGCGCCCTGGGCTACTATCTGGTCCATCTATTTACCTCAGGGTTGGGCTTGACAAACCCATAACCGCATGGTTATGATTCTGACATGCAAGCCGTAGCGCACAATCTTTTCAAGGCCCTCTCCGACCCGACCCGTCGAGCCATCTTCGAGCGCCTCTCTCGCGACGGGGAGCAGACCGTGCATGCCTTGACTTATCGTGCCGGAATTTCACAACCGGCAGTGTCGAAGCACCTCGGTGTTTTAAAGCTTGCCCGACTGGTCCGCGACAGGCGCGAGGGACGCGAAACCCACTACAGTGCCCAACCGCAAGCGCTGGCACCCCTGATCGACTGGATGAGCCTATATGGAACATTCTGGCGTGACCGATTTGATCGCCTCGAAAACCTACTGAAAAGGATGGACAAATGACCGATACCGCCCCGACACGTACTCTCGTCATTGAACGGGAGATCCCGCATCCCCCGGAAAAAATCTGGCGTGCGCTCACGCAAAGCCCCCTGCTAGAGGAGTGGCTGATGAAGAATGATTTCCAGCCCGTTGTCGGCCATCAGTTCAACTTCCGCGCCACGCCTGTGCCGAATTGGAATGGGGTCATAGACTGTGAAGTCCTGGTGCTCGAACCGAATTCACGGCTCTCTTATAGCTGGGCTTCTATGGGAATGAAGAGCGTCGTCGCTTGGACGTTGACGCCGACCAAGGGCGGTACGCATGTCCGCATGGAGCATTCCGGTTTCCGGTCGGAAGAAGATGCCTACTATAAGGGTGCGAACTGGGGATGGCAGAAGTTCATCGGCAACCTGGAGCGTGTCGTTGCGGGGTTGGACTGACCATGACAGCAAAAATCATTGCTCATTGGACTACTACCGCGCTCTAAGCGAATGCTATCGGAAGCGGGGCGTTGCGGAAGCGGTGCATCGGCCAGCCTTTGAAAGTATTTGCCCTCTCGATATTTGAAGTGAGCAAACGAAGAGCTGGAAATGGAACTTATATCGTCCCACGGTAAACCCCGTTTTTTGGTCATGCCATGTTCGGCTTTGGGTAGTCGGCTACTTTCAATCTCCATACTTGAAAGTTGCAAAGATTAATGTATCGTCCCTATCGATGCCTGCGAACTCGGGAGGTTTTTGATGCATTCCGCCCGGCGCACCCTCGTCAGCGTGTTGATCTTGTTTGGCCAATACCTGGTCTTCACCAACAACCAGGTCCGAGCCGATCGCGCTTCGTGCGAACAGATCAAAACGGCATGCAAGAATGCAGGCTTCGTTCTAGGCGGCGGCTGCGGACTTTGTGCCCGGCTTAATCGGGATATGCAGGGGAAATGTCTCTATCCCGGCGATGATCATGTTCGACTCCCAGCCTCGCCGGATTTCCCGATGCCATCCGGCGTGCTGTCGCAAAAAGCTTAGCTGCTTCTAAGACTTTTTCTTCCGCGGATCGTCTTCAGAGTGGACGTATTCAAGGCTGATCGGGCCAATGGCGGTCACCTGCGTGACGTACTCACCTGATTTCGCCCAGTGGAAATGGGGTGTATCACCGGGCAAAACGATGACGCTACCGGGCGGATGAGCCTCCAACTTATCGGCGTTGAACTGATCACCCAGGCCGATGTAGAAAATCCCTGATATCACCGTGTAGACTCGATCCTCATGGTGCGTGTGCGGCATCAACTTCACACCATCGGGCACTTTGACCCGGACCGTATAGGGTCCGGGCTCAGCAGGTTCTCCGACAACGACGGCGAGGCGCGCCGAAGGTGGGAATGGCGCGAACGGTTTCCAGTCGATGGCTTCGGGCAGGATTGATCTGAAATCGTCTTGGCCTGGCAGGTGGGTTCGAGCCGCTGCGGCCGTCCCCGCTTTCGGGGAGGTCCCGACCGAACCCGCGCCACCACCCTGCGATGCTCCCGCGGCTGCTGCTTTTTTCTTGTCTGGCATAACCAACCTCCTGTTTAGAATTTCGGAATCAATACACAGTTTCGATGAAGCAAAAGGCGTCGAGACTATTGGACGAAGGCATCGATCGATTCCTTCGTATCCGTCGCGGCGACGAGCCAACGACAGAACAACCCCGGCTCGGGCCAAAGTCAACGCGCCCGGGCATAGAAGACGAGGAACGCCTCACGCCAACAAATTCTCGATCTTCACCGGCAGTTCCCGCACGCGAACACCTGTTGCGTGGTGGACCGCCGCCGTGATAGCCGCGGCAAAGCCCGTCAACCCGATCTCGCCGATCCCGCGCGCGCCAACTTCGTTCATCTCTTTGTCGGGGAAGTCGAGGAAATGGACCTCGATCGGTGGCACGTCGGCATTTACCGCCACCACGTAATCGGCCAGATTACTGTTAATCGGCGCGCCGTTCTGCGGATCGTAAGTGGTGTGCTCTAACAGCGCCATGCCGATTCCCATCACCACTGCGCCCTGAATCTGGTTCCGGCCGGTCAGCGGGTTGATAATGCGGCCCGCATCCATGACACTCACGACGCGGCTGACGCGCAGCCGCGCGATTTCCGGCTGCCAGGTAATCTCGACGAAGTGACAGCCGAACGAGTTGGTCGAGTATTTCGGCTTGGGATTGCCCATTGTCCCTTCGGACTTGCCGCTGCCGGTGACCAGGCTAAGGTTGGCGCGGCGCAGCAAATCATCGAACGGCACGCCTTTCGCGGCGCCATCAGCCTTCACAAAGACCCGGCCGCCTTCGAATGCCAGATCTGCGGGAGCGCGGTTTTCGAACGGCGAGGCTGGTGTCATGGTTGCGACGGTCAGCAGCGACGCGATGGCGGTGTCCGCCGCCGCAAAGACAGCATTCACCACCGACGCGGTGGCCATCGAGCCGCCCGAGAGTGGGCCCTCCGGCAGCGCCGAATCGCCGAGCGCGACGTCGATCTTGTCGAGCGGCACGCCGGTCTTCTGCGAGGCGAGTTGCGCGAGGATGGTGTATGTGCCGGTGCCGATGTCTTGCGTGGCACATGCGACGCGGGCCGTACCGTCATCGCGCAGTTGCACGGTCGCCTCCGCGGAGAATCGTGCGGCGACCCACGAACATGCCGCCATTCCCCAGCCCAGCGTCAAGTCGTCCCGCTTCATCGAGCCGACCTCAGGCGAGCGCTTGGACCAGCCGAACTTCTCCATGCCGAGTTCATAGCACTCGACCAAATGGCGCGACGAGAACGGAATGCCCAACGACTCGTCGATTTTCGGCTCGTTAAGGATGCGCAGTTTGACCGGGTCCATCTTGAGCTGATCGGCCAGTTCGTTCATCGCCGACTCGAGGGCGTAGAGCCCCGGCGTGCGGCCGGGGCCGCGCATGTCGGTCGTTGCGCCGACGTTCCGCCTGGCGCGTCCGAACGTCACGCGGAGGTTGGGCACGCTATATTGAAACGGCGTGGCCTCGCCGCAATCTTCGTGGTGGGCCTCGAGCATCGACCGGTGGTAAACGTAGTCGTGCTGGAGCGAGACGAGTTTGCCGTCGGGCGTGGCGCCTAGGCGGACGCGCTGCTGCGTGCGCGCTCGATGACCCACAGACTGGAACATCATTTTCCGGCTCACCACGAGCTTCACCGGCTTGCCCAACTGCCGCGCCGCGACCACAGCCAACGGACATTGCGTCCACGGCCACAGCTTGCTGCCGAAGCCCGAGCCCACGAACTTGGTGATGACCCGGACGTTCTCTTCCGGCAAGCCGAACATCTGCGCGAGCACGCCGCGGTGGTTGATGACGCCCTGCGACGACTCATACAGCGTCAGCCTCGAGCCCTCCCAGATCGCCGTGGTGGAGTGCAGCTCGAGTGGGTTGTGCGTCTCGACCGGTGTGACGTAGGTGTGATCGAGCTTGACCGACGCGCTGGCGAAGGCGCCTTCGGCATCGCCGCGGTGGCTTTCCAAACGCTGGTATGGGCCAAACGTCGTTTCCACTACGTTGGGCTCGTCTTCCGCCTTGAGCTCGGTCTCGACGTTCGGCTTCTCCGTGACGTAGGTCGCTCGGACTGCATCAGCCGCAGCTGTGGCAGCCTCAAACGTGTCCGCCACAGCCAACGCGATGTATTGCCCGTAGTAGCGAATGACATCGTCCTCAAACGGCGGGCGGCGTTCATCACAGACGCTTTTGAACCCTGGCTGCATGACGGAGCGGAAGATCTTCCCGATGTTCCCGCGGTAAAAAATCGCACGCACGCCGGGCATCTTCTCCGCCGCGGCGGTGTCGAGTCTTACCAATTTGCCGTTGGCGATCGTCGCCTCGACTGGGACGGCATACAGCATCCCGGGAAAGTGGAAATCGGCGGTGTACTGCGCCTGCCCGCTTACTTTGCGCGGGCCATCGACGCGCGGCGTGTCGCGACCAACCGGAGAAACGAACGGTGTTTCTTGTATTGCCGGCATTTTCGCTCCTTCGGTGGAATCAGCTCGTCATCGCGATTTGCAAGGCGTGCGCGAGGCACCGCCTGGCCAGTTCGATCTTAAAACCGTTCTCGCTCTGCGGTTTGGCGTCGCGCATAGCCGCTTCCGCCGCTTTGCGAAAGTTGGCTGCGTCCGCAGGTTTGCCGGCGAGAGCGGACTCCGCCTCGCGCGATCGCCAGGGTTTGGTCCCCACGCCACCCAATGCGATGCGCGCACGAGTCACATTTCCGCCCGCGGTCGAGATCACGACGGCCGCCGATGCCAAGGCGAATTCGTACGACGCCCTGTCGCGCAGCTTCAGATACACCTGCTTGCTCCCCGCAATGGGCGGCGGGAGCGTGACGTGCGTGACGAGGTCGCCCGGTTCGAGCACCGTTTCGCGGTTTGGTGTGTTGCCGGGAAGAAGATGAAAGTCTCCGAAGGGGATCGCGCGTGAACCCTTCGGTCCCTGAACGTGGATCGTCGCCTCCAATGCGGCCATCGCCACGCACATGTCCGATGGGTTTGTCGCGATGCAATGTTCGCTTGTGCCAAGGACGGCGAGCGCGCGATTAACGCCCGTGATGGCCGGGCAGCCGGTTCCGGGCTCGCGCTTATTGCAGGGCATCGCGGTGTCGCGGAAGTACATGCACCGCGTTCGCTGGAGGAGGTTACCGGCAGTCGTCGCCATGTTGCGAAGCTGTGCAGATGCGCCGGCGAGAAGGGCCTGCGACAGCACCGCATAATCTCGTTGCACCGCCGGATGGTGGGCGAGATCCGAATTTCGAACGGTGGCGCCAATCTTCAGCCCGCCGTCGGGCGTTGTTTCGACCTTGTCGAGTGGCAAACGATTGATGTCGATTACCCGCGCGGGCGTTTCAACGTTCAGCTTCATCAGATCGATTAGCGTGGTGCCGCTGGCAACGAACCGCACATCCGCACCCTGCTGTGCGGTTTTCGCCTGCGCGGCGGTCGCAACTGCCGCCGCGGCATCCGCAGGCCGAATGAATTCGAAGGTGTGCATGGGATCGCTCCTGCTCGCGGCTAGACGTTTTTGCGAACTTGTTGGATCGCGGCCACGATATGGGCGTAGGCCCCGCAGCGGCAGATGTTCCCGCTCATCAGTTCCTTCACGGCCGCGTCGTCGGGACCGCATGGTTCCTTAAGCAACGCAACGGCCGACATGATCTGGCCTGAAGTGCAATATCCGCACTGGTACCCGTCATGGGCAACGAATGCCGCCTGCATGGGATGCAAGGCGTCGGGCGTGCCGAGGCCCTCAATGGTTGTGACCTCTTCCCCGTCGTGCATCACGGCCAGACTAAGGCATGAATTCACGCGCCTGCCGTTCACATGCACTGTACAGGCACCGCATTGGCCGTGGTCACAGCCTTTTTTCGTTCCGGTGAGAGCAACGGTCTCACGGAGGCAATCCAGCAGTGTCATCCGAGGGTCGACGCGAAGTTGGTGGTCCTTGCCGTTAATGCGCAGCGTGATCGGGACCGCGCCCTCGATATTCGGCCCCTCCGCACCTGCTGCGGTCGAACCGCTCTGCCCGGCAGTGCTGTTCGCGTGCGCCGGTACACACGTTGCAATGATTGTTGCTGCCGCAGTACTTCCCGTGGTCAGAAGAAACGCCCGGCGGGTGGGATCTGACTGGCCCGATCGTGGATTGTCTTGCATAGTGTCTCCGTGGGAGCGAGCAGCTTAACGCTGCAACGCGCAAGTGTCCACCCTGTTGTGTGGAAAACGAAGGCTCGCGCAACGGTCCGGTGGGCATCGAGAGACTTCAGCGGGCGAGTAAGGGGCAACCCCCGGAAGTTATCAGCTCGCCCGTCGGGTTAGTACCGATAAACTCACTTGTAGTCATTTACGGGCCGACTCCCGAATTGTCAGCCAACCGGAAGTAATCCGTTTCAATGATTGCTCCGTCTTCTCTGCTGGAAAGCCGCGGCTCCGTTCTCGAACAACTCCTTCTCCCGGCGATAGAACACCGTCGGCTGGCGCCCCATCTCGTCACACAGATCCGAGACGGACACTCCTTCCAACAAAAGCCCCCTCAGGATGGCGACCTTTTCTTCCGGCGTGTAGTGCTTCCTCTACTTCTTCAGCTGCTCGCTCCATTATCTTAGCGGCAGAACACTTTCTCCATTTCCAGCTGTGGCAGGACAGATTCGGGTCGTCAGTTATCGCCATTGCCAAGCAATCATCACCGTTCTCGCCCGGCTTTGAGAGTATTCCGCCCTCTCGATTTTTAAGGGCGACGCCAGAAACTGTAACCCGTCGGTCGAAGCGGTCTCAGCTTCCGGATGCCCCGTCACTCGGGCGTCATGCGAGCCGGGACGTCGACGGCCAGGAAGATTCCGCTTGACCGAGCCAATCTATTAGGTATATATCTGCTAGATATATGGCCCGCCGAACCAGCTCGACTATGCAGGCGCTCTTGGGTCTTCTGATGATTGAACCCATGTCGGGGTACGACCTGGGGCAAATGGTCCGCGCATCCATCGGTCACATGTGGAGTGAAAGCTACGGACAGATCTATCCAAACTTAAAGAAACTCGCAGCCGATGGACTGCTCGGGTGCAAGACGAAGAAACAGAAGGGAAGGCCGGACCGGCACATTTACTCCATCACGCAGAAAGGACGGGAACAGCTGGCGAGGTGGCTCGCTGTTCCGCCACAACCAGAGATCCCACGCAATGAAATGCTGCTAAAACTATTTTTTGGTGCGCATGTTCCAATTCAAATCCTCGTCGGAAACGTGGAACGCATGGTGGAAGAACACAGCGCGCTTCTACAGAAGCTCAAGCGGGTGGAGCATGACGGGATTGACAAGAATCCACAGTATCCCGATGCACCGTTCTGGAGGATGGCAGCGCGGTACGGACAAATAGAAATGGAAGCGCATCTGAGATGGGCTGATCAGACGTTGGACGAACTGCGCAAGATGGCTAGGAAGCAGAAGCGCCCTTCAGAAGTGCGCAAGGAGAAAAATCGTGCCCGCAAATGAGAGCGTTTCGGTAGGCGCTCCAGACGACAGCGGAAAGCCGAAACAAATTGCTTCGTGGAAGCATTTCCTGGGTTTCCTCTTTATCATGGCCGGAATTGCAGCGTTGGGCTTCCATGCCCAGCGAGCCGGCACTCGGAGCGGCGGGTCGGAGGCTGCCGGGCAGCTTGCGGATCACGGCAAGGCGATTTATGTCTACCTGGTCGCCGGCTTGATGGACTGGGCTCTTCTGTATTACTGCTGGGCCGGGGTGCACGGTTATGGCGGAAATCTTGATACGCTCTCGGGTGGCCGATGGACGTCGTGGAAGGGTCTGGCCGCAGATGTGGCGATCGCGTTGCCGTTCTGGGGGCTGTGGGAAGGTACGGGCTATGCAGTCAACCGGTTACTTGGGCCGAGTAGCGCGAAATCTGTCTCCGCGCTATTACCGCGCAGCCTCCCGGAAGTCCTGATATGGATTGCGGTCTCCGTTACCGCGGGTATCTGCGAAGAGATAGCGTTTCGCGGCTATCTGCTGCGGCAGTTACATGCCCTGAGCGGCAACGTCGTAGCGGCCGTGATGGCACAGGCACTGGTGTTTGGCGTGGCGCACGCCTACCAGGGATGGAAAGCGGTGATCGTCATCAGTATCTTTGGAATGCTGTATGGAGCCCTCGCTGCTTGGCGCAGAAATGTGCGCGCAACTATGATCGCGCATGCATGGTCCGACATTTGGTCAGGCTGGCTGAAGGCCATAATCTGGAGGTAGGCGGGGCAAACGCGCAGAGAGCCGCTTCTATTTATCTGGCGTTCTTCCAACTCGGGTCTGCAGTGATTACGCTGCCCTTCAATGCGATTGCCTTGATAAACGCTGAGCCGATTCTGGGCGAATTGTCGGCCAACCGGAAGTAATCCGTTTCAACGATTGCTACGTCCTCTCTGCTTGAACACCGCCGCTCCTTTCTCGAACAACTCCTTCTGCCGGCGATAGAACACCGTCGGCTGGCGCCCCAATCTCGTCACACAGATCCCAGACCAGAGCACCTTCCGCCAAATGCAATCTGAGGACGGCGATCTTTTCCTCCGGCGTGCTGTGCTTCCTTTGCTTCTTCAGTTGCTCGCAGAGTATTTTGCTCTCTCGATATGTAAGGGCAACGCTAGAGGCTGTGCCCTCTCGTTCAGAGCACAGCATCACGCTTTTGGCATACCGGAATCCGGCGCCGATGGTCAGAACGGCCTTCCGCAGTCAACGATTTGGCGTCTTGCACGGCAATTGAATGCTCCGCCGTGTTGGTCCACGTGGAAAGGGAGAGAAGGCGCTTTCCCTTATCGAGTATTCCGTCTTTCGGACCGCTGATTCTCAAGCCATCACGGTCTACCGATCCGAAGGGAATTTAGACGCCTCGCAAGGAACAGCTTCCGGCACCGCTATTTAGCGCCGCGATGAGCGCACTAGGCTATGCCCTCGGCCATGATCGGCGGCAAGCTCCCAACACGACCTTGAACTTCCCACAACCGGACTTCTGGCCCGCTTCGCGGGACTTATCGCTGCAAGCAGCGCGTTGCAAGATCGAGTGGTTCTGCTTGTATCCGGGAACGAGAATCTAGGACGCCCTAGGCCGTGCGTTGAGGAAATAGATCGTGAAGTAGCTGGTCACATTCGGCTGATCCGGCTTCCCCGCGATTTGCGCCGAGTTCGTATGCTCGTTGATCTGCACTCTGTCGCATCCTGTTCGCTTCAATGATTCCAATAAGAGCCACAAGCCTTTTCGACAATCCACTCGGAGGCTCTGTGTTTTGGCGCTGTCCATGGAAGTAATCACCGCTCGTGCTTGTTCGTCTCTAGCATCCGCAACGGAAGCCACAGAGTCATGAGAGAAATCCATGCTGAGCAGCAGCAGCGTCTTCGGATTCTCCGCACGAGCCGCAAGCACATCGCGGAGCCTCTGCAGTCGCGCGGCATCGGCGTTCACATCAATCAGGATGGGGACCACGCGGCTATGAGGGAAGTAGTACTTCAGAAACGGAATGAGCACGCCCACGGAGTGCTCTCCGGAGAACGCCTCATTATCTTCCGGCAATTGAATGGCCTTGGCGATTTGCTGGACCAGTCGGCTGTCTGTCTGGAGAACACCGAAGGGAGTCTTCCATGGCAGCGAAGATATGCTGATGTCAGCGAGACCTTGGTGAAAGTGGTTTGGGCCAAGCAGAATAATTGTTTCGGGCGATGGCTGCCCTCGCAATCCAGCAAAGAATCGGACCATCAACCCGCTGGCGAGAAAATGGTGGGTCAGGATTCCACCGCAGACTCTTTGTCCAGCAGGCAGCGTAGGAAGCGTGTGCCCAGCCGATTGCCTTATGGCATCGAGAAAAGGCTTCGGATCATCGCTCCAGAAAGAGAAGTGTTGGTCTCGCGGCCATGCATCCGGAATCGCCAACATGAGGCTGAGCAATACGATTCCGCAGAATCGCCACATCAGTTTGCGCCGCCCGAATTCTTCAGAAACGTCGAGTACCAGCTTGGCGGCTGGACGCCATTCTCTTTTCTCGCGGCGGGATCTTCGGTGTAGATGACTTTCTTCCATTCGGAATCGGCCCAACGCTTGGCGCTCGGAAATTCATACCAGGAGTAGACATATCCGACGGTGAAGCGCGTCCCACCATAAGCATCCTTCACTACCACAGTGATCCGCTGGGGTGTGCCCGTAGCGACTTCCAGCACCCGGCCATGCACGGCGTCCGTAGCAACGTCGGCAATCAAGGCCATTTGCAAATCGGAAGGGTCACTTATCACGTCAACACCCCGAGGCAGAAGCAATGACCTGTCAAACTCCCTCGCAAGACTTGCGATCCACTCGTAGTCTTCCCCAGTAATCGCCGCTCCTGAGACCTCTTTTTGTGCAATAGCCTCTGCCTTGCCAGCCAGATCACGCAAGGTGGTGAATTTATCCAGGTACTCGTCGGTGATGAAATCGGTGCGTTTCATCCGGTCCAACATTTGGTCAATGCACTGGCCCAAACGCCGGAAGAACACCGGATTCGGCTCGATGTAGCCCTTTGGACCGGGCGGAGAGTATGGAGGAATTTCAAAATAGTCGCCCTCGCCACTTTCTGCGTATGATTGTTCCGAATAGAGAATAGTGTCGTGCTTCAGCTCCGTCCAGTTCGCTGCACCGGCGTTCAGATTCTTGTATTGCCAGGGGTCTCCGGTGGCAAACACTTGTTTGCTGGCGACCGGCAAAAACAATGAATTCAAGACATTCAACCACTCGTCGTAGAAAGTGGCCTGTTTAGCCAGATGCTCCTGGGCTACTCCCTGGAGCTTCTTGGTTTGAGAGTCATAGTTGGCCCATTTTTGCCGCTGCTGTTCTTGCTGCTGTTGTTCCGTGGCTGCCCGTGAACCCAAGACCATCATGACATCCAGTGCGGAAGGAAGGTTTCGCGGATTGCCATCACTGCCGACGCTCGGCGAGGTCAACTGGTTCATAAGAAAAGCATCGAGCGCGTAGCGCTGACCCAGGAACTCGAAGCCTCGAACCATTTTCAACCGTTCTTCCTGCGTCTTTCCAGTCCCTGTCTGCACCGAAACGATTTGTGGGGGCGGGAGGTCGCTTTCGACCGCACGATTGAATGCCTGCAGATCGTCGTCAAGCTTGGCGGCAACCTGGTTCGCGTCTGGTGTTTCCGTGCCGAAAACCTTCTTGTTGACGGAGCGATACCCCGCAAGAGTGGATTTATCCTGAAGGCCGACGAGGTATTCGAGCGAACTGTCGATTGATTGGAAGGTGCGCGTCCCCTGCGCTTTGTCCACTAAGCCTGGAATGAGAATCGCCGCCAGGGTCATCTTCCTGTCCGCGAGGGGAAAATTCCTGCGGCCAAACCACATCATTGCCCGGAAGTATCGTTGCAGTGCTTCGTTCTTCTCGTAATGTCCCCGCACTTTGTATTGCGTGAAGTCCTCGTCGCCGAATTTGCTGGATGCGAAGGAGGGCAGTTCCCCTCCGGCGTTCTCAATCCGGGCGACCAGCGCTTGGGTATCCCCGCCTACACGATCAGGAGCCGCGAAGTTCGGGTCAAACAGCTTCGCAGCAACCGAAAAATAAAGGAGGTCATAAGTCAGCGCCTCACGGACATCGGCGGGCGTTGCAGCCGGCAGGGTCTTGATTTCGTTTTCCGTTGTATGAACGAGGTTTGCGGCGAGCTTCGAGACCGAGGGGGATAGCCTCTTTTCCTCTACGTCCTGAAGCATGCGGTCAAAGATCAAGTGATGAGCATGGAGAAAGAGGTCCGATGTGACAAAGGGCTGGCCCTCCATCTGGAAAGCGTCTGCCATATCGTCCACGCGGATTCCCTTCGCGGGCTGAACGCTTTCAATGTAAAAGCCATTTTGAGACAGTTTTTGGCGGTCTGCCTCCGCGAGGGACACATTCGAATAGCGGATTCGCCGAGGAATTTCCTCGACCGCGACGGCAGACTGATTGACCGCAGCAACCGTGAGCGCTTGCAGGTTACTCGCCTCCATGAAGCCGTAGCGGGGCGTTTCGTTCCCGTTGAATTGTGCTTTAACCCACTGCCCCCTTGAAAATCTAGCTTTCCAACGGCTTCCACCACTTCGCCTTGGAAAATACTCAGAACCGTGGGACTTCCGGCGTCCGGGACAACGTGAACCGCCGTGCCATCTTTTTGGCACATGTACCGCGGCGTATCGACTGTGGCAATGGCAGGCTCCAGCCACAACTTCTGGGCATCGATGTAGCCTCGAACTTCTTTGTTGTCAATCTTGGCTCGAACGGCTATCGACTCCGGGTGCGCGGGATCGTACGTCCCAGAAACACTCTGGCCGTAATAAACAGGCGGAGCCAGGGTGCCAGGATCTCGCGCCTGCAGTTCTTGGTAGGTCAGACTCTCTTCCGGAAGTTTTTCGGCTGGCGCCTTACGGAGGAAAGCCACCTGATACGTGACGATGTAATTCCGTTCACGACCTGCTGATTCGGTTGTGCCGCCGGGAGTGAGCGTCCCCAGGAAGCTCGTGGTGGTTTCCGCGCTGTTACCCGATTGGCTGCCTTGTCCCTTCTCTTGCGATTTTACCTGTGGGGCCGCTTGCGAATGAGTGGAGGACGGATCCCCTGCGGTTGTTGTGGAGGCGGAGGCTGGCTTTCTTTTTGCGAGGTAGAAAGCACTCGCTGCGGTCACTGCGAGAGCAGTTCCGACGAATAGAAGAACGTATTTCCTCGGTCCCATGTAATGCCCTTAACTTTTAGCGCAGGAATGAATTCAGCATAAACTAGGCTTGGGATTTCACCTTCGGCAAAGAACTCCTACTTAGTGTAAGAGTCATTACTCGGCAAAGAACCGAATTCAACGTATTCGTTCAAATGTCGGTATATTTACAGTCAGCCGCCCATTCGGTGCGCCGAGGCTTGCCGTGCCCTTGCCCCGCTTCAACCTAATTCTGCTCATAGCGGCTTTCGGTACCATCATTGTCTGCGCAAAAGCGCAGCCGCACAGCGCGCGCCTCCTGTTCACGGGCGATATTCTGCTTTCGCGCCACGTTGCGTCTGAACTGGAACACCGAAGGGTTTCACCCTGGGCTCGGTTCACGGACCTTTTTCACAATGCTCAATGGGTCAGCGGAAACTTGGAAGGTGCCTTCGGCTCACCGGCTGACTGTATCGAATCTGCGCGTGTTTGTTTTGCAAGCCCCGATTCCGCCGTTGAGTTCTTACGAACGGCCGGTTTTCACGGGCTGACTCTCGAGAACAATCATGCTGGGGATCTCGGAAGCGCAGGCCGGGAGCACACGCGCAAACTGCTCGAACAGGAGTCGCTGGTGCCGGTCGACTTTGAGAATTCACCACAATTTGCCAGAGTGGGTGACGCAACATTCGCAATGATCTCAGTCACGGTGATTCCGGCTGCGGACGGGCGCGTCCAGCGGATACCGTCAACCGAATTGTCCCAAAAACTGCGTTCTGCCCGAGAGGCTGCGGACTTGGTCGTAGTCTCGATTCACTGGGGCAATGAGTATCAAAAACTGCCGGACGCGGGGCAGCGGGCGCAAGCCCACTGGTTGATTCAGCAGGGCGCCGATTTGATTGTGGGCCACCATCCTCATGTTGTTCAGCTCCCTGAATGTATCGACGGTCATCCTGTCTTTTTTTCGCTGGGAAATCACGTATTCGACCAAACTTATCCTCCGACGAAGGAAGGCCTGATCGCTGATTGCCGCCTCGCAGGCAGGCGACTTAGTTGCCAGGGGATTAGAACGCGTACGGCACCCGGGACAGCTATACCGACTCTCATTGACTTCGATAAGACGGCACATTCCGCGCTAGCGGCCTGCACTCCCCAAACGAAGAGGCCTCCTGGCACTTATGGTCCCCACTGAGATAGCTCGCGCTGCTCGCGCCGCGTGACCGGACTTGATCTAGACACACGCTCCCAGGAAACCGGGATATGGGAAGCCACAGTTAGGTCTTCGGGCGAATCATCAGCCAACCGGAAGTAATCCGTTTCAATGATCGCTACGTCCTCTCTGCTGAAACGCCGCGGCTCCGTTCTCGAAGAGCTCCTTCTCCCGGCGATAGAACACCGTCGGCCGGTGCCCCATCTCGTCACACAGATCTGAGACGGACACTCCTTCCAACAAATGCAGCCTCAGGATGTCGACCTTTTCTTCCGGCGTGTAGTGCTTCCTCTACTTCTTCCGCTGCTCGCTCCATTATCTTGTCGGCAGAACGCTCTCTCCATTTCCAGCCGAGGCACGACGATGATTGGTTCAGCCTGAAATGGAGAGAGGGCGCTTTCCGTTATCGAGTATTCCGCCTTTCGGACCGCGGATCCTCAAGGCATCAGGGTCTACCGATCCGAAGAGAATTTGGAAGCCTCGCAAGGAACAGCTTCCGGCGCTGCGATTCATCGTCTCGATGAGCCCACCGGGCCATCCCTCGGCATGATCGCGTCCCGCCGGAGCCCGCTTCCGTGTCGCCCGGCAAGATCATTGCAGCTTCACCACCTCCATCGGCCTCAACTAATGGGATGGTCCGCCGCTTTCACTGAGCCAGCAGCCTGTGTATGAGAGGCTTGCGGAGGAGGCGTCCCATGGAACTACACACCATCGGCATTGATCTTGGTAAAACAGTTTTTCATCTGGTCGGGCTAGACTTGCGCGGCGAGGTCGTGGTGCGCAAGAAGTTCTCGCGCATGCAGCTGCTGCGCTTCACCGCCAACGTACGCGTCGAGTTGATTGGCATGGAAGCCTGCGGGGGTGCGCATTTTCTCGGTCGGGCACTGCGGGAACAGGGACACGACGTGCGGCTGATACCCGCGCAGTATGTGAGGCCGTACGTGAAAACGAACAAGAGCGACTACATCGATGCTGAGGCGATCGCCGAGGCTGTCGCACGGCCGACGATGCGCTTCGTGCCGATCAAGACTGATGACCAGCTGGATATGCAGTCCCTGCACCGGGTGCGCGAGCGCTGGGTAATGCGTCGCACGGCAGTCATCAACCAGATTCGTAGCTTGCTACTGGAACGTGGCATTACTCTGCGGAAGGGACGGCGCTATGTGGATGCTGGTTTACCACTGATCCTGGAAGACGCCGACGCGAAACTATCCGGCGCATTGCGCATGCTGCTGGCCCAACTGAAGCTGGATCTGGATCAGTTGGCTATACGGATTGACGAGGCCGATGCGGTGATCCAGAAGACCGCTCATGAAAACGAAGCCTGCCAACGGCTGATGGCCATCCCTGGCATCGGACCAGTCACGGCCACCGCCCTGATCGCGGCGATCGGCAACGGAGGGGCCTTCCGCAAGGGGCGAGAGTTCGCAGCCTGGTTGGGGATCGTTCCGCGTGAGCACTCCACCGGCGGCCAGCAGAAGCTTCTCGGTATCAGCAAACGTGGTAACTCCTACTTGCGAAGACTATTCGTGCAAGGCGCACGGGCGGTGATGCAACAGCACACCAAGCAGTCATCCGGTCTGAGTGCGTGGCTGGCACAGCTCACATCGCGCACGCACCACAACGTCGCCGCCGTAGCGTTAGCGAATAAGCTCGCTCGCATGGCCTGGGCCGTGCTCGCAAAGAATGAACAATATCGGCCTCCTGTGTTGGCCAATGCGGCTGCAAGCTAGCGACTACTGCGGAGACCATGATTTCCTGCCAGGTCTGCTGGCGAACAAGGAGATGGCACAACGGTCGAACCCGGCGCTCTCCAAACCCGTACCCGGAAGAAGTCTCTCAAGACTGATTAACTAATGGGGAAGAGAGCGCAGCGCATTCCATCCTGGCCAGGAGTGATTCACTCCAACAAAGGCCGAATACATTTGCGCAGACCAACCTGTGACACTCTCACTTTTCGCTTGCGGCGACGCGGCGGACCATACATTCCGGGTTGCCCGTAATCAGGGAGTTGTCGAAGGGATGCCCTACTTGTAATGATGGCTTCCGACACGCGCTCTTTCGGAACAAATGGTGCCGGCGCAAGTAGCGAAACATTTTGCGCAACGACCGGATCACGAGTTCCTATTTTCTAACTGCTGATGCAGTTCACCTCATGCGGCGGAGATCTGGGCTCGTCCTGTCTCGACAGCTTTGTGCGCTGACGCCGCGGACGAGAACAGAGGTATGAGACCTTCAACCAGTGTTGGGTGAGTCAGGACCGCATCGCGCAGCGCGGTATAGGGCAGCTCGGCAATCATGGCAATCTGCACGGCGGACATGATCTCTCCTGCGCCAGCAGCGAAGGCCGTGAAGCCGAGGATGCGATCCCGCTCGATTTCCACTATCGCCTTCAAAAATCCCCGCGTTTCGGTAAGCGCATGCGCGCGCAGCGCCGCCGGCAGGTCAATGGCCGAACCCGGCTTGGCGATTCCGCAACGTTCCGCTCCGCGAAAGTACGTCGCGATCTTCGCGCTGTTGATGATGTTCTTGCTCGGCAAGCACGCGATGTTCGGGCACGACCCACCGATGAATTTTCGCTCGACGACGGCGACACGCTTTCCGTCGCTGGCAAACGTCCACGCAGCGAGCGTCGATCCCGCCCCGTCCCCAACGATAACCAGAACTTATTCTTCCGGCTGCGTCTTCTGAAGTACCTGAGCGGATGGGGTGCTTTCGGTGCTGTTCATGCGGATTTTCCTTTCCAAGCGACAGGTTCACTCTTGGCTTGCATTGATTTCACGAGAGCAGCAGACGATGCTCCTTCCAGCGACAGCCCATAGCCAACTTCTCGAACGATGCGCTCCTTCAAGGGCTGGATGAAATGCACGCGCGTGTTGCGGCGTGTCACTTCCGGAGCCTTCAGGTACAGCTCGGCCAATTCCCGTGCCCGGCTAAGCGCCTTACCGTTCGGCACAACTTCGGCAACCACGCCCCATTCGTGCGCAGTACGGGCGGGTAGCGGCTGTGGGTTCAGCAGGAACGCCTCCGCCCGTCCCGCTCCAGCGCGATAACTCCACGTGGTAAAGATTCCGTCGCCGGGCGCAACGCCCGCGGAAAAGTGGGCCACATCCTGGAAGGTTGCGCCCTCCGCCGCCACAATTACACTTGCAAGTAGCGCGTAGTCTGAGTGCACATGGGCGCGCCCTTCGATAGCCGCGATGACCGGCACGCGTATGTTGGCTATATTTTCCAAAACCTGAACGCCTTCATCATGAACTTGGCTCCACACGCCGGGATCGGCGACGTCGCCAAAAGATGACCAAGCGACGTCGGTAATGAAGTCCCCACCGGCGCCCGTAAGGATTACGATCTTGTTGGCTCGATCTTGCGAAATCCGGTAGAAGGCATCGACAAATTCCGTGTGAGCTGGTGCGGTCATAATGAACGGCCCGCCATTGGTGTGGAATTCAGCGACCAGCACACCTTTGGCGTCGCGCGTCAGTTTTAGATTGTAATAGACACTGAAGTAATCAGCTTGATGCTGCATAGCATCCTCCTGTCTCTGTCTTATCTCGTCTTGCCCCTCGGGATGAATCGCCCTTGGTAATCTCTTGTGGCCCACTCAAATCGTTAGAGTCCGCAACCGCCTAAGAGTTTCGGCAGGATCAGGACGAATCGTATAATCCGCGTTCACATCCGCCGCGCGGATAATGCTGTCCTTATCGATGATGTAACGGGCAGGCATCGGCAATCGGTATTCCGGTTCGTCATTGAATCTGTCCAGAGTGCTACCGAACGCCTTGTAAAGTTCACGCAAATAATCCGGCAGTGTGAACACTAGCCCGAACTGCTCCGCCGTCTTGAGGTGGAGATCGGTCAGGATGTCGTAGGTCAGGTTCAGTTTCCTGTGAAGAGCGCGCGTGTACCTTTCGAGTTCAGGAGTCAGCACGACGATCTGTGCTCCGAGTTCTCTGACCTGTGGATGAATTTGTTGTAGAGCCTCCAGCTCCATATTGCAGTAAGGTCACCAGTGGCCTCGGAAGAAGCTGACCACCAACGGCCCTTCGCGGAGGAGGTCGGTCGAGGCTACCTGTGCGTGATCCTGATTGAATAAGCTGAAGGCCGGCGCACGGTCCCCGGCTTTCAGCGCTGTTTTTTCGATGCCCGAAGCCTTGAGCTCGGCCGTCGCGCGATGCATCGTTTCGATTGCCTCGTGAGGCGCGTTGTACGGTGGAGCTCCGGATTCAAATGCCTTCTTAAACTCGTCCAGCCGGTCCTGAAGAGTTGCCATTGTCATCGCCCTTTTTCAGACAGTCTGCTCATATTCATCATTGTTCTTGATCCCACTGCACGTACCCGCGATCATCCACCGCTACGAATTGCGCCTCGCGCGCATGAAAATCTCGATTTACGCTCCTTATGCTAAAGAACGTTTAAACAGCGCGTCAACATTCAATTTTGCATCCTGAACAAATCGTCGGGACCCCTCGCTTATCGGATTACGGAAGGGCTGGCGTTGATCCGCCCGAAAACGGCGGTGACTGCTCGTATCGCCGGTTACATCGTGAGTACGGCGCGGAACCGGACCCTGCCCCCCTCAACGCGTTCGTAGGCCTTGGCGGCCTCCGCCAATGGGTAAGTCTCGACAATCGTTTTGACTTTCCCTTGCGCCACGAAATCAAGAGCTTCGTAGAGATACTCGGGGCCGTTCTGCTGGCTGCCGATGATGCGGATGCGCTTCATGATGAGATCCGTCAGCGAGACGGAGAGTGGCTCCGCGTCCGCGCCCATAGCGACGAGGCGGCCGTCCGGCCGTAATCCCTGAATGCTGTCGACCATGGACTTCGTTGAATTGGAAGTGCTGAGGATGATGTCGGCACCGCCCGCTGCGGCGAGGCTCTTTCCGTCGCGGACGATTTCATCCGCGCCGAGTTCGCGGATCAACGTGTCTTTGTCGGGGGAGTGGGAAATGGCGATGGTCTCAAAGCCCGCTGCCTTCGCGTATTGCACTGCGAGGTGTCCAAGGCCGCCGATTCCCAGCACGGCCACGCGCTCGTGCGGCTTGGGATCGGCCCAGCGCAGCCCGCTGTAGACCGTGTAGCCCGCGCAGAAGATCGGCGCAGCTTGCTCGTAGGAAACCTTGTCGGGAATCAGATAGGTGGCGTCCGCATTCATCAGCATGAATTCGGCGTGCCCTCCTTGTACGTCAACTCCTGTTCCCTTCATATAAGGACAGAACATTCTGCGCCCACGCTGGCACCATTCGCAGCGCCCGCAGGTGGATTGAATCCAGGCGGTGCCCACGCGGTCGCCCACCTTCCGCGTCGTGACGTCGTGAGCCACGGCAACGATTTCGCCCACGGGCTCGTGGCCGAGGATTCGGGGAAATGATCCGGGAAAGTGTCCGAGCGTCAGATGTACGTCGGTGTAGCAGATGCCGCTCGCATGCATTTTCACCAGCACCTGGTTAGGTCCGGGTTGAGGTTGCGGAACATCTTTGATCTGCCACGCACTGCTCACAGCGGGAACGACTGCAGCTTTCATAACACTTCCTCCTAACGCAATTCGATGCGAGAGGATTTGCGGTCGGTGCATGATTTTGGGCGCCCCCGAATCGCCAATCGCGCGCCTGGAGCTGAGATTGACGGCGAATTCTCGGCTGACCGGAAGGTATCCGGGTTCCAGGGTGCCGATTAGTCCTGTGAAGTCGGCATGTAGGAAGTGATCTCCGCGCTTGGCATCGACTCTGGACAGATGACGGGCAACCCGGAAATTATCAGCTCGCCCGTCGGGTTAGTGCCGATAAACGCCCTTGTGTTTATCGATTCATGTAGGTTGACTCGGATCCCATTCAGCCGCCGATCTCTCGCCACCAGGCGACAAGGCAGGATCTATTTCCCACAACGCCGTTTCCGGCCAACTTCCGAGTGGGCGACGAGTCAAGAGCTATCGCGTGGGCGGCTTGAATTAAGAAATCGAGTGCGGCTTCATGGAGACTGCGAATGCGTTTATGCGTCGATCTAGGGTCCGAAAATGATCAGAATCTCTGTCGGCGAAGAGTTCTCGTCGCACTGGCAAGCTTCTACGATCGAAGCCAGACGTATGCCAAGTGAAATTTGCCGTGCGACCAAATGTCAATTCTATCATCTCTTGTTTAAGTGGCCCGGAAGTCTAGAATTATCTCCTATACCAAATTGGGCCCAATTATGGCGAAACCAATCTTGCTGAGTGTGGACGACGACTCCGATGTTCTGCGAGCGATTGAACGCGACTTGCGGTCAAAGTACGGCGCTGAATACCGTGTCATCGCAAGTGATTCTCCCGAACAAGCACTGACGCTTTTAGGGCAGTTGAAAGTGCGGAACGACAGCGTGGCGCTGCTTCTTGCCGACCAGCGCATGCCTCACATGGACGGTGTCGCATTTCTACAAGAAGCAATGCGGATTTTCCCAGAGGCGAAGCGGGCATTGCTCACGGCGTACGCGGACACGAATGCCGCAATTAGCGCGATCAATCAAGCAAACATCAACTATTTCTTCTTAAAGCCATGGGATCCGCCCGCGGAGCACCTCTATCCTCAGTTGGATGATTTGCTCGATGATTGGCGAGCTTCCTACCGTCCAACATTCGAGGGAATCCGAGTATTGGGGACGCGTTGGTCGCCGCGTTCATATGATCTGCGGGATTTCCTCGCGCGCAACCGCGTCCCATATCAGTGGATCGACGTTGAGCTTTCCTCCAATGATCCCGAAACGAAGCGTCTTCTGGAAGCGCTCGGTCCGGACGCGTCCAGCCTTCCAGTCGTGTTGTTCCCTGATGGAACGAAGCTTCTTGAGGGCGTACCGGCGGAAGTGGCTCAAAGGGTTGGATTGCGGACTCGCGCGCAAACCAGCTTTTACGACTTGGCGATCGCGGGCGGGGGACCGGCTGGTCTTGCTGCCGCTGTGTACGGCGCCTCGGAGGGCTTGCACACGGTGATGATCGAGCAGGAAGCTCCGGGTGGGCAGGCAGGAATGAGTTCGCGCATCGAGAACTATCTTGGATTTCCCATGGGGCTCAGCGGAGGAGACCTGGCACGGCGCGCCGTAGTGCAGGCACAACGTTTTGGAGTGGAAATTCTGGCGCCGCAGGAAGCTGTCGGGGTGCGAACCGAAGGTCCTTACCGGATCGTCAGGCTGGCGGATGGCAATGAGATCTCCTGCCACGCGTTGCTGATCGCGACGGGAGTGCAGTGGCGCAGACTCGACGCGCCAGGAATCGACCGGTTGCAAGGGGCAGGCGTCTACTACGGCGGTGGCTCGACGGAAGCCCTGTCTTGCAAGGGCGAAATCATTTACGTCATTGGCGGCGCGAATTCGGCGGGCCAGGCGGCGATGAACTTCGCGAAGTACGCTGACCGCGTGGTCATCGCGGTGCGAGGAAGCTCTCTATCGAGCACAATGTCGCAGTACCTAATCGACCAAATCAAGGAGACTTCCAACATTCAGGTTTGGGCGCACGCCAGCGTATCCGAGGCGCACGGCGAAACGCATCTGGAAGAGATTTCATTCCTCTGTTCGGATACCGGCAGAGTAGAGCGCGTCCCGGCAAATGCGATGTTCATCTTTATTGGGGCACTGCCGCGAACCGATTGGCTTGGGGATGTGGTCCAACGCGACGACCGCGGGTTCGTCCTGACGGGCCCTGACCTCATAAGAGAGGGGCAGCACCTTAAGGGATGGGCGCTCGAAAGAGACCCCTTCCTGCTGGAAACGAACATTCCCGGTATTTTCGCAATCGGCGATGTGCGGCATGGATCGGTAAAGCGGGTCGCTTCCGGAGTCGGCGAAGGGTCGGTGGCCGTGCAGTTCATCCATCAATATTTGAGCAAGGTATAAATGATCGAAAAATCGGAATTGCTTCGCGTGCCGGCATTCGCCGATCTGCCCGAGGATCAGATTGCCTGGTTTATCGGCCAGTCGGAAGAAACGCGTCTGAAGGTGGGTGATACACCATTCCGTCCCGGTGATCCCGCGGACGCAATGTTTGTCGTCCTCGACGGACAACTGCAGGCGCGGGGCGAACTCGGTGGCGAGACGGTTGTGATTCCGATCAAGGCAGGCGCCGTGACGGGTGTGCTGCCGTTTTCGCGAATGAAGCAGTTTACAGTAGGCCTGCGCGCAATCACGGATGCCCACGTTCTTCGTTTCCCTGCCACGCTGTTTCCAGATCTCATTCAGAAGATGCCGGAGCTGACCCATCGCCTCGTCGGCCTTATGGCTGACAGAATTCGTGAAACCACCCGCATCGAACAACAACGTGATCGGCTGGCTTCTTTGGGAAAACTTTCGGCAGGACTCGCGCATGAACTCAACAATCCGGCTTCCGCCGCGAAACGCGCCACAAGCCAGTTGCGCGACGCCCTAAGACGAATCAAGGATGCAAGTCACGAGTTGGGAAGGCGCGATCTCACGCCTGCCCAGAAATCAGAAATTGAAAAGCTCGAAATGTCTCTGGTTCAACGCGACGAGGTTCCGCCCGACGCGCTGACCATCAGCGACCTCGAAGGCCAGATCGATTCCCTGTTGCGAAGTCACGGGCAGAATGACTTGTGGCAACTGGCGGCCGATCTGGCGCGCAAGAATGTCAAGCCAGAGGCGCTCGAATCATTATTCGCAACCCTTGATGCAGACACGGCCCGAGCCGCTCTCGTGAGGATCGCTGCTTCGGTGGAGGTCGCAAGCCTGTTGAACGAAATCGAGAGCGGTACCTCGCGAATCTCTGACTTGGTTCGTGCAATCAAGGAATACACTTTCATGGACCAAACGCCGGTGCAAAACGTTGATATCGTGAAAAGCCTGGAAACCACCCTCACAATCATGAACCACAAGATCAAACGCGGAGTTGTAGTGCGGCGCGACTATGAGCGCATTCCTCTTCTCGTGAATTCATTCGGGAGCGAACTGAACCAGGTTTGGACCAACCTCATCGATAATGCCATTGGCGCGATGGGCGGCAAGGGCGAGCTTCGAGTGCGAACCTATCGCGAAGACGATTGTGTTGTAGTGGAGATCGGCGATAACGGCCCGGGAATTTTGCCCGAACTGCAGCCTCATATCTTCGAACCTTTCTTCACCACTAAGGCAGTCGGAGAAGGAACAGGGCTCGGGCTCGACACCGTTCAGCGAATTGTGAAGAAGCACAGGGGAAATATTCAAGTCACTTCAAAACCTGGCGATACACGTTTTCAAGTGTGGCTCCCGTTGGCGGGAGGGCTGAGCTAGGACTGCTCGCGCCGGTACTTCAAGCGCTATTTCTCTCACGGCTGGATGCACTGTCAGCTGACTGGAGATATGGACTACCCCATCTACCGCCCGACTGTGCCCGCATCACGGCGTCCTCGGAAGTTATTCTGACGGTTGGGCGCGCTCGCTCTGAATTTGACTGCCAGTACTGCCAAACAGGCCAGAAGCACCGCTCGAGGAAGGTTGTGGGGGCATGGCACTCGCTGTCCGCTGAACTCGAACAAACCTGACTCGTTTCGAACGGAGATTCCGCATAGCAGGTTCATCGGAAGTTCGACGCATTGACGCCCGCGTTCATCGAGGGCGACGGAGATTGTGTCTTCGATATTTCGTATGTCTGGTTTCAGGTTCTCGCGAGTCAGCTTTTCCCAAGCTTCTTTAGCTAGATTCGGGTCGTCAGCTATCGCCGGACCTCTTGAACTTCCCCAAGCGGGACTTCTGTCCCGTTTCCCGGAATTCATATCCATAAATAGGTAGTGCTGACTCCGGTCAAAGAAAGAGTGCCGCAGGTGAAATTCCACGCTAGCCTGGTACGTAGTGATATGTGGGAGTGACATATATGGGCATGACCGTGGACCACGAATGGAAGAAAGGCAGCGCTGAGCTACTGATTCTCTCCCTGCTCGAGGATCAACCTCGCCACGGTTACGACATCGGGAAGCTTATCGAAACCCGCTCTGGCGGCAGCCTGCGCTTCCACATCGCCTCGCTCTATCCGCTGCTCTACCGGCTCGAAAATCGCGGCTTGATTCATGGGCGCTGGGTTGAAAAACCCAATCAAAGAAGGCGGCGTTACTACCGCCTGACACCACAAGGTCAAAAAACTCTGGGGCAGCAGCGCCAAGGCTGGCGGAAATTTGTCGGCGCAGTCAGCCGAATCACGGGGGTGGAGCATGCCTGAGTGGAGACAAGAGATCAGAAAACAATTGGCGGGATTGAACCTTCCGCCCACCCGCGAAGCGGAAATCATTGACGAACTCTCAGACCATCTCGCGAATCTGTACGAAGAAATAATCGCGGAGGGAACGACACCGGAAGAAGCTTATCGCGAAGCTCTCTCCAGCCTAAGCCATAGCGATCTCGTCGCGGAATTGCGCGCCACTGAGCGGACACCTCTCCGCGATCCCACTCCAGATGGCGCTTTGAAGTCAGGTCATCTTTTCACGGATCTCTGGCAGGACCTTCGCTATGCAGCGCGCATGCTGCGCAAGACTCCAGGTTTCACGGCCGTTGTCGTCCTCACTCTCGCGCTTGGCATTGGCGCGAACACGGCCGTCTTCACAATCGTCAATACTTTCCTCCTTAATCCCCTTCCCATTGAGCACGCCTCGCAATTGGCCGCCGTCAACACTGCATCGGCCACGAAAACCGCCGAGCCGGTCGATCTCCGGCCAATCTCGTTCCTCAACCTCATGGATTACCGGGAAAAGAACCACGCCTTTAGCAGCCTCGCCGGATACTCGTCTCCGACGGCCCTTACCATGTCCGCCGGACTCGAATCGCAACGTGTTTTCGCGGAAGTAGTCACCGGCAATTATTTCGATACTCTTGGCATTCGTCCTCGGATGGGGCGCTTCTTCTCGCCAGAAGAAGACACTACCCCTGGCGCCAACCCCGTCGCTGTCATTGGCTACTCGGCGTGGCAGGGCCGCTTCGGCGGCGTTTCCGGCATTCTGGGCCGCACGATCAAGCTGAACAACACCGCGTTCACAATCATCGGCGTAGCTCCCCAAGGATTCAAAGGCGTTAACGCCATCTTTGGCCCCGATCTTTGGGTTCCTTCTATGATGGCCGAGCAGGTTCTGCCTGTGCAGCAGCACAACGCTCTGAGCGACCGCGCCGTTCTCACCTTCACTGGTGCGGGCCGCCTCAGGTCTGGCGTCTCACTCTCGCAAGCGCAGGCGGATTTAAAGACCATCGCCGTTGCACTCGAAAAGGAGTACCCGGACACGAACCAGGGTCAGACCGTCACATTGCGGCCACTCACCGAAGCGGTTCTAGCGGCCAATCAGCGGCAGAGTCTCTTGTTTGGTAGCGTCTTGCTGATGGCCATCGTAGGATTCGTATTACTCATCGCGTGCTCCAATGTCGCGAACTTGCTCATGGCGCGCGCCGCCGCCCGTCGCCAGGAGATCGCTGTGCGCCTGGCACTTGGCGCCAGTCGATGGCGTTTGGTTCGCCAATTATTGACGGAAAGCGTCCTCCTCGGACTCTTGAGCGGCCTCCTCGGATTTTTCTTTGGCTACGAGGGATGCCAGCTGCTTTGGTCTTTCCGTCCAGCGGAATTTGCGCAGAATCTCGTTGATCCCCATCTCAACGCGAACGTGTTCGTATTTGTACTCGTCGTCGCGCTCCTCACCGGTCTGATTTTCGGCATCGCGCCCGCACTGCGCTCTTCCCGCACGCCCATCGTCGAAACCCTAAAAGAAGAAGCGCGCGCCGCTGGCCGCGGTGCACGCAGCATCACTCTGGCGAACACCCTTCTGGTAGGACAGGTCGCCGTTTCTCTGGTTTTGCTGATCACCGCAGCACTGTTTTTGCGGAGCGTTCAGCGCGAATACCTGATCACACCCGGTTTCGAAACCAAGAATCTTGCAGTTTTCTTGCTCTATCCCGGCCAGTTGGGTTACGACCGCACGCGAACAGAACAGTTCTACAAAGACGTGCATGATCGCCTCGCAACAGTTCCCGGAGTCGCCTCGGTCTCATGGTCCGCAAACCTGCCGCTGTTTGGCCGCTCTCAAACTGGCGTAGTGATTGAAGGCCAGGAGCAGCGCAAGAAATCGGAAGCAATTTCAAGCGTTGTAAATACCATCGACCTCGACTATTTCTCAACGATGGGCATCCCCCTCCTCGTCGGCCGCGTCTTCAGCCAAGACGATCGCGATGGCGCAGCTCCCGTCGCAATCATCAACGACACCATGGCCAGCCGTTTCTGGCCCAACCAGGACGCCGTCGGCAAGCGCCTCCAGTTGCCTGGTCAAAAGGAGTTCCGTCAAATCGTCGGCATCGTGAAGACGGCTGACTACCAAACCCTCGGTGAAGCGCCACAATCTTGCGTATACGTACCTCTTCGCCAAAATTATTCCGAATCGATGGTTCTTTACGTCAGGACCGAATACGATCCGTCACAATTGATTACCACCATCCAGGGTGAAATCCGAAATATCGATCCGGCCTTGCCGATCGACGACATTCGAACTGGAACCAAAGTGATCGAGCAAGCCCTCTGGGGTGCAAAAATGGGAGTCGGCCTGCTCGGCGTGTTCGGATTCCTGGCGCTCGGACTCGCTTCCATCGGGCTATACGGAATCATGGCTTACTCCGTGAATCAACGCCGACGTGAAATTGGTATTCGTATCGCGTTGGGTGCCGGTCAGGCGAGCGTGCTACGTCTGATTCTTCGTCGGGGAATGACGCTCGTCATCACCGGAGTTGCCATCGGGCTGATGCTCTCGATTCTCCTTGGCCACGCTCTGTCCAAGTTCCTCTATGGGGTTGGTGCAAGCGACCCTGCGAGCCTCGCGGGGGCCTCGCTTGTTCTCCTGACCGTCGCGATGGTCGCGTGCTACCTTCCGGCGCGACGTGCGAGCCGGCTGGATCCACTTGTCGCGCTCCATGAGAGCTGAAAACTCGCTGTTCTTCGGCTTCAATCAAAATCGCCAAGGCAATGTCGACCTTTTCTTCCGGCGTGTAGTGCTTCCTCTGCTTCTTCCGCTGCTCGCTCCATTATCTTAACGGATGAACGCTTTCTCCATTTCCAGCTGAGGCACGACAATGATTGGCTCAGCCTGAAATGGAGAGAGGGCGCTCTCCGTTATCGAGTATTCCGCCTTTCGGACCGCGGATTCTCAAGGCATCAGGGTCTACCGATCCGAAGAGAATTTAGAAGCCTCGCAAGGAACAGGTTCCGGCGCTGCCTTTCATCGTCTCGATGAGCCCACCAAGCCATCCCTCGGCATCGTTGCGTCCCGCCAGACCCCGCTTCCGTGTCGCCCGGCAAGATCATTGCAGCTTCACCACGTCCATCGGCCTCAACTAATGGGATGGTCCGCCGCTTTCCGGATGGCCCGCTATTCGGACAAGACTTCGGAAGGCGAGTTGCGGCACCTTTTGACCTAACCGCGCTACATACGAACGCTTACTTTGCCTTCTTCGAGGCACGAGCGACTAACTCGTCTAATCTCGAAAGCAAAAGCTTTAGGACGGGAGACTGGTTCGACTTTTTGTAGCCGAGCACCAGCTCGATCGTCGGCGTGTTTCCCTTGAGAGGGCGACTCGTTACGGAGGAAGGCAGAAAGTTCTGTGCGTAAGCAGGTAACAGCCCTACGCCGCGCGTCGACGCTATTAAGGACATTCCCATGGTGACATGGTCCGCCTCGTGAGCTGGCGTGATATTGATTCCGGACCGCTTCAGATAATTGTCGATCACACCACGCAGCACAGGAGCCGTGTGCGACACGGTCACGAATGTCTCGCCGACTAGATCCTGAGGACCGATGGTTTTTAGCGTAGCGAGACGGTGGTTGCTAGGCAAGACCACCATCAAGGGCTCTTTGACGAGAAGGCGGAACGCCAGGTCTGGCGCGCCTCGTTCCCGTCGAAGAAAGGCCGCATCGATTTTTCCTTTCGAAAGGCCGTCCGCAAGCAGAGGCGAATATTGACTCGATATCATCACGTCGATGTTAGGGAGTTCGTCGCGCAAGATCTGCAAGGCTTCGGGCATCCACGTCAATTCGTGTCCGGTCAGAAAGCCCATCGAGAAGCGTGGCTTGGCGGGATGAGCGACCCGGCGTGCAGATTCGGCTGCCGCTTCAACCTGCGACAGCACCAAGCGGGCCTGATCAAGAAAGGCTCGGCCCGCCGGTGTCAGTTCGATGCCGCGAGCGCCGCGCGTCAGCAGTTGGGCGCCTACCTCCTGCTCAAGATCTCGAATCTGCCGGCTCAGCGACGGTTGTGACGTGTGCAGCCTTTGCTCTGCTGCCACCGTCAGACTTCCCGCCTCGGCGACCGCGACGAAATACCGAAGATGCCGTAATTCCATTCCCTCTCCCATGCTTGTGAGGCATCGATGCTAGCTCAACAAAGTATGCTTCCAACCGCTTGGCATCGCAATCCAACAATGCGATCTGAGGTAGTCCGGAGGGGCCTAGGCTGATTTTAGCCATGCCTGGCTTGCACGGCGTCCAGATCAAGGAGGTAGCGCTATGAGTTCACCAGTTGTCTTAATTACCGGCGCGCTGACCGGCATCGGTCGCGCTGCCGCAATAATCTTTGCGCAAGAAGGGGCACACGTTGTTGTGTCTGGGCGTCGAGACAAACAAGGACAAGAGTTAGTCACCGAGTTACAAGGACTCGGAGCGGAAGCCATATTTGTCCGTACAGATGTCCGCAAGGATGAGGACGTGCGCAACCTTGTGGATCAAACGGTCAAGCGTTTTGGGCGCCTGGATATTGCAGTCAATAACGCTGGGACGGAAGGAGTGCCTGGCCCTGTTACAGAACAGACCGCCGAAAGCTTCGCCGCGACCTTCGACACCAACGTGCTCGGCACGCTGCTGAGCATGAAGCACGAACTGCGCATCATGCTCCCCCAGCGAAGCGGGAGCATCGTCAATGTCTCGTCGTCTTATGGAAGCGTCGGCGCTGCCGGAGCATCCGTTTATGTGGCCAGCAAACATGCGGTGGTGGGGCTGACAAAATCCGCCGCGCTGGAAGTCGCGGGGACTGGAATTCGAGTAAACGTCGTCGCTCCAGGCACTACGGATACGGGCATGCTCACGCGCTTCACCAGCACAGATGAGAACAAAGCTGCGCTTCTCTCGACTGTGCCAATCAAACGTCTCGCAGCACCAGAGGAGATCGCTCATGTGATCGCCTTTGTCGCTTCGGAAAATGCTTCGTACATGACTGGCGCCTTCATCCCAGTGGATGGCGGGATGATCGCGGACTAATTCCGGGGCCGCCTCGATTTCGCGAAGTCGGGGGATGATCTACACGCAGTACAAATCAACTAGAGGAAGGTGTCCAATGGCGAACGTGGTGAAGAAACACAGCATCTCTTATGAGCTAGCGCAGAAAATGGTGGATAAAGCGGTGGCGAAAGCCGGAGAAATTGGCGTTAGCGGGAACGTAGTTCGCATTTTTCAAAAAAACTTGTATCCAAATTGTGCGGTTAAACATCGCATATCTCGGGAGGAGATTGGATGTCCGCGACGAGCGTTCAGTTCACGGTTGCAGCGCATATCATGGCGGCTCTTGGTTTTTTTCGCGGCAGGGAAATCCCTTCGGCAACTCTCGCTGAAAGCGTGAATGCAGACCCCACGTTCGTGAGGAAATCGCTCTCGAAACTCTCCAAGGCTGGCCTGATCGTCACAACGCGCGGTAAGAACGGCGCGAGCACTCTTACGCGTTCCCCTGAACAAATAACGCTTTTGGACATTTATCGGGCCAGCGCGGCACCACCGACATTCGCGATTCATAACTATCCTGTAGAGAAGAGATGCCCGATTAGCCGCAACATTAAGGGGTGTATGTCGTCGGTCCTAAGAAAAGCGCAGAACAGCTTCGAGAATACTCTCGATCGAATAACCCTCGCCGATGTAGTAGGCAAAATCCGTCGAGGGAAACGGTGAATTGTTTTGCCTCTATATGTGCTTATTATTCGCACATATCAGCAGCCGTTGCTTTGAGCGCCAAACGCGTGCCTAAGGAAAGGAGAAACGAATATGAACAGTCTTAGAGACCAGGGGGCTGTCGTAACGGGTGCCACGTATGTGATCTTGGGGGCGACCGGGAACACCGGTTCGATCATCGCCGACATCCTGCTATTGGGGCGCAAGAAGGTGCGCGTCGTAGGTCGCGACGCGGGGCGACTGCAGCGCTTCGTGCGTAAAGGCGCGGAAGCGTTCACGGCTGACTTGAGCGATGCGGCTGCGCTAACGAAAGCGTTTAGTGGGGCGGGCGCGGCATACTTGATGTTGCCGCCAATCACCTCCCGGGAAGACCAAGAGCGAGAGAGCGATGCGATCGCGAAGGCCGTGACGGAGTCCAGCCTGCGTTACGCGGTGCACTTGAGCAGCTACGGCGCGCATGTCCCGGAAGGCACCGGGCCAGTCACGGGGCTGCATTCCTCGGAGCAAAAACTGAACGCGATCAGCGGTTTGAACGTTCTGCACCTGCGCCCGGCGTATTTCATGGAGAACAATCTGGCGGCGATCGGCATGATCCAGGGGATGGGAATCTTCGGACATGCGTTCCTGCCCGACCTGAAGCTCCCCATGATCGCGACGCGCGACGTCGGCAACTACGCCGCACAGCGCCTCTTGGACCTGGATTTTTCTGGCAAGCAAACGCGCGAGCTGCTTGGCGAGCGCGACCTATCGATGAAGGAAATTACCGCAGTGATTGCGCGCGGCATTGCCAAACCGAATCTGCGTTACCAGCAGTTTCCGTACGACCAGGTGCAGCAGGTGTTAGAGCAAATGGGCATGCCGCCGAAGAAAGCCGCGGTGTACATCGAGATGTTCAAGGCCATTAACGCAGGAGTCCTCGCTGCGCAGGAGCCACGTTCGCTGGAGAACAGCACCCCGACTTCGTTTGAAAACTTTGTGCAGGATGTCTTTGCGCCTGCATATCACGGGAAGGCTGTCACCGCTTAGGCTCACCGACGAGGTGGAGGACGTAATTACCATTTTGAATGCACTAAGCAATAGCAGAAGGACTCTAGTTGATGAGAATTGGAGGGTCTATAAAATGGCTTCACTGCAAGGTAAAACCGCGCTGGTGACAGGCGCGTCACGGGGAATTGGGCGCGCCACTGCATCCGCGCTCTCTAACGCTGGTGCGCATGTCCTTGTGCACTACGGTCGTTCCACGCAGGATGCGGAATCTCTCGTCGCCGATATCCGCTCCAAAGGCGGACGCGCGAACGCAATCAGCGCCGACTTGGGAACTCCGGAAGGGGCAACCCTGCTGGCCAAGGAAGTTCGCTCGATTGTTGGGGAGCGATTGGATGTGCTCGTTTCCAACGCCGGAATCAGCAAAGCTGCAACCATCAAGGATTATACGGTGGAGGATTTTGACAATCTCTTTGCAACGAATGTGCGCAGCCCATTTTTCCTGGTGCAGCAACTCTTGCCCGTCCTCGGTGAAGGTTCAAACATCATTGTGATCTCTTCGCTCGGGGCGCACGCCGTAGTTGGCACGCCCGGTTTGGACAAGCCTTCGATTCTTGCCTACGCCTCAACCAAGGGAGCAATAGAAACCCTTGTCAAAAACTGGGCTGCCATTCTCGGGCCACGCGGCATTCGTGTAAACGCAGTCGCGCCAGGCGTGATCGACACGGACATGTCGAGCTTCACAAAGACCGAAGCGGGACGAGAAGTCGTGCTTGGAATCCAAGCATTGAAGCGGATCGGCAAGCCAGAAGATGTTGCGGACGTCGTCGCGTTCCTGGCGTCGGACGCGGCCCGCTGGATAACAGGAGCAAGTATCCCGGTCGACGGAGGGTCGAAGCTCTGAGAGGTTACGAATTCTACTCGGCGCAAGGGGAATCCGATGAAGAAGACAGCAGAAGAGAAGAACAAGGAGCTTGTCCTGAAAGCCTTCGACACGCTCTTCAACAAGCGTGACTACGCTGCGGCTGAGAAGTTTTGGTCGCCACGTTACATCCAACACAGCGCTCACATCGCGCCCGGCCGCGAGGGCCTCTTCAATCTCATCAAAAGCCTTCCGCCAACGCTCAAGTACGAGCCAGGAACGATCGTGGCCGAAGGAGATTTCGTAATCGTCCACGGACGGTTCTCGGATTTCGGCCTTCCCGTGAATTGGATTGCGGCGGATATCGTTCACATCAAGGACGGCGTTCTGGTCGAGCATTGGGATGTGATCCAAGATGAGGCCACGCGCGAGTCGTCCAAGAGCGGCCTTCCCATGTTCGGCGACAAATTTGGCCGTTAAACCTTGCGTATTGCTCGCCCACGAGCCAAGTGGGATTCGCGGCCTGCGCCGTGGACCCCGAATTGTCGACTAACCGGAAGGTATCCGGGTTCTACGCTGCGGATTAGTCCTGAGAAGTCGGCTTGTAGGAAGTGATCTCCGCGCTTGGCATCGACTCTGGACGGATGACGGGCAAGCCGGAAATTATCAGCTCGCCCGTCGGGTTAGTACCGATAAACGCCCTCGTATTCACTGATCAGGCCAACTTCCTGGCGGTCGGCCAACCGGAAGTAATCCGTTTCAATGATTGCTACGCCCTCTCTGCTGGAACGCCGCGGCTCCGTTCTCGAGGAACTCCTTCTGCCGGCGATAGAACACCGTCGGCCGGTGCCCCATCTCGTCACACAGATCCGAGACGGACACTCCTTCCAACAAATGCAGCCTCAGGATGTCGACCTTTTCTTCCGGCGTGCAGTGCTTCCTCTACTTCTTCCGCTGCTCGCTCCGTTATCTTATCGGCAGAACGCTCTCTCCATTTCCAGCCGAGGCACGACAATGATTGGTTCAGCCTGACATGGAGAGAGGGCGCTTTCTGTTAGTGAGTAATTCGCCCTTTCGGGCAAGGTCATTGTAGCCCCACATGTCTATTGGTCTCAACTCCCGGATTGCCCGTGATTCTTCCGCAGTGGGCAACGGCAAACAGAGAAAGGCAAGGAGCGCTGAAAGAGAGCCGCACGACTATTGCGGGAGACCCGTTTTATAGAGAATGGCTTTGTGGCGCGGGTCAGGGCTGTAGGGGTCGAATAAAATTTTTTAATATACTGGAGGGCCTTTACATCGATATCTGCTTGCCTTTAACAGTGGAATTATTTCATCAGCTTGCCTTTTTCATTCTGAGCTCCAAGCCCATATCGTATTGCCGCTTCAAGCGTATCGATGTTTATATCCTTTAGAGCTTTAAACCGGATGCAATATCCGGTCACGCTCGCCTTGCCTAGTTTTTTTCCATACGTTTTGGCTAAGTGCTTCTTATCTTTGAGACCAAGAATATAAACAGAGATTCCGGTTTTGTTTCCGCTCACACCAATTTGAAAAAACTCTCTACTTTTTCCATTGGCATATTTTATTGTGTGAAATCCATATCCAATCGTAGGGTTGGAAACAGTATGATTTTTGCTGTCTTTACCATCCAAGAACCATAATTTGCCTTCTGGTGACACTTGAAGTGTGAGCCGATGCAACTCTCGCATGTCACTGCGTTTTGGCTCCGGTTGGCTGGTAATATACTTCTTGATTTGTTCTTGTACGTTCGTATGTTCTGCTCCCCAGTTGCGCGCGCGAGATTATACGACGTTTAATCCTTTTGAACCGCTCCCATTCTCTGTCACACCGGATACTAGAGGTATTGGGTCACTCGACCGCGAGGGTGTGTTGGTTCAGCCTGAAATGGAGAGGTGGCGTTTCCCGTTCGCGAGTATTCCGTCTTTCGGACCGCGGATTCTCAATTCATCAGGGTCTACCGATCCGAAGAGAATTTGGAAGCGGCGCAAGAAACAGATTCCGGCACCGCTATTTATCCCCTCGATGAGCGCACTAGGCTATGCCCTCGGCCATGATCGGCGGCAAGCTCCCAGCACAACCTTGAACTTCCCACAACCGGACTTCTGGCCCAGAATAACTTCCGAATAGCCCGTAATCCTTCCAGAATTGGCGGCAGGCGCGGAGATCACTTCCTACAAGCCGACTTGTGGGTACCGATCCGCATATCCCAAACTGGATTACTTCCGGGTAGCCGACCAGTTGCCCGGTGACGAGGCGATCCCGGGGTTGTGAGTGCTATGACGATGTTTCGACAGTTGACCGTGCGATCATTACAGCGGTATACGTTTCGATCGTAAGTCGATTCGGAAAACGGAGGGCGTATGCCGATTCACGTTCATCTTGCGTCGTTGCTGCTTCTGGCGGCCGTCCCGTTATCTGCTCAGACCAACCCTGCGCCTGCACCAAGTGCCACTAAGGCCCACGCACCGACCACAGATTCGAGGGCAGTGCCAAAGCAACCGACGCCGACAGTCTTTCAGGCTGACGAAGGTGACCGTTGGATGCTGCTTGGGGACAAGCCGCTCATTTTCAAGGTTGATCCCCTCAGTACCGGCTCGGACGCACTGGTCGTCGGGACAGAGGAGATGCCACCGGGAAATAAAATTCCGACCCACAAGCATCTGCACGAAGATGAAGTCATATTTGTCCACAAGGGTGCGGTGCGCGTCACGTTGGCTGGACGTGAATACGACGCAGGAACGGGAGCGACAGTTTTCATCCCGCACGGAAACTGGATCGGGGTGGCGAACGTTTCCAGTGAGCCTGCCGTGATTCTGTTTTTCTTCAACAAGCCTGCATTTGAGCAATGCCTGCGAGCCATGTCCTCACGACCGGGCGAAACATTCACCATGCCAGCGCCAGAGAAAATGGCGGCTGTCCGAACGGAATGTCACGAAGTGATGAAGCAATAATGTCCGAGCGTTTCCCCTTGCTTTAGAGCGCACCGGCACCAGATGTGGCGACTCGGTTGGATTCATTGTTGACGCTATCAGGCCCCTAACGCTGACGACCCCGCCTGGCTGGTTTCGAATTCTGGGCGGATGACGGGCAACCCGGAAGCTATCAGCTCGCCTATCGGATTAGTACCGATAAACGCGCTTGCGTTGATCGAACCGATCAAATCCCGGATGGTCGACTCGGAAGCTCCCCAGAAACGGAGTTCGAGGAGATCAATGGCCAACGCCGGGTAGCGGGGCCACGTTTCCCCCAACCGGAATTCTGACCCGCAATAACCTCCGGTTAGCCCGTGATACGACAAAAATCTGTAAGTACTGCTGACCAACGTGTAGTGTGTCGTCGTTCTTAGTTGACAGTTACTGATAGGGCAGCAGATATTGCCATCGGCGCATGTAGGGTGCATCGGCGCGTCGCCGAAGGGCAATGCCCACCTACGATCCCATCGTGGAGGCCTACATGCCCAATCTAGAGAACCTCAAAAAGCAAGCCAAGCTCATAATGCGTTGGCATCGTGAACGGCACTATCCCGTCGCCGCACAAATCCGCGGGCTTATGCCTCGTTTCTTGAATATGCCCGATTCGGAGATTCTTGCGGCGAACTTTAAGCTCAGCGATGCGCAAGAAATGGTCGCAAGACAGCACGGCTTCGATAGTTGGCAGGCCCTGAAAGCTGGACTTTCTGCCACGTCGCGCAGAGTGAAATTGTCGCCATCCAAAGCGACGATCATCTGTGCAGAGCCGCAACTGTTCGTCACCGATATCAAGAGAGCATGCGAATTCTTCCATGAGAAGTTAGGCTTTTCGCTCGTATTCATTTCCGGCGACCCTCCCTACTACGCACAGATGGGTCGCGACGCAGCGCGACTCAACCTTAGGTGCGTCGAGGGGCCCGTAATCGAGTCGACGGTCCGCGATCGTGAGGAACTGCTGTCCGTATCTATGACCGTCGCTACAGCGGACGAGATCAAGCCATTGTTTCTTGAATTTCAGTCCGCTGGGGTTACCTTTCGCCAGACACTGAAAAAGCAGCCTTGGGGCGCCAAGAATTTCATCGTCAAAGATCCGGACGGGAATCTGCTCTTGTTTGCCGGGCCCGCAAACTAGCAGCCACCAAGCCGAAGTGTTGTTGATCGAGCATCTATCGTCGGCAACCCGGAAACTATATAAAAACGGGGATATGGGAAGCCACAGTTAGGTCTTCCGGCGAATCATCAGCCAACCGGAAGTAATCCGTTTCAATGATTGCAACGTCCTCTCTGCTGGAACGCCGCGGCTCCGTTCTCGAAGAGCTCCTTCTCCCGGCGATAGAACACCGTCGGCTGGCGCCCCATCTCGTCACACAGATCCGAGACGGACACTCCTTCCAACAAATGCCGCCTCAGCATGGCGACCTTTTCTTCCGGCGTGCAGCGCTTGCTTCGCTTCTTCAGTTGCTCGCTCCGTTATCCTAGCGGCAGAAAACTTTCTCCATTTCCAGCTCAGGCAGGACATGGCGACTTACTCATATACGTAGCTCCAGCAATCTGAAATTAGGACCGCACCTAGACCGTCGCCGGCGTGTAATTTCCCGCCGAGCGCAGTATCATAGGCAAGTTTCCGTGTCCCCAGGCTCCGATGGCCGGAGGGCGGCTCTCCATGGCTCATCGTTTCACGATCGGCGTCGAAGAAGAATTTCAGATTATCGATCCCACGTCGGGCGAACTGCGCTCGCATGTGAGCCAGCTGATCGCCGCGTCTTCTCCCGAAGTTGGCGAGCAAATCAAGCCCGAGCTGCACCAATCCATCGTCGAGATGGGGACCAACATCTGCAACAACGTCGACGAATTGCGGCCCGAGATTTACCGCATGCGCGGCGAGCTGGTTCGCGCGGCCGACCGCGTGGGGCTTCACGTCGCCGCCGCGGGAACCCATCCGTTTTCGAGCTGGATCGATCAGGTGATCACTCCCGGAGAGCGCTATAACAATATTGTCGAAGAGCTGCAGCAACTCGCGCGCTCCCTCCTGATTTTCGGCATTCACGTTCACGTGGCCATGCCCGATCGCACTTCGACCATCGCCATGATGAATCAGGTGCGCTATTTCCTCCCGCACCTTCTCGCGCTTTCCACCAGTTCTCCGTTCTGGATGGGCCGCGATACCGGCCTGCGTTCCTATCGCACCACCATTTTCCGCCGCTTTCCGCGCACGGGCGTCCCGGATTATTTCGCGTCGTGGAGCGATTACGACGAGTTCATCAAATTGCTTGTCGAGCTTCACTGCATCGACGATGCCAAAAAAATCTGGTGGGACGTCCGCCCGCATCCGATGTTTGGCACGCTGGAATTCCGCATTTGCGATGTCCCGACGCGCGCCGAAGATTCCATCACGCTCGCGGCGCTCACGCAGGCCATCGTCGTGAAATTGTATAAGCTGTACACGAAAAATCTTGGGTTCCGTTCGTATCCGCGTGCGCTGATCGAAGAAAACAAATGGCGCGCCGTGCGCTGGGGCCTGGACGGCAAGCTGATTGATTTTGGCAAGCGCATCGAAGTTCCCATGCGCGATCTCGCCCTCGAACTTTTGGAATTTGTCGATGATGTCGTCGACGAGCTCGGAAGCCGCGAAGCCGTCGAGGGCGTTCATCGCATTTTGCGTGACGGCACCAGCGCCGAGCGGCAATTGAAAATCTACAAGGAGTCCGGCGACCTGCAGGCCGTCGTGAAACATCTTGTCCGCGAGACGCGCGAGGGAATCGATCATCGGCCGGTTTCTTCTGCGGCGCGCGCGGATTAGCGGAAATTTGTTCGACCAGCAAGCGCTCTAAGAGTGGGGTGAAATGTGGCGACAATGAAGATCGGACTTCTATGTGGACGCGAATTCAGTTTTCCTATCGCGTTTCTCGATCGCGTGAATCGAATCGGCAAGACCGAAGGAATCACCGCGGAATTTGTGAAACTCACGGGAACGCGAATGGGCGAGCCGGCGGAATATCGCGTCATCGTCGACCGCATTTCGCATGAAGTGGATTATTACCGCGGCTTTTTGAAGTACGCGGTCCTGCAGGGAACTTACGTCATCAACAATCCGTTCTGGTGGACCGCCGACGATAAATTCTTTAATTATTGCCTTATGAGTAAACTTGGCGTGGCCATTCCGAAAACCGTTTTGCTCCCGCAAAAAGGCTATCCCGCCGACGTCGATATTAATTCCGAGTCGCTTCGCAATCTTGGATTTCCAATTGACTGGGACGCTCTGCTCGATTTCGTCGGGCGGCCCGCAATTCTCAAGCCGTTTTCGGGTGGCGGCTGGAAGCACGTTTACAAAGTCAACAACCGCGAGGAATTGATCGCAGCGTACGACGGGACTTCGCCGTATTGCATGACGCTGCAGCAATTCATCAATTTCGATCAGTACGTCCGCTGCTTCACGTTCGGGAAGGCGGACATAATGCCGGTGGCGTACGATCCGAAGGAGCGGCGCTATCTGGTGGTTCACGATTACCTTTCGGCGCAGCTGGGAGAGCGGGTGGTGCGGGACGCGCAGACGATCAACCAGGCGCTCGGATACGAGATGAACACGATCGAATTCGCGGTGGAAAACGGCGTGCCGTATGCGATCGATTTCCTGAATCCCGCGCCGGATTTCGAGCGCGACCGCATCACGGAATTTTATTTCAATGAAGTGGTGGCGCGGATGGCCAAGCTGGTGGTGGATCGAGCGATGCACGGCTCGGCGTCCGGTCCCTGGCCGCGATGGGAGCAGATGCTCGGAATCGGCGAGGCGTCCGGATTTATCGGCGGGCCGGGCGCGGCGCACGCAGGAGCGAAAACGGCATGACGGCGCCGAGCGCGTCGCCGCTGGGCGCGAATTCGCCATCCCGCACGCGATCGGGATCAGCATCGGCCGCCGAAGTGTGGCACTCGTTGCTGCGGGCCGATGTGGAATTGCAGCCCGCGTATGGCGCGGAACTCGCGGCGAAGATGCGCGGGCGAAAGCTCGTGTTCGGCGAGCGAATCCACTGCCCGTTTCTGCGGCCGTTTTTTCTGGATGAGCGCGATGAAGCGCGGGTGCGCGCCGTGGCGGAAACCATTGCCGGGCTCGGCGAGCGCGTGGTGCGCGCGGCGCTCGGGTCGAGCGAACTGCTCGGCCAGCTTGGTTTGCGGCCCGAAGAGGAGCGGCTGGCACGAATCGATCCGGGGTACCCGACGGCGAGCACTGCCTCGCGCCTCGACGCATTTCTTCTTCCCGACTCGCTGCAATTCGCGGAATACAACGCAGAATCTCCCGCGGGGCTCGGCTATTCCGAAGCGCTCGGAGAAGTGTTCAGCGATCTGCCGGTGATGGCGCGCTTTCGGGAAAGCTTTCATACGCGCACGTATGGGCTGATGGCGGCGATTTTGGATGCGCTGAACGCAAGTTACCGCGATTGGGGCGGAACGGAGCGTCCTCCGCAAATCGCGATCGTGGACTGGCGCGGCGTTCCGACGTGGAGCGAATTCGAAATATTGCAGGCGCGATTCGAGCAACTGGGCATGCCGACGCTGGTCTGCGATCCGCGGGAGCTCGCATTTGATGGCGGGCGGCTGACGGCGCAAGGACGCACGATCGATCTCGTCTACCGGCGCGTGCTGATCAACGACATCATCGCGCGGCCGGCGGAATGCGATGCGCTGGTGCGCGCGTATGAAGCGCGAGCGGTCTGCGTGGCGAACACGTTGCAATGCAAGATTCCGCATAAGAAGGCGTTCTTCGCGGTGCTTACGGATGAACGGAATCGCGAGCTTTTCAACGCCGAAGAGACGGAGCTGATCCGGAGGCATATTCCGTGGACGCGGCTGGTGGGCGATGTGAGGACGACGCGCGCGGGCGAATCGATCGATTTGTTGAAGTACGTTCGCGAACATCGCGAGAATTTCGTATTGAAGCCGAACGATGAATACGGCGGCGCGGGAGTGCTGCTCGGATGGGAAGTGGATGCGGCGGCGTGGGATGCGGCGATTGAAAGCGCGCTCGGGGCGGGATACGGAACGTGGGTGGTGCAGGAAAAGATCGCCGTGCGCCGCGAAGTTTTTCCGTATGTGGAAGCGAGCGGTGCGGTCACGATGAAGGACATGCTCGTGGATTTCGCGCCGTATCTTTTCCGCGGACGGCTCGCGGGATTCCTTACTCGTTTGAGCTCGACGGGACTCGCCAACGTGACGTCGGGCGGCGGGCAAGTGCCCGCGTTCGTGGTGAAGCGCATCGCGTAGCCGGAGCTGAAGCTTCGGCCCCCAAAAGATCCACCGGTTTCACTTCCGCTCGACCATCGCGCGTGGATTGTCGTGTCCACAGCACGTATGGATTGGAAACCTCAAAAATAACGCTGTAAAATGGTAGTCCTGGAACACCTTAAATAAGCCCGTCCGGGCGTCCGAGTCGCAACCAAACCTGAAAATTGAGAAAACGCGAGGGCGAGAAAGCCCTTAGGTCATTCCGGGCGGGCCGGGAGGGATGCGAGCTGCAGGAGGACGGGGAATTCGGGAGGGACAGCGATGAAATTGGAGACGGAGAGTTACAAAGAGGGAATTCCGGAAGAGCGAGTGGACGTGCGCGGGAGGACGAGGCGTGCGTACAGCGCTTACGGCGAGCTCAGAGACACGGCGGGTTGGATGCAGGAGGAGTTGACCTCGCAACTGCGAAACTTCGACTTGACGATGCAGGAGTTTCGAGTGCTCGACATACTGCGGCGCGGGCCGCGGTATCTCGAGGAGATGAGCCGAAGGCTTCGTTGCGAGAAGGCGAACGTCGCGAAGGTGCTCAAACGGCTGCGGGCATCGGGCTGGGTGAGGCGGAGGCGGCGAAGGCTTCCTCCCTCGTACGCGCACAGGGACGCGATCGAGATCGGCGCGCGGCCCGGCGGAACGGAGCCGCGAGGCCGGGCGGTCATCCTGATCGCGTTGACGGAGGAGGGAAGAGCGCGGTTCAAGAGCATTCATCCGAAGCACGTGAAGCTGGTGAAAGCTTATATGCGCGCGCTCGACCAACGCGAGCAACTGACGCTGACGAGGTTGTGCATGAAGCTGCGGCGGGGAAACATATTGAAGTTTGCGCTGGAGGCCAGGTGGTGGGAAGTTGACAAGAATTGGGCGGAAGTGGCGGGTGAGAGGTGAACGGGAAAACCGCGCGAAGCTGAGAAGGCGCTTGCGTTCGCGCGGAAGCGCGCGGAGTGACCGGTGCTGGGTCAGTTTCCGATTACGCGACGCAATATAAAAGGGCGCCCCAATTGGAGTAGGTTTTGAGTGTCGGCTCGAACCTACCTCAGAAAGGAGCGCCCTCTATGGATAGCGTGAAGTATATCGGGATGGATGTGCACAAGGAAGCGATCTCCGTCGCGGTTCTAAATTCCTCGGGCAAGCTGGTGATGGAGTGCACGATCGAAACCAAGGCCTGCACCATTCTGGATTTTCTCAAAGGCCTGCGCGGAAGTTTGCATGTGACGTTGGAAGAAGGCACCTGGGCCGCCTGGTTGTATGACTTGATCAAGCCGCACGTCACCGAGCTGGTGGTGTGTAATCCGCGCCGCAATGCTTTGCTCAAAGAAGGCAGCAAGAGCGACCGCATCGATGCGCGGAAGTTGGCCGAGTTGTTGCGCTCGAACATGGTCCGCTCGGTGTATCACGGAGAGCACGGCGTGCGGACGCTGCGCGAGCTGGCGCGGAGTTATCTGACCATCAGCACGGATCTGATCCGGGTGATGACTCGCGTGAAGGCGATCTATCGCAGTTGGGGGATTCCCTGCAGGGGAAAACAGGTTTACGCAGAACGCGATCGTGCCGAATGGTTGGCGAAAATCAGCGAAGCCGGCGTGCGCCGCCGGGCGGAGTTCTACTACCAGCAGTTCGCTGCGTTGCGAGTGCTGCGCCAGGAAGTGCGGCGCGAGTTGCTCGCGGAAGCGCAGAAGCACGACGCCTGGAAATTGCTACGCGAGATTCCGTTCATCGGCCCGATCCGTGCGGCTCTGCTGATCGCTTTGATTCAAACACCGCATCGCTTCCGCACCAAGCGGCAGCTCTGGACCTACAGCGGATTTGGCATCGAGACGCACAGCAGTGCCGAGCAGCGCTTCGTCCAGGGAGAGCTGCAGCGCGCCAAGAAACCGGCCTCGATTCGCGGGCTGAATCGCAATCACAATCACGAATTGAAGAACGTATTCAAAAGTGCCGCCACCGTGGCCGCTGCGAAGGCTGGCCCGTTCAAAGAGTTTTACGATGCGCTGGTGGCCAAGGGAATGCGGCCGGAAATGGCGCGTCTGACTTTGGCGCGCAAGATGGCCGCCATTACCTTGCTCGTCTGGAAGAAAGGAGTGCGCTTCGACGCCCAACATCTGAAACCACAAACAGCTTGAGTGTCTCGAGCCAATCCGTTCCATCCTGGAATTTCTTCCGGCGGTGGTCAGTCGGATTCTGGAGACATTCGGGTTCGAGGGCGAGTCTCAGCTGATTAGTTAGGCTCTGCGTGCCTCGGGCACGCTGAGTCTCTCACGCGACCCTAGTCCCCCTCGGACAACCCGAAAAAGCTATGGGCCACGAGTCCCCAATAGAACCATGGTTGGCACCTGACAACCGTGCTGCTTGTGAGTCTCCGAACCGACCGGCTTCGTCGCGTCAAAGTGATGAAAAACGCTGGCGGAGAAGACCAAAAACGCTGCCTGAATGAAGCAGCGTCCCGAGATCACGGAACGGAAGGCCAGAACAATCCTGCTCAACGGGGTGGACTGGACGGCAAGAAAAAATCCGGTCATGGGAAAGCTGTCTTTTCTTGACTCCTTTTATAGAACTTATCGTCCACTTGGCGGGGAAAACAGAGCAACCACGCCGAATACAAACACGAATGCCAGTCCAAGACAACGTCTTACGCGAGTTCGCACGGTCCGTCGAGAGAATAGACACCGCCGTCATTTGGAATCGTCAGAAGGGTTGCGCGGGCAACCCGCTCCAAGGAACACCAGTGTCAACTCGGTTGCCCTTTCGTCGGAGCCATCGACTTGAATAGATTCCGTCGCCGTTTCCTTGTTTGTAGCCGAACAATACCCTTGGCCGTGGAATTCGTACCGCACGTCCTTGAAGATCGAAATCGTGTAAGCACCGGGGGATACCGCTTCTTCGGAAGTGGTCTGACCGTCGGAGCCCTTCCCTTCTACATAGTTGATATCGGGGAGCTCGCCCGTTTCGGCGACAAGTCTAACTATGATTTCACGTGTTGGTCGGCCATCCGATACCCTTATGTCAGCGTCATCGAACTTCTGCCCACCTTCCAGGTGGATGACCTTCGCGCTCTTTAAATCTGCGACACCGGGATAGAAGGTGCGCTGATAAGGTTCATCCTCATCGATCCGCCCCGCGCTGTTGTAGATGAGCACATAGTCTCCGGGGCTAACGTTCTGGAACTCGAAGTACCCTTTGTCCCGGTCTTGTGCCTCATACCATCCGCCATTGGGAATTTCCGCGGTGTATTTTTCGCGGCGGAAGAGATCGACGGCTGCGAAAACAAGTGGCTTGCCATCGGGTCCCAGAACGCGTCCTCGAATCCGCCCGCTGGGCAGGGCCGTTAGATCGGATTCGAAACAGGCATGCGTAGGAAGCTTGAGGGGCGGGAGCGGCCCACCCAGTATCACTTGGGCGAATTCAAGGTTCTCGGGTAACTCGCCGGCAAAGTGGTATTCACCTTCCGGCACACCATAAAAGGCATAAGCTCCATTTGAATCCGTTACGGCCACGAACGTCTTATCTTCCGACCGCAATTCGAGACGAGTGTTTGGAAGAATCCTGTCGAGTCTGTCGTCCCACACATATTCGTAAGGCTGCTGCGAACTTCTGAGGATCCCGTAAACGGATGCGACGCGTTGATGGTCCCGCATCGCGCGCAACTGAGGAAGAATTGCTTGAGCTTGATCGATTGGGCGAGTAGGGCTGCAAATTGTCGCGAAAAGTCGAGAATCGTCACCCCTGTAAGGAAAAACGAGATATTGCTGCCCTTGTTTGAAGTGGTAACTGCAATCAGCCCCGCCCCGTCCTGAAAAGATGTCGATTTCCGAGCCTTGTGCTCCGGCGATGTTTTCATCGATTGTGAAGTGATACCGCGATAGGCCGGGTCCCCCGAGCCCACCATCATCCGGCGCAGGGTTTTCGATATCAATCAAGGTGCCAACGAAGATAACTTCCGTCGGGCCTAGGCCTGGACATGCCTTTGGGCCGGGGGATGCACAGGTGCACGCTGCACTGATGCGCGAGCAGAAAAGGACAAGTAATAGAACCGAGAAAATACGCGCCACCATCTGGGCGCCTCCTAGTGCCAGATGATAACAGTCCCCCGTTCAATCTCTGCAAAAGGTGTTGGTAACATGACCATTTTAGACACCAGATTGAGACAGAGGGTTTCTCGGCGAGCGTAAAGGCCTTGTGCAACGACCTCCGCCAGAGCCCGCTACGGCCGCGTAGTTTAGGGAAATGGACGAGAAACGCGCAAACCGGACATCTCTGGTAATCCCGGTGGTCTCAATGGGTCGACGCAACACTCAGGTCGAACCCAGTTTGCATTGAAAACAAAGGCTAAATCGCTCGCTAGGGTTAGATCAGCCGGAGCACTACGCTGGCTAGGTTTTGACCGAGTAGAGCCAAACAGATCGCTTCTCCCGGGGAAGGATTGTCGAATCAACGCATTAGATGGTGTTGCGTCGACAGGTTGAGCTGGCAGCGGTTAGCGGAGAAGTGGATGTGATTCGCCCGATGACCCGACTATACGTCCATTTGAACGCCGGGAAGTCGAGTCCGAGGATAATTTCCGGGTGGCCGCCAAGCCACCCGGAACAGATTTCCACCAGTTATTGGATCATTCGCATCGGCTGTTCTTACTTCTTGCCCGAGGTCACGTGGCCGCGCCCATCACGCACTTCATTTCCTTTGAAGTGCGAAATCTTATCGACACGCTTTGACGGCTCAGGTTTATCGCCAACGTTTGGCCTTGGGCCTTTGTAGCCGCGCTGAGGATCGTAACGGTTATTTACGTGGCCGTTGAAGTTGTCAGGGCCATGAAACCACGGGCCAGCGCCAATGAAGACACCACCCGAAAACCATTCCGCGCCGTAGTAGCCGTAGGGAGTACAAGCATAAGGAGCGTAGTCATAGTAGCCGTAAGGGCATTCAGGGGCGACTCCAATGTTGACGCTGATTTGGGCCTCTGTTTTGGGAGGGGCCACCATGAAGAAAATTCCAGCAACGGCAGCGAGTGCAAGACATTTGAAGCTGTTCATATATTATCCTCATTTTCGTAAGGGCCGTTGTCTGCCTGCCCCCACGTTATTCACTATCTGGAACGCATACAGTCCAAGTACTCAAACCATCCTGCCGTTTGATCACGCAGCAGAGGGCGGGCGGCCCATGGGACGCGCCGCCGGATCTAAGCCGCGGGAAGCCCGCGCAGGGTCAAGTCCGCGATGTGGTCGTACATCAGACTCGTGCTGCTGCGCTGGAACGAAGTGAACTCGATGCCGATTCCACTCGAAGCCAGAGCGTACCGCACGATGCCTTCGGCCTCGAAGGGATGCGCGCCGCCCACTTGCACGGTGACGTGCGAACCGACGGGCAGTTCCTTCACGCGCGCGAAGAGGCCTCCGGTGCTCAAATTTCCCAGGCCGCGCGAAAAGCGATCGAGGCAATCTCCGTTGCGAACCGCGACGGGGCAATCTTCCTCCGTGCGCGGGCGTGAGCGCATCAATGAACCTTCCATTCGACTCCTCCTCGGGCGATCCGGGGCTTCTTGGGGCTCCGAATCGTCTTCAATATTCTGAATAGCTATTCCAAATTGGAATTTTCGTTTCGGCTCGCAACAGACCCACACGCTACTTGAGTTTCTGTTTTTGAAGCCCCACTCACCGATAAAACCATAATGGGCGGCGGCATATCTGTTCAAACTTGCACACCTTGGGACGCGTGGGCGTGCGGGGGAGGACGAGGCGTGCGTACAGCGCTTACGGCGAGCTCAGAGACACGGCGGGTTGGATGCAGGAGGAGTTGACCTCGCAACTGCGAAACTTCGACTTGACGATGCAGGAGTTTCGAGTGCTCGACATGCGGCGGCGCGGGCCGCGGTATCTCGAGGAGATGAGCCGACGGCTTCGTTGCGAGAAGGCGAACGTCGCGAAGGTGCTCAAACGGTTGCGGGCATCGGGCTGGGTGCGGCGGAGGCGGCGGAGGCTTCCTTCCTCGTATGCGCACAGGGACGCGATCGAGATTGGCGCGCGGCCCGGCGGGACGGAACCGCGAGGCCGGGCGGTTATCCTGATCGCGCTGACGGAGGAGGGAAGAGCGAGGTTCAAGAGCATTCATGCCAAGCACGTGAAGCTGGTGAAAGCGTATATGCGGGCGCTCGACCAACGCGAGCAACTGACGCTGACGAGGTTGTGCATGAAGCTGCGGCGGGGAAACATATTGAAGTTTGCGCTGGAGGCCAGGTGGTGGGAAGTTGACAAGGATTGGGCGGAAGTGGCGGGGGGAAGGTGAGCGGGAAGAACGCGCGACGCTGAGAAGAAGCTTGCGTTCGCGCGGAAGCGCGCGGAGTGAGCGGTGCGGGGTCGGTTTCCGATTATGCGTGCCAGCTCAACCGGTCGATGCAACACCATCCAATGCGTTGATTCGACGATGCTTCCCCGGGAGAAGCGATCTGTTTGGCTCTACTCGGTCAAAACCCAGCCAGGGTAGTGTTCCGGCTGATCTAACCCTAGCGAGCGGTTTAGCCTTTGTTTTCAATGCAAACTGGGTTCGACCTGAGTGTTGCGTCGACCCATTGAGACCACCGCGTTTATCGGGTACTTGACACAAAATGGAAGCGAGCAAGAATTGCTTGACCCTAGAATTAGTTCCAACCCTTAGGCTGGACCGGTGAGATCCATGGCTTCTACAAATCGGCCAATGTATTCCGGAGAATTGGCACGCCTGGCAGGCGTCAGCGCAGACACGGTGCGCTATTACGAGCGCCGCGGCCTTCTGGCCGTTGCGCCTCGCTCGACATCCGGCTACCGGTTATTTCCGCGAGCAGCGCTCGTTCGCGTGCAGTTGATTCGAGGCGCGCTCTCCATCGGTTTTTCGGTGGGTGAGCTGGCGAGCATTTTCCGCGAACGTGAATGCGGAGGCGCACCCTGCCATCGGGTCCGTGATCTCGCCGCCGGGAAGCTAGTGGCGCTTGAAACCCGGCTTCGCGATCTGCAGTCCTGGCGGCGCGAGCTGCGCGCCACGCTCGCGGAATGGGATCGCCTGCTCGCCAAGACTCCTCGCGGCAAGCAAGCTCGATTGTTGGACGCGTTTGCTGCAACTCACTCGCAGAGCCGCACCCGGAGATCCCCTCTTGGTGTCCTGGCTCAAGGCAATCAAAGACGGGAGAAGCAACTATGAGAATGATTCTCGCGGTCGCAGTTTGTTCGGTCGTTTGCATCAACCATGCGCCAGCTCAGCAGTCTTCAAGCGAGCAGAAAATTGAGGAGCAGGGCTCGCAAGCGATTTGTCCGATGCGCGACCCCCATGCGCAGATGAATGAGCGCGGCGAAAAGGGCATGGGCTTTTCTCAGACTGCTACCACACACCATTTCGTTTTGAACTCCAGCGGCGGTGTAATCCAAGTGGAGGTGAATGATCCTGTGGATGTTGCGAATCGGAGCAACATCCGGATGCACTTGGGGCACATCGCGCGCGCGTTTCAAGATGGCGATTTCGACATTCCTATGTTTGTTCACGACACGGTTCCGCCGGGAATGCTGGAAATGAAACAGATGCGAAGCAATATTCACTATTCGTTTGAGGAAACTCCTAACGGAGGACGTGTCGTCATCTTCGCCGCAGACAAGGAGGCTGTCGCCGCAATTCACCGATTTTTGCGATTCCAGATTGAAGAGCATAAAACTGGCGATTCTATGGAGGTTCGCTAAGGAGTCGCCCCTCGTTCCGAATAAATCGCTACCCGGCTGGCCGGCTAACTCCCGGTTAGTTGGATAATCGGAAACTTGAAATCCATTTTTGTGGTTAGAGTACGATCGGCCGCTTGAACGATTTACTGAGGTTGCGGCTGCGAGATGCGTGCCCGTGACCCACCCGCCATTCGAGTGGCCGGAAACGCCTGATGAGGACAATGACCCTACCCGTTCATTCACGCTGCAAATCGCAATGCGGCCAGCCGCATCTGGAATTCTAGCGCGGCTTTTCGCTTGCCGTGATTCCGGAAGCCCAGAACCCTCGAATCACCAGCAAAACCCAAATCGGCCACAGGAGCGGCACGACCGCGGCGACTGCCCGCAATCCGTCTATTCCGTGCCGCACAGCAGAGCCCGTCGCGACGAGCAACTCGCTTCGTGCTTTCTCCGGAGTGATTCCATGCCGCGTTTGCGTATCTCGCAGATCGCCGAGTGACAATCGGCCGAAGATGTCCATCGCGCCGAGCACGTTCGCAATTCTGAGGAGTCGTTCCGAACTCCCGTCATAAATCACGGTGACTTGTTCACCGAGATATTTTCCGGCGCGCGAGCGAATCCAATTCCAGACGCGCTCCAGATCGGCCGCGTCGATAAACAATACGTACGCGGATAGAACGTCCCATTGGAACATCGGGACATTTAACGAGTACTCGAGCGAGAGATGAAACAGCACTCCGATCGCCAGCAGAGGATACCGAAGCTCCTTCACCCAGATCAGAATTCCCAGCGCGAACTCCAAAGCAAGAGCGAACCATGTTCCCAGCTTGAGCACCGATGGTTGCAGAAGCCACGAAGGGACGGGAAATCGCCGCAGCTCGTCCAAATGGAATACGTAGTAGAGCGCGGTCCCTTGCACCCAGGAAATTCCCTCAACCTTCCAACAGAAGCTCACGAAATAAAGCAGGGAAAGCTCGAACTGAATCATGCGTTGCGCCCAGGGACGCCGAGGCCGAATCTGGACGCCTTCTTTCCCACGCCAGATGCGAATGAGACGGTCCGCGGATAAGGCAGCTCCCGAAGGCGCGAACATCAGAAAAAAACCGGCCACTCTCAGAAACGTGTCGCCGCCATGGATGATGAATAGATTCCTCTGCTGGATGGAAGCTAAGCAAAGAAAAACGATGACACTATTCAGCCGGGTCAGCAGCCCGATTGTTAAGCACGCGGCCGAGGCGAGGAAAAGCCAGAAAACCGCCTGGACCCAGCCATCGCTTTGTGGAATGACCGCGAACAGGTTTAGCCGCGGCCCCGGCTCGACGGCCTGCATTGTCGATAAGCTGATCCACGCATGAGGGCCATACCAAGCCAGCCAGTCCGGCCGAAGCAACAGAATAGTGGCGATAACGACAACTCCGTAGGCGACACGAAACAATGCAATCGGAATCGGCGACTGTTCCCTAAAAAAGAACGCGTTCCATGCTTCGATGAAGGACTTCGCCGTCACTGCAAGTCCTCAGTCTGGACGTCGTAGCTGTAGAAAACGTGTTCGTCCCACGGCGAGCGCGTGAATGTGCCGTCGTCGTGATAAACGATGTCGGACCATCGGACCAACAGCATGACCTTCTGCGGCTGCTGAGCGCGGATATTGGGAAGCCGCGCGACGTACCGCGCCACATCCGGCCACAATGCCGAATTCTTGTCGTTCAGCAGATCTTCGACGAACTTGCGATAGCGCTCCTTCGAATATCGATCCGTCAGGCTGAGTAATTCCATCCTTGGAAAACTCCAAATCAGAGTCGAGCCGTCCTTGTACAGAACGATCGCTTCCATGAAGCTGTTCGTCGTCTTCGGAGAAGGGGAGAACATATCCCAGGATTGAAAGAGGCCAGACCACAGAAAATACGGCCGCACAGCGTTTCTGCAGACGACGATGAATGGGCTATTTGTTGGCAGGCACCAGAAGCTGATGGCTAAAATATGGAAGACCAAAAAAGCGTTGATCGCGACGTATTTCCAGTTCTTCAGTCCTGGGAAATACTGCCGTCCTACGCCCTCTTCTTTCTTCTTTGCAGCCTTCGCCATCCGCGCCATTGCCTCTCTTCCCTGACGGCTTAGAATGACAGCATACATAAATAGTTGCGCGAAACGAGATTTGCATAACTGGGCCCTGCGAGGGCCGAACGGTAGTCACTCAGCGTGCGGAGGTTACGCAGGCGGCGGTGGCAAGGCGCTGATCGACGTCGGCAACGGTCGAGCGCGGGATATCTGTTCCATCAACGACTGCGAACCGAACCCGGCTCAATTCGGCTGGATTTTTCGGGCACTTTCACCGCCGCACGTGTTTTCTCGAAATTCTTGAGCAGTGTCAGACTTGCCGCGGGCGCGTCTCAGGGAACACGATTCCAAATCCCACAGCCGGTGTCGTGTAACCGGCCATTATGTAAACCACTTGTCCTTTCCCCTTACTCGGGCGCGATGCCTTCGGCGATAAATAGGCGGCTCTTCGTTGCGCTTTGCCGGTACGGCCGGATCGCCTCATAGGCTGGCGAGTCGTACCACTCGCGCGCTTTCTCCGCGCTGTCGAACGCGATTACCACGATGGTGTTCGGCGGTTCGCCCTCGAGAGCCTGGGTCTTGCCGGCACGCACGAGATAACGGTGATTGAAAGGCGCCAGCGTTTCCGGCACCTCTTTCACATATTTCTGCAAGTTAGTGGAGTTGGGGTCCGTAACAGCGATTTCCGCGATGACGTACGCAGGTGGCGCCTTCACTTGCTGCGCCTGAATCGCCTTGCCGCCGGCAACGCCGATCGAGACGCCCGCCAGCACGGCCAGCGTCAGTTTGTAGTTCGTCTTCATGGGCTCATTCTCCTTGTGAGTTTTTGAGAACGGTCACTGGCCCGTATAACGTGATTATCGAAATTGGAAAACACCTCGTGCCGCAAATATGGCGCTCTGCATTGTTCCGGATGATGACCCGTAGCGGCACTATCCCTTTGCGGTCATTCGTAGCGCAGCGCCACCATGGGGTCGACGCGCATGGCGCAGCGCGCGGGAATATAGCAGGCAAGCAGAGCGACGCCGATGAGAAGAATGGCAACGCCCCCGAACGTCAGAGGATCTGTCGGCCTCACGCCGTAAAGCAGGCCCGCCATCAAGTGCGACACGATCAGCGCACCAAGGAACCCAACCGCAGCGCCAGCAATCGCGAGGCCCAAGCCCTGACGCAGTACCAGTTGCACGATATTTGTCCTTTGCGCCCCTAGCGCCAGGCGAATCCCGATCTCGTGGGTGCGCTCGCTTACGACATAGGAGATCACTCCATAAATTCCAAGCCCCGCGAGAAGCAGGGCCGTCAGCGCGAACATCCCAACCATTTCCATCGAGAATCGCCTCTCGGAGAGAGACGCCGATACCGTTTCGTTGAGCGTCTGCGCCCCGAAAACGGGAAGCGTTGGATCGACGGATTGCACTTGTTCGCGCACTTCATCTGGGATCGCAGCAGTGTCCAGCCGTCCGCGTAGAAATATCGTCAGATCGTTAGCGCCTGTCTGGTACAAGCTCAGATAGATTTGCGGATCGCTCGGTTCCTCCACCGATTCTGTCCGGGCATCCGCGACCACGCCGACCACCGTGGTCCAGGAAGGGTCCGCCGGATTTATTTTGAGGTGTTTGCCAAGCGGATTTTCATTTGGCGAGTAAGTCCGCGCGAACGCCTCGTTGATCACCGCGACTTTTGGCCCCGTTTCGTTATCCCACTCGCTGAATAAACGGCCGCGCAGCAGCGGGATTCCCAATAAGTGAAAATAATCCGGCGTAACGTTCGACCGTTCTACCAAAGGAGGTGGTCGCTCTCAATCTCGCGTCCTTCCAGGATCAATGGGGATAGGTTTCGACCGTGATTCAATGGAATGGCCCATCTATTCGCGAGGGCCATTTCTTCCACTCCGGGTAGCGTCCTGCCGCGGCGAAGCAATTCGCGTACGAATGGCGCCTCCTGAGCAGCGGTTCCATAGATATCGGTCTTGGGGTCATTTGGCACAGGCAGCCAGGTGCGAACCGCCATTACGTCCTGCGGATTGAATCCCAGCCGCACATTTAGCAAATCCCAGAAACTGCGCAGCAGAAGGCCCGCGGCAATCATCAGCACCAAAGAGAGCGCAAATTCTGTTATTACCAGCCCGCGGCGCATTCGCGCTTGCTCCCCGGAGCCTGTCGAGCCGCGCGCTGCCTCTTTGAGCGCATCAGTCGGAGTCGAACCGGCCTGCATTCAAAGCGGAAACCAGACCGAAAATCGCGCCGGCGACGAGAGAGGTGCCGAAAGCGAAGAGCAAAACGGACCAGCTAATGGATATCTCACTAAGCCGCGGCAGGCTGTCGGGCACGATTTGCAGCAGAAACCCTTTCATGCAGAAGAGAATCGCCAAACCGGCTATTCCGCCGAGCAAGGAAAGAAACAAGCTCTCTGTCAGCAACTGCCGCATCAGCCGCCTCCGCGCGGCCCCGAGCGCCTGGCGCATCTGGCGATTTCGCGGCGTTTCGCGCTGGCTTGCGCCAGCAGGAAATTCGCTACGTTCACGCAGCCGATCAGCAGGACCAATCCCACGGTGCCAAGCAGAAGAAACAATGACTGGCGAACATTGCCGACCACGGTCTCCTTAAGCGGCAACAATCGCACCGTCCAGGCGCTCTGCAGCGGATAATCCTTCGGGAATTGTTTCTGCAAAGACGTCACGAGGGCGTCCAACTGGCTTTGCGCCGCCACAATCGTCAGTCCAGCTTTGATTCGCGCGATTCCTCCCGTCGTCAGCCGCAAGTTGCGCTGCGGGGGAACAGCGGGCGCAGCGGCAAAACCCGCTGCGGCCCAGATCTCGATATTCCTTTCTTCTGTTGTCCGGCCTGGGTCGTGAAAATTGGCTGGCATCACGCCGATGATCCGGTATACGTCGTTGTCCATCCGCAGACTTTTGCCCAGAATCCGCGGGTCGGCTCCGAACGCCCGCTTCCACAGCCCGTCGCTGATGAGAACTTCCAGGAGAAATCCGGGCGTCTGATCCTCGGGATCGAACGCGCGGCCTATCTGCGGTTTCACGCCCAGCAGTGCGAAATAATTCGGCGCGACGGCAAGGAAGCGGATTCGCTCAGGCTGGGACGCGCCCGTGAGATTCGCGTCCGCGAACGCTGTCAGCGAAACATATTCGAAAATGCCGGAGCGCTGAAGATCCTTCCACTCGGGCTCGGACATCCCTACGTTCTGCGCTCCCACGCCGGGAAGATCATCCTCCACGCGCACGAGTTGCTCCGGCTGTGGATACGACAGGGGGTGCAGCAGTGTAGCGTCCACCACGCTGAAGATCGCCGTTGTCGCCCCGATGCCTAAGGCAATCGTCAAGACGGCGATGCCGGTGAAGCCCGGAGATTTGCGCAGCATGCGCAAGGCGTAACGCATGTCCTGCCAGAGCTGCTCTAGCCAAACGAAACTCCACACCTCGCGCGTATCTTCCGTGACCCGCGTCACATTGCCGAATTCTGGCGCAAGGCCGCATAGTGCGCTTCTTCCGGCGACATCCCGCGCTCAATGTTGTCCTGCGTCTCCATCTCGATGTGCTCGCGGATGTCCTGGTCGAGGCTCTCCATCATGCGTTTGCGGCGGCTCATGATTCGCTAAAGTCTTCCGCCGGCCGTAGAATCTGTCCGATCGCCCCCGCCAGCTTGTCCCATTTGCTGGTCTCGACCGCCAGTTGCCGCCGCCCCTTCGCCGTTAGCCGGTAAAATTTGGCCCGGCGATTGTTCTCCGAAGTTCCTTCTTCCGCCGAAATCCATCCCCGCTTGATCAGCCGGTGCAGCGCGGGATAGAGCGACCCCTGCTCGACCTGCAAGACCTCGTCGGAGTTGAACTCAATGGCTTTCGCGATGGCGTGACCGTGTGCCGGCCCGAGCAGGAGCGTGCGCAGGATCAGCAGGTCCAGCGTTCCCTGCAGCAGCTCGATGCGTTCTCTCTGTTCTTTGGTAGACATTCTAGGTGAGACTATCGCGCTTCCGGTAGAATGTCAAGGGGAGACTTCACACGCTAACTCCCTGATCGTCGGCTACTCGGAAAGTATCACTGGCGCATAGCCTGTTCAGCCAGGCCCACCGTCATTTGTACGCACGCCAGGAAAATCGCAAACTGCCGCACTTCCTTCACCCCCCGCACTTCTCCGCGAACCCAGTCACCTTCTCCCCGCCCATTCCAGATCGCCCCTTCGCGGTTCCACACTGATACACGCGTCCTCTTTTAGAATTCTCTGAGATTCCCACCGGCAACTTCAAAACAGGAAACGCTGATTGCAAACCAGATAGCGAACAAACGCTCCTTCGACCCTGGCACGTGGCGTGCCATGAAATTCAGGGGTGGGGAGGTTCCGTGCCTTGCGCGGGAAAAAATACAACACCTGTTAAACGTTTGGCTCCCGCGAGCCGCTGTCTTGCTTCTCGTCCTCGTGTGCGAGTCGGCAGGAGCCCAAGTCTCGCAGTCACCACCATCTTCACAATCCTCACCGGCCGACCTGACGCAGGTCAGCATCGAAAATCTGATGAACATGGAAGTCACCACGGTCTCGAAGAAGGAGCAGAAGCTCTCGGAAACCGCGGCCGCTGTTTTCGTGATTACGCAAAGAAGACATCCGCCGCTCCGGCGCTACGCAAATTCCCGATTTGCTGCGGATGGTTCCCGGTTTGGACGTCGCCCAGATCAATGCCAATAGCTGGGCTGTCAGCGCGCGCGGACTGAATGGCCGGTTCAGCAACGAACTGCTGGTGATGGTCGACGGCAGGAATGTTTATTCGCCGACTTTCGGCGGTGTTTTCTGGGACGTGCTCGATTTTCCGCTCGAAGACATCGATAGAATCGAGGTCATCCGTGGCCCTGGCGGAGCCCTATGGGGAGAGAACGCCGTCAATGGCGTGATCAATGTCATCACCAAGAAAGCCGTCGACACGAGTGGAGCGCTGGTCGTCGCGGGAGGCGGCAATCTTGACCAGGGATTTGGTACCGTGCAGTACGGCGGCAGCGTCGCAAACAAATTCGACTATCGCGTTTATTCCAAATACTTCAATCAGGATCACTTGCCGGATCTCGCCGGTCAAAATGGCGGCGACGGCTGGCACATCCTTCGCGGCGGCTTTCGTGCGGACAGCACACTCTCCTCGAAGGACAATTTGATGATTCAGGGTGACGTCTACACCGGCTCGGAGAACGATCCCACAAGCATTTTCCCGTCCGTCACTTCCCCGGGCACCATACCCATCGACTTGCCAGTAGATCTCTCCGGCGGATTTCTTCAATCCGTGACGGACCTCACTCTCTCGCCTCATTCCGACACGACACTGATGGTTTCTTACGACGATTATCGGCGTGAAGACCAACTCCGCGAAGGAAGGAAAACATTCAATATCGATTTCCAGAACCACATTTCCTGGGGAAGCCGCCAGGATTTCGTCTGGGGATTGGGTTTCCGGTATTCGGATTCCCGCTCCAACGGAGACCTCTTTCTTTCCCTCGATCCGAATGACGACGACTCGCAATACTACAATTCCTTCGTCCAGGACGAAATTGCGCTTGTTCCCGATCGCTTCTTTCTCACCGTCGGCACCAAGCTCATACGCGACAATTTCACCGGGCTCGCTCTCTTGCCGACGGCTCGCGCGGCTTACGGACTTACTTCGCACCAAACGTTATGGGCTGGTGTCTCCCGAGCGGTTCGGACTGTCCTTGCGGAGACCGACGCCGGGATCCGCTCAACGTCGCGGGTTTTCCCGGACCCGGTGGCACCCCTGTTCTTGTAAGCATCATCGGAAATCCGCGAATCAAGAATGAAAATTTGGTCGCCTACGAATTCGGATATCGAACGACTTTGGCCAAACGTCTTTCTTCGATCTCGCCGCCTATTACAACGATTACGACAATCAGGAATCCACCGAGCCTGCCGCGCCTTTTTTTGAACCCCACGCCTCCTCCGCCTCACATCGTCCTGCCGAGCACTTACGAAAACCTCATCGACGGCGAGGCGCACGGCGTTGAAATCGCTGCGAACTGGAAGATCGCGGATCGTTGGACCGTCAGCCCCGGCTATGCCTTCGAACGAATTCATATGCACGCGAGCCCTCTGAGCCAGGATACGCAAACCGTGCCGGAAACGGAGGGAAGCGACCCGCATGCGCAAGCTCAACTTCGATCGCACGTCGAGTTGCCAAAAAGTCTGGGCTGGGATACTTCCGCCTATTTTGTGGATCGTCTCATCGCGCTGGATGTGCCTTCTTACACTCGGCTGGACACGGGGCTATCGTGGAAATGGAGGGAAGGGCTTTCGTTCAGCCTCGTGGGCCAAAATCTTCTGCGCGATCATCATCTCGAATTCGTTGATAGCACCGGATCCACTCGCTCCGCCCTCATCAAGCGCAGCTCCTTCGCCAAGATTACCTGGCAGTTTTGATTCTCGAACTGAAGTTCTTGCATCCTGCATACGCAGCACCAAGTGCCCTTCGAAACTGGAAATATGGTTCGCGTCCGCGCAAAGCGGGCCTGAGCAGAGATTCCGTTCGCGGTCTGTTTTCGCCGGTAAGGCGTTCAGCTCGATTTCAAGCGAGTGCATCGCCTCAAACTACCATCAATCAAAATTTTGCCGGACTGCCGGCGGCGCCCGCAAGAATTCACGTGATCCGGAACTTGCGGCGCCCCAATTGCGTAGGGTATTAAGAGGTCCCCGATGCAAAACCTGCTCGGCAATCTTCGCTACGCGATTCGCCAGTTCCGGTCGTCGCCCGTTTTTACGGCTGCGGCCGTACTCACCCTGGCCCTGGGAATCGGCGGGACCACCGCAATATTCACTTTGATCCATGCCGTGACCCTGCGCTCCTTGCCGGTTTCCGATCCCGGGGAGACTTTATCGCGTGGGCGAAGGCGACGATTGCTGCGTCGAAGGCGGACCTCAGGACCGCTGGGGAATGTTTTCGTTCCCTCTGTACGAACGGCTGAAGGCCGAATCCCCGGAATTTGAAGACGCCACTGCCTTCCAGGCCGGCGGCAGGCTCTTGAGCGTGCGGCGCGAAGGCACTGCATCGGCGGCGAAACCTCTCCACTCCGAATTCGTCACGGGAAATTATTTCCAGACGCTCGGCGTTGGCGCCTTTGGCGGGCGTATGTTTACGCCGGATTACGACAGGCCGGCTGCTCCGCCCGTGGCCGTTCTGAGCCACCGCGTGTGGCAAACCACTTTTGGCAGTGATGCTTCGGTTGTGGGTTCAACTTTCGTCGTGGGGAGGGCCATCCCTTCACGGTGATCGGCGTCGCTCCCCCGGGATTTTTCGGCGAAACTCTGCGCGGTGATCCTCCGGACATCTGGGTCCCGATACAGCAGGAGCCCATGATTGACGGTGACGGCGAATTGCTGCACCAATCCATGTCCGCTTGGTTGCGCATGATCGGCCGCTTGCGCCCGGGAGCTTCGATTGACGGAATGTCTCCGCGTCTGACCGGGGTGCTGCGTCAATGGTTGCAGAATGATTCCGGATATCCTGCCAACTGGATGCCTGACGTGATCCGAATGCTTCCAAAGCAGGTTGTGAATGTGGTGCCTGCGGGCGCGGGTGTCGCGGAGATGAAAGAAGAGTACGGACGTAGCCTGCAGATCCTGCTGTCTGTTTGTGGCTTGGTCCTGCTAATCGCATGTGCCAATGTGGCGAATCTGCTACTCGCGCGGGCGGTCACGCGCCGCGGACAAATCGCAGTGCGACTGGCTCTGGGCGCCACGCGGCAACAAATCGTTGCGCAAGCGCTCACGGAAAGCGTCCTGCTCGCCATCGGTGGCGGCATAGCTGGACTTTTGGTTGCAACCGCGGCCGCGCGGTTGCTGCTTGCGCTTGCCTTCCACAGCTCGCATTTCCTTCCCATGAGCGCTGCGCCATCGCTCATCGTATTGGCCTTCGCATTCGCGTTGGCGCTGGTGACGGGAATCATTTTCGGCGCCGCTCCCGCATGGTTTGCGACGCGTACCAATCCGGCGGATGCCTTGCGCGGATCGGGCCGCAGCACCAGCGATCATTCCTCTTTCGCGCGCAAAGGACTGCTGATCGTACAGGCCACCGTCTCGGTTGTCCTGGTCGCCGGTGCGACCATGCTGGCGCGAAGCTTGAACAAGCTCGAGCATCAGGATTTCGGATATCAAGTGCATGCGCGGGTCTTGGTGGAACTGCACAATCCGCCCGCCAGTTACACGCTGCCCAGGCTGGAGGCGCTCTACCGTCAGATTGAAGATAGTCTTGATCGCCTGCCTGGCGTGCGAGGTTCCGGGCTCGCGCTCTATAACCCTCTGACCGACAACTGGGGCGAATTGGTTTTGGTGGCCGGGCATCCCGCTCCCAAGTTGAGCGATGAAGCGGACGCGTCTTGGGATCGCGTGAGCTCCAACTATCTTCAGAACCTTGGCATGCCGATTTTGCGCGGACGCGCATTCACCTCAGCAGACAACGAATCCGCGGCGCCGGTTGCGATCGTGAATGAGGCTTTCGTCAAACGTTTTTTCAAGAGCGGCGAAGACCCGCTCGAACAGCACTTCGGCCTGGACTTGCCCGAGAATGCCGGTACGTTCCGCATCGTCGGGGTCGTGGGCAATGCGAAGTTTGCGTTCTGGGCGTTGGACAGGCCGGTACTTCCGATGTTCTTCGTTCCGCTTGCTCAGAATGTTGATTACAAGGACGCCATGATGAAGCGAGTCGAGCTGAGCTCGCACTTTGTGGGTGGAATTATGCTGGCCACCAATGTCTCCACCGGCGTGCTTGAGCCGCTGCTCAACCGGAGTCTGGCGGAACTGGATCCCAACCTGACCATCACCAGCATCCGGACCGTGCAGCAGCAAATTGATCTTTCATTCGATCAAGAGCGCGCCGTCGCCGGCCTGGCCGGCCTGTTTGGTTTTGTCGCTCTGGTTCTGGCCGCGATCGGACTCTACGGCGTCACGGCCTATACCGTCGCGCAGCGAACCAACGAAATTGGTATTCGCATGGCGCTCGGCGCTGACCGCGTGAATGTAGTTCAACTGATATTGCGCGGAGCATTCAAGCGCGTCTTGCTTGGACTGCTTTTGGGGCTGCCGCTGGCCGTCGGCGCAGGCCGCTTGATCTCGGCCCAACTGTACGGCGTTTCCTCTTGGGATCCGCTCGCACTGACTGTGGCTGCGGGCGCCCTCGCGATCTGTTCCTTTTTCGCCGCCATAATTCCCGCAATCCGCGCGGCTTCTATTTCCCCGATGAACGCCCTGAGAACTGAGTAGCGCAGCGTCGTCTTGGAGAGCTTTAGATCGTCTCAGGCCTTCAAGGTGAAACCGATCGATTCCGGATGCGCCGGCACCCCGGGCGCAACCTATCGCTGCGATTCCGAAATCACGCCACGGACCCTGGGGTTCATATTTTGGCGAAGAGGCAGATGCCGGACCACGGGCGCGAGCCCTGCCGGCCGTTCGACTGCGGCAACAGAGACAGCAGCCACATCCCGAATGAAAGCCGTTTGAAACGCGCCGCTGCTTTGAGTGGCGAACGCACGTCGACCGGCTTCCATCCGTAAGGAACAAAAAACTCTGGGCCTTCCTCGGGACCAAATTTAAACGAGGAGCCGCTCGGATTGAGTGCGGGACCCATATTTTTCTGAAGCAGACGCAGCAAACCCGGCGATGCCAGATCCGCTACCCAACGCTGAAACGCGGGAGGAGCGGCGAGATCCTGTGCAAGCTCGCGTACATGATCCGTACTGAAATAGATGATGAGCCCTTCGGTGACGATCAAAATCTTGGTGGCCCGGCGTCCGAGTTGCGCGAAGACTTCGCGACGCGCTTTGGCGTCGGATAGATCGAGGCGGACGCGTTCGAGAACGCAGATGTGTTTCTCGCTGGCCAGGATTTCTTCTTTGTACGAAAGAATGTCGGGGAGATCCACCTCGATCCACTGGAGCGCCGCGGGCAGGGCCATGCGATAGGGCCGCGTATCTAGGCCTGCGGCAAGATTGATGACCATGTCCACGCCCTGCCGCACCTGTTCAGCGATGAATTGGTCAAAAACGTATGTGCGCGTCACCCAGGCCCAGGTGTTGCGGTTGCTGAAAGAAATGGAGTCGGCGATCTGATCGCCGCGCTTGCCGGCCGGGCGCCGCGCCAAGGGATCGCGAAAAAGCGCGTCCTGGCGTTCGGTCTCGCGCGCCCGATAGACCGCGGCCAGAAGTGCCGTGTCCGAGATATTGCGGATCAGGGGTTCGGCTTGGTCCACGAAAATCAGCTCCCGCGAAAGCTTATATCACGCGAACCGCTTGCGCGGTTCACGCCTGTTGTCGTTCTCAAGGATCGAACGCTCCAACCGGAGCTTCCAACTTCCCACGGCGGCGCCTCAGGACCGTTTCACGGAACTGTCATTTGCGAATGACGTTCTGTACCTATTCACACGACGCGTTTCTTCGACACCCGTCTTTCACGGGCTTTCAGCGTAGCGAGGGCCCTCTGATCCGTCGCGATCCGCGTGTGCCTCCGGACGCGGCTCGTTCGTTCATCGAAGAGCTCATGTAGCGGGGCGCAGATCGCGGATCGCCTTCTCGCCCTTAAACTAAATGACAATCTCGGTGTCGTGCGAACCCGCATGATTGTCTGTTTTGCGCGCGGACTACGACGCAGTGCGCTTCACGGCCGTCTGCGTCGCACCTCGCACAAGCTGGACGAGCGAGTCGCGGCACTCACTCGACCAACTCGGCCGCATCCTCGACCGTGTTTTCCATCACCAGCTCTGCTGACTTGTGGCTCATTCCGCAAATGCTTGAAACGCCGCAATGCGACGCCGAGAGCGATCCTCATTGGCACGTGCAGCCGGGTAATCCGTTTCCGATCCGCGAAGTCGCGCCGTTTCCGTTTGCATGGTATTCAAAAACACACAACTAGCTGCTAGGCTTCTCTGCGTCAGTCGATTTATCGGCCGGAACGAAGCAGGTCGGGGAGACTCTTTAACGTGTCACCGAAAGTGGATCTCTACGACAGCGCGTACGGAAACTATGAGTCGGATGTTTACCGCCAGGTTCGCATCGAGACTTATGGTGAGGATTATGGCCAAACAAGCTGGGTCACAACCGAGGAATCGAATGAAACTCCCCGGCTTCTTGGCCTGACGCGTAATTCCTTCGTCTTGGAAATTGGCTGCGGTTCGGGCGGATATGCGTTGCACCTCGCAACAAAAAATGGGCTGCCGCCTCGTCGGACTGGACATCAATGAATCCGGAGTTCGCAATGCGAACCGGCTCGCGCTCGAAAGAGGCCTCGCGTCACAGGCGCGATTCGAGCAGTGTGACGTTTCGAAGAGTCTCCCTTTCGGCGACAACACCTTTGACGCGGTATTTTCGAATGACGTTTTGTGCCATCTCCCGGGCCGGCCCGCAGTATTCGCTGAGATATTTCGCGTCCTGAAGCCTGGTCGGGCGGATGCTGTTCAGCGACGCGCTGATCGTCGGCGGAATGCTCTCCCACGAAGAAATCGCCACGCGCAGCTCCATCGGCTTTTATGTCTACAGTCCCCCCGGAGAAAATGAACGGCTTCTGGCGCGTGCGGGCTTCTCTCGCGTTCGGCGTACCTGACACCACGGAGATAAACGCCGCCCGCGTCGCGAAGCGCTGGCATCTCGCACGAGAGAAAAGAAAAGACGACCTGGTCGCGGCCGAAGGAAAAGACAACTTTGAAGGACTGCAGCGTTTTCTCGGGTGCGTGCACATTTTGACCAGCGAAAAACGCCTGCTGCGCTATCTCTACGTTGCGACTAAGCAGCCGTGACCTGATCTCACGCCCCGATTGTGCGAATCGACCGTCAGCGAAGTGAATGACCCACTACGCGCTAAACTGCCGCTCCCGCCCGAAAGTTTCCGTGCATATCATCGGCTACTCGCAACATATCGTCGAACTCGATTTGCCGGAGGCCCTGCGAAAGCCACTGCTTACAAATCCTCGTCGCCCGTGAACGAATCACCGCCCCCACACCTTAGTCCTGCGAAGTCGGGTAATCGGACATCTGCCGAGGCCAGCGATTTCAATTGTCCGGTAAAAAATTTTTTTTTAAAAAAAAAAAAAAAAAAAAAAAAAAAAAAAAAAAAAAAAAAAAAAAAAAAAAAAAAAAAAAAAAAAAAAAAAAAAAAAAAAAAAAAAAAAAAAAAAAAAAAAAAAAAAAAAAAAAAAAAAAAAAAAAAAAAAAAAAAAAAAAAAAAAAAAAAAAAAAAAAAAAAAAAAAAAAAAAAAAAAAAAAAAAAACAACCGCGTTTATCGGGACTTAGGCTTTCGATTAGTCCTCACAGTTTCCGATCAGCGGCTTCCGCCGATGACGGGTTATATTAGGCGGTAGGGATTGTGATGAAACTTTTGTTTTTTGCTCTCGGCGTCGTGTTTGCGTTTGGCGGTCAGAGCGGGCAGACCCTGCCTGGCAGCCATCGCCGGGACATACGCAGGCGCCGATATGGCCGGGGGCGGCGCCGGATGCGCAACCTGTCGCGGGGCCGGAAGATACGACGAAAGTAAAGAGTAGCTGGTCGCCGGCAGGCCATGGGTTTAGGTAGGTCACGTCTCGCGGCCTATCATTACGGTCTACGCGCCAACGGAAAAAATACGGGCGCTGCGGTAGTCGTGTTTCCGGGCGGGGGCTATGAGATTCTGGCCATCGATCTGGAAGGCACGGATGCCTGCGACTGGCTGACATCCAGGGAATTACCTGTGTGCTATCGAAGTACCGCGTGACGGGTGGGGAGTACCCAAAATCGGGGCCGTATCCGGAATCACCGATGGCCTTGGAAGATGCGCAGAGAACAGTGGGGCTAGTGCGCTTTCACGCCGCCGAGTGGCACATCGATCCGCACAAGATTGGGGTGCTCGGATTTTCGGCAGGCGGGCATCTGGTCGGCGGCGATGAGCACGCATTTTGCGAAACGTTTGTACCCGGCTGTCGATGCCGCCGACAAACAGAGCTGCCGCCCCGATTTCGCGGTGGCGCTTTATCCTGGGACATCTGTCGTTTTCCGCGGCGGAATGGGATGCCACTCAGGGCAACAAAAATTTGTGGTCCGTCATCCGGCGAACGCCGACAAAGAGCTTAGGCTAAATCCCGAGATTCCTGTTAACAGCCAAATACCGCCTACGTTTTTGTTGCAGGCTGAGGACGACCATGTGGACAACGTATACGATTCGCTGGCTGACTACATTGCGCTAAAGAAGGCCGGAGTTCCCGTGGAGATGCATTTGTATGCGCAAGGCGGGCACGCCTTTGGGTTGCGGCGACCAAGCTTCCGATGACGGAATGGCCCGGGTTGGTGGAGACTTGGCTGAGGAACGATCGGAATGATTCCGAAGTGATTTGTATTTGAAGCGCAAATATGCAATCGGTTCGCAATCTGATAGTCAGAATCGCCGACCGCACGAATCGATGGACTACGGCTCCTGCAGACTCGCCTTAAGTTCCTCGCGATGGACTTTCCCCGGCTGATGCGCATCATGGAGCGAGCCTTTCGCAGGATTCAGCGCGGCAAGAAACGCGCCCTTTTCCCTTCTGGGCTCAACCAACCCGCCTTCGGTGAACCCCCGCCGTCAGATGCAAGCGTTACCTCAAAATAGTCGTTCTCATATTCATTCCCGCTGACGTTTCCTTCGGCGTAGACAGCAGCGATTTCTTTTATAGGATTATCCTGCGCGTGACCCGGGCGATTCCGCTTCTCCGATTGCCGTGTTTTATCCGGCGACCTGGCCGCCCTTAGCCTCGGCATTGTGTGTATATTGGGCCGAAAAACTGTGCCCCGGGTCCGGACGATGGAAATCACCACTTACGCGCTTGGTGCCGTCGGTCTGGCCTTGTTCGCCTCAGCGAATCTGACAATGGTCGCAATCGTCCGTGCAGTTTTCCCCCACTTAAATCCGGACGACCAAGCCTCAATTCGCAGCTGGTACAAATTTGGTGGAGGAGCCTCGACAACATTCGACCGTGCTCTCCACCACGCGTGGACCGAACACGCTCGTGCCTTTCCGGAAAGCCGCAAGCGCGTTCTCCTTGCCGCGCTCCTGATTTCTGCCGCACTGACGCTCTTCGTATATCCACTTTGCTCGGCTTTCGGCTCGCGGTGAGACGTGGCAGCGTAGAATCCCGCATCGGCAAAAGCTAAAACTCCTGGTTCGTCGCGTGATCGGATATGTGAAATCCAGTTCCCGGGCAAGCGCGTTTGCCAGGAGTTGATCCGCCAGCTATTGAGCTTCAACCATTTACCTGGCAAGCTTGATGAAGTCCGGACTCACGTAAATGAAATGAATTACTCCGTCGCTGCCCGTGAATTCAATCTCGGCCCTTCCGTCGTCGTCATATGCACGCAGCAGAACCGGCTTCCCGACGATCTCAGAGATGGCCCGTTGGTCTTCCATCGGCAAGTCTTCAAGTAACCCAGGCGGCACCTCCGTGAGCACCACCGCGTCACCAGGTTTCGGTTTGCTGCCTCGGCCAGTCATGGCTCACGCTTAATTGAGGAGTGACCGGTATCACCATCGCCGGTCTGCGATTATTTCAGTGACGCCCGAGGCCAAAATTTCCACAATGTTGCCGCGGCTCCGCCAACGGCCATGAAGCCGCCGAGCAGTTGCCCGCAAAGCAGGGCATCGGTGTCATCGGGGTCATTCGCGGACCGGCCATAACGGGCCCAAAGGAACGAGCCTCCAAGAACCCCGCCGAGTTCCAACACGAACGCAATGATCAAGGCAAACAGGATTGCTGATACTGCGCGCGTTCGTCGAGAAGGTCGGTCTGATCCCCACCGCGCCCGCATCGCCCCGCAAACAGCGAGTGTAAACCAGGCCCCCGACGGCAAGCCAGCTGGCATGTGATTCGCCGGATAATCGGAAACTGAGCGGCTATTTGGACTCGTAATCGTTTGTCGAAGAGGCGGGATGCGCGGCTGCGATCTTCGAGCGCTGACACGGACTGAGCGGCTGAGGCGGTGCCAGATAGTTCTTAGGGCCGGCACACAGGAGAAGTGGAAGGCTGCGACGGTCGCGAAGAGGGCCACGCCGGCGAGCTCGGGCGATGGGCAAGTTTCCGGTTACCGCGTTTACCAGGACTTAGCCGTCACATCGCTCGATTGAGAATTGCGGCATTTCACCGAATGAACCTGATTATTACCAAATGCACAACAACTCGCTCGACTCCCGCCTTCTACGTCTTGCCGTTTAGTAGCATCGATACGATGAGAGACCCGCTCGCCGTACAACTGATGCTCGCCGATGCTGGCATCCCTATGATCCTCTTAGCATTCCCGGCGATGCTGATGCTATTGGTTCCGATCATCGTAGTCGAAGGCTTCCTGTGCAAGAAATGGTTGGCACTGACGACGTGGGACGCAATGAAATCAAATGCGGTGTCCAATCTGGCTTCAACAATAATCGGTGTCCCCGTCCGCATGGGCAATCATGCTCGCCGTCGAATTTGCGAGTATGGGTCTGATACAGCGGAGCCACGGGATCGAAAATTTGCATAGTCCACTTGCTAACAGACGTGCTGGGCCTTTTCTTGAGCTCGGCTTGGATCGGCCCGCCGGACCGCGCCAGTGTATGGATCATCCCAGCTGCGTGCCTCGTCTTACTAGTCCCTTTTTTCTTTGCTTCCTATTGGGTCGAGTATTTCGTCATTAAGAGGATGGTGGGCATGCCTGAGGGCGGTCCGCCGAACTTAGCGTATCCTCGGGTTCGAATCGCTGTTCGCAATGCCAATGTTATAACTTATGGGGTGATGTTTCTCGCCACGACCGTGTGGCTACTCGTCGAGCTGCCACGCCATTAGCCATCCCGAGAGCACTTCCTTTGCGGACGTCGGCCGCCTATCACGGACGGAGGGATTCAGGTGCGCTACCACGGAGCCGAAATCCTGATTAGTCGCAAAATCGGAAACTTGGTTTTTGGGCTAAAAGCATTTTTCCGAGTACGGCGTTAATCAGGACTTAGCGCCAGTCCTGCGGCTGAAAAATTCTGGTAATGACCATCAAGCTCTTGTCTAGCAACAAGCTGCTTCGTCGATCGATCACCTCAGTAACTTGCCGGCGAGCCAGTAATCGACACTGAACTTTCCCGGACCAGAGCAGATCAGCCAGATAAAGAAGAGCACGTACAGGACTTCCGGAAGGTAGAGGAAATCGTCGAGCCAGTTAAGAGGCGAAAGTCCTTTAGGCATGGCGGAAAGCTTGGTGGTCAGGATGGCGACAAGCATATCGACCAATAAAGCCACGCAGGCCAGGCTCGAAAGAAACCCCACGGTCAGCAAGGATCCGCCAACGAACTCGACACCCGACACGAAATAAGCCATCAGGTGGGGAAACGGGACTTTGGCCTTAACGAGCGTTTCGTAAATAGTTTGCGTGCTGCCGGCGACAAACAATTTGTTTGCCCCGGAGATGGCGAAGAACAGCCCGAGCGAAACGCGTACCAGCAGGATGGCATATTGTTCCAAATCACTGCTACCCAGCAGCGCAAACTGGACCAACCGTTTCCAATCCATCTCTTGTCCCTCCATCGGAGGATGTGCTGTAACGATACCCCATATCATACAGTTCGACTTCTCCGGTAACCGCGTTAATCAGGACTTAGCGGGTCTCTGGCGTTAATCTCTGTTCTCGACAATTATGCTGCAAACCGCAAATGGCGGTGTCGTTAGCGAATTCTCGCGCCTCGAGATTATGTGTCCATCCGTTCGACCCATTGAGCGCGCCATGCGGGAGCCACGAATGGATCCGCAAAGTACTGTGTTTCCCGCGCAACCTTGTCGTCCCTGAACTCCATGATGCTCACGGTGTAGGACGGCTTGCCGTCATATGTCAGGATGAATTCGGTGATCCAAAGATCACCGCCGCCAATGATTCGTCGGACAGTAAACCGCTTTTTGCTCGGCTGACTAGCGCGTTGGTTCTGTATGTTGCGTCGACCGCGGGTTCGCTCGCCTGACTGCGGGTATTCCAGCACCGCGTCCTCGTGATAGATGCGGTGCTCCGTTTCAAAATCGTTGGCATCGGACGCCGCCCAATGCTGATCCAGTGCCGCACGGATCTCTTGATCTCGCACTCCAGAATACTGCTCCTTCTTTTGTTGATCGTTCATCTTGAGCCTTCAATTTGACAAGAAGCTAAATGCTTTAGCGGAATCGGAGTGTACGACTCGTCAAGTCGCGCTGTTTCTTCGATCACCCCAGAGTCTACACCGCGTCGAAGCGTCTAACTCCTGATTACTTTCAATGCCTAGGTCAAAGGAGGAGCGCTTGGTGTACAAGAGCTGAACTCAGCGACCAAGCTGATTCAGAGACACCAAGGAGGCTCCCCCATGCAACCCATGTATTACGTCGGACTCGATGTTCACAAGAGGACGATCAGCTACTGCGTGAAGGATGGCAGTGGCACGATTCACGCCGAAGGCACGATCCCCGCCACGCTCCATTGATTCGGGTGCTCGTTTCCGAAAGCCGTCCCTCTCAAATCGGGGTAGCATGCGAGATAGCCATCCGGAATCGGAGGAAGGAGGTCGTCCGATGAGGAGATTATATTGGTGCGCGACGTTCGTGGTGCTAACGCACGCCGCGGTCGTCCTTTGGCATCTCGAACTACTTGCAAGGCTGAATACGGAACTAAGAGCGGACCAAGTCCCTCTTCTCGCTGGCCTCGCGAATATCATCCCGCTGATTGCTTTGATTTCGTTGTGGGCGCAGTTTCCCAAGCTCGGTGGTTGGCTTCTTCTGTTTCTCGCCGTGCCGTTCGTGATCGGCGGATATTCCCATTTTCTGAGTGCGGGTTCGGACAATGTCTTCCGGATGGCGCCGGGTGAATTGACCGCCGCCTTTCGAGTCAGCGCGGTGCTGCTATGGTTGCTGGAGTTTGGGGGTTGCTGGCTGGGCATTGAAATTCTTCGCCGCTCATCGTTGTCCATCGCGAGTGCATAATTCGAGATCAGCCCGTGGCAAGGGAACATACGGTGAAGGGCCAACGGGATTATGCAGCAGGTCAACGAGAGTTCCGGCACACCCAGGAGCGAACCACAAGGCTTGGACAGGTCGAGTCACTTCTCCGGTTTATGCGTTAATCAGGCACGGGCATTTGTGTGAGTGGTAACCTGATCGCACGCCCGCGGGTTCAGCTGGCCATGGCCAAGAAGAGTTGTAATGGAACGGTTTCGAATTCATGTCGCGGACGAGGTGCTCGACGATTTGCGGGTGCGGTTGCGCCGTACGAGATGGCCCGACCAAGTGCCCGGCATAGGCTGGAAACAGGGCACCGAGCTGGAATGGTTGCGGCGGCTCGTGTCCTACTGGGCCGATGAGTTCGAGTGGCGCGCCTGGGAGCGGAAGCTCAACGCGCTCGACCAGTTCACTTGGGAGGGCATCCACTTCGTGCATCGGCGTGCCGTATCCGGCCGCAGTGTGCCGCTGATCCTCACGCACGGCTGGCCCAGCAGTTTCCTCGACTACGTGGACATGCTGCCGATGCTCGAGGACTTCGACGTGGTCGTGCCCTCGCTGCCCGGGTATGGATTCTCGCCGCGCCCACTCGAGGTCGGTATCAACTACCGCAACGTCTCGGAACGCTGGCACCGGCTTATGACCGAGTTCGGGTATTCGCGTTATGCTGCGGCCGGCGGTGACTTCGGCGCCGGAGTGACGACGTTTCTTGCACTCGACCATCCCGAGTCGGTGATCGGGATCCATCTCTACACACTGGAATCCGACCTCACTCCTAACGTGGATGACGCGGAGTTGTCCGATGCTGAGCGTTCGTTTTTCGCGGTGAACCGCGGCTGGGACGCGACGGAGCGGGCTACAGCGCGATCCAGTCCACCAAACCGCAGACCGTCGGCTATGGACTGAACGACTCGCCGGCGGGACTGGCCGCATACCTAGGAGAAAAGTGGCACTCGTGGAGCGACGTCACGCCGTCCGACGACTTCCTCTGCGCCACGCTCACGCTGTACTGGGTTACGCAGACCATCACCACGTCGATGCGCGACTATTGGGACAATCGCTGGTATCCGGTCGAGCCCGCCTACGTCGGCACGCCTACGGCGTTCGGTCTCTTCGCCCACCACACCGTTCCCGAGGGCGAGCCGCCGCGCTCGTATCTGGAGCGCGTGTACAACATCCAGCGCTGGACAGTCTTTCCGCATGGCGGGCACTTCGCGCCCGTTGAAGAACCGACGGCGGTCGCAGGGGACCTGACCGCTTTCTTCCGCGGCCTGACCTGCGATAAAACCGTCGGATAATGTTTCCAAGGCCCGCTATGTCGTGTGACCGGAAACTTGAAATCCACATGTCTGATAAATGCTGCCAGGCGTTGTGTCAAAATCATCGTGACTCGCGGCGTGGAAAGCAGAAGCCGGTCGCTGCGCGTGGCAAACGAGCCGCCTTTGCGCGTGTGGCGAAACTTATCGGCGGCCGCCGCCGTATCTCCGGCTAGGCCCTGATAGGGGACGGAACATGAGCTCGACCCGCAATCCAGGGAGAGTGGCCGGATTCTGGTACCTGCTCCTTATCGTCATCGGCCCACTGCGCCTCATCTATATTCCCGGCAAACTCTTCGTGGACGGGAACGCGACCGCTACGGTCAACAACATCGCCGCTCACGAGTGGCTCTTCCGTTTCGGCATCGTGGGCGACCTGGTCTGCGGAGTGATCCTGATCCTCCTCGTGCTGGCGTTTTACCGCCTGTTCAACGGAGTGGACCAGAATCTCGCGCTTCAGGTGGTGATCTTCGGGGGTGCGATGCCCGCCGTCATTTACTTGCTACTCGCCGCGAGCGACCTCGGTACTCTAACAGCCGTGCGTGGCGCTGGTTTCTTGTCGGTATTCGACAAGCCTCAACGGGACGCGCTGGCCATGCTGTTCCTTAATCTGTATGACCATCTATTCACCGCCTCCGAAATCCTCGCCGGGGTTTGGCTCTGGCCGTTAGCGGTGCTTGTCTACCGGTCGCGTTTCCTGCCCCGGTTCCTGGGCGTCTGGCTCGCCATCGGAGGGTTCGGCTATGTGATCCTGTGCTTTACGGGCGTACTGTTGCCGCAATACCAGGGCAAGGTGTTTACCTACTCTCAGCCCGCCTTCTTCGGGGAGATCGCGCTCATGCTGTGGCTCGTGATCAAGGGTGCCAAGCCGCCAGCGCTGAGCGCGACAAGCTCATCGTCGGCCGCCACCTAGCGCTCGATCAGCCGGATTATCGGAGATTTGAACTAGCACCCCGCTTCTCCGGTTACCGCGTGAATCAGGACTTGACCCGGAGCACATTCGCCGAATAATGGCCCCTGGGGTCACCGTTCATTCCGATGCAGGCGCCGAGTCCGCCAACCAGCGGGTATTTCACGACGAAATCATTCGGCCCGATACGCGATCGAAGGAGATTCCCGACGGTGCCAAAACATAGGCGCCGTGTGACCGTGCTCGCGGCTTTCTTGTGCGCCGCGTTCTACATCTCCCCGTTCAGCACTGGCGCGCAATCTGTCTTGCCGCCGCCTGAGGTGGCGACTGAAATATCGCCGAATATCACGACTCCTGATTCTGTTGAGACATCGCTACGTACTCTGAAGTGTTTCGACGGTTTGCCAGACAAAGAAACCATTAGAAAAGTCCACGACAACTTAAAGGCGCTGCAATGAAATATTCTCTAGGCCGTTACGTCTATGGCTTGGCGGCGATCGGTTCCGGTATCTGTGCCCTGACGTGGCATGACTTCGACGCGCTTGGAGACGTTCCTCACCGCGAGATTCTCACCTACATCGTGGCCACCATCGAAATCCTTGGAGGCGTAGCCGTTCTATGGCCGAGAACGGCCCGAGCCGGTGCTGCCGCAGTGGGCACAATCTACTTCGCCTTCGCCCTGCTGGGGGTACCGCTCATCATTGAGCATCCGCTCGTCTACAATGGCTTTGGCAACTTCTTCGAACAATTCTCATACGTCTCGGGGGCCATGATCCTATATGCGTGTTCCGGTCCAATCGCCCCGGCCCGAACGGCGAGATTGGCTCAGTTCGGGTACTACTCGTTCGGTGTTTGTGTTGTCTCGTTCGCACTCGAACAGCTTTTCTATCTCTCCAACACAGCAAGTCTTGTTCCGAAATGGATTCCGCCTGGACAAATGTTCTGGGCGATCGCAACCACCGCCGCGTTTGCTCTTGCCGCTATCGCTCTACTCACGGGGTTCATGGCCCGGCTCGCCTCTCGATTGACCACGGCGATGCTGGTGGGTTTCGGTTTGCTGGTATGGCTGCCGTTGCTCTTTGCCGATCCCCATAGTTTTCTGAACTGGTCCGAAAGTGCGGAGACTCTCGCGATCGCAGCGTCGGCGTGGATTGTCGCGGACTTGCTCGGCGCCCGTCGCTCCGCAGAGTCTGCACCCGCGAGCCTGAGTGAATGATATTCGCTCTCTGGGTCATCCGCGTTTCAACCTAAGATGTCTCGTTCAAATGCGAGTTTGGATATCTTGGCGGACAGCCATCATCAACCGAGGCCTGAATACAAGGAAGATTGTGACGTATTTATAGAAGCCTACATCGTTAACGACGCTCCCGGCGTCGGCACGATCTTAAATTACGAATTGGACGTAGAAATCGGTGAGGTTCCGGCAAAACGGAAGAGCGAGACGTGGTTTATAGAAACCGGAACCTAATTGTCCGGTAAATGCGTTACTCAGGAGTTGTCCTGACTCTTGGAACTTTTGGACCGCTAAACCAGTTTATTAATCGGGCCTCTTCGCGAATCCCTTGCCGCCTCCACATGGCGAAATTTAATATAATCAAATCGAAATGAGCCAAGAGCCCCCATTGATGCGAGTTCTAGTTCTCGTACTGCTGATTACGACTAGCTGCGATGCGTGGGCCCAGAGCGCACAGAAAAAACGGGAAGCCGCCTATCAGGCAAAGCTCCAGTCTTACTCTGATGTCCTCAAACCGGGAATGACCCGCAAGGATGTGGAAGATTACCTTCGCGGGAAAGTTGTCGCATTCGGGCAGTTGTGTTGCATTGACGAAAAGACCGCGTCCGCCGACCTAGTTTATATCGGAAAAGAGAAACATCCTTGGTACTGTGAAAAGCACAATGTCTTCATCGCCTTTCAATTCGCAGCTGTCGAGCCGCACAAGGGTTGGGAGGCATATGATTCGGACACGCTTAAGCGCATCACCGTCTTCCACAAATGGGAAGGTTGCCTCTAACAGAATGCAAGGGACGGTTAGTCGAATAATCGGAAACTGACCCCGCGCCGCAGTATGTCGAGCACTCGAAACTCCTGCATCGTCAAGTCGAAGTTTCGCAGTTGCGAGGTCAACTCCTCCTGCATCCAGCCCGCCGTGTCTCTGAGCTCGGCGTAAGCGCTGTACGCACGCCTCGTCCTCCCCCGCACATCCACTCGCTGTTCCGGAATTCCCTCTTTGTAACTCTCCGTCTCCAATCTCATCGCTGTCCCGCAGTTCTTGCCGTTCGTAGGGGCGGATCTCAGACCCGCCCGCTCCAAAAATGCCGCCGCGGCGTCCGCCTGCCGCCTTGGTCGAGACGTCTAGCCCCACAATGCCTGGTCGTCAATCGTCCATCCATCTTTTAGGATTGAAGCGAGTCGCATCCAGACCGCTCGGGCTTGCCATCCAATATTTCTAAGACTAGGCACGTCTTTTTATACTCATCCGTGCTGGTGCCTGATTAGTGGGGTGGTCTCAGTGGGTCGACGCAACACTCAGGTCGAACCCAGTTTGCATTGAAAACAAAGGCTAAATCGCTCGCTAGGGTCAGATCAGCCGGAGCACTACCCTGGCTAGGTTTTGACCGAGTAGAGCCAAACAGATCGCTTCTCCCGGGGAAGCATTGTCGAATCAATGCATTGGATGGTGTTTCATCGACCGGTTGAGCTGGCAGCGCCTATCGGAGATGTGCTTTCAATTGTCCGGTTACGCGACGCAATATAAAAGGGCGCCCCAATTGGAGTAGGTTTTGAGTGTCGGCTCGAACCTACCTCAGAAAGGAGCGCCCTCTATGGATAGCGTGAAGTATATCGGGATGGATGTGCACAAGGAAGCGATCTCCGTCGCGGTTCTAAATTCCTCGGGCAAGCTGGTGATGGAGTGCACGATCGAAACCAAGGCCTGCACCATTCTGGATTTTCTCAAAGGCCTGCGCGGAAGTTTGCATGTGACGTTGGAAGAAGGCACCTGGGCCGCCTGGTTGTATGACTTGATCAAGCCGCACGTCACCGAGCTGGTGGTGTGTAATCCGCGCCGCAATGCTTTGCTCAAAGAAGGCAGCAAGAGCGACCGCATCGATGCGCGGAAGTTGGCCGAGTTGTTGCGCTCGAACATGGTCCGCTCGGTGTATCACGGAGAGCACGGCGTGCGGACGCTGCGCGAGCTGGCGCGGAGTTATCTGACCATCAGCACGGATCTGATCCGGGTGATGACTCGCGTGAAGGCGATCTATCGCAGTTGGGGGATTCCCTGCAGGGGAAAACAGGTTTACGCAGAACGCGATCGTGCCGAATGGTTGGCGAAAATCAGCGAAGCCGGCGTGCGCCGCCGGGCGGAGTTCTACTACCAGCAGTTCGCTGCGTTGCGAGTGCTGCGCCAGGAAGTGCGGCGCGAGTTGCTCGCGGAAGCGCAGAAGCACGACGCCTGGAAATTGCTACGCGAGATTCCGTTCATCGGCCCGATCCGTGCGGCTCTGCTGATCGCTTTGATTCAAACACCGCATCGCTTCCGCACCAAGCGGCAGCTCTGGACCTACAGCGGATTTGGCATCGAGACGCACAGCAGTGCCGAGCAGCGCTTCGTCCAGGGAGAGCTGCAGCGCGCCAAGAAACCGGCCTCGATTCGCGGGCTGAATCGCAATCACAATCACGAATTGAAGAACGTATTCAAAAGTGCCGCCACCGTGGCCGCTGCGAAGGCTGGCCCGTTCAAAGAGTTTTACGATGCGCTGGTGGCCAAGGGAATGCGGCCGGAAATGGCGCGTCTGACTTTGGCGCGCAAGATGGCCGCCATTACCTTGCTCGTCTGGAAGAAAGGAGTGCGCTTCGACGCCCAACATCTGAAACCACAAACAGCTTGAGTGTCTCGAGCCAATCCGTTCCATCCTGGAATTTCTTCCGGCGGTGGTCAGTCGGATTCTGGAGACATTCGGGTTCGAGGGCGAGTCTCAGCTGATTAGCAGCTTGTTGAAGAATTTAGTTTTCGAAGTTTTTTCGTTCTCAGTTTTGAGTTTTCGCTGAGTTGTAAGGGAGTGGTTTGGGTTTTTCTATCTACCGAGCCGGCTCGTCGAAGCCACGTGTCACGTTCTGGCCATCAGGTTTCGCAATCGGCACAGGTTGTAGGCGGCCCCGGTGAAAGTAAACAGCCATCCCACCTTGTCGATCCCTCGCAACTTCACTTTCTTTAGCATCCCGACCATCTTCATCCACCCGAACGACTGCTCCACTCGTTTGCGCTTTCGCTGACTCACCTCATACCCGGCATGCCGCGTGGTCCGCTCGTCTACCGCGCTCCTGCGATTGCTCGTGTTCTGCGCCACGTGCGGTGTGATGTTCATCCCGCGCAGTTCTCGTACGAATTCTCGCGTGTCGTAATTCTTGTCTCCTCCCAACGTCACTCGCTTTCCCCGCGGGACGGCCTCGGCCATCAGCAGCGCAGCATCTCGCTCCGCTCTGCCATTCGCCTCGCTCAGAAAGGTCTGCAGCAAAAGTCCGTTGCGATTCTCCATCATTACATGTCCCATATAGCTCAGCTTCGCCTCGCTCCCTCGGGACTTCGTCCACAACCGGGCATCCGGATCCGTAGTCGATTCATGCGTCTGGTTCTTTCTCTTTTCCCCTTTAAAGTCGACCTCTCCTCCCGGTCCAGCGGGCTTCCCACTCCCATCCTTTGGTCGGAAACTCTTCTGGCTGGCCCAGGCCTCGATCAGCGTTCCGTCCACCGTGAAATGTTCATCGGACATAAACGGCCTGGCTCGTTCCAGCACCCGCTGGAAAAACGACTCGGCAATCTCTTCCTTCAGCAAGCGCTCCCGATTCTTGCTGTACACCGCGTGATTCCACACCACCTCGTCCATCTCCATCCCCACGAACCACCGGAACAGCAGGTTGTACTGTAGTTGCTCGATCAGCATTCGTTCGCTGCGAACCGAATAGAAGATCTGCAACAGCAGGGACCGCAACAGCCGCTCCGGCGCTATCGATGGCCGCCCCACGTCCGAGTACAACTTCGCAAACTGCGGGGACATTTCCTTCAGGATCTCATCGACCATCCTGCGGATCGGTCGCAACGGATGGTCCGTCGGCACTCGCTTCTCTGGAGAAACGTAGCTGAACATTCCTTCTTGCTGATTATCGTCGCCGCGCATTCACTCGCCTCCTTGGTCTTCCTACTTTCAGACGAGTTTTTTGAATTAAAGTTGCAACGAAACTGCATTTTTCAACAAACTGTTAGTTAGGCTCTGCGTGCCTCGGGCACGCTGAGTCTCTCACGCGACCCTAGTCCCCCTCGGACAACCCGAAAAAGCTATGGGCCACGAGTCCCCAATAGAACCATGGTTGGCACCTGACAACCGTGCTGCTTGTGAGTCTCCGAACCGACCGGCTTCGTCGCGTCAAAGTGATGAAAAACGCTGGCGGAGAAGACCAAAAACGCTGCCTGAATGAAGCAGCGTCCCGAGATCACGGAACGGAAGGCCAGAACAATCCTGCTCAACGGGGTGGACTGGACGGCAAGAAAAAATCCGGTCATGGGAAAGCTGTCTTTTCTTGACTCCTTTTATAGAACTTATCAGGAGTTATCGGGCGAAGCCTAGCGCGCCGCACATTTCCACAAGTTCAAGCACTTCACAGAGCGTACTTTGTGGGTCGTCGTCGCAGGAGGGTCGCAAAAGCAGAAAGGGGCAGCGGTAACCCAAATGTGATTTTGCGATTCCTCCACCTTTGGAGGAATGTTCGAGGAATTGCAGCAATCTTCGTGTGAAAACTGAAACGAGTAAACCACCGAGTACGCCGTCACGTCACCGGTGCATGCTCGGCATTCGAACTGCGATTGTTGAGCACTTTCCAATGCGGCCCGTTGCAGCAATGGGGGACCGCTAACGACTTCCACAGACTGAATAGTTCCGTCCTTCCGAATCCGAAGCGTTAAATGGACGTCGCCGTAAATTCCAGCGGTACGAGTGATCGGAGGATAGACGGGGTCGTGTAGCTTGGCCAGAAAGACTCCGGTTTGAGCCGTATCGGAGCCAATCGCAGATTGCGCCTGAGCACTTCCGGAAAGTGCGAGAAAGCCGATAGCTACGATGAAGAGCATCAACGACGGGAAACGACGCCACACGAAAGCGAGTTTAAATCGAATGTTAGTGGGATGCAAACACAGGGTTGAGTCACAATCCGCTAACGGGCTAAGTCCTGATAAACGCCCTGGCAAGCATTTTTGTTTGGTAGTATGAGAATAAATGAAACTGGCTATGCTGCAAGAGACCATGACCTGCTCCCCGAAATATAGTCCAGCCAAGACTTAGCTTCTCCGGGTATAAGACCGCGAGAGGAGAAGGGTCATGAAAAGAAGCCGCTTTAGTGAAGAGCAGATCGTTGGGGTGTTGAAGGAGGCGGAGGCCGGAGTTCCCGTGAAGGACCTCAGCCGCCGGGTGGGTGTCAGTGAAGCGACGTTCTACCACTGGAAGGCGAAGTACGGGGGCATGGAAGTGAACGAGACCCGGCGGCTCCGTCAGGTGGAGGAAGAGAACGGACGGCTCAAGAAGATCGTGGCGCAGCAGGCGCTGGACCTGGACGCGCTGAAGGTGGTGCTGTCAAAAAAGTGGTAGGCCCGCGGGCGAAGCGAGAAGCGGTGCGTGTCGTGCGGGAACAAGCAGGGCTGAGCGAGCGACGCGCCTGTGGGCTGATCGGGATGCACGGCGGGAGCTGGCGGTACCAGCGGAAGGAACGGAACGAAGCGGCGTTGCGGGCTCGGCTGCGCGAGTTGGCAGGGGAGCGTCCGCGGTTCGGCTATCGGCGGCTGTACATTTTCCTGCGACGGGAGAAGACCGAGGACGGAACGCTGCGGTGGCGGGTGAACCACAAGCGAGTGTATCGGCTGTACCGGGAGGAAGGGCTGGCGATGCAGCGTAGGAGGCGCAAGAAATTTCGATCTGAAGCGCGGGTGCCGTTGGCGCTTCCGACGCGTGCAAATGAGATGTGGACGATGGACTACACGCATGACCAAATGGCCGGCGGGCGGAAATTCCGAACGCTGAACCTGATGGATGGCTACACGCGAGAGGCCCTGCGGATCGAGCCGGACACCTCGCTGCCCGGTCTGCGTGTGGTGCGGGTTCTGGAGGGGTTGCGAGAACGACGTGGAACACCGGCAGCAATCCAGGTAGACAATGGAACGGAGTTCACCAGCCGCGTTGTGGATCAATGGGCGTATCAGAATCAGGTGGCGCTGCACTTCATCGAGCGCGGCAAGCCCACACAGAACGCATTCATCGAAAGCTTCAACGGGGAGTTCCGCGATGAATGCTTGAACCAGAACTGGTTCGTGGATCTCCGACACGCACGGGAGGTGATCGAGGACTGGCGAGTGGATTACAACACGGTGCGCCCGCACAGCAGTCTGGGCTATCGAACGCCGGAAGAGTTCGCGGCAAGTGTGGCCGCACGACCGGCGTCTCCCCCCACGCCGGTCGTCTCTATCGACCCAGCATGGGCCGGATCGGATGTGCAGGAACCCCGGAGTGCTAACTTATGACTGGACCAAAAACGGGGAGCAGGTCAACCAAGTCAACGATTCGTTTCAGTGCCAAGTTGTTTCGGCCTAAGGCGACCGAAAAGATTGGATCGTGGACCCTTCTAACCCTGCCGAAGAGCGCGAGTGCGAAGCTTCCATCACGAGGTATGACGATTGTTGAGGGAACTATCAATGGCTTCCCTTTTCGAGCCGCTCTCAAACCAAACGGCAAAGGGAGCCACCGGCTCACGGTTAACAGAGCCATGCACGATGCTGCAGGCGCAGACGCTGACGACACGGTAACGGTGGAGATTACGCGGGCCGGAGCAGAACCCGAGATCAGGGTGCCAATGGATCTACGCAAAGCCTTCGCAGCCGCCCCGCTGGCGCAGGCAGGGTGGGAGGACATCACACCAATGGCGCGCCGGGACTGGATTTTCTCGATAAGCTCAGCCAAGCAACCGGAAACGCGCAGGCGCCGGATCGAGAAAGCGTGCGACATGCTTGCCTCTGGAAAGCGACGATTATGTTGTTTTCCCGGTATAAAGTGGCTCATGAAAAAAAACGCAAAATCATGCGGAATGTGGCTTCCGTTGCCGAACTCAAAGAATCGTATTTCGCCGAGATCGACAAGTCCTGATTAACGCGGTGGTCTCAATGGGTCGACGCAACACTCAGGTCGAACCCAGTTTGCATTGAAAACAAAGGCTAAATCGCTCGCCAAGGTTAGATCAGCCGGAAGCACTACCCTGGCTAGGTTTTGACCGAGTAGAGCCAAACAGATCGCTTCTCCCGGGGAAGCATTGTCGAATCAATGCATTGGATGGTGTTGCATCGACCGGTTGAGCTGGCAGCATGAATCGGAAACTAGACGCCGAGATGCGGTAACCCGAATGCTCGGACGCTCGGACGGGTTAGGCTAGCGTTGTGCGAAATGAAGGCGTTGAACGGTGCTCGGCCGGGGCCCTAGATGCCAGGCGTTTGATAGTCTGGAATGTGGATTATGCTTCGAAGCTCGGTGACAACTTGGGCGGGTCAATGGCCTGCAGCTTGGCCCGCCCGGTGCGCTTTCAACGAACGACTACTTCGGCTTGCCTCCGCCAGCGCGCGGAGCGGCTGACTGCCGCTGCTGCATTTGCTGGACCTGTTGGGTGTGTTTTTGCTGTAATTGTTGCGTCTGCTGCTGGTGTTTCTGTTCCACTTGTTGCGTCCTCGTGTTATCAGCATTCTGTTTCGCCAACTGCTGATGTTCCTTGTCCTGCCGTTGTTGGAGTTTCTGCCGATCTTGTTGCTGCTTTGCTTGCAACTTGTCCTGCTGCTGCTGGTACTTCTTATCCAGCTTCGCGTCCCCCGTGTTTGGAGCAGCCGGGCGCTGCACAGGAGGCAGATCGCTCGGATGGACGGCCGGTCGAGCGCCGGCGTTTGCCGCACGGCCACTCGCTTCTCCGCCTCTCACGACGCCATTGCCCTTAAAATCTCCGGGTTTAGCGGTTGCAACGACTCCGGGCTGGCCATGGTTGAATGATGCGCGTTGCTGTGGATCGGAGCGCGCAGCTTGCACATGATCAGTTTGAGCGGCTACGGGCCCGATGTGTTTCTCACGCGTTGCAGCTTCTTCCTGGGCCGTCGGACGCGCATCGATCCCGCCGTGGCCGTTGTAGCTGACGCGAGTATCGTTGGTTACATTAACCCTGGTGTCGTACACGTTGTGGATCATGTTGACGTCCACGTGATTGATCGTCGTGTTGTAGAAGAAATGCCCGCCGTCCCAACGTCCGCCCAAATAACCGCTACCGAAGTACCCGAAGCCATAGTCGATCCCGCCATAAAAACCTACAGTCGGGCCCCAATAGCCGTCATAGAAAAGAAACCCGGAGCCGCCCCAACCCCAATACGGTGGGGTCCAGAGGAAACCGATTTCCGGAGCCAATATCCAAGTGCCCGGTACCCAGTAATAATCGGCAACATCGTAATCGTAATCCCAGTATCCAGGTGTCCAGAGATAACCGTCGCCGGGGCAAATAGGCTGCTCGTAAACCGGGAGCAAGGGTGGCCCGATCGCAATCGCGACGCGGACTTGCGCGTGCAGCGCCGCCGACACAGTCATTAACAGGACTGCGAACAACACCGAACGAACGACGAAAGCAAAACGCATTGTGCATCCTCCTGTCCCATCATCCTGCGCCTGCCCGATGCAGCTTGGCTTCTGCGAGTTGCGCGGGTTGAAACGCTACGCGACACACGTAAAATGGCTCATCCACATTTCTAAAGCTGTCCAATATGGCACACGTCTTGCGAATTCCTGAAAAGGCCTGTATGGACGGGAATCGCCAGGACAACTGTTGGATTTCATCTTCACTGGGCTGATTGACGGAGTTATATGCCGAGCGCTACTCGACGTGCAGCCGTGATTTCATCAGTACGACAACGTAGGGATTCCACGTCGACAGCACGTAGTAGATGTTTAGCTCGGAACCTTGCACCTTCGTCCATCGCTCTACGACATATGGGGCGTAGGCGCCACCGTGAACGGCCTGCGGGTTCGCCTGACCCTTTCCGATCACGGGTCCAGCAAGCCCATCGTCCGGATTTGCCTGGGGATTATGGATGAATTTGCCGACGGCGCCATCACGCACTGCGTTGAAAATAATTTGCGGCTCGCTCCACGGTCCCCACGGCGTGCGGGAATACGAGAACAAGATGCCACGGGGCGCCGGGTCTCGACTGTCGTAATTCATCAGCCACAAGCCAAGATCCTTGCACCACGTTACGGAAAGATCGCCCATCGTGCCGTTTTGGACGATGGCCCTAGAGTCCGATTCCTTCTCGCTCCAGATCGGAGCATTCCCAGCGTCCAATCCTGCGAAATACCGCGTCCCTTTGCCACTTTCAAATTGTGCCGCCGGCACGATGGATAAGTACGCGTCGCTCCGACGGTACGGGCCCGTGCCCCAAACGAGGACGAACGGTCCGCCGGGAGGCAGCCCAGCGAGCGTCCCGGGTTCGATGTGCAAAGACATTTTGACGAAGTGCCCGTCAGGAAGCTGAGAGATCGTCCGCAACGGCTGGAAATTTGCAGGGAGTGTGAATTTCGTGAGCACGGAACGATCCGTTGAATGATCCTCGGAGTGGTTCGTCGAGACAGCGACATACACTTGGCCGCCGAGGCTAATGCCCGCGACCGGCACCTCGAACGCTCCCATGCTGATGCCTGGCGGCTGAATGGTCAGATAATCGCCGCCGGCCTTGAGGAAATCCAATCGAACGCCGCTCTCGGGATCGTTCGAATCGGTTGTCGCGATCGTGTCGAGCGCGTGGCGCAAACGCCCCACAGTGTCACCGAAAAGAAAATACACTCGACCTCCGTGCTCAAAGGAATTGCCCAAGTCCGTGCCTCGGATCCCGTATCGTGTGAAGGTTTGGCTGAGCGTCCGTTGATGCAATTGTTTGTCCTCTTCACCAAGAAGCTGTTCAAGCTTTATGGTTGAGCCAGGCACGTAGCGCAGCACCGGCTCGGCCGCCGATGGCACAGCAAGGAATGCAGGATTTGCGTTAAATCCCTTCGGAAGAAGAATGCGTGCGCTGGATTGAATCTGCGCGGGAAGCGTCCACACGCCCAGCAACAGCCCCAGTACGACTCCCAAGAGAGATTTCATGGCGCAGCCTCCACATATCCGTGAGCTAAACGCGAAACGACAGCAAGAGAAATGCACATCCTTTTTCAGCGAGGGATTTATCTTGAATCGTTTGGCCTCACAAGCGTTTCAAATTCGCTTGATCGAGTTGGGTCAGACTTTCAATTTCAACGTCTCCAAAAGTTCGTGGTGAACACTTGGTCCCAAGTTTGACGCGCACAGACGCGATCGTTATCCTGAAGGGGAAGGAGACAATCATGCCAAAGGATTCGCACCAGAGAGCCGCTGAGTTCCACGATCTCGCCGCGCACGCCCACCGCGTTGCTGCCGTGCATCACGGCAAGGAAGATCACCAAACTGGACACGAGCATTCTCAGCAGGCGATGGAACACTCGGCCAGAGCGTATCAGGCCTCACAGGAGGCTCTTCAGAAGTCTGCAATGTTTGCCAAGCAGAAACAAAATAAGAGCTAGCCGTGGAGTAGAGCCCACCTCGGTGAGGGACATGCTCGTTGCCACGCTTCCCGGTTTTCGCCTCGCAACGCCTAACGCACGCGGACCGGACATGCCCGGTAACCCGACCAATCAGGATCAATCGGATTTCGAGGCAGCACGCAGCTGATAAAGTCTCAACTTCACGATTCTTGCAGATCGCTTTCTGCGAGCCAGCCGGACTAGCGGACGCGCTCGGCGCCCACGATAGCCACGGCAACGACGCAATTTTGCGACGAGCGATTGTGCCAGGCGTGACGCGTCCCGTTCTGTACGACACAGTCTCCAGCCTTCAGTAAAACCTCGGCTCCATCATCCAGTTCCAAATAGATTTCGCCGGAAAGGACCACATCGAAGTCCACGGTGTCGGTGGTGTGCATGCCGCGGTTCATCGGCTCGATCACCTCCACCAATCCCGGCAGCTTCTCTTGCATTTCGCCAAGGGCCGCGGCGGGATCCGTGTACTCGGGACGCTTGTGGGTATTCGGAGGCACGGTGAAGAAAAGGAAGCGGAAACCACCCGACGGAGGGAAGTAGTGCGGATGAGGCGTAGGCGTCCCGTCGTTTGGCAGCTTCGCAACCACGTCGCCTCCCCAGATCCGATGAAACTCGAAGCCCGGCAGCGAGCTGAGGGTCACCGGTTCGACGGCCGCGTCCTTCGCGATTACCGACTTTCCGGATGGGTTGCGGCCGGTCACCACGCAGCGAATCTTCATCGAGTAGCCTCCTTGCCGTTCACCGCGGGGGACGATTTGAGCCGGAAGTTTTTTTGGCTTCAAGAACGGCACCGAGTCTACATCCATCTCGGTTGATCGCAATATTGCGAAATGATTTTCGTCTGGAGTGGCTCTAATCGGCGTGCAACGCGTTTCGGAAACGTTGACTTGCAACCACACGCAATCTAGAATCGCCTACTCATGCCTGACATCCCGTCTCTGATTGGCCAAACCATCACCCATTACCGCATCGTGGAAAGCATCGGTGGCGGCGGCATGGGTGTGGTGTACAAGGCCGAAGATACCCGGCTGCGCCGCTTCGTCGCTCTGAAATTTCTCCCCGATGAAGTCGCGCGCGACCAGCAGGCGCTGGGGCGTTTCCAGCGGGAAGCCCAGGCCGCCTCCGCGCTGAATCATCCCAACATTTGCACCATCTATGACATTGGCGAGGAGAACGGCAAGGCGTTCATCGCCATGGAGTTTCTGGACGGTTCGACCTTGAAGCACTTGATCAACGGCCGGCCGCTGGAAATTGACCGCCTGCTCGATATCTCGATCGAAATTGCGGATGCGCTGGACGCCGCGCACTCCCAGGGAATCATTCATCGCGACATCAAGCCCGCCAACCTTTTCGTAACCCGCCGCGGCCATGCAAAAATTCTCGATTTCGGCCTGGCAAAGTTGTTGCCGGCACAGGCGAGCGGCGCGCGCGTGGGCGAGACAGTGGGCACTGCGACGTACGCAGCGGGCGACTCAGCGGACATGTTCACCAGCCCGGGGACTGCCGTGGGCACGGTCGCCTACATGTCACCGGAACAAGTTCGGGGCAAGGAACTCGATGCGCGCAGCGATCTTTTTTCGTTCGGCACGGTTTTATACGAAATGGCGACCGGCGCGATGCCCTTTCGCGGAGACACGACGGGCGTGACGTTTGAAGCGATTCTGAACCGCGTGCCGCCTCCGGCCTTGCGCATGAATCCTGAAATCCCGCCGAAGCTCGACGAGATTTTGCAGAAGGCGCTCGAAAAGGATCGCGAGATGCGCTACCAGGTCGCCGCTGAAATTCGCGCCGATCTCAAACGCCTGCGGCGCGAAACGGACTCGTCGAGCCGGGTCTCGTCAGGCAGCGGTTCGCATTCTTCCGCCAGCGCAACGGTTCCGCTTTCGGGCTCCACGCCGGCGTTGGCGCAGTCCGCTTCCTCGACGGCGGTGCCAACCGCCTCGAGCGCCGCCGTGCGGCAAGTGGCGGGCGAGCACAAATTCGGATTGGCGCTCACGTCCGTAATCCTGCTGGTGCTGGTCGCCGCGGCAGCGTTCGGCGTCTATTCATTTTTTTCGCGCAAAAAATCCACGGCATTTGAAACCTTTACGGTTACGCCAGTCACGGAGACAGGCAAGGCGTCCTTTGCGGCAATATCACCCGACGGGAATTACATCCTGAACGTGCAGCGCGAGGCCGGCCAGCAAAGTCTCTGGCTGCGCAACGTGCCCACGAAGAGCAACACGCAGATCGTCGCGCCTTCCTACGAGCTGTATCGCGGCCTGAGTTTTTCACCGGACGGCAATTCCATTTATTTCGTCAAGGATGAGAAGGCCGAAAAAGGCGTCTACAGCTTGTACAGTGCGCCCGTGCTCGGCGGAAATCCGGAGCGAATCATCCACGATATCGGCAGCGGCATCAGCTTTTCGCCCGACCGTTCGCGTATCGTGTTCATCCGCTACAAACCGAACGAGGGCGAAGGCGATTTGATGATCGCCAACGTCGACGGCTCCGGCGAAAAACTCTTGTCCAAGCAAACCACTCGATTGCTCCATCCTGCATGGTCCCCGGACGGGAAATCGATCCTGGCGGTGGAAATTACCGCGGACAAATCAGGATTCTCCGCGCTCGACCTCTTCGATTCCTCCACCGGCGAGAAGCGCACCTTCGAAAAATCCGACATGTTTTTCGATGCGGCCGTTTGGCTGCCCGATCAGAGCGGCATCCTCGTGTCGGCCAGCGGGCGCGATTCAAATTTCAATCGCGATCAGATCGGCTTTTTTTCTTACCCGCAAGGCGTTTACCGGCCTATCACCAACGACACCAATTCCTATCCGGGCATCAGTCTCTCGGCTGACGGCAAGACCATCGCCACCGTCCAATCGCAATACGTCGGAAACCTGGAAACGGCGTCCTACGATGCCAAAGGTGCGGGAAAGCCAACCACGATCAGCAGCCGTCCGCCCACGAACTGGTTTGCCTGGACGCCCGATGGCAAGCTTCTCGTCGAGCAGGAAAATGGCATCTTTCAAATGAACGCCGACGGCAGCAGCCGCGCGCCTCTCCTTCATGACGATTTTCCGTCTTTTGGCCCGATCTCTTGCGATCACGGCCGCTATATCATGTTTGCGTCCGCTCTCCGCGGCGGAAGCAATTCGATCAATATCTGGCGCATGGACGCAGCGGGCGGAAACTTGAAACAGCTCACCTCGGGTTCGGATGACGAACCGGCCATGTGCTCGCCCGACGGAAAATGGCTGGTCTATGCCAGCTTCGATTCCGGAAAATTCGTCGCGAAAAAAGTTCCCGTTGACGGCGGGACGCCCACGCAGCTTTCAGACGCCTTGCTCACTTGCGGCTGCGTCAATGTTTCCCCGGACGGAAAGTATTTGGCCTTTCAGACGCAGCCCACAACCGGCGGCCCGATCGTGATCAAGATTCTGGATTTTGAAACCCTGCAGCCGGTGAAAACGATCGAACGCGATCCGCGTGCGGGCGGCGAAATTCGCTACACTTCCGACGGAAAAACGATCGGCTACTACATTCGCGAGAACGGCTTGTACGCTCTGTGGGTCTCGCCCGTCGACGGCTCGCCCGGCCATCGCGTCACGGAGTTTGAAGCGGACCGCATTGAAGACTTTCACTGGTCTGCCGACGGCAAGACCCTTGGCTTGCTGCGCGCCCACAACGATAGCGACGTTCTACTCCTGCGGCAGTCCGCTTCTTCCCACTGAGTTTTTCCCGATTGCACCTGCGGCATAGCGAATGAAGGGAGAGGTGTCGCAAAAGTAGGCCACAAATGGGGGAATTTTGTGGTGGGCCGGTGCGAATGGCAGGCCCCTGGTAGCGCTCTCGATGAAATTCGCATTACAGTATCGCGAACCAGCGAGGCGCGTGCACTGTGACGCTGTTTTCGAGGCCACAAAGGAAATTCTGGTTCATGCCCTTCGGGGCACCACGACCGGGTGTACAATGCGGCCAACTTTCGGGCTCGAACGCAGAAAATTCCGGTCATGAGCCCGGCGCGATAACACGTTCGACCGAAGGCCGAAAAGAGATTTCAACTGGGAGGCTACACATGAAGCGGCCGAGTGTACAGATTGCGATCCTTCTATGTCTCGCTGGGACGGCCCTGGCGCAGCAGGCTAAGCCAAAGACGACACCCAGCAAATCAGGCGCGTCGGAGAAAAGTGCGCAGCCGAAATTCAAAGCGATCTGGGAACCGGCGAACTACAAAGAAGACTTGAATTTTGCAGACGTCTACTTTGTGAGCGAGCAGGAGGGGTGGGTCACCGGCGAGCACGGCACCATCCTTTACACGAAAAATGGAGGCGATACCTGGACGGCGCAACTCGGAGGCGATCCCCAATCGACGGACAGTAAAATTAATGCTCTTCGATTTGTGAACGCCACCCACGGCTGGGCAAACATGACAAGTGGCAGCAGGTTGCTGCGCACCACCGACGGACAAAGCTGGGAAGAGATCGGCAAGCTCGGTGACTATTACGGCGGCTGGGGAGATTACGTTTTTATTTCGGAGAAGGTCGGCATTCAAATTCGCCGTGCCGGCACGGGCCCGGGCGACATCGCTCAAACCCGGGATGCGGGAAAGACGTGGACGTCCGTCTTGCCTGGCTGTGCAGCAAAGATGGAGATCCAGGGATTAACGCGAGAGGTCGGATGCACGCTCATGAGTCTCAGCTTTCCTACGCCGATGGTCGGCTACGCTGCCGGAACTGCAGCCAGGGCGCTGTTCGTCGAAAAGACCACGGACGGTGGGCAAACCTGGAAAGTATTCGTGACCCCGGACGTGGCCAGTGAAAACTCCACCTATTTCTCGCAGCAGGTAACTTTCTCCACCGAGAATACCGGATTCGTGGCGATGGATGACGGCAAGATCCTCGCCACAACCGATGGCGGACAGAACTGGCATGGCGCGGTGGGATATATCAACAGGAAAATCAAGTTTGCCGACGCCGAAGTAGGATGGTCATTCAACGGCAACAAGCTGACTTACACCGTGAACGGCGGCAAATCGTGGTCCTCGCGCGACCTCCGGTTTCCCACGGACGTTGTGGCTTTCAGTTTGCCGACCCGTCAGCGGGGATATGTGGTTGGCTCGCATGGCATGATCTACCGCTATCGAATTGTTCCCTACGATTACGCCGGGAAAAACATCGTCGAAGCACCCATGATGCCCGCGGCTGCGGGAGCCCAAAGTCAGTAGATGAGGTGATTCGGCACCAGACTTTTCCTTCCCTCGTGCTGAGAGAAGTGGATTATCACGGAGAGCGTGTCTCCGAGAGCTCGGGGCCTGACTAGATGACGTTGTCGGCTCCTTCTCCCGAGTCGACCTGGTTGCGCTGACGACCAAGGCTCGGGAGAAAGGAACCGCTTCCGGCGCGGCGGGATGATTATAGGATGTGAATTTCACGCGCGCTGCCAGCAGATGGCCATGGTACTCAGATCCGGTCTGATATCTTCTTCCCGCCCGCTGCGTAACATGTTATCTCGTGTCAGGAAATCTCGGTCGTCCCGGAGCAACCACGTATGATCCGATGCATCTTTGCTTGTTACCTTTCGCTCTTCTGCCTGTGTCTTGGGACGTTTGGTCAGGTTGCCAAGGACCAGCAGCCGCCTTCCTCGCACCCAGGCGTTGACTCCGAATACCGCAAGTTTGATGACTTGCTTTCCTTCCTGCGGACCCGCAACGCGCAGCAGTATGCGATTTCATCTCCAAAGGGCATTGACGAGGCAAGCTACGTCACAGTCGGCGGCATCGAACAATGGATTACGATTCGCGGGCAGGATCGTGACAACCCCGTGTTGTTGTTCCTGCACGGTGGGCCTGGCGATGTGACCAATCCTTGGGCATTTGCATTATTCGCTCCGTGGGAGAAGTACTTCACGGTGGTGCAATGGGATCAAAGAGGCGCTGGGAGGACGCTGAGAAAAAGCGGCCCAGCAGTTGCGCCGACGATCACCGTGGATCGCATGGCGCAAGACGGTATCGAACTGACAGAATATCTGCGCAAACATCTCGGCAAGGAAAAGATCATCATCGTCGCCCATTCCTTCGGCTCAATCCTCGGTCTCCGAATGGCGAAGGCCAGACCCGATCTCTTCTACGCATACGTGGGCACCGGCCAGGTCGCCGACAGCACCAGAAGTTTTTCTGTCGCCTACGATGCGCTATTGAAGAAGGCAAAAGCCGAAGGTGATCAGCGCGCCATCGAGGAATTGACCCATGTAGGTCCTCCGCCTTACAAATCTGGCGATGGATTCCGCGTGCAGCACAAGTGGGCGAATGCCTTTGAAGGCGCGGATGAGTTCTTGTATGGGACCATCGGCCTGACACTGGTGGCTCCCGGCGGTTCTGTGCAAGATATAAATGACTCGGTTGACGGCCAGACGCTGAGCGCCGATCGCCTCGTCCCGCAGACCCAGTCCATCGGACCGGCAGACCTTGACCTGGAATTCTCCATTCCAATATTTGTTTTCCAGGGCGAACAGGATTTTACAACTCCAACTGCGCTCGCTCAGGATTACCTGGAATCCATCAAAGCGCCCCGCAAAGCGTTTGTGCCAATCAGAGGCGGACACTTTGCCGTGTTCATCCACTCCGATCAATTTCTGCAGGAGCTCGTCGCGCGGGTGCGCCCGTTGGCTGTAGGGCGCTGAACTTGAGGGTTGCGCGAGTGGTTAAATCGCGAAAGAGGTCACGGAAAGAATTGCGTCCATCGGTTTCCTCTTGTTTCAGAAGGCGGCTGTCAAATCCACGAGGAGTTTGACAGACCCTCAGATTCCATATAACGACGACGCGATGCCACTCTGTCTTGGAGTGGCGGGTGGCCAAGCCCTCGCGCCGGAGCGAACGCCTCTAGCGTTTCCCGGTGCCGCATCTCGCCTCAGGCAAGGGTGCGGGTGTCGATTTTTCCTGTCTCCGGGGAGCTTCAGCTCAATCGCGCCAAATCGCATCCGTCGAGCCGAAAAAGGCTCGACCCACCATCTCCGTAGTTCCGCGCTTCGTACCAAATTCCTTACAGACCGCTACTGCTCAATTTCGCCTTTTTCGTGCCATCATATTTCTGAGTGCTATATGCAGATCGCCGCCAAAATCGAATGCGCCAACGCAGGGCCGGCCCGGCAGCGCCGCCAAATCGCGTCCGCCCAGGCTGCTCCGGATCGGGCGCCCCGGCGAATCGAATCCGCGAACGCAGCGCCGCTCCACCGGCCCCGTCGCTCCCAATCCGTCCGCGCATCGACAAGTCCCCGGCGCCTGCGCACACAATGCGGCCTTCCAGCGACGGTCCTCCAGCACAGGGCAACGCAGCCCGGCCACGCAGCGCCGCTCCGGCGGCAGCGGCGAATGCAATCCACCCTATCCGTGCCCGGCGCGCTGCAGCATCTAACCGAGTCCCGCCGAGTTCTAACCGGGACTCGAGAATTATTAGAAATCGCCGCAACCCACTCAAAACAAGCAACGGTGTTCATTTCTAATCGGGACAAAACACGCGGGTCTCGCAGACCGCGATTTACCGCTAATCCGGCCGTAACATTCGTCCCGCGCACTTGGCGTATAATGGCTCCAGATGAATCGACCCTCCACGGAGACGCTGCAGGCCACGAGATTTTCCCGCGCATGAAAACGACGCATGCAGTCGACAATCGGGAGCGCGCGCTCTTGCTCGGCGTGAGCGTGCGGAAATCGCGAACGCCGGCCGCGGGCAGCGCTGTCGAGCGCGAAAATTTGCTCGAGCTCGAAGAGCTCGCAGTCAGCGCCGGCGCCAATGTTACCGGAAGTCTCCTGCAAGTCCGCGACGCGATCGATCCGGCCACGCTCGTCGGGAAGGGCAAACTCGAGGAAGTGAAGATCGAAGCGCAGATGCACGGCGCGCCGCTGGTCATCGTCGATCACAATCTCACGCCGGTGCAATTGCGCAACATGGAGAAAATCACGGACTGCCGCGTGATTGACCGCACGCAGCTCATTCTCGATATTTTCGCGCGCCACGCGCGCACGCGCGAAGGCCAGCTGCAGGTCGAGCTCGCGCAACTCAATTACATGATGCCGCGGCTTTCCGGACGCGGCGTCGAGCTCTCGCGCCTCGGCGGCGGAATCGGAACGCGAGGCCCTGGCGAGCAAAAATTGGAAACCGACAAGCGCCGCATCCGCGACCGCGTCAGCAAGATTCAAGAGGCGATCGAGACGGTGAGGCGACAGCGCACGACGCGACGGCGTGCGCGGCAGGCTGTTCCGCTCGGAACGATCGCGCTCGTCGGCTACACGAACGCGGGGAAGTCGACGCTCTTCAACGCGCTCACGCACTCGGCCGTTCTCACGTCTTCAAAAATGTTCGCGACGCTCGATCCCACCATACGTGCCGTGAAACTGCCGTCCCGCCGCCGCGTTCTTCTTTCCGACACGGTCGGATTTCTTCGCGATCTTCCGCCGGGATTGATCGCGGCCTTTCGCGCCACGCTCGAAGAAGTTCAGGAAGCCGCCCTGATTTTGCACGTCACGGATGTTTCGAATCCGCGCCACAGCGAGCTCGATGAAGATGTCGTGAAAGTTTTGAACGATCTCGGAGTCGCCGATCGCCCGCGGCTGCGCATTTACAACAAGATCGATCAACTCACCGAGGACGAAAAGGCTTTCTACATGCGCGCGGACTACAACGGCAACGGTTCGGGCGAGCATCGCGCCTTTGTTTCCGCTCTCACCGGCGAAGGATTCGAAAATCTTCTTGCGCAAATCGATGCCGCGCTGCCGATCGACCCGATGAAACATGTGAAATTGAAAATTCCCGTCTCCGATGGGCGCGCCCTCGCTCTCGTGCACACCTGCGGCCACATCGTGCGTTCCGAACTCATCGACGAGCACTTCGCGATCGAAGCCGAACTCCCGGAATCGTTCGCAGTTCGCCTAGCGGAATTCACCGTTTAAGTGGCGGATGCAGCGAATCAGCCTCATTCCTGTGGAAAACCTGTGGAATGCAGATTTTTCTGAATGGAATTCGCGCGCCCCGCGCCCGCGGCAGCGTTGGGATCAGCGCTTTCCAGTGCGCCATAAGCCTTTTGTAATCAAACTATTACAGCGACACACCCAGACGCGCCCTAACCGCCCGGCATTCAATTTGCTGCCAAATCCTCGCACGGCGATTTGCACAAGGGTGGGGCAATTTGTTCTCTAAGAGTTACGAGATACAAGACTTGCGCCACTTGCATTTTTCAGCGCGATTTTAGGAGCAGCTGTATTTTCGAACGGTTGACGCCCTCGCGACGCAGGATTATAGTTGCGAAGATCGCGCATGGAGCGGATGTAACTCCCGCGCGGCGAGTGTTTTTACGCAACACATGAACCTGCCGAACAGCCTCACGACACTACGGATCTTTTTTGTGCCGTTGCTGGTCGTTGTGCTGCTCACGCGAACTCCGAATTTTGATTTGTGGGGACTGTCCGTTCATTTTGAAGTTTGGGGCGTGCTGATTTTGCTCGCGGCGGCGGCGACGGACGCGGCGGACGGATATTTTGCGCGCAAGCGCAACGAAGTGACGACGCTGGGAATTTTGCTCGATCCGATCGCGGACAAACTTCTGATTTCCGCGGCATTTATTTCGCTGGTGGGAATGGGACTGGTTTCCGCGTGGATGGTGGTGATCATCATCGGGCGAGAGTTCATCGTTCTCGGACTGCGCAACATCGCTTCGGGCGAAGGGCTGATCATTCCCGCGTCGCCGCTGGGCAAAACGAAAATGATTTTGCAGGTCGTGTGCGGCTGCACAATTATTTTGGGCGCGAAGCACCCAGCGTTGAGACCGCTCGGGACAGTTTTATTGTGGGCCGTGGTGCTGAGCGCGATCGCTTCGGCCGTGCATTACTTCCAGATGTTCTGGAGTCAAGTGAACGATCGCGTACAACAGCGGCGCAAGAGCCTGCTCATCCTCGAGCAGGACAAGAAGCCGCACAATGCCGCCACTCGGTAGCGACGACCGGCGAACCCTCCTGGAAATAGCGAGACGCGCCGTCACGCTCGCGATTCAAAAGCGCGAACGACTTCGTGTGGATATTCCGCCGGGAATTTTGAGCGAGCCCGCGGGCGCGTTCGTCACGCTGCAACGTCACAAACGACTGCGCGGCTGCATCGGGCGCCTCGCGCCGTCGGAACCGCTCGCGCAAGTGGTGGCGGATTCCGCGATGTCCGCGGCTCTTGAAGATCCACGATTCGAGCCCTTGCGGCCAGAGGAATTGGCCGATGTGGAAATTGAAATTTCAGTGCTTTCGAAGTTCGCGCCGATCGCACGCGAAGAAATCCAGCCGGGCACGCACGGACTGGTGATTCAGCGGGGAAATCTGCGCGGATTGCTGCTGCCGCAAGTTGCCACGGAATACAATTGGAGCCGGGAAAGATTTCTCGAGGAAACCTGCGTAAAAGCGGGGCTTCCGCGGGATGCGTGGCGGGACGGCGCGACGCAAATTTCCGGTTTCACAGCGGAAGTTTTTTCGGAAGAAGATTTTCGGAAATAAGAAGCGGCGCGAAGGAGGCATTCGCGCCGCAAAAATCCGAATGGCGAGAAAAGAGGGTTACTCGAGCTCGACGTAATCGCCGGCGTAGACGTCGCGCAAGGCGAACGTGATCAGAATCGTGGAGGCGTTCTGCGAGGTTCGCAGAACGATGCCCTCGCCCAGAACTTCGCGCGGCACGTTGTCCCATTTATAGGTGTTCGAAACGCCGCCGTAGCCAAACACATCGAACGCCATATTGCGGGTCTGATACGCGTTTTCGTTCTGCTGGCCGGTATAGCGGAAGATGCGGAAATAATCGCCGACGTGGACTCCCTGTCCCTCGCCGAGGTTGACGTAGGCGATGTCGGTGACGCCGTAGGCCACCTGGAAATGTTTGCCGACAACGAGCATGGCTTTGGATTTGCCGCTTGGGGGCGCGAAGCGGTCGAACTTGTCTTCGGGTTTCAGCGGAGGCGCAACGCGTTCGACAAAGGGAACAGCGATATCGCCGCGCTGGAGATATTCGCAGGAGTTTTCAATCTGCGCGATGGAAATGTTGGGCTGGACCACGATAACCTTCACGCGGCCTTCGTCTTCCCACAGAGTGCCGATGGCGTGCATGAGCGAGAATTGCCATTTGAACCATTGCGATCTGGTGGGGTCATCGACTGCGCGGATAATCGAAAATTGATCGCCGACGTGAACGCCCTGGCCGGCGCCCTTGTTGACGTAGACGTAATCGCCTTCCTGGAACGTGATTTTCACGTCGGAGCCTTCGCCGGTAATCAGGTAGGTGTCGCGCGGCGGAGCCTGGCCCGTGGCAATGCCCGAGCAGTACATGTCGGACGGAATGGGCGTCTTCACGCCTTGCTGCGCGCCCGCCGTACCGCCGGAAAGCGCGACTGCCAGACCCAAGATTGCAAATTTTCCGCGCATGGTTCGCACTCCTTCAGACACGTTCGCGCCCCGCTGGGACGCACGTTCCCACTCCTGCGAACGTAGCAAAGCGGCGGGCGGGGCGTCAAGCCCATGTCCGGCGTCGCTTTACACATTGTGCACCGCATGATAGAAGCCCTAGATTCCTCAGGTGATAGCGGGAGCCGAGATGCCGGAAGTTTTCGGAAAAGACAGGATTTGCGGGGTGGTGGCGGCTCCGACAGCCGCGGAGATGGTGGGGAAGATTCGCGGCGCGTTGCGCCGGACGCATACGATCGAGCTGCGGCTGGATTGGTTGCGGGATGCGGCGGAAATTCGAAAGATGCTGCGCTGGCTCGCGGGAATGCGCGCAAGATTTTTGCGAGCCGGGCGCGCGACGCTGATCGCGACTTGCCGGAGACGCGCGGCGGGAGGGAAATTCCACGGAACGATGGCGGCACAAGTCGAAATCATGCGGGAAGCGGCGCTTCACGGATGCGCGTGGATCGATGTGGAGATCGAAACAGCGGAAAAGTTGCGGAAGCGCGAAATCGCGGCGCTGCGGTCCGAAGCGCGGTTGCTCATTTCGTATCACAATTTCCGGCGGACGCCTGCGAATCTTCGCGGCGTGCAGAATCGGCTGAAGCGGATGGGCGGAGATGCCATCAAGATTGCAACGATGACGGATTCGTATGGCGACGCCACGCGAGTGCTGGAGGCGGCGCGAACGAGCCGCCGCGTGGTTGCGATTCCGATGGGAGACGTTGGCGCGGCGGTGCGGATTCTTGCGCTGCGCGGAGGTTCCGCGTTGGCTTATGCACCGGCCGGTGCGGCCACCGCGCCCGGGCAGATTTCGTTCGATGACTTGAAGAATCTCTATCGCGCCGACCGGCTCGATCGCCGCACGCGCGTGTATGGCGTCATCGGCAATCCGGTGCATCATTCGCTCTCGCCGCATTTACAGAATGCCGGATTTCAAACGCGGCGAATGAATGCGGTTTACGTTCCGTTCTTGGTGCGCGAGCTTCGCGATTTTCTCGCGAGCGTCGAGCTGCTCGGAATCGCGGGGTTCAGCGTGACGATCCCGCACAAAGAAGCGATCTTGAAATATTTGGACGATTGCGATCCGCTGGCCGCGGCGATTGGCGCGGTGAATACGGTGGTGGTGCGCGGCGGGAGAAAACTGTTCGGCTACAATACGGATTACGTGGGCGTGTTGCGAGCGCTCGAACGAAGGATTGCGCTGGCGGGAAGCTGCGTTTTGATATTGGGAGCAGGAGGGGCGGCGCGCGCGGTGGCTTTTGCGCTGGGGCGCGCGGGAGCGACCGTGCGCATCTGCGCGCGGCGGCCGGCGCGGGCCAGGGCGCTCGCGAGGGCGGTTGGGGGCGAAGCGATCGAGCGGAAATTTCTGCGCAGCGAATTTTTCGATGCGATCGTGAATTCGACGCCGGTGGGAATGTATCCGAAGGTGGGGGTGTCGCCGCTCGAAGCGCGGGAATTGAATTGCCGGCTGGTGTTCGATTTGATTTACCGGCCTCGGCGGACGAAGCTGGTGCAACTTGCGGAGCGGCGAGGCATCGAAACAGTTTCGGGGCTGGACATGTTCGTCGCGCAGGGCACGGCGCAGTGGGAGATATGGACGGGAGAACGCGCGCCGGTGGAAGCGATGAGGCGCGCGGTGGTGGAGGCGTTGGGGCGAGAAGAGGCGCGAGGGTGACAGCCAGCATAAGGCCGGAGAACGCAGATTCCTCTTCCGCCGCGGCGGACTCGGAATGACAACGTTTCCTTTTATTGCCGGATACCTAGACCTGACTAGGCCCGGGATGCAAAAAAAGCAGATGACACCGTCTCGTTTTTTATTGGCGGGTACCTGGACCTGATGAGGCTCGGCGTGGAAAAAAGCGCAGATGACACCAACGGACTAAAAAGGTTGGAATGATACAGCCGGAATACAAAACGTTTCGGCGGTTGGCGCGGCAAGGGAACCTCGTGCCGGTATACGACCATTTCACGGCGGACTTGCTGACGCCGGTGGGCGCGTATCTGCGGATGGCGCGCGGCGCAAAATATTCATTTCTTCTGGAGAGCGTGGAAGGCGGAGAAAATATCGCGCGGTATACGTTTGCGGGCGCGAATCCTGCGGAAATATTTCGCGCGCGGGGAAGGGAGTGCGAACTGGAGAGCGCGGGCCGACGGACGAAGCTCGAGGGAAAGCCGATCGAAGCGCTGCGCGGATTGATGAAGCGCTATCGTCCCGTGCGGATTGCGGGGCTGCCGCCGCTGATCGGCGGAGCGATCGGGTACTTCGCGTACGACATGGTGCGGTTGATCGAGAAAATTCCAGCGAGCGGGCGGGACGAGATTGGCCTGGACGATGCAGTGCTGATGTTTTATCGCGGAGTGGTGGCGTTCGATCACGTGAAGCATCGCGCGTGGATCGTGCAGAATGTTTTCACGGAAGGTGAAGGCAGTTTGCGCGAGAAATACGATGAGGCGGTCCGCGAAATCGATCGGATGCGGCGGAAGTTGCAAGCGCCATTGCGCGGCGAACGGAAGTTGCCACGCGATGCGCATGCGGGCGCGGCGCTGCGCGTGACTTCGAATTTCACGCGCGCGCAATACATGGCCGCGGTGCGGAAGGCGAAGGCGTACATTCGCGCGGGGGACGTGTTTCAGGTGGTGCCGAGCCAGCGGTTCACGGCGGAGACGAAGGCCGATCCGTTTGAAATCTATCGCGCGCTGCGCGTGATCAATCCGTCGCCGTATCTATGTTTTTTGCGGCTCGGGGAGCTGGCGGTGGTGTGCAGTTCGCCGGAAATGCTGGTGAAAGTGCAGGGGCGCGACGCGACGTACCGGCCGATTGCGGGGACGCTGCCGCGCGGCCGAGACGCGGACGAGGACCGCGCGCGGGAAGCACAGCTCATGGCCGACCCGAAAGAGCGCGCCGAGCACATCATGCTGGTCGATTTGGGAAGGAACGATCTGGGACGCGTATGCGAGTACGGATCGGTGCGCGTGGACAAATTGATGTACGTGGAGCGCTACTCGCATGTGATGCATCTGGTGTCGAGCTTGAGCGGGAAGCTGCGCGAAGGAGTGGATTGTTTTGACGCGCTGATGGCGTGCTTTCCGGCGGGGACGCTTTCGGGCGCGCCGAAAGTGCGGGCGATGGAAATCATCGATGAGCTTGAGCCGACGCGGCGCGGAATTTATGCGGGCGCGATTTTGTATCTGGATTTTTCGGGGAATCTGGATTCGTGCATCGCGCTGCGAACGCTCGTGGCGAAAAATGGACGAGCCTACATTCAAGCGGGCGGGGGAGTGGTTGCGGATTCGGTGCCCGCGCGCGAATATCAGGAGACGGTGAATAAGGCGCGGGCGCTGGTGGCGGCGCTGGAAGAAGCGCATCGGGCGGGGACGGCGCGTAGGACGCGCGCAAAACGCGTAGCGCGCGGGACGACTGCGGGAAGGAGGCGGCGAAGAAAATGATTCTGCTGCTCGACAACTACGATTCGTTTACCTACAACCTGGCGCAGTATCTCGGGCAGATGGGGCAGACGCTTGTCGTGCGGCGAAACGATCAGATTACGCTCGATGAAGTCGCCGATCTGGCGCCGGAACGCATCGTGATTTCGCCAGGGCCGGGAACGCCGCAACAGGCGGGGATCAGCATTCCGTTGATCGAGCGATTCGCGGGGAAAATTCCGATTCTTGGCGTGTGCCTGGGAAATCAAGCGATCGGGCGGGCGTTCGGCGGGCGCGTGATTCGCGCGAAGAAATTGATGCACGGGAAAACCAGCGAGATCCATCACGATGGCAAGACGATATTTCGGAAGCTGCCGCAGGATTTTCCGGCGACGCGGTATCACTCGCTGATCGTCGAGCGAAAAACGTTGCCGCGCGAGCTGGAGATTTCGGCGGAGACATCGGACGGCGTGATCATGGGGCTGCGGCATCGAGAGATGAAAGTGGAGGGCGTGCAATTCCATCCCGAGTCGGTGCTCACGGATGTGGGATACCGGCTGCTCGAGAATTTTCTCAGCGTATAAATTTCGAAGACCATCATTTTTTCAGACCATTTTTCCTCAGACGAGACCGGATAAGCGACGATGCCGAACAAAAAGCTGAAGGAGCAAATTGCGGTCGGCGTGCTGATTGCGCTGGCCGCGGGATTGATGGCGCTGCTGACGCGGCGCGGGAATATGAATCCGGGAAGCTATGTGAGTCCGAACATCGCATCTAGGCCGACGCCGGCGACGGCGGGTGCGGCGCTTGGATTCGATCGCAACGATTATCCCGGCGATGGGGCGCTGGCCGAGTTGCGGCGGACATTTTCATTTTCGAGCTTCTGGCTGAATTCGCCGCCGGGAGAAAAATCGAATTCGTGGACGGGGAAGCGCAGGGTGCTCGAGCAGAACGATTTTGGATTTGTAGTTTTGTTCAATGGACGCGGGAGCAAGGAACTCAAGTCGACTGCGAGAGCGGTGGAGCTGGGAGCATCGGACGCGCGGGCGGCCGCGGAAAGCGCGGCGCGCGAAGGATTCCGGCCGGGGACAATCATTTTTTTGGATCAGGAAGAAGGCGGACGGATGTTGCCGGGGCAGAAGGCGTACATCTACGACTGGGTGGACGGAGTGAACTCAGCCGGATTTCGCGCGGGGATTTATTGTTCGGGGATGGCGGTGAAGGATGGCGGAGAAGAAATTGTGACGGCGCGAGACATTCAGGAGAACGCGCATGGGCGCGCGATTGTTTTCTGGATTTACAACGACGCGTGCCCGCCTTCGCCGGGGTGCGTGCATGCGCCGAGCGTTCCGGCGCCGTCGGCGAGCGGATTTGAATCGGCCGCGGTGTGGCAATTTGCGCAATCGCCGCGGCGCGGGGAATACACGGCGCGGTGCGCAGCGGCATATGACGCGGATGGGAATTGCTATCCGCCGGGTGCGAGTGGGGCGGGGCGGATGAATCTCGATCTGGATTCGGCGACGACGAGCGATCCTTCGAGCGCGCCTTCGAGCGCGCGGCAGTAACCTCGGAAGCGGCAGCAAAGTTTTATTTTGCGCAGAAGGCGACCAGGGCGTCGAGCTTGGCGCGAGCGGCACCGGAATCGATGGAATGCGCGGCGAGGCGTGTCCCATCGAGAAAATCAGCGGCGCGGCCGGCGGCGACGAGAGCGGCGGCAGCGTTGGCGAGAACGATATCGCGGCGCGGGCCGTGTTCGTGATGGCCGGGCGAGCGGCCGAGAATTTTGTGGATGATTTCGGCGTTGGTTTTCGCGTCGCCACCTGCCAAGGCTTCGAGCGGCGCGCGAGGAAGGCCGAAATCTTCGGGCGCGAGCGAGTAATCGCGGACGGCGCCATCGCGCAGCTCGGCAACCGTGGTTTCTCCCGAAAGCGAAATTTCATCGAGGCCGTCGGCGCCGTGAACGACGAAAGCGCGGCGGACGCCGAGTTCGCCGAGAGCGCGGGCGAGGAGTTCCACGTAACCTTCATCGAAGACGCCGACGACTTGCGCGGACGCGCCGGCGGGATTCGTGAGAGGACCGAGAAGATTGAAGACGGTGCGGATGCGGAGTTCGCGGCGGGCATTCATGGCGTGGCGCGTCGCGGCGTGAAACGCGGGCGCGAAAAGAAAGGCGATGCCGATTTCGTCGAGCGAGCGCGCGACGGATTCGGGCGGAAGATCGACGCGAAGGCCGAGCGATTCGAGAACGTCGGCCGAGCCGCAGTGGGAGCTGATGGAGCGATTGCCGTGTTTCGCGACGCGAACGCCCGCGCCGGCGACGACGAAAGCGGCGGCTGTCGAGATGTTGAAAGTGCCGCGGGCATCGCCGCCGGTGCCGCAGGTGTCGACGAGGATTTCATCGGCGGGGCGGCTGCCGGCGCTGGCGGCGAAGAGCGGAGTGGCGTGACGGCGCATGACGGTGGCGAAGCCGACGAGTTCGTCGACGGTTTCGCCTTTGAGGCGCAGAGAGGCGAGGAAGCCTGCAATTTGAGCGTCGGAGGACTGGCCGGAGAGAATTTGCTCCATGGCGGATTCGGCTTCGGCGCGGGAGAGATCGTCGCCGGCGACGATTTTTTCGAGGGCGTCGTGAAGGGCGGAGGGGGATCGCTGCGCGGCGTTTGCGGGTTGATGCTGCGGGGCGCTCATGCGGAGGCCTTGGGATTTCGGCGAGAGCGGCGGAGAAGTTCGCCGGAGTGATTCGGGCAAACGTGGCGCAGCGCGGCGGTGCAGCGCGGGCAGAAGGTGCATTCGAAGGAGCAGATGGACGCTTCGGCGTCATGGGCGAGGGATTCACGGCATTTTTCGCAGGCGGCGCGCATTTCGAGAGGCATCGTCTTGCCCGACCTCGAGGTTCTCGATAAACTGAATCGTTTTGACTGCGAGCAAATTCTAGCACTACTGGGTGCGCGATGAAGATTCACGAGTATCAGGCCAAGGCGATTCTCGCGAAGTTCGGCGTTCCGACGCCGCGGGGCGAGGTCGTGTTCAAAAAAGAGGAAGCGGAGGGCGTGGCGAAGCGGTTGGGGACACCGGTGGTGGTTGTGAAAGCGCAGATTCATGCGGGCGGGCGCGGAAAGGGCGGCGGCGTGAAGCTGGCGAAATCGCCGCAGCAGGCGGCGGAATTGGCGGGGCAAATTTTGGGAATGAAATTGGTGACGCCGCAGACGGGGCCGGAAGGGCGAATCGTGCGGCGGCTGCTGATCGAAGAAGGGCTCGACATCAAGCGCGAGCTGTATTTGAGCATTTTGGTCGATCGCGTCGCGGAGGCGCCGGTGTTCATGGCCAGCGCGGCGGGCGGAATGGAAATCGAGGAAGTGGCGAAAGAAAATCCGGAAGCGATTCTGCGCGAGACGATTCATCCGGCGGCGGGATTGCAGCCGTATCAGATACGGAATCTCGCGTTCGGGCTGGGATTGCCGGCGGAAATGCTGAAGGCGGCGGTGCCGTTTTTTCAAGCGATATATCGCGCGTTTGTCGAGACCGATGCATCGCTGCTGGAGATTAATCCGTGCGTCGTGACGGGCGATGGGAGGCTCGTGGCGCTCGACGCGAAAGTGAATTTCGACGACAACGCGCTGTACCGGCATCCGGAGTTTGCGGAGCTGCGCGACGTGGCGGAAGAAACGCCGCTGGAGGTGGAAGCCGCGAAATTCAAGCTGAATTACATCCAACTGGACGGCAACGTGGCGTGCATGGTGAACGGCGCAGGCCTCGCGATGGCGACGATGGACATCATCAAGCTGAGCGGGGGCAGCCCGGCAAATTTTCTGGACGTGGGCGGAGGCGCGTCGGAAGAGCAGGTGCGCAATGCGTTCAAGATTTTGCTGAGCGATCCGAACGTGCGCGCGGTGTTCGTGAATATATTCGGCGGGATTTTGCGCTGCGATGTGCTGGCGGGCGGCGTGGTGAAGGCGGCGCGGGAGTTGGGAATCCGCGTGCCGGTGGTGGTGCGACTGGAAGGGACGAACGTGGAAGCAGGGCAGAAGATATTGCGCGATTCGGGGTTGAATTTTACGGTGGCGAGCGGAATGAAGGACGGAGCGGAAAAAGTGGTGGCGCTGGCGGGAGGTGCGCGATGAGCGTGTTGGTGAATGAAAAGACGCGCGTCATCGTGCAGGGAATTACGGGCCGCGAAGGGACGTTTCACGCGCAGCAGATGATCGAGTACGGGACAAAAGTGGTGGGCGGCGTGACGCCGGGCAAGGGCGGGACGAAACATCTGGGCGTGCCGGTGTTCGATACGGTCGGGGAAGCGGTGAAGAAGACGGGCGCGAATGCGTCGGTGATTTTCGTGCCGCCGCCATTTGCGGCGGATGCGATTCTCGAAGGCGTGAGCGCGGGATTGCCGCTCGTCGTGTGCATTACGGAAGGCATTCCGACGCTCGACATGGTGCGCGTCGCGGCAGCGATGAAAGATTCTTCGACACGGCTGATCGGGCCGAACTGTCCCGGGATTATTTCGCCGGGAAAATGCAAGATGGGCATCATGCCGGGGCGGATTCACAAGAAGGGCAATGTGGGCGTGGTGAGCCGCAGCGGAACGCTGACGTATGAGGCGGTGGATCAGCTGACGCGGCTGGGGATCGGGCAATCGACGTGCATTGGGATTGGCGGCGATCCGATTATCGGGACGAATTTTCTCGACGCGATTCGGCTGTTTCACGAAGATCCGGACACGCACGCGATCGTGATGATTGGAGAAATTGGAGGCAATGCCGAGGAGACGGCGGCGGCGTATATCAAGAAGCATGTGCGCAAACCGGTGGTGGGATTTATCGCTGGGCAAACCGCGCCGCCGGGACGGCGCATGGGGCACGCGGGAGCGATCATCAGCGGCGGGCAGGGGACGGCGGCGGATAAGTACAAGGCGATGAAGGCCGCGGGGATTCACACGGTGCAAAGTCCCGCGGAAATCGGGCACACGATTGCGGCGGTGCTGAAGAAAAAAGGCGGGGCGAAAAGGAAAAGCACGAAGAAAAAGAGTGCGGCGCGTGGGAAAAAGAAGAAAAGGTAGACGCGAAATTCATAACCGGGGGGAACGAATCGAATGGCGGTAGAGAGAACATTTGCGATTATCAAGCCGGACGCGGTGAAGCGCGGGCTGACGGCGGACATTTTGAGCCGGATTCACGCCGCAAAATTTCAGATTGTGGCGATCAAGTCGCTGCATTTGTCGAAATCCGAGGCGGAGGGATTTTACGCCGTGCATCGCGAGCGGCCATTTTTCAAGGACCTTGTGGAATTCATGAGCTCGGGGAAGTCGGTGGTGATGGTGCTCGAAGCGGAGAATGCGATCGCGAAATGGCGCGAGACGATGGGCGCGACCGATCCCGCGAAGGCCGCGGCGGGCACGATCCGGAAAGAGCTCGGGACGAGCATTCAATACAATTGCACGCATGGTTCGGACGCGCCGGAGACCGCGGCGTTCGAGATTTCTTACTTCTTTGCGGGAAGCGAATTGAACTAGACTGGCATTTGCACCAGAAAAACTCTTTGCGAAACTGCTCTTGACGCGCAATCAGCCGAATGATTTATTACGAGCCACCCGGCTGGAGTTTTCCACTGGAGGGATATATGTCGTACGAAGAGGCGCTCGAACTTGTGTCGCGGGACGACAGGTTTAAGGGGACCGTCTATGCGATGAACAGCCTTCTCATCCACAAGGGGATTTACACTCGCGATGAATTTCAGAACCTTTTCGTGGAGTGGGTGACGAAAGAAATTCGGAAGTCAGAGGGCGGCGTCACGGCCGCGACCCCAGTTAGTGTCCGTAGCGCCTAGTTTTGAGATCCGCCCACGTAGCATGCTCGCAGAGCGGCTTCTTAGAGCAGTGGTTACCCTGATCGCACCGGGCGCACGTGCAGTTGCACGCTGGGACGGTTTTCGATTGCTTAGTTTTTGTCTTCGCACTTTTTGGTTTCACAATTGCTGCTCCCGCGGCCCGGCTATCTGTCCTGGCTCCGCTCAGCCCTGACTACCTGGCCGGCGCGAATCTTCGCCTTATTTTCTCTACCGAGCAGGCTTATCGTCAAGAACACGGGGCTTGTGGAATTCAACATGGCATGTGGAAAACGTAGCAGCTCGTTCTCCGGGGTGACAGTTCGCGTTCTCCTGGCGAGTCCGATACAATCACCGCTGAATGGAGCCGGCGCGTGAGCTCGGGCGGGCGCTGCTGATTCTGGGCGCTGTGATGGTTGCGGCGGGCGGGTTTCTGTTTTTGGGCGCGAAGCTGCCGGTTCGGCTCGGACGGCTGCCGGGGGATATCTTCTATCAGGGCCGCCACGGGACCTTCTATTTTCCCATTGTGACTTGCATCATTCTGAGTGTTGGGTTAACGCTGATCTTCTGGATCATTGGACAATTCCGGCGGTAGGAAAAAGCGCGAAGAAATTTCAGAATTGAAATTTGAGGTTTCAAACAGAACGAAGACGTGAGGCGGCGACTTTCACGAAGCTGAGTGCGATGAGTCAATTTTCATTTGAACTCGAGCCACAGAATTTGATGCCGAAGCGGCAAGTCTGGAAAGTGAGCGAGCTGACCGCGCAGGTGCGCGATTTGCTCGAGGGGAAATTTCCGGATGTTTGGGTGGAAGGCGAGGTCTCGAATTTTCATACGGCGCAATCGGGGCATTTGTATTTCACGCTGAAGGATGCGAAGTCGCAGCTGCGGTGCGTTTGCTTCCGCGACCAACTGCGCGGCCTGAAATTCCGGCCCGAGGACGGGCTGCTGGTGACGGCGCGCGGGTCGATCAGCGTGTATGAGGTGCGCGGCGAGTACCAACTGTACGTGACGCAGATCGAGCCGGTGGGACTGGGCGCGCTGCAACTGGCGTTCGAGCAGATGAAGAAGCGGCTCGAGGCCGAAGGGCTGTTTGCGGCCGAACGTAAGAAGGCTCTGCCGGTGCTGCCGCGGCGGATCGGAGTGATTACGTCGCCGACGGGAGCGGCGGTGCGGGACATCGTGCGCGTTCTGAAGCGGCGTTTTCCGAACGTACACGTGCAGATTTTTCCGGTGCGGGTGCAGGGAGAGGGCGCGGCGAGGGACATTGCGGCGGCGCTGAAATATTTCAATCGCGCAGCATTTGTGGATGTGCTGATACTGGCGCGGGGCGGCGGCTCGCTCGAGGATTTGTGGGCGTTCAACGAGGAAATTGTGGCACATGCGATCGCGAATTCCGCGATTCCGGTGATCACGGGAATTGGCCACGAGACGGATTTCACGATCGCGGATTTCGTGGCGGATCTGCGCGCGCCGACGCCTTCGGCCGCGGCGGAAATCGTGGTGCAGACGCGGCAGGAATTCGAACGGCACGTTGCGGAAATGGAGCGGCGCGTCGAACAGCGCGTGCGTTATTTGCTACTGGATTGGCGGCACCGCGTGCGCGATTTGGAGTCTCATCGCGCGTTCCGACGGCTCGAACTGCTGGTGCGGCGACGGCGGCAGCAGGTGGATGAATTCGCGGCGGTGATGGCGGAAGCGTTGAGGGCGCGGCTGAAACAATCGCGGCAGCGGCTGACGGTTTCGAGCGCGCGCGTCGCGTCGTTTGATTTGCGCGGGCGAGCGGACGCGTTCCGGCTGCGGCTGGAGCGGCGGTCGGGCGAATTGCGGGCGGCGCTTGAGCGCGCGCTCACGAGAAAACGGCGACGGTTTACGATGGCGCAAGTTCGCGTGGCTTCGCTGGATTTGCGCGCGCGGGTCGGGCGATTGCGCAGGCGGCTGGAAAGGGCGTCGGACGACTTGCGCGTGCGCGCGGATCGGCTGCTCGCGGCAAAACGACGACGGGTGGAAGGCGCGGAACTGCGGCTTCAGGAGCGCAGCCCGTTCGAGCTACTCAAGCGAGGTTACGCGATCGCGTATGACGCGGAGGGACGCGTGCTGCGCTCGCCCGACCAGGTCAACACCGGCGACGATATTTCCGTGCGGCTGGCGCGCGGCGAATTGGGCGCGACGGTGAAGCGGAAAAAGGTTACGGACGCTTAGTTTCGAGATACTCGGATTTCCACAAATGCAGTGCGCGCCGAAGCTCGCCTCTACGATTACCTCTCCGCACGAATAATCTAATCTTCGGGTTCGGAGGCGACTTTCAGGACGGCGAGGAAGGCTTCCTGGGGAATGTCGACGCGGCCGACGCGCTTCATGCGTTTTTTCCCTTCTTTTTGTTTTTCGAGGAGTTTGCGTTTGCGGCTGATGTCTCCGCCGTAGCATTTGGCGATGACGTTTTTGCGAATGGCGCTGATGGTTTCGCGGGCGATGACGCGGCTGCCGATGGCGGCCTGGAGCGCCACCTCGAACATCTGGCGCGGGATCAGCTTGCGCAGGCGCGAAACGAGCTCGCGGCCGCGGTCGTAGGATTGATCGCGATGGCAGATGAGGGTGAGCGCGTCGACGGGCTCGCCGCCGACGAGCATATCGAGCTTGACGAGATCGGCAGCCCGATAGCCGGAGAGATGATAATCGAGCGAGGCGTAGCCGCGCGAAACGCTTTTCAGGCGATCGTAGAAATCGAGAACGATCTCATTCAGCGGCATCTCGTAGGTGAGCATGACGCGGGTGGGCGAGAGATATTCGAAATTTTTCTGAATGCCGCGCTTCTCCTCGCAAAGGGCGAGAATGCCGCCGACGGATTCATCCGAGGTGATGATCATGGCGGTGAGAATCGGCTCTTCGATTTTGACGATGGAAGTGGGCGGAGGAAATTTTGTGGGGTTGTCGACTTCCATCACCTCGCCGGCGGTGGTGGTGATGCGATATTCGACGCTGGGCGCGGTGGTGATGAGATCGATATTGAATTCGCGCTCGAGGCGTTCCTGGACGATTTCCATGTGCAGAAGGCCGAGAAAGCCGCAGCGAAAACCGAAGCCGAGAGCCACGGAAGTCTCAGGATCGTAGAAGAAGGCCGCGTCGTTGAGTTGCAGATTTCCGAGAGCGTCGCGCAGGGGCTCGTAATCGCTGGCATTGACGGGATAGAGGCCGGCGAAAACCATGGCTTTGATGGCTTCGAAGCCGGGAAGAGCGGGCGCGGGGCGGTCGGCTTCGACGACGGTATCGCCGACGCGGGCGTCGGCGACGCGTTTTATGTTGGCGATGATGAAGCCGACGTCGCCGGCTTCGAGCTGGTCGATGACGATGGCTTTGGGCGTGAGGACGCCGAGGGCTTCGACTTCGTAGACTTCGTTGTTCGCGCAGAGGCGAATTTTTATGCGCGGGGCGATGCGGCCTTCCATCACGCGGACGAGGACAACGGCGCCGCGATAAGGATCGAACCAGGAATCGAAGATTAAGGCTTGCAAGGGAGCGTCGGCTGAGCCGGTCGGGGCGGGAACGCGGGCGACAACGGCTTCGAGAACGTCGGCGACGCCGATGCCGCTCTTTGCGCTGATGAGCAGCGCATCGGCGGCGGGAATCGCGAGGACATTTTCGATCTGCTCTTTGACGTGATCGGGACGCGCGGCGGGCAGATCAATTTTATTGATGACGGGAATGATGGTGAGATTGTGGCGCGAGGCGAGAAAGGCGTTGGCGACGGTTTGCGCTTCGACGCCCTGGCTCGCGTCGACGACGAGGAGCGCGCCTTCGCAAGCCGAGAGCGCGCGGGAAACTTCGTAGGAAAAATCGACGTGGCCGGGCGTGTCGATGAGATTGAGCTGATATTCGTGGCCGTCGCGAGCGGCGTAGTGGAGACGAATGCTTTTGGCCTTGATGGTGATGCCGCGTTCGCGCTCGAGATCCATGGAGTCGAGGACCTGCTCGTGCATTTCGCGGTGAGTCAGGGCGCCGGTGAGCTCGAGGAGACGGTCGGCAAGCGTGGATTTGCCATGGTCGATGTGCGCGATAATGCAAAAATTCCGGATGAAGCGGGGATCCATCGATTCCTGACCGGTTGGGCCGTCGGATATCTGCGGGAGCGCGAAAACTTCGCGTCGCGTACAGCCTGCCGCGTCTCGCGCGAGTGACGACCGCCTGCGGCGTTTCGGCCGCGCTCTCTAAACAATTGAGTTTGCCATAGATTGAATTGCGCGGCCAGCGTTGTCGGGAGTGGGTGATGGGTGGGTTGCCGACAAACCGACCAAGCGCGAGTTGGACCACCGCTCGCGGGGACGATCAAATGCGGGAAGCGGATGTCCTAACACGTATCCAATTTGCGATTCGCAGAGGCGGTGCGTTGACTGACCTATGCGGGTGTCCTAAGATGACGCGCAACGAGGTTCCTCCCCTATGGCGATTGAGCGCCTGGGCCATTACCGCGTGCTGGAACAGATCGGCACGGGCGGTATGGGTGAAGTTTATCGCGCGCGGGATGAAAGCCTCGATCGTGACGCTGCCATAAAGATTCTGCCTCTCAGCATTCGAACTGATCTGCCCGCTCGCAATCGGCTACTCGACGAAGCGCGTTCCGCATCGCAACTCAACCATTCACACATTTGCACGATTTACGAAGTCAGCGAGGAAGACGGTATCGCGTTCATTGCCATGGAGTACGTTGCCGGACGGCCGCTGAGTGCGATTATTCCGTGTGATGGCCTTCCGACCGAACAGGTCGTGCGCTACGGCACACAGATCGCAGACGCTCTTGCCCATGCTCACCAACGGCGTATCGTCCACCGCGATTTGAAACCGGCGAACGTGACGGTGACTCCGGACGGCAACGCGAAGGTGCTCGACTTTGGTTTGGCAACGAGGCTGCCCGCAGAAGAGTTGGAGGTAGCGACACGCTCACGCGTGAACCTCGGCGAAGCTGAGCCGCTCGCGGGGACGCTGCCCTACCTGGCGCCGGAAGAGCTCCACGGCGGGCCTGCCAACGAACAAACCGACATTTGGGCGCTCGGCGTTCTGTTGTATGAGATGGCATCCGGCCGTCGGCCATTCTTGGGCAATTCGGGATTTGAACTGACTTCCGCAATCCTTCGCGACCCTCCGCCACCGTTGCCGGACCATGTTCCAGCCGGACTTGGGGCTGTAATCCGAAAGTGCCTGGTGAAAGATCCAGCGGTTCGCTATCAGAGCGCAGGCGAGGTGCGCTCGGCGCTGGAAACGCTCGGGTCCACGCCAACTGTGACGGTCGCCCCACGCGTGGCTCCGCCAGGCGTGCGTTCTCGGATGGCGGTCTTTATTTGGGTAATCGTGGGTTTGGCGGTCTTGTGCGCGATTCTAGTCGCCGTAAACGTTGGCGGATTGCGCGAGCGACTCGTGCACCGGAACACGACTCCCGCAATCCATTCCCTTGCGGTTCTGCCACTCGAGAACCTATCGCGCGATCCGGCGGAGGAGTACTTCGCCGACGGAATGACAGAGGAGCTGACGACCCAACTCGCGCAGATCAGCGCGCTGCGCGTGACCTCGCGCACGTCCGTAATGCGGTACAAGGATACGAAGAAGTCGCTGCCGCAGCTTGCGAAAGAACTCCACGTGGATGCCGTGGTGGAAGGCTCCGTGACGCAGTCAGGCGATCGAGTCCGAATTACGGCGCAACTGATTCAGGCGTCCACGGATAAGCATCTTTGGGCGAAGAGTTACGAGGGAGACGCGAGAGACGTGCTGGGACTGCAGCAGGACGTCGCCAAGGCCATCGCGGATGAGGTGAATGTGCAACTCACCCCACAGGAGCAGACGCGACTTTCGAGCCCCCGGCCCGTGAGTCCGGCCGCTCACGAGGTTTATCTGAAAGGGAATTACTTGAACAAGGGCACCAGCGCACAGCAGGAAAAGGCGAAAGGATATTTCGAGCAGGCGATCCAGCTCGACGGCAACTATGCTCCGGCCTACGCCGGACTGGCCGACTATTATTGGTCCGCGCCGGATCTTCGTCCGCGCGATGCGATGCCCAAGGCGAAGGAGAACGCACTCCGGGCGCTGGAACTCGATCCAGACCTGGCGCAGGCTCATTATGAGCTCGCTGCGGTTCACTTCTATGGCGATTGGGACTGGGCGGGAGCCGAAAAAGAATTCAGGCGCGCGCTTGAACTCAATCCAAGCGACGCCGAAGGCCATCGCTTCTACTCCATTTTCCTGGCGGCCCTCGGACGCAAAGAAGAAGCATTGGTTGAAAGCCGAAAGGCCCAAGAGCTGGATCCTCTTTCAACCTCCACGCAGGTGACGGCCGGGTTTGTCCTCTACTTTGTGCGCGAGTATGACAAATCAATCGAACAATGCCGAAAGGCGCTGGAACTGGATCCAAATTCAGCGGGGGCTTATGACTGCCTGGGCTCGAGCTATCTAGCTGAAGGGATGTATGAGGAAGCCATCGCTGCATTTCAAAAGGCTGCCAATCTTTCCAACAACGATCCGGCGCGCCTGGTGGGTCTAGGACGGGCCTATGCGCTGGCGGAGAGGAAATCCGATGCCCGGCGGGTTCTCGGTCAGTTCCGACAGGTTTCTCGCCACATCTACCTACCGCCGTATTTCATCGCCACGGTCTACGGGGCTCTCGGCGAGAACGATGAAGCGTTTACGTGGCTCGAAAACGCGTTCGGCGAGCGCGACATTTATCTGGTTTGGTTGAAGGTCGATGGCGCCGTTGACCCAGTGCGGAAGGATCCCCGCTTTCCGGAGTTATTGCGCCGCGTTGGCCTTGCGAACTAACAAACTGCAATAGTTGGAACGCGTTTCGCTCTACGCCGAAACTATTTCTGTTGCTCATTCGAAATCTGCCATGCCACGATCTGGACCCAGCTGTGCGGAGTGTGGACAGCAATCACGACCCACGCGTGACCATTCAGGGCGGGCCGGACCTCGGCAAATACGACCTTGTTCAGCTTCTTCTTCAAGAAGGGATGACCGTCGATATAGGCTTTTGCCGCCTTCTCGCTCGCGTGAAACTTGTCAAACTCTTCGTTCGACATCCTCAGAATCAACACTTCCGGCATGTCGGCGCCCAAGTCAGTTTTCCATGCGCCTTCTGACACCGTTTGCCAGGAAGGTGCCGACATTTTCTCCTGCGCCGCGTCCTGAGCGAAGCTCGGCGCCAGTCCTTGCAAGACCAGCAGAATCGACACGATGAACATTCCTGAAAGAAGCCGTTTCATGGGTTGACCTCCGTTAGGGGCGGGAGATTCACACCTTGGCAGGGGTTCTACATGCAGATCACATCGATGTCAACTTATGCGTGGTGGTCGTTCTTGGCCGGCACGGTTCGGTGTCAATGCTTGATGCTTGAGCCGATCGGAAACGGGGCCACTTCCCGGGGATTGCCCTTGGTCCGTCCATTGTCGTAGGCTAGGGCCAGCTTCGCCGCGCGGATAGGCCCGTGCGGCATTCATTCAGGGAAACCGCAACTGGGCGATACAGCACAAGTCGAAGCGGATCGCAAGCCGGACATATTACGGCTCGTTGGGTATGGTCTCGCGCTGATTTCAATTGTCTGGGTGTTCCGGGACTTCCATCTGCGGCGCACGATCCGCGAATTTTCGAACGTGAGCTGGAGATGGGTGTTCCTCGGGATGCTGTTCGATGTCCTGAGTTACTTTGTGCAGGGCTTGCGGTGGAAATTGCTGCTGACGCCGTTCGGGCGCGTCCGGTTTATTCGCGCGACGCGCGCAATATTCGCGGGGCTCTTCGCCAATCTGTCATTTCCATTGCGGCCGGGCGAATTGCTGCGCAGCTATCTGCTGTCGAATTGGGAAGACATCAGTTTCGGAAAGGTACTCGGGTCGGTGGGCGTCGAGCGGCTTGTGGATCTGGTGGTGGCGACGGCGACGCTGGCCGTCGCGTCGCTATTTGTGGAGCTGCCGGGACGATTCAAGACGGTCGCCGACGCGCTCGGAATCGCCGCGCTGGTCCTGCTCGCGGTTGTTGTCGGGATGATCCTGTACCTGGAATTCAAGATGGCCAGCGAACCAGAGACGTTTGATCCGAATCGCGGGCCGAAGAGGCACCTGCCAAGCCGATGGATGCGCGCGCTGATCGCGCTGCATGCGATGGGAACGGCGCCGAGTTTTTATCCTGCGGTGCTGGCGTCGCTGCTCATGCCGTTCTGCCAGGTGCTCGCGCTGTGGTCATTAATGAAGGCGTACAAATTGCCGCTGTCGTTCCTCGCGGCGGTGGTGGTGCTGCTGGTGATCAATCTGGGAATCTCGCTGCCGAACGCGCCGGCGAATGTGGGCTCGTACCAGTTTTTCTGCGTGCTGGGGTTGAGCGTGTTCCAGATTGAAAAGGCGACGGCGGCGGGCTTTTCGATTTTCGCGTTTCTGGCACTGACGATCCCGTTCATCTTCCTCGGATTTGCGGCCATGCTGCGCAGCGGACTTTCTCTCAAGACGCTGCGTGAACAAGTGATGAGGCTGCCGTCCGAGGCGCAAAAGCGCCCGGCATACCGCTGAGCGGGCCCGCGGCGGCTTCGTTTCTGATGCGAGTTGGACCCCATTCGAGTTGAACCCCTGCGCAACGCCCGTCAATTTCGTTTTGAGGCCGCAACGCCTGGCGTTGTATAGTCATAGTTTCCGAAGGTGCGCAGAAGCCAGCCCGTGTCGCCTCCGGGGGTCGGGACGACGCGTTCGCGCCCCAATAATCTTCATTAGGCCAGCGAGTTCGGATGGCTCAGGACATCACCAGGCAACTCGAACGGGCGCGCCGCGCCCTTGAGAAGAACAAGCTCAAGGATGCCGTGTCTGAATATCAAGCGGTCCTCGACGAATCTCCGAACCATCAGGAGGCCGTTCAGGCGCTGGCGGATTTGTATGTGCGGATGAATGAGCCGGTCCGCGCGGCGCATTACTACGGCTTGCAATTCGATCGGTTACTGGATGCGGGAGATGCTTCGAAAGCGGCGGCGATTTTCGCGCGCTTTCTCCGCGGCGTCGCCCAGCCACCCGAGCGCCTGATTCGTTACGCCGTTCTCTTGCATAAGCAGAATCGAGTGAGTGAAGCGGTGGAACAGTACAGCGCCGCTTCCGAGCGATTGCACGAGACGCATCAGGACAAGGAAGCGCTGGTCTGCTACGAGAAAATCGCGCAGCTCGACACCGAAAATCCCAGCCGTCATCTGGCCGTGGCGGAGCTCGCCGCGCGGATCGGACAGATCGAGCTGGCGGCGCGCAGCTTTCTTCGCGCCGGGCAACTCAGCCAGGCGCTGAACGAACTCGACCTGTCGCTCGAATATTTCGGGCAGGCCCACGCGCTGCTGCCGGAAGACCGCACGATTGCCCTGTTCTTCGCCGAAGCGCGGCTGCGCCGCGGCGATGCCGAGGGCGCCGTGGATTTGCTGGAGCCCTTCGCTCCGAACGACTCCGATACGACATTTCTCGCGCTCTTCGGGGAAGCGCTGCTGCGCACGGGCCAACTGGATCGCGCACGCGGCGCATTCGAAGCCTTTTACCGCCAGAAGCAGGATGGCTTCACCAAACTGTTTGAATTGGCCGGAGCGTATTTCAACGCCGAGCAGGACGACAAGGGCGCGGCGGTCCTCGGGCAAACGAAGGAATGGATGAAGGGGGTACGGCGCGAAAACGAGTTCGCCGCGCAAGTGGACCGCATGGCCACGATCTACCCGAATTCGGTGGCCCTCGCCAAGCTGATCGCCACGCTGTATGAAGAGCTGAATCGGGAAACGAAATACTTCGACGCGCTGGTGCGGCTGTTCGATCTCTATCTCGAAAACGGACAGCTCAAGCCGGCGTGCGAGGCGCTCGATCGCCTGGTGGACATCGATCCATACGATTATCGAAACCAGGAGCGCATCGCGAAGCTCGAAGGCAAAGCCGATCCGGCTTTTCTGAAGAGCATCATGTCGCGAGCGGCGAAAGCAGCCACAGCGACGAGCCGCCCGGAAGGCTTTGGCGGCGCCGCGAGCAACGAGCGAGTCGCGCCCGTTACGGAAGAAGCGCGCGCACAGCAGGCGCTGGACGATTTGCTGGTGCAGGTGGAGATATTTCTGCAGTATTCGCTGCATTCCAAGGCGGTCGAGCGGCTGGAACGCATCTCCGAGCTTTTTCCGGGCGAAGAGGAGAAGAACGAGCGACTACGAAGCGTATACGAACGCGCGAATTGGTGGCCGAAGGGAAAGCCGGTGAAGCCGGCGGCGAAACCCGAGACCGCTGCGCCGCCGCAAGCGGCGTCGCAGGCGGGGCCCGGTGGGGCACCTTCGGCGGCGTTCACGTTGGGCTTCGATCCAGAGACGCAGCGCGATCTGGCGGAAATCGCGGAGTTCACGCGGCTGATGTATCGCCAGGCGACGCCGCGGGAAGTGGTCTCCGTGGCGGTGCAGGAAATCGGGAAATTTCTGAGCGTGTCGCGGTGCATCGTTTCGGTGGCCATGGGGAAGGAGAGCACGCCGCTGACGGCGGAATTCACGGGGCCGGGAATCATTCCGGCGGGTACGGGACAAGTCGCGGGTCTCGTCTCATTGCTTGCAACGATGCCGCCGGACGCGCTGGGCGGAGTCGAGCTAAGCGGGCCGGGAATGCAGGCGTTACGGGCGCTGAAACTCGAAACCGCGCTGGGCGTGAAGCTGGTCGACAAAGAAACGCAGACACCCGCCGGCGCGCTGCTGCTTGGCAGCGAGAGGCCGCGGAAATGGCGTCCCAACGACAGCTTCTTTTTGCAGGCGGTTGGCGATCAACTTTTGATTTCGGTGAATCACACGCGAACGCAGGCGGTCGTGCGGACGCTCGCGTTTGCGGATGCGAAGACCGGGCTGGTCAGCCGCGGCGCATATGTCGATTGTCTGCTGGCCGAATCGTCGCGCGCGCGAGCGCAAAGCTCGCCACTTTCATTGGTGGTCTTGCAGGTAGATCGCGGAGGCGAGCTGTTGCAGCAGCATGGCGATTCCGCGCTCGAAAAGTATGTCGAGCAATTGGCGCGCTCGTTGCGCGGCGCGGTGAGGCAGACGGACGTGGCCGTGAAATACACGGCGTGGGCGCTCGCGTTCATTTTGCCGGACACCGGCTTGACCAATGCGACGAATCTCGCCGAGAAACTGCAGCAAGTTGCGGCGACCGTGCAGGCGCCGTGGAATGGGCAGGGCTTGCATTTGAGCGCCGTCATCGCGGAAGCGACCAATCGACCCGCGGACGAAAATGAAGATCGTGTGACGGAATGGATGAATCGCGTCGAGGCCGGCCTCGATGAACTGCGGCAGCATGGCGGCGAAAAACTGGTAGCCCTCACGACTCCTTAGGAGCACCCGAGCCCATGTTTCCAACCGATGTCGTTATCGTTGCGGGAGCGCGCACGCCGATGACGCGCTACAACGGCGCATTCGCGGAGACGACCGCGCTCGATCTGGGCGCGGCGGCGGCGCGCGAAGCGATTCGGCGCTCGGGAGCGGATGCGGCGGAGTTCGATCACGTGGTGATCGGCAACGTGATGCAGACGAGCTCGGACGCGATTTACGGCGCGCGGCATGTGGGATTGAAGGCCGGGCTTCCTGTGACGACGCCCGCGGTCACCGTGAATCGGCTGTGCGGATCGGGAATTGAAGCGATTACGCAAGCCGCGCAACGAATTCTTCTGGGCGAAGCGAAACTCGTTCTGGCGGGCGGGACCGAGAATATGTCGCAATGCCCGCACGTGGTTCGCGGCGCGCGGCTGGGGTTCAAACTCGGCGACGGGAAGCTCGAAGATTCGCTGGTCACAGGATTGTTCGATCCGGTGAGCGGGTGCAGCATGTCGGATACGGCGGAAAATCTGGCGGTCGAGTACAAGATTTCACGGCGCGAAGCGGACGAATTCGCGTTGCGCAGCCAGCAGCTGGCCGAGGCCGCGTTTCGCGCATGCCGCGTGAAAGATGAAATCGTGGCCGTCGAGGTGAAGAAGGGGCGCAAGACGCACGTGGTGGGCGACGACGATCATCGCCGGCCCGATACGACGATGGAAATTTTGGGGGCGCTGCCGCCTGCGTTTCGAAAGGATGGGATCGTCACGGCGGGGAACGCGAGTGGAATTGTGGATGGCGCGGCGGCGGTTGTCGTGACGCACGCAGCGACGGCCAAGGAGCGCGGCTGGAGACCGCTCGGGCGAATCGTTTCGTGGGCGAGTGCTGGCGTCGAGCCGCGCATCATGGGGATCGGCCCGGTGCCGTCGTCGCAGAAAGCGCTGGCATTGGCCGGACTAAAGCTCGAGCAAATCGATTTGGTTGAAGTGAACGAGGCATTTGCGGCGCAGTATCTTGCGGTTGAAAAAGCGCTGGGTTTGAAGCGAGACAGAGTGAACGTCAACGGCGGAGCCATCGCGCTCGGCCATCCCCTGGCGGCGAGCGGTACGCGCCTTGTCCTGACGCTTTTGCTAGAATTACGCCGGCGGGGCGCGCGGTACGGACTGGCGACGGCGTGCATCGGCGGCGGGCAGGGCATCGCGATGATTGTCGAGTCGCTGTCGTAGCCATATCTGAGCCATATCTGGAAGCGGTAATTTCCCGGAGGAATTGGAATGGCGATTGAGAAAGTAGGAGTGGTGGGCTGCGGCCTGATGGGCTCGGGAATCGCGCACGTGGCGGCGCTCGCCGGCTTCGATACCGTGGTGCGGGAAGTTTCGCCGGAAATTGCTGCCAAAGGATTGCAATCGATCGAGAAGAACTTGCAGAGGCAGGTGGAGAAAGCCACGATCACGGCGGAAGTGCGGGATGCGACGCGAGCGCGGCTGCGCGGCACGACGAACCTGGATGATTTGAAGGATCGCGACATCGTGATGGAAGCGATTGTCGAACAGTTGCCGGCGAAGAAAGAGTTGTACGCGGCGCTCGACAAGATTTGCGCGAAGCACACGATTTTTGCGAGCAATACGTCGTCGCTTTCGATCACCGAGATGTCGATGTTCACGGCGCGGCCGGAGCGCTTCGTGGGCATGCACTTTTTCAATCCGGTTCCGTTGATGAAGCTGGTGGAAGTGATTCGCACGATTGCGACGGATGCGAAGGTGTATGAGGAAGCCGTCGCGTTCGGCGCGAAGCTCGGAAAAATGCCGGTGAGGACGAGCGACCGGACCGGGTTCATCGTAAACCGGCTGCTGGTTCCTTACCTTTTGGATGCCGTGCGCGCGCTGGAAGAAGGAGTGGCGTCGGTGGAAGATATCGACAATGCAATGAAGCTGGGCTGCGGATATCCGATGGGACCGCTGACGCTGCTCGATTTCGTCGGGAACGAGACGACGCTGTACATCGCGAATATCATGTTCGACGAATTTCGCGAGAAGCGCTTCGCGCCTCCACCGCTGCTGAAGCGCATGGTGGCGGCGGGCTGGCATGGGCGGAAGACGGGCCGCGGATTCTACGATTATTCCGATCCGGCGAAACCGAAGGCGCTGACGTTCAGCTAAGCGAGAGGAAAAGCGACGCAACATGGCCTACGAAAATATTCTGTACGAAGTGAAGGACCACATCGCGCGGATCACCGTCAATCGCCCGCAGGTGCTGAACGCGCTGAATACGAAGACGGTCACGGAGCTTGGCGAGGCGATCGATCAGGCGCGCGCGGACAACGAAGTGCGCGTGGTGATCGTGACCGGAGCCGGCGAGAAATCATTTGTGGCGGGAGCGGACATCAACGAGCTGGCGCAACGGACGCCGATTGATGGCCCGGGATACGCGCTGGGCGGACAGGGAGTTTTTCAACGGCTGGCGACGTTGGGGAAGCCGTCGATCGCGGCGATCAATGGATTCGCGCTCGGGGGAGGCTGCGAATTGGCGCTGGCGTGCACGATACGAATCGCCAGCCGCAACGCGCGGATTGGCCAGCCGGAAGTAAAGCTCGGCATTTTGCCCGGGTATGGGGGAACGCAGCGACTTCCGCGGTTGTGCGGCAAGGGCGTCGCGCACGAACTCATTCTCACCGGCGAGATGATTTCGGCGGAAGAGGCCTTGCGCGCCGGGCTGGTGAATCATGTGTTCGAGCCGGCCGAGTTGATGCCCGCGGCCGAAAAAATCGCGCAGAAGATCATCGCCAACGCGCCGCTCGCCGTGAAATTTGCGATGGAAGCCGTCGAGCACGGCATGGAAATGACGCAGGAAGAGGGATTTTATCTCGAAGCGACGCTCTTCGGGCTGTGCTGCGCGACGGAAGACATGCGCGAAGGGACGAAGGCGTTTCTCGAGAAGCGTCCGCCGAAATTTCAGGGCCGCTGAAAGCCGAGAGAATGGCCGAAAAGCTCAAACCAAAAACGGTGCGCGGCGATCTGAGCGCAAGCGGATTGCGGATCGGCATCGTCGTCAGCCGATTCAACAGTTTCATCACCGACCGGCTGCTCGCCGGCGCGCTCGACGCGTTGTCGCGTGCGGGCGCGACGGACGAGCAGATCGAAGTCGTTCACGTTCCCGGCTCGTTCGAGATTTCCGTGGCAGCGAAGAAACTCGCGGAATCGCGAGGGCGACCGGATGCCATTATTTGCATCGGGTGCGTTTTGCGCGGCGAAACCTCGCATTATGAATACGTGTGCAGCGAAACGGCGCGCGGCATTCAACTGGCGCAGATGGATACGGGCGTGCCGATGGTGTTCTGCGTGCTGACGTGCGACACCATCGAGCAAGCGATCGATCGCGCCGGACTGAAGGGCGGCAACAAGGGATATGAAGCGGGACTGGCCGCCGTCGAAATGGCCACGCTGATGCGCAAGCTCGCTCCTCGCGCGGAATCGCCGGGCGCTGCGAAGAAGAAGTCCGGGTCCCGGCGCCGCTAGCATGACTCTGCGCCGAAAATCGCGGGAATTTGCGCTGCAAATGTTGTTCGAGTGGGATCTGGCGCGGCAGCGTCCGGCGCAAATCGAGAAAAATTTCTGGAAGTCGGCGCGCGCGGCGGATTCCACGCGGAAATTTGCAAGCCAACTTTTCGAGGGCGCGCTGGCGCAAGTAGAATCGAACGACAAGCTGGTGACAAAGCTATCGGCAAACTGGCGGCTGGACCGGCTGGCGGCGATCGACCGGAATATCCTGCGCCTCGCGATTTATGAACTGCGCGCGGGAACTGCGCCGCCGAAAGTCGTGATCGATGAAGCCATCGAGCTCGCGAAGAAATTTTCGTCCGCCGAAGCGCCGGCATTTCTGAACGGTGTTCTCGACGCGGCGCTTAAGTCGCTCGAACCCAAACCTGACTGAGCCGCGCGGATCAGGCTTCAACGTGGCCTTCGAGGACGCAGACGGCGGAGCCGCTAACGCGCGGGACGAGCTTTCCGCGATTCTCCTCGATCTCAACCTCGATGTGGCTCGGCCGTTTCATCTCGACGCCTTGCGTAATCACAAGCTGTTCGCCCGCGCGCAATTCACCGTGATGTACCAGATATGCGCCGAGCGAACCGGCCGCGGAGCCGGTGGCGGGATCCTCGATAATTCCCCAAGGGACCATGCCGCGCGCGAAGGCCTGGCCTCGGCGGCCGAGCGCAAAGCAATAGGCCAGCGAGGCGGATGAGCCGAGGAGTTTCGCGAGTGCGCTGAGATTCATTTCGATTTTTCCGAGAGCTTGGCGCGAGGCGAGCGGCACCATCAGATTGAAAATTCCCGTGGAGACAGATTCGATGGGCAGATGCACGGACAGATCGCGCGGCCGGAGGCCCAGGGCTTTGGCCAGAGCGGCCGGCGAGATGCGCGACCTCGAAAACTTCGCGGCCTTCTGGGTCATGGTGACGCGCACGGGACGGCCATCGTGAAATAAAAACTCGACCGGCAGAATTCCCGCGCCGGTTTGCTGCAGGATGCGCAGCTGGCCTTCGGACGCGGGGACAACGCCGAGTTGTGCGAGGAGGAACCACGTGCCGATGACGGGATGGCCGGCGAGAGGCAACTCGCACTGAGTGGTAAAGATGCGGAGGCGAGCAAGGGCGCGATTGTTGGTGGGGCGCTGGACGAAAACCGTTTCGGACAAATTCATTTCGCGTGCGATGGCCTGCATGCGCGGCTTGGAGAGATCGTCGCCGTCGGTGACTACCGCCAGAGGATTCCCGGCGAAGGGCTTGGTCGTGAAAACGTCGAGCTGATAGAGACGGCGCTTCATGGGGTCTGCTTTCCGCGGCACCGGGCGCAACGCCGCTGATGACTCATGCAATTCTGCCACGGTTTGGCCGTCCGGGATGTGTCCCCCGCTCTGCGCTATAGCCGGCGCGAAGAGGACAATATGGACCTCGTGGTCATGGAGTTCGCCGCGCGCGATGGGAAGATGTTGGACGCCGTTCGGGATGGCGGGGAATACTACGACAAGTGGCTACAGGCTCTTCACGAGCTTGGTCACTTCGTCGAGGATGCGGCGCGTGGTTTCGGTGCGAGAGGTTTCGCAATAGAGGCGCAGCATATGCTCGGTGCCCGACGCGCGCACCAGCAGCCAGCCGATATCACCCAGATAAACTTTGATGCCGTCGAGATCTTCGCGACGGACGATGGGCCAATCGAGGATGCGCGTCAGTTTGACGCCGGCGAAATGCGCGATGGCCTTTTCCTTCTGCCCGGGGTGGAGTTCGATATCCACGCGGCCGTAAGCGAACTCGCCATATTCGCGGTGCAGCATGGCGACCAACTCGCCGAGCCGTTTGCCGTGCCAAGCCATTACTTCGGCGAGAAGAAGCGCGTTCACGGACGCGTCGCGCTCGGGCAAATACAATTTCGTGCCGATTCCGCCGCTTTCTTCGCCGCCGAGCAGGATGTCGCTCTCGAGCATGCGCTCGCAGATGTACTTGAAGCCGATCGGCGTCTCCCAGACTTTTCGGCCGTAATGCGCGGCGATCTTGTCGATCATTTTGGTGGTGGAGAATGTTTTCGCGACGTCGCCGGAAATCTTTCGCGTTCCGGCGAGATGCCATAGGAGCAAAGAAAAGATCTGGTGGGGCGTGACGAAGGTGCCTTCGCGATCCATCGCGCCGATGCGGTCGGCGTCGCCGTCGAGCGCGAAGCCGGCGTCGTAGTTGCCCGTAAGCATGGCCTGGCGCAAAGCGTCGATATTCGGCTCGATGGGCTCGGGATTCACACCGCCGAAAAGCGGATCGCGGTTTCCGCGAATTTCATCGCAGGCGACACCTTGGCGCGTGAAGAGCTGACGCAGCAGGCCGCGCCCCGCGCCGTGCATGGGATCGACAACGAAGCGGAACTTCGACGCGCGCAGCCTATCCCAATCGACCAACTTTTCAATCGTTTCGAGATAGGGCGTGGCGACGTCGAGCGAATGGATCAAATCCTTGCGCGGGGGCAAGGCGGGGACGCCGTCGCGGAGAACGACGGCCAGCTCTTTTTCGATCTGAGCCACGATCGCGGGCGAGGCCGAACTGCCGTAGGTCGCTTTGTACTTCAGTCCGTCCCAGCGCGCGGGATTGTGGCTTGCGGTGATTTGAATTCCGCCGGCCGCGCCGCGCAGACGCACGAGGAGAGAGATGGCCGGCGTCGGGCAGGCGTTCGCCGAGAGCCAGACGGGCGTGCCCGTCATCGCGACGGTTTCCGCGGCCACGCGTGCGAATCGATCCGAGCCGAAGCGCGTGTCGTAGCCGACCAGGACGCCGTTCGCGGATTTCTCGCAGCGGACGACGTAGCGTGCGACCGCGTATGCGACCTTGCGCACGTTGTCGTATGTGAAATCCTCGGCGATAACGCCGCGCCAGCCGTCGGTTCCGAATTTGATTGGCGTCACGGTGGGCCAGTATACGTGAAGTGGGTGTTGGCGAAATAGCGGGATTGCACGGGGAGGAATGCCGCCGGCGCGAGGATCTACAACAGCTCCATACGTTTGTGCGCCTCGAGCCATTTCACGATTTTGCCGACGTCCTGCGTGCGGTCGCGCGGGCAGAGGAGCAATGCGTCGGGCGTCTCGACGACAACGAGATCGTGGACACCGATGGCCGCGACGAATTTGGCGGGGCTCCAGAAGAAATTTCCAGTGGCATCGAGTGAGAAAGATGGCCCGCGGGAAACATTCGCGCTCTCGTGCGGTGCGAGCAGTTCGTAGACCGCGGCCCACGAACCGATATCGCTCCAGCCGATCTTCGCGGGAATCACGAAAATGCGCGGCGTTTTCCCCTCGCGCGTAGCCGGCTCCATGATCGCGTAGTCCACGGAAATGGCTTCAAGGCGGGGATAGATGCGGCGGAGTTCGCGGGCGTAGCGGCGAGTGCCGATGGACTCGGCGAGAGAGCTGAGAGCGGCGTGCGTCGACGGGAGAAAGCGTCCGAGGTTTTCGAGAAATGTCGAAACGCGCCAGAAAAACATTCCCGCATTCCAGAAATAACGGCCGGAAGCGGCGTAGCGTTTTGCGAGCGGCAGCGCCGGCTTCTCCGTGAAACGCTTCACCGTAAATGCGACCGAGCCGCGCGGCCTTCCGGCAGGACGGCCACGCTCGATATAACCGTAGCCGGTTTCGGGCCGCGACGGTGGAATTCCGAGGACGACGAGATTTCCGGGCGTGCGCGCAAGCTCGATTGCGGCGCGGACGAGCCGCCGGTAGCGCGGAGCATCGGCGATGTAGCTATCCGCGGGAAGAACGGCCATGAGCGCGTCGCCGTGCCGGCGTTGCAGATGAAATGCTGCGAGGGCGATCGCCGCCGCCGTGTTGCGTCCGACAGGCTCGGCGAGAACTTGGGCCGGCGGCACGCGCGGCAATTCACGGCGCACTGCGGCCGCTTGCTCTTCGTTCGTTACCACCCAGAGATGTTGCGGCGAGAAAAGCGGGGCGAGGCGCGCGGCGGTTTCGCGCAGCATGGTGTCTTTGCCGGTGATATTGAGGAGCTGCTTGGGAGTGCGCATGCGGCTGCGCGGCCAGAATCGTGTGCCGCGCCCGCCGGCGAGGAGCACCGCGCAGCATGGCAAGTTTGATGGGCTATTTTTCACCGCTGCACCAGCCGCGACCACTCCGACTGCGCAATTCGGTCGTCGCGCATGGTGCGCGCGAAATCGTCCAGGTCTTTCGGCACATACGCGCGAAGGAGTTTCGTCGGCGCGCCGGCCACGAAGCGAAATTCGTGGCGGCCGGCAGGAAAGAACCAGGCCTGGCCTGGCGCGTATGCATGTTTTCCGCCGGAGTGTTCGATCGTGCCGCGGCCATCGAGGACGATTTGAATGTCGAAGAAATCCGGCGTCTTCATCATCGAGAGTTCGCGCGCGAACTCGGCGCTTTCGACGGCGAAATATTGGCAGACAACGAAATAAGTTTCGTCGATGGAATTCCGGCGGATACGAACCGGTTCGAGCTTTCCGCCCTTCTGCTTTCCGAAGCGAATCACGTCGAACGCCTTTTCGAGATGGAGAGCGCGTGGCTTGCCATCGGAGCCTTTACGGCCGTAATCGTAGACGCGATAGGTGATGTCCGAATATTCCTGGATTTCGCAGAGAATCATTCCGGGACCAATGTAATGAACCGTGCCCGCGGGACAAAAGATCGCGTCGCCAGTCTTCACGGGGATGCGGGCGACCAGCTCTTCGGCTTTTCCTCCGGCGATAGCGCGGCGAAACTTTTCCGCGGTGACGTCTTCGCGCAAGCCGGACCAGACCGCGGCTCCAGGTTCAGCCGCGACAACGTACCACATCTCGGTCTTGCCTCGGTCGCCCGCGGCAGTTTCCCTGCGGCTCGCGTAGTCGTCGTCGGGATGAACCTGCACGGACAACTTTTCGGCAGGGAAAAGAAATTTCACGAGAAGCGGAAACTCGACAAATGCCGCAGCGCTTTGGCCTTTCCATTCCGCGGGCATTTTCTTCCAGGCTTCGCCGAGGGTATCTCCGGCATACGGCCCGTCCGCAAACCGGCTCTCTCGCGCGGTCAGCCAGGCTTCGCCGATGGGCTCCGCGAGATTTGTTTTTTCCGGATACAGGGGAGCGAGAGACCGCACGCCCCAGATGCGCGGGGAGTAAATCGGCTCGAGACGCGCAGGGGCGATGTTCACAGGAGCTAAGCGGCGGAGAAATATTGCGTCAGCCGCCGGAGGCCCTCGTCAATCCGTTCCATCGATGTGGCGTAGGAGATGCGTAGATGGCCGGGCGCGCCGAAGGCATCGCCGGGCACAACGGCGACGTGCTGTTTTTCGAGCAATTCGCGAGTGACGACAGTGGAATCCGCGACGCCTCCGCCCCTGGCGCTGACTTTCGGGAAGACATAAAACGCGCCTTCGGGCTCGGTGCATTCGATGCCGGGAATCGCGCGCAGGCCGGCGAGGATGTGCGTCCGGCGCCGCGCGTACTCGGCGAGCATGACGACCGCGGAATCCAGCGGGCCGCGGAGAGCTTCGAGCGCGGCATGCTGGGTGATCGAAGTGACATTCGAGACCGACTGACTCTGCAGCTTGATCATCGCGGAGGAGAGCGGCTCGGGCGCGAGCGTGTAACCGGCGCGCCAGCCGGTCATGGCAAACGTTTTCGAAAGTGAGCCGGCGATGATGACGTGCTCCTTCGCGCCCGGCAGGCTGGCGATCGAGAATGGCTTCGCGCTGCCGTAGGTGAAATGCGAGTAGCACTCGTCGGAGAGGAGCCAGACGCCATGTTTGCGGCAAATCTCGAGAATGCGCGCGAATTCATCCTGGGGAATCACGGCGCCGGTCGGATTGTTCGGAGAATTGACAATAACGATGCGCGTGCGCGGCGTCAGGGCCTTTTCGAGCTCACGCGCGCGCAGACGGAAATTATCGCTCGCGGACGTCTGCACGATGACGGGCTTGCCGCCGGCAAATTTCACGATGTCGGGATAGGTGACCCAGTAAGGCGCCGGAACGACAACTTCATCGCCAGCATTGATGAGCGAGCAGACCACGTTGAAGATGGCGAGCTTGCCGCCCGAGGTGAAGACACATTCCTTCGGTTCGTAGGACGAACCGAGATATTTCGCGTGCCAGTCGCAGACGGCCTGGCGGAGCGGCGCGATGCCTGCCGTGGGCGTGTACTTGGTCTTGTTCTCTTCGATAGCGCGGATCGCGGCGCGCTTGATGTGTTCCGGCGTCGGAAAATCGGGCTCGCCGGGGCCAAAGTCGGCCACGTCCACGCCGCTCGCGCGGAGTTTTTCCGCGGCCATCAAGACCGCCATCGTGGGCGAGACGGAAATCCGGTTGATGGCGTCGGAGAGTTGAAATGTGCCTACCATGGGTGCGCTCGACATCGGCTTCGAGATCTCCTTAAGTTTACTTTGGCCTGGGTTGACTTGGGATTGCGTTCATTTCGCGCTCTCAGCTCACCTTTTCGCGCAGGCGGTCGGCGACGGCCGGGGGCACCAAATCGCGCAGGGCGCTCGGAGCGAGCCGCGCCACTTCGCGGACAAGCCGCGAACTCAAAAAGCTGTACGCTTCTCCGGGAAGCATGAAGACGGTCTCGATGTGCGGCTCGAGCTTGCGATTCATCAGCGCCATCTGCAATTCGTATTCGTAGTCGGAAATGGCGCGAATGCCGCGCAGAATCACGCGCGCTTCCCTCTGCCGCGCGTAATGGACCAATAGGCCATCAAAACTTTCGACCTCGACGTTGGCTAAGCTCCGCGTGGACTCGCGCAGCATTTCGAGGCGTTCGCTCACGTTGAAGAGGGGTTCTTTGTCCAGGTTCCGCAGCACCGCGACGATCAAGCGGCCGAACATTTTCGAGCCGCGTTCGATCAGGTCGAGATGGCCGTTCGTCACGGGATCGAACGAGCCGGGATACATGGCGGTGACCGTTTTCATCGAAAGGGCACTTCCGGACGCGATTTTAACCTAGAACCTTGCGCTTCGCGTTGCAAATTCAAAAGACATTTCGCGGCGGAGATGGAACAAAATGGCCTGACGAGCGTCAAACGAGGAAGATCGCGGCCGGAATGTCCTATCGGGCATTCTGGTTGTGCTGCGATAGTCGCGATTCGAGAGTTGCGATACGATAGAAATAGGAACTGGGCGGGAGAATAGAGCATCATGAGAATCCGAGGAAGAGAGGGTCTGGCGATCGCGGTCCTTTGTACCGTGGGCTGCGTGCCGGCAAACGCGGGTCCGACTTCGGCGCTAAAGGATGCGCAGGCGACAGCTCACAAGGCCCCCGCCTCTCGATACACGCCGTCATTCACTCCGCTCGCGCAATGGAAAGCAGCGATTCTGGCGGGCGACAAATCCGCGCTGCAGGCGTTGTATTCGACGGCGCAGGGAACGATTACGCGTACGCCTCAAGGAGACGCCAGCGATCCCACCGAGGAGCCCACGTACTGGTCGAATTTTCATGCGGCTGGACTGACAGATTTTGATCCGAAGGTTCTGGAGCGCAAGACGCCGCAACCTGGTGCGGTGGAGCTGGTGCTTCGCGTCTATCTCACGATGCAGGCGAATGGCGAAAGCCATGATTACGTCGTAGCGGTGGATCAGGCGTGGGCCGAGCAGGACGGCAATTGGCAAATCGTCGCGACGCAGCGAAGCGATCCCGCGCCTCGCCCGATGCTGCGGCTACCGGAACCTGCGATCCCCAATACCACCTTGTATCCCGATCCGGCGGTGGCTCAGAGGGAGATCAAGGTAGCCCTGGCGGAGGCGTCGACCGATCACAAGAACGTGCTGCTCGTGTTCGGCGGAAATTGGTGTTTCGACTGCCATGTGCTGGACGCGGCTTTTCGCTCGAAAGATATCGCACCAATCGTAAAAGCGAACTACCACGTGGTGCACATCAACATCGGCGCGTACGATCAAAATCTGGACCTCGCAGACCGCTACGAAGTGCCGCTGAAGAGGGGTGTGCCGGAGTTGGCGGTCCTCGATAGCAAAGGCAAATTGTTGACGAGCTCGAAGCAGGCTGAGTTTGAGTCCGTGGTGAAACTGAGCCCTGCTGACGTGACCCAATTCCTCGAGAAGTGGAAACCGGCGCACGCGAATTAGCTCGGCCCCGGGCGGTTCGCGATTCCCATTACGGGTGGCGCCGTTGCAATTTGACCCTTAATCTTTGCCATTCGACTCCGGGAAATTGACATACCCGACTAAACTGGTCGTGGTTTAAGTTGTTGGCGGGGCGGGGGTTGAGATGAACTCGTACGCTTGACTCCGACGGCCCCGCGGCGTTAGAATGTATTTGCGACTGAATTGGTCGTATATGGCGATATGCTGAAATTCTCGAAAAAGACGGACTACGGTCTCATCGCGCTGAAACACCTCGCGATGCAGAACGGCGAGGTTTCCTACAGCGCGGCCGACATTGCCGAGGCGCACGGCATTTCGACGCCTCTGATGGCCAAGGTTCTTCAGAAGCTGGCGAAGGGCGGTCTGGTTGCGGCGCGGCACGGGTCGAGTGGGGGATATACGCTGGCGCGCGACCCCTCGCGGATTACGGCGCTCGATGCCATTCACGCGATCGAAGGGCCGCTGTTTATCACGTCCTGCGTCACGCATCGCGGGCAGTGCGGGCAATCGAACACCTGCATCGTGCGGGAACCGCTCCGGCGCGTGAACGACAGCATTCTGGATGTTTTGAATAAAGTTACGATCTCGCAGATGACCGACGAGACCCATTCGTCCGAAGTCGTCGAGCTCAGAGTTTAGGATCAGGAGAAGAACGATGGCGATCAAGCTACCGATTTACATGGACAATCACGCGACGACTCCGGTGGACCCGCGGGTGGTCGACACGATGCTGCCGTATTTTCATGAAAAGTTCGGCAATGCCGCGAGCCGCAATCACGCATTCGGCTGGACGGCCGAAGAAGCCGTCGAAAATGCCCGCGCGCAAGTGGCCAAGCTGATCAACGCCTCGCCGAAGGAGATTATCTTCACCAGCGGCGCGACGGAATCGAACAACCTGGCGATCAAGGGCGTTGCGGAGATGTACCGCGAGAAGGGCAATCACATCATTACGCAGGTGACCGAGCACAAGGCCGTTCTGGATACGTGCAAGCGCCTCGAGAAGTACGGCTACGAAGTCACCTACCTGCACGTCCAGAAGGATGGGCGCATCAGTCTCGATGATCTGCGGAAGGCGATTACGCCCAAGACGATCCTGATTTCGATTATGTACGCCAACAACGAAATCGGCGTGGTTCAGCCGATCGAGGAAATCGGCAAGATTGCGAAGGAAAAAGGCATTCTCTTCCACACCGACGCGGTGCAGGCCGCGGGAAAGATTCCGATCGATGTGCAGCGCGACGGCGTCGATATTCTATCGATCACGGCGCACAAGTTTTACGGACCGAAGGGCGTGGGCGCACTGTACGTTCGGCGCAAGAACCCGCGCGTGCAGCTTTCCGCGATCATTGATGGCGGTGGGCACGAGCGCGGGATGCGTTCGGGCACGCTAAACGTTCCCGGCATTGTCGGCTTCGGGAAAGCGGCGGAGCTGGCGCAGCAGGAAATGGCGGCGGAGAGCGCGAAGCTGAGCCGGCTGCGCGATCGGTTGAAGGACGGCATCATGGGGCAGCTCGATGAGTGCTACATCAACGGCACAATGGCGCATCACCTGCCGCACAACATCAATATCAGCTTCGCGTTTGTGGAGGGCGAATCGCTGCTGATGGGTATCAACGACATCGCGGTGTCGAGCGGATCGGCATGCACGTCGGCGACACTCGAACCGAGCTACGTCCTGAAAGCCCTCGGCGTGGGTGAAGATTTGGCGCACACTTCGATTCGTTTCGGGCTCGGGCGATTCAACACCGAAGAAGAAGTGGACTACGTCGTGGGGCGCGTCGTCGAGACGGTGACCCGCCTGCGCGAGCTTTCGCCGCTGTATGAAATGGCGAAAGAGGGCGTGGATTTGAGCAAGATGAAATGGACCGCCGCGGGAGAGTAAGCGGCGGATCGTATGAAGGACGAATCGAAATAATCGACGCAAGAATCGAATGGGATAAGGATTAAACGAAAAAGGATCAAAGGGAATAAGGAGCAACATAATGGCCTACTCTGACAAAGTAATCGAGCACTACAACAATCCGCGTAACGTCGGCTCTCTCGATAAGAAAGATCCGAACGTTGGTACCGGATTGGTGGGCGCGCCGGAATGCGGCGACGTCATGAAGTTGCAGATGAAGGTGAATCCGGATACGCGGGTCATTGAGGAAGCCAAGTTCAAGACCTTCGGATGCGGCTCGGCCATCGCCAGCTCGTCGCTCGCGACGGAATGGGTGAAGGGCAAGACCGTGGAAGAAGCGTTGGCCATCAAGAACACGGACATCGTCCGCGAGCTGGCGCTGCCGCCGGTGAAGATCCATTGTTCCGTGCTGGCCGAAGACGCCATCAAGGCGGCGCTGACGGATTGGAAGCACAAGCAGGGCGAAGCCGTGAATCCGGCGGACGCCAAGTCAGCCGCGCACTAAGCGGCTGGCGACGGCCGACAGGTGCCGGCGTCTCTGCGTCGCCCGGGCCTTTGCTTCGGGTACGTTCCTCAGGGAACGGGGCGTGATGGCGGCGAAGGCTCCGCGGCGGAAGCCACGGACTTCCAGATTGAGGGCTGAAGTTTAGCCCATGACGCGAAGCGAGTACGACGATAAACGACCATGATTCACGTAACGGAAAAAGCGGCGTCGAAGATTCGCGAGTTGCTCGCGAAAGAGGGAGTCTCCATCGAATTGGGTGGACTGCGGGTGGGGGTGCAGGGGGGCGGCTGCTCCGGGCTGTCGTACGCGATGCGCCTGGAGACCGAAGTGCGCAGCCGCGACAAAGTGTTTGAAGAAAATGGCGCGCGTATTTTTGTGGACCCGAAGAGCTACCTCTACCTCAACGACACCACCCTCGATTATCACGAAGACCTGATGAAACAGGGCTTCGTGTTTCAGAACCCGCAGGCGGCGCGGAGCTGCGGCTGCGGGAGTTCGTTCACGGCGTAAGCTGCCGATCTGCTGTTTCACTCCCCGCCGCACGAAGACAACAGAATGCGAAGAGGTTGAGGATGAGTGTGACGCAAACGCGCGCGGATTCCACGGCGGGCACGATGTGCTGGAGCTGCAAGGCGGCGACGGCGGGCGGACATTTCTGCGCCGCGTGCGGAAAAATTCAGCCGCTGCCGCGCGGCACGAGCTATTTCGTGTTTTTTGGCCTTCCCGAAAAATTGCAGATCGACGCCGGCGCGCTTGAGCAGCAATTTCACAAATTGAGCTGGAAGCTGCATCCCGATAATTTTGTACGCGCGAGCGAGTTCGAGCGGAATCTGTCGCTCGAACGGTCGTCGGAATTGAATGACGCCTATCGCGCGCTGCGCGATCCCTTGGCGCGCGTGGAATATCTACTCGCGCATGAGGGACTGCGCAAAGAAGGCGCGGCGAAGCAGCAGGCGCCGCCCGAGCTGCTCGAAGAAGTTTTCGAACTGAATGAATCGCTCGATGAATTGCGAGAGGCGCGCGCCTCGGGCGACGACGTCGCCGGTTTGCGCGAGCGGCTCGAGACCGCACAAAGCGATTTTGAGGAGAAGTTGGGCGAGATTGACGAAGAACTCGACGCCATGCGAAGCCGATGGGACGCCGCGTTCGACGCCGGAGCGGGCAAAGAGGCTCGCGCGGAACTGATGTCGCGGATGAACGAAATCTTGAATCGGCGCTCCTACATTCGCAATCTCGTCGCGAGCGTGCAAAAGGAATTGACGGAAGCCTGAAGGAAATTATGGGGAAGACAGTCGGAATCGATCTCGGGACAACGTACAGCCTGGTGGCGTACATGGACAAGGGCGAGGGGCGCCCACGGTGCATCCTGGGGCCGTACGGGTCAACGTTGTGTCCGTCGGTGGTAAGCGTGGATGAGGACGGCACCATCGTCGCGGGCGAAGCGGCGCGGCGCCGGCTGCTCACGCAATCCGACCGGACGATTTATTCGGTGAAGCGCCTGATGGGCCGGTCGGTTGAGGATATTCAGGGCGAGCTGAAGCACTTTCCGTTTCGCATCGATCCGTCGAGCGGAAACGTCATTCGGGTGCGGCTCGGCGACAAAGTGTTCACGCCACCGGAAATTTCGGCATTCATCCTGCGCGAATTGAAATCCTGGGCCGAGAATTATTTCAAGGACACGGTGGATCGCGCGGTCATCACCGTCCCGGCATATTTCAACGACGCTCAGCGCCAAGCCACGAAAGATGCGGGGCGCATTGCGGGCCTCGAAGTTTTGCGACTCGTGAATGAGCCGACGGCGGCGGCGCTGGCGTACGGCCTGCACAAGCAGAAGCGCGGCCGCGTCGCTGTTTATGATTTCGGCGGCGGGACATTCGACATTTCGATCCTGAAGCTGATCTCGACCGACGAAGGCGACATCTACCAGGTGCTTTCGACAAACGGCGACACGCATCTCGGCGGCGACGATATCGACAACGCGCTGCTGGCAATCGCGCGCGAAGAAATCCGCCACGAGAATGGCATCGATCTGAGCGCGCATCCTGAAACGGTGCAGGAGTTGCGGAAGGCGCTGATCCAGGCGAAGCACGATCTTTCCACGCAGGACACCGCGCGTGTGCACCTGCCGCTGCTCGACGGCGAGTTTTACACCCGTGAATTTACGCGGCGCGAATTCGACGCCCTGATTCGGCCGATCGTGGCGCGGACGATGGAGCCGGTGAAAAAGGCGCTGGCGGACGCAAAACTCGCGCCGGCGGACATCGAAGAAGTCGTGCTGGTCGGCGGCTCAACGCGCATTCCGCTGGTGCGGCAGACTGTAGCGGGATATTTCGGCCGCGCGCCGCACGTGGAGTTGAACCCCGACGAGGTGGTCGCGCTAGGCGCCGCAGTGCAGGCGGGCATTCTCGAATCGGGCGTCACGACGATGCTGCTTCTCGATGTCACGCCGCTTTCGCTGGGGATCGAGACGATGGGCGGCGTTGTGGCGAAGATCATTCCGCGAAATTCGACGATTCCCGCGAGCGCGCAGGAACTTTTCACCACCGGAGCGGAAAATCAGACGGCGATCGATCTTCACGTGCTGCAGGGAGAACGCGAGCTGGCCAAGGATTGCCGGTCGCTTGCACGGTTTCAATTGAAAGTGCCGCCGGGTACGGCGGGTCTCGCGCGCGTCGAAGTGAAATTCCTGATCGATGCGAACGGCATTCTGCAGGTTGCGGCGCGCGATTTGCGGACTGGGGAACAACACTCCATCGAGGTCCAGCCGAGTTACGGGCTGAATGACGCGGAAGTCGAACGCATGCTGGAAGAATCGATTGAGTACGCGGAGCAGGATTTTGCCGAGCGGCAGTTGATCGAGGCGCGCAACGAGGCCGAAACAATTCTGAAGGCGACGCAAAAGGCGTGGGCGGATGAAAGCGCCACGGAGATTTCCGGCGACGAACGAATGGCCATCGATACGTGCGTTGCGCGACTGCAGGAAGCCGTAGGCGGCATCGATTACAAAATGATTCGCACGCGGATTGACGAACTGAACCAGGCGACCCTGCATCTGGCCGAAGTGGTGATGAACGGCGCGCTGCACGCGGCGCTCGAAGGCAAGAGCCTCGACGAGGTTTAAGGCGAGGTGGTTCCGAAGGAGTGAAGATTTATGGGCGGCAAGAATCCCTATATTGAAGAGACAAAATACACGCCCGCGACGAAGAAATTCAAAGTCACGTTCGTCCGGGATGGCAAGACCATCGAAATCGACCCGGAGAAAGTTCCCTACGGCCACGATGGCTTGCCCGGAAGCATTCTGGATATTTCGCAGGGCTATCACATGGGTCTCGACCATGCGTGCGGCGGAGTCTGCGCCTGCTCGACGTGCCATGTGATCATTCACGAAGGCCTTGAATCGTGCAACGAAGCGACCGACGCAGAGCTCGATCAACTCGATGAGGCGCCGGGAGTGACGCCGAAGTCTCGCCTGGGCTGCCAGTGCGTGCCCGATGGAACAAAGGATGTGGTCGTCGAAATTCCCGAGTGGAACAAGAATTACGCGAAAGAAGCGGATCACTAGACCGGTTCGCGTTGTGCACTGCATTGCGCGCCGCGCTACTGGAGACGAGGAATGCCGAACACATTCGACTGGGATAACGCCGAAGATATCGCCATTCAATTATTGGGGAAATATCCGGATACCGATCCGCTGACCGTGCGTTTCACCGATCTCCACAAGTTCGTGACGCAGCTGGACGGATTTTCGGGAGATCCGAAAGCGTCGAACGAAGGGAAGCTTGAGGCGATTCAGATGGCCTGGCACGAGGAGTATCAGGATAGCCAGGAATAGCGGCCGGCGTCGCCTCGCTCGCCCGGGGTCGACCTCCCAATTTGTCACTTTCCATCCACGAGCTTCCCACGAAATGTTTTCCAAGAATCGCTTCGATTGGCCTGAAAATGTGGCCGTGGAGCTCGTGAGCCGGTACGACGATTTGGGAAATGCGAACTGCACGAGGACAGAAATCATGACTGAAGATTTGCGGTATCCAATCGGAAAATTCCACGCGCCGGCGAGCATTTCGGAAGCCGACCGCGCAAAGCTTATTGACGATATCGAAGCCGCTCCGGCGCTTATGCGCGCTGCCGTTGCCGGCTTATCGCCCGAGCAGCTTCGAACGCCTTATCGCGATGGCGGGTGGACCGTGCTACAGCTGGTGCATCACGTTCCCGACAGCCACATGAATGCCTATGTGCGATTCAAACTGGCGCTGACCGAAGACGAGCCGACGATCAAACCGTACGAGCAAGCGCGGTGGGCGGAGCTGGCCGATTCCGAAAAAACGCCGGCCGAAACTTCACTCGCCCTGCTCGATTCGCTGCACAAGCGATGGGTGACGCTTTTGAGGTCGCTCTCGCCGGCCGATTGGTCGAGAAACTTTCGCCATCCCGAACTCGGCGTGATCGCGCTCGACCGGAACCTCGCGCTGTATGCTTGGCATGGGAAGCATCATGTCGCGCACATCACATCGCTGCGCGAACGAAAAGGCTGGAAGTAGGCGCGGCGTCGAATTGCTTTGAATGGACCCGGCGATGAAGAGTTTAGGCGCGTGTGTGACTTTCCGGTTCGCGCGTCCGCTTGTAAATGCTTCGTTCGTACATGCAATGGCAGGCCCCGCGCCGGCGTTTCGCGAAGCTTGTGAATTCCCGCCAGTTCCTTAATAATGGAAACAGATGTTGCGGGCGTTTTGTTTTTCCGGCCCGCTCCCGCCGTGGCGCCATGGTGCAACGGTTAGCACATCGCCCTTTCAAGGCGGTAATACGGGTTCGATTCCCGTTGGCGCTACCACTCCTCTTTTGATCCGTTCAAGCGCGCGATCTTCTGATTTATTTGTTCACCAGGTATTGATCGAACCAGCCAACGATTGCAGCGGTGATATCGGGGGCGCCCGGGGCGAACACATCCTCGTGAGTTCCGCCATGAACGCGGATCAATTTGACCGGCACGCCGGCTCGTTTGAGCGCAGCTTTCATTTCCTCGGCGCTCACATAGGGCACGGTCATGTCGGCGTCACCGTGAAAAAACATCATGGGCGGATCGTCGGGAGCGACGTAATGAAGAGGTGATGCCTCGTCGAGCTTCCGGGCGACGGCAGAATTCTTTCGCGCCGGTTCCGGCACTGGCACGCCGATGTATGCCGCCAGATATGTAGCGGAACTGCCGGTGTACGATTCGCTCAAATTCGTGGGCGTCGCGCCGCCGACCACGCACTGAACGCGCGCGCTCTCGCGATTGATAGGATCGGGATCCTCCGTCTTCCCATCGCCGCCCAGCACCCCAAGCATGGTTGCAAGGTTTGCGCCGGAAGATAGGCCCAATGCGCCAATTCGGTCGGCGTGAATGCCGTAGCGTTTCGCGTGGAAGCGAACGAATCGAACGGCGCGTTGCGCGTCCTCGACGGGGTCGGGGTAATGGAAGCGCGGGGTCGCTCGGACATTGATTACGAACATCGTGTAACCCGCGGCGAGGACGGGCCGCGCGAAACCATCGAATTGGGAGTGCGATTCTTTGAGAGAAGGTGCATCAAAGGAAAGCGGCTGCGCCCAGCCGCTGCCGGGTATAAAAACGATCCCGTAGCCGTTCGGATTGGCCGGGTAGTAGACGTCCATGAGTAGCGCGAGGCCGGAATACATCCCGTACACGACGTTGGGATCGATTCGTGTGCCGGCAGGAAGACTCCTGGCCCATCGATACCCGGTCGAGGACTCTTGCGCGCTGGCTGGGAGTGCCGTCAAAAGTAAAGCACCGCCGACGATGACCGCAATCACTTCGCGCCGGACTCGCAAGCTGGTCCGCCGGAAATGATTCGTTTTGCGATCCTTGGAGTTCGTATATTCCTCGCAATCAGTATCTTCGCAATCGTAGCGAGACACGCCTGTAAACTCAAGATCGCCCGTGCGAAAGGGTCTTCAAGTCGTCAGTATTCGCGCCGCTCGAAGGAATGCGGTAAGCTATTCGATGCGGTTGCAGCTGGTGGAGGATGGATGATCCAGCGTGCGCAAGCTGGATGCGAAGGAGATTTGGCATGCCGAATTTGATGAGAACGTCAAACCCGGCCCTAAACCCCAAGGCTTTTGAGGGCGCCATAACCGGCGGGGAAGTGATGACGTTGCAGGGCACCGTGAACAAGACCGGACTATTGCTGGTTTGCGCGGTTCTCACCGCTGTGTGGACGTGGTCACGTTTCATGCATGCGGGCATGGATGCGGTGGCGCTGCCTGTGATGGGAGGTCTCGTCGCCGGATTCATCATGGCGATGGTGACAATCTTCAAGAAGGAATGGTCTCCGGTGACGGCGCCGATCTACGCGCTACTGGAAGGATTTGTTCTCGGGGGTGTATCGGCGGCGTTCGAAGTGCGGTTTCCGGGAATTGCGATCGAAGCAGTGAGCCTGACGTTCGGGACGCTCATCGTCCTGCTACTTGCCTATCGTTCGGGACTAATTCCGGTAACGCAGAAATTCCGCCTCGGCGTGGTGGCCGCAACGGGCGGAATCGCGTTGATTTATCTCTTAACGATGGTGCTGGGCTTCTTCCACGTGCAACTCTTCTCGTCGATTTATCAGAGCGGCGCGATCGGCATAGGCTTTAGCGTGTTCGTCGTCATCATCGCGGCGCTCAATCTCGTGCTTGATTTTGATTTCATCGAGGCGGGGGCACGCATGGGTGCGCCGAAGTATATGGAATGGTATTCGGCGTTCGGCCTGATGGTTACGCTGATCTGGTTGTACCTCGAAATCCTCAGGCTTCTCTCGAAACTCGGAAGCCGCCGTTAGGGACAGCGCGCCGTTTCGGCGCGCGCTTGAGCCGGGCAACTCTGGCCGCGGTCCGCAGCGACTACGATGACACTGTTTGGCGTAACGGGATCGTCTAGAAGATAACGTCGCAGGTGCGGCAAGGACACGATGGCCGCAGAGCTCCCCAAAAGCGTGAGCCGGTTGCTTCGAGCCGCGAGTGAGGCAAATTTCAGCGGTTCACGTAGAGCGGGGCGTCGCGCACGCCAAGTATCGAACCATTCGACGGCGTGATCTTCTGTAACATTTTTACCCCTGCATTAATTTCGGCTTGTCCCCAATCCCAAATTGATACAGATAAGGCTAATTATATCAGCGACTTATGCAAATGTCGCGTTGGCCTACCAGGTGCTGTATGTGAAGTCCAGAAGCGAATCTAGCCCTGTACCCGTGGGCGTGTCCGAGGCAGCAGTGAAAATAAACGCAGGAACAATGAAGCAAGGGGTGGGGACGCCGTGCGGAGAGCGTGGCTTCTCCATGGTCGAACTGATGGTCGCTGTCGGCGTTATCGTGATCGTTACGAGCATGGCGATCACGCAGATGCAGCCCGTGCTCCAAGAAACGCGGGCGAATGCCGGAATGGACCAGGTGATCAATATATTTCGCACGGCGCGCGACTATTCCGTGGCGAACCGGCGTTACGTGCAGGTCAGCTTCCCGAATTATCCGGGGACGGGCGCGAATCAATTGCAGGTCACGGTCCTAAATCATCTGACCTTGAATGCCGGAGCGGATCAAGTTCTCACGCTCAATGTCCTCAACTCAAACGTGACGTTTCAACTGTTTCCCGGTTTTCTCGACACGCCGGATGGTTTCGGAAACGCCACGGCCGTGAATTTCGAGTTTGTCGACGGCGGACCGACTGCGGGAATGATGTTCCAGCCGGATGGGACCTTCGTGGATACAACGGGAGCTCCCGTAAACGGAACTGTGTTTCTGGGAATTACCAATTTTCCGGCGACGGGCCGCGCAGTAACGGTTCTCGGGGCGACCGGCCACGTGAAGTCATATTTCGCGAGTCCGAAGGGATCGACGGCCGCGTGGATTCAAGCTCAATGACGGGGAGAAACAGAATGCGTGCGCTCAACTCAGAATGGCGGAATCGCGGATTTACGCTGCTGGAGACGATGATCGCGCTGGTTGTCCTCGGCGTGGGAATCCTCGGGCTGGCAGCCATGCTGGCCACCAGCCTGGCCTACATGAATTCGGCGCAAGCGGATTTCATCGCACAACAAAAGGCGGGCGAAGCAATCGAAAGCATATTCACGGCACGCGATGACCAGGCCGTCTCGTGGGCGCAGATTCAAAACGTCAGCGCCGGTGGAGTCTTTCTCAACGGTGCCGCCAAGCTTTGCGACCCCGGAGTCGACGGAATCGTAGACACGGCCGACGACAATCTGGCCCAACTGGACAGCATTATCAAGCCGGGACCCGATGGAATTCTCGGAACCGCCGACGACATCGTTATCCCGATATCCGATTTCTATCAAATGACGCGGACGATCACGATCAGCAATATCGTCAACGAGCCTTCGGTCCGGCAAATCGTCATCACCATCAATTATCAGGCCGGGCGTTTTTCCCGGAAGTACACGCTGACGAGTTACATTTCCCAGTATTCCTAAAGCGATGCGAACAGCCTCGATGGAGCTTAAAAAGATGAAGCGAGCAGCCGGGTTTTCCATGATCGAGTTGATGGTGTCGGTCGCAATCCTCGTGAGCGTGGTTGGTGTCGCACTCAAGGTGATCGTGGACGCGCAACACGCGAATGAGGGCGTGACGCTACTCGGCGAAACGAACGCGAATCTTAGGGCCTCAATGACTTTCATGGGGCGCGACATCATTCAGGCGGGCGAAGGCATCCCTCAGAGCGGAATTCCTTATCCACAGGGAGGCGCGGCGGTGGCGATCAACTGGCCAGCTCCGCCCACCAAGACCTACAAGTATCCACTGCCTGCTCCGCTACCGCAGGGCTCGTACTTGACTCCGGTGGCGCCCGAAGCAGGGCTTGGCCTGGTAGTCAGTGGCGCGCCAACCGACATGGTTACCGTGATGTTCGTGGACAACTCGTTGGTGGACGCCGCGGGGAACACGCTCAACGCGTATCCCGTCGTGAACCCAGCTCCGGCGAAGCAAATTTGCAACGGAGTATTCGCAATCGATGCGTCGAATGTCACGTTCGACAAGAACTGCGTCAATATCGCGGGCAACAGTGGAATCAAGGCCGGCGACCTGATCATGTTCTCCAGCAACGTCACCGCAGGCACGGCCATTCAGACGGTCACTTCGGTTTCCGGCCAGGAAGTGTTCTTCGCGAAAAGCGATGCGTTCAATTTCAATGGACAGATTGCCAAAGCGACGGGTGGGACGATGGCGCAATTGGAGAATCCGTCCGGTTCCGGCTTGTGGCCTTCCACAACGGCCGCGCGAGTCAAGATGGTGACGTATTACATCGATTCGGCCGCCAATCCGCTTCAGCCGCAATTGATGCGCATGATCAATTTCAACACACCGGAGCCCGTTGGACAGGGAATCGAAGATCTACAGATCAGCTATGGGATCGCCAATTCGAACAACCCGGCTCTGTACGGCGCGGTCGGTCCAGGCAACACCAAATACCCGCTTGGAACAGACACGCCCGCGAACATTCGCGAAGTGAATCTTTTCGTGGCGGCGCGCTCGGAGAATGCCTACAGCCAGAACGGCCAGTTCTTCCGCAACAACATGGTCACCAAGATTTGTGTTCGCAGTCTGTCATTCGTCAATATTTATAACTAGGAACGAGAATCCATCGGTCTCTAGATTACGCAACAGGAGGACGTTCGTGAGAAACCGTCAAGAAAAGGGAATCGCTCTGATTACCGCGCTACTGATTTTGCTACTCGTGTCTTCGATCATCGTCGGCATGTCCTGGATGGTGATGACCGACCAGCGGCTCGGCGGTAACAACTCCGACCGGCAGGGGGCGTTCTATGCCGCCGAAGCCGGCATGGAGAAAATGACGGCCGACCTCGGCATCCAGTACGGCGCCACGAACGCTCTCAGTTCCACCGACGTGACCACCGTGGAGGGGAAACCTCCGGTCATCCAGGGCGTCACTTACACCGACGCGAGCGGCGCGAGCGGGTACGTAATCGGTTACACCCCCGACCTGGCAAACGGCGGCAATCCGACTTCCGATCAGCACACGATTATTTCCGGTGCCTACGCCGGACTGCAAGGATTGATCACGCCTTTCACTCTGACGGTCACCGCCAGGCTGGCCGACGGAGCAGAAGCCAAGCTGATTCGCTCCGTCCAGGCTGTCGGTATCCCCGTCTTCCAATTCGGAATATTTTCGCAGGTCGATTTGAGCTACTTCCCGGGTCCGGTGTTCAACTTCGGCGGTCGCGTGCATACGAACGCCAATCTCTGGCTCGCGAGCGGCAATACCCTGACGCTTTCCGACAAAGTGACGGCCGTCGGCGACATCATTACCAGCAATTTGTCGAACGGCTTTGTGACGTATTGGGCGGGCAGCACTCAAGGAAATCAGACCAGCAGTTGCGCGAGCAGCTTCTCCAGCACGCTGCCAACTCAGGGCGCGAATCCTAATCCGTATCCAGGAGCAATCATGGTCGCGGAGGTTCCGGAGACGAGCTGCCTGCAACTGGAGCAGGGGACGGTCACCGGCGCTGCCAACGTGGTCAATGGTATCAGCACGACCGTCAATCCGAAGTGGTACAGCCTATCGACGGGAACCTACAACAGCAACATTCTCGGCGGCAAGCAGGAATCGGTTCCGTCCTTGAATCTTTCGATCGCCACGCCTGCGGTCGGGGGCACTCCGATTGAGCTGATTCGCCGGCCCGTGGCGGGAGAAAACTCGCAATTAACGGAGGAGCGATACTACTCGCTGTCGAGCGTAAACATCCTTTTGGACGACAGCGCTGCGCTGCTCACGGGCACTCCAAATTCCTGCGGGACACCCGTCGATCTATCGACGCTCGGCGCGGACGCAGTCACCACTCCGGCGAAAGGCGAGTACACTTCACTCGCGACTTCCGCCTCGTGGTACACGGGAGGCCCGGAGGGAAAGCTGCCGCTGCCGACGTCCGATGCAGAAAGCGCGACCGCATACACCGCAGCCGATAGTTACTGGATCAAGCCGCACTATCCCGTCATCACGGGATACATTTTGATTAACATGCAGACGGCTGGTGGCTGCACGGACGTGACTCACGAGATTCTGAACCTCGGTTTCATCGGTCGGAACCTGAACCCGCTCACGGCAACGCAGCTGAAAGGCGTGGCGGCGACCAAGACGACGCCCGCCGTGCCTCCTATCACGCAGGCAATGTCCACGACACTGGCGGATATGGGTACGGGATCGCTCGGCGCTTCAACTTGCGCCGATCCGAGCTTGAATGCAGTCATCCGCCTGGCGCGATTGCGCGACAACCCGTCGACCGTGTATCCGAGCACCGGTGGATGCGGGACGGCTACTGCCAACGGCAACGGCACAGACTACTGGCCGAACGTGCTGTTCGACACGCGTGAGGCGATTTCTCGCGATACCGCGCCCCCGGCAGTGGACACCGCGTTGAGCCCGAACGGAAACCTGACGGCGGGCGGCGTGATCAACTATGTCGAGCTAGACGTGAACAACCTGTCCAAATGGTTCACCGGGAAAATCGGCAAGACCGGCGCTACGGCCATCAACCCCACGGGATATACCGTTTATTTCTCCGACCGGCGTGGCGAGCAAAATGACCCGACCTTGGGGCGCAAATCGGGCGCTTACGGGTTTAACGATTTGGTGAACCCGAACGACGCGACCAACGGATGCCCGAACGGCAAGCTCGATCAGGGTGAGGATTTGGCCCAGAATGCGTCGCTCACACAGCTATCGTTCGGCATGACGCCCGTATCCCTAGTGGACGACACCAGCGCGGGCGATGCAATCGCCGGTGGCAAGACCCCACCTGCCACGACCGTATTGGCCGACACGTCGGACGGAACTTGCTCGGCGCTCGGCACCACCTGGCCGGGCGTTGAATACGCGCAATACGCAGACGCGCGTGTCAACCCGCCGCTCTTCTTCCGGCACGCGCTGAAGATCGTAAACGGCGAAACAATCTCGCTCGGTACCTGCGACTTGGTTCCGTGCGGCCTTACGGTCGCCAGTGAAAATCCAGTCTACTTACAGGGTGATTACAACAATCCGGGAGCCGGCACAGGCTTCACCAGCGTGGGAGTGGCCGCGTCGATCGTCTCGGATTCGATCAGCTTACTGTCGGATAGCTGGAATGACGCGAATTCGTTCTGGTATCCCTATACACCGAGTGGCCGTCCCGGGACCACAACGACGTACCGCGTCGCCATCATTGCCGGGAAAGGCGTCGAGTTTCCGCAAGTAACCGGAACGGGCCAGGACTATGGGACCGACGGCGGCGTGCACAACTTCCTGCGCTTCCTCGAATCCTGGAACGGCACGCTGTATTACAAGGGCTCGATCGTGAGCTTTTATTACAACGCACAAGGTGTCGGCCTGTATAAGTGTTGCAACACGGTATACGGACCGCCGACTCGCGGCTACAACTTCGACTCGAATTTCCTGACTCCGGCGCTGTTGCCGCCGCAAACGCCGATGCTGCGCGACATCGACAATATCGGCTTCACGCAGGTCGTTAGCCCGTTACAGTAACCGGCTCCGATAGTTCGGGATCGATCGAGCGGCTCTCGGGATACCGGGAGCCGCTTTGTCTTTTCCTGCGGCCGCCACGCAGGTGGCCGCTTCGCTCGTTCACTGCGGCACCGGCTGGATGCGCGTCGTAAAAATTGTGTTCACGGGCGGCGGAGTGCAAGAATTCGCGCCGCTCGCAGCGCAAATTCCATTCGATGATTCGTAAAAGTCTTCACCGGTCGCGAGGCCGTCGAGCGGCTCGGCGTAGATCCTGTAGCTGTGCTCGACGGGCAGACGGTCAATTCGATACGACCCGTCGAACTGCGTCACTGGATTTGCGCTGCTGCAACTCCACCCTCCGAGCGTCGCCGCGACGATCTGCCCCGTGTCAGCGTCTTCTGCCACAACTTGCGCGCCGAAAATTCCCGTGACCGGCTGCCCCGGAGACGTCGCCGCCAGCGTCGCCAGCGCGAATGGATTCGCGGGAATAATGCGCCCGCGAAGAGTTCCCAAATAGTTGGAGCTTGCGAGATCGGGATACAGGACGCGGAGACCGGTGCGGTCGTCGTCGGCAAGCTCTCCGTCGGGCGCGGATTCTGTCGGTCGAGCGCCAATGTACGTCCCCGGCGGGGGAGCGAACGGAAACAGAATTGCGCGCCGCACCGCCGAATGATCGAGCCCAAAATAGTGGCCGAGTTCGTGAGTGAGGAGTGACTCGAGATCGTACGCGCCCGGATTGTCTGCAAGCGCGCCCGGCGTGGCGAAGGTCACCTGACCCGTATTATTGAAGAGAGTGCCAGAATCAAGGATCTGTCCGGCGAAGGTCGCAGTAGCGCTCGCGCCCACCTGCACACCCGGCGCGTTCGCGGTGACAACCCGCGTGAATGCCAGGACGCCGGCTGTGAATTCCTCGCTCGACTGGCTGAAACAGATTGTGTTCACGCCGTCGACATTGGTGCCTGCATCGTTGGTGCACGAATCCGCGACGTTCGTCATTGTGATCGTTCCCACGATGCCGGGAGTCACATCCGGATTTACTCCGGTTTCTGCAACGCCAGTCCAGGCATTCAGTGATTGTTGAATCACAGTTTGAATTTCCTCGATCTGTTGCGATGTGCCGCTGGGCGCAACGGAGACAATGGCGTTGAAGCCGGCTAGCGGCGAAGTCCACTGGAGTTGCAGCGGCGATGAACTCGACGCATTCCAGTGATTTGGCACTGGACATCCAGGAGCCGCTGGCACGGTGGTTTCGGCGACGTAGCTGCGTGCCGAATGAGCGGCAAGAAAGAGGACGAATAGCGCCAAGCCAAATGCGAGCCATCGCGAGCCGTATTTCATGGTCTTCTCCCGAGTTCCTGGGAACTTGGCCCGCGCGCGGAAAGTGCGGACGCAATTTGCGCGCGGAATTCATCCAGCGGCTTTCCGCGAACGCCGCTGCTTTCGAAAGTTTTCGATATCCGGTTGAAAACCAATGACCCTGCGGTGTCCTGCGTCACTACGAGCTGTCCGGTTGCGGCAGCGCGGCGAATCCGGAATGTTCCCTGCGCCCAGCTCACGACAGAAAGATCGCCCGATGAGCGCGGGCTGAGAAACAGAATGACGTCCTCGCCCGGCTGAAATCCGGGGACGCCGGGAACGCGCGAGGTCAGTTCGGCCGTCCGCCCGCCGAGAAGACGCACGCGCACCAGAGGCGGCGCAGTGCCTTTCCAGATTTCGCGAACTTCAAACGAGGTTTCCGTGTAGATTTCGCCGCCCCGCATTTCGACGATGCTCCCGACGCAGCGTGCGCGGACGATGAGTGGCGCGGCGGCAGCGAGCTGCTCCACGGAGAGTTTTGCGAACGTTGTGGCGTGCCCGGAGATTAATCCTGCCAGAGCGAGTGAGACTGCGCCCAATATGCGAAGCGAACTACGCACTATTGCACCTCCAGAAGTCCAGTTGCGACGGCTGTATCGTTGTTAGGAGTGGTGATGAAGAGGGAGCGAAGAACGGGAAGCGTGCTGCTGGTAATCGTGAGATCGAGCTGAATTAGGTTCGGGAACAGGTCCTCGAGTGAACTCGCCGTCACAGAGATGTCCGGAGACGCCGGCCCGGTGAACTCGTAGAGATAAGATGGATCGAGTGTGTTGCCATGCACGCAGATGTTCACGTTGGCCGCGCCTCCGGACGGCAACGCGACCTCGATCGGCGAGGAATCGAGATTGCATGTCGTTCCTCCTGTAATCGGGCCGGCAAAATCGACGTTGATCTGCGAAGACGTCGTGCCCGCTGTGGTCGGCTCGAAGACCACGATGTCGTTTCCATCGCTTTCGGGTTGCGCCGAGGTGAGCGATACGATGTTCTGGGTCAGAGTAAAAGGCACGACGACAAAAGGCACCGGATTTGAAAGCGGCGCGGGCGAGCCGGGATTTTGAATTTGAATCGTGGCCATGCCGGCAACGGCGGCATCGTCCGGCTGTAAAGGAGTGGTGCATTGGAGCGAAGTGGGGCAGGCGGTGGGCCGCGGGGCGGCGTTGACGAGAATCACCGATGCCGCCGAGCCTGTGCCCGCGACAAAGCTTGAGCCGTTGACGGCAAGCGTGAAACTTGACGCAACGCCGGCCATCACGCTGGACGGCAGAATCTGCTCGATCGTCGGGCCGCTTGTGATCGCAACATTTGCGGTTGCGGAGAGAGAGGGATCGGCAACGCTCGCCGCAATCGCCGAGATCGAATTCGGCGACGGCGCAAATTGCGGCGCCGCATAGAGTCCTGTAGAGGTGATTATGCCGCAAGCCGTCCCGCCACAGCCCGCATTCGATACGCCACTCGCGACCGACCAGATCACTGCCGCGTTGGAGATTCCTGTGACCTGCGCGCTGAATTGTAACTGGCTCGGCGACGCTCCCGACGGCGCCAGGAACGCATACGGCGGCGTGATTGTGACGCTCAAGACAGCGACCGATTCGGAGCCGCTCTTCGACGAATCGGCGTTGCTGGTGGCCGCGAGCGCGACAGGATTCGGCGATGGAACGACGGCTGGGGCGAGATAGTCGATGCTTGCGGAAATCGCCCCAACCGGGGGCACGCAGGGATTCGAGCCCGCAATGCAGACTTGACCGATCGCCGCGTTTCCGTTGGGAATGCCGTTGACGCTCCAGAAAACTCCGGCGTCGGTTGTGCCGGTTACAACGGCTCCAAATGTCGCGCGACCGTTCACGCCAACCGTTGCGCTCGGCGGTGCGACGGTGACCGTCACGTTGCTTAAGATGGTGACGCCGGCGGAAACCGTTTGCGTTCCGGCGGTGGCGTGGAGCGTTTCGGGGTTCGGCGTTGGCAGATCTTCCGGCGCAGTGAATGCGGCCGAACTCGCGCTTGTGCTTACAATCGTTCCGACCGTTGCATTTCCTCCCACCACTCCATTCACGTCCCAGACGATCGGAGTGTTCGCGGGCGCGCACAACGACGCCGTAAAACTCTGCATCTGCCCGAGCGCCACATTTGCGGAGACGGGTGAGATCGAATTCGGAGTTGCGCAGACGAGCGTGACCGTCGCTGAGGCAGATTTGGAAGGATCGGCAACGCTGGTCACGGTCACGATTGCGCCGGGAGGCGATGGAATCGTGGCGGGCGCCGCGTACGAAGCCGAATCGACGCCGGTGCTGCTGATCGTGCCGACGGACGAGTTTCCGCCGGCGATTCCGTTCACGCTCCAGGTCACCGCGAGCGATGGGCTGCCGGCGCTCGCCACGTTTGCCAGGAAGGACTCTGTCGATCCGATCACCACCGTGGCTGAGGACGGTGCGATGCCGATCGAAATGCCGCTCACGAGCGCCACGCTCGCCGAAGCATTCGCATTCGTGTCCGCCTCGGATGTGGCGGTCACGGTCACGGTTTGCGCTGAGGGCAAAATCTGCGGCGCTGTGTATTGGCCCGTTGCCGAAATTATTCCGAATTGCGCGTTGCCGCCAGCGATACCGTTGACGCTCCACGTCACCGAGGGATTCGTCGTACCGCTGGCGCTCGCCGTGAATACGGTGGCGTCACCCAATAGAACGGAGACGTTCGTGGGCGAGATCGTCACAACGATCTGCGGCGGAGGAGGACTCGACCCACCGCCTCCAGTCAGACCAGCGCAGCCGACGAGGAGTGACGCGAGGACTGCCTCGAGGAGCGGTGCAGCGACGTGAGCGGTGACGCGGCGGTTCCTTTGGCGTTCCTCTACGCGGCGGGATTCTTCCACGCAATGCGGTGACAGCGCGTCGCACGCAGCGTCCATCGGGAAAGAGTGCTGTGGCATCGGCGTGACGCGTAGGCATGGCGTGTGCCACTCCGATGCACGACTGAAAATTCCTGAAGTGCGGAGGCTGGACGCGACGGATCACAACAATGACACCGCTTTTTCAATAGGTTGCGCGCCCGGGCCGCCACGGGCATGAGCCAACGGCAACGTCGCGCTGCGATCCAAGACGCCGCGGAAGCTTTAGAGGTTGCGAATCGCGTTTCAGTTCGAAACGCCGCAACGCCAATTCGGGAAACCCGAGCGCGTCCCGCCATCACTTCGGGATCGCGCGCTTCCAATTGACAGCGCTCATTGCCCGTCGAATAATGCGCGCATGTCGAAGCCCGAACCCGTGCGCCGCGTAAAGAGCTATTCCTCAGCGACCGGCTTGGTCTATCAATACCAATTCCACGACGTGCGGCCGTCGGAAGGAACGGGTCTCCCGGGCAATGAGTACATTTATTACGTCTCCACGGACCGCAAGACGATGTTTCCGCTGCGCATTCTGGTGCGCGCGGATGCGGTCGACGCGCATGGCAAGCGGCTCGGCCGCAAGCTGAGCGGCACCGAGGAATACGCGGTCGCCAAAATGCGGCTCTTTCAGGCTTTCGATGAGGTTGAAAATCTCGCCACCACTCGGCCGGAGCTCGTCGTCGACTCCTCGAATCTCGAAGCGCTTCTCGCGCAGCTCGATCTATAGCGCCGCGCGCAAGGCGGGCTCAAGTTCCGCGTACTGAAAGCGGAAATTTGCGTCGACAAGCTTTTGCGGGAGGACGCGCTGGCTCGCGAGCAGGAGCGCGTCAGCCATCTCGCCGAGCATCAGCCGCAGCGCGAACGCCGGAGCAGGGAAAATCGCCGGGCGATGCAAAATTCGCGCAAGCACGCGCGTGAAATCTTCATTCCGCGAAGGATTCGGCGAAACGACATTTACCGGTCCGCGCAGCCCGGAATTTTCGATCGCGAAACGCGTCGCGCCCACCACGTCATCAAGCGCGACCCAGGACATCCACTGCCTTCCGGAGCCGAGTTTCCCGCCCACTCCCATTTTGACCGGCCGCATCATCTGCGGCAGCGCGCCGCCCTTTTTCGACAGAATGACGCCGAAGCGCAGGATCACGGCGCGCATTCCGGTGCGTTCGGATTCCATCGCAGCGGTTTCCCAGTCGCGGGAAATCCGTGAGAGAAAATCGCCGCCTGGTGGACTCAATTCCGTGAGCGATTCCTCACCGCGATCGCCGTAGTAGCCGATGGCCGACGCGGAAATGAAAACCGCCGGCGGCTGATCCAGTCGCGAGAGGCCGTGGACGAGCCGCTCTGTCAAATCCACACGGCTTGCGCGGAGAATGGCTTTCCGCTTTGCAGTCCAACGGCCCTCAGCAATGGACGCTCCCGCGAGATTCACGACAGCATCCGCGCGTTCAGCGGTTTTCGCGTCGAAATCGCCCGTTTGCGGATTCCACGCCACATCGCCGGGTCGCGGCTGCGTTCCCGGACGTGTAAAGCGCACGACAGTATGGCCGTCCGCCGTGAGCGCCGCCGAAAGCGTAGTGCCTACCAAGCCCGAAGCTCCCGTCATTAATATTCGCATCGTCACGCCCTCCGGGAGGCGTTCGTGGATGGCAGACCACGACGCCCGCTTCTACGCTACGGCGCGCGACCGTGGCCGTCAAGAAACACGCCTGCGCGTCAGCGCGGCTGTTTCTTTCAGCGAAAACGTTTCGCCAGAATTTTTACGACGGTAGAAAGAGTCGAGTGAGCCGATGCGCTCAACTGCGCTACAATGACCGCTTTTGCGCTTCATTCGAATCGGAGAGAGATGGATGACTCGAGTCCTGTGGCGAGTGTCGGCCGGCATTGCGGGCGTTGCCGCGCTTGTTATCTTGAATGCGGCGAGCCGCGTCGAAGGCCAATCTCCGATCCGCGGTTTTTTGGCCTCGCGTGTTGATGCTGAGCGCCAGCTCGAATTGAGACTCCGCCAGATCCCCGACGCCGAGCACGCCGAAAGCAATCTGCGTCATCTCACCGCCGAACCGCACATGGCCGGAACTGAAGCGAGTCATCGGGTCGCCGAATGGCTCCGCGCCCAATATGAAAGCTACGGTTTCGACGCGAAGATCGTCTCCTACAGCGTCTGGCTCTCAATGCCCTTGGAAATCAAGCTCGAACTCGTCGCGCCCGAAAGGAAGGCGCTCGCGACGCAGGAAGACGCCTATGACGGCGACAAGGACAGCTCCGACCCGCGCGCCGTCATCGGCTTCAACGCCTATTCGGCGTCTGGTGAAGCGACCGCGCCGGTGATCTACGTGAATTACGGCGCGGCGGACGATTATCGCGAGCTTGATTCGATGGGCTTCAGCGTCGCCGGAAAGATCGTTCTCGCGCGCTACGGCCAGGGATATCGCGGAGTCAAAGCGAAGCTCGCCGAAGAGCATAAAGCCGCCGGGCTGCTGATTTATTCCGATCCCGCCGATGACGGTTACGACGCCGGCGACGTATATCCGCACGGACCGTGGCGGCCCATGAGCGGAATTCAACGCGGCTCGATTCTTTACACGGAAGAATATCCCGGCGATCCGCTCACGCCCGGCGTGGCAGCCACCGCCGACGCGAAACGCCTTGCTCCGGCTGATGCCGAAAGTTTGCCGCGCATTCCCGCGATGCCCATCAACGCCAGGGACGCGGCCGAAATTCTCAGCCGCATGGGCGGCGCAAAAGTGCCGCGGCGATGGCAGGGCGGCTTGCCGATGACGTATCACGTCGGACCGGGCGGCGCGGAAGTCCATCTGAAGATCGCGATGGATTATCAGCAGCGCACGCTCTACGACGTGATTGCCAAATTGCGCGGTACGAGCGACGGCGAATGGGTTGTACTCGGCAATCATCACGACGCCTGGGTATTTGGCGCCGTCGATCCCGGCAGCGGCACGAGCGTCATGCTGGAAACTGCTCGGGCGCTCGGAGAACTGGCGCACACCGGGTGGCAGCCGCGCCGCACCATCGTGATCTGCGAATGGGACGGCGAAGAGCCGGGTCTGCTGGGTTCGACGGAATGGGTCGAGCAAAATCTGCAGGAGATCCAGCAGAAAGCCGTGGCCTACATCAACACCGACGTCGGCGTTTCAGGCCCGAATTTCAGCCCCTCGGCCACGCCATCCCTCAAACAACTCATTCGTGAAATTACACGCGAAGTTCCCGATCCTCGCGTGGGCCTCAGCGTCTATGACGCGTGGAAGGAGCACGTCGAACACGGCAAGCCCGAATCGAACGGCACGGCGCGCCAGGAGCCCGTGGCCATCGGCAACGAAGTTCCAGTGGGCGCGCTCGGCGCGGGCTCGGATTTTTGTCCGTTCTTCGATCACGCGGGCGTCCCGTCGATGGATCTCGGATTCGGCGGCGATTACGGCGTCTATCATTCGAAGTACGATGATTTTTTCTGGATGAAAAATTTCGGCGATCCGACGTTCGCCTATCACGCCACGCTGGCTCGCGTTCTCGGAACACTCGCGCTGCGACTGGATGAAGCGGATGTGCTGCCATTCGACTATGCCGCCTATGCGGCGGAAATACAGCACGCGGTGGACTCACTTGCGACGGAGGCGAAACGAAACGGACCGAGCGAGCTTGATCTCAGCGCGCTATCGACTTCTGCGGCGGAGTTGAGCAAGGCGGCGGCGCAGTCGACGCCGGCATTGATGGCGCTCGAGACGTCACCTGCGAGCGAGCCGCGCGAACAAGAACTCAATCGCGCGCTCGTCAGCGTCGAACAAGCCTTTCTCGCGCCGCAAGGTCTCGCCGGGCGCGCGTGGTACAAGCACACTCTTTTCGCGCCGGGGACCTATGAAGGATATGCCGCGACGATGATGCCCGGGCTGACCGAAGCGATCGACCGCAAAGACGTGGCCGCGGCGCGCCGCGCGGCGGCCGATTTGTCCGACGCGCTGAACCGCGCCACCGCGCGCCTGAAAGATATCACTGCCATTGCGCGCCCGGCGGGAACAGCGTCCGGAGGCGCCCGCGACTGATCCACTGGCCAGCGCCGGCTTCCGGCGTGCCTTTCAATCCGCATAGAATTGCCCGCCACGGCGGGCTACAATGAAGTCGATGCGTGTGCGGGTTCTGTTTTTCGGCCAGCTTCGTGAAATCACCGGCGTTCCCGAAGATTACGCCGAGCTCTCCGACGGTGCGCGGGTCGAGGATCTTTTCGCGCGCTACGGACGCCGATTTCCGAAGCTCCTCGAATTCCGGCCCGCGCTTGCGGCGTCGGTGAATCAGGAATACGCCGCCTGGCGTGCGCCTCTCGCGCACGGCGACGAAGTCGCGTTTTTGCCGCCGGTGAGCGGCGGCCAGCGTGCCGCGCTCACTTCCGATCTTTTCGAGCTGACGCGCCAGCCAATTCCCGCCGATGAAATTGTGAAAAGCCTCCGCGAGCCGGACGACGGCGCGCTCGTCGTATTCGATGGATTCGTGCGAAACAATTTCAGAGGCCGCCGCACGCTCTATCTCGAATATGAAGCCTACGAGCCGATGGCGCTTGCGAAAATCCGCGAGATCGGCGCGCAGATTCGTGAGAAATTCTCGGTGCGCCGCCTGGCCATCGTCCATCGCCTCGGCCGCCTCGAAATCGGCGAGACCAGCGTGCTCATCGCCGTCAGCTCGCCGCATCGCGCCGCGGCCTTCGACTCCTGCCGTTTCGCCATCGATACCCTCAAGCGCACCGTTCCCATCTGGAAGAAGGAATTCTTTGCCGACGGCGCCGTCTGGGCCGACGGAGAAGGCTGGCCCCCGACAGCCAATTCGGGCTCAAGTGAATCTACTTCCAGATGAACATTTCATCCGTGATCTCGGTCCGGCCTAGCGCCGCGACGATCGCCATTTTGTGCGCCGCATCGATTGTCGCGAGCGGGACGCCGCTCTCGCCCGAAGCGCGCGCGCAGGAGCGCAACTCGCAGGGCATCCACGTTCAAACGAACTACGTCAACGTCCTGGCGAGCGTTCTTGCACCCGATGGCCACCCAATTCCCGATCTTCCCAAGGATGCATTTCAGATTTTCGAAGACGGTGTTTCCCAGGAGATCGATCGCTTTGAAGCGGAGACCAATCAGCCTCTCGATCTGGCGCTCATGGTGGATTCGAGTCTCAGCACGCAGAAGGACCTGAAATTCGAAGCCGAAGCCGCCGCACGTTTCATCCGCCAAGTGGTTCGTCCCGGTGACAATCTTTCCGTCTTTCAATTTTCGGATTACGTCGTGCAGCTCTCCGAGTTTTCCTCCAACGTTCCCGCGCAACAGGCCGCCGCACACCGAATCTACCCGGGCGCCGGCACGGCGATGTACGACGCTCTGGTCCTTGGCTCGCACGCGCTCGAGCATTTGCCCACGGGCCGCCGCCGCGTAATTGTCCTGGTCACCGATGCCGGGGAAACCACCAGCGCGTGGAAGTTCGAAGACGCGCGTCGCGCGGCCATCGCTTCCGAGGCGCTCATCTATTCGATCGTGATTCGCCCGGTTCCCAATGAAAGCGGACGCAACACGGCCGGCGAGCACGCCTTGATCACCATCACCGATGACACCGGCGGCGCGCTGTATTATCTCGACAGCTTCGATCAGCTCCAAGCAATGTTCGATCGCATCGATCGCGAACTCCGGACTCAGTATCTGCTAGGCTATTATCCGCGCCCCACGCCACCACCGGGAACTTACCGTCACATTGAACTACGCGTGCAAGGCGGCGGCACGCTGCACTATCGCAAGGAATATTTGACGGCGAAGGGATCGAAATGAGCGGTTCGGAGGCAAGTCCGATTCACTTTCTTGAGGTTGCCGTCGAAGCTGCGCGCGAAGCAGGTGCGATCGTTCTCAGCGAATTCGCGCGGCCGCAGAAAATCTCTTATAAAGGCGAAGTGGACATCGTCACCGAAACGGACAAGAAATCCGAAGCCGCGATCGTGGCGCGGCTCCGCAGCCATTTTCCTCAACATGGCATCGTTGCCGAGGAGGGAAGCGGCGGCGCCGCGGCACCTTCGCGCTACGTTTGGCACGTCGATCCGCTCGACGGCACCACGAATTTCGCGCATGGCTATCCCATGTTCGCCGTTTCAATCGGCTTGCTTGAGGATGGCGAGCCGCTCGTCGGCGTCGTGTTGCATCCCACATCCAACGAGATGTTCACCGCCATGCGCGGTGAGGGCGCGTATTTGAATCAGAAGAGAATCCACGTCTCGGAAATCGATACGGTTTCGCACAGCCTGCTCGCCACCGGATTTCCCACGCACAAGCGCACGTCGAACTCGAACATTTATTACTACTGGGAATTTACGCTGCGCTCGCACGGCGTTCGCCGAGCCGGCGCCGCCGCGCTCGATCTCTGCTCCGTCGCGTGCGGGCGCTTTGAAGCATTCTGGGAGTTCGGATTGAAGTCGTGGGATGTCGCGGCCGGAATGTTGATGGTGCGCGAGGCGGGCGGAATGGTTACGGATTTTGCCGGACGGCCGTATCATCCCGGCGACAAGGAATTAATCGCGTCCAACGGCCGCATTCACGCCGAGATGCAGCGCGTTGCCGCGGACATTGCCGAGCGCGCTGTTGCGCGGCCGCTCTGATTTCGCGGCGTCTCAGGCTCGCATCTCCCGCTCGGCGCCCGCGAACAATGCCCGCAGCGCTCTCCAGACAATCCGGATCGTCGCAATCACGAAGACAATCGAAGCCGCGACGATCACGCCGGCCGCCACCGGATGCTTCGTCGCGAACCACACCAGAAATACGGCGGCCACATCCTCGCCCAGGCTGAGCCCGATATTGGAGAGGGGTTCCGGTGAAGGCGTCACGGCGACGCGCGCCGCCATCTTCCCGCCATGCGCGGCGAGCGCAATGGCGCCTCCGGCCAAGGTGGACAGAATCTGCTCGGCGGGCGAAAGTTGCGAGGTCGCTTCATAGGCGATGAGAGCGGCGACGGGCACGCGCACGAACGTATGCAGTGCGTTCCAGATGAGGTCGAATGCGGGAATTTTGTCTCCGAAAAATTCGATCAGGAACATTACGCCGCACGCGCCGATGATGTACCAACTCTCCAGCACATGCAGCGAATCAGGCAGCGGGACGCCGCCATAACGGCCCAGCAGCCCAAGCGTCGCGACGGTCGCGTACACATTGAGCCCGGCGGCGAAGCAGATCGCCGCCAGGAGCGCCAGAAAATGTCCGCCGAAGGGCCGCACGGGTTGAAATCATACAGGAGAATGCCGATCGCTTCGGTGAAACGGCTGCACTTTTTCGTGCATCCTATATAATAGTCCCCCAATTGCGCCGCCGTCGGAACGGGTCGTTGCTCCTATCCGGTGCTTTTGCAGTCCAGGAAACTCTAGTACTCGGGTTCCGTTGACGCCGTCGGATGCCGTTGCTACGTTGGATTTTGAGGCCGAAAGAGCAGAATGCAGATTCGCAACACCAAGAATCGTCGTCGCAAGCCGCGTCTGGCCGATCCCTTACATCGCCTGACGGTTCGCTGGCGCCAAGGCGGCGTCGAGGAATATCCGCTCAGTGAACACGGCGAGCCTCATCGCCGCGCGTTGCGCCGGATCGGCAGCGAGTTTGAAATTACCGAGCCTCGCATCCGCCTTGCGGCTCTTCCCGATGCGTTTCGCGGCTTCCGCATCGTCCAGCTCACCGACATTCATCACGGCGTGTTCCTGCCCGGAGAAATGCTTCGCCACGTGGTCGCGCTGGTCAACACTCTCGAGCCCGACCTTATCGCGCTGACCGGCGATTTCATCACCTATTCGCGCGCGTATATTGAGCCTGTCGCGGAAATTCTCGGCGGCCTGCGTTCGAAGCACGGCACGTTCGCGGCGCTTGGCAATCACGATTTTCGCGTTGGCGCGGACGAAGTGGCGGGCGCGCTCGCAGCCGCGGGAATTGATGTTCTGCGGAATGCGCACACGCGTCTGCGGCGGCGCGGCCAATCGCTCTACATCGCCGGAATCGACGATTTGTACTACCGTGCCGACCTGGACCGCGCCATGCGCGGCGTTCCGCGAGGCGCCTCCTCGATTTTGCTGTCGCACAATCCCGGAATTATTCGCGCCGCCGCGCGCGCGGGCGTTCCGCTCGTGCTTTCGGGCCACACCCACGGTGGCCAGGTAAATATTCCGTTTCTCGGAAATATTTGGGGACGCTCGCCCGAACAGCTTCAGTTCAAGGTGGGCTGGGGCCGGCTCGGCAACACGCAGATTTACGTCAGCCGCGGCATCGGCACGATTGTTCTGCCGGTGCGCTACCGCTGCCCGGCCGAAATTCCGCACCTCGCGCTCGACGCTGTGGCCTAACTCCGCCCGGGTTCACTGGTATGTTCGCCGAGAAGGCGCAGTTCATGCCCATTAGTTTGCGAAATCACGCTGCGAAAGCGGCCCCGCAAGCCCGTGCATCAGGCGCGCGAAGCCTTCCGCATCGAGCGATTGCGGGCCATCCGACAGCGCGCGCTCGGGGCACGGATGCACTTCGATGATCAATCCATCCGCGCCGATAGCCACGGCCGCGCGCGCCGCCGCTGGCACAAGACTCCGGCGGCCGGTCGCGTGCGACGGATCGACAATCACCGGCAAATGGCTCAACTCTTTCGCCAGCGCCACTGCCGCGAGATCCATCGTGTTCCGCATCTCGGTTTCGAATGTTTTGATCCCGCGCTCGCACAGCGCCACGTTGGGATTTCCGCCCGCCAGCAAATATTCCGCGGCGAGGAGCCATTCTTTAACCGTTGCCGATGGCCCGCGCTTCAACAGGACGGGTTTCGATACCGTCGCAAGCCGCCGCAGCAGCGGATAATTCTGCATGTTTCGCGCGCCGACCTGCAGCATGTCCGCGTACTCGCACACATCGTCGAGATCCTCGACGCCAATTACTTCGGTCACCACGGGCAAGCCGGTTTCCTCGCGCGCCTCCTTCAAGATTTTCAGGGCTTCGAGACCCATCCCCTGAAAATCATACGGCGAAGTCCGCGGCTTGAATGCGCCGCCGCGAAGCATGTGCGCGCCGGCGGCTTTCACCGCGCGCGCCGCCTCCAGAAGCTGTTCGCGCGATTCCACCGAGCACGGCCCGGCCATCACCACAATTTCCGGTCCGCCGATCTGCACGTGCAGGACATTCACCACTGTCCGCTCGGGCCGTAATTCGCGGCTGACCAGCGTGAACGGCTGCGCGATGGGAATGATGTCGTCGACGCCCGCCGCCACGCGCAGCGCTTCGACTTCCGCTCGCCGCCCGCGGTTCTTGCCGACCACGCCGATGACGGTGCGTTCCGCGCCGCGGATCACTTCCGCGTTGAACCCGCATTCCTTCACGCGATCGATCACGTGTTGTATCTGCTCCTCGGTTGCGTGCGATGACATATTGATGATCACGGCGGTTCTCCTTTGTCCCCGGACAATGTCTTCAAGAAAGTCCCGAAAAACAAAAAAGCCGCGAACCCCATTCGAAGGTCGCGGCCGGTTGACGATTGCTCTTCGCGCTGTCTAGCTCTGCAGTGCCTTTCCCATCAAGAGCGCGTCACCCGGCCGCTTCCGCCAAAAGGGGAAGCGGTACGTAAAGGCGAACGCGTATCGAAAATTCTTCATTCGCTCGATGGACCTTTCGTGCTCTCCAACGCCCGCTAATTTAACCGACTGCAATTCCTCTGTCAACGCATTCGGAACGCACCGCCGGCGATTCCGGCGTCACGAGACCACGACTTTTATTGACTCGCTATCGGCGCGATGCTAGCCTGCGCTTCCGTTCGCTGCATGCGTGCCGTCGACATCATCCGAAAAAAACGTGACGCCGGGGAGCTGACCCGCGAAGAAATCCAGTTTCTCGTCAAAGGTGCGGCCGACGATTCCGTCCCGGACTATCAGCTCGCCGCGTTTTTGATGGCGGTCGTCTGGCGCGGTATGACGCAGGCGGAGCTCGCCGCGCTCACCGAGTCGATGCTGCATTCCGGAGAAGTCCTGGATCTCTCCGATGTTTCCGGCGTGAAAGTCGACAAGCATTCGACCGGCGGCGTGGGCGACAAGACGTCTCTCGTCATCGCGCCGGTCGTAGCCGCGGGCGGCTTGCCCGTCCCGATGATCAGCGGTCGCGGCCTCGGCCACACCGGCGGCACGCTCGACAAGCTTGAATCGATCCCCGGCTTCAACGTCAATCTTTCGCTCGTCGATTTTCGCCGCATCCTGAAGGAATGCGGCTGCGCGCTGATCGGACAGACGCCGCAAATCGCTCCCGCCGATAAAAAGCTTTACGCGTTGCGCGACGTCACCGCGACCGTCGAAAGCCCGTATCTCATTTGCGCGTCCATCATGAGCAAAAAGCTCGCTGAAGGCATCGACGCGCTCGTTCTCGACGTCAAGACCGGCGACGGGGCCTTTATGAAACAGGAAAAGGACGCGGTGCATCTCGCCGAGCTGATGGTCGAAACAGGGAAGCGTATGGGCAAGAAAATTGTCGCCCTGATCACGGACATGGAACAGCCGCTCGGCCGTAAAGTCGGCAACGCACTTGAAGTCGAGGAATGCCTCGATGTTCTTGCCGGCGGCGGGCCGGACGATCTCCGCGAGCTTTGCCTCGATCTCTCGGCGTGGATGTTCGTTCTTGGCGGCAAGGCCAAAAAAGTTGCGGAAGGCCGACACATCGCCGCGGGTTTGATTTCAAGCGGCGAGGCGCGCAATAAATTTCGCGAGATTATTCGTCTGCAGGGCGGCGACGCCAAAATTGTCGACGATCCTGGCCGTCTGCCTCGTGCGCGGCACAAAGCCACAGCCATTGCGATGTGCAGCGGCTATGTGACGGCGATTCGCTGCGAGCAGGTCGGCGTGGCCGGCATGATGCTCGGTGGGGGCCGCGAGAAGAAGGAAGATGCGGTCGATCCGGCCGTCGGCGTCGTTCTCGAGAAGAAAATCGGCGATCGCATCGAAAAAGGCAGCGTGCTTTGCACGATTCATTACAATTCAGAAGCGCGTCGCGGCGAAGCGCTCGCGATGCTGGGTGACAGTTTTATCATCGGCCCTGACGCGCCGCCCGCGCGGCCACTGGTGCGCCGCGTTATTGGGGTAAACGCTCCAGCAGTGCGGTAGCGCCGGTTTTAGAGTCGCGGAGGTAACCATGCATCACTTCATCGGCGTCCTTGGCATGCTTACGATGATGGGGATCGCCTATCTGCTTTCTACGAATCGCCGCGCCATTCGCTTCAAAACCGTCGCGTGGGGCCTCGGCTTGCAGATTGTCTTCGCGTTCATCGTCATGCGCTGGGAGTACGGCCGGCTCCTGTTTCAGGAGGCAGGCGCAGCCGTGAATTGGCTCCTCGATTTCGCGTTTTATGGTTCGTCGTTCGTCTTTGGCGACCTCGGCAAAAAAGGCTCGCCGATGGGCTTCTTTTTCGCGTTCCAGGTTTTGCCCACGATTATTTTCATCGCCGCCGTTTTTGCGCTCCTCTATCACTGGGGCATCATGCAGATCGTCATCAAGCAGGCCGCGCGCCTGATGACCGCGGTGATGGGCGCGAGCGGCGCGGAATCGCTCAACGTTGCCGCCAGCATCTTCATGGGCCAGACCGAAGCGCCGCTCACGATTCGCCCATTTCTCCCCGATTTGACACAATCCGAACTGATGACCGTCATGACCAGCGGAATGGCTCACGTTTCTGGCGGCATCATGGCCGCTTACATCGCCTTCGGCATCGAAGCCAAGCATCTTCTCGCCGCCGTCATCATGACCGCGCCGGGAACGATTCTCCTCGCGAAGATGCTTGTGCCGGAAACCGAGGTGCCAAGGACGGGCGGGCGCGTGCAGATGGCGGTGATCGATCGCGACGCGAATTCTCTCGGCGCGATTGCACGCGGCACGAGCGACGGATTGAATCTCGCGATCAATGTTGGCGCCATGCTGATTTCGTTTATCGCGCTGCTCTATCTCGTCGACGGTCTATTTGGTGCGGTACACAATTGGTTCGCGTTCCATCACGTGCTCCCATGGTTCCCGCATTTCTCCTGGTTTCCGTCGAGCCTCGAGCAGATTTTCGGATGGGTTTTCGCGCCGATCGCGTGGCTCATCGGGATTCCCTGGCACGATTGCGGAACGATCGGCAATTTGCTCGGCCTGCGCACGGTGACGAATGAGTTGATCGCGTTTCAGCGCCTCGGACCCATGAAAGACGCGCTCGATCCGCGCTCGTTCACCATCGCGACATTTGCGCTGTGCGGTTTTGCGAATTTCAGCTCGATTGGCATTCAAATCGGCGGCATTGGCGCGCTCGCGCCCAATCGCAAAGGAGATCTCGCGCGGCTCGGCCTTCGCGCCATGCTCGCGGGTACCATGGCGAATCTGATGTCCGCTTCGATCGTGGGGATCATGCTGCGATGATGGCGCGCTCGAAAAAGTCCGGAGCTGGCGCGGCGTCGGCCCAGTTCGCTCGTGCCGAGCGCGCCGCGAAATTCATTCTCGGTAAAACGAGGCTCCGCCCGCGCGTTGCGGTCGTGCTGGGTTCTGGCCTCGGCGCTTTCGGCGACGGATTGGCAGGTGCGGTGCGCATCCCGTATGAAAAAATCCCCGGCTTTCCTCGCTCGACCGCGGAAGGCCATGCGGGGCGCCTCGTCATCGGCAAAGCGGGCGGCGTGGACGTCGCGGCGATGCAGGGTCGCGTGCATTATTACGAAGGCTACGCGCTGCAGGACGTGATTTTCCCGATGCGCGTCATGGGGCGACTCGGAATTCGCGCCGCGATTCTCACCAATGCCGCCGGCGGCATCAACACGGAATTCAAGCAAGGCGCGCTCGTTGTGATTCGCGATCACATCAATTTGCAAGGTTCGAATCCGCTCATTGGTCCCAATGACACACGCTTCGGCCCGCGGTTTCCAGATATGACACAGGGATACTGGAAATCCTATCGCGCGATCGCGGCGGAAGAAGCAAAACGTCTCGGCATCGAAGTGTTCGAAGGCGTCTACGCCGCGCTGACGGGACCGAGTTACGAAACGCCCGCCGAGATTCGTTATCTGCGTGTCATCGGCGCCGATCTTGTCGGAATGTCCACGGCCCCGGAAGTGATTGCGGCGCGCCACATGGGCATTCGCGTGTTGGGGATTTCGTGTGTCACCAATATGGCGGCGGGAATTCTCGATCAACCGCTGGACCACGCCGAGGTAATGGCAACCGGCGAGCGCGTAAAAGGGAATTTCATCGCGCTCCTGCGCGCCGTCCTTCCGCGCATCGCCGCCGACGTGGCGCGCGCATAATGCAGGGGTACGTTTCGCGTGCGTCGTGGGGAATGAGAAGGACGAGCGAAATGTTACAACCGCTGTGTTTCCGGAAGTGCGAAGAAGATGCCGCTGATCGGGCAGACGCATGAGCGATGAGAGCAAATTAATCGAAGCGGCGCGCGCGGCGCGCGAACGGGCGCACGCGCCATTTTCAAATTTCCGCGTTGGCGCGGCCGTCCGCACGAAATCCGGGAAAATTTATCAGGGCTGCAACATCGAGAACGCCACGCTCGGTCTGACCATCTGCGCCGAACGCGTCGCAATCTTCAAAGCCATTTCCGAAGGCGAGCGGGACTTCGACGCCGTGGCCGTCGTATGCGACACCAAGAAACTGACGCCGCCCTGCGGCCCGTGCCGCCAAATCATTTGGGAATTCTGCGGCGACGTTCCCGTCATCCTGGCCAATCTCAGAGGCAAAATCGAACGCGAGACTTCGGCGAAGCTGCTTCCGCGGCCGTTCGACAAAACATTTCTGTGAATTTCGATTGAGGAATTCTCGCTTTACACAGGAACTTCTTATGAACAATTCGGTTCGAAACGCTCTTTGGTTCTCGATTCTCTTCCTCGTCTCCCTTCTCGCGAGCCCGCTCTCCGCCGCGCCGCAGAAGCAGCATGTGGATCTCCTCGTAAATGGCGGCACCGTCATCACGATGGACGCGGGCAAGCGCGTGATTGAAGACGGCGCGGTTGCAGTGCGCGGCGACGCGATCGTGGCAATCGGCTCGCGCGCGGAGTTGGAGGCGAGCTACGAAGCCTCTCGCACGATCGATGCGCGCGGGAAAATCGTCATGCCCGGACTCATCAATAGCCACGCGCACGCCGCCATGAGCCTTTTCCGCGGCATCGCCGACGATCTTTCTCTCGACGACTGGCTCAAGAAATATATCTTTCCCGCCGAAGCGCGCAACGTCACCGCCGACTTCGCCACCTGGGGAACGCGCCTGGGCATCCTCGAAATGTTGCGCGGCGGCATCACCACTTACGCCGACATGTACTATTTCGAGGACGCCGTCGCGCGCGCCACGAAAGACGCGGGCATGCGCGGCGTTCTCGGCGAAACGATTATCGATTTCCCCGCGCCCGACAACAAAACGCTCGCACAGGCTTTCGCCTACACCCAGCAATTTCTCGATCGCTGGAAGGGCGACCCGCTTATCATCCCCGCTGTCGCGCCCCACTCGATCTACACCTGTTCCGAAAAAACGCTTCAGGAATCTGCCGCCCTCGCGCGCAAAAATCATGCCCCGATTCTCACTCACATCGCCGAAGCGCGGTTCGAGCTCGAGCAGAGCCGCGCGCAGCACGGCCTCACTCCCGTCGCGTATCTCGGCAGCATCGGCTTTCTCGGTCCCGATGTCCTCGGCGCTCATTGTATTTGGGTCGATGCGGCGGATATCGCGACGCTCCTGCATTTTGGCGTCGGCTGTTCGCACAATCCTTCGAGCAACATGAAAACCGCCGCAGGCGTCATGCCCGTTGTCGATTTGCTCGCCGCCGGAGTTCCCGTAGGCCTCGCCACCGACGGTGCCGCAAGCAACAACAATCAGGATCTCTTCGAAGAAATGGATCTGGCGGCGAAGCTCCAGAAAATTTCGCGCATGGACCCGCGCGCCCTTCCCGCCGAGCAGGTGGTCGAGATGGCCACCATCGGCGGCGCGCGTGCGTTACATCTCGAAAAACAAATCGGCTCGCTCGAAGCCGGAAAGAAAGCCGATCTGATCGTCGTGGACACGAGCGCGCCGCATGCGACGCCCCTGTACAACGTCTATTCCGAGCTCGTCTTCGCGCTGAAAGCCTCGGATGTTCGAAGCGTCGTGATCGCCGGTCGCATCGTCATGGACGATCGCAAAATGACCACGCTCGATGAAGCACAGATTCTGGAGAAGGCCCGCGAATATCAGAAACAAATCGCCGCTTCGCTCGCCGCCGCGCCCGCGAAGTAGCATGCATTCCCATCGCCTCGCATCCACTCTGCCGCGAGTCGGCCTCGGAGAGAAATCATGAACGCACGAATCCTCAAAACTTTCAGCGGAATTCTCGCGGCGCTCGTATTTCTATTTTCGGTCCCCGCGCTTCCGACGCACTCGCAATCGCAGGCCCCGCAGCAGGCGCCTCCGCGGACAAACGCAGCGGCGCAATTTCCGGCCGCGTCCCCGCTTCCCATTATCACAGTCGATCATGGCCCCAACGCCGCCGCGCGGCAGGACGCTCCCTACGTCATTCTCGTTTCGCTCGATGGTTTCCGCTACGACTATCCGGAAAAATATGGCGCGCCAAATCTCGTGGCCCTCGGCAAACGCGGCGCAAGCGCCCCGCAAGGCATGATTCCGGCGTACCCCTCGTCGACTTTCCCCAACCACATCGCGATCATCACCGGCCTCTATCCCGAACATCACGGCATCGTCGCAAATAATTTCTACGATCCCGCGCGCAACGATCGTTTACGCTTACACCGATCCGGCGAAGAGCGGCGATGGCTCGTGGTACAGCGGCGTTCCGCTCTGGTCTCTCGCTGAGCAGCAGGGCATGCGCAGCGCCTGCTTTTTCTGGCCGGCTTCCGACGCGGAGATAGCCGGCGAGCGTCCCTCATTCTATCTTCACTATGATTCGCATATTCCGAACGACCGCCGCGTGAGCCAGGCTATCGCGTGGCTGCACTTGCCCGAAGCCCAGCGCCCTCATTTCATCACGCTGTACTTCAGCGACGTCGACGGCGCCGGCCATGAATTTGGCCCGGACAGCAAAGAGACCGGCGACGCCGTGCATTTGGTGGACGGAATCGTCGGAAATCTGGAAGCGGAGCTAAGCAAACTTCCGTTGCGCATCGATCTCATCGTCGTCGCCGATCACGGCATGGAAAAAGTGGAGGGTGACTGGATCGATCTCGATCGCTACGCCGATCTCTCGGATTTTGAAACGAGCGGTCCGTTGCTCTACCCGAAAAGCGAGGAGGCCGCGGAAAAGGCCTACGAGAAACTTCGCGGCGCGAGCGACAAATTCACCGTCTACCGTCGCAGCAATGTTCCCCCCGAGCTGCACTACGACAGCAATCCGCGAATCGGCGATCCGGTCGTGATTGCCAACGGCCCGTATTGGATTCGCGCGCACGCCAGCGGAAGTCCCGACACGCCGCCCTCCTCGAAGGGCCAGCACGGCTACGATCCCTTTCACATGATTACGATGCGCGCGATTTTTTACGCCGCCGGCCCGGACATCCGCCCGGGCGTGACTCTCGAACCGTTCGAAAACGTGAATATCTATCCTCTGATCGCCAAAATTCTCGGATTGCAGACCGGCGAGATCGACGGCAATTTGAAAGTCTTGCAGGGAGTTCTGCGAACAAAACCGCACGCGGCGGCTGCCGCTTCGAAGAACTAGACGCCTCGTGGGTATCGGCCTATTCGGAAGGCTTCGACGAGCTGCGCTGGCGATGGAGTTTTAGGGCCAGTGAGCGCAGCGTCTCGGGAATATTTTTGTTCGTGGCGAGCAGCTTCATGTCGGCCCCCGTCAGACGGACGATAAGCCGCAGCGAGATGTCGAGAGGAGTTTTCGGATTGTACGTCAGATTGCGGGCCACCATGTAATTCTTGATGTACTTGCGATTCGTCGCGATGAGCCGCAGCACTTCGCCGCTTAGATTTGTCATCGTTGCAAAACTTTCCATATCCGCGTCCGTCAGGCGCGGCGACTGCAGCACGGCGCGCTGCACGATTTTGTTGTTGTCGCGAATGAGCGCGGTGCGCGCCTCGCGCGGGCCCTTGATCGCCAGCTGAATGCGTTCCACAACCGTCATCGTCGTGATCTGTTGCAGAAGCGTCCGGCGCCGCTCCGGATCGGGCTCCGCCGCCGCCACCGCTTCATGAACTTCCTTTTCGTCCGGCGCTCCTCGTTTCAATTCCGCGATCAATTCTCTTTGCTCGGCCGTCGCATTTGGCGAAGCGCCGATCGCTACCGCAAGTTCCGCGGATATCGTGAGCCCGTCGAGATCATCGAGAAGCGACTGGATGCCGGCGGAGGACAAATGCTTGGCCGCGCGCGCGATCAGCGGCCTGGGACACGCCGGATTTTTTGCGAGCGCGTCGGCGATCCCGCTTTGCTCGGCCAGCTTGGTTGCGCAATGGGAAAACAGGCGGGCATCGGCGTCCGCTCGAGCGAGAGCGGCAATGAAATCCGCCGCGGGAATTCCCGCGATATTGGCGGTGGCTTTCTTCGCGACGTCGGGGTCGATATCGGCGGCGAGTATCGCGAACAGTTCCGCGCGATCCTCCGGAGAGAGCGGCACCGTTCCGGAGGAAACCGCGAGCTTGCGCTCCTTGATCGCGCGGCCGCCGCGGATTTCCGCGCGCACATCGCCGCTTGTCGGGACGTTAACGGTTGCCTCCCGTCGCAGGCTTCAGATCTTCCTGCGTGAAGGTCGCGGTGCCGGCCTGGCCCGGTGTCCCGAGCGGCGGCATGATCTGTCCATTCATTTCGATCAGGACCGCGGACGAATCCGTGGCGGAAATCTCGAACGAATTGCGCGCCCGGTAACGCTGCGTTTCTCCGGCATTAATCGGGCCGGAATACGCGGATTGTCCGTCGGCGACCACCGTGATCGCAGCATCGCGGCCCGCTTCAATTTTCAGCGCGAGCATGTTCGAGTTCATCGCGCCGGCCGCATCATGGCGATCGGCGCTCGAGGCCGGCGCAGATTTCTGCGGCGGATCGGCAGCCGTCGACGGAGATGCGGGCGCCGCGCTTGACGTCAGCAGCTGCGACGCCTGCGTTTTCTTGGCCATATGAAGCGACTTGCCGAAGCGGCGGTAGAGGAACCATCCAGCCGCGATCAGAATCACCAGGAGAACCGCGAGCACCGCAACGGCCACCCAACGCCGGTCCGGCAAATCCATCACGTCATCGCGCACGCCCGCGGCAGCCTGCCGGTCCTTCGTGGTGATCGCATATTCCCCGAGAATGCTTTCTTCGTCCATCCCGAGGAATCGCGCGATCGTGCGGATGAATCCGCGGTTAAAAGCGCCGCCGGGCAGTTGGTCCCACTGTTCGCTTTCGAGAGCTTCGAGATACTTCGGGGCGATGCGCGTCGCGACGGATACTTCTTCGAGGGAGACGCCGCGCATTTCTCGCTCACGTTTGAGGCGCTCGCCGAAGGGTGTAGGGGGCATCCGCTGGAATTGTACTCCGTGCAAAATATAGGCGGGTGGCGGAAGAGTGTCAATCCGTCTCCGCCGGCCTTGGCGTTTGTTTGACTTCGGCGGAAATGGGAGCGAAGTGAGAGCAGGATTAAGCTTCGGTCCCGAGGTCGAGTTCACCTCCAACTGGGATTGGACGGCCGGGGTGCGGCGGAGGCAGTCTAGTCCGGCGCCCCGTGCGGGCCGGAAAGGGTGAACATGTACGAGGACGAGAACGAACCCACCAATGCAGTTTCCACGAAGAATGAGTCATCGAGTCCAGCAACCCGATCGGGAGATACGGCAGGCGCTTTGATGCGCCGGGCGAAATAGGCCGGCCGCAGAAGATTTCCGAGCGGAGAGAAGATCCGCATCTTGCTCGAAGGGGTTCGCGCGGACAGGGATGAAGAACGTGCCGGTGGAAGATCGTTCGCGGCTGGTCTCAGACAACGGGCCAGGCTACCTGGCCCACGCCTTCGAGGACTATCTGTGGATGCTGGCGCTGCGGCACATTCGCTGTTCGCCGCACCATCCGCAGACGAACGGAAAACTGGAGCGCTTCCACGAGACGTTGAAGGCACGCGTGAATCTGTTGGTGTACTCGAGTCCCGAGGAGTTGCGGCGGGCAATCGCGGAGTTCATCGAGTTCTACAATCACCGGCGGTATCACGAAGGAATCGGGAACGTCGCGCCCGCCGATGTGTACGACGGTCGGCGGGACGGGATCCTGAAACGGAGAGAAGAACAAAAACGCGTCATGCTCGAAGAACGGTTTCGGTACAATCGCAGCCGCTCGACGGAAACAACCAGGGGTGCTCTTAGCCCGAAATCGTAGCTACCCAACGCGCCTTCTTACTCTCATAGGTGCCGAAGACGAACACGAACACCCTGATTACGATCTGGATGGAGGGACTGAAGAAATGACGCTGATGAAACGCAAGAGTGCGCGTGTGCCGAACTTCCGCATGACTTTGTTCTTGTGCATTCTTTGCGGCCTGATGACAGCGGCCACGCTGCGGGCGGAGAACGAGCAGAAATTCGCGCACCTGGGCGATTTCAAGCTTGAGAGCGGCGAAGTGATTCACGATTGCCAGATCGGGTACCGGATCCGTGGAACGCTGAACGAGGACAAATCAAACGCCATTCTCTTTCCCACGTGGTTCTCGGGAAGAAGCGCGGAGCTCGCCGAATATGTTGGCTTGGGCAAGATGATCGATCCGGAGCGGTATTACGTTGTCCAGATCGACGCGCTCGGAAACGGTGTTTCCAGCTCTCCTTCAAACAGCACGGCGCAAGCGAAGGATAAATTTCCCAAGATCACGATTCGTGACATGGTGCATGCGGAATACCTTGTGGCGACAAAGGAGCTGGAGCTGAAGCATGTGCGCGCGGTGATAGGTGCGTCAATGGGAGGAATGCAAACCTTTCAGTGGGCGGTCTCCTATCCTGAGTTCATGGACGTGGCTATCCCGATTACCGGAACGCCGCAACAGACTTCGTATGATCTGCTGCTCTGGAATACGGAAGCGCGGAGCATCGAGGAGCATCTTCGGAGAGGAGATGAAGATGATGCGCTGAACGAAGCCGCGCTCATCGACCGGCTGAACCTGACAACACCGCAAGACGTGGTCACCCAGACCAAGCGAGGAGAGTTCGACAAATTCGTCGCGGAAACGATTGCGGAAGCGAAGGGAGAATCGAACCCGTACGACTATTTGTGGCAGCTACGGGCCATGATCGCGCAAGACATCTCGCCCCGCGGTGGCACGCTGGAGGATGCGGCCAAGATCATTCGCGCGAAGATCCTTATCATCGTGGCGCGCCAGGACCATATGGTGAACCCAATTCCGGCGCTGCGCTTCGCGCAACTGCTGCACGCCCGTACGCTGGTCCTAGATAGCGATTGCGGGCATCTCACCACTGGCTGCAAGGGGGCTGAGCTGGCCGCGGCGGTGCAAAGCTTTTTGTCGGAACGTCAAGGGTAACCGCCAAGCAGGCCCGGGGGACCGAGACTGAGCAGAGAACGACGAGGCATGCAAATGACGAAACTGGTGGCGTGGATTGTGGCGGGCATCATCGTGGCGGCTCCGGTGACGCGCGCGAAGCAGGGCGATGTGGATGAAGCCCGAATCAAGAAGATTGTGGACCGAATAGTCCAGCCGGCGCGTCTGGAAATGCGCGGCATTGAGCATTGCACGACGAAGGATTTCCTGAACTGGATCTGCCATTGGGCCGCTCCGGACAAATTACCCGCTCCGTACAATCACTCGAATTTTTCGATTGGGCTTGTGGGCTACCTTGTCTCGGATGCGACGGGCCAAAGGCGGGTGGCTAAGCCTTAACATCGAGACGCCGAACACCACGCTTCCATAGGATTGGTCCAGATATCGCGGGTGCCGCATCCCTTGCGGACTACGCAAGGGTGCGGGTTTTGAACCGCTCCGGTCTCGAGTTACGACTCACTCACGTCAACCTGAATCCGCCCGAGCGTCTGACTCGCCGCACCCCGTCTACGTAGTTTCCGGTTTGGTACCAAAATCCTTACACACCGCTACTGCTCAATTTCCCTCTTTTCGTGCCATCATATTTGTGAGTGCTCTATGACTATCGCCACAACAATCGAACCCACCCCCCAGGCCACCGGGCCCATGCAGATGCCCGCCCTGAATCCACGGCGCAGCGCCTCACGCCGCGGCCGCAGTGGCGGCGAAACGCACCCGCAACCACTTTCAATCGGGGCCTCTGTCGGAGCGCCGGCGTGTCCTGTTTACATTGAGCTTCAAAGGGAGCCTCGAAGGACATCTTGTCGCAGCCCTCAGCCCCTAGCCTCTGAAAGCCGTCCCATAAACGCATCTCGTCAGCGCACGGCCTTAGTCGCCCCGAATAGTGCCGCATACTCCAGGGTTCCAACGTCCGAGGTCCGGCGCGACGGCAGCGCAACAATTTATGAGACCGGTTCGAGCCTCAGCTTCTCTAATCGGGACACCCGACGATTAGAAATCGCCGCAACCCGCTCAAAACAAACCACGGAGGTCATTTCTAACCGGAACAAAAACACTACCTTCGCGGCGCCCGATCACTCACGGAAATCAGCCCGGAAGGACAGACGACGATTCTCTTTTCAGCAATCGCTCGCGGGATGTGATTGCAGCGGCGCGAAGGGCTTCTCTATAATGGCAATGTCGTGTGAAAGTCCCGTCTCCCAGGACTTTCGAAACCCCAAAGTGCAGATGCGGAAAGTGGCCGAGCCCAAACCTTTCAGCGGAGTGGAGCGCCGTCAAAACCCCGGCCTTCGGGTAGAAATGCCCGAGGGCAGCGAGGTGACGGTATTCCATGAGCTTGGGAAGGCGCTCACATCCTCCCTCCAGCTCGATCAAGTCCTCCGCACGATCATGGAGAAAATCAACGAAGTGCTGCGGCCGGACACGTGGTCGCTGCTCCTGATGGATCAGGAGAAAAACGAATTGTATTTTCAGATCGCCACGGGAGTCGGCGCGGAAGCGTTGCGCGACGTCCGCATAAAATTGGGGCAGGGCATTGCCGGCTGGGTGGCGGAGAGCGGCGAAGTTGTCGTCGTGCCCGACACGAGCCAGGACTCCCGCTTTTTTTCCCAGGTCGACGAGAAGACCAAGATGGAGACGCGCTCGATCGTCGCCGTCCCCGTCCGCTTCCGCGAGCAGTGCCTGGGCGTCATCGAACTCATCAATTGCATCGGGCCCGAGGGATTCAGCCAGCGCGACCTCGCGCTGCTCGAAGCGCTCGCCGACTACGCCGCCATCGCCATCGAAAACGCGCGGCACGTTCATCGCATCCATGAACTGACCATCAAGGACGATTGCACCACCCTCTACAACGCCCGGCACATGAACTTCATGCTGGACACGGAGATTTACCGATCGAATCGCTACGCCTTCGAATTCTCGCTCATCTTCATCGACCTCGATCATTTCAAGATGGTCAACGACACGCATGGTCACTTGATGGGCTCGAAGCTCCTCGGGGAACTCGGGGAAATGATCAAGGACAGCTGCCGCGTAATTGACCTCGCATTCCGCTACGGTGGCGATGAATTCGTGATTTTGCTGCCGCAGACCTCGAAGGAGAACGCGTTGCGCGTGGCGCACCGGTTGCACAAGAGGATCCGCGAGGGCTCCTGGCTGAAGGAAGCGGGGCTGAACGTGCACATCACGGCCAGCATTGGCGTGGCGTCCTACCCCGGCGATTCGAAGACCAAGGCCGACCTCCTGCATCTCGCCGATGAGGCGATGTATCTCGTCAAGAACACAGCGCGCGACGCCGTCGCCGCGGCAGCCCTCGGTGTTCTCCCGCACCAATAATTCCGCGCGGCCCGTTCCGCACGCTGCTTGATTCGCTGTGGGGGGCGTGCTAGTCTGCGCTGGACCTTCCAGCACAGTTGAATGAATGCAGAGTTGCGCGGACGGCGTGCCGCGCGACTGGGGTTCGTGAACCGCAGCGAGCGAGCGAGCGAGGACGCATGGCGAATGAAGCGTTGGGGATGATCGAGACCAAAGGACTGATTGGCTCGATTGAAGCGGCAGATGCGATGGTGAAGGCCGCGAACGTGATCTTGATCGGCAAGGAATATATCGGCTCGGGCTACGTCACCGTGATGGTTCGTGGTGATGTCGGCGCGGTGAAGGCCGCGACCGATGCTGGCGCCGCCGCAGCGCGCCGCGTTGGAGAACTTGTCGCCGTGCACGTTATTCCGCGGCCTCACGAGCACGTCGAAAATATTTTGCCCGGCGGAAGCCATTCGAGTTCGGGAGTGAAGAAGTAATTCAGAAAAGGTAATTTGGTGGAGCGGCGATTTTTCGCGCCGCGAGCGGAAGTCTACGAAATTGTTTTGCACGCGGAAGCCCACGATTTTCTTGTACATGCTGCAAAAGTTTTTGCGAGGCCTGGCATTTTGAGTCTGCGCGACCCCGACCTCATTTCCATCCAGGAAGCCCGCACAGCCATCGAGCGGGCCAGCCAAGCCCAGTCGCGATTCCTCACTTTTTCCCAAGCTGAAGTGGATGCCGTCGTGGACGCGTGCGCGGCCGCGGCCACGGACGCGGGCGAGCAGCTTGCGCGAACTGCGGTAGAAGAAACCGGCTACGGAAACGTCACCGATAAGACGACGAAAAATCGCCTGGCGTCCGTCTACGTGCATCGCGCGATTCGCGACATGAAAACAGTCGGATTTGTTCGCGAAGATCGCGAGAAGGGAATTCTCGAATTCGCCGAGCCGTTCGGCGTGGTCGCCGCAATTATTCCGGTGACGAATCCGACTTCGACGGCGATTTACAAAACTCTCATCGCGCTGAAGGCGCAGAATGCGATTGTTCTGAGCCCGCATCCGAACGCGATGCGCTGCATCTGCGAATCCGCTGCAATCCTCGAGCACGCGGCGCTGAAAGCCGGAGCGCCCGAGGGAATTATCGTTTGCCTGAATCATCCGACGATGCAAGGCACGCAGGAGCTGATGCGGAATCGCGGAACGGGCGTGATTTTAGCGACGGGCGGAACGGGATTGGTGCGCGCGGCGTACAGTTCCGGCAAGCCGGCGTACGGCGTCGGGCCGGGGAATGTTCCGGCGTTTATCGAGCGCACGGCGGATGTGCGAAAAGCGGTCGCCGATATTTTCGCCGGCAAAACTTTTGATTACGGAACAATTTGTTCGTCCGAGCAGGCCATCGTCACGGAAGAAGCCGTGCGCGAACGCGTTCTGGAAGAATGCCGCAACCAGGGCGGATATTTTCTTTCCGCGGATGAAATCCGGAGAGTGGGAGAACTTGTGATCCGGCCGGGAACATCGGCGCCGAATCCGAAAATCGTCGGGCGCCACGCGACGGTGATCGCGGAAATGGCGGGAGTGAAAGTGCCGGCGAGCACGCGCGTGCTGATCGCGCAACTCGAAGGCGTCGGGCGCGACGTGCCGCTTTCAGCGGAAAAACTTTCCCCGATTCTCGCATTCTATTCGGGAGCGAATCTCGCCGAGGGGATCGATATTTGCGTGCGGCTGCTACATTTCGGCGGCGCGGGGCACACCGCGTCGATTCATTCGCAGAATGAAGCGGCGGTGAGAGAGTACGGAGCGAAAGTTCCGGCGTCGCGCGTGGTGGTGAATTCGTCGGCGGTGCACGGCTCGATCGGCTACTCGACGAATTTGTTTCCGGCGATGACGCTCGGCTGCGGCGCTTCGGGCGGGAATATCACGTCGGACAACATCGGTCCGTTGCACTTGATGAATTTGAAACGAATCGCCTGGGAATCGCGCGGAGTCGAGCACCGCACGATTCCAGCATCGCAGCGGCTTGCGGGAGGAGCGACAGGGGAATCGCCGGCGGTGGTGAAGGCGGCATCGGCCTCCGCGGGCGCCGCGAAGGAATCGCCCGCACGAACTGAGATTGCCGCGGGGGATCCGGTGAAAGCGGGGGTCGCGGCAGGCGTGGCGGAAGCAACCGCCGCAGCGGTGGAAGGCGCGACGGCTGCGGCGGCAAGTCCAAGCGGCGTCCCTGATAGGCAAGCGATTGCGCGAGTGGTCGAGCGCGTGTTTTCCGCGCGCGGAATTCCGCGCGGCGGAGCGGCCTCGACGGAAGCTGCGACAAAGACTGCATCGAAGCCCCCGCCGCCGAGCGCGGCTGAAGTTGCGGCGAGAGCTGTGGCGGAGCACGTTGCGGCGGCGCGCCCGGGCGCAACACGCGTGGCGGCTGCGGCCGTGCCGGGTGCGGCGAAGGCCGAAGAAAAGCCTGCGCGCGATGCGAAGCCCGCGGCGCCCGAAATCAAAATCGCGGAATTCGTCAGTGAAAATGACATTCGCATCGCTCTCCTGCGGAAAGAAAAAATCTTCATCGGGCCAAAGACCATCGTGACGCCGTCCGCGCGCGAGCTCGGCGACACGCACGAGATTCTCGTCGTCACTTCCACGAATCCGCCGCCGCATAGCCGTCCGCAGTTCTAGATCGCAATTCCTGATTGAATTCTGTGAGGAGAAGTGTCGCAGAAGTGGCGGAATGCCGGGCCGCGCCTAGGCGACCGTAGGTCGGAACGGGTTCGGCGGGCGGTTAGCGAGTAGCGTCGGAGGTAGAAGGACGCGGGCAGAAAGGCCGGGGGCCGAAACCCTCACCTCTAAAGAGGTGAGCTACATTGAAGAAGGTGCGGGGCCGAACGGTTGGAGGGAGAAAGGACGGGGCCGAAAAGCCTCACCTCTGAAGAGGTGAGCTACATTGAAGAAGGTGCGGGGCCGAAAGGTTGGAGGGAGAAAGGACGGGGCCGAAAAGCCTCACCTCTAAAGAGGTGAGCTACATTGAAGAAGGTGCGGGGACGAAAGGCAGGGACGAAAAATGCGGGGGCGAAAGGCGCGAAGGGCGAGAGGCGAGAGAAGAGAGGCGAGAGGCGAGAGGCGAGAGGCGAGAGGGCCGAAAGGCCTCACCTCTGAAGAGGTGAGCTACATTAAGAAAAAATTCGACGAGGGAGATGCGAGAAGACGCTGTTGTTAGCGCCAGGGGGCGGGCCAGAGGGGCTCGTTGGGGTCCGGGGGAAGGTCGAAGGGATCAGGCGCGATGAGGGACGGGTTTTTCTTGGAATAGAAAGAGGCGGTGGACCACGGCCAGTCTTCGGGATGTGCGACAAGTCCGGCTGCGACTGGATTGTTGTGGATGTATTCGAATTTCTCACCAAAATCGGCGGCGCGACGAAGGACGAAATCAAAATAGCGGCGCTGCCAAATCGAGCCTTTCCGGCGCCGGGCTTTGGCAATCTGAAAGCCGGAAGTGCGCTTCCAATCCTTCATCAAAGTGGGAAGGAAGGATTGATTTGTCCAGAGCAGGAGGTGTGCGTGATCGGGCATCACGACGCAAGCAAAGAGCGAAAATTTGTGTTTGCTTCGCAGGCGGTCGAGTTCGTTCACGCAAACATCGCGTTCGGGAGGGGCAAGCGGAGGAACATGTCTTGCGAGATTTGTGGTTATGAAAAAATACCGGTCCGCGAATTCGATGCGGCGGAGACGCGACACGCGGAAATTGTAATGTAGGTTGGGGCGAAGAGTTTAGGATTCATGGTTAAAGATGGGGAACGGACGAAAAGCATGATGGACCAAAGTTTGAAGAGGCCGGAGGGGAAGAAAACCGAAAGGCTAGAGGGCCGAAAGGCGGAGGCTGAAAGGCGAAAGGCGAAAGGCCGAGGATGAAAAAACGGGGGCCGAAAAGCCTCACTTCTAAAGAGGTGAGCTACATTGAGAGGGTGCGGGGCCGAAAGGCGTGGGCCGAAAAGCCTCACCTCTAAAGAGGTGAGCTACATTAAGAGGGGGCGAGGATTTGCGCACGGTGGCGAAGATTTTGGCTACATCGCATGCGGAACATGGGCTGCGGCGGCAGCTCGGGCTGCGCGACTTGGTGTTGGCGCAGGTGCTATGCGTGGTCGGGAGCGCCTGGGTTGGAGTTGCAGCGGAGTTGGGAAGGGCGCAGGCGCTGACGTGGGTGGCGGCCATGCTGCTGTTCTATTTTCCGATGGCGGCGGTGGTGATCGGGCTCAACCGGATTATGCCGCTCGAGGGCGGGCTTTATATCTGGGCGCATCGGGCATTCGGCGGGCTGGGAGGGTTTCTTACGGCGTGGAACCTTTGGGTCTACGGAATTGCGGTGACGGCAGCGATTCTGTATGCGATTCCCACGGAGCTGGCTTACTTGATTGGTCCCAGGGCCGCGTGGCTGCCGGAGAATCATCTGGCGTCGCTGGGGATTGTTGCCGCCATCGTTGCGGCGGTAACTGTAGCGGCGGTGCGCGGACTGGAGTGGGGCAAGTGGATTCACAACATCGGCGGGACGGCGATGATTACAGTGTTTGTGGCGCTGATTCTGCTGCCCGCGTGGGCGCTTTGGCGGCATCGAACGGGCGTACAGGGGATGGATCATGGGATGGAGTTTGCGCTGGCGCTGCCGCCGCTCAATCTGCGATCGATGGCGCTGTTTGGGCAGATGCTTGTGGGTGCGTTGAGCGGCCTTGAATATATCGCCATTTTTGCCGGCGAGAGCCGGCAGCCGGAGCGGAATATAACGCGCTCGGTGTGGATTGCTTCGCCGATCATCTGCGCGATGTTCATTTTGGGGACGGGTTCGGTGGTCGCGTTTGCGAGGCCGGGACACATCGACCTGATTGCTCCCATTCCGCAGACGCTGCGAATCGCGCTGGGAAATTCCGGAGTGGGGAATGTGGTCGCCATCGCCGCGATTCTGCTGCTGCAACTCAGGCTTTTGGGCGCGGCGAGTTATTTGTTTACGGGAGTGACGCGCTTGCCGATGGCGGTGGGTTGGGACGATCTATTGCCAGAGTGGTTCACGCGATTGCACCGGCGATGGAAGACGCCAATGAATTCGATTCTGTGCACATCCGGGCTGATGCTGCTGCTCGTGGCACTCGCGAGCGTCGGCGTTCATGCGCAGGAGGCTTTTCAGGTGCTTTCGAATGCCAGTTTGGCGCATTACGAGCTGATGTATATGGCGATGTTTGCGATTCCCATCGTGGGGGCAGCGGCGTTACGCAAATCGTTGCCCGGATGGCTGAAGTGGGTTTCGCTGATGGGGTTCTGCGCTTCGCTGTTCAGTTTACTGATCTCGGCGTATCCGTTTGTCGATGTGGTGAATCCGCTGGGATATGCCGCGAAGATTGCGGGGACGGTGGTGGTAAGCAATGCTGTTGCTGTTGTTTTCTACAAGCTGCGGAATCGGCGAATGCATCGGCAGTGAAAGTGAGCGGTGGATTTCCGTTGCCGGATAATCCGGCTCATCGGGCACTTGAAAATCGGGAACTAGAAAGAAAAGTTCAAACGTTCACGAACGAACTGCACTACTCGTATCGAAGCGCCTGTGTCGTCGCAATCCGGCACGCGCGTCGCGCGGGCACATAGGCCGCCAGCATGGTCACCAGAAACAGGGACGGCACGACGATGACATAAGCCACAATGTCTACGCCGCCGGCATTGAAGAGCATGGAATTCATGAGCTGCTCGAGGGCGAAACCCATCGCCAAACCGATCACCGTTCCAATCCCGACGAGCACGAGGCCCTTGCCCATCACCAAGCCCAACACGTCCGAGCTTGCCGCGCCAAGGGCCATGCGTATGGCGATTTCGCGGGTTCTGCGGCTCACGTTGTACGCCACCACTCCGTACAAACCTGCGATGGCGAGCAGGAAGCCCACCGCGCCCATGGTACCCACCAAGTCGATCGCCACTCGAGGCCCTTCCACGGCACGGTTCAGGTAGAAGTCCTCGTAAGCGCTCGTCTGCAACATCGGGATGTTAGGATCGAGGGTCCGGAGAACGTCCTTCACGGGCTGGACCAATTGCAGCGGATCGCCGGTCGAACGCAACATCAAGACCATTCGCGCGATCGGATGCTGGGCCAGCGGCATATACAAGAAATCCATGGGCTTTTCGAAGGTCAGTTGATACTTGATAGTCTGCGCGACGCCTACAATCTCAACCGGTGTTCCGGCGGGGCTATCAAGCCGGATGTGTTTGCCCACTGCATCCGCTCCCGGCCAATAGTGTTTCGCGAACTGCTCATTCACGATGGCGACACGCGGGGAATCCGCGGTATCGGACGCCAGGAAGCCGCGGCCACGCAAGATCGGAATCCCCAACGTCGCGAAGTAGCCTTCATCCACCGTGTCCATCGTCGAGTTGAAGTTCTCGCGATCGCGCGGCATTTGAAAACCGTCCGGTACGAAGGCGACAGCGTCAAAATCGTCCACTCCGAGCGGAACGTTCTGGGTGAGAGCTTCGCTCCGAACTCCTGGCACTTCCCGTACACGTTCGGCCAGCAGCTTATAGAACTGCTGCGTCTGAGTTGCGTTGTACTGTATGAGGCGCGGATCGAAGCTGGTCATCAGCAAATGGTCTTTCGCGAAGCCGGTTCCATCCAGCATGGCATGCTGGAAACCCCGTACCATTAGGAAAGACGCGGTGAGCAGCATCAGAGAGGCGGAAACCTGCGCCACGACCAGCACATTCCGGCCCCACAGGCGTTTGCGTCCGGGCACATCCACGTCGGCCGACTTGAGTCCGTTCATCAGGTCCACTCGCGTGCTCTGGAGCGCCGGCGCCAGGCCGCAAAGGAGGGCGCTCAATGCGGCCAACGCGAGGCTTGCCAGAAGTATGCGCGTGTCCATCCGGAACGGGAGCGAGACGGGCAAATCGGTGAAAATTACTATACTTTCTTTCGTGTGGAACCACTCCACGAAGCCGTACGCGATGGCGATCCCGGCCAATCCACCCAAGGACGCCAGAATCAGGCTTTCCGTCAACAGCAGCCGGATGAGCCGGAAACGCCCGGCGCCAAGCGCCAAACGTACGGCGATTTCGCGCGTTCGCGTGCGGGCGCGACTCAGAAGAAGTCCCGCAACGTTGGTGCAAGCCACCAGCAGGACCGCCAGCGCAAGGGTCACAAAAATCACGATGAATTTCCAATTCGCGTCGTCATCTCGAGTCCGCATTTGGAACTGGGTGTGTACGGTCGCGCTGCGGCCGCGATTGGCTTTCGGATACTCGCCTTCGAAGTTTTTCGCCAGCACGGCGAGTTCATCCTGGGCCTGCTGCAGCGTCGCGCCCGGTTTCAAGCGCGCCGTTACGTTTAACTCGCGATCATCGCGGTCCTCGAAAAAACTCTTCTGGCGGTCGGTCGAGAACACTCGCGCCATCGCCAGCGGCATGTAGAAGTCAGGATGCGCGAATATATCCATACCCGGAAATGTTTCTGGAGCCACGCCAATCACGGTGAACTGCGTGCCGTTCAGGCGAACGGTTCTGCCCAGGACGGACGGGTCGCTCCCGAATTCGTGCTTCCAGAAGCCCGGCCCGAGCACCACCACGGCATCGCGCCCCGGAACCTGATCTTCGTCCTCCCGAAACCCGCGCCCCAGGCGGGGCTCTACGCCGAGCACGTGGAAGTAGTTGCCGGAAACCATCATTCCGCCTCTAATCCGTGGCGTCGCTCCGGGTGCGGCGCTGAAGCCGACAGCCTCCATATCCGCGTTGGCGATGACGCCGTCGTAGCTCTTCGTTTTGTCGCGGATGTCCAGGTATTCGCGATAGGAGAAATCGTCGAAGCTACTATCGTGCGTAGTGCTCACCAGAGTCACCACGCCGCTCGAATGTGGCACGGGGTAAGGCCTAAAAATCAGACCATCGACCATACTGAAAGTCCCCGAGGTCATCCCGATTCCCAGCGCGAGCGTGATCACCACGAACGCGGTAAGTCCCGGCGTCCGCCGCAAACTCCGGATCGCGTAGCGCACATCCTGCAGCAAATTCTCGACCAATAGCAGCCCTCGCTCGGCTCGATAGTCTTGTTTCATCGCCTCCACGCCGCCAAACTTCAGCATGGCTTGGCGTCGCGCCTCAACGGGTGATAAACCGGCGCGAAGATTTTCGGCGGTTTGCAGAGCGAGATGCTCCTCAATCTCTTCCCGCAATCGCTCGTCCTGTGCCCGCCTTGTCGCCAAGTTGGCCAGCCGGGCGAAAAACCGCCTCAGGGATTTCACGACAAATCCTCCGCTTTAGCTTCGAAGAACCGGCCGATGATTGCTGCCGTTTGTTCCCAATCTTGGGTCTCGACTTGCAACTGCTTGCGTCCCTCGCGTGTCAGTCGATAGAAGCGCGCCCTGCGATTATTCTCGGAGGCACCCCACTCGGATGAGATGGCGCCTTCTTGCTCCAGCTTCAACAGAACGGGATACAGAGTCCCTTGATTCACGGCAAGCAGATCTCCACTGATCTGCTCGATGCGCCGCGCGATTCCATAGCCGTGCAGCGATCCCAGGACATCGAGAGTCTTCAGGACCATCAACGCCAACGTGCCTTGCAGGACGTCCTTTTTTTGTTTCATAGCACCGTCTTTTTGGTTTCCAACAGGAAAGATGCCACATTTCCTTTGGGAAAGCAACAGGTAAGTTGCCGGGCATGCCGCTGACAGCGTCGCTCCCAGGGATTCATGAAGATACTATCGCCGAGCAAACGGAGAGCGAGCCCGGGCGGAATCGGCAGCTCGGGACGATCGCAAAAGGGAGACCGTGGGGCTCATGGCTGGTAAACGCACTAGCCGGGAATGCGAAGTGCTACCTCGGATCTCCGATAATCGAACCGATCAGGGGTTACCGCAATGCTCCGGCATGAGCGGTCGAATCGCGTCACTCTGATGGTGCCGACTGAAAATATTTTGAAGCAGGCCGCGCCAGCAGAAAATAGCTGATCACCAACAAGAGCACGACATGGGCGATGGTTTGCGACACGGAGTGGAATGCGCTCACGATGACGTGAAAGGAGAGCCAAGCGAGCATTAGCCAGCGAGCCCAGCCGTGACCTATGAGCAAGAAGACTCCGCCGACGATCGCAATTATGTTAACGACTAAGATAAGAATGATCCAACGATCGAGCGGACCTTGTAAAAGGTGAGAGACGGAGCTAGCCAGCCCCACGACGACAAAAAGACCGCCGAGAATCGTGACGGGGAAGGGACGATTCCGTGTAGATGTCAAGAACTCCGCCCTTTCTTCCGTGGTTTTGTGCTGCGCCGTTATTTCGGATGCGAGGCGTGAGCGGCTATCTTACAGGCATTTCTTCAGTTCGGTGCGGTTGTGGACTGAAAACCTCTCGCCTATACTCGGCTTCTAAGATCTTCAGGGACGGAAACGAATGCGCAATGCGGAGGCGGCGCGATATGCACGTTGGGCCGGTGGCGTCGCGATTGTCATTGTCGCGACGGTGACGGCTGTATTTGTGGCGCGTTCGGTGCGCGAATCCAATGCCGAACGGCATGCGCCGAAGCCGGTTCCATCCACTGTCGAGCAGGCGTCGGCGGAATTTTCATTTTCAAAGGTCGAACAGGACCACACGATCTATACGGTGACGGCTTCGCACGCGACCCAGTTCAAAGACCGGGATCTCAGCGTTCTCGAAGACGTGGCGATTACCCTCTACGGCCCCGATGGCAGCCGGAACGACACGATTCATACGGGGAAATGCAATTACGAGACGGGGTCGGGGCGAATCCGCTGCCAGGGCGCCGCGCGCATCGATGTGCAATCCGCCGCGACGCCGGGAGACGCCGTGAGAATTCCGCCGGGAGGCGGTGCGAAACCTCGCGATCTTCAAATCGACACGACGGACATCACGTTTGATCGCGATGCCGGACACGCATCGACGGCACAGCCCGTGCAATTTCAATTTCCGAACGGCCAGGGACACGCGGTGGGCGTGGACTACGATTCGAAAACCGGACTGGTCCAGCTTGATCGCGACATCGAGATGCAAATGCACGGTTCGGGCGGCGCCAGCGGCATGCCCGTGAATTTGACGGGGAGCCGTCTGGTGTACGACCGCAATTCGCACGCCGCGCGGCTGGATGGCCCGGCGAAAGCAAAGCAGGGCGATCGCGAATTGAGCGCGGGAAAAATGTCGCTTGAGCTCGATAAGGATATGCACGCGCGGCACGGCGTCGCGCAGGGGAACGCGCAATTCAAGACGCTGGGCGTGCCGGAATCCGTCACCGTTTCCGCGGAACGATTCGACGCGGACATGAACGTCGCGGGCTGGGTGGAGAATGTCGCCGCCGCGGGAAACGTTCGGGGAGAAAGAAAAGGACCGTTCGGGACGGATCGTCTCACGGCGCAAAACATGGAAGTTCCGATGGACGAGCATAGCAAACAACCCCGCGATCTGAAGGCCAGAGGCGATGTGAAGCTCGAAACGCACGGCAGCGGCGGTTCGCAGGAGCTCGAGACTTCCGCGCTCGCGATGACTTTCGCGCCGGGCTTGCGGCCGTCACAACGCCGGATCGATACCGCTACGACGCTGGCGCCGGCAACGATCGATCTCGTTGGTCCGGACGGCTCGACGAATTTGCATGCGACCCGCGCCCGCGCGGAATTTGATGCGCAAAACAAGATGCGAGAGTTTTACGGCGATTCGGGCGTTCAGGTCCTGCGCCGATCCGGTTCAAGCGCGCCGCAAAGGACGACGGCGCAGCAGATGGCGGCATCACTCGACGATGCCGGCCAGTGGGATACGATTCAACTTGACGGGAAAGTCCATTTCACACAAGCGGATCGCACCGCCGACGCGCGCCACGCGCAGATAGCGAAGGCCACCGATACGATCTCGCTCGAAGGCTCGCCGGTGGTTTCGGATTCATCGTCGCGCACGACGGCGACAAAGATTCAAATCCATCAAGAAAGCGGGGACGTCTCGGCGGCAGGAGCTGTCCGGACGACCTATGTTTCTTCGGGACAATCTACGGGTCCGAATCTGGGACCCGGGTCGGCGCATATTTCGGCGGATTCTCTGGCTGGCTCGAGCAAGACGGGGCATCTGACCTACACCGGCCACGCGCGGCTGTGGCAAGGCGATGCGGTTCTCGATGCCAACACGATCGAATTGTTCCGGGACGAAGACCGGATCGATGCGGCCGGAAACGTGGTCGCCGTTTTCCCGCAGGCCTCGAATTCGAACGCGCCCGGCGCTGCGCCGACGGTGTGGAAGGTCCGCGCGCCGATGATGCGCTACTGGGACAACCTCGGCCGGGCGCATCTGGAGGGCGGCGTGAACGCAGAATCGACCGACCAAGCGCTGCAATCGTCGACCCTGGAACTGTTTCTCTCGCCCGCGACGCCGCCGCCGACCGGGAAGACGGCCTTGCCCGCGGCAAAGCCCGGCGCGTCGGCAAACGCGCCTCCAGCGACCGGCGGCCGGCAATTGACGCACGCCGTGGCTCTCGGCCACGTCATCGTGCGCCAAGGCGACCGGCACGGCACTTCCGAGCGGGCCGATTACACCGCGGCGGACGAAAAATTCGTTCTTTCCGGCGGCCAGCCGACGCTTACGGATGCTTCGAACGACACAACTACAGGGCGTTCGTTGACCTTCTTTCGAGCGAGTGATACGATTTTAATCGATTCTGAAGCAGGTTCGCGCACGCTGACCAAGCACCGGGTTGAGAAATGAACCGGAATGTTGAAACTCCAGGCCGCCGATCTTAGCAAGACGTATCGCGGGCGGAAGGTTGTGGATGATGTCAGTTTGGAGATTCGACAGGGCGAAGTGGTTGGGTTGCTCGGACCGAACGGCGCCGGAAAGACGACGACTTTCTACATTGTCGTCGGTCTGGTCCGTCCGGACTTCGGCCGGGTTCTGCTGGATGGTGAAGATATCACCGACCTCCCGATGTATCTTCGGGCTCGAAGCGGCATCAGCTACCTCCCCCAGGAACCTTCCGTCTTTCGCAAACTGACGGCTGAAGAGAATCTACTGGCGGTTCTGGAGACGCTGCCCATCACATCGGAGCAGCGACGCGACCGGGTGGAGGAGTTGCTCGCGCAGATGGGGCTCGAGGGAGTCAGGAACAGTCCGGCGCATGTGCTGAGCGGCGGTGAAAGGCGTAGACTGGAAATCGCGCGATCGCTGGTGCTGTCGCCGTCGTTCGTGCTGCTGGATGAACCGTTTTCGGGAATCGATCCGCTGACGGTGAGGGATTTGCAGACGATCATTGCCGATCTTGCGACAGCGAACATCGGCGTACTGGTTACGGATCACAACGTTCGTGAGACGCTGGCGGTGACGGACCGCGCGTACATTATCAATAACGGGAAGATTTTTCGCGCCGGGACACCGGCGGAATTGAGCGGCGACGCGGAAGTGCGCCGCGTATATCTGGGCGAAGGGTTCCGGCTGAACTAGAAATGAACTGGCTACAGCCAAAACTGAATCTCCGCGTCGCGCAGAAGCAGATTCTGACGCCGGGGCTCGTGCAGATGGTAAGCGTGCTGGCGCTCAACCGGCTCGAGCTGCGCGAGATGATCAATCAGGAGATCATGGCGAACCCGGTTCTGGAAGAGCTCGGCGAAGACGGCGTGGTCACCGAAAATTATGCCGACGAAACTTTTCTGAAAGAGGAAACCGAAAAAGTTCCCGAAAAAGTAGAAGCGAACCCCTTCGACGAATTTGATTTGAGCTCGTTCTATACGCAATATCTGGATTCCGGCGGGTCCAAGAACAACGAGCGCGAGGACATCGAACGGCCGTCGTTTGACAAGTTTCTCTCCTCGCCACAAAGCCTCACCGATCATTTGTCCTGGCAGCTCAGCGTCAGCATTTCGAGCGAGACGGTGCGCAAGATCGCCGACGATATCATCGGAAATCTCGATGAAGCGGGATATCTGACGGCGACGCTCGAGGAAATCGCGGAATCCAACAATTATTTGATGGAAGACGTGGAAGAGGCGCTGGCGATGGTGCAGGAGCTCGATCCGCCCGGCGTGGCTGCGCGTTCCCTGGAAGAATGCCTTTCGATGCAGCTCAAAGTGCTCGATCCGCAGAATACGCTGGCGCGACAAATCGTCAACGAACATTTGAAGCTGCTGCAGAACAATCAACTCAAGGAAATCGCGCGCGCCGTCAACCGCCCGCCCGAACTGGTCAAGCGCGCGATTGACGTCATCAAGCGCCTCGATCCCAAGCCGGGCCTTCGCTACAACAAGACCGAACCGCGGCTCGTCGAGCCGGACGTTCAATTCTGCAAGGTGGACGGCGAGTGGCAGGCGATCATGAATGATGATGGCGTGCCCCAGTTGCGGCTGAGCCCGATTTACCGGCGTCTGCTGGCACGGGACGCGGCCGATCGCGATGTCCGCAATTACGTGAAGGAGCGCTTCACCGCGGCGATCCAGCTGATGAAGAACATCGAGCAGCGCAAGCACACGATTGTGCGCGTGTGCCAGTCGATTCTCCGCCGCCAGCAGGAATTTCTCGATCAAGGTGCGGATCATCTGAGGCCGATGATGATCAAGGAAGTGGCCGAAGAAGTCGGCGTGCATCCCTCGACGGTCAGCCGCGCCGTGGCCAACAAATACGCGCACACGCCGCAGGGCGTGATCGAGCTGCGCTACTTCTTTTCCGAGTCGGTGAATGGACCGCAGGGCGGCGATATGTCGCTGCTGTCGCTGAAGCGGCGCGTCAAGAAAATGATCGAGGACGAAGACACTGCCCATCCGCTGACCGACGACCAGATCACCAAGAAATTGCAGGATGAAGGCATTCAAGTCACGCGGCGCACCGTTGCGAAGTACCGCGAGGACCTCCGCATTCCCAGCACGCATCGCCGCCGGGTCAAGGAGTGACGCTTCGCCCGTGACGCGGCACGCGATTCCTCGAGACGCGCGGCAACTGGTGATCGTCACAGGCTTGTCCGGTTCGGGAAAAGGTTCCGTCCTCAACACGCTCGAAGATCTTGGTTACTACTGCGTCGATAATCTTCCCGTCGCGTTCATTCCCACGTTCAGCGAACTCTACATCCAGGGCAGCGGCGAAATCGAACGCGCCGCGCTCGGCGTCGATGCGCGCGAAGGCGAGCAGCTTGAAAAGCTTCCCGAGATCTACCGGAAGCTGACGAGCGACCATCCCGCCACGCTGGTGTTTGTCGAGGCCAGCGACGCCGCTCTGATGCGCCGGTTCAACGAAACGCGCCGGCCGCATCCGATGGGCCGTGATTTCTCGATCCGCGAAGGAATCCGCGAAGAGCGACGGCGCATGGCCCCGATCCGGCGTCTCGCGGACGTGATCATCGATACGACGAAGTTCAACGTGCACGAGCTGCGGCAGTTCGTGATGGACCGGTTTCAGAATCCGGATCGCAGGCCGCTGGTTGTCTCGGTGGTGAGCTTCGGTTATCGCTATGGAATTCCCGCGGACTCGGATCTGGTGTTCGATGTGCGCTTTTTGCCGAATCCGCATTTTGTTCCGAGGCTGCGCAAATTCAGCGGGAAGAATCCGAAGGTCGCGCGCTATATTCGCGGATTTTCGCAGACCAAGGTCTTCCTGAAAAAGATCGAGGCGCTGCTAACGTATCTGATCCCGCATTACATCGCGGAAGGGAAGAGTTATCTCACGATTTCATTTGGCTGTACCGGCGGGCGGCACCGCTCGGTGATGATGGCCGAAGTGATTCGCAAGGCGCTCGCGAAGAAGGGCTACACCGCCAAGGTTGTTCACCGCGATCTCGAAAAGACATGACGCGGCATGCCGCCCATTTCCTGAATTCGCCTCCTGCAAAAACATTCTCATCGTCCCCGGAAAATAACGCGCAACGATTCGTGTAGCCATCTTCATGGCCGCATTTTTCAAAGCGCGGCTGAGCGTTGACGCTCCGCACGAAATGGCACATAGTACATCTTCGCCAGCGAGCAAAATTTCATCGGAACCCGAACAGACGACCTCATGTCATCGGCCTCAACGCCTGCCCGCGATTTCGACGCACGACCTGATATCCGCCACGATTGGACGCGCGGAGAGATTCGCGCGATTTACTCTCTGCCGTTCACCGAGCTGATTTTCCGGACGCAGAGGGTGCATCGCGCGTATCACAGGCCGGATGAAGTGCAGATGTGCCGATTGCTGTCGATCAAGACAGGCGGGTGTCCCGAGGATTGCGCATACTGCCCGCAGAGCGCGCATTATTCGACCGGCGTGACGCGCGAAGCGGTGATGCAAACTGATGACGTCCTGGCGGCGGCGCGGCGTGCGAAGGACGATGGCGCGACGCGATTTTGCATGGGAGCGGCATGGCGTGAGGCGCCGCATGGAAAGGAATTCGAAGCGGTCCTCGCGATGGTGCGCGGCGTTTCAGCGCTCGGTATGGAAGTTTGCTGTACGCTGGGAATGCTGACGGAAGAGCAGGCGGCCGCACTGAAGCGCGCCGGACTCACGGCCTACAATCACAATCTCGATACGTCGCCGGAATTTTACGACAAGATTATTCACACGCGCGTGTATGAAGAGCGCCTGCGAACGATCGCCGCGGTGCGCAAAGCCGGGATCACGGTTTGCTGCGGCGGGATTCTGGGGATGGGCGAATCCGAAGAGGATCGCATTGGCTTGCTCGAGCAGCTAGCGCGGTTGCAGCCGCATCCGGAGAGCGTGCCGATCAATATGCTCGTTCGCGCCGAGGGCACGCCGCTCGCAGAACAGGGCGACCTCGATCCGCTCGTGATGGTGAGGACGATCGCGACGGCGCGAATTCTGATGCCGCGCGCGCGTGTGCGTCTTGCGGCCGGACGACTGCAACTCTCGCGCGAGGCTGCGGCGCTGTGTTTTCTGGCGGGCGCGAATTCGATTTTCACAGGCGAGAAGCTGCTGACCACGCCGAACCCGGAGCGGTCCGACGACGACGCGCTTCTCCGCGATCTGGGGATGAAGGCGCTCGAGCTTGCTTCGCATGAAGGATAGCCGCCTCGCGGTCCGCCTGAAAAGCGAACTCGACGCATTGAGCCGGAAGGCGCAGGTTCGCTCGCTCCTGGAAATACGCGGGATCAATCTATGCTCGAATGACAATCTGACTCTGCCGGATGATTCGTGATTGAAGCAAGCGGCGGCGCAGGCGGTCGCGGAGGAGGAGAGCGCGCGAGCTTGACTTTTCCGCACGGCGACCCAAGCGTTAAAAGTTTCGGTTGGGTATCGTGAACTGCATGGAGGAGCGGTGAAGTTTTCCCGGGAAGTCGCGCGCCTGCTTGGATACGTGCGACCGCATATTGCCCGTTTGACGGCCGGCGTGATTTTGCTGGCGATCGTGGGGCTGTCGGAAGGCCTCGTCGCGCTGATGCTGATTCCGGCGGTGGACGTGGTGCTGAATCCGCATTCGACTCAGCAGAAACTCGCGCTGGTAACGTTGCCGCTCGGCGGGAAGACGATTTATCTGAATTCTTTCTTCCCGCATTCGATTCATTACGTCTGGACGGTTTTTTCGATTTCCCTTTTCGTTCTGTTCATCATCAAAGCGATCGCGGAATTCGCGGGAACCGTGATGGTGCAGTATGTCGGCCACGCGGCCATCATGGATTTGCGGAATCGGGTCTACACCAAGCTGATTCAGCAGCCGATGGGATTTTTCCAGCACAATCCCACGGGGCGCGTGATGTCCGCGGTGATCAACGACGTCGAGCAAATGCGCAGCGCGTTTTCCGAATATCTGGCTGATTTCTTTCGTCAGTCGTTTGCGCTGATCACTTTCATTCTCGTACTGCTCATACTGAATTGGAAGCTGGCGCTGGGTTCCGCGATTTTTATCCCGCTGGTGATCGGCCCCGTCAGCAACCTGGGGCGCAAGATTCGCAAGTCGTCGGAGAAGAGCCGCTCGCGCCTCGCCGACCTGAGCCAGATCGTTCAGGAGACGATGAGCGGCAACCGCGTCGTCAAGGCGTTCGGCATGGAGCGCTTTGAAATCGGCAAGTTCGTGGAATCGGCGCGGCAGTTGCTCCGCGAGAACATGCGCTGGGTGCGGGCGTACGCGGCCACGTCACCGATCATGGACGTTTTGTCGGCGGTGGTGTTTGCCATCCTGATTCTGTATGCGCGCGCGGAGATCAATCACAACGTAATGACGCTCGGCCAGTTCGTCGCGTTCGTGTACTCGCTCTTCAAAGTCTACGAGCCGGTGAAGCGCCTCGGTGGGATTTATCAGCTGTTCCAGCAGGCGATTGGCGCGTCTGCCGTGGTTTTCCAGTTCATCGATCTTCCTGAGGAAGTGCAGGAGGCGCCGGGTGCGATGGCTCTGCCGCGGTTCTCGCGAGAGGTGAAGTTCGAGGGCGTCAGTTTTGCCTACGAAACGGGCCCGGCGATTCTGAGAAATATCGATCTCACCGTGCGCGTCGGCTCGGTGATGGCCATTGTCGGCTCGAGCGGGGCAGGCAAGACCACGCTCGTGAATCTTCTTCCGCGGTTTCATGGGGCTACGTCCGGCAGCCTGCAGATTGACGGCCATGAGGTGCAGGACGTCACGTTGCGCTCGTTGCGCGAACAGATGGCTATCGTCACGCAGGAAACCATTCTCTTTAACGACACGGTCTGGAACAATCTCTGCTACGGCCGCCCGGACATGCCGGAGGCGCGCGTGATTGCCGCGTCCAAGGCCGCACTCGCGCACGATTTCATCACCCAATTGCCCCAGGGATACCAGACGCGGATCGGCGACCGCGGCCAGCGTCTATCCGGCGGCCAGCGCCAACGCTTGGCGATTGCGCGAGCGCTGCTGAAAGATGCGCCGATTCTGATTCTCGATGAAGCGACGTCGGAGCTCGATTCCGAATCCGAGATGTTGGTCCAGCGCGCGCTGAACAATTTGATGTCGGGCCGCACCGTGTTCGTCATTGCGCATCGGCTTTCGACCATTCGCCGCGCCGATGTCATTGCCGTTCTCGACGGCGGCTCGATTTGCGAACTCGGTACGCATGAACAGTTGCTTGCCAGCGGCGGGACTTATCGGCGGCTCTATGAAATGCAATTCTTGGACGCCGATCTGGACGTGCCGGCTCCGGGGCCGATGTGAACATGCCAGAATCCGCGGCGGGGAAAAGTCCGGTGAAATCCGCAGGGCTCAGGTCGATGACGGGCTACGCGCAGGCGCGCGCGGAAGAAGCGGGGCGCGCGATCCGCGTGACTCTGCGCAGCGTGAATCATCGCTTTCTGGATGTACGCGTGAAAGCGCCGGATGGTTTCGAGACGCTTGAGCCTCGCATTCGCGAAGGAATTCGCGGCCGCGTGCGGCGCGGGCATATCGACGTTACGCTGCACTACGAATCGAGCGGCCCGGCCGCCGTTACAGTCAATCGCGAGATTGCCGCCGCGTATCTGGCGGTGGCCGAAAGTTTGCGCCAGCAATTTCATTTCGCGGCGGAGCCCGACCTCGCGGCGATTCTGCGGCTGCCAGGAGTCGTTTCGTCGCCGGAAGCATTTTCCGAAGAGGAGGAAGAACGCTTCGGGAAACTCGTCGATTCTTGCCTTCGCGAAGCGCTCAACAAGCTGGACGAGATGCGGACGCTGGAGGGTCGCACGCTTTCCGACGAGCTGACTTCCCGGCTCCGCAATATCCGCGATCTGGCGGGGCGCATCGAGGTTCTCGCCGAGCGGATTCGCCCGGCGTATGCGCGGCGCCTCGAAGGCCGCATGAAGGAGCTGCTCAGCGCCGCGCCGGTGGATCCAGCGCGGCTGGCTCAGGAAGCCGCGATCGCGGCAGAGAAGAGCGATACCGCCGAAGAGATCGCGCGGCTGCGAAGCCACGTGCAACAATTTGAAACACTTCTTGCGGAAGCGGGAGAAACCGGCAAAAAGCTCGATTTTCTTCTCCAGGAAATGCAGCGGGAGGCCAATACGCTGTTGTCGAAGACGCCGGGCACAGAAGTAGAAGGTCTGGAAATCACGCGGCATGCGCTCGAAGTGAAGTCGGAAATCGAGAAGCTGCGGGAACAAGTGCAGAACATCGAGTAGCAATGGCAGAAACTACAGAGCCTCTCGTGTTCATCGTCTCCGGTCCTTCGGGATCGGGGAAATCGACGCTCGTGGAGAAGATGCTGGAGCTGCCCGGCACCATGCTATCGGTTTCGTGCACCACGCGGCCGCCGCGTAGCACGGAAAGCGACGGCAAATGGTACAATTTTATCTCCGAAGACGAATTCGAGCGGATGAAGCGGGGCGGCGAATTCCTCGAGTATGCCCAGGTTTTCGGCAAGAACTGGTACGGGACACCACGGCGCTCGCTCGATGATGCGCGTGAACTCGGCAAGGATCTCGTTCTCGAGATCGACGTGCAGGGCGCGACGCAGGTGAAGAAGAAGCTGCCGTCGGCGATCGCGGTGTTCATCGTTCCGCCATCGCGCCGGGAACTCGAAAAACGGATTCGGGCGCGGGGCCAGGATTCGGATGATGAAATTGCGCGGCGGCTCGATCGCGCTCGCCAGGAACTCGAGCGCTACGCCGAATACGATTACACAGTTATCAATGACGACCGCGAACGCGCGGTGCGGGAAGTTCAGGCCATCGTTTTAGGGGCACGCTGCCAGGTGGCGAGGAATCAGGCCGAAGTGAAAGATATTTTGAAATCTTTCGGAGGATAAGAATCTCATGGTGGTTTCGACGCAGGCACCGGAAAGCCAGTTCGCCTACGTTGTTATCGTGGCGCGGCGCGCCCGGCAGCTCATGCTCGGAGGCCGGCCGCTGGTCGACAATCCGAGAGCACGAAAATACACACGCATCGCTGAAGAAGAATTGCTGCAGGGCTTGCTTGAATTTGAAGCGCCGCAAACGGCGGAAGAAGCAGCCGCTGAGGCGGACGGTAAGAAACGCAAGGAATAACCCGCAGGGGATGGCATGAGAATCGCGCTGGGCGTCACGGGCGGCGTGGCTGCGTACAAGGCGGCGGAGCTTGTGCGGCGGCTGCAACAGGAAAAACTCGATGTCCAGGTGGTGATGACGCGAAGCGCGCGCGAATTCATCACGCCGCTGACCTTTGCGGCGCTCACCGGGCAAAAAGTCATCACGGAAATGTTCGATTCGACGGCGAACGCGACGCCCAACGTGGATAGCGCCATCGAACATATCGCCGTCGCGCAGCGGATCGATCTTCTCTTGGTCGCCCCAGCAACCGCGGACATTCTGGCCAAATTTTCACATGGCGTCGCCGACGATTTCTTGACCACGCTGTACCTAGCGACGAAGGCGCCGGTGGTGGTCGCCCCGGCGATGAACGTCAACATGTGGGAGCATGCGGCGACGCAGGCGAATCTGGCGACGCTGCGTTCGCGCGGTGTGCGCGTGGTCGATCCCGATGAAGGCTATCTCGCCTGCGGAATGACCGGCGCGGGACGCCTGGCGGGGATCGAAGCGATCGCCCGGACCGTCTGCGAAGTGCTCGGAATCCGGCACGACCTGGGCGGCGAGACGCTGCTCGTCACCGCGGGCCCCACCTGTGAGGATCTCGATCCTGTGCGTTTTCTCACGAATCGCTCGTCGGGCAAAATGGGCTACTCACTAGCTACCGCGGCGCAGCGGCGCGGCGCCCGCGTGATTCTCGTGAGCGGACCGACGGATTTGGCCGCGCCCGAGGGCGTCGATTGGGTTCCGGTGCGCACGACGGCGGAAATGCGGAGTGCCGTGATCGAGCGCGCCGCGGAAGCCAGCATCATCATCAAGGCGGCTGCTGTTTCCGACTATCGGCCCGTCGCGCCGCAGAAGCAGAAAATGAAGCGGGGCGAAGGGCATCTCACGCTCGAGCTTGAGCCTACGCCGGACATTTTGGCGGAGCTGGGGCGGGAAAAAGGTTCGCGCATCTTGGTCGGGTTCGCGGCGGAGACGCAGCGAATCGCCGAAAGCGCGAAAAGCAAGCTCGCGCGCAAAGGCGCGGACATCATCGTTGCCAATGACGTCACCCAGGAAGGCGCGGGCTTCGACGCGGACACGAACATCGTCACTCTTTTCCTTCGCGACGGCCGCGAGATCCCCCTGCCGAAGATGACCAAGGCCGAAGTGGCCGACCGAATTCTCGATCAAGCGCTCGAATTACGCCTTCGAAACAAATAATCCTCGATGCTCTGATTGCCGGCTCTGTATTTCTGTAAACTTCCGACTCACTTTTTTGAGTTCCGCAAAGCGCTTGTGAGAAAAACTGGTCGAATCAGTACTCATTGCTACGAGGCAGGATGCTGGGGGTTCGTCAGAAGGTAGGACGGATGGTTCAAACCAGTAGGAGGGTAAAGTTCCTCGTGGGTGAAGCGAAATCCTAGTTTTTCGATCAACCGGCGTGACGCTGCATTCGCCGGATGATGCCCTGCGAAGAGTCCTTTGACGCCAAGGGTTTCAAAAGCGAAAGCGATAATGCCGCGTCCGGCTTCTTGAGCTAAACCTTGGCCCCAATATTCCGGTCGGAGATGAACTCCCAGCTCGAAAATCCGTTCCTCATGCTTGTAGGGTCGCAATCCAGCGCAACCGGCAAGCTCGTTATTTTGAAGCAGGAAGACGGGCCAGTATTGAATCGCGTAGACGGTCATCAATTCGATTTCTCGACTCAGCCGAGCCTTCACTTGATGGGACGTAAAGGGGCCGCCGATCAGGGCAGACACCTTGGGGTCACCCCAAAGTGTCGTCGCGAGAGGCAAGTCGTCTTCGCGCCAGTGGCTGAATCCGAGGCGATCCGTGTTCAGGAAATAAGGACGAAGCTCGCTCACGTTAGATTTCCGATCGGAGCCGAAATCTCTTTCCTGAGTCGACAGCGGCAGCAATTTTACTCCCGATTCGTCGGCTCGCAACTCTGTGGAACACTTCTCGTCTTGAGCGCCAAGAATGCTCGCATTGAAACTGATTATTTGGCTAGTTACACCGGCTCGAAGAAGGGAATGTGAGGTAAACTCTCTCCGTTCCAATTCTCAGTTTTGCATTTTTGATGAGCCTGTTTGTGAAGACCCATTGATGAGCGACACTGCCCGAACGCGATTAGAAGAGTGGTTTCGATATGCAGACGATCTCGGCCTGTCGCCGTTTTTCCGGGATCGCGGCGGAACGGCCGAGAGGCCTGTGCCATCCCCGGTCGAGACGAGCGAAGTTCCTGAAACTATGCCCAAGAAAAAACCGCTGACTCCCAACGTGCACGCAACACCTCCGTTCGCTGCTTCAAGGATCATTGACACGCACGCCGCTGCGTCGCCGCTTCCGATCGTGAGCGGGCCTTCGCTCTTCGACGCCACGGAATATATCGAAAATGATTCCCTCGAGCGTATTCGCGAGGACATCGGCGATTGCACGCGCTGCCGCCTGCACGAGCAGCGCCACAAGATTGTGTTCGGCGCCGGCAACCCGAAGGCCGAACTGGTGTTCATCGGCGAAGGGCCGGGGCACGACGAGGACATGCAGGGGCTGCCGTTCGTCGGCCGCGCGGGCAAGCTGCTGACGCAGATGATCGAGGCGATGGGCCTGAAGCGAGAGGACGTTTACATCTGCAACGTCGTGAAGTGCCGGCCGCCGGAAAATCGCGCGCCCGAAAAAGATGAAGTCGCGACGTGCTCCCCATTTCTGATGCGGCAGATCGACACTATTCGCCCCAAAGTGCTCGTGTGTCTCGGAAACGTCGCGGCCCAGGCGCTCCTCCAGTCGAACCAACCCATCTCGCGATTCCGCGGAGAATGGCTGGAATTTCGCGGAACGCGGCTGCTGGCGACGTACCATCCTGCCTATCTTCTCCGCAATCCCGCGGCGAAGAGCGAAGTGTGGAAGGATCTTCAGAAAGTGATGGCCGTCCTCGGCTTGCAGCCGAAGAAAATGGCCGCTCCCCGCTAGCTTCATTTCGAGGAAATCTTGCCCATTCTGCTTGGAATCGCCGCCGCCGTTCTGTGGGGTACCGCCGATTTTCTCGCCCGCTTTTCCACGAGAACGATCGGGACTTACCGCACGCTCGTCTATATGCAGGCTATCGGAGTTTCGGTTTTGACGGTCTGGTTGGCGTTTAACGGGGAGCTGGCGCACGCGGCCGCGAGCCATGCCGGAACCGTCTGGGCCTGGGCGCTGTTTTCGAGCGTGCTCAGTGCCGTGGCGTCGCTGGCGTTCTATCGCGCGCTCGAGATCGGTGTTCTCGCCGTCGTCGCGCCGGTCTGTTCGATCTATCCCGTGCTGACGTTGCTGCTTTCGATGTATACGGGTGAGCGCGTGAGCCGGCTGCACATCGGCGGAATTTTTGTCGCGCTGCTCGGCGTCGTTCTCGCGGCGACGTCGTTTGCGCCCGTCGCGCCAACCGGCGCTGGCACGGGCGCCGGGCCGGCGCATGGCCATTTGACGCGCGGCGTGGGACTCGCGCTGTTCGCATCGATCCTATACGGTCTGAATTTCTGGGTTATCGGCTATCACGTGATGTCCGGGATGAGCGGGCTGATGTCGGTCTGGTCCGTGCGCTTGCTTGGCACGTTGGGGCTCGTCGCGGTTGCGGCTCCCGTGAAGCAAAGTTTGAAACTGCCGGGCCGCGAGATGTGGATGATGCTGGCGGCGATCGGCGTTTGCGATACGAGCGCGTTCGTGGTGAGTAACATCGGGCTGGCCACTGGCCACGTAGCCGTCGTCACCGTATTCGGGTCGCTCTTCAGCGCCGTGACCGTTTTTCTCGCGTGGATCGTTTTGCGCGAAAAGCTCGAACGCACGCAGTGGCTCGGAATTTTTCTCATTTTTATCGGCATCATTCTCGTCAGCGCCTGAGTTTCCGGCTGCCGGTCTCGACGGATGCTGACGCGAGCCTGCTACACTAAGTCTTCAACGATGACGCCCCGCTATTGCGAAGTCGCGCTCCCCGTTCCGCTCCGGACGCTGTTCACGTATTCCATTCCCGCGGGGCATGAATCGGATCAACTCACCGGCCGGCGCGTCCTCGTGCCATTTCGAAAGCGCAAAATGATCGGAGTCGTGGTGTCCGTCACGGATCAGGCGCCTGGCGTCGAGCGCGTGAAGGAAATTCTCGAGGTGCTCGATCCAATTTCCGCACTGCCACCCTCCCTCATCGAGCTCGGGCAATGGATCAGTCGCTACTACGTCGCGCCGATTGGCGAAACGTTTCGCTCAATTCTGCCGCCGGAGCCCGAACTTCGACAGCAACGCGAATATCACCTCACCGAAGCGGGGCAGGAATATCTGGCGGAACTCGTCGCGCGCGGGCCCGCGGACGAAAGGGAATTGGCCGAGTTCACGATGCTCGACATTGCGAGAAACGCAGACGAGCCGCTCGCTCTTCCGCGCTTCCGCAAAGTCCCCGACGCCCGCGAAACGGCCGAGAGGCTGGTCCATACCGGGCGCTTCACTTGGGATGACGTGGTAACGCGGCGCAAAGAGCGCCTGCAAATAATTGTCGCCTGGAAAAATAACGCGAAAGTGTCCGGCGCCGCCGCGCCTAACGCGTCCGCCGCACCCGGCGCGCTAGACGCAAAAGAATCGAGCGTCCGTGCGGCGCTTCTGGAGGCGGGTGTGCCTCTGCCGCTGCCGGTGTTGTTGTTGGCCGCGAACGTCTCGCGCAAAGTGATCGAGCGCCTGGAGCGCGCAGGCCGCGTGGCGATTTGGGAAGAGCCGCGCATCGCCGAGGAAGATCCATGGGACACGGACTACATCCCGCCATCGAATGTGCTGAACGCGGAGCAATCCAGCGCGCTCGAGGCGATTCGAGGCTGGTTGAATGCCGGTGAATTCAGCGTCGGCCTGATTCACGGAGTCACCGGCAGCGGCAAGACCGAAATCTATCTCGGCGCTGTCGAAGCGGCACTCGCGCGCGGAAAGAGTGCGCTCGTTCTCGTGCCCGAAATTGCGCTGACGCTCTGGATGAGCCGCCACGTCCGCGCGCGCTTTGGACCCAAGGTCGCCGTCCTGCACAGCGCGCTGACCGACAGCGAGCGCGCGCGCGAATGGTGGCGTGTCCGGCGCGGCGACGCTCGCATCGTGGTCGGCACGCGCTCCGCCGTTTTCGCGCCGCTCGAAAATCTCGGCTTGATCCTCGTCGATGAAGAGCAGGAATCGAGCTACAAGCAGGAAGAGACGCCGCGGTATCACGGCCGCGACACCGCGATTTATCGCGCGCGGATCGAAGGCGCAATCGTCGTGCTCGGTTCCGCCACCCCTTCGCTGGAAAGCTACCACAACGCGCGAACCGGAAAATACAAACTACTCGAGCTGAAATCGCGCGTGGAAAATCGCCCGCTCGCGCAGGTCCGAGTCGTCGATCTCCGCGATGAGTTCCGTGCGTATCACAAGGCCTCGCCCATTTCCGAATCGCTGCGCGCCGCCATCGTCGATCGCCTCGCCGCCGGAACGCAGGCGATGATCCTCATCAATCGGCGCGGCTATTCCTGGTTCCTCCTCTGCCGCAGTTGCGGCCATCACGTCCAGTGCGTGAATTGCAGCATCGCGCTCACCTATCACAAAAATCGCCAGCGGCTCGAATGCCACTACTGCGGCTACTCGATTCGCATTCCGAAGGCGTGCCCGAAATGCTCGCAGGAGTATCTCTATTTTGTCGGCGACGGCGCCGAGCGCGTCGAGGAATACCTGAACGAACTTTTTCCGAAGGCGCGCATCGCAAGGCTCGACCGCGACACCGTGCGCACCAAGCAGCAATTTCAAAAATTGCTCGGCGCTTTCGCGAAAGGCGAAATCGACGTGCTCGTCGGCACGCAGATGGTGGCGAAAGGGCACGATTTCGAACGCGTCACGCTCGTAGGCGTTGTCGCCGCCGATCTCGCGCTCGGCCGGCCGGATTTCCGCGCCGCCGAGAAAACCTTTCAGCTTCTGACGCAGGTGAGCGGGCGCGCGGGTCGCGGACGTTTGCCGGGCGAAGTTCTCGTCGAAACGTATTATCCAGAGCACTACGCGATCGAGTTTGCGGCGCGCCAGGATTACGGCGGATTCTTCGAGAAGGAAGCGCATTTCCGCCGGATGATGCATTATCCGCCGTACACCGCGCTCGCGAACGTGCTGGTCCGCGACAGGAAGGTCGAACACGCGATCCGATGGTCGCGTGCCCTGGCCGAATATTTCGCTCCATACGAAAAGCAGGGAATGAAAATTCTCGGCCCCGCGGCGGCGCCGCTCGCCAGAATCAAACAAGAATTCCGGTTTCAGTTTTTGCTGAAGACGCCGAAGCGTTCGATTCTCACGCAGGCGCTAGCCGGATGTTTGGACTTTTGCGAGAAGCGGGGGATTCCGGAGACGGCGGTCATCGTCGACGTCGATCCTTCGAGCATGTCGTGATGCCGTGGCGTCATCGCGCTAAGGATTCGTCGTGGGCCACGGCGTAAAGCTAAGAAGAAAAATCACCAGCGCGATCACAGCCCAGAAGCGCCGGTTCGCGTCGAGAGGCTCCCAGCGATTGATCAACGGCGGATGACGGAAGAAGCACGTGAGGATCACGATCAATCCGCCCCATAAATACCAGCCGGGCCAGTCGAAATGGCCCAGCATAAGAATGACCGCGCCCACGGCCAGCGAAATGCGGCGATGTTCCGCGCTCGCCAGGCTGTAGAGAATGTGCCCGCCGTCGAGCTGCCAAGCCGGCAGCAAATTCAGCGCGGTAACGAACAGCCCTACCCACGCCGCGCGCCCCACGGGATGAAGCAGCAGGAAGCCGGGGTTCGTGTGCGGATGAAACAGCAGGATCAGGAGCCGCACGAGCGGCGGATTTCCAAAATGCAGCGCATCGGGATCCAGCGCCGCTGCGGGGACGATTTTGGAGTTGGCGATCGCAAAAATAAGCGCCGGGACGGCAAAGACAAAGCCCGCGACCGGGCCGGAGAGTCCCACGTCGAAGAGCGCGCGCCGATTCGGAATCGGCGAGCGGATGCGGATGAATGCGCCAAACGTTCCGAAGAGCGTGGGCGCGGGAACGAAATACGGAAGGCTGACATCAATGCCGTGAATCCGGCAGGCGAAATAATGGCCGAGTTCGTGCGCCAGTAAAATGGTTAGGAGCGTAAACGAGAACGGAATTCCGAGCTTCAAAAGTTCCGGATGCAGGAACGGCTGCACCATCGTGACGAACGGATTGTCTTCCGACGAAAATGCTTCTTGATTCTGCGAATAAGAGCGCGAGAATTCGGCCCCGACGGCGAGCGTTGAAAGAATGGTCAGGACGAAAAGCAGCAGCGGAAGCCACAGGGGGCGGCGGCGCATACGTCGCGGCGGCGTGGCGATCGACGGATATTGATGCTCGATAACTTCGGGCGGAATACGAGCGTGCCCGTTGCCGCTGCTCATAGGTTTGGGTCGCTCGCGGTTTCGCCAGTCGGTTTAGCGGGCGGGCGGGGACGCATCGGCTCCGCTGGGCTTGGCGGGCACATCCTCGAGTGCCTGCAGTTCTTTACCGGGCTTGAAGCGGACGGCCTTGCCGGGAGGGATGTTAACCTGCTGGCCGGTGCGCGGATTGCGGCCGATGCCGGTCTTGCGCGGCTTGACGTTAAATACGCCAAAGCGGCGGAGCTCAATGCGTTCGCCGCGGCCGAGAGCGTTCTTCATGGCTTCGAAGACGGTCTCGACAGCCTGTTCGGCCTTGGTTCGGGTGATGCTGGTTTTCTGCACGACCGCGTTGACGATATCGAGCTTAATCACAATGCCTCCCGCGCAAGACGCAAATGTATGCTAGTCAGCGGTTTGCAGGTTGTCAAGTTTTGGGCGGTGTACTAAACTGCGCTCCCCATTTCGCTTTTGCCCTGAGGATGAGAAGGAGAGTTCCCGATGAGTGTGAAGTCTGATACATGGATTCGCCGCATGGCCACAGAGCATAAGATGATCGAGCCGTTTGCCGACCGGCAGGTTCGCGACGGCGTGATCAGCTACGGCGTTTCGTCTTACGGCTACGATCTGCGCGTGGCCGATGAGTTTCGCATTTTTACGAACGTGAATTCATCGATCGTCGACCCCAAGCATTTTGATGCGAAATCGTTCGTCGAGTTTCAGGGCCCGGTTTGCATCGTGCCGCCGAATTCGTTCGCGCTGGGACGGTCGGTGGAATATTTTCGAATTCCGCGAAGTACGCTGACTATCTGCGTTGGGAAATCGACATACGCGCGCTGCGGAATCATCGTCAACGTCACGCCGTTTGAGCCCGAGTGGGAGGGTTTCGTGACGCTCGAAATTAGCAACACTACGCCCCTGCCCGCGAAAATCTACGCCAACGAAGGATTGTGCCAGGTGATTTTTTTTGAGTCGGATGAAGTCTGCGAGATCTCGTACAAGGACAAGAAAGGGAAGTATCAGGCGCAGCAGGGAATCGTTTTGCCGCGCCTGTGATTTTCTCACCCGTTCTTTGTGCCGTTCTTCATGCTCTGACGATCGGCGAGGTCGAATTCCAGTGGCCCGAGAAAACGAATCCGTCGAGATCTTTGCGCGTGCGCGGCTGCAATTCTCTTTGGCGAAGATCTTCGGGTAAGGTGGACAGCTCACCCCGTAACCGATGGCGACGGCGGTCATGGGCTCATAACCATCCGGAACGCCGTAGGCGTCTTTCACTTTCTCCGGAAAGAAACCGCCCATCTGGTGGACGAACAGTCCTTCGGCCATCGCTTCGAAAGTCAAGTGCGCAATCGACTGCCCCATGTCGTATTGGGCGTGCCGGTTGGGCTCGTTGTTTTTCGTCCAATTGAGCCTCGTGACCGTAAACACAAGAACGGGTGCGTCTTTGGCCCAACCGATATTTCCCGGGCGAAGGCACTGCAGGGCTCGCGCGAATTCTTCCGCATTGTCTTTTGTGGCGACGATGAAGTACCACGGCTGTTCGTTGGCCGAGGATGGCGACCAGCGTGCAGCTTCGAACAGCCGCCGCAGTTTTTCAGGCTCGACGAGCCTGTCCTCGAATGCGCGAGGGCTCCAGCGTCGCGTGAGATGCTCGTGTATCCGTACTTGTGTCGGTGCTGGTTTTTCCATGAGTCCCGTGCTCCCGTAAAATCGAAGTTCCGTTTTTGAGCGCGTTTCGACCGTGGCGCTCTTTCGCCCGGTTCCAGCCGCGCTCGATCGTGGACTTCGATTACTTCTGAATGACGCCGCAGGCGATTCGCGCGCCGGAGTTTCCGGCTGGATCCGTCATTTCATCGTCCGGGCCGGCGTGGATCACCAGCGCAGTGCCATCGGGGTGAAATAGAGAGTTCGGTCCTTCTCCGAGCGTGACGTTTTTGTCGATAACCGTTGCCTTCACGGTACCGTCCGCAGCCACCATGAGATTCGAAAGATCGCCGTTGTGCGGACCATCGGGGTTCTTCAAGCCGTGCTTCTTGGCGTCGGGATTGAAGTGTGGGCCTGCCGTTTTGAAGTCGGGGACGTCGCACTTGCCCACGGAATGAATATGGAATCCGTGAACGCCCGGCGACAATTGTGCGGCGCTCAGAGAGATCTCGACACCATTGGGCGTTTGCTCGAGCGTTGCGGTGCCGATTTTCTGTCCTTTGGCGTCGATCAGGTCGGCGTGCGCGGTTTGCTGCGCGCGCAGCGGAATCGACATCGAGAGAAGTAGAACCAGCCCCGTAATCCAATTTCGCATCTTCATGGGTAAAGCCTCCGTTTGCGATTGAGGTTCGGATGCCGGTGAAAGCGACACCCGGCGCGCCATTCAGTAGATGCTGGACAACCCGGCAAGGTTCCGAAACTGCCTAGAAACGATGCCGGGCGGCCGCAGCGAACTTATCGCGATTCCGTGGCAGGATTCCCGAGCGAGAGTCGGCCGGGGCCCGCGGAAGTTACCACCAGGAGGCCACCCATGATGGCGAGATTTTTCAAGAAATTCACCATTTGAGTCAGCTGCTCGGGTCCCCGAATGGCCCAGAAATGGTGAAACAGGAGCGTGGTCGGGATCAGATAAACGAATAGCGCCCACGCGGCGACACGCGCCTTATACCCGGTCAATAGCATCACCCCGCCGATGAGTTCGATAGCTGCGGCGATCGCCAAGCTCACTGCCGGCAGCGGCAATCCGACGGCTGCAGCATATCCGACCATCGTGCTGAACCCGAAAATCTTGAGGGTCCCGCTGACCAGAAAAACCACGCTCAAGAGTATTCTTGCGAACAGCATTGTGTAACGGCTCGAATCATTCATGCTCTTTTCTCCTTAATCCCTTCTGAGAATGTTCATGCGAGATCGAACAACAACACTTCTGAGGATTCGGTCGGCTCGAAAGTGACCTGCGATTCGTTCGAAATCGCGGCGCCATCCCCGGCCTTCACGAATTGCCCGTTCAACTTTCCGCCGCCCCGCGCGATTTGCGCCCACGCGTGACGTCCCGGCTTGAGTTCGTGCACAGCCCTCTGTCCCGGCGCGAGCTTGGCCGCAAACAGCTCCGCATCCTGATGAAGGCTCACCGCGCCCTCAGGTCCGGCAATGGGTTGGAACTTTCCGTCGAGCTCGCCGGGCGTGAATGTGTGCTGCTCATAGCTTGGCTTGATTCCGCGCCGTTCCGGCGTGATCCAGATTTGCAGCAAATGCACGGGCTGCGTCGGCGAGGGGTTGTACTCGCTGTGCATCACGCCCGTGCCCGCGCTCATCTTCTGGATTTCGCCCGGCCGGACCACACCGCGATTGCCCATGTTGTCGCGGTGCTCGATCGCGCCTTCCAGGACGTAGGTAATGATTTCCATGTCGCGGTGCGGATGCATGCCGAATCCCTTTCCCGGCGCCACGTGATCCTCGTTGATCACCCGCAGCGACCGAAATTCCACGTGCTCCGGGTCGTAATAATCCGCGAACGAAAACGTGAAGCGGCTATCGAGCCAGCCCAGGTCTCCGTGTCCGCGCTCATCGCTTTGTCGAATTTGAATCATGTGCGTCTCCCTTTTGCTCATTCGGTTTTATGGATTCGATTTCTGCGCCGGCGCTGACTTTGCGGCCGAATTTCCTGCAAAGACGCCGTAGCTCGTCCTGCTCGGCGGGCGATAAACGCCCAATCGTCTTCGCAATGGCCTCCACGTGCCCAGGCAGCACCTTTGCCACGCGACGCCGTCCCGCAGGCGTTAAGTGAACGCGAATCATGCGCCGGTCGTCCGCCTGCCGCTCTCGGCGCACCCATCCGTGCTTCTCCAGGTTGTTGATCACCATCGTGACGTTGCCGCCCGATTTCAGCAGCTTGTCAGCGATGGTGTGCTGGCAAAGCGGTCCCAGGTGGTAGAGAGCCTCCAGAGTTCCGAACTGGCTCACCGTCAGTCCATCGGCCTCCAGGAGTGTCGCCAACTCAGTTCCTACGGTGTTCGCGGCGCGTATCAGCGTGATGTAGGCGTTTAGAGCCCGGACGGCGTTTTCGCAGCCTTTGAAATGTGTCGGCATAAACCCTTCGAGATCGAATCGTTTAACGTCAAACGATTGGATGAGGAGTGCTGCCAAAGGATTCAGTTCTGTATAAGTTGCAGAATAAAAAGGTCTTACGGCTTCTGCGTGGGACGAAGGTCGATCTCGCTGATGAAGCTTTGGGGTGACTGGGTCACCAGCGTCGCAACGGCATGCGCGACATCGGCAGGCTGGAGCAGCTTCGAGGTGTCACGCCCAGCGTGCGGTGAAAAGTCGGTCGCCACGCTGCCCGGGCATACAACGCTGACGCGAATTCCATATCCGCGCAAATCCTCGGCCATGCACGCCGTCAGACCCATCAATCCCCATTTTGAGGCGCAATAAATACCGCCGCCGACGAACGCATTTTTCCCCGCGAGCGAGCTGATATTGATAATGTGGCCCCGGCGCTGTTCGATCATTTTCGGCACGATTGCGCGGCTCACCAGGAACACTGATTTCAGATTGGTGTCTAATACTTGGTCCCAATCGGATTCGGCCATCTCGTGCGCGGGGCCGAATCGCCCGATTCCGGCGTTGTTCACAAGAATCTCGATTGGACCGAGTTCGCCATGTATCCGGTTGACGAGATTTTGAATTTCATCCATGCGGGTTACGTCGGCGGGTATGGCAAGAACCTCGATTCCATCGCGGCGGAGAGCGGACGCTGTGGCTTCCAGCTTCGCGGCGTCGCGCGCGCAAATGCCGATGCGCGCTCCGAGCTCCCCCAGGCGTCGCGCGATGGCCTGGCCGATGCCGCGGCTCACGCCCGTGACGAGCGCGGTCACATTCGCGAGAGGCTTTTCATTGGATTGCGCTGCGGCCATCGTGATCATCCTTCAAGCGGGCGACGTTTCCTCCCAATTCACCATCTTACCATCGGAGCAGGAGCGTTACGGGCACCGCTCCGGTATGCAGCCGGTGCGCTATAAAAATTCAAATGGCCTTGCGCGACTGAATTCCTTTTCCTATAATCCCGTAGCTTTCTTTTCTCAGATCCCTGCAGGGGTCGTCGTTCCGTTTTTCTTCGACCGCTTGCCCATAATGAATTTGGCCGAGGAGGCAGGTAAACAATGATGCGAAAGTGTATGGCCGCAAAGAGTCTTCTGCTGGCACTTGGAATCTTTCTCTGCTGGCAGGTTCGGCCGGCGGCCGCCGCGCAACAAGCGGGTCAACCGACCTATACGATCCCGGAATATAACGCGTTTCAGGCTTGCCACGCGGAAACAAAGCCCGATTCGCAGGTCAAGTGCCTTGACGATTTTGTAGTGAAATTTCCGAAGTCGACTCTGATGAAATACGTCGACCAGCTTTACATTCCCGCGTACAACCTGTTGAAGAATTACCCGAAAGTGATTGAATACGCGGACAAATTTGTAGCAGAAAGCGACCCGAAGGCCGATGCCGCCGGACGCCTCCAGGCTCTCTATTCGCGTTCCGCAGTTTTTGAGTTTGCGTACAATCCCAAAGCGCCGGACGCGACGGATCAATTGAACAAGGCGAAGGCCGGGGCATCGGCAGGATTGGAAGCGCTCGACGCGCTTCCGAAGCCCGATAACATGACCGCGCAGCAGTTTGCGGATAACAAAAAACCCGCGGCGGCGCTCTTCAACAACACCGCTGGTTTCGCCGAGCTGCAACTGAAGGATTACGCAGGCGCGGCCGCGTCATTCAAGGCCGTGCTCGCGAACACGCCGAACGATGGCGTGGCTTCTTACCGGCTTGGCGTAGCGTTGCTCCAGGAAACGCCTCCGCAATCGATGGATGGATTCTGGGCCCTTGCGCGAGCGATCGCGCTGAAGGCGCCCGGCGACGCGCAGATCAAGGATTATCTCCGCAAGCGCCTCATCGTTTATCAACAGTCGGGCTGCGACAATCTCGTTGATCCGCAAATGAATGAACTGCTTCAGTTGGCCGCGGGCTCAACGGATCGGCCGGCTACTTACACGATTCCCAGCCAGGCCGATCTCGATAAAGTTCGCCAATCGTCCAATATTCTTTCGGTGTTGACGGACTTGAAGGGCGGCGGAGACAAGGCCAAACTGACGTGGCTGGCGATCTGCGGCTCGGAATTTCCGGAAGTCGTGGGGAAAATTATCGACGTGACGCCGAATACGGACAATGTTGAATTGCACGTTTACACCGGCGCGACTTCCGAAGAAATGGAAGCCGCGACGACCGCGAACATGGACGTGAAAGTCGAAGGCCAACCGGAAGCCAGCCGCCTGCAAAAGGACGACGGCGTGCGGTTCTCCGGCACTCTTGCCGGATACGACCCCGAGCCGTTTATGCTTCACTGGGAGAAGGCCAAGGTGAATCCGGAGGACATCCCGTCGGCGAAAGCGGGTGAGCGCAAACCGCATAAGGTCGGGAAGACTACTTCGAACTAGCTGTTCTCAGCTCATCACGGTCTATTCCACAAATTGAAAATGCCCGCCGGAAGATCCGGCGGCCATTTTTTGATTCGCAAACTAGATTCTGAGCGTTACTTCCGCCGGTGGGCGTGATTGTCGAGTTTGTACTCGTCGACTTTGCGGCTCAGAGTGTTGCGGTGTATGCCGAGGACTTTCGCCGCGCGCGATTGATTGCCGTTGGCGCGTTCGAGCGCTCGGCGAATGAACTTCTTCTCAAATTCGATAACGGCTTCGTCGAGCAAAATCCCGCGCTCGACCATCTGTCCGACCAGCGCTTCCAGTTGATCTTTCACGGTCGCACGCTCCGCGCAATGGCTTCAACGTAGTCCCCGCTTGGCCCGGTGCTAATCCAGCGCACGTCCTGTGACCCGCTCATAGGCTTCTCGATACCGGGCGCGCGTGGCGGAGACGACTTCGGCCGGAAGCGCCGGTCCCGGCGGTTGCTTGTTCCAACCGATGTGCTCGAGGTAATCCCGCACGTACTGTTTATCGAACGAAGGCTGCGCGCGGCCCGGCTGATACTCGCTAGCGGGCCAAAAGCGCGAGGAATCCGGCGTCAGCGCCTCATCGATCCAGATCAACTGGCCGTTCGCGAGTCCGAACTCGAATTTGGTGTCGGCGATGATGATCCCCCGCTCAGCCGCATACTCGGACGCGCGCGTGTAGATCTCGATCGAGATCTCGCGAATGCTCTTCGCGAGATCCTCGCCAATGCGGGACGCCGCTTCGGCGAAAGAAATGTTTTCATCGTGGCCGGACGTCGCCTTGGTCGACGGCGTGAAGATCGGCTCGGGCAGCTTCGAGGATTCCACAAGCCCCTTTTGCAGCGCGATGCCGCAAACCGCGCCGGTCTTCTGATAATCCTTCCAGCCGGACCCGGAAAGATAGCCGCGGACCACGCACTCGATGGGAATCGGCTCCGTCCTTCGCACGAGCATCGACCTGCCTTCCAGTTCGGCCGCGAAAGGCGCGAGCTCGCCCGAAAAATTGCCGGCCGCCAGCACATGCGAGGGAACGATGCCGCTCAACTTCTCGAACCAGAACAGCGAAAGCTGCGTCAGAACCTTGCCCTTATCGGGAATCGGCGTCGGAAGAACCACATCGAACGCCGAAAGCCGGTCGGTCGCGACGATTAGCAGTTTGTCTCCAACATCGTAAAGATCGCGAACTTTTCCGCGGCCGCGAAGTTTGAGTCCCGAGAAAGATGTTTGCGAAATTGCAGGCGCCATTTGGTACGAAGCCATGAAATTGTTTTCCTTGTAGGAAGGCCGACATTCTAGCGCACGAGCCGGGGATGTCAACCGAGAAGAAAAATGAAATGAAAAGTGCGCAGCGGAGATGCAAACCTCGCCGCGCACTTAGAGTCTGTTAAGCCGCGTTGGTTGCCGCGCGCGCGGAATTCTGGTCCGCGATCTCCGCGGCTTCGTCCCAGCGCACGGAAACGAGCTTCGATACGCCGGGCTCTTGCATCGTCACGCCGTAAAGCACCGAGCCCATCTCCATGGTCTTGCGGTTGTGCGTGACGACGATGAACTGCGTCTGCTCGCCCATGTCTTGCAGGAGTTTGTTGAAGCGGCCGACGTTGGCTTCGTCGAGCGGCGCGTCAACCTCATCCAGGATGCAGAACGGGCTCGGCTGGTAACGGAAGACGGCGATCAGGAGCGCGAGCGCCGTCAGCGCCTTCTCGCCGCCCGAGAGCAACAGAATATTTTGTAGCCGCTTGCCCGGAGGCTGCGCCACGATGTCGATTCCGGATTCGCCCGAGCTGTCGGGCTCCGTCAGGCGCATTTCGCCCGTCCCGCCGCCAAAAAGCGTCGTGAATGCGACCGCGAAACTCGCATTGATCGCCGTGAACGCGTGCTCGAATTTCTCGCGCGAAATTTGATCGAGCTCGGAGATCGCCTGCTGCGTGTTCTGGATGGATTCGACTAGGTCATCGCGCTCGCGGCCGAGGAAAGTGTCGCGCTGCTCGCACTCCTGATATTCCTCAAGCGCCATCATATTGACCGGGCCCATCGCTTCGACGCGGGCCTTCATCTCATTGAAGTTCGTTTCCGCCGCGGTGAGCTCTTCGCCAACGAGAAGATTTGGCTCGAGGCCGATCAATTCCTCGGGCTGTGCGTTGAGCTCGGCGATGCAGGTCTGGCGCAGATACTCGCGGTCGGAATCATTGCGCGCCTTCTCGATCTCGCACTGGCTGCGTTGCGCGCGCTGTTCGTCGAGGGATTGGCGCCGGCCGCGCAGCGTGTCATCGAGGTGCGCCGTACGCTTGCGGGCGTCTTCCCATTCGCGTTCGAGCCCCGCTTGACGCTCTTCGATCCGGAATTTCTCGGCGCGGAGATTCTCGGCCTGGTTCGCCAACTCGGCGGTGCTGGATTCGAGCTGCGTGCGTTCGGTGACGAGCGCGGCATGTTGCTCGCTCAGGCTGGAAGAGCGCGCGCGGGCCTGTTCAGTTTCCGCCGAAATGCGCTGCGCGATCGTTTCCGCGCTGGCAAGGCGCTCGGACATGGTGGCGAAATCCTCGCGCTGGCGCGTGAGCTGTTCCTGTTGTGTCGCCGAATTTTCGCGCATCCGGGCAAGAAGTTCGGTCGCGGCGAGAGATTCGGCTTCCGACGCGGCGCGCGATTGCTGCGCATCGACGTGCCGCATCTCCGCGCCATTGGCGCGCTCGCGAGCTCCATCCGCTTCGGCGCGCAGCGCCGTAATTTCGGCGAGGCAAGCGGCCCGCTGTTCGGCGACCCGGCCTAGCTCAGTGTGGGCCTGATCGCGCTGGTGCGTCGCACCGACGAATTCTTTTTCCGCTTCCACATGCTGCGCCAAAGTCACGGCGAGCCATTCTTCGCCGCGCGTAATTTCCGACTCAAGATGCTGGATTTGCGTCTGCGTCTTTGCCGCGCCGGCTTCCAGACGCGCCGCCTCCGTTTCCTGCATTCGCAACTCGCGCTTCAGCGCCAACGGGCCCGCGTCGCTCGCGCGTCCGCCGGAAACCATGCGGCCGTGGTAGCAGGTGCCTTCGAGCGTAAGGAAATAAAGCTGCGGATAGGCATGGGCCAATTGCTCGGCGAGCGCCGCATTTTCGACCAGATACGCACCTTCGAGCTTCGAAAGGAACTGCTTCGCCGCCGGACCGAGCGGATCGCGGAATTCAACGAGACGATCGAGCCGCGCCACTACTCCGTCTGTGGCGGGAAGAATATCCGGCGCCTCGTTTGCCGCGATGTTGAGGCTGCGCAGGGAGTCCACGAAGAAGGTGGCCCGGCCGCCCATTTCGTCGCGCAACAGCGCGACGCCTGCGCGGGCGTGATCGAATGTTTCGACGACAACGTATTCGAGTTCTTCGCGCAGGAACTGCTCGACCGCGCTCTCATGTTTCTCTTCCACTTCCGCGTAATCGGCGAGCAAGCCGACTGCGCGAAAACCTGTGGTTCCGCTGCCGCTCGTCGCGAAGAGCTTCTGCACCGCGTCAGCGGAATACGCGCGCTCTTCGAGAATCTGCGTCAGCGAAGACCGGCGGGCGCGCGCCGCGGAGAGCGCTTCGCGCGTCGATTCGAAGGCATGACTCGTTTCCTGATGCGAGCGGCGGAGCTCGGCAAAGCGTGTTTGGGCCTCGCGCACGGCCACGCCCAGCTCTTGCGAGTGAAGCTCGGCGTAAAACGAACGTGCGTCGCTGGCTCGCGTTTTCTCTGCTTGCGCGGCGTGTTCGCTCTCGAGCGCGGCCAGCACGGCGGCGCGCTGCGATTCAATCGATGCGACGCGCGCGACCGCTTCGTTCGCTTGAATCGCCTCCGCGTGGCTGCGGACGGATTCTTCGCTGAATCGAGCATCCGCCTGGCGCAGCTCTTCGATTCGCGCTTCGAGATTTTTCTGCTCGTCGGCATCGCGGCCGGCGGATGCGGCGGCATCGCGCAGCGCGGCTTCGAGTGCCGCGGTATTCGTGCGCAGTTCGGCGACTGCCTCTCCGTGCGCGCGCATGCGACTCTCAAGCTCGGCGGCTTCGCTTTCGGCCTGCTCGATTTCAAGCCGGACGCGCGCGCAACGCATTTCGATCTGTCGCGCCTGTTCCTGATTAAAGGTAATGCGATTTTCCGCGCGATCCAGATCCAGCGCCGCCTGGCCCAGAAGATTTTGGGTCTGACGCAGCTCGGTCTCGAGCTCATAGTTGCGCGCGCTGAGCCGCTCCTGCTCGCTCTCGAGTTCGTGCAGCGAACGCGCCGCATCGGCCTCGGCGGCCGACATTTCGCGCAGCGTCCGCTCGAGCCGCTCCGCTTCGGAATCGAGCCGCTGCGCCTTGCTCGCGAGAACGATTCGCAGCGCGCCGCGCATCTGTTCGCGCAATTCCGCGTAGCGCCGCGCCTTCGAAGCTTGCCGCTTCAGCGACGCAAGCTGTTTTTCCACTTCGACGAGAATGTCGTTCACGCGCGAGAGATTTCCGCGCGACGCTTCGAGCTTCGCTTCGGCCAGGCGCCGCTTGGTCTTGTACATGGTGATGCCCGCGGCCTCTTCGATGATCGCGCGGCGATCCATGGGCCGGGAGTTCAAAATCTGCCCGATGCGGCCCTGTTCGATGATGGCGTAAGAATCGGGGCCGAGGCCCATTCCCATGAAAATCTCTTGAACGTCGCGCAGACGGGCGCTCCGACCGTTGATCAGATATTCGCTTTGCCCCGAGCGATAGAGCCGGCGGCCAATGACGACTTCGCCGGGTTTCGGCGCGTGGACGGGCTTGTGCGCGGCGCGTTTCTTGCGGAATCGCGCGGCAACGCCACTTTCGCCGAGCGTCGCGAAACCTTCAGCGGCGGATTCGGCCGATTCGTTCTGCGCCGTGGCTGTCGCGTGAGTTTCGGCTTCGGCGTTATCAATTCCAACGGTCCCGTCGTCGCTGGCGGCGATCAATTCCAGCGCGCCGTCGTCCCCGCTCTCTGGCAAATCGCCTGCCGGCATATCAAGGACTTTCGCCGCAGCTTCCGAGAGTTCGGGATCGACGAGCGTCAGCGTCACTTCCGACATTCCAAGCGGCGGACGCTTCGCGGTGCCGTTGAAGATGCAGTCCGACATGCGCTCGGCGCGAAGAAGCTTGTGGCTTTGCTCGCCAAGCACCCAGGAAATGGCATCCACAATGTTCGATTTGCCGCAGCCATTGGGACCGACGATGCAGGTGATCCCCGTACCGCTGAATGTGATCTGCGTTTTCTCGCAGAACGACTTGAAACCCAACAGCTCGACCTTACGCAGTTTAAGCACGCGCACCCTCAATTTGGCTTTGCTCTCTTCGATGCAACCTCAAGAGAAACAAAGACTTATGTTTTGAGACAGAGGTATTCCGAGACAAAAAGTTTGGAGGGTCTATGGTCCGTGGCCCTGCCGCCTGGCGCATGCGAGTGGCGGTTACGGGAGAGGAAGATAGCATGAGTGGTAGCGTGTGTAAAGCCAAACCCTGCATGTGGTGTAATTTCGGACACTTACGCATGGTGGTCGAAACGCCTCCTTCAGCGCGCGGTACGTGGCGGGCGCGGCTGAGACCGAGGCTCGCTTGAGCCCGGATCTGGGAAGGACCTTCGAAATTCACGAGACGAGCGGAGGGTTCAGTACGCGCTGGAAATCTCGCGCATCGACCTCAGCGCGTTGCATTCCTCTGTCTGCGGGCCGAGGACATCTTCGCCACTTGCGCCGTCGTTGAGCTGCCTTCTGTGCAGCGCCACTCCCACGTGCACGATTCCCTCGGAAGAGGCCCAGATTCAAGCGAGAGCCATGACGGAATTGTCCTCCGATTTCAGGTGCAGCACGGTTTGGTCGATGGGATACATGAGGCAGGTGTTGGGCTCGTTGTCCGCGATGCGGAAATGCAAATTCTCGGCGTCCAGGCCTTTCATCGAGAGCAAGGCGAAGCTGCGTTTCGCCGATTCGTCGAGACTTACACGCGGGAAATAATATTCGAAGGCGAAAATTCCCTTCGAACTCGCCTTGTCCTTGTAGCCGGCGCCCATGAATTGGTCAGCCAGTTTGTTGCGCATGCGAACGTCCCAATCGTCCGGATGGCACAAGCTTACGTTCAGATCGCGAAATATCGCGGCCGAAAAGGACGAAGACTTCATGGAAACGTGAGGGGGAGGCTGGAGGTTCACACGCTTGCCGTTCATGTAGAACTCGGCTTTGTAATCGCCGCCTTGCGCGCAACTTTGCTGGCCCGTCGCGGCGAGATACGAACGAAATTCGTGAGTGTTGCCCTCGGAATCTTTTTGCGTGGTCTTGAAATCAACCTCGCGGGAAAGATCGGGCAATCCGCGCCAGAGGTCCCATTTCGGTTCGTATTTGTACCAAAGGACGGTGAGAGCATCCTGGCCTTCATTAAAATTTGTCGAGCTTCGCACGCCATCCAAGCCCCGCGGGATTCGCGACCAGCCAAAGATCCCGGATGCGCGGCCGAGGATCGCCTGAATTGGAATTCGTTTTCGGGACGGGCCACGCGGCGGTTACGAACTGCTGCTTCAAATCGTCCGACATATCTCGAACTTTTTTGCAGTCGTCCGCGCTGCGAATCCCCGGGCAGTAGTGAAGGAAAACTTCGAGGTCGTTGATGCTTGCGACGGCCAGGCCGTCCTCCAAATTCTCGGCGGATGCGGTGGCCAAGGCGTTCTTGTAGGCGTCAGTCGCGCCCGCGAAATTTCCCACCGCAAACTCTGACACTCCGAGATTGAAGCGGAGAAACGGCAATTGCTTGCTTTGATCGCCCCTCACTGCATTTTGCGTTTCTCTGAGGCCTTCCATGACGAGATTGTCACCGGGATGGGGAGTTTCCTCTTCTTCTTTGACGCTTTCTTCGAGCTCCTCCGGCGTGAGAAAGCTCATTCGAATCGAAACGCGTTCCGCGAATCCCGCGATGTAAGGAGCTAGATAAGTCCCGACGAAGCCGAATGCAATGAAAAGCGCGAACGCTGCCCCGAAATACGGGGCGCTTACCGGATCGCTGCAGATCGCCAGAACCAGTCCGCCGACTGTCACGACGGATCCGACTGCCGGCATCACGTCCCTTCGGTACCGGTTGTGCCGCCATAGCTCCGCGAGAGTCAGGCACCCCAACGCAGCGACAAAAACGACCACCGAGATCGTCAGCAAAATCAGCTTGTCTCGAACTTCTCCGATCTCTTCCTGCAGCTTGCGCCACAGCGTCGTCGCTTCTTTCGTTGTTTTTTCAGGTCCCGTCCACTCGCTTCCAAAACCGATGTTCTGCAACTCGCGCGAGAGCTTGCGCGAATCACGAACCGAAAGCCCCCGCGACGCCGCGCGCGGAGGTCACTTATGCGACGGCAGCAAATCCCATATGCCGGGATCTTCGGTCCCGAGAACCCACGAGCAAAATCCCTCGAGATGCCGGTCTTTCGCCAGTGTGTAGCGCTCGCGGAACGCACGCACGTCGGTGTAGAAAATCCACTCGCGCTCGTCGGCGCGGTAGAAATAGAACCAGGCGGTGCAATCCGTAGCGTCCCATTCAATCTGGCCGCCGTAGGCGCGCGCGAGATCGAGCGCGTCGGGGGTGGAAATATATTCGGCGGGGAGGCTGGGTTTTTCGTTGGGCTTCGCGGGCGCGGCGGCGAACCAATGGTATCCGTACACCGGGATGCCGAGCGAAAGTTTCTCACGCGGCACAAATTGGAGCGCGTATTCGAGATTGCTCACGGTCCACGGCCAACCGGCCACCGGACCCGGCGGCGTCAACCGCGTATGCTGATCGTAAGTCATCAGGCAGATGAGATCGACGGACTTCGCCAGTGCTGCGAGATCGTAAGCTCCGCGCCAGTTCTCGTAGATCCAGGCCGAGTAGCCGGTTTCTCCGGCGGCTCCGGGAGCGTTCGGGACGGTGGCGATGGTGAGCTTGAGGTTCTGCGCGTGGAAGACCGAAGCGGCTTCGGCGACCATCGCCGAGAACGCGTCGCGGTCAGTCCAATTCACGTTTTCGAAGTCGAACTGGATTCCGGCGTAGCCGAAATTCTTGCAGGCGTTGACGAGCTGCGCAAACATCTGGCGGTAGCCGGCGAGATTGCCAAGCAGCTTGTGAAAATCTTCCTGAACGAACCCTTCATTGGCCACGATGGGCATCACCGGGACATGAGCCTGCCGCGCGGTCTCCATCACCAGCGGGTTGGGCCCGCCGGAAACCAGCCCGGTCCCATCCACCACGTACCAGGCCGGGACGAGCGTATCGATTTTGTCGGCGTGCGCCAGGAACGAGCGGACGGAGTTCGGGTCGCGCGTCATGTAAAAGAGAGATTTCGGCTGCTGCGCGCGTGCGGGAATCGAAACACAAACCAGGAAAACAAGAAGCGATACCGCGTTTTTCATGGATGAGCCCCCAATCGTCAGAGCACAGGATAGCACCCGAAGTTTCGCTGAAAAGAGTGCATCCCGGAAATGTGAGTCAAGCGATCGCGCTGCTCTGGAGCCGCGCGCGTATCGAGCGTCCACATCACGCTCAATCTTGATTCGCCAGAAAACTATGTTAGGTTCGCTCAGCGGCATTTTCGGCCCGGTAATTTCGGGATCAGGAAACGCCGGGCCGTGAAAAAGACGTGACGAGTGCGCCCGGCTGTCGGCTGATGGGAATTAAAGATTTCTAGGAGTCACACGGCTCACAGTCGCGAAAAGCGAACCTGTTCAAAGCAATTCAGTTCCAGAATTCCAATCGTCACAAAATTGAGGGGCAGCGGAAGGCGATTCGCTTCGAATTGTTGCGAGGCGGATGACCGATGAGTACAGCGATTCCATTGGCGGCAGCGGAAGCGCGAGTCGAAGCGCAGAGCGCAGGTCTGCGCCGCGAGCTCGGCATGGCGGACATCGTCCTCGCGCAGATTCTTTTCATCGTCGTGCCGGATTTTTTCGGAACAGCGGTGAAGGCCGGAGCCTCGCACGTGGTCTTTTGGCTGCTGGCGATCGCCCTGTTTTTTATTCCGCAGGCGATCGTCGTTTCGCACTTGAATCGATTGATTCCTCTCGAAGGAGGACTGTATCAGTGGGCGCGGTTGGGATTTGGCGATGCCACGGGATTCATGGTGGCGTGGAACTTGTGGCTCTACGTCGTCCTCATGGTTGCGGGGATCGGTTTGCTGGCGACGACTTACGTGGCCTACGCGGCGGGGCCGGCGCTCGCGTGGCTGGGAGCGAGCAAAGTAGCCATCGGCGTCGCGACCGTCGCGATTGTCGCGGCGTTGATGATCGTTTCGCTGTTGGGGCTGGGCGTTGGAAAGTGGGTGAATAATTTCGGCAGCGTGGTGACGCTCGGAAGCCTCGCCGTTCTAATCGCGTTGCCGATTGCGAATGCGATGCGCGGCGGCGCGCTCCCGAATCGCGGGTTTTCTCTCGTGATGCCGCGGTTCTCGCTGTTTCATCTGAGCGTATTCAGCAAGATGACTTTTGGCGCCCTCTCCGGATTCGAGTACATAGCGATCTTCGGTGGCGAGTGCCGAAATCCGGGCCGGACTCTAGCGCGATCCGTCGTCATCACCGCGCCGGTCATCGCGCTTCTCTACATTTTCGGGACGGGAGCGATACTTTCGTTCGTGCGGCCGGAAGATGTGAACGTGATCGGCCCGATTCCGCAGGCGCTGAGTATCGGACTCGCATCGCTCGGGGTCGTTCGTGAAGTCGCGCCGATCGCGATCCTGCTGCTTCTTTGCAATTATCTCGCGACGTACAATCTGAGCTTCAGCGCCAATGCGCGGCTTCCGATGGTGGCGGGCTGGGACAAATTGCTGCCGGAATGGTTCACGCGTCTCCATCCGCGGCGCAAGACGCCGGTGAATTCAATTCTGTTTGCCGGCGCGATGACGGTGGGCGTCGCGCTCGCAGTGCTGGCCGGCGCGCGGGAACAGGAAGCGTTCGAGCTCTTGCAGGTCTGCGCGTTCACCTGCTACGGCCTGGCGTATCTGGTGATGTTTGCTCTGCCGCTCGCGGGATTCCGGCGCGAGAAACTGAACGTGAGCGTGTGGCTGCGCGCGGCGGCGGCATCCGGGTTTTTGGTGACGTTGCTATTTGTGGCGCTGTCGATTTTCCCGATTATCGATGTGGAGAGCCGGACGGCGTACACGCTGAAAACAGTCGCGGTAATTCTTGGCGCGAATTTACTGGGCGCGGGCGTGTTGCTGGCGGAGAGGCGGCTCACACGGCGAGCGGCGGCGTAAGCGAGGGGTTGCCGGGGCGCCACTTGCCGCGCCCCGCGAAGTTGCAAGGCCGGGCCGAAATTCGACCCGAAGAGCGAATTGCGAGTTGCAAACAGCAATTCGCGATCAAGCTTTCTTGATGGCTTTGATGATGACGAGCAAAATCACAGCTCCGACGACCGACACGGCCAGCCGCCCGATGAGGCCGTACGCTTCCATGCCGAGCAACCCAAAAATCCAGCCGCCAAGAAATGCGCCGACAATTCCGACGATGATGTCCACGATGATGCCGAAGCCGCGGCCCTTCACAAGCAGGCCCGCGAGCCAGCCCGCAACTGCGCCGATGATGAGCGTCCAAAGCAATCCCATAGTTGCTCCTTATTCTGCGCGAGAGGATGCGCCCGCGCTCGCCGAATCATGATTCGCTTGCTTGGGTGGAATTCGCGCGGATTCTATCACCGCAGCGCCTGAATTGCAGCGGGCAGCCGCGCCGCAGGGACTCGCCCAAAGGCAGGCGTCGCGGCGGCTAGCTGCTGAGTCAAGGTTGCGAAAGAGCAGGGCGCTGCGCCGCGCGCACGCATTAGCCTTCGCGTTTCTTACAATTTGCGATTCAGCGTTTGCCACTCGGTGGCAGCGCCGGTAGAATCAACGATTTACATTGCTGTTGAGAGCCGCGCCGATGGCCGGAGCATGAGCGAAATTTTACTTTACAACACGATGACAAACGGCAAGGAACCGCTCGAGCCGCTCCGCGCGGGCGAAGTGCGGATTTATTCGTGCGGGCCGACGGTCTACGACTACGCGCACATCGGAAATTTCCGGACATTTGTTTTTCAAGATGTGCTGCGAAGATTTCTCGGATCGCGCGGATACAAATTGAATCACGTAATGAATCTGACCGATGTCGACGACCGCATCATTCAAAACGCCGCGGCGGCCGGAATTGGAATTCGCGAGTACACCGAAAAATACGTGAAGGCGTTTCTCGAGGACATGAATGCGCTGAGCCTGGAAGTGCCGGAGAAGATCGTTCGCGCGACAGATCACATCGACGACATGGTCGGATTGATCGAGCGGCTGCAGAAAAAAACGTACACGTACAACAGCGACGGATCGATTTATTATCGCATCTCGAAATTTCCTTCGTACGGAAAACTCTCACATATCGACATGACGGGAATTCAAGCAGGCGCGCGCGTGGACGTGGACCGCTACGAAAAAAATGATGCCCGCGATTTCGCGCTGTGGAAGGCGCCGAAGCCGGGTGAACATTTCTGGGAAACGCCGATCGGGCCCGGGCGTCCAGGCTGGCACATCGAATGCTCCGCGATGGCGATGAGATATCTGGGCGATACGCTGGACATTCATACCGGTGGAATCGATCTCGCGTTTCCGCATCACGAGAACGAAATCGCGCAGAGCGAAGCGGCGACGGGGAAAAAGTTCGTGCGGATCTGGCTGCACGCGGAACATTTGATCGTAGATGGCGAGAAGATGTCGAAGTCGCTCGGCAATTTTTATACGCTGCGCGATTTGCTGGCGAAGGGCCATCGTCCTTCGTCAATCCGGTTTTTGCTTTTGTCGGTGCCGTATCGACGGCAGCTGAATTTCACGATGGATGGATTGCAGCAGGCGGCGAGTTCGATCGAGCGGCTGCGAAATTTCATCTCGCGGATCGAGACGGGTAAATTTCCGAGGGGAGGGACGAATGCGGTCGCCGAACGCGTGCTAGCGGCGGAAGCGGCATTCGACGAGGGCCTCTCCGACGATTTAAATACGGCGCAGGCGCTCGCGGCGGTTTTCGATCTCGTGCGGGACGCGAACACGCTGATCGATCGCGGCGAATTTCACGCCGCCGATGTGCCGCTGGTCACCGGCGCGCTGAAGAAATTCGATCGCGTTCTCGGCGTGCTGGACGATCGAGACGACGAAAAGCTCGAAGCGCTGGGCCTGGCGGTGAAATCAGTCGGAATCGTAGACGCCGAGATCGAAGCGCTGGTGAACGACCGGCAGGAAGCGCGGCGGCTGCGCAACTTCAAGCGCGCCGATGAGATCCGCCAGAAGCTTTCGGACAATGGTATAATCCTGGAGGATGCCAAAGACGGCGGCGTCCGCTGGAAACGCAAGTGAATTCCCGCTACTTCAATCCGTGCCCGCTGCACAGTTTGCCTTCGAGCGAACGCCCCAGCCTTTTCAGCGTCGATTAATTTCATTTCCTCCCCCAGCAATACCCGGAGCGCGCGCCATGGACGGATTGCGCGAGCCGAAAATCCACTTTTGGGAGGAACCCATGCCAGGATCACAAGTATTGGAAAAGAATTTGCCGCATCTGGTGACCGCGCTGCCTGGACCGAAGGCGAAGAAGATTGTTGAGCTGGACAGCCAGTACGTTTCGCCGTCGTACACGCGAGATTATCCGCTGGTGGCCAAGCGTGGGCGCGGCGCGTTAATCGAGGATGTGGACGGAAACACTTTTCTCGATTTTGCCGCGGGAATCGCGGTGGTTGCGACGGGGCACTGCCATCCGGAAGTTGTCGCCGCGATTCAAAAGCAGGCGGCGGAATTAATCCACATGTCAGGGACGGATTTTTATTATCCGAGCCTGGTGGAATTGGCGCAGAAGCTGGCGTCGATTGCGCCGGGGAAGAGCGCCAAGAAAGTGTACTTCGGCAACTCGGGAACGGAAGCCATCGAAGCAGCGCTGAAGCTCGCGCGATATCACACGCGCCGTGACAAGGTCATCGCATTTTACGGCAGCTTTCACGGCCGGACGATGGGCGCACTCTCGCTGACGTCGAGCAAGGCGGTGCAGCGCAAGGGATTCGGCGCACTGCTGGCGGGCGTCATCCACATGCCGTACCCGAACATCTATCGCGGCTCGCATGGAATTCATCTGGAAACGACGGTGGCGGACTGTCTGGGATATCTCGAGAATGAAATTTTCAAGCGGCTCGCAGACCCCGAGGAGGTTGCGGCGATTTTCGTCGAGCCGATTCAGGGGGAAGGCGGCTACAACCCGGCACCAGTGGAATTTTTGCGAGAGCTGCAAAGGATTTGCCGGAAGCACGGCATATTGCTGGTGTGCGACGAAGTGCAGTCGGGAATGGGACGCACGGGGAAGTGGTGGGCCGGGGACCATGCGGGCCTCGAGCCGGACATTATCTGCACGGCGAAGGGGATAGCTTCGGGCATGCCGCTGAGCGCGATGATCGCGCGCGCCGAAGTGATGAACTGGAAACCGGGCGCGCACGCGTCGACGTTTGGCGGGAATCCGGTGTGCATCGCGGCGTCGCTTGCGACGATCAATTTGCTCGAGCGGGAGTACATCGAAAATGCGCGGAAGATGGGCGAATTCATCTTCGGGCAAATCGCAAACTGGCGGGAACGCCACAAGGCCGTCGGCGATATTCGCGGACGCGGACTGATGATCGGCATCGAGTTCGTCCGGAATCAGAAGACAAGAGAGAAGGCGCCGGAACTCCGGAATCGCGTCGTACAGCTGGCGTTCGAGAAAGGTTTGCTGATTCTCGGGGCAGGCGAGAATTCGATTCGGATTGCGCCGCCATTGATGATCGATGAAAGACAGGCGGCGTTCGCGATCGAAACGCTGGACGCGTGCATTTCGGAAGTCGAGCGGGCGCTGTAGATTTCCCGTCGAATTGCGGCCGGCGCGGAGGCGCGCCGGCCTTCGTTGACTTGGCGTTCGAGAAAATCTTAAGATGAGCGCCGAATGCCGGAACCCTCCTCTCTGATCGGTCAAACCATTTCGCATTACCGCGTCGTTGCGAAACTGGGCGGCGGGGGCATGGGCGTAGTGTATGAAGCCGAAGACACGACGCTTGGCCGGCGGGTAGCACTTAAGTTTCTACCATCCGAGGTTGCGAATGACGCGCAGGCGCTGGAAAGATTCCGGCGCGAAGCGCGAGCAGCCTCGGCACTCAACCATCCGAACATCTGCACGATCTATGAAGTGGGCGAAGCTCACAGCCAACCATTCATCGCCATGGAATATCTTGATGGACAGACTCTCAAACATGCGATTCGAGGCCAGGCATTTGAACTTGATATGACGCTAACTTTGGCAACGGAAATTGCGGACGCGCTGGACGCCGCTCACGCGCAGGGGATCACGCATCGCGACATCAAGCCTGCCAATATTTTCGTGACGAAGCGCGGGCACGCCAAGATTTTGGATTTCGGCCTGGCCAAGCTGGAGAGGCCAGGTGGCGGCTTTGGCACGCATGATTCCGGCGCAACAGCGGGACTGGACGCAGACCATTTGACCAGTCCGGGAACGGCGCTGGGCACGGTCGCGTACATGTCCCCCGAACAGGCGCGAGGAAAAGAACTGGATGGACGAAGCGATCTCTTCAGTTTTGGAGTCGTGCTCTATGAAATGAGCACGGGGACGCAGCCGTTCCGCGGAGAGACGACCGCGGTCATTTTCGAAGGGCTCTTGAATCGCGTGCCAGTGCAGGCGCTGCGTTTGAATCCCGAAATGCCTGCGGAATTGGATCGCATCATCACGAAAGCACTCGAGAAAGACCGCGATCTGCGGTACCAGACGGCGGCGGAGATGCGCAGTGATTTGAAGCGGTTGCAACGGGACAGCGCGTCGGGGCACACGGCGGCGGTAAGCGCGACGGATTATCCGGCGGCCACGCAATTCGCGAAGAAGAAATGGGCCGTGGTAGCGATTGCGGGGCTGGCGGTAATGCTGCTTGCGGCGGCCGGATGGTGGTGGTTTCGCGGGCGCGCGAGCGCATCCGTGCAATCAATCGCGGTTCTACCGTTTGTAAACGCTACAGGAAATCCCGAGGGCGAATTCTTGAGCGATGGATTGACCGAGGACATCATCAATCGATTGGCCCAATTGCCGGAATTGCGGGTGCTCGCACGCAGCACAGTGTTTCGTTACAAGAACAAGGAAGACGACCCACAGCAGATTGGAAAGGAGCTGCAAGTTCAGGGGGTGCTGACGGGCCGCATTACTCGCCGCGGCGATGAGATTGCGGTGCAGACAGATCTTATGAATGTGTCGGACGGGTCGCAGATCTGGGGAGAGCGCTATACGCGCAATTCATCGGATGTCGCGGCGCTGCAGAACGAAATTGTCAGCGACATGATGGGCAAATTACAAACGCAAGTCACGCACCAGGAAAAAGAGCTGATGAGCCTGGGCACGACGACAAATTCGGAAGCCTACGAGTTGTACCTGAAGGGACGCTTCTACTGGAACCAGCGGACGAGAGAAAATGTGCGGCGCAGCATCGATTGTTTCCAGCAGGCCATTGCCATCGATCCGAACTACGCGCTGGCGTACGTGGGTTTGTCGGACGCGTACACGGTTGCGAGTGGTTATGGGACGCTGCAAGCGAAAGAAGCGGTGCCTCTCGCGGAAACGGCGGCGAAGCGGGCGCTGGAACTAGCGCCGAATCTGGGCGTCGCGCACGGGGCGATGGGCTCCGTATACGCGGCACATTATGATTGGGATGGGGCCGAGAGGGAATTCAAACAGGCGATGAGCCTGGACCCCAAGGACGCGTCGAGCCACTATTTCTACAGCTATTCGGTTCTGGTGCCCCAAAAGCGATCCGACGAGGCCGTTCGGGAAATGCAACGAGCGCTCGAATTAGAGCCCGGGTCACTTGCCATCGCCGCGAATTATGGAGGAGCCCTGACGATGGCAAGACGATATCCGGAGGCGAAGGTGCAACTGGATCAGACGTTGGCCCTGGACCCAAAATTTACGATCACACGCGCGCGACTGCAAGATTGGTACGAAATTCAAGGACAATTCGAAGACGCACGTCAGATATCGCTACTCAATCCATCGGAATTCAACACGATTAAATTCCAGCCAGGAAAAGATGGATATTGGCGCGGCGTTCTGGAGGTTGCCCGGCAGAGATCAGAAACTTTGGGAGAAGGGGTTAATGAGAGGATCTTTCAAGTGATTGCGTGGACGCAACTGGGCGACCATGATAAGGCGATCGAGTGGCTGGAAAAATGCGCCGCGAACGACGATGACTTGCTTCCGAATTATATACGCCCCCCAATTTTAGACCCCCTGCACGGCGATCCGCGGTATGTAACGGTGCTGCACAAGCTCAACCTTGCTCCTTGATGCGGATGGGGTTTCGAGAGAAAGGCCGGGCGATTGCGCAAAGGAGCGGCGGTCATGTACAACAACGCACGTGTCGGCTGTTTATTGCTGGCGGCAGCCTTGTGCGCCGGAGCAGCTTCCTCGCAACAGAGTAGTCCACCGGCTGAAGCTGGGAACACTACGATTCACCTTGACGTCGTGGTCACGCCGAAGTCCGGGCTGCCAGTTCCCGATCTTCAGCAACAGGATTTCACACTACTCGATGACAAAGCGCCGCAGGCGATAACGTCATTCAAGGCTGTGTCCGGGCGCGAGGCTCGGCTTGAGGTGATCATCGTGATCGACGCGATCAACACGAATTTCGATCACGTCGCCTTCGAACGGACAGAGATCGATAAATTTCTTCGTGAAGAAGGAGGCCGCCTCGCTTATCCAATCGCCGTGACCGCATTCACGGGAAAAGGTATGGAGATTCTGGCGAACTTCTCGAGAGACGGCAACGTGCTGAGTGCGTCGCTGGATCGGGCCGATGTGGGCCTCCGCGCGATCGGCAACTCCGCCGGCTACTATGGCGAGGCCGAGCGATTGCAGCTTTCCCTCCAGACGCTGCGTCAGCTGATTTCGAGCGAGACTCCGCGCCCCGGTCGCAAGCTCATGCTGTGGGTTTCGCCCGGCTGGCCTCTCATGTCCGGGCCGGACACCGAAATGGGCTCGAAACAGCAAGAGCAGGTCTTCGAGAATATTGTCAGTTTCTCGACGCAGCTCCGGCAGTCGCGGGTCACTCTCTATAGCGTAGATCCTCTCGGCGCCGTCGAGTCTGTCAACCGCAGCTCGTATTACGAGGAGTTCATCAAGGGCGTTAGCAAAGCCAGCCAGGTCTATATGGGGGATATGGGGCTCCAGGTGCTTGCAATTCAAAGCGGCGGTCTCGCTCTCAATCGCACTAACGATATTGCCGAACTCCTGCAACAATGCCTTGCCGATGCCGCACCGTACTACGAGATCACGTTTGATCCGCCTGCGGCCAAGAAGCAGGACGAATACCACCGCCTGGAAATCAAGCTCGCCAAGCCCGGGCTAACCGCGCGGACCCGCCAGGGCTATTACGCACAGCCTTTAAGCCACGACTGACGCCCCATCGATTGACGCGCGCCAAATTTGAAGGATTATCGAAGATGGGCAAGCGCAGTTCGCGATCCGGACGCTCGACGCGTGCATTTGTGAAGTTGAGTGGACGCAGCAGGTTTCGCCTATTGCCCGGGCTATTAGACTTTGGCCGGCTACGCTGCCCAGACCAGCCACGACTTCGCCTACTTCGCCTGTTAGAATGGGCGCGCGATTCGGCATTCCACTGCTTGCGGAGGAAAGTTTGCCGCGCATTCTCGACGTTGGCTGCGGGCCGTCAAAATATCCAGGCGCAATTGGCGTGGATATGAATCCGGAAACCGCGGCCGATGTGTTGTGCCATCTGGATCGGGGCCGGCTGCCGTTTCGCGACAACTCGTTTGATGAAGTGCGCGCGATTCACGTCATCGAGCACGTGGAAGATGCGATCGCGACGATGGAGGAAATGCATCGCGTGACGCGCGCGGGCGGAACGATTTTCGTGGTCACGCCGCATTACACGGATGTTTCTTCGTATACGGACCCGACGCACCGCCGGCATCTGAGCAGCGATTCTTTCCATTACTTTTATGCGGATGGATTGCACGGGAGCGAGATGTGGTACACACGCGCGCGGCTGCGCGAGCGGCGGCTCGACCTGAAACTGCTGCGGGTGTGGCGGATGGTGGGGCTGGAGTTGCTTGTGAATCACGCGCGATGGTTCCGGCGATTCTGGGAGGCGTATTTGAGCTATGTGATTCGCGGCAAGGTGATGCAATTTACGTTCGAGGTTGTGAAGTAGCCATGCCGATCTTCGCCCGCATGATCTATGGATTGGTGAGCCTGGCATCGCGGAAGGGGCTAAGCGATGAGGCGTCCGATGGACGCGAAGCAGCCGGGCGAAAGGGCCGGGCGCGTGGGACGGGAATTCGCGGCGAGACATTTGCGTATTGGTATTTGCGACGGCACGGCTACGTGATGATCGCGCGAAATTTCACCGCGCCCGGAATGAAGGGCGAGGTCGACCTGGTCGGATACGACGGAGCGGTGCTGGCGTTCATCGAAGTGAAGACGCGGACGGCGGCCGACAAAGAAATAGGTTTGCCCGAGGATGCCGTCAACCTGGCGAAGCGGCGCAACTTGACGCGGATGGCGCGGCGATTTCTCGCGGACTCGCGTGTTCCGGAAGCGAAGTGCCGATTTGACGTGCTGGCCATCGAATCGCGGCGCGGACAGAAGCCGGTGGTGCGATTGCATAAGGATGCGTTCACGCCGCGGTCGTAGCGGCGGTCGGCGGATTATCGCAGAGCTTCGCGTGAGATCGCAGCGCCGGGATCGCATGCGGCGTGGCGGGCGCCACAATCATCGAGCAATCTTCTGATTTCGCGGCTGCGCGTAGTAGAATCATCTTCTGTCCAGCCTGTTCCGTAATAATGTTGGCCGTCCCGCATGGCGGGACGCGGAATGATTTTGTTCGGACCACGGGGAGGGCGTTTTGCCTGAGCTGCGCAAGGACCCGATCACGGGCCGATGGGTAATTATTTCGACGGAACGCGGAAAGCGTCCGAGCGATTTTGTTCGCGAGAGCGTGGAAATCAAGGGGAAGGGCTTTTGTCCATTCTGTCCCGGGAATGAGGGAAAGACGCCTCCGGAAATTCTGGCGTACGGGAGGAACGGCAGCGGCCGCGACACGCCGGGTTGGACGGTGCGCGTGGTGCCGAATAAATTTCCGGCGCTGGGAATCGAAGGCGGACTCGACCGCGAAGGCGAAGGGTTGTTTGACCGCATGAACGGAATCGGCGCGCATGAGGTGATCATCGAGACGCCCGATCACAACAGCACCATGGCGATGCTTCCCGATCGATCGGTGGAAGAGGTTCTGTGGGCGTATCGCGATCGCGTCGTCGATCTAAAGAACGACAAGCGGTTTCGCTACATTCTGCTGTTCAAGAATCATGGAGAGCCGGCCGGCGCGTCGCTCGAGCACACGCATTCGCAGCTCATCGCGCTGCCGATTGTGCCGAAACGCGTGCGCGAGGAAGTGGACAACTCGAAGCGTTACTACGACGAAAAAGAACGCTGCATTTTCTGCGACATGATCCGCCAGGAAGTCGAGACGGGAACGCGAGTCATTCAAGAGAACGATCACTTTATCGCGCTCGCGCCCTATGCGCCGCGGTTTCCGTTCGAGACGTGGATTCTGCCGCGGCAACACAGCTCGGCGTTCGAAAACATGCCCAGCCCGATGTACGGAAGCCTCGCTCGGCTGCTCCGCGAGTTTCTCGCGCGGCTCGATTCCGTGCTGTCGAAGCCCTCGTACAATTATGTGGTACACACATCGCCGATCGGCGAGGAAACCAACGACCACTATCATTGGCACATCGAGATGATGCCGAAGTTGACGAAGGTGGCGGGATTCGAGTGGGGCACGGGTTTCTACATCAATCCGACGCCGCCGGAGGAAGCGGCGCGGTTCTTGCGGGAGGCTCAGGTCGAGACTCGCGCGTAAAATCGTGGGCGCTGAGGCGCGGAGTTTCGGCCGCGACAGCTTCGGCTCTTCGCACGCAGTGTAGAGATAGCCGCTTTTTCTCCTCTTACCATTCCATCATTCCTCTCTGCATATTATTTAATGAGCATGAATTGTCCTGCATGCGGGGCGGAACGCGCGCCGGGCGGCGCCTTCTGCAACCAGTGCGGTTTGGGATTTCAAACAGCGAATCCGTCGTACCGCATCGAGAAGATTGTAATCAGTCTTGTTCTAGCACTCGTCATTTGCATCATTGTCCTCGCTGTGATCGCGGTCCGGATGTTCCGGCGAGCGTACTCTGCCGAGATCGCGAGGCGGGCGAACAATCGGGCGTTTGTCATCGTGCGATCTCCAGCGGACCTTCGAGCGGCGAGCGATGAGGCGCTCATCATCGCGCGAGACTCGCCGAAGCTTCGAGCGGCGATCGGACAGCCGATTGATCAAGCGGGAGATCCGGCCGGAATTGCCGGCAAAAACTTCGAGACCGCCTTCGCGAGATGGAGTGCCGGCATTAAGGGGCCGCGAGGGGAGGGGGCGCTCTGTGGCGTTGCAAACCGAATTGGTACGTCGTGGGAGTATTCAAAACTCGTTTTCTTTCCGAGTTCGGGGGACGCGCCGATCGATCTGACGCCGCCGCCGAAGCATGAGCCGCTTTTGCCGCCGCCAGATTCGAAAGTTTACCTGGTGCCGTTGGACCCGCCCGGCGATTATTCGCTGGATTGGGCTCCGCAATATTACAAATCGAAACTCGGAATTGACGTTCAGGTTCTTCCGGTCATTCCGCTCGATTCGAGCGTGATGGACCAATCTCGTAGGCAGGCAGTCGCGGAAGAATTGGTGAAATTCATGCGGCAGCAGCAGGCCGCACTGGCCGGCGACCCCTACGTTGTTCTTCTTGGGGTGACGAACCGCGACATATTTATTCGCGGGCACGATTGGGACTTCGCCGTCAACTTCCGAAACGGGAACGACGGCGTCATTTCAGCAGCACGTCTCAAATCCTCTGACTTCGATGCGGCCGAAAATCGCGTGGTTCTCGCGGCGCGGCTTCAAAAGGTGATCACCAAGAATATCTTGATTCTCGGATTTCATCTGCCTCAGAGCGATGACTACACCAGCGTGCTTGCATTGAATCGCACGTCCGCCGACAACTTGGATTTGATGACTGAGAACATCGTCGGCGCACAAGGAAAGTGGACATCCACTGACATTCAGGGCGAGCCGATCGTAACCGCGATTTTTGCGCCGCCGCATCCACCGCGCTGGGAATTCGACGGACCGAATGAACCGAGGGACGACACATCGGAAGAGATTTTTCAGGCCAACCTGGAACTTCACCTGATGATCGAGCGCCGGATGGATTTTCATTTTGAAGAATCGCCGGCTATCGATCTCGTGCGCGCGTACCGGACTCAGGATAACTACTCGAGGGCGTTCGGGATCGGGGCCAATCATTCTCTCAATGTCTTCATCGTCGGCGAGGAAGGAAAGTGGCTCGATTTAATCACTGAAGCTGGATCGCGAATTCATTTCAAACCCGCGCTCGGAATAAACCTCTACGAAGAGGCAGACTCCGGCGGTCATTTCAGGTTCCCACGTGCAACGTTGAGGTACGTTTGGAACACCTGGCATCTTCGCACGGCCGACGGTTGGACCTATCTGTTTCCGTATCGTCCCAAGGCGCGCGGTGATGCGGTGACGGTGCTTACGGGGATGATCGATCCGAACGGCAAAGAGTACAGCATGGAAAGGAACGGCGCTGGAGACCTGCTGAGCGTGACGGCGCCGTCGGGGGACTGGCTGAAGTTCGAATATGACTCGGGTCATCATATCGAGCAAATCACCGATTCGCGCGGGCGTAGCATGCGATACACCTATGACGCACGCGGCCGTCTCATTCATACGAAGGACAATTCAGGCTCGGAGGAATCTTACACCTACGACGATCAGGGTCAGATGCTCAGCGCGCTCGACTCATCAGGCAAGGCGATTTTGGCCAACGAATATAACGCGACCGGCGACGTCGTCGGGGAAAAGCTTGCCGACGGGCGCGTGCTCCAATTCGATTATACGTATCCGACTAAGGCCACGCTCACGGGAAGTCGATTCACGGATCCGCTCGGCTACGTCACCGAGTTCGACTTCCGGAAGAACTCCTACCACCAGAGCCTGCCGCAGCCGCCGGCTCACTGAAACCAAAGCGAACGTGTGAACGCCGGGAGTGCGCGTCTGGCGAAGCTGGAGGTGGTTGGAATTTTGCACTGGCGGGTGCTATCTTGAGTTTCCCGAACTACGGTGTGCGACGGAGGTGGTGTCATGACGTGGGGCAAACGGCGAGCGCTGATTATTCTTGCGGTTGTGGCGGTCATTATTATCGGGATCATGGTGGCTTCGACGCGGGCCCGCGTGGCGTCAAAATCCGTGCTACTGCTCGACGTCGGCGGCGATATCGAAGAGCAGCGGCCGATGGATCTCCTCTCGGCGTTGAACGGCGACGTGCAGCCGGTCATGCATGATTATGTCGACGAGATCGATACCGCGAAAAACGATCCGCACATCGAAGCACTGATCGTGAGGCTTTCGCCGCTCGCGACTGGCTGGGGCAAGCTGGAAGAAATCCGCGCGCACATTCTGGGATTCCGGGAGAGCGGGAAGCCGAGCATCTGTTACCTCGGCGGCGACGGAATGGGAAACCTGGAATATTACGTGGCCAGCGCGTGCGACAAGGTCTGGCTGGTGCCGACGGCACAGGTGGGAATCAAGGGCATGATGGCGGAGGCGACGTTTCTGCGCGGTACCCTCGACAAGCTGAAGATCGTTCCCGACTTCTATCATATCGCCGAATTCAAGACTGCGTCGAATCAGCTCACCGAGAAAAAATTCACGCCGGCGCACCACGAAGAAGTGGACTCGCTATTGCACAGCATTTACAATCAGTACCTCACCGAGGTTTCCGAGGCGCGGAAAGTGGATCGCGCGGCATTCGAGAAATTGGTCGAGCAGGGGCCGTTCTCGTCCGACGACGCGATTGCGAATAAGCTCGTGGACCGGCTGGCGTATTGGGATCAGGTGCAGGATTTTGTGCGCACGAAGACCGGAGGTTGGCATCCAGTCAAAATGTCGCACTACCGCTCGCAAGTGAAGAACAGCGGGAGAACGCGAATCGCCGTGGTGCACGCGACCGGTTTGATCGTATCGGGCGAGTCAGGGAACTCGCCCGGCGGCGGATTCATCATGGGAGGAGATTCGGTGGCGGCCGATCTGCGCAAAGCGCGGGAGGATTCCGGAATCAAGGCGATCGTCCTGCGGATTGATTCCGGCGGCGGCTCGGCGGTGGCGAGTGAAGTGATTCGGCGCGAGGTGCAGCTCACGAAGGGCGTAAAACCGATCGTGATTTCGATGTCGGACGTGGCGGCGTCGGGCGGATATTGGATCGCGATGTCAGCGGACAAGATCGTCGCCGATCCGAATACGATCACGGCGTCGATCGGCGTGCTCGGCGGGAAGCTGAATGTGTCGGGATTGTACAGCATGCTTGGACTGAGCACGGATTACGTCGCGACGAGCGACAATGCCACGTTTTATTCGGCGCAGCAGAATTTCACGCCCGCGCAGCGAGCAGCGTTTGAGAAGTCGCTGCAGGACGTCTACGCGAACTTCACAAAGGGTGTGGCCGCGGGCCGGAACATGAGCGTGGAGGCGGTGGACAAGATCGGCAAAGGCCGCGTTTGGACTGGCGAGCAGGCCAAAGATTTGGGTCTGGTCGATGAACTCGGCGGCCTCGACCGTGCCATCGCGGTGGCGAAGCAGCTCGCGCATATTCCGGAGCGTCGCTCCGTTCACATCGTCCGCTTCCCGGAAGAGAAAACGTTCTTCCAGATGCTGCTCGAGCGGCAAAGGGATGAATCGGCGCAGGCGATGACTATCGAAGAAACCGTCCGGCGGCTGACCGCGACATACGAGCCGCTGCAGGCGCGGATGCCATTCGAATTGCGCATCTACTAGCGGCGTTTCGCCGCGCGCGCCCAGCAGGGATTCGAGCGCGCACGTCTGCTGTAGCGCGGTTTGCGATGTGGAATCGAAATGGTTTCGATATACTTGAAGATACGGCGCGGTACCCAAGTGGCCTAAGGGAGAGGTCTGCAAAACCTCCATTCGTGGGTTCGACTCCCACCCGCGCCTCCAAAGTTTCACCTGTGCTTTCAGTCGGTTGACGGCTTCCACTACTCCGTCTGGCTCCTTCGTACTCTTCATTTCGCCTAGAACAATAGAACTCCGCTGCCATCCTCTATGGAGGTCGGCTGTAACGTGACATGGGCGCGAATCGCGGCAGGAGGATTTCTCCGCGCCCACGCGGCGAATCTGAGAAGATTCGAGAGCGCCCCACAGTTCAAAAACGTGACTGGAAAGCTTCATGGATAAAGTGCGGGAACTGCGAGAGAAATTCAGAACTCTTTTTCAGGGTGATTCACGAGTCATTCGTGCGCCGGGTCGCGTGAATTTGATCGGCGAGCACACCGACTACAATGGCGGCTTCGTGATGCCCGCTGCGATTGAACTTTCCTGCTGGGCTGCGATTGGCTCACGACCCGACCGCAAGCTGGTAATCTTCTCCGAGAATTTTGGCGAATTGTTCGAGATGAGCCTTGACGACGGGCAATTGCGCGCTCAAGGCAAGTGGTTCGATTACGCGGTGGGGATGGTATGGGCGCTTCAACGATCCGGGTACCACTTGCCGGGAGCGAACCTTTATGTTCGCGGCGAAGTTCCACTCGGCATCGGGCTCAGTTCGTCAGCTGCCGTGGAAGTCTGCGTTGGCTTGGCCCTTTCGGAGTTGTCGGGCCACCAGGTCGACCGCACGAATCTGGCCCTGATGTGCCAGACTGCCGAAAACGAATTCATCGGGATGCGCTGCGGAATTATGGATCAGTTCGTTTCCGCGCACGGGCGGTTAGGTTGCGCGTTGTTTCTCGATTGCCGATCACTCGAGTACGATTTCATTCCTGTTCCAAATGCGATGCGTATCGTCATCTGCGACACGACGATCCGGCGCGATCTTGGGACGAGCGCTTACAACGCGCGGAGGGAGGAATGTGAAGAGGGAGTGAAAAGACTCGCTCAGGTTCTGCCCAACATTCGCGCGCTTCGCGACGTGTCGGTGGCAGAACTGGAAAAGCGGCGGGACGTATTAACGAGCACAATGTACAAGCGTTGCCGCCACGTAATCACCGAGAATGACCGGGTGCTCAAGGCAGCGTCGGCCCTCCGAAGCGGCTCAACGCAATTGCTGGGGAGCTTAATGGCCGAGTCGCACCGCAGCCTGCGCGACGACTTTGAGGTCAGTTGCTTCGAGCTGGACCTTATGGTGGAATTCGCGCTGCAGCAGAAGGGAATTCGCGGAGCCCGCATGACCGGAGCCGGCTTCGGCGGTTGCACGGTGAACCTCGTCGACGCCGCTTACGCGACACAGTTCCAGAATCGCGTTGCGAAGGCATACCACTCGGCGACCGGCCTTCAGCCCAACATTTATATCTGCGAACCATCGGATGGCGCCCAGGTTGTCCGGGCAGTTGGCTTGGATTCCATCGAGTAGGAGATTACGAGGGCGTCGCGATCGAAGGAGCGTTTCCTGGTGTTTCTTGAACACTTCGCATTTTCCGAGACGTCTTACGCGAGCCGATGAACGAGCCACATAAACTGAGCGAGGACGGCAAACGCATTCAGAACGTATCGCACGTGCGTTTCAATCCGCTCGTTAAGGAGTGGGTGCTGGTTTCTCCTCACCGTACCGAGCGGCCGTGGCTTGGCAAAGTCGAGGATGCACCAACTGAGAAGCAACCGGCTTACGATCCATCGTGCTATCTATGTCCCGGAAATAATCGGGCGAGTGGAGCTCGCAATCCTCCGTACCCATCGATCTTTTCTTTCGATAACGACTTTCCCGCTCTTCTTCCCAACGCACCTGAAATCACAATGGGCAAAGCGCCGCTCCTGGAGGCGCGCAGCGAGCCGGGCATGTGCCGGGTTGTCTGCTTTTCGCCTCGCCATGATTTGACGATTTCGAGAATGTCCGGGGAAGAGTTGGGCGCGGTCGTGGATGCCCTGATTGCTGAGTCGAACTCGCTCGCGAAGATTCCGTGGGTACACTACGTGCAAATTTTCGAGAACCGCGGGGAACTGATGGGCGCCAGCAATCCGCATCCCCATTGCCAAATCTGGGCAACCGCCAGTTTGCCGAACGTGCCGGCGAAAGAGAGCAGCTCGTTTTCTGAGTATCATAGCGCTCGTAGCTCGTGCCTGCTTTGCGACTACTTACAAATCGAGTTGAATCTCCAGGAGAGGATCGTCTGGCAGAATGATGCGTTCGTCGTGCTCGTGCCGTTTTGGGCGGTCTGGCCATTCGAAACACTTTTATTAAGTAAACGACATGTGGGCGCGCTCGATGAGTTATCCAGCCATGAGCGATCTTTTCTTGGCCAGATTCTGAGCCGAACGACGAGCGGGTACGACAACCTGTTTGACGTGTCCTTTCCGTATTCGATGGGTTTCCATCAACATCCGACGGACCGGCAATCTCATCCGGAATGGCATCTGCACGCTCACTACTACCCGCCGCTGTTGCGGTCCGCGACAGTTCGGAAGTTCATGGTTGGATTTGAACTGCTGGGCACACCGCAACGCGACTTTACTCCGGAGTATGCCGCCGCGCGGCTCCGTGAAACAGGAGACGTGCGCGATCGCGATCGAATCGCCGGAACTTGACAATCGTAATGAGCCAAAGCGGGTAAATGGCGTTCATATTTTTCATGAAATTTACTGGCGACCTCTGTTTCATTTAGGCTGGAGGCGACGAGTTGTTGCCATATTGCGAAACGCCGGGCACGCAATCGGGCCTGTCGGCGAATGACGCACCTCCCGCTGCAGCGGATTGGCACGCGCCCCACAATCCCGGTCCATGGAACAAGCTATATAGCACTAACTTCCGGCTCCCAAAGTAGAATTAGAGATGCGTCATAAGCTGTGAATTTCTGCCGATACAGCCTGATGGCGGGTTGAATGAAGCTCTATAGCACATGATGAAACGCGAGGCGATTTACTGTTCTCGCGGCTGTAGGACTGAAGTATCCTTACAACACAATAGTCGCTCGCGCGGAGCACTCATGACGCGGAACAATCACCACGGACAAACCGGGCACCACGCACAAGCCGGGCACCACAGACAAACGGGACGGGATGCCGAACCGGCCTACAAGAGAATTCAATTAGCCATTCGCGAACGCATCGAATCGGGCAAGTTGATGCCCGGCGATATTGTTCATTCCGAGCGCGAATTAGCGAAGGCGCACAAGGTCAGCCTGATGACCGCGCGCCATGCGCTTGCCGATCTTGCGCGTGAAGGATTGGTCGAGCGCCGGCATGGCGCAGGCACATTTGTGGCGCCGCCAAAGATCCACTTCAACAAGCTGATGAGCTATACCGAGCAAATGGCGAGCCGCGGGTTGTCCGCGCGCTCGAAAATCGTTTTTTCCGGCATTCTCAACAAAGAGCACGAGATCGCCGCGCGGCTTTCCCTTCCAGCCACAGCCAAGCTGGTGAAAGTGGAGCGCGTCCGCCAGGCGGGAGATGAACCGTTCGCATTGGAAGCCTGCTACCTATCGGCCGAGGAATTTCCGGGACTGGTGAATGGCTCGCTCGAACGGAGCTCGCTATTCACGCTGCTCGAGCGCAACTATGGAATCGAACTCGCGTATGCAGACGAGGAGATTGACGTCACCGACGCGGACGCGAGAACGGCAGAACTCCTTGGCGTCCCGCGAAATTCGCCGCTGCTTCGCATGCGCCAGCTCATTTACTCGACGAAGGGCAAGCCAACGATTTACGTGCTGGGCTTGTACCGATCGGGACGGCACACACTTCATATCCGAAGGTTTCGTTAGTTGCGTGAATGCGGCCGCGCCGATGCATCACGTGGCCGCGGATAAGTCCGCGCGACACTCGCATCGCTCTTCTTCATTTCTATCCGTGAAAAATGATACTTGCCCGATACAGCCGCAAAAATCGAAAGACTATTCTGTGATAACAGCCTTGACGAGATTGCGCGGATTGTCGACATCGCTGCCGTTCAATACGGCGAAATGATAGGAGAAGAGCTGCAGCGGGACGACTTCGAGGATCGGAAGCAGAAGCTCCGGAGCGAGAGGAACAAAGATTGTGCGATGGGCCAGCGCGAGGACGTCGCGATCGCCTTCGGTGGCAATCGCGATCGACTTTCCGCCGCGGCTCTTGACATATTCGAGTGTCGCCAGAGTTTTTTGGTAACGCAGCATCGAGTCGGGATCGGCAGCGTCGCGGGTGGCGAGGACGACGACGGGAAGTTTTTCATCGACGAGCGCGTTCGGGCCGTGGCGAAGCTCGCCGGCCGGCATCCCTTCCGCCTGTACGTAGGAGATTTCCTTGAGCTTAAGGGCGCCTTCGCGCGCGATGGCATAGTGGACGCCGCGGCCCAGGAACAAGAGAGCTCGCGCTTTTTGAAACAGCTGTGCGCACTCGGCTGCCTGAGCATCCCATGCGGCCAGAGAGTTTTCGATTCCAACCGGCACTTCGGCAAGGGAATTCAGATGCGTGCGCGTGACTTCGGAAGTCATGCGGCCGCGCTTGCGAGCAAGAAATAACGCAAAGAGGTAGAGGAGCGTCAATTGTGCTGTGAAGCTTTTGGTTGCGGGCACGGCCTTTTCGAGTCCGGCGTACGTATGCAAAGCGGCGCTGGCCTCGCGAGCGATGGTGGAATCGGCGACGTTTGAAATTGCGACCGTCTTCGCGCCACGGTTCAACGCCTCGCGTTGTGCTGCAATCGTATCCGCCGTTTCGCCCGACTGCGTGATCACGAGGACGATCGGGTCAGCTCCGGCGTGGGTCGATCGATAGCAATACTCGCTCGCGTACTCAACGTCGACCGCGACGCCGGCGAGGTCTTCCATCATGATCTCGCCGGCGAGGCCTGCGTGGCGGCTTGAGCCGCTGGCCGCGATGATGATTTTCTTGAAGGCGAAGAGCGCGTTCTCGATGGGTTGCAGCGCACCCGGAAAGATGGTGTCGCCGTCGACGTTCCGGCGAATCGTTTCGCAGATGGCCCGAGGCTGCTCGTAAATTTCCCGGAGCATGGCGTGCGGGAAGGCGCGCGCGTCCGTGGTCTTCGAGCCTTGGTGTGCCTTGGCCATCAACTCAGTTCCGGATTCCTAGTCGGGAGATCAGCGACGGACACTCCGCTGCGATTTTCTGCAACGTGTCCAGAATCCGCGACAGGTCATTATCCACAACGGGGCCAGGATTTCCACCGGCTTGTTGATTGGAGTGCGGTCGAAAGCGCAAATGGGCTGTCTGATGATCGACGCCGGATAAAAGTGTAATCGAGCTGGAGTGACCGTTCCCGAAAAAATTCCCGGCTCACGGAACGGTTGGAGCGAAGGGCCCAGTCGTCAGTTGTGACTTGGCCAGCTGATGGAAACCTGGTTCTGATAACGCGGCTTGAGCGAGACAGCAACCGGCTGAACCTGCTTCGCGGCCAGTTCGACGTCCTGAGTCGCGTCTAGCCGATCTGCAGCGTGCATCAGCACTTTGTGATGGCCTGGAGCGAGCTTCAGGTCGAGTGGTGTCGCGCCGACATACTGTCCATCAATCCACACTTGGGCGTGATCGGGCGTGGAATGTAGCGTGACCTGCCCCGCATCGGGCCCGGCATGACCTTCAATGGTTTTGCGATTCGTGGCAGCGGCGGCTTCAGCGGCTCCGGCGACCAAATGCGCGGAAGCGGCGCCGGGCGCGGGCGCTGGCGAAGGCGATGCCGACGGCGATGACGATGGCGCTGGTCCCGAGTTTCCCATTGCGCCCGCCAAATCGATCGTCGGAAACGTGGGCTTCACCGACGAGACGGCAGACGCGGTGCCCGAGGTCAACGTGCCGTACTCGACGGCCCCTTGCGCGTGCGCCACTGATGCAGCGCCGACAATGAGAAGCGCGGTCACGAAGCTGCGTTGCAATCCATTGAGTGACATAAAATCTCCTCGTCCTGCCTACGTGGGGACGCCTCAGTACCGCAATTATAGACCCAGTCCGCATCGCCGCGCCAACTGATTTCCGAGTACCGGAACTCCCAGTTCCGGCTGTTTATTTTCGTGGAACTGTCTGGGGTTTGGAGAGGGATCGCCGCGCTGAATTCAAACGGCGCAACAAAACGACATGCGTTACCCGTTGTCGCGAAGTTGTAATGCGTCGTGCGCCCGATGATCGAAAAGTTTCCGCTGGCGCGCGTGAACGAAGCGTTCGAGAGAGTGATGAGCGGGACGGCCGAGTTTCAAGTCGTCCTTACAATTTCATCGTAACGCTTTGGATCTTCTGCCCTGGCGCAGTTTCAAGAACGAGAATCCTCCGCCGCCCCAATTCATCTCTTTATATGCGGGGTCGGCGCGCGGCCGATTGAAAAGGAGTGGAAATATGTCCGGGAAATTGAATAAGAGGAACCTGGGAAAAAGTGGGCTCGAAATCACGACTGTGGGATTTGGTTCATGGGCTGCGGGCGGCGGCTCGGCGTTCGGCGGGGACCGCAGGACGATGCGGCCTCGGTCGCGGCCATACGACGCGCCATTGAGCTCGGCGTCAACTGCATCGACATCGCCGCGATTTACGGGCTGGGCCATCCGGAAGAAATTGTCGGGCGCGCAGTGAAGGAAATACCGTAGTCTGAACGGCCGTCCATTTCACGAAGTGTGGCCTGACCATCGATCGCTCGAGACTTCGAGCGAGCCGTGGTATCGCTTGGAAAAGCGCGTACGGTTCTTGAAACTCGACGCCGCGCGGTACGTCTAAAAAGTTAGATTCGTCTCAATCTCTGGGGGAAAATCGTCAGGGCCAGAATCCGCCCGGCATCTTTGATTCTATGTGGATTGTAAGACTCGCACTCAATCGGCCATATACATTTGTCGTCGCATCGATGTTGATCGTCATTCTGGGCGTGGTTTCGATCATAAACACGCCCACGGATATTTTTCCAAACATCAATATTCCTGTCGTGAGCGTCATCTGGAATTACACCGGACTTTCTCCCGAGGAAATGGCCGATCGTCTCACCGGCAATTCGGAGCGAGCGGCGACGACGACGGTCAACGACATCGAGCATATCGAGTCGACATCGCTCAATGGCATCGCCATCATCAAGCTCTTTTTTCAACCGCACGTGAGAATTGAAGGCGCGGTCGCCCAAGTGACCGCCATTTGCCAAACCATCTTGAGGCAGGCCCCGCCGGGAACGACGCCGCCGCTCGTCATTGCCTACAACGCTTCGAGTGTTCCGATTTTGCAGCTCGGGTTGAGCAGTGCCACGCTTTCCGAAGGGCAATTGTTCGACCTGGCCACGAACTTTATCCGCACACAACTTGTAACGGTTCCGGGTGCCGCGATTCCATGGCCCTATGGCGGCAAACAACGCCAGGTGGATGTGGACTTGAATCCTCAGGCGCTTTTCGAAAAGGGAATTTCGGGTTCGGACGTAGTGAACACGCTCTCGACTCAGAATCTGGTTCTGCCGCAAGGCACATCGAAAATCGGAGACCGCGAATATAACGTCGAGCTCAACAGCACGCTGAAGGATATTCCGGGCCTGAATGATCTTCCCATCAAAATGATCAACGGCGCGATGGTCTACGTGCGCGATGTGGCCTACGTCCACGATGGAAATTCCTTCCAGACCAACATCGTCCGGCAGGACGGCCGGCGCGGCGCGCTGCTGACGGTTCTAAAGAACGGAAACAACTCGACGCTCGCGGTCGTTTCCGGAATCACGAAGATGCTGCCGGGAATCGAAGCGACGCTGCCGCCGGGTCTGGATTTGAGGAAGACGATCGATCAATCGCTCTTCGTCCGCGCCGCGGTGGATGGCGTCGTCCGCGAAGCGATTATCGCAGCGGGCCTGACGGCATTGATGATTCTGCTCTTCCTCGGAAGCTGGCGGAGCACGGTCATTGTGGCGATTTCGATTCCGCTGTCGATTCTGACGTCACTGTTAGTGCTCAGCATGCTCGGCGAGACGATCAATATCATGACCCTCGGGGGACTCGCGCTCGCTGTCGGTATACTCGTGGACGACGCCACCGTCGAAATCGAAAACATCAATCGATTGTTGCCGGAAGGCAAGACGCTCCACGAAACGATTTTGAACGGCGCGCAGCAAATTGCGGTGCCGGCCTTCGTCGCCACGCTCGCCATTTGTATTGTCTTCGTGCCGATTTTATTTCTGAATGGGATCGCGGGCTATCTGTTCCGTCCGCTGGCGGAAGCTGTAGTTTTCGCGATGCTGGCTTCGTATCTCCTTTCGCGAACAATTGTGCCGACGCTGGTGCTGTTTCTCTTTCGCTCCGAGCGGAGGAAACAAGCGGCGGAGAAATCCGGCGAGCGGCAAATCGGACCGTTCCGGCGCTTCCACATGAGATTTGAAGAAGGGTTCGAGCACATGCGGGATCGCTATGTGGAACTGCTTGACTGGTGCCTGCATAATCGCCTGCTATTTGGTTCGTTGTTTCTGGCGTTTTGCGCGGCGTCGATGATTCTGGTCCCGTTCCTGGGCTCGGACTTATTTCCGACCGTCGATGCCGGGCAAATTCGGCTGCATCTGCGCGCGCCGACCGGAACACGCGTGGAAGAAACCGCCGCATTGTGCGACCGCGTCGAGGATGCGATTCGAAAGACGATTCCGGCGGACGAACTGGCCGGGATTCTCGACAACATCGGCCTGCCATATAGCGGAATCAATCTGTCATACAGCACGAGCGGCGTCATCGGCACTTCTGACGCGGAGATTCTGATCTCTTTGGACGAAAAGCATCACAAACCCACAGCGAATTATGTGCGCTCGCTGCGGCAAACTCTGCCTTCGGAATTTCCGGGAACGGAATTTTTCTTCCAGCCGGCCGACATCGTGAGTCAGATTCTCAATTTTGGCCTGCCATCGCCGATCGATATCCAACTCGTGGGGCCAAATTTGGACGCGGATTATAAGCTGGCCGGAAAAATGCTTCCGAGTTTGAAGGAAATCGGCGGGGCCGTGGATGTGCATATCCAGCAGGCGCTCGATTTGCCGAAATTGAACGTGAATGTGGATCGGACGCGCGCGGAGACGGTCGGATTCACGCAGCAAGATGTGGCCAACAACGCGCTGGTGTCGCTGACGACGAGTTTTCAGACCGCGCCGAACTTCTGGATCAGCCCGCAGGGCGTGCCCTACAGCATCGCCACGGAGACGCCGCAGTACCGTGTCGATACGCTTCAGGATCTCCAAACGATCCCGGTCATCGCCCGGAACAACCCCACGCAGGTTCTGAACAACGTCGCGAATATCAATCGCGGAGTCGGTCCGGCCGTGGTGAACCACTACAATATCCAGCCGGTGATCGACATTTATGCGGCCGCGCAGGATCGTGACCTTGGAGGCGTGGCGTCCGACGTGCGGCGCGTCGTGGATCAATTCAAATCGCAATTGCCGCGCGGAACGACGGTGGTCGTCCGCGGTCAAGTACAGACGATGCAGACTGCGTTTTTCGGATTGGGAGTGGGGCTCATTTTTTCGATCCTGCTTGTGTATTTGCTCATGGTTGTCAATTTTCAATCGTGGACCGATCCATTCATCATCATCACGGCTCTGACGGGAACCTTTGCGGGAATCGTCTGGATGTTGTTCATCACGCGCACGACGATGAGCGTCCCTTCGTTGATGGGCGCCATAATGAGCATCGGAGTGGCCACGTCGAATAGCATTCTGCTGGTCACATTTGCCGGCGCTCAGATGCAGGATGAAGGCAAGAATTCCACGGAGGCGGCTCTTTCGGCCGGTCACACACGGCTTCGCCCCATTCTGATGACCGCTCTGGCAATGATTATTGGTATGTTGCCGATGTCGCTCGGCCTGGGTGAGGGCGGCGAACAGAATGCGCCGCTGGGACGCGCCGTCATCGGCGGGCTTTTGTTCGCCACCGTGGGCACGCTATTCTTTGTGCCGGTGGTTTATAGCTTCATGCGCCGAAAGGGATATACGCCGGCGCTGGCGGAGGATGAACCTCCGCCGCTGCTGCAGGAGCAATCGTAGAGTCACGCCACCGGCGGAATTTCGGTCTTGAACAGCAGTATTGCCGACAACCGCCGGGACTCGCGATGGAAGCCAACAAGAAGGGGACACTACAGAATTCGCCATGGAACACGACGCCACAACGAAGAATACTGAATCACAGAGAGAGCCGCAGCGAAAATCCGGGTTCGGGTGGCGAGTTGTTCCCATCCTGGTCCTGTTGTTGTTTGTAGGACTGGCGATTTGGGGAATTCAAAGCCGGCGCAGCGTCCGGGCCTCGTTGAATTCCAGCGCACGCCAGTCCACGCGTATACCGGTGGCCGTCGTGCATGCCACGCCTTCCGATGGAGCGGGAGACATCGTCCTGCCGGGCAACGTTCAGGCCTATCTCGAAACGCCGATTTACGCGCGGACCAACGGCTACTTGAAAAAGTGGTACGTGGACATCGGCGGGCGCGTCAAGCAAGGCCAATTGCTGGCGGACATCGACACGCCCGAGATCGATCAGGAACTGCGTCAAATGGAGGCAGCGCAACAGCAGGCCCAGGCAAACCTCGATTTGGCGAAAACGACGGCGGATCGCTGGGTCAACTTGCTGAAGTCCGACGGCGTCTCGCAGCAGGAAGTCGACCAGAATGTTGAAGCGTACAAGGCGCGCGAAGCGGACATGCTTGCGGCCAAGGCGAACGTGCAACGACTGAAGGATCTGCAATCGTTCAAAGAGGTGGTAGCTCCGTTCAACGGCATCATCACCGCGCGAAGCGTGGATGTCGGCGCGCTGATTCAGAATGGCAATACGCAGCAGCTCTTCCGCATTGCGCAAACAAATTTGCTGCGCGTTTATGTGGCCGTTCCACAGTCCTACAGCCGCTCGATGGTGGCCGGACTCTCGGCCGAACTCGAGATTCCCGAGTATCCGCATCGGACATTTCCAGGGAAGGTCGCGCGCACGTCTGGAGCGATCGACCTGGCTTCACGCACGTTGTTAACCGAGGTGCAGGTTCCCAATCCAACCGGCGAGATCTTGCCTGGCGCATATGCCACCGTGCTTTTTCACTTGAAGCTGGTTGATCCGCCGCTCACGATCCCGGGCAATACGCTGCTCTTCCGCTCGCAGGGGACGCAGGTTGCGATTGTGACTCCCCGGGGCACGGTGCACCTGCAAGACATAAACCTCGGCCGCGATCTTGGTTCGAGCCTGGAAGTTCTCTCCGGACTGAACGCCGGAGACACAATCCTTCTGAATCCTCCCGACTCGATCTCCGAGGGCGACGCGGTGGAAGTCACGCAGACGGCGGTACCCGCGGGGAAATCGAAGTAGCGGCTTGCGAAAACTCATGCCGGAGACGACACAAGTAATTACGAAGATACGGGTGCAGCGCGCGGCGAAACTCGCTCTCGTGATTTGCGGACTTTTAGCGGCCGGATGCACGGTCGGTCCCAACTATAAGCGGCCGTCCGTAGAAGTGCCTTCCGCGTTCAAGGAACCGCCCCCAGCGGGCTGGAAGGACGCGACACCCAGCGACGCTGTCTCCAAAGGCACTTGGTGGGAAGCTTTCGGCGATAAGGAACTGAACGATATCGAAACGCAGGCCATGGTTGCGAATCCGACGCTCGAAGCGGCCATGGCGCGGGTCATGCAGGCTCGCGCTTCCGTCAAAATCACCCGCGCCGATTTGTTTCCTGCGGTCACAATCGATCCGTCGGCCTATCGCGAGAGATACTCCGGCGAACGCGAGAATCCCCCCGGTTTCCCGACAACGGCCTACACGGCCAATACGATCACGTTCCCGCTGGACGTGAACTACGAAGTCGATCTCTGGGGTCGTGTCCGCCGGTCGGTTGAATCGGCGCGAGCCCAGGCTCAGGCGAGTCAGGCGGACTACGAGAACATCTTGCTCACGTTGAAGTCGGATATTGCGCAGAATTATCTTTCGCTGCGCTACGTGGACGCTTACCGTGCGATTCTGCGCGATAATCTTGATTTGCAGCAGAAGGCGCTCGAGCTGACCCAGTCGAGGCATGCGGGGGGTGTTGCGAGCGGGCTTGACGTTTCCGAAGCGGAGACGCTTCTGGCCGCAACGCAAGCCACGTATACCGGCCTCGGGGTCCAGCGCGCCCAATTCGAGCATTCGCTGGCGCTTCTCTCGGGCAAAGCCGCTTCCGAATTCACCGTTCCGGAGGATCCGCGGAGGCTCGAGCCGCCGGCCATTCCCGCCGGTTTGCCTTCGGACCTTCTCGAGCGGCGTCCGGACATCGCCGAAGCCGAGCGTCAGATGGCGTCAGCCAACGCGCAGATTGGCGTGGCGCGCGCGGCCTATTTCCCGTCGCTCAGCTTGACGGGCACATTGGGATATTCGAGCGATAATCTCGTTCAACTCTTCAATCTTCCGAGCACGATCTGGGACGTCGCGGCCAGTGCCTCGCAGCCGCTCTATGCCGGCGGAAGAATCTCGGCGAATCTCGCCCGGGCCCGCGCCGCCTATGATGAATCCGTCGCGAATTACCGCGAACAGGTTTTGACGGGATTCAAGGAAGTGGAAGACGGTCTCGCCGGCTTGCGCGTGCTCGAACAACAGGAAGCGGCGCAGAACAAAGCCGTGGCATCCGCCAAGAGGACGACCGAAATCTCGACCGCACGCTATAAGGAAGGTCTTGCCAACTATCTCGAAGTAATCGACGCGCAGCGCACCGTCCTCGACAACGAACAGCTCTCGGTCCAGCTCCGCGAGATGCGTTTGCTCACAACCGTGCAGCTGATTCAGGCCCTCGGCGGCGGATGGCAAGACTCGACGCTGCACGCCCAGGCGCAGCCGAATCCGCCCGCGACGAACGCGAACCACTAGAGCGGTTCGCACGACCTACGCAAACGACTTCCTTTAAGTTTCCATACATTCCTTGTGACACATTGGCTGCATATTGGCGGAAGCTCGCACTTGTGCCGCGATGTGTCCGGGTGCAAGATGCCGCGTGCACGTCGGCCCGCCAGCGAGGAGTGACCTCATGAAAAAATACGACGCCATTGTGATTGGATCCGGCCAAGGCGGAAACCCGCTGGCATTTGCAATGGTGGATCGCGGATGGAAGGTCGCGCTGATCGAAAAAGGGAACTTGGGCGGGACGTGCGTCAACACCGGATGCACACCGACAAAAACGATGATTGCCAGCGCGCAGGTGGCGCACTATGCGCGGCATGCTTCGCAATGGGGCGTGCGGGCGAGCGAAGTGAGTGTGGATCTTGCGGCTGTGGTCGCGCGAAAACGCCGGATCGTTGAAAAATCTCGCGGTGGAGTGCAGAAGCGCGTCGATCAGCGGCCGAATCTCGATCTCTACAGGGTGGAGGCACGTTTTCTGGATGCGCACCGCGTAGCAGTGGTCGACGACACGATCGAGGGCGAGCGGATTTTCATCGATTGCGGCACGAGACCCGGCATCCCAAAAATTCCGGGCATCGAGCAATCCGGCTATTTGACGAACGCGACGGCGATGGATTTGACGGAAGTCCCGGAGCACTTGATTGTGCTTGGCGGCGGCTACATCGGCGTGGAATTCGGTCAGATGTTTCGCCGGTTCGGGAGCCGCGTCACGGTTATCCATAAGGGGCCGCAACTTCTGACGCGTGAAGATCCCGACATCATTGCGGAATTGCAGAAGGCCCTGGAAGAAGAGGGAATCGAGTTTTGCCTGAACGCAAATACGAAGCAGATCGCGCGCCGGAACGGCTGCATCGCGGCTATCGTCGAAACGCCGGCGGGCGCGAAAGAGTTCGTGGGGTCGCATTTGCTGGTGGCCACGGGCCGCCGGCCGAACACGAACGCGCTGGGTCTCGATAGAGCTGGTGTTGCGATGGATGCGCGCGGATTCATCCGTGTGAACGACCACCTGGAAACCAACGTTCCGGGAATTTGGGCGCTCGGCGACGTGAAGGGCGGCCCGGCTTTCACCCATATTTCATACAATGACTATCAAATCCTCTTCGCGAATATTTTCGAGGACAAGAATCTCAGCATCGCCAATCGCTATGTGCCCTACTGCGTTTTCACCGATCCGCAACTCGGCGGCGTGGGTATGACGGAGAAGGAAGCACGCGCGTCGGGAAAGAGGCTGAAAATCGGCAGCTACCCGATGAGCCACGTGGCGCGCGCGATCGAGCGCGGTGAAACGGCCGGCTTGATGAAGATTATTGTGGATGCGCAGACCGACAAAATTCTGGGCGCGAGCATTCTGGGGATCGAGGGCGGCGAGCTGGTTCAAATTCTCGGGGCGTTGATGTTGGCCGGCGCGCCGTATACGGTTCTGAAAGGCGCCGTTTACATTCATCCCACCCTGGCGGAAGGATTTTTCGGTCTGATGGACAGCGTCAAGCCGGTAAATTGATTCGAGCATGCCGTCGAATGCCGGGGGCGGGATTTCTGTCCGCTCGAGCTCACTTTTTCTCCGCGAAACCTGCTCGGCTGCCTAGAATACATCGCGCTGGTGTGAGAGAATTTCGCCCTCTGAACAACGACGTTCAACGGAAACCCTTTCGGGTGTTTCCGGTTGAGATCTGCGGGCACGACGCAACGAGAAATTGGGAGACGACTAACGACCTGCCATGCCGGATGATTCCATCGCCATAATCGGCGGAACGGGTGACCTGGGATACGGGCTTGCGTTGCGCTGGGCCAAGGCGGGCCACGATGTTTTCATCGGTTCGCGCGTGGCTTCGCGTGCCGAAGATGCGGCCAAGAAGATTCGCGAGCGGCTCGGTGAGCAGGCGCGGGTGCAGGGCCTCGCAAATGAAGAGGCCATTCTGCGCGCGTGGGTGGTCGTGATTGCCGTTCCATTTTCCGCGCAAATCGCCACGATCGCATCCATTCGCGAGAAACTCCGCGCGGGCCAGACCGTCGTGGACTGCACCGTGCCGCTCGAAGCGAGCGTTGGCGGCGCTCCCACGCGCACGCTGGGTCTCTGGGCAGGTTCGGCGGCGGAGCAGGCGGTGCGTTACTTGCCGGAGACGGTGCACACCGTCGCCGCGTTTCAAAACGTATCGGCGCACGCGCTGCAGGAAGTCGATCAGCCGGTCGAGTGTGACGTTTTTGTTTGCAGCGATAACGCCGAGGCGCGCGCGCGGTTACGCCCCTGGGTGGAAGCGATTCCGGATTGCCGCTATGTCGACGGCGGAAAGATGGAGAACGCGCGCGTCGTCGAAGCGCTGACCGCGTTTCTGATCGGCGTGAATCGGCGCCACAAAGTTCCCGGCTCGGGCATCCGCGTCACCGGGATCGGTCCGCTGAAATGAAACGGGCAAAGCCGCGCCACCGCGCCGGGGAGCAGCGCATTGAATTGTTCGGGCTGCATTCGCTGCCGGAAGTAAAACCGGGTGACGAAGTCTCGCGGCTGGTCTGGGACGCGGCACGCCGCGAAGGCGCCTCGATTGAGTCCGGCGATGTTGTCGTTCTCGCCCAGAAGATCTTCTCAAAAGCCGAGGGGCGGATTTTGCGGTTGCGCGATGTCGCGCCGTCGGCACTCGCGCGGACTTGGGCGAAAACGCTCCGAACGGATCCCCGATTCATCGAGGTAGTCCTGCGTGAATCGCGGCGCATTATTCGCATGAGCGAACGCGCGCTAATCGTCGAGACGCGCCACGGCTTTGTCTGCGCGAATGCGGGAGTGGATCGTTCGAACGTCGTAGGTGCCGGATCGGTGACCTGCCTGCCGCTCGATCCGGATGCGTCGGCGCGACGCTTCGGCGAACGATTGAGGAAACTGAGCGGCGCGCGCGTCGCGACGATAGTTTCCGACACTTTTGGGCGGCCGTGGCGGTTGGGTCTTGCCAACGTAGCGATCGGCGCGGCAGGCTTTTCGGTCCTCGAAGATTTGCGCGGCAATAAAGACGCCAGCGGCCATTTGTTGAACGCGACAATTCTGGCCGTCGCAGATGAGCTGGCCGCGGCCGCGGGCCTCGTGATGAAGAAGGCGGCGAAGGTGCCTGTCGTGGTGATCCGCGGCGTGCGTCTGCCACGCGGGAATGGCAGCGCGCGCGAGTTGATTCGGCCCCCGCATGAGGATATGTTTCGGTAGTAGGAAAATGCCCCAGGGTACGCAGATCACCGGGAATTCAGGCCATCGCTGATGGGAACGCTCGCAAGCCTTTCGAAAAGTTTGCCCTCCTCGGTTCAACCCGACAAACTCGCCATCGAACGCGCATTGGCGCATGCCGAGTCCGGCGGAAAGCTGAGCCGCGAGGATGCGCTCCTTCTCATTGAAGGGGCCGAGACGAGCCCGCTGCTCGAAGCGGCGTCTTCGCTTCGCAATCGAGTCAAAGGCCGCACCATCAGCTATTCCCGCAAAGCCTTCATTCCACTGACAACACTTTGCCGGGACTACTGCGGCTATTGCACCTTTCGACGCGATCCAGATGAGCCCGGCGGACGCTACATGACGCCGGAAGAAGTCTTATCGGTCGCGGAAAAAGCTCGGCGTGCGGGATGCAAAGAGCTGCTCTTCAGTCTCGGAGATCAGCCGGAAGTCATTTTTCCCGAAGCGCGGGAGTTTCTCCGCGCGCGAGGCTTCGAGCGCACCCTCGAATATCTCGCGGACGTTTGCCGACTGGCGCTCGCAGAGTCGGGGCTGCTTCCGCACGCGAATCCGGGACTGATGAGTGATACCGACCTAGCCGCGCTCAAGACTTCGAATGCCAGCATGGGATTGATGCTCGAAAACGTGAGCCCGCGGCTGATGGGACGCGGCCAGACGCACGCGCAAGCTCCAGATAAAGCTCCACGCAAGCGTCTGCGCACGATGGAAGACGCTGGCCGGCTACGGATTGCGTTCACGACCGGGATTCTGATCGGCATCGGCGAAACGCGGGAAGAACGCATCGACTCGCTCGCCGCGATTCGCGATCTGCACGAACGCTTCGGCCACATCCAGGAAGTCATTGTGCAGAATTTTCGCGCGAAGCGGGCCACGCCGATGGCGCTCCATCCCGAGCCTTCGATGGACGAAATGCTGCGAACGGTTGCGGTCGCGCGCCTTTTTCTTGGCGGCGAAATTAATTTGCAGGCGCCACCGAATTTGAACGCGCCGGATTATCCGCGGCTGCTCGAAGGCGGAATCAACGACTGGGGCGGCATTTCACCACTCACGCCGGATTTCATCAATCCCGAAGCGGCGTGGCCACACATCGCGACGCTCGGCGCGCGCACGGCGGACGCGGGATTCGTCTTGCGCGAGCGCCTGGCCATCTATCCCGAATTCGTGAATCGCCCCGAGTTCGTCCATGAAGCGGTGCAGCCCCATTTGAAGAAGCTTGCCGCCGCCGATGGTTTTGCGAGACAAGGAGAATAGCCCGTGGCTTCAAATTCTTTGATACCCGCGCCGCACGAATCTTTCGAGGACGCTCTGCGCGAAGCCGGCCGCGACGTCCGTTCTGCTCTCGAGCGCAGTCTCGATGGCTATGAGCTTGGATTTGACGAAGCGTACTTGCTTGCGCAGGCCGACGGCGCCGATCTCGCGGCCTTGACGCGGACCGCCGATGAATTGCGGCGGCGCCAGGTGGGCGATGAAATCACCTACGTCGTCAATCGCAACATCAACTTCACGAATGTTTGCTTCGTCGGTTGCGCGTTTTGTGGCTTTGGTCGCGGGCCGAATGCGCCGGACGCCTATTCGCTCTCCGTCGAGCAGGTGGTAGCGAAAGCCGTCGAGGCGTGGGATGCCGGCGCGACGGAGGTATGCATTCAGGGTGGTTTGCCGAAGGAATTTGACGGATTTTTCTATCGTGACATCCTGCGCGCCATCAAAGCGGCGTTGCCGGGAATGCACATCCATGCGTTTTCGCCGATGGAAATTTCCTACGGCGTCGACAAAACCCGTATGCCGCTGCGCGAATATCTCGTGATGCTGAAGGAGAGCGGCCTTGGCACGATCCCCGGCACGGCGGCGGAAATTCTCGACGATGATGTGCGCGGAGCACTCAGCCCGAACAAGTTGAAAGTCAGCCAATGGGTCGAAATCGTCCGCGCGGCGCACGAGCTGGGGATTCGAAGCACATCAACGATGATGTACGGCCACGTCGAGACGCCGGCACACTGGGTGCGCCACTTGATGCTGCTCCGCGAAATTCAGAAAGAAACCGGCGGATTCACCGAATTCGTTCCGCTCGGATTCATTCACTCCGATACGCGGCTGTATCGGCACGATCGCGCGCGGCCGGGCTTCACTCTGCGTGAAAATCTCGCTGTCCATGCGCTGGCCCGGGTGTTCTTCAACGGCCTGATTCGCAATATTCAGGTTTCCTGGGTGAAGATGGGCTTCGAACAGTCGCTGGCATGCCTCGAAGCCGGCGCGAATGATTTCAGCGGCACATTGATGGAAGAAAGCATTTCGAAATCGGCGGGCGCGACGTATGGCGAGTTCGTTTCGCCGGAGCAGTTCCACACGCTGATTCGCCGGATCGGACGCATCCCTGCTGAAAGAACGACGACGTACAAACTGCGGCGCGTGTTTTCGCGCGAGCGCGAAGAAGCAAAGCAGATCGGGATAACTCCGCAGGCCAAATTGAATCTGCTCGACGCTCACCATCCGCACACGGGCATGGGCTACTGATGGAACTCGTCGCACTTGCGGGCGGAGTCGGCGCGTCGAAACTGTTGCTGGGGCTTGCGCGCGCCATCGCGCCGGAGGATTTGACGATCATCGTCAACACCGGCGATGACGTAGAAATGCACGGCCTGACGATTTGCCCGGACCTCGACATCGTCACGTACACTCTCGGGGGTGTGGTGAATGCAAGCGCGGGCTGGGGCATCGACGGCGATACCTTCGCGTCGCTCGAATTCCTCGGCCGCTACGGCCGCGAGACCTGGTTCCATCTCGGCGATCGCGATCTCGCCACGCACATTCATCGCAGCGACATGCTTCGCCACGGCGCATCGCTCTCCCAATGCGCCGATGCAATCCGGCGCGCGCTGGGCGTCGCATCGCGAATTCTGCCGATGAGCGACCAGTCCGTGCGGACCCAGATCGAAACTCCAGATGGCGTTCTGCCGTTTCAGCACTATCTCGTGAAGCACCGCGCAGCTCCGCCGGTCAAATCCATTCGATTTGAAGGTGCCGCATCGGCGAAGCCGGCTCCGGGCGTGCTCGAAGCCATCGCGCGGACTCGCGGAATCGTCATCTGCCCGAGCAACCCGTTAATCAGCATCGGACCGATCCTGGCTATTCCGGGAATTCGTGAGGCGCTGGCGGCGCGGCGCGACGACGTGATTGCGGTGTGCCCGATTGTCGGTGGGATGTCGCTCAAGGGGCCGTCGGACAAAATGATGGCCGAGCTCGGGTACGAAGTGTCGGCATTGGGAGTGGCGCGCATGTATCGGGACATCGCTTCGCGGATGGTGATCGATTCGAGCGATATGGCTTTGAAGCCGAGAATCGAGGAATTAGGTGTCGCGGTCGAGGTCACGGGCACCGTGATGCGGACCGACGAGGACAAACGGCGGCTCGGCGAATTTTTGATGGCTCGCTTCGAAGAAAAGACCGCACCCGCTCGAGCCTGAATCGCCGACTGTCAGAACGCTCGCGAACAAATCGAGATGAAAGCACTCCTGATTCCCGTCAAGGATTTGACGAAAGCGAAGCAGCGGCTCGCGCCGTGGTTTTCGCAGAGCGATCGCACCGCCATCGCCGAGGCGATGTTCGATGATTTTTGCGCGGCCGTCGAACCGGCGCGCGGAATGGATCGGATTTTCTTGATCAGCAGCTATGAGCCAGCCATCGACCGGGCGCGCCATTTCGGTTGGGAAGTGCTGCGCGAGAACTCGCAGGAATCGGAAAGCGCGTCGGTGGATGCGGCCTCGCGAATTTGCGCCGAGCGCGGCGTGACGGCGTTAGCTCGCGTGCCAATCGATTTGCCTCTCATTCGCGCGGAAGATATCGAAGCGATCTTCGCGCAGGCGCGCCCAGCCCCCTCGATGCTGATCGTGCCATCGCGCTGCGGGACGGGCACGAACACTCTGCTGCGCATACCGCCCGCTCTTTTCGCGTCTCATTTCGGCCCGAACAGTTATCCAAAGCATTTGCACGAGGCCGAGCGCTGTGGCGCCGAATGCGTCATCCTGCGCAATGAGCGGCTCGAGCTCGACGTGGACGATTGGGATGACTTGCAGGCGCTCGCGACGCGAGATGATCTTCCGGCTTCGACCGGCCGCTGGCTCGAGCGCGCCGGGATTCGAGCTAGCGCGCCTCGCACCAATCTCCCAGTCGATCCGCGCGAGATCATTCAGAGGAACGGCGCGTGAGAAATAAAATTTACCCGTCGGCGGACGCTGCGGTCGCCGACGTTCCGGACGGCGCAAGCGTGATGTTCGGCGGCTTCGGCGGCGCGGGTTTTCCGCACGAGCTGATCCGCGCCGTCGGCCGCAAGGGAGCGCGAAATCTGTTTGCGATCAGCAACAACTGCGGGACCGGCGATTCCGAGCTCGGCGTTCTCTTCAAGAACAAGCAAATCCGCAAAGTCATCGCGGCATTTCCCGGTCCGCAATCGAATTATTTCCAGGAACAAGTCGAAAACGGAGAATTGGAATTCGAGCTTTTGCCGCAGGGAATTCTGTGTGAACGCATGCGCGCCTTCGGCGCCGGGATTCCGGCATTTTATTCGCCGGTGGGGGTGGGAACTGAAGTCGCGAACGGCAAGGAAGAAAAAGTGATCGACGGCCGCCGCTGCATTCTCGAAAAGGCGCTGGGAGCCGATTATGCGTTCATCCGCGCGTTTCGCGCCGATCCGCTGGGCAATCTCGTGTACCGGAAAGCAGCGCGCAATTTTAATCCGGTCATGGCCACGGCCGGAAAAATCACCATTGTCGAAGTGAATGAAATCGTGCCGCTGGGCGCGCTCGATCCGGAAGCCATCGTCACACCGTCTGTGTTCGTAGATCGAATTGTTGTGGTTGGGGAAGACAGGCATGATGCTTGAGCGGAAACTATCGCGCGAACAAATCGCCGAACGGGCGGCGCAGGAATTGCCCGACGGCGCCTACGTCAATCTCGGCTGGGGAATTCCGAATCTCATTGCAGCGTACCTACCCAAGGGCGTGGACGTCATTTTTCACAGTGAGAACGGGATTCTGGGAATGGGTCCGCGCGCCGCGAAAGGCGAGGAAGACTACGATCTCGTCGATGCGATGAAGGCGCCGGTGACGATTCGTCCCGGCGCGGCGTTCTTCTCCCAGGTCGACGCGCACATGATGACGCGCGGCGGGCATCTCGATGTAGCCGTCCTCGGCGGCTTGCAGGTTTCCGAGCGCGGCGATCTCGCCAACTGGAGAATCCCGGGTGCGAAACTTTCGGGCGGGATTGGCGGGGCCATGGATATCGCCGTCGGCTCACGCCACTTAATCGTCACGATGGAGCACGTCAACAAGCTCGGCGAACCGAAGATCTTGAAGAAATGCACGTATCCGCTTACGGCGCTCGCGTGCGTAAAGACCATTGTGACGGATCTCGCGGTGATTGACGTCGTTCCGGCGGGCCTGCAGTTGCGCGAGGTTGCGCCGGGCGTGACCGCGGAGGAAGTGCAGAGTGCGACCGAGCCCAAACTAATCTTGCCGGCGCGAGTGAGCGAAATGCAGCTTGCTTCGTTGACGCGCTAATTCAGGCGGGGCGGGTAGCGTATCGCGCGGCCACGGTGTCCCGCGAATTTCCGCTCGGTGGACTTACTCCGAATTCCGAGCGAGTCCGTTGAATTTCAGTTTGATCCGAGAGCGACGCGGACTTTTTTGGCGAGGGCCTCGAGGGCAAACGGCTTCTGCAGGTAGAAAGCACCGCTGTCGTTCATTAAATCGTTTGACGCGCCATACTCGAGATAGCCGGACATATAGATCACTTTGGTTTCAGGCCGGACGGCACTCACTGCTTTTACCAATTCGTGGCCGCCCATCTTGGGCATCACCGTGTCCGTCAGCAGGAGATGGATCGGGCCCGGATGCTGCTCTGCGATTTTTTTGGCTTCCGATCCGTCGCTGGCTGCGAGGACGGTATAACCACAGCGTGAGAGATACTCCGTAGCGAGTTCCCGGATGCCGGTCTCGTCGTCGACCAGCAGAATCGTTTCCGCGCGACCGGCCGCGGCAACTTCGCTCGTGCGAATCGTACTCGCGGGTTTTACCTTTGCTTCCACATACGGCAAATAGATTTTGAAGATTGAGCCTCGCGCTGGAGCGCTTTCCACCAGGATGTAGCCGCCACTTTGTTTCACGATTCCGTAGACGGTCGCGAGTCCCAGTCCCGTCCCACGCCCTTTTTCCTTGGTGGTGAAAAATGGCTCGAAGATGCGCGCTTGCGTTTCGGCATCCATTCCTTCACCGCTGTCCTGAACGATTAGCGCAACAAATCGTCCGGCCGCTGCCGCCGGCAAGCGGTGCTCCTCTCCCGGCTGGAGCGTCGTGTTCTCGGTCCGAATCGTCAGCCGCCCGCCTTCAGGCATGGCGTCGCGGGCATTAACGGCAAGGTTCAAAATCACCTGCTCGATTTGCCCGGCATCCGCGCGAACTCTTCCGAGCTCCGGATCCGTCCGGATCAGAAGTTGAATATTCGAATTGATGAGCCGAGGCAGCATATCGGCCATCTCAGCGACGATGTCGTTCAAGTCCAGGATCTCGGGCTGGAGCACCTGCATGCGGCTGAAGGCCAGGAGCTGCCGCGTGAGCGCGGCCGCGCGATCGGCCGCTTTTTGAATCTGTGCGGCATTTTCGAGAGGGTTTTTCGCGGCGCCGTTCAGCAATAAATCCGTGTGGCCGCGCACGACCATCAGGATGTTGTTGAAGTCATGCGCAATTCCCCCGGCCAATTGGCCGATGGCTTCCATTTTCTGGGACTGACGCAGCTGCGCTTCGAGCTGTTTCCGCTCGGTAATATCCATCAGCACGCCTTGCATCGATTCAACGGCGCCGCTCGCGTCGCGCACCACGGTCCCGAGGTCCGTGAACCAGTGATAGGAGCCGTCACGCGCCTTCAGTCGGTACTCCGCGGCATAGGGCTCGCCGGTCGCGCGGCAAATTTCCTCCAACGCGACGGCCTGCGCCGCGTCGTCCGGATGAAGTCGCGAAAACCAGAGGTTTGCATCGGCGAGCCATTCGGCTCGTGTGAATCCCAGGATCGCTTCGATCTGCGGGCTGACGTACGTCCAGGCTCCTTTTGCTCCGAAGCCCGCCATGTAGGTAATGGCCGGGAGCTGTTCGACCAGAAGACGAAACTTTGTTTCGGCCGCCAGCAGCTTGCGCTCGGAACGCTTGCGTTCGGTCAGGTCGTGGACGATGACCTGTGCGGCATGCTGGTTTGCGAATTTGAACGAGGTCGCGGCGATCTCGACGTCGACCACTTTTCCGTCGAGCCGCACCAGTTTTTCCTCCAGGAAGGGGACGCTTTGCTCGACCTCCCGGAGTTCTGTCATGCGTTGGGTCACGAGCTCGTGATACGCGGGATGCGTTATTTCGAGTACCCGTTTGCCAATCAGCTGTTCGAATGAAGTCGCGCCGAGAAGTTTTGCACTCGCAGAGTTTGCGAAAACGATTTGACCGTCACGCTGAACCCAGATCGCATCCGGAGAGAGGTCAACAAGACGGCGATAGCGCTCCTCGCTCTCGCGAAGTTGCTCCTCGGCGCGCTTGCGGCTGGTGATGTCGCGGTAGATGCAGTACACCGCGATTTGTCCTTCGGCAACGCGAACCGGCGCGACCAGCAGCGAGACCTCGATCCGCGCCCCATCCTTGCGGCGGCGAACGGTTTCCAGGTTCGTGTTGACGCCACGATCGGCTTCGCGGTCGAGCCATTTGCCTTCATCCTGCTTGTCCTCCGGCACGACCAATTCATCGAGATCCCGATGCATCGCCTCCGCGGCCGTATAACCGAAGAGATTTGTGAATTCGCGGTTGACCCGCTGGACGATGTTTTTCGTATCGACGATTACGACGGCCTCGGGCGCCGATTCAACGAGCTGCTCGAGATAGGCCTTTTGGATGATGAGGTTGCGCTCGGCTTGTTTCAGGCTGGTGATGTCCAGGACGACGAGCGTCACGCCGCGGATTTCGCCGGAACTGACGCGCAGCGGGAAGTAGCTTGCCAGCCAATCATATGGTTCGTCATTTTGTGCGTGCGTGGCGCCTCGCTCCTCCTGATTCAGGACGGGTTCTCCCGTTTCGAGGACGCGCCGCGCGAGCGCTTCGCACTCGCGTGCCATGCGAGGAATCACTTCCGCGAATGTCTTGCCGATATGATCGGCGGCTGGCCGGCCATGGAATTTCGCAAGCTGATCGTTTACCCGCCGGTATTTCAGGTCGCGGTCGACGAAGGCGAGTCCGATCGGAGCCGTGCGATAGAGGAGATCGAGCTCGGCGAATTGCTCACTCGATCGCCGCCCCACGTCCCACAGCGTTTCTTCAGAGAGCGGGTATTCCTCCAGCAGCAGAAAGACCACGCCGATCGTGATTCCGAGCGTCCAGGCGAGGTCGAGTGGAACGGAAACTGCCGGCAAGGACTCCACCAACCGCAGCGTGCCAGCGGATAACCCGAGCCGCGCTCCCACCAGAACATGGAGTCCGACGGCGGAATACGAGAGTTGAGTGACACCGTACAGCATGAAAAACAACGCCGCATTCAGACTGGACCGCCGCGCGATGTGCCGCGAGCGCTGAAGCAACATGCCGCCGCAATACAGAAACACGACACCGAGCATGAGACGAAGCGGAGCCGTGCGCATCGCGCCTTCCATCGAAGAATCATTGCGGAGAGAATAGGCCGCCGCGAAACACAGGACGGCTGCGAGCGCCGCAATAACCACGCAAACGATCTGTTTCGACCGCACGCTCTTGTAGGATTGATCGAGGCTCCAAACACCGCTCACGAGGAATGGAAACATCAGGAAACCAATCATTTGGGAAAGCAGAATCAGAGCGGCTTTCGATCCTGTCCATCCGGGACCGAGAAGCGGAATTACGGCGACGGTGCAGAGATGAGCGAAGTAGGCAGCCCAGGCCCAGGTCCACCATTTGAGGAATGCCTGCCTGCGAAGGAAGCGAAACAGTGACCAGAAGAGAATCACCACGAAGAGTGTGGCGATGCCTTGAAGGGCGATCAGTTGCTCTAAATAGGCGCTCTGCAGCAATCCCAAGCCTCTGGACAGTCACGGTTGCAAGATCGAGGGGGATCTCTTTCCAGCTTCCGCCGAGGCGGCCCAAGGTAGCTTTTCGCGCAAGCGGAACCAGAATACGGAACCTCTCGACCTGGTACTAGAACCATCCCCTAAGAGTTGAGTCTGAGCGCTCTTGTAGGAGCGGTCAAGTACCGCATCGAGTGATGTCGCGTCCTCGCAAACGGCCTGTGCCACCGTTCATGCGCTCGCTGGTGTAAGCGGGACGATCGTTGGTGGATTAATTTGGGGGCACTATTGAGTGGGCTACTGGACTGCTGAAAATTCGTGCAGGACTAACGGCAGGGACTTATGCCTGGGAGCGTTGACGACGTGCGCACGCACGAAATGCGCACGCACGAGATCCGCGCGTCCGCACAGAAGCGATTTGGGCAAACGGAATTTTCCAGTCGAAATACGGCCATCGCTAAGGTTGCAACGGGGTGGTAGATCACCACTGTAATATTCAGTTTCCGGCGGTGCTCGATTTCGCGCCAGGATGCGCTCCCGTCATTTGCGCAATCATGCGCCGCATCGTTTCGTTGTGTCCCGGAGCGCGCTTCTCGCGCCAGGCCTCCAGACGCTTGGCGTGCTCCTCGAGATTGGCGGCCATGAACGGATTCTTGGACGCGGCGCGCCATTCCACGATTACGGGTTTCATCAACTCCCACACGAGCCATTGTTCTCCGCTCGTCTCGAAGGTCATCTCTTCGTCCACCAAGCCGCGATTCGAAAAGTTGGCGAACATGTCCCAATAGCCGATGACCATGCGCATGTACGCGCCTCCCTCGCTGCCCGGCGGGAAGTTCTTCCCCACTTCGTCGAACGATGCCGGGTGAAAGTTGGCAATGAACCATGCGCGCGCCTCGCGAAGTTTCGTTTCCCGGCGCAGATCATAAAGTTTCAGCAACATCTCGGCTTGTTCGTGCGTCACTTGACTCATGGTCGTCCGCTCCTTGTAATTTCATCCACCGAAAGGCTCTCGTATTATCGCCCGAAATGTCTTATCCAGCGCTGGCGGCACGGCCGATCAGCTCGACTGGCTGCGTGTTCACAGTAAGAATGCGCGCCTGCTCGAATGCCGACTTGATCCGGCGCCGCAGTTCCCGCGAAACATCATCCTGCCGCAGCGCGGCACTTCGCACTTGCAGACGCAGCACCGTTCCGTCGAGCGCCAGAGACTCGACGCCGAGGACGCGCGGGCCATCGACGAGCGCCGCCGACCAATCCGCATCGTTCCGGAAATCACCGCATACTTTTTCGAGAACCGCGAGGGCGCGGCCAACCGTTTCTCCCGAAGGAACCGTGATGTCGACGAACGCTTGCGACCAGTCGCGGCTCAGATTGGCGACCTGGCCGATCAGTCCGTTGGGCATGGTCACAAGCGCGCCCTGCGCGTTGCGGATGACCGTGCGGCGGAGCGTGATGTGCTCGACGCGCCCGATTTCTCCATTGGCGCGGATCGTATCGCCGACCACGAATTGGTCCTCGAAAATAATGAAAAAGCCGTTGATGAGGTCCTTGACTAAATTCTGCGCACCGAAGCCGATGGCTAGACTGGCGAGTGCCGCGACGGCTTCGATGGGCGTAACTTCAAAACCCAGCTCGTGCAGCGCTTCGAGAAACGCCACGGCAACGATCAGCACGGTGCCGGCGCTGTACAGAATTCCGGCCAGCGTGCGCGTGTGGGCTTCGCGCATCTGCGCGATGCGGGTTTGCGACTTCGCGAACTCGACGAGGCGCGAGGTCGCCGCGCGCAGCAGCCAGACAAGAATCAGAGCGAGAACGACGATGGCCACGAGACGCAAACCGTGCGTCCCCGCCATTTGCGCCCATCGTGAAATGGATTCGGTCATGGAATAATCAGCGGGGAATTATATCACCCGCTTGCTGGAGCGCCGCGTGCGGAATTGCGCCGCCCAGCGAGGAGGCCAAAACGATGATTTCAAATCGACGCCAATTTTGCGGCGCTCTCATTCCCGCTGCGGGCGTACTTTGGACCGCGTTCGCAGCGGCACAGGATCCCATGCAACAAACACCGCCGCGTCCCATGTCACCAGAGCAACGTCCCCCGGGCACGGAGCCCGAGAACCCTGCGAACGTCAATCCGAAACGAATGCTCGAGGAGAATCAGCACAAAATTCAGGATGATGTGGAGCGTTTGTATTCGCTTGCCGGCGAACTCCGTGAGCAAGTGAAGAAAACGGACTCAAGCAACGTGCTGTCACTCCCGCTCGTTCAGAAGGCCGAGGAGATTGAGAAGCTCGCGAAGCAGATCCGCACGCTCGCCAGAGGATGACGAGAGTCGGAGTAAAGAGGGAACTAACCCTCGAGCGCGCCGCCTGCGCCGGCGGGGAGGTCGATGGAATATTTTGTGCGCGCTTTCTCCGCATGTATTTCGAGCGCCAGCTGAATCAATCGATCGATGAGTTCGGTGTAAGAAACCCCTGAAGCTTCCCACATTTTCGGATACATGCTGATTGAAGTGAAGCCGGGAATCGTGTTCAGTTCGTTGATGAAAATCCGGCCGCTCTTTCGCTCGAGAAAAAAATCGGCGCGGGCCATGCCGGCTCCATCAATCGCGCGGAAGGCACGAATGGCGTAGTCCTGGACTACCTTAATCTGCGCGGGTTTGAGCTTAGCGGGAATCTCGAGCCGCGTGCCCCCTTCGAGATATTTCGCCGTGTAATCGTAGAACTCGCGGTGGGAAACGATCTCGCCGGGAACGGAGGCCCGCGGATCGTGGTTGCCGAGGACGGACACTTCGATTTCGCGGGCGGTGACGGCCTTTTCGACCATGATCTTCAGCGCGAATTCGGCGGCGAGATCGAGGGCGGGCGGAAGTTCTTTCGGGGCCGCCACACGCGTCATCCCGACCGACGAGCCGAGCGTCGCGGGCTTCACAAACAGCGGGAAGCGGAACTTTTTCCGAACCGATGCGAGCACGCCCTCGCGGTTGCGCTCCCAGTCCGAGCGCTGCACGGCCAGAAATGGAACGATCGGGATTTTCTCATGCTCGAAGAGGCGTTTCTGAACATCCTTATCCATTCCCACGGCTGACGCCAGAACGCCCGCGCCGACATAGGGCAAACCCGCCAGCTCGAGAAGGCCCTGCACCGTGCCGTCTTCGCCAAACGTGCCGTGCAGGACAGGGAAGACAACATCCACTCGGACACTGGGATGCCCGGCGGAAGATCCGAATGGAACGAGCGACGCCGCGCTCGGGTCGGGCGGAAGCATAACCCGGTCACCGCTCTTCAAGACTTCCGGCAACATGTTGTGCGCGCTCGTGCCGACGAGCCAGCGTCCATCCTTGGCGATCCCGATCGGGACGGCTTCATATTTTTCCGGATCGAGCGCGCGGATGACCGATGCCGCCGACGCAAGCGAAACCTCGTGTTCGCCCGAGCGTCCGCCAAAAAGGATTCCGACGCGCAATCTCGGTTTGCCGGTCATCGCTGTGAGGTTCTCAGGACGCGTCGTCCATGTATTTCTCCGGGAGGCTAGAGAATCTTTTTCCCCAGGCCGGAAAGTACGAGTTCCACGCCCAGAAGCGCCGTCTTGTTGTGCAGGTCGATTACCGGATTGATCTCGACGAGTTCAAAAGAAACTGCCGCGCGGCTGTCGGCGATCATCTCGAGCGCGAGATGCGCCTCGCGATACGTCGCTCCGCCGCGCACCGGCGTTCCGACGCCAGGCGCATCGGAAGGATCGACGAAATCCATATCGAGGCTGACGACCACGCCTGCCGTGTCATCGGTCGTAAAACGCAGCGCTTCGGACATCACTTCCCGCATGCCGCGCTCGTCAATGTCGCGCATGGTGAAGACGTGCACGCCGATCTCCTTGATGAGTTTGCGCTCTTTGGCATCGAGATCGCGGATGCCGACCAGCGCGACATTGCGCGGCTCAACCATGGGTTTCGCGCCCGCGAGATCCGTCAATTCCGGCGGACCGTAGCCCATCACGGCGGCCAGCGGCATGCCATGAATATTTCCCGAGGGAGAACTGTCCGGTGTGTTCATGTCGCCATGCGCATCCAGCCAGAGCACGCCGATGGATTTCGATTTCTTCCTGTAATACGACGCGACTCCTGCCACGGTTCCGGCCGCGATGGAATGATCACCGCCGAGAACCAGCGGCATCTGATCTTCCTCGAGCGTCTTGCGGACCATCTCGGCGAGGCCTTTGCACGTTTCGGAAATTTCAGCGAGATACTTGGCGTGCTTTTCGCCGTAGGGTTGCTCTTCCGCCTGAATGACGGGCACGTTGCCGATGTCTTCCACTTGCCTGCCGATCTGTTTGAGTCGCGTTTGCAGACCGGCAACGCGCACGGCCGACGGACCCATATCCACGCCGCGGCGGCTGGCGCCGAGGTCCATTGGCACACCGATGATGCGGATTTTTTCAGCCATGCAATGCTTCCCGTTGCGTCTCCGGAGGCAGGCGGAGCCTCAAGGATAGACGCGGTAGAGCATGCGAGGAAAGGGAATTACTTCCCGGATGTGTTCGGTTCCGCAAATCCACGCGACCGTGCGCTCAAGGCCGAGGCCGAATCCGGCATGCGGCACACTGCCGTAGCGGCGCAGATCTAGATACCACTGAAACGATTCCGCGGGCAGGTTCGCCTGGCGCAGACGCTCGATCAGCGTCTCGTAGCTTGAAAGACGCTCGCCGCCGCCGATGATTTCGCCGTATCCCTCGGGTGCGATCATGTCGAAGTTGAGGGCCAGCTCGGGATTCTTGGCGTCGTAGGCCATGTAGAACGCCTTCATCGCCGAAGGGTAGCGATGGATCATCACGGGCTTGTCGAAGGATTTCGAGATGATGGTCTCTTCATCGCCGCCAAAATCATCGCCCCATTTCGTCTCATTGCCAGCCTTGTGGAGAACTTCGATGGCTTCGTTGTAGGTGACGCGCGGAAACGGCGGCGCGACTTTTTCGAGCGCCGCGACGTCGCGCTTGAGCATTTCCAGATCGCTCCGCCGGTTCTTCACGACCCCTTGCACGATCGCGCTGACGAGTTCCTCGCCGAGCGACATCATGTCTTCGAGATGCGCGTAAGCAGCTTCGGGTTCGAGCATCCAGAATTCCGTGAGGTGACGCCGCGTCTTCGATTTCTCCGCCCGAAACGTCGGCCCGAAACAATACACCTTGCCGAGCGCAGCGGCCGTGGCTTCCACGTACAGCTGTCCCGATTGCGTCAGATATGCTTTTTGATCGTCGATGTAGTCGACTTCAAAAAGCGTGGTTGTTCCTTCGCACGCGGCGGGAGTGAAAATCGGCGCGTCGGTAAGCGTGTAACCCTTGTTGTCCATATAATTCCGCGCGGAGCGAATCGCTTCGGCGCGAATGCGTAGAATCGCCGCCTGACGGGGGGTGCGAATCCAGAGATGGCGCTTGTCCAGAAGAAAATCGACGCCATGCTCTTTAAGCTGGATGGGATAGGGGTCGCTCTCCGCCACGCGCTGCACCACGTGAACGCCGGTGATGTGAAGTTCGTAGCCGCCCGGCGCGCGAAGCTCAGCGTGAATCGTTCCCGTAACTTCAACGCTCGATTCCTGAGTCAACCCCTTGAGAGCTTCGAACGCCGCCGGTTGCTCCTTCAGCGAAACGACTCCCTGAATAATTCCCGTGCCGTCGCGGAAAATCGGGAAGAGCAATTTCCCGGCCTCGCGCAGGTTGTAGAGCCATCCCTGCAATTTGACGGGTTGGTTTTGATGTTGCCCCGCGTGATCGATGGTAACGATCGGCACGGGGACCTGGGCTTCTTGTGTCATCGGGTCTTTCCGGAATAATTTACGACTGCGTTGCGCGAGCGCGCTTGGCGTCGAGCTCCTGTTCGATTCGATCGAATGCCGACCGCACCTGCTCAAAGTCCGGCAGCGCGGAAGTCTGTTCCTTTAGTTCGAGAACCATGGGCAGCGGGCGCGGCGCGGCGGTCAGCAATCCAAGCGCGACGTCCCAGTCAACCGTGCCGTCGAAGGGCAAAAGATGCTCGTCCTTTTCGCCGTGATTGTCGTGAATGTGGGTGGTCACGACTTTGTCGCGCATCGCCTCGAAGCCCGCCGCGACGCCGGTTTCCAGGTGCGCGTGGCCGACGTCGAAGCAAAACCGCAGATCGTGCAGATGAGTCTCCGCGACAAAATGTTGAAGCGCGCCCGGCGCGCCCATTTCGCTCGGCGTATTTTCGAGCGCAATCGTGACGCCCCGCTGTTTCGCAAAAATTACCAGGTGCTCGAGTGAATTAAACGCCGCATCGATGCGGTGCGGGCCGGCGTCGTCGCGTCCGTGGCCAAGATGCTGAATCAAGTAGCGGAACGGCACGCGCTCGGCGACATCGATTGCGCGCTTGACCTCATCGACGGCATCTAGCCGCCGCCCTCGCTCCAGGTCGCAGATAGATATCGGAATGCCGCTTTGGCGTCCCGCGACTCGATCGCGCTCCGTGGGAGAATGAAGCGAGTGCAACGCAAGCCGGCGCTCGTCGATCCAGCCGGCAAGCTCGACGATAGCCTGTGGCGACGTATAGTCGAAATGAGAACGCGAGCAGAAGATCTCCACGCTCTGAAAGCCGGCACGGGCGATTTCCGCGAGCAGTGAGGGCGAGAGCGCCTGCCCGACGTAACGGTACGTGGAATAAACGCGTTCCATACGATTTCAGGCGGCGGATCGAGCCGTAACGTTCCTTTCGCGGTAGCGAATAGACTTCCGCTTTTCTATCGGCTATGCAGAAGAACCATGGTCAATGGAAAAACGACTGACGTCAATAGCCGAGAGCCGTTCCACGGCGTCGTGGATCGGCTGCGCCAAGCCGTTCGCCGGTTTTCGGGTCGATGCCGATGGCTTCGACTTGGCCGATGTGCACGGGGGGATTCACCGTCGCGCGCACCAATTGGGAAGGATCGAGTGTGTATCCGCGGCGCTCGAGCTCGCGAGCCGTTTCGTTTGAAAAATTCGATTCGAGCCGGAGCTCGTCCGGAATCCACTGATGATGAAAGCGCGGCGCATTAATGGCTTGCTGTGCGTCCATGCCGAGGCGCATCCAGTTGAGAATCGTCAAGAGCGTAGCCGAAATAATTGTCGGGCCGCCCGGCGAGCCGGTCACGAAGCTCAGTTGGCCGTCGCGCAGTAGGATGCTCGGAGTCATGGAGCTGAGCGGGCGCTTTCCTGGTCCGACCGTGTTCGCTTCCGACTGTATCAGACCGAACATATTCGGCTCGCCCGGGTGCGCGGTGAAATCATCCATCTCATCGTTCAGCAGGAATCCATCGGGCGAGGTGACCGCAGAGCCGAACCAATCATTGAGTGTGTAGGTGTTCGAGACTGCGTTGCCATCGGCGTCGACGACTGAAAAATGCGTCGTGTGCCCGGAGCGAGCGGCTTCGCGTCTCAGCCATGCTTCCGCCGCTTCGCGTGGCAACGGCCGCGCGGCATCACCGTTTGCGGGCGAACCGGTCTCATCAAACGGGCCCGGGTCGCCGGCCTTGACCGCGCTGCTCGGCGTAGCTTTCGTCGGATCGATTTCAGCGCGAAGCTTCGCGGCATAGCGAGGATCCGTCAGGCCTTTTAGAGGAACGTGAGTGAAATCGGAATCCGCGAGCCACGCGGCGCGGTCGGCGAACACGCGCCGCATCGCTTCCGCGACCCAATGCACCGATTGCGCGTCGTCCCAGTTTTTCAGTTCGATGGGATCGAGAATGTCCAGTGCTTCAATCATGGCGATCCCGCCCGAGCTCGGCGGCGGGCTGGTGATGAGCTTCCATTCGTGGTCGCTGTAGTGATAAGTCGCGGTGAGCGGCTCGCGAATTTTCGGCGTGTAAGCGGCCAGATCGTCGAGCGTAATCAATCCGCCATTTTTCGCCATGTCGTCCGAGAGATGATGAGCGATATCGCCGCGATAGAACTCATCGGGTCCATTCGCGGCAATCAGGCGCAGCGCGGCAGCCAATTCCGGCTGGCGGAATACTTCGCCTGGCTTGTATCCTGCGCCGTCTTTCAAGAAAATCTTCTTGCTAGCCGAAAAGCGTGACAAGGACGGCGCTGCTTCTCGCAGCGAGGCGGCGAGCTTTTCGCTGACCGGGAAGCCTTGATCCGCGAGCCGAATCGCCGGTTGCATCACCTGCTTGAGCGTCAACTTGCCGTAGGTGCGCACAGCCAGCGCCAGGCCCGCCACAGTTCCCGGCACACCCACCGAGCGATAGCCGACAATCGACGCTTCGGGATCGAAGGAACCGTCAGGCCGCATGTACATGTCGCGCGAGGCTTTTTTCGGCGCCGTCTCGCGATAATCTACAAATGCGGTCCTGCCGCCGGCCTCGCGGATCAGCATGAATCCGCCACCGCCGATGTTTCCGGCTGCAGGCTCGACGACTGCCAACGCAAATCCAACTGCAGCCCCGGCATCAATGGCGTTGCCGCCTTGTTTCAGGATTTCAATTCCAGCTTCATCCGCAAGTTCTTCATCGCTGACGACCATCGCTTTCGCACCGCGCACCGCGGTTGCCGGCCACGGCGTTTTCTGCGCGAAAGAGCGCCGCGGGAAAAGGCCTGCGGCGATCAAAGCGATCACGGCGAGCAAGAGGGTAAAGGAGAGAGTGCGTACTAACTTTTTCAATCGCATCGATGCGCTGTGCGTCTCTGCAAACGGAGAAACCCGGTCAAGCACGACATTCCGTTATGGCCGCTGACGTAGCTTGTCAGAGGCCGACAGCGGGCGCTCAGGCGGCTTCGGAGAGGAATTCAATTTTGTACGAAGACGGAACCAGACCCGCGGCGGCGCCGCGTCCGAGTAATTCACGGACTGCGCGGCGGCCTTCTTCGCCGTAATCGAGTGTCCAGCGATTCACGTACATTCCGACGAAGCGATCGGCCATCGCCGGATCCATGTCGCGCGCGAACTGCAATGCGTAATCGAGCGCGGCCTCGCGATGTTCGAGAGCATACGCCACGCTGTCGCGGATGACGCGTTCCACCTGGCGTCCGAGGGTGGCATTCAAGCCGCGACGGATGGCATTCGCGCCGAGGGGCAGCGGCAAGCCGGTCTCTTCGTGCCACCATTGTCCAAGATCGACAACGCGGTGCAGCCCAACCTGCGAGTACATCAATTGCCCTTCGTGGATAAGCAGCCCGGCTTCCACTTCTTTCGCGGCGACGGCGTCGAGAATCTTATCGAACGGCATCGTGACGGTCTCGACGCCGGGTTCGAAGAGTTTCAGGGCGAGATAGCTTGTCGTGCGCTCCCCCGGAATCGCGACCCGGCGGCCTTTCAGGTCGTCTTTCTTAATGGGATGCGACGCGACGACGAGCGGTCCATAGCCCTCGCCAAAGCTCGCGCCGCAATCCAGCAAAACATATTTGTCGGCGATGAACGAATAGCCGTAGAAGCTCACAGCGGTAACGTCGTAGACCTCTTTTTCCGCGGCGCGGTTCAGCGATTCGATGTCGCAAAGGACATGATTGAACTTGACGCCGGGAATGCGCACTTTGCCCGTCGCCAGAGCGTAAAACATAAAGGCATCGTCGCTGTCCGGTGAATGCGCAAGCTGAATTTCAGCGATCTGGGTTGTAGCTGAATTCATTGACATGGCTCGTCTGGCTCCGGGAGCCGGGAAGTTTAAGCACTCACTGAGGGCTCAGGAGAGAGTGCGGCGCAGTCCTCTGCGAAACTGAATTGCGTCGGGGGAAACGCACCCGCGTGACTGCGCCAACTTCGGAAAGGAGGTTAGCACATTTCTCCGCGGTCAGCCAACGGGACGCCTGTGGATATCTACGGGAGAATGTGCCAATTTGGGGCGACCGCGTACGGGGTTTTTCGCGGCGCGCCACGAGGAGAAAGCGATTTTTGCAATCGCTCTGTGGCTCCGCGGAAATTCCGGAGAGAGCGCGCTGCGCGGAGACCGAATTTTCGGTCAGCACGAGTTGAAGAGTGTGTTTTATAGTCCAGCGACGAGCGAACTGATGGCCCGATTGAAATCCGTTTGCCCGTCGAGATATGGCTTCCAGTACGTCTCCAGGAGACGCTGATAATTTTCCCAGCCGCGGCTATACAGTCCGTTGCGGTATGCGTAGGGCGTGTATGCGGCCGGCATGGTTCCCGGCGACTCCCCCGGCACGCGCAATCTGCCGTCGGCCACGGCGCGGCGCACGATCTCTCCGGTTGTGTAGAAAAGGAGCGCGTGCCAGAGATCGCGCGGAATCGGGATCCCGCGCTCGTGGCAGGCGTTGACGATGCCGTCCTGCACCGCCGTGGCGAGAGGATGCGATGCCTCGTGGAACAAGATCTCGAACGCCGACAGACCCTGATTCCGTGGATCACTGCTGGAAACGGTAATGTGCGTCGGGTCAAGCGACGTGTATGCGCCGAATGGCCCGGCGTAAAAAACAACATCCACGCGGATTGGATTCTGCGGCCACGTTGCGTGATAAACGACCGCGAGTTCGTCGGCCAACGTTCCGCCGATGCGGCGAACCAGCGGCGCGACGCTCTCGATCCATTCGCGATTTTGGCGATCCTGCTCCTTCCACCAGTGCTTGCGGTAAACGGGAGCAGCCGCTTCGAGCACCGCTACCATCTCGGGCCGCAAGCCCGAGGCGCACGTAGGCGACGATGTTCCGGAGAGATCGGCGCACGTCTCGAGATCGGCGAGGACGTTGTTAATCTGGATCATGTTCTGATCGACTTGCAAATCCCGCCGCGCCAAATTCTTCGAATAGTAATTGATCGCCGTCTGCCACGCCGGCGAGTCCGCGTCGCGCGCTTTCGTCGCCGTGCCATTTGGCAGGGGCAAAGAGCCGCCTTCGCCGCGGATGATTTCCTCCTGATCGCGGATGCGCGCTTGTTCGTACAGGAAGTGATGCAAATTCAACCAGAAGCCGCTGTGCAGCTCGAAGATGGGTCGTGGCACGTCGGAGCCATCGAGAGATCGCGGAACGCCTTGAACCGAGCCCTGCTGCGGCTGAGGAATTTGCGCGAGCGACGGCAGGGGGAGCAGCGCGGAAAGAACGAGAATGAGCCACGGCGCGACGTTGAGTCCCGAAAGATGCGGGACGCGGGTCGCGGACTGAGAGTAGCCGCGGAGTGTGCTTAGCCGATTGAGCAAGGATTCTATTGCACCGTGGTTCTTGGCGCCGCGGGCAGCGGCGACGCATGATGCAGCACGATTCGCCACTCGCCGTCCCGCCGGATGAAAAGATTCGTGGCCTGCGTGAGCGCCTCTTCGAATCCTTCGGCAAATGCGCTCATCACCTGCTGCGTGCAGGCCACCCAGCCGATTTCGCCCTCGACCCGCATCAACACAGGGCCGAGCGCAATCTTCACGCGCCGCGTGTTCGAAAAGATGCGCGCCCAACTTTCGCGCACTTCATCCCAACCCACGAGCAATTCCCAACCCGGATGAACGCATTGCACCCAGTCGTCGTGCGCCCAGATTTCGTCTATCTGCGCGAGGTCGAGCGATTCAAACGCGGCATAGAATCGCCGGTTCGCTTCACGGAGAGCTTGTTCGGGGGTTAGAGGCGCTAAGGCTGTCTCGGACGGCATGGGTCTAGCACTGAATTGTATAACGGGCCGATTGGCCGCCGCACGGAAATCCTATGCGAAGAGCGGCGATTAGAACTTCGTAATGTCCACCGCCGTAAGACCCTTCTCATCGCAATAGTCGTGATAGCGCTTCAGGAAAGTTTGCCAGTTCTCGGTCGCGACCGTATGACCTGCTCCATCGACAAAATCGAGCGCGCCTTCAATCACCGCAAACACAATCGTATCTTCCTTGCCGACCATTCGCGGGGAGTGAGTGGAACCGGCGACTTCGAAGACTACGTCGCCTGCTTCCGAGACCCAACCCTCGTCGTAAGTCCATGCTCCTTGCACCGTGTAAACGACCACGGTTCCCGGATGGAAATGCATCTGGAGGGCGGCTCCGGGCACCGAGCGGATGAACAGGACGATCTGGCCGGTGATGGGATTCAGCTTGATCAGCTTGATGAAGTGTCCCTCGGCCCAGGGAACCCAGGGCAAGTTCTTCGGGCTGGTGTGACTCGCGAGCGCCTTGTGAACAGGATGATTGCTCATAGCTGTTGCCATCGTCGTGTCCCTCGATTGAGTTCGTTCCGAATCGTGCGCAAAACGCAGAAGGAATGCCTTGCGATCGCCCTATAAGACACCGCAAGGGACAGCGAGAGTCAAGGAGAAATTAAGCTTCGCTCGGCATCCGCGATCGTTTCTGCGCGCCAACGAATTTTTTTGCTCAATTCGCTGAACGCGTCCGACGCCGCCGCATGCCTCAATTCTGTTGCCGTGATTCGTCCGGCGGCGCAGTCACAATGGCATCGTCGGGTGTGGCCAGCTCGCCTTTCTTGTCCGCGCCGTGAATCTTTCCGCCGGCGTCGAGGAGAAACGATCGCCGCCCGCCTTTGCCGTAGGCCTCGGGCGTGGCCGCGATCTCGAATCCCGAAGGATTTCCGTCCGCGCCAGTCACAATCCGGTACCGAAAGCGGTAGCCACCCTGATTTCCTGCGGCGATCTGCGAATTGATGAGGTCGGCTTGTTCCGGAGAGACCTCATTTTTCGGCGCGGGCCCAAGCTCGGCGAGCGATTCGGGAAGCCTGTCATACGCCCGCTGATACGTTCCGATCGCCGTCACGAGATCGCGGAGGGTCTGCACCGCAGCCGCTTCGAGGTCCTCGATTTCCTCTTGCGCCCATCGGCTCGCGAGCTGCGGAATATCGAAGAGCATCAGCCCAACGGAAAGCAATCGCCATCCGCCCGATTCACGCACGAGTCCGAACTCGGTAACGGTTCCGCCGACGATCTGAATCGGAATGAACGTGAGATTTTCGCGCGCCCGCGTCGCGCCGAATCGGAATTCCGCGGTTGCCTGGGCCACCTGACAGCGCAGGACGTTATGGCCATCGGTGTCGGCTGAGAGCAGCGGACGGCCCGGATCATCGGTGAGCGCTAGTCTCTTGATGACGGCGGCGCGCTGCTCCGCAGGAAGGCTCCTAAATGCCTTCGCGTTATCGGCGGTGAGATAGGTGGCAAATTGGCCTTCATTGTGGGTGCAGGCCGCCGTGAGGAGGGCCGCCAGCGCGGCAGACGGATCGGACTCGCGACCCTCTTGCGCCGAGAGGTCCGCGCCCGAAGCGAGATACAAGATCGCCAGTACGACAAAGGGAGCGAGAATCCGTCGAAACGCCGGCCAGATTCGAGTCAAGATTTTGTCCCGGCGAGGATGGTGGCAAGATTCGCGCTAAATTTCGATCGTGGCATAACGTCCCGGCAACCTGCCTCTCTCGCGCGTTCGGCGAGTTCTGTCTGCACGTGGGAGAGATACGCGATCACGGGTGTCTGGTTGCCTGACGCGCCGAGTTTCTGGATGGTTTCGAGCGGGCCACTGCGGGCATTCAAATCCACGATGATTAGTTTTGGCTGCTCGCGTGCAATTTCCGCGAGCAGCGCATCGCCGGTGCCGCATGTCTTCAATACGATTCCTGCGTGGCGCGCTGTTTCCACCATCTTCGCTTGAAAAAAGAGATCGTCCACTAAAGCCAGAACGTCTGCCAAGTTCGTCTCCCGAGTTCACCTGCACCGAAGCACCCAGTATCGCACGTTCCCACGGTGTCCCCCCGCTGCGCGACACTTGACTGACGCCTGACTTCCACAAATGATTGCCGTTGGGATATAAATATTAAGAACACTTCGAGGAGCCTATGTCTCCAGCGAACTACGACAACGCGCTGCCCGGTCTGCCGGTTCTCGAGCAGACGCCGATCATCATCGAAAAAATCGTGCACATAGCGAACGACGAGCAGTTGCACTGGAAGCCGGCGGCCGATCGCTGGTCGATCAGCGAAGTGCTCGCTCATCTGGCGGAAGTCGAAGTCGTCGGATTTCGCGAGCGCGTCCAGCGTATGCTCGAGAGCGATTCGCCGCAGCTCGAAGGCTACGACCAAAATGCCGCCTATCTAGCCGGACGTTATTCGGGCAAGAAGGCCCGCGAGAATTTGCATGTGTTTTGCCACGAGCGGGATCGCAGCCTGTCATTCCTGCGTTACGTCCCCGCGGGAATGAGTTCGCGCTCCGGCATTCATTCCGTGATCGGAAAGATCACTATCGGCCAGATCATGAACGAATGGGCGTTTCACGATCTCGGCCACATTCGGCAGATCGCGGAACTCTTTCGCTCGCGCGCGTTCCATCCTTCGATCGGACCGTTCCAGCGCTATTACACGATCCGGCCCTAAGACTGGAAAAGCGTATCTTGATTTATCCCGTGAAGCCGGAGGGAACGAAGATGAAAGACGTGTCAGCGAAGATCCTGGCGCTCTTTGATGAACTGGGATGCGACTCGCTCGACCTTCACACCTTCTTCGAAATGGCCGGAAGCAAGGAGCCGAAGGAACGGGAAGACGTCCTGGACGCCGTAGCGGAGCTCGTCGGCGTCGGCCTATTGCAATCCGCCGAAGGCGGAGATTTTTATGCGCGCACCGAAGACGGCCGCATCGCCGTCGCCGGACCACGCGACGTTACGCTCTACACTCGCGAGGATTGCCATCTGTGCGTTTCAGCGAAATCGGCAATGGCGCCAATCCTGAAGGAGTGCAACGCGACGCTCCGGGAAGTCGATGTCGACCGCGACCCCATTCTTCAACGCCGCTATACGAATGACGTTCCCGTGATTTTCATCGGGCCAAACGAATTCGCCCGGCATCGCGTCGATCCTGCAGAGTTTCGCCGGAAGCTGCAACAGACGCGCCGGTAAGGCGGTGATTGCGGCTGGATTAGTGATCGTCGTCGTTTCCGGGTTCGGGTTCGACGCCCACGGACTCATCGGGTACGGCGCCGGGACGTCCCTTGACGCGATCGTAGACGCTAAAATGGCAGGTTGAACCGAGAGCTTCGTTGTAGTAGGTGGGAACTCCAAGCGCGGTTCGCAGCTCCTCGTTGAATCTGCGGAGATTCACGAGCTCCTCGCGATGCGCCGGGAATTTCTTTTCGTCGTGCGTTAGCAGAAATTTCTGGTAACCCGCGTCCCAGAGCAGCGTGAACTGCCCGTTGAGCATGATTGTCGGCAGCTCAGTCATGTGATACGTGGCGTCGGTGCCTCGGCGAAGCTCCGCGCCGCAGCCGTACTTCTCGATCCGCACCACGCCCCCAGTATTCCGGACGCTGAACCCCATGGCCGGCAGCTTGGCGACAATTTCTTCGCTGAAGACCTTATTGACGTACCACATACGCCTACAGAATATGAATCCCGAGGCCCGGCTGTAAAGTCCAATCTGCTTGGAAATCGGCGGTTACTCGGGCTGGACCATTCACAGTGATGCCGCCCGCCATCTGGTAAGCTCTAGTCAGGCCGGGAAATGGCCGCGGCAAAGTAGCATCCGATTGGCTCCGAGCGCATCTGTAATGCATGGGGCCAAGCTTCGAATTCGGGCTGTTCCCGCAGAGGCGTCGGTGAGCGCGATCAAGAATTCAATCGTGGCGGATTTGCCTGGCGTGCTTCAGCAAGTCGCCCGGGAAAACTTGCTCGATTGCATCGGCAACACGCCGCTCCTGCGTCTCAGCCGCATCGGCCGTGAATATCGAAATTGCGAGTTTTACGGCAAGGCCGAGTGGTTCAATCCGGGTGGCTCAGTGAAGGATCGCGCCGCGCTGCGAATGATTCTGGAAGGCGAACGCAGCGGCGGCCTTGTGCACGGCAAGACGATCCTCGATTCAACCAGCGGCAACACCGGTATCGCCTATGCGATGATCGGCGCGGCGCGGGGATATCCCGTGAAGCTCTGCCTGCCGGCGAATGCTTCCGAAGAGCGAAAGCACATCCTCGCCGCGTATGGCGCAGAGATCGTGATTACTCCCGGCGAGGAAGGCTCGGATGGCGCGATTCGCCGCGTTCGTGAAATTTACGAGCAAGAACCAGAAAAATATTTTTATCCGGACCAATACAGCAATCCGGCGAACGTCGAAGCGCATATGACCACGACGGCTCCGGAAATCTGGGAACAAACTCGCGGCCGCATCACGCATTTCGTAGCCGGCCTCGGAACGAGCGGGACGTTCGTTGGGACAGCGCGCCGATTGAAGCGGTTCAATTCCGCGATTCGCGCCATCAGCTTTCAGCCGGATTCCGCATTCCATGGGCTCGAGGGCATGAAACACATGGCCACGGCGATCGTGCCGAAAATTTACGATCCGAGTGTGGCTGACGAAGACATGTCGGTGCGCACGGAAGACGCACACGCCATGGTGAAGCGCATGGCGCGCGAAGAGGGGATTCTCGTCGGCATCAGTGCCGGCGCTGCGGTATGCGCGAGCCTTGAGGTCGCCCGGCGATTGCCGCGAGCGGAAGCCGCCGTGATCGTGACCATCTTTCCCGACTCTGGCGATAAATATCTGAGCGAGCGCTTCTGGAACGAGTCCTGAAGCCGGCCATGCTGAGGATCTCCGCAAATCTGGCCGCGCGAATTCGCGAGCAAGGGGCAGAGACGTATCCGAATGAGTGCTGCGGCGCGCTTCTCGGCAAGGATCGGGTTGCGGGCCGCGAAGTTCTCGATATTCTGCCGCTGAAAAATCAGCGGGAAGATTCGCCGCGCAACCGCTTCTCGATTACGTCGGAGCATGTTCGCGAGGCGGAGGCAGCGGCGCGACGATCGGATCTCGATCTGATCGGCTGGTATCATTCTCATCCGGACGCGCCGGCCCGGCCGAGCGAGTTCGATCGCGAACACGCGTGGCCGTGGTACAGCTACATCATTGTAAGCGTCCAATCTCGCGAGCCGAAGGACATGAATTCATGGCGGCTCGTGGACGACCGCTCGCGCTACGATGCCGAGCCGATCGAGATCGATTTGAATGCGCAGCAAATCAGCGCAACGCGGGACGTGAAGGCGCGCTGATGTCGATGCACTTTACGTGGTCATCGCGCTAACGATTGATTCTGCGCAATTGGCTGGAACGGGAAGGGGTACACAATGTCTGTGAAAGTGACGATTCCGACGCCGCTCCGGGCCTACACCGGAAAGCAGGAGGCCATCGAATTGCAGGCCGCGACGGTCGGCGAAGCGCTTGCGGCGCTGACCACGCAATTTTCCGAACTGCGCAAACATCTTTACGCGGATGACGGACGTTTGCGGAGCTTCGTAAACGTTTACCTCAATGATGAGGACATCCGGTATTTGCAAAAGGACAAGACGCAGGTGAATGACGGCGACACAATCAGCATCGTGCCGTCGATCGCGGGCGGCGCGCGCCGCTGAACGCGCGGGAGACTTATAGGTCATGGCCACCAAGACAGGAATCGCAGCGCCGGCGGCGAGGGACAATACCACGACGCTTTCGAACGATGAGATCCTACGCTATAGCCGCCATCTGATCATGCCCGAAGTCGGCATGGACGGGCAGCTCAAGCTGAAGCGCGCTCGCGTGCTCTTGGTTGGCACCGGAGGACTCGGCGCTCCGTTGGGGTTGTATCTCGCCGCGGCGGGTGTTGGGCGCATCGGCGTCGTCGATTTTGACAAGATCGATTTTACGAATCTTCAACGCCAGATCATGTTCGGCACGAGCGACGTCGGCCGGCCGAAAATCGAAGCGGCGGCCGAGCGTCTTGGCAATCTCAATCCGGAAATCCAGATCGATCGCTACGAGACGCAACTCACGAGTGCAAATGCGCTTGAGATTTTTCGCGACTACGACATCATTGTCGATGGAACGGACAACTTCCCCACTCGGTACCTCGTCAACGATGCGTGCGTCCTTCTCGGAAAACCAAACGTTTACGGCTCGATTTTCCGTTTTGAGGGGCAGGCGAGCATCTTCGGATATCCGGGCGGGCCGTGTTATCGATGTTTGTACCCCGAACCGCCTCCGCCGGGGCTTGTGCCTTCATGCGCAGAAGGCGGTGTCCTCGGCGTTTTGCCGGGAATCATCGGTTCGATTCAGGCGATGGAAACACTGAAACTAATTTTGGGATCGGGCGAGCCGCTCATTGGTCGCTTGCTCCTGTTCGATGCTCTCGGGATGAAATTCCGCGAGCTGAAGCTCCGCAAAAATCCCGATTGCCCGATCTGCGGCGAGCATCGAACGATTACCAAGCTGATCGATTACGCCGAATTTTGCGGCATCCGCGGAGAAGAAGCTCCCGCGTCGCAATCGACGGTTCCCGAAATCACGCCGCGCGAGTTGAAGGCGCGGCTGGATCGCGGCGACGATCTCTACATCCTCGATGTCCGCGAGCCGCACGAATATCAAATCTGCAACATCGGTGGCCATCTCATACCGCTTGGCGATCTCTCGCGGCGCGTGAATGAACTGGACAGCTCGCGAGAGATCGTAGCACACTGCCGGAGCGGCAAACGCTCGGCGGAAGCCGCGGAATTTTTGCGCAAGGCGGGTTTTCGCAAGATCTGGAATTTGAAGGGCGGGATTCTTGCTTGGTCGGATGAAGTCGATTCGACCGTGCCGAAATATTGATTTCGGCCGCACTGTTGAAATTCTCACAGAGTCGACACGAGCGGCGCGCGCGAGAGCGTGGAGCGTACGAACAAACCCGGAGGAATTTGGATGCCTGCCAAGATCAAGGTTCTCAATAACGGACCGCTCTTTATCGAAGGCGATTTTCAGATCGTCGATGCCGAAGGCAATGCATTTGATCTCGCGGGACGCACTTCGCTCGCGCTTTGTCGCTGCGGCCACAGTGCCAATCGGCCATTTTGCGACGGCTCGCACAAATCTTGCGGATTTTTGAGCGAAGACAAAGCGCGCGTCCTGCCGCCGCCGAAGCCAAAACTCTAAAGCTGCTTCGTTCTTGCCAGGCAAATAGGGGGTTCGAGTTGGTCACCTCGCCGCCCCTTTGTGGGTGTTGCTGGGTAACTTTTTCACTCCCGAGCGTCGCAATACCCAGGCTTCATTTGCGACTCCGCCCTCTTCTTTAGAATATAAGTCCAATCCCTGCGTCACTTCACATGGTACTATACGTACTAGTCAAACGGAATGTTACTTGCTCCTAGCTCGGTGGGGTCATGCCCAATTCAGGGGGATTTGTGGGCAAGCCAGTGAACTTTTGGGGCGGGGTGCATCGGTTCCACGTGGCCATACTTTGGACACTGGGCGCCGGTGCATTCATGTTCGCGGTGTGGACGCTGCGCTTCTCCGGCTACGTCGCCGATCCGCTCCTCGATACGTATCTTCAAATGGCCGGCGGTCTCGTGGCGTTCACATTCGCCGCGAATGCACTGGTGCGCTTCCGCGGCACGCATGACCGCGTCAGCTTGATTCTTGCGTTTGGATTTGTCCTGGCTGCTTTAATCGAAGCGGCCACCGCCGTCGCCGCGTATCGCGAGGCGTTCCGGCCCGTCGAGGGGCCCTACCACGTTTCGCTGGCGTGGATGGCGGGACGCACGCTTCTCGCCGTGCTGCTAATTGTAGCGCTCGGCGTGGAACGCAAAAATCCGCTCGCGAGAGACGCGGGGCGCGAAATCGCGGCGGCCGCGCTGCTCGTCGGCGGAGTCGCGTATCTAATCAGCGTCATCTATTTCAGCGTGCCGGCAATGCGCGTGCACACGGGATCGATTTTGCCGCGCCCCTGGGACCTCATGCTCGCCGGCCTCTTTCTCGTCTCGGCATTCGGATACGGCCGGCGGCTGCGGCACGCGGAGTCGGCATTCGATCGATCGCTGTATTTTGCCGCGGTTCTGAACGTGGCCTGCCACCTGGCGGCCAGCGAATCGCAGACGCCACTCGACGCGCCGTTCATTCTTTCTCACTTCCTTATGGTGGCGAGCTACGCGATCGTTCTTGGAGGCACGTTACTCGACAACGCGCACCTGTTCGACGAAGTGAGCCGCCTGGCGAAAAGCGATTCGCTCACAAGCCTCGCCAATCATCGCCGGCTGATCGAAGTTCTCGAAGCCGAATTGCAGCGTTCGGGGCGGACCGGCCGCCGCTTCGCCGTTCTGCTTCTCGATCTCGACGGGCTGAAAAAGGTCAACGACAGGTTCGGTCATCTGGTAGGCAGCCGTGCGATTCAGCGCGTTGGCTTCGTCTTGCGCAATTATTGCCGATCCTCGGACACCGCGGCACGGTACGGTGGCGATGAATTTGCGCTCGTGCTTCCTGAGGCCGGCGAAGACGAAGCGCTCCAGGCCGCCGCGCGCATTTGCCACCGCGTCAGCAACGATGGAGAAAAACCAGTTCTGTCGGTCAGCGTCGGCGTCGCCGTCTATCCGCACGACGGATCGTCGATTGAGCGGCTGCTTTCAGTTGCGGACCACAATCTGTACGACATGAAGTCGCGCGAGCACCGCAGCGTGCGTCACATGCGTTTTGCCACGGGGAACGGACGGGTCTAGTTCGCGAGGGAGAACTTGGGATGCGGCTTGGCATCGGGGGATCCAAGACGTTTGGCGCACCGCGGGCGGAAAAGCGAATTCCGATGGAAGTGGGTGTGAAGATTTCCGGGCATATGGATTTGCCCGGCATTGAGACGACATTTACCGAAAACGTGAGCGCACGAGGTGCGCGAGTTTTGAGTTCGCGCCGGTGGAGTCCGAACGATCGGCTGACCATCTCGACGCTAACCGGTTCGTTTCGAGCCGTGGCGCGCGTGGCCTATTGCGAATCCGTACCCAGCGCGGGCTATGCCGTCGGCCTCGAATTCATCCAGCCGGATGGACGCTGGATTGTCGGGAACGCTTTCTGAACTGTTTTCGCCACTACCTCTGCCACTCGCGCGCCGACCGGCGAAGTTCCTGCGAGCGTCTCTATTGCACGAAACCCACGGTCGGCATCGGCGCTGAGCCCGAGCCTTCCGGAATGGGTCCGAACTGGGCTTCGTAGCGCGCCACATTTTCGAGCAAAGCGCGCTGCAGGCGCCGGGCATGCGCAGGGCTGAGGATGAGGCTCGCCACCAATTTGCCGTGTGGGACATTCGGGAAGACGTAGACAAAGTTCAGCGTGAACTCCTCGGCGTTATGGTGAATCATCACCAGATTCGAATACTGGCCGAGCAGCTCTTTTTCATCGGCCTTGATTTGCACCTGCCCCTTGGTTTCTTCGGCCATCTTTTCCTCCGGAATTGCAACGATTCACTATAGCAAAGTGCGCTGCCAATGCGGCCTCGTTGCTGCTAGGCAACGCGGCCTTCCGCGCAGCGTTGACTCGTTTTGAAGTTAAGTGTAGTTTATACGGGAAGTTCAGCATAGTTAACACATGTCGATCTGGCGCACATCCGGCACTACCGATGCAGTCCCTCCGCAAATCGAGGACGGCGTACGCCCGGCCGGCGACCCGTCTAGCGCGACAGGCGTCCCGCCTGCGAAAAAGCGTCCGCTGGAAGCCTGGTGGTTCTTGGGCCCTGCGTTTGTAGCCTCGGTCGCGTACATGGACCCTGGAAATTTCGCGACGAATATCGAAGGCGGCGCCCGCTTTGGCTATCAGCTTCTCTGGGTTCTGCTGTGGTCAAACGCCATGGCCATCCTGGTGCAATATTTGGCCGCCAAGCTTGGTATCGCGACGGGGAAAACTCTTCCGGAAAATTGCCGCGCTGAATTTTCGCGGCCGGTAACGATTGGGCTATGGATCGCGGCGGAAATCGCGGCGATGGCCACCGATCTCGCCGAATTTCTCGGCGCGGCCCTCGGATTCTACCTCCTTTTCGGGATACCGATGCTGCCCGCGGCGATTGTGACGGGAGTTGTGGTGATGCTGATCCTGGCCGTGGAGCACATGGGTTTTCAATGGCTTGAGCGCGTCATCATGGCGTTCGTCGCCGTCATCGGCATCGCGTATGCCTTCGAAGTGTTTCTCAGCAAGCCGCACTGGGCGCCGATCGCCCGGAATATCCTCATCCCGCACCTAAAATCGTCGTCGATCTATATCGCCGTCTCGATGCTGGGCGCGACCGTGATGCCGCACGTGATTTATCTGCATTCGGCTCTGGTACTGCCGCGGCGCGAGGCGCGCGATGCCGACGAGCATCACCACCGCAAGATGGAATTGCTCGACGTGTTGCTGGCGATGAACGGCGCGTGGCTCATCAATTCCGCGATGCTGATCATGGCCGCGGCGGTCTTCTTCGGCCATTCCATGTCGGTGTATTCGATCGAAGCCGCGCACGCCACGCTCATCCCTCTGCTCGGGCGATTCGCCGGCGTCGCATTCGGCGTGGCTCTGCTCGCGTCTGGTTTGTCGTCGTCGAGCGTCGGGACGATGGCGGGGCAAGTGATTTTGCAGGGATTCGTCAATATTCGGATCAGCATTTTTTTGCGGCGCGTCGTGACGATGATTCCGGCGATTCTCGTGATCGCTTGGGGGCTCGATCCGCTCAAGACGCTGGTGTTAAGTCAGGCAGTTCTGAGTTTCTGCCTTCCGTTTGCCCTGATTCCGCTTCTGATCTTGACGCGACGCCGCGGCCTGATGGGCGCACATGCCAATCAGCCGTTTACGAACGTGCTGGCAGTCATCACAACTGCCGTCATTCTCGCGATGAACTTCTGGCTTCTGTATTCCATCTTTTCTGGGCAAGCCTGATTGACTGTGGGAAAATTGGTCCTGAATAGCGCCCTTTGTGTGTCGTGAATCGGCGGCGGACCGCTCGGAGGACGGCTGCGGGAAAATTAGTCGATGCGAAATGCCTCTCCTTTTTTCTACCTCATCGTTGGCGCCGTCGTGGTCCTCATCGCGGTGGGAGGCCTGATCTTCGGCAATACGCGATCGGCGTGGGATGTGCCGGCCGTTGCGAAGACCCGGCCGAATCCGGTGGCCGCAAATGCCGCATCTGTAGTCGCCGGCGAGACAATCTATCAGGACAAATGCGTCGGCTGCCATGGCGATGCCGGCGATGGGCGAGGTAGCGAAGCGAGGATGTACTCCGTGAAGCCGGCGAATTTCAACGATCCGAAAATCGCGACAGAGACCGACGGCGAGCTCTTTTGGAAAATTACGACGGGAAACAAGCCCATGCCCGCATTCAAGAAACGCCTGACAGAAGAACAGCGTTGGCAGGTGATCGACTTCATCCGCACGTTCGCGCAGCAGCCAAACGCCGCACCGACGAAAACTTCCCAGCAATCCTCGCGCTGACGCATGGTACTTGCCAACCGCGACGTCTCTGAGTTGTGACGCGCGGCGCATGCTCGGCGCACGTTTTCGCTCCACGGCGAAAGGGTGCTCCTCCGCTGCCGACCGAGCTCTGCCTAGTCAACTTTCTTGAGAGCTTCAGCGACTTCGTTGATGTCGGGCACCGTTGGAATGTCGTACTGCTTGATCCACGCGATCTTGCCCCCACGATCGATGATGGCAATTGCCCGGCCGGTGATGCCTTTTTCGCTGAGATAGACGCCGAACTTGTCGGCCACAGCACCGCGGGGCTGAAAATCCGCCAGCAGTGGGTAATGGATGCCCATTTTTTCGGCGAACGCCTTATGTGACCACGCACTGTCCACCGATAGCCCCAGCACCTGCGCATCGAGTAGCTCGAAGCGCTTCATGTCGTTGACGAAACAGGCGTGCTCGTTCGTGCACACGGGGCTCCAGTCCAGCGGATAGAAAATTAGGACGACGCGCTTGCCGCGATAGTCCCCGAGCTTCACTTCCTTCTGGCTCTGATCCTTCAGCGCGAAATCCGGCGCCGCTGCTCCCACCTGAATTGCCATGATGCCTCCTGAAGTCTTGCGAATTTGTCAGCGAAGAAACGAACTCAGCCGCGAAGCACTTCATCATAGCCGAAGCTGCGAAGAGTGACAAACGGCGCTCTAGTCTGGATGTGGGTCGGAACCCAATTGGCGCGTTCATCGTGCGCGCGAATCTCTCCCGCCGCTTCTGTTACTATACGGCTGGCGATGTGGACCGCGCGCGTCACGCACGAACAAGCGTATCCGGGGATTCGGTTTCTTCCGCGCAGCCGGAACTGGTGGGCCAAATTGAAGGGCGTGCCAGCGGAATGCGTGCATCTCGACGCCGAGCAATCATGGATTGCCTCGCTGGTCCCCGATACTCTCTACCTGCGCGGCAAGGCCAAGACGCGCCGCGATCCAGTCCGCCCCGAAGTCACGCTCTGCCGCGATTGCTGCCTCGACGTTGTGCGGCGGGAGCTTGAGAAGTTTCGTGGGCGCGTATTGGCGTTCGAGCCGGATCCCGGGGTCTTCTCGCAATACTTCTTCGTTTCGACGCAGGATTTTCCCGCTGCGGGTTTGCTGGCCGAAGTCCAGGAGGCTTTGGGGACGCGATTGGCCGCTGACCTTGGCGCCTGCGAAATTTGCGCGGCGCGGGCGACGTGGGAATGGTTCACGCGCGACGCTGTTCCCGATCTGGGGGACGTCAGCGCCATTGCCAACGCGCGCGATATTAAACTGTGCGCCGAGCATGGCGCGATGCGCCTCTGCGACGCGTTTGAGGCGATTCCCGAAGCGAGCGTTTATTATATGAACTTACCGTATGACGATTCCGGCGCGTACGTCTGGATCTGACGATGCGATTGCGCGAGGCTGTCGAAAAATATCTGGCGATTGCGGGCGGCTATGGCCGAGCCATTGCGCTCGGCGCTTTTGGTCTTTCGCGCCCGGATACGGAGAGTCTCTTCAGCGCTTTTGACGAGGATTATCACATCAGCCGGTTCTTTCATTTCTCGAACGAAGCCGGCGATCGCTACAGCATTAACGGGTTCCCGCAGACTCACGTTTCCATCGACGCCGATATTCAAGGAACTCTGTAGCTCGCTGCGCGCTAGCGCACCGGCGGATGAAAAGAAAACACAGGATCGACGTCCACAGGAATGTCGCTCGTCTTCGCGAGAGCGGCGGTCAATTCTTTTGGCATCGCGTCGTACTTTTTGAACCACTTCTCGGCGCGCGCGCGATCGCCGGTCGCTTCCTGCTCGAGTAGTTCTTTCGCGAGCGCGGAAATCGTGTCCGGCATTTTCGCAAAATCGATCGAGTACCGGCCGGTTGCCGCGTCGTAACGGATGGCATGCTGGTCGAGCATGTAATTGAATTCCATCATTTCGGCCGCGCCATGCGCTTCGGCGATACCGAAACGCACCGTGCGAATATTTCCTGCGACGTAAGACGCGTAGTATTCGTTCAATCGTTTGGCATCGAGCGCGCCGCGATCCACCAGCCATTTCAACCCGAACATTCCCACGACGTCCGCCTTGGCCTCTTCGAGCCCGCCATAGGCCGGACCGATCGCCTCGCGAATATCCACCTTGCCTGCGGGCGTCCGCGCGAACGCCGGGCCGAGGCCGTGCGAGATTTCGTGCATCAGCGTCGCGGCGAGATAGCCTTCGCCCGAAGCGAGCGCGGCCTGATCCGGCTCGAGCACGCGCTGCGCCAGGGGAAGAATGATGTAGTTCACACGCGCATCCATGAAATTCTTCCAGAAAATTTTCTTCGAGCCTTTCTGTTCGTGAATGCGCGCATCGTTCGGCAAATTGTCGGCTACGGCCTGATAACCGTGCAGGAGGTCACCCGCGCGAAACGGAGCGTCCGTCACTTCCATCGGCGTCTGTTTGCCGCGCTTCGAAGGCAAATCCTCCGGCGCAAGTGGCAGCGCTTCCTGCAATTCCGGAACGAACTTCTGATAGACCGCGAGCTTCGCGCTTTCCGCTTCATTGCGGATCATTACCGACGCGCCGTAGGAGCCTTTCACGCCGAGAAGCGAGTCGAGGTACGTCTCGTAGGGCGCGAAAACGATATCGAATTTCGGATTGACGAGATCGAGCCACGCGATGTCACTGGCGTAGTAGTCGTCGCTCAGGAGTGAGTCGGCGCGCAGGCGAAGAAATTTCGCAAAGGCCGCGTCGTCGCTCAAATCCGCCGCCTCGCGCAGATCCTTGGCCATCGGCTCGAGAAACTCGCGGTACTCGATTCGGTAGGGAACCGCCGTCAGCGCCGCAGGATCGCCTTTTACGACTGTCACGGTGCTGTAGATCGCCGCCTTCCGATCGGGATACTTCTGAACGTAGGCTTCAATTTGTTCGCGCGTGATGCCCTTTGGATAAAAACCTCGGCCGGGCGGCATCGCCTCGTTTCCGACGAATGGCTTGTGGCCATCGATGAGATCGAACCGGCTTCCGTTGATCGCCAACATGCGCCGCAGCATCTCGTCCGCGACATCGTGACTCCCGGCCAGAGACTTATAAAGCGCGAGACCTTCGGGATCGCTCTGCCGCCAGTAGATGTCATCGAGGAGGCCGCAGGCATCGACGAGTTTCTCGACGAGCCGCTTTTCCTTTGCACTTAGACTCCCGGAGTTAAACGGCATTTCGACACGCCGATATTTTGCCAGCCGCTCGCGCAAATCCGGAACGACGTCGAGCTTGCTGGTCCGCATCGTCGTCGCATCCACGCCGGTCTTTGCGCTGGCCTGGTCAGGGAATAGAGCTGACCATGTGGGCGCGAGCGCACCAGCCGCCATCAGCACAATGCCGACCACAATGGCCATCCGTTCAGTTTTCATAGCCCGATGATTCTAGCAGAGCATCCCGTGCTTGGACGCGGTGTCCGCAAGAACGGTGAGCGAAGCAGGGAGGTGTTTGCAGCGCAGAGGTTTACTTGCGGGCGACGGCGGACGCCTGGAGGTGGCGCTCCAGTGCTTCTTGCTCGCGGCGAATTTCGGCAGGCAGGCGCTCGCCGAACTTGGCGAAGAAGGCCGAAGTCGCTTCGGCTTCGGCGGACCAGTCGGCGGGATCGACTCGCAGCAATTCATCAATAACCGCGGACGACAGATTCAAACCATCGAGCATGAGCGAGCCCGGCGCCGGAACACAACCGATCGACGTTTCTGTCGCTTTGGCGTGGCCTTCGATTCGATCGAGCATCCACTTCAGCACGCGGACATTGTCCCCGTAGCCCGGCCATAGAAATCTTCCGTCCGCGCCGCGCCGGAACCAGTTCACATGGAAAATCTTCGGTGGATTATTCAGGCGCGGCCCCATCTCAAGCCAGTGGGCAAAGTAATCGGCCATGTTGTAGCCGCAGAAAGGCAGCATGGCCATGGGATCGCGCCGCGTCACGCCGACGGCGCCGGTGGCAGCCGCAGTAGTTTCCGAAGCCATCGTCGCGCCGACGAATACGCCGTGCTGCCAGTTGCGTGACTCGTAGACCAGCGGCGCCACGCGAGCGCGCCGGCCGCCAAATATCATCGCCGAAATCGGCAAGCCAGCGGGATCCTGCCAGTTCTTCGCGATCGACGGCGACTGCTCGGCGGGAACCGTGTATCGTGCGTTCGGGTGCGCGGCCGGCGGTCCGCCAGGCACATAGGGACGCCCCTGCCAGTCGATTACGCCCGCCGGCGTCTCACCGTCCATTCCCTCCCACCAGGGCTCTTGATTCGACGTGAGCGCCACATTTGTGAAAATCGAATTTCGGCGCATCGCCGCGATGACGTTCGGATTTGTCTTGCGGCTGGTTCCCGGCGCGACGCCGAAAAATCCCGCCTCCGGATTCACCGCCCGAAGCGTTCCGTCTTCGGCGATGTGCAGCCAGGCAATATCGTCGCCGACCGTCCACACGCGATAGCCCTGCGCTTCGAGAGCCGAGACCATCATGGCCAGATTCGTCTTTCCGCACGCGCTCGGAAACGCGGCGGTCATGTAGGTGATCTTCCCCGACGGGTCCTCGAGGCCGAGGATCAGCATGTGCTCGGCCATCCAGCCTTCGTGCCGCGCCATCCAGCTCGCAATTCGTAGCGCGAAGCATTTCTTTCCGAGCAGCGCGTTTCCGCCGTAGCCCGACCCGACGCTCCAGATCAATTTCTCTTCGGGGAAGTGCAGCACGAATCGGCGATCCGGATTCAGATCGCCCAGCGAGTGCAGGCCGGGAACGAAATCTTCCGAATTACGGAGGCGTTCGAGCGCCACTTTTCCCATCCGCGACATGATGCGCATGCTCGCGACCACGTACGGACTGTCCGTGATTTCGACGCCCACGCGGCTGTACGGCGATTTGACTGGACCGAGAATGTAGGGAATGACGTACATCGTCCGGCCCTTCATCGCCCCATCGAAGAGTGGCCGAACCATGGCCTTCGCGGCTTCGGGAGCCATCCAATTATTGGTCGGGCCGGCATCTGATTCTTTGCGCGTGCAGATGAAGGTGATCTTCTCGGTGCGCGCGACGTCGCTCGGGTCGCTGCGATGGAGGTAGGAATTTGGGCACGTCTGCGGATTTAGCCCGAGAAAAGTGCCGTCTTGGAGCATCTTCTCGGCCAGCTCGGCGTTCTCCTCCACTGAACCATCGCACCAGACGATGTTATCGGGTCTTGTCAGGCGCGCTGATTCTTCAACCCAACGTTCCAGCGGAGTCGCCACGTATGCTCCTGAGAGTCACCCAGCGGCGAGAGTTCACTGCCACGGAAACCGCACTGGGTACGGTGCTTGGTAAGAGAAGGTCAATAATTTGACCGAGCATTCAAAGTCTAGGGCAGGGGCGCAGGATTTGCAACAAACGGGGCTTGTGGATCGTCAACCGGTTTCCGACATGTAAACTTGCTTCCACGGTGGAGGAATCCCGACGTTGCAGAGGCGTAGGACGACAAGTGTGCGATACTTTCGTTTCGCCCTATGTTTGCGCAAAAGCTTGAGGTCGACGTGATTGTGAACGGTGAAAAGCGGCCGTGCCCTCTCGATTGGCTCGATAGTTTCGCCATGCGGAATTTCACCGGCTCGGCCGAATTTGACGACACATTGCCCCTCGCCGACGGCCGAATCGAAGTTGGGCTGCGTGTCGAGCCGGAACGCCTTGCGAAGGCCCTCGAGGATTGGTTCACCAAGCGCGGCAAGGGAAATGGCCAGCCCGTGTGCGTCCAAATTCGGCCCCTCTAATTCGTCGCCACGCCATGATTCGAGCGCGCGCGACCGAACATTGCCGCTTCAGAATTTCGGAATATCGGCATCCGTATTTCAAGAGATGACCGAAACTAGAGACGGACAACCTGCCCTGCTTCGCGAGGACGCCCTCAGAGAGAAGGAAGAGCCGTACCGATCAAGCGGATGACTGGGGCGTTGCAGCGGTCATCGCAGAACGGGTCCGGCCCTTCTCGTGTTTATTGACGCGACTTGCCGAAAAGGGTGAGCAGTATCCGTTGTTCACGGACGAAGCCGGATTTGTTGACTCGCTACGCCATGGACGCGTCCTGCGCGATTACGCAGAGCCAGTGGCGGGCGGTTCGGACGGCGAACGCCGCGCGATCGCCTCACGAATTTGTGGCAGCGCCGCAACCGTGGCCTCTGCTCCGGCCGCAATGAGACGCGGCGTTTGCGCGAAACCGTCCCACAAGACGTCGCGCACGTCCGGTTCGATGACGACATCCGCCATCTTTCGCCATGGCTGCTCGTACTTTCCTTGAATGATGGAGAACGACCGCCCAATCACTTCAATCGTATTTCGCGGCTTTTCGTGCAGCTCGCCCGGTTCGAGATGAACCGCGATCACCACATCGGCACCCCGCGCCTTCAGTGCGCCGGTCGGCACGGCTTCCGTCAGAAATCCGTCAACGAGGTAATGCCCCTCGTACTGAACCGGCAGGAACAGACCGGGATACGCGCATGAAGCGCGCAATGCCGGACCGATTTCGCCTTCGGTGAAGTAAACCGATTCGCCAAGGATCAAGTCCGTCGCGACGATGGTGAACGGTATTTTCATCTCTTCGAAAAATCGCACGGTCGTGAATTTGCGCAGAAAGTCCTCGAGACGTTCGTTCGAAGCCATTCCCATCCGCGATAGCGTCCACCTGCCAAAGTCACGAAAGTGGGTCGTGGAACCTTGTCGTTCCAGATCGTCGAGTGTCGCGCCGCTGGCATATGCGGCGCCGATCAGCGCGCCGACGCTGGTACCCGCGAGGAAATCAATCCTGATGCCCGCCTCTTCGAGCGCGCGTAGAACGCCGATGTGCGCGATGCCGCGCGCGAATCCGCCGCCCAGCGCCAACCCGAGATGCGGGCGGTCGTGATCGGGTCCGTAGGCAAAGGAACGCAGCCCGCGCACCGCGCTATTGAGCCATTTCATGCCAGTTCCCATGGTCGAATCCTCGTACATTGACACTGTACCCCAATGCGGCGATGCTTGGTTTCGCGGTTGACCTAGCCGTTCCGGTTTTGTAACGTCCACATTTCCGGGGAAACCAAGATGACCAAGCGCATTGAGAAGGTGGCGGTTCTGGGCGCGGGAACCATGGGCTCGCGGATTGCGGCCCACCTGGCGAACGCGGGGATCCCCTGCTTTCTCCTCGATATGGTGCCGCGCGAGCTCACCTCGGGGGAAGAAGCCAAGAAACTGACGCTCGATCACCCCGCTGTCCGGAATCGCATCGTGCTCGCGGGGTTCGAAGCGGCGAAAAAATCGCGTCCGGCCGCATTTTTTACTCCGGACACAGCCCGCCTCGTCACTCCCGGGAATTTCGACGACAACATGGCCTGGTGCGCGCAGGTCGATTGGATCATTGAAGCGGTCGCCGAAAATCTGGACATCAAGCGCAGTCTGCTCGATCGCGTCGAAAAACACCGCAAGCCGGGAACTATCGTCACCACGAATACGTCGGGTCTGCCCATTCATCTTGTGGCCGAAGGCCGCTCCGAGGATTTCCGGCTGCACTGGGCGGGAACCCACTTTTTTAATCCGCCGCGTTACATGAAGCTCGTCGAGCTGATACCCGGGCCGAAGACGCGCCCCGAAGTTCTCGCATCGCTCGACGAAATCTGCGATCGGCGCCTCGGCAAGGGCGTGGTCGTGGCCAAGGACACACCGAACTTCATCGCCAACCGTATCGGGACGTTCTCGATGCTGAACGTTCTGCGCTTGATGATCGAACTGGGCATGACCATCGAGGAAGTCGACGCGTGTACCGGACCCGCCGTCGGCTGGCCGAAGTCCGCGACGTTCCGCACGGCAGACATTGTCGGATTGGATATTCTGGTCCACGTGGTCCGCAATATTTACGAGAACGCGGTCAACGACGAATCGCGCGAAGCCTACAAAGTACCCGCTCTCGTCGAAGACATGATGTCGCGCGGCTGGCTCGGCGAAAAGACCGGGAAAGGTTTCTATCAGCAAGTGAAGAAGGGCGCCGAAAGGGAAATTCAGACGCTCGACTGGCAGAAGATGGAGTACCGCCCGCGCCAGAAACCTCGCTTCGGCTCGATCGAGGGAGGCAAGGCGGTAGAGGACACGCGCGAGCGACTTCGCATGCTGGTCGGCCCAGCGCTGGCGGGCCAGGGCGGCGACAAGGCCTCGCGCTTTCTCTGGAGCAGTCTCAGCGAGATGTGCTCCTATGCCGCGTGGCGCATTCCAGAAATCTCCGACAACATTGTGGACGTTGACCGCGCGATGCGGTGGGGATTTGCGTGGGAGCTCGGCCCGTTTGAGATCTGGGACGCGATCGGCGTCGAACAACTCGCCAAGGCGCTCGAGCGCGCCGGAAAAAGCGTTCCGCCTGTCGTGGAGCGTTTGTTGTCCTCGGGCCGGAAATCATTTTATGAATCGGCGCACGGCGAGACGCGCTATTTCGATCAAAAGTCCGGGACGATGAAGCCTGTGACCGAGCCGTCCGGAGTGATTCTCCTGAAGTCGGTGAAGGAGCGCGGCAAGGTTGTGCAGGGAAACTCGGGCGCGAGCCTGGTCGATATTGGCGATGGCGTTCTCTGCTGCGAATTCCACGCCAAGATGAACTCCATCGGCGCCGACATCGCTACCATGATCCACGCGGGACTTAAGCGCCTCGAGGCCGATTTCGAGGCGATGGTCATCGCCAATCAAGCCACGAATTTCTCCGTCGGCGCGAATCTCATGCTGCTACTCATCAGCGCGCAGGAGCAGGAATGGGACGACATTCATCTCGCCGTTCGGCAGTTCCAGCGCGTGAATATGGCCATCAAGTATGCTCCGCGGCCGGTCGTTGTGGCGCCGCAAGGTATGGCGCTTGGCGGGGGCTGCGAAATCGGCCTGCACGGCGCGAAAATTCACGCGGCTTCGGAAGCGTATATCGGTCTGGTTGAAGTCGGCGTCGGTCTGATTCCGGGCGGCGGCGGCACGAAAGAAATGCTAATCCGCGCGAATGAGAATGCTTCTGCCGGTGAAGATCTCGACCTCTACCACGCGCTCAAACGTGTTTTCGAAGCCATCGCCACGGCCAAAGTTTCAACCAGCGCCGAAGAGGCCAAATCACTCGGTTATCTGCGCCGCTCCGATCTCATCGCCATGAATCGGGATCGTCTCGTCGCTGATGCAAAGGAAACGGCGATCGCTCTCGCTCGCACGGGCTACCATCCTCCCGCGCCGGCGCAGATTCGAGTTCTAGGGGAAGAGTTCCTCGCCGCGGCCAAGCTCGCGGTTCACATGATGCTGCGTGGCGAATACGTCAGCGACTACGACGCCGTGGTTGCGCGGAAGCTCGCGAATGTTTTGGCGGGGGGTGCTCTCTCCGCTCCGCAGATGGTCTCCGAACAATATGTCCTCGATCTTGAGCGCGAAGCTTTCGTCAGCTTGTGCGGCGAACGCAAGACTCAGGAGCGCATCGCGCACACGCTCAAGACTGGCAAACCACTCCGCAACTAATTGGAATTTTCGGGAAGCGCAAGCTCAGGCGCCGACGGCGGCGGAGACGTGCTCGTGGACGATGCTTAATTTTCCGTCCGCGCCGAGAACGAAGACGTGCGTCGCGCGCCCGTTCTGAATGACTTCTGTCGTGACTCCATCTTTTCCCGCCGGCGCGCTTCGGTTCGTGGCTTCGAAGCGAAACGTATGACTCGCCACCGCTGCCTTGTCGCCCAGCAATGTCACCTCGATGGGGCCAAGGTCGAGGCTCATTTGACACGAAGGATGAAAATATTCGCGCGCGCGAAATGCCGAACCGAGGCGGCCCGGCTCGTTGCGCGTCGAGCGCATCATGAACATGTTGCTGTGCCCGGAATAATATTCCGCGAGCTGGTCACCCGACTTCGTCAACAGGAGATCCCAGAATCTTTGCACACCCTGGCGGACTTGCTCTTCGGTGATCTTCTTTGACATGAGGTTCACGCTCTCCCCTATTGGCCGCGAATTCTGTTGGGCTCAATTATAGTTGCTTCATGACTCAAATAAGGCCGACGGTAGTGGAAACAGCATTAGGGAGCGCCTGCGATCGTGTGAAGCACGATGGGCGGCGGAGCAATGCCAACGGCCGGAAATCCTTTCTCCGCCCCAGCCGTTCCGTTATAATTTAGCGATGATTTAGGGACGTGTCTTTTCGATTCCAATTATGGGAAAGGGCATCTTAGCAATGATTCAGGAAACGGGTGTGGTCTTTTCATCGAATTGCGAAAGGCGATCCGTGCATTCGTCCTCCGCGTCATCGACGCAGATTTTCAAGCATTGCCTTCTCACTTGCTTGGTGCTTATTGCTGCGGCGCTGATTTCAAGCTGCGGTTCAAAACAAACGGCGCAGCCAGCACAGCTGCAGCCTGCGTCGTCTCACTCGACGATTGTGTTCATGACCGACTTCGGAACGGCGAATGACGCCGTAGCAATTTGCAAAGCTGTCATTCTCCAGATCGTGCCCGACGTTCGCATCATGGATATCACGCATCAGGTGACGCCGTTTTCGATCGACGAAGGTGCGCGGTTTCTTGCCGGCGTCACGCCGTATTACCCGCCGAACACTGTTTTCCTAGGCGTGGTCGACCCCGGGGTCGGAACCTCCCGCAAAGCCGTCATCGTAAAATCGAAGAGGGGGCAGTATTTTGTCGTGCCGGATAATGGACTGATCACTCCCGTGATAGATCGCGACGGCTTTGACGGCGCGCGCGAGATCACGAATCCCGCGTGGATGATCGGCGCGGGCATCTCCTCGACGTTTCACGGCCGCGATATTTTCTCGCCTGCCGCCGCGCATCTCGCAAATGGCGAGGATTGGACTCTCGCCGGACCGGAAGTGAAGGAGATTATCCGGCTCGTTTCACCGACCGCGACGCTCGACGATAAAGGCATTACCGGCCAGGTCATCGGCCTCGACGATCCATTCGGCAGTCTGATCACGGATATCACCGCGGATGACTTCAAGCAATTGAGCTACGGTCTCGGCGACAAGGTTACTCTCAAGATTGCCGCGAAGCCCTACACGATGCCATTCGTGAAGACGTTCATGGACGTTCCGGTCGGCCAGATGCTGCTCTATATCGATTCGCGCGGCCGAGTGGGCATCGCTCTCAACGAACGCGATTTTTCGAAGACTTACAAAATTACACCACCGGCTGCCCTGTACATTCCGCGAAAGGGTAGATGACGACGCAGACTATGAGCGCGATTCGAACATTTGCGCGGTGAAGGGCATGAGTTTTTGCGAGATTCGCGGTCCTGGCAGCGATGCTGCTGGCCGGGCTCGATACGGTGGCGCAGACGTATCGCGGAACGATTCATGGAGTCGTGCGCGATTCTTCTGATGCCGTGCTGGCCGGAAATCGCATCGCGCAAGGTAACCCGGGACTCGGCGGCGGCGGCCCGCGCGTCTTGCAGTTCGCCGTGCGTTTCGAATTCTGAAGCCGTGACGCTGAATCGGCATCCAATAGGCCGAGGGGCTTCGCCCGCTGGGACTCTTGCTTTTTCCGTATATCCGGCATCCAATAGAGACACTTGCGACCCGGGAGAATGAAGTATGCGTGAAGCGGTTATCGTCAGTTCTGTTCGCACGGCCGTCGGAAAAGCTCCAAAAGGAACTTTGCGAACAACGCGACCCGACGACCTCGCGGCCATCGCGATCAAGGAAGCCGTCGCGCGCGCCAAGAAACTCGACGTAGAGGAAATCGAGGACGTCGTTCTCGGTTGCGCGATACCCGAAGCCGAAGCGGGCATGAATGTCGCGCGGATCGCCTCCCTGCGCGCGGGATTGCCTGTCGAAGCTTCGGCCATGACCATCAACCGCTTCTGCTCGTCTGGCCTGCAGGCGATCGCCATCGCGGCTGAGCGCATTCTCGCCGGGCATGCCGACGTCGTTATCGCCGGCGGCACGGAATCGATGAGCCTTATCCCGATGGGTGGAAACAAAATTTCACCCAATCCCTGGCTGATGGACCACTATCCGGACGCCTATCTTGGAATGGGTTTGACGGCCGAAAACGTCGCGAGAAAGTACGGCATCACACGTGAGCAAGCCGATCAATTTTCCTACGCCAGCCATCGGAAAGCTCTCGCGGCGATCGCCGCCGGGAAATTCACCGATGAAATCGTGCCCGTCGAAGTGACGCTCACCGAAGTTGTCTCCGGAAACGGCAATCGTCCGAAGACCACGAAGGCGATGTTCGCGATGGACGAAGGTCCGCGCGCTGACACTTCACCCGAAGCGCTCGCGAAATTGAAGCCGGCGTTTCACGCGCGCGGCGTCGTTACAGCGGGGAACAGCTCACAAACCAGTGACGGCGCCGCAGCCGCCGTTGTGATGAGCGGCGAACGCGCTCACGCCCTGGGTATCGAGCCGGTCGCGCGATTCCTCGCTTTTGCCACCGCCGGGTGTCCGCCCGAGGAAATGGGAGTCGGCCCGGCGTTCGCCATTCCAAAAGCTCTCAAACAAGCGGGCCTGCGCCTGGAAGATATCGACGTAATCGAATTGAACGAAGCGTTCGCTGCGCAAGCGCTGGCCGTCATCAAACTCGCGGGACTCGATCCCATGCGCGTAAATCCCAACGGCGGCGCCATCGCTCTCGGCCACCCGCTGGGATGCACCGGCGCGAAACTCACGGCCTCCATTCTGCGAGAACTCGAACGCCGCAAGGAGCGCTACGGCCTCGTGACCATGTGCGTGGGCGGTGGCATGGGCGCGGCAGGCATCCTCGAGCGCATCGCCTAATCTGGCGATTTTCTGCTGCTCGGTCTTCGGCTTTCTCAGCGTCGCGATTCATATGTTCTTGACTCGAGGACGCCGCGAAGCGCCAGTCTACTCACTGCGCCTCGACGAGCGATTTCAGTCGCGCCAGATCCCGCTGTACTTTCTTTCTCGCCGCGGCCGTAATGAAAGGCTCAAATACTTCCGGCAATCTGCCGTGGTACTTCGTGCGAATCTCGCAGGTCAGTTGCGTGTGGCCGTCGTCGCCCTTCAACCAGTATTCCGCTGTCTCGACGAAACCATTGTCCGGGTCTCCGACGGATTCGATCTCCATTCCCAACCGCTCGTTCGGCACAAAATCCGTCACCGTCATTTCCATTTCCAACTTCACGTCTTCTTCCCGATCGAATTCCGTCAAGTGAAATCGCTCGCCAATTTTGCCGCCATTGGTTCCCGGCGAAATCTCCGCCATTTCGCTTAATCCTCCAAACCATTTCAGAATAAGGTCCTTCTGCGAAATCCAAGGAAAAACTTGCGCGGTCGGCCGATCGATCTCAATCTCAGCGACGATGTGCCCTCGATTCGGTCGGAACCTGCCGAGCATCAGCAAACCAATCGCCAGCGACGGGATCCCGATGACCACGATCCCGACTCGGACCACCCACTTCACTGGAACATACCCCCTTCGAGCACGTGGCCCCATTGCCGCCCGAATTCCGCGACGCGCTCTTGCGGCACGCCATACGCCGAGAGCCACAGCTGCACGGAATATTTTCCGGGTTCGCCTTCAATCGTCAGCCAGAATAACGCGCCATTCCACTCCTCGACGCTGATACAAAATCCCCGCGGCGGTACGACGAATTCAACGCCGCCCGAAAGCTTCTCGCCCGTCGCGGCGTGCAGGGAATACCGATCGCCCGGCCGCAGCGATTCCGAGACTCCCTCGCGAAAGAGTCCGCCGGGAGAAAGCAGCCGGCGAAACGCTTCCTCGCGCGCGATCGAAACCTGCCTTCTCGGCCATGCGACGCGCCGCTCGACGCCTGCATGCCGTTCGAGCGCCACGCGCAGATTCGTGAGCATGAATTTCCAGCCATATTTCACCGCGTCGTAGTATTCGTTTTTCCAATCGGCGCCCTCTACGAAACCCGAATGCACCAAGCGCAGCAGCGTCTTGCCGCCTCGCGCTTCGAGCGTCCATTCCACCGCGAGATATTCCTTGCTTTCGAGCGCCGCGTCTTTCGGCGAAAACGGCGACGCTTCGAGCCAGCGCAACCGCTTGCCCGGCTCCCAGATATCGATCGTGTTCGTACCTTCGGAGTTCAGCCCCCATGACAAATAAATCGAGCCGCCAGTGCCCGGCGTTACTTTGACCTCGAGAGGAAACCACCGAACCAACTCGGCTGGATCAGTCAGCGTCTTCCACACTGCTTCGATCGGCGCGTTGAGTTCGATCTGCTTTTCAACTGACCGCATTTGCCGGGATGGTATGTTCTTTTCTTCGGGATTTTCTCGCGTCATCGGATGTCCTCGCGCGTGTGGAACTCCGCCGATCCTTTTCGGGTTTCTTTTCCGCTGGCGGCGGGTGGTTAGCTTAGACTTGTGCGGGAGGAATGCCAACCCTCCCGCACGCCCTTGCGGTAGGAGTGCTACGCCCGCGATTTCAGCAAGAAACTGCCGAGCGCCGCGCCTCCTATTCGCCCGCATCCATCCGCGTTGCAATTAAGCATTACGAAAACCGTTCTGCAGGCCAGTTGCTCCTCGCGTCGCTTCCCGGTACGATAGAGTTTCCTGCAGGCACTCCTGGGCCGTTGCTCCGGTACCCGGAAAAGGATGGCAGCCGTGGTCACTTCGACCGTGTCTCAAAATCAGTTGCGCGGCGGTGCATTCCTCATCACGTCATGCCGGCCGGAGGAAGTTTTCACCCCCGCCGATCTCGCCGATGACCAGCGCCTCATTGGGCAGACCGCCGAAGAATTCGTCGCCAATGAAGTCATGCCCGTGGTTCCCGAGCTCGAGCAGCACAAAGACGGGCTGATGCCGCAACTCTTGAAGAAGGCGGGCGAGCTGGGTCTGCTCGGCGGCTCGATTCCGGAAGCCTATGGCGGTGCGGGGCTCGACAAAGTTTCCGCCACGATCCTCGCCGAGAAACTCTCGGCCTACGCCTCGTTCGCCGTGACGCACGGCGGCCACGCGGGCATCGGCACGATTCCCATCGTCTATTTCGGAACCGAAGAACAGAAGAAAAAATATCTGCCGAAGATAGCGACCGGCGAATTGATTTCCTGCTACTGCCTCTCTGAGCCGCAGGCCGGTTCGGATGCCCTCGCCGCTCGCACGCGCGCCGTTCTCTCCCCGGACGGAAAGAATTGGATTCTCAACGGCCAGAAAATGTGGATCACCAACGGCGGCTTTGCCGATGTCTACGTCGTGTTTGCGAAAATCGACGGCGACAAATTCTCCTGCTTCATCGTCGAGCGCGGCTATCCCGGATTTTCCGTCGGCGCCGAAGAGAAAAAGATGGGCATCAAGGGCAGCTCGACGGTGCCGATCTTTTTCGAAAATTGCCCCGTGCCGAAGGAAAATCTCCTGCATGACGTTGGCCGCGGGCACATCGTCGCCTTCAACACCTTGAACGTCGGCCGCTTCTCCCTTGGCGCCTACTGTCTCGGCGGCTCGAAGAAGGTTCTGGAAGCCTCTTCGAAATATTCGAAGGAACGCACCGCATTCGGCAAGCAGCTTCGAGAATTCGGCCTGATTCGCGGCAAGCTCGGCGAAATGGCCATTCGCATTTTCGCGGTCGAATCCATGATTTATCGCTCGGCGGGAATGTTGGATGCAGTGCTCTCTTCTCCACAGTCCGGAATGGACAAGACGCAGCAGGCCATGCAAGTTCTCGAGGAATACGCCATCGAGAGCTCCATCAGCAAGATTTATGGCAGCGAGACCGTGGACTTCTGCGTGGACGAAGGCGTCCAGATCTTCGGCGGCTACGGCTTTCACGAGGATTATCCTGTCGCCCGCGCCTATCGCGACAGCCGCATCAATCGCATCTTTGAAGGCACCAACGAAATCAACCGCATGCTCATCGTGCAAATGCTGATGAAGCGTGCGATGGGAGGCGTTCTGCCGTTGATGCCGGCGGCGATGAAGCTGACCGAAGAAGTCATGTCCGGCCCGTCCCTCGAAGAAGCACCCACCGGCGCATTGGCGGAGGAAGAGCGCGCGCTCGCCCAGGCCAAAAAGACGTTTTTGCTGGCCACGGGGACCGCCGTACAGAAATTCCGCGACAAACTGGCCGAGGAGCAGGAAATCGTCGCTGCTCTCGCCAACGTGGTGATGGAGATTTACGCCATGGAATCCGTCCTGCGTCGCACGCAGAAAACGACTGCCGTGCGCGGCGAAGCTTCCACCGCCGTAATGGCCGATGCCGCGCGCGCTTTCATCTATGGCGCTGGCGATCGGGTCGAGAAAGAAGCGCGAACAGCGCTGGTCGCGACACTCGAAGGGGATATGCTGCGCACGCAACTTGCCGTGCTGAAGCGCTTTTCAAAGCGAGAACCGGTCGATGTCGTTGCGCTGCGGCGGCGCCTCTCCGATGCAGTTCTCGCGCAGGATCGCTATCCCTTCGAAGGCCGCTAGCGCAATCCAATTCTACGAACTGGATTCATCTGATCGACAAACGCGCCGCACCGTGCGGCGCGTTTTCTTTTCCGTATTTCACGTGGGGAGTTCTAGCGCTCTTGTACTAGGACCCCCCAGCGGCAACCGCGTGTCCTGCTCTGGAAACGCTTTTCCTCAAAATAAATTTCTACGCACCCACCCGCTCTCTAAGCCCTTTAGATTTCGCTGCGCCTGCAGGCGCGTCTTTTGGGCCTCCCCGTGCATCTAATCCCCGTGAAAGTGGGAAAGAGGACATGAGCCAAATCGGACAGATGTTTTCTAGAGAATCTGGCAACAAACAAAAATTGAATCGCGTGTTCTGGTGGAGTCTTGGAATTATTGTCGTATTACAGCTGTATTTTGTGCGTGAGCTCCTGGCGGCGGAACTGCTCTTTGGGATCGGTTTCGCGATCTTGTTTTCCATCGGCATGTTCGTCTATATGATCGGACGCGCCGGTGAACGCAGTTTCAGTTGGGTGGAATCTCGTACCCGCGCGCTCGCACATACAACCCGGCGGGGGTTGGGCGCGCTGGAAGAGATTAGTAGAAGGCCATTCCGCCATCCACGTTCAGAGTCTGCCCAGTAATCGCGCTCGATTCATCGGAAACGAGGAACACGGCCGCAGCGGCGATCTCTCCCGCCGTTTGCGGCCGTCCTTGCAGAATCCCTTCCACCAGATTTTTGAGCATCGCTTCCGGCTCGGCGTGAAAGTGATCCGCTAGCCCACGCCCGAGTTCCTGCGACATTTTTGTTTCCGGCACGGGCCCCGGGCTCAGCGCGTTCGCGCGTACCCCTTTCCGCGCGCCCTCCGATGCCAGCGTTCTCGTAAACCCAGCAAGAGCCGCTTTCGATGAGGCATATGGGCCGCCCAGTCCGAACGCTGCCTTTCCAGCGATGCTGGTGATGTTCAGGATGGTTCCTGATCCCCGGCGATACATTTCCGGCAGGACTAGCCGCGCCAGCAGGAACGGCCCGCGCAGATTCGCCGCGATCACCGCATCCCATTCGGCAGGTAGGATTTCTTCGACCGGTTTCACCGGTCCGTAGATTCCTGCGTTGTTCACGAGAATATGGATCTCGCCGAACGCCTCACGCGCCGCCTTCACGATTTTCTCACAGCCGCCCTCGGTCGAGACATCCGCCGCCACAAATGCCGCCCGCCCTTGAGCTTTCTGGATTTCTTCCGCAACGCCGCGAATCTCCCCTTCGCTCCGCGCCGTAACCAAGATCGCTGCGCCTTCTTCTGCAAACCGCAGCGCAATCGCCCGTCCGATTCCACGTCCGCCGCCCGTCACAATCGCCACTCGATCCTTCAGCAACATCGCGCCCTCCCCCTAAGTGTTGAAGCATCGCAGAATACCATGTCATCGCGCGATGCTTTCCCGAAAGACTCGAAGACGGGGCAGATCCTTGCTTGAAAACAACTCGCGTTCGCGATATGTATCCAAGCGCTCCGATGCGTTCATCCCAACACAAATGGAAAAAAGCGGCGCCGCCGGTCGAGGCGGGCCTCGAGTCACCAAACCTTCGGCCCGTAGCCGCCATCTGCGTGACCGCGTGTCTTTCACTTTGGACATTGCAATTCCTCGGTTCAGAAGAGGCGTTCACGTATTTTTTCCCGACGAGTCACCACGCTGGCGACCCCTATTGGGTGCTGCGCGTCAAGGCATGGTGGGTGGCATGGATCCTCATCAGTTTTTTCGCAATACCGGCGACGCTGATGACGTTTCTGCCCGGCAAACGCTTGCGCGATTGCAATCTCTCGCTGCGCGGATTTACGCAACATTTCTGGATTTACGTGGGGCTCTACGCGGCGGTCTTTCCTGTAATCTGGCTGGTTTCGTTGGCGCCTTCTTTCTATAACTACTATCCCATGTACTCGCAGGCGGGCCGATCCTGGAACGACCTGCTGATGTGGGAGGGCATGTATGCCGGCCAATTCATCGCTCTCGAGTTTTTCTTCCGCGGGTTTCTGGTGGGAGGGCTTTCGCGGCATATGGGAATCTTTTCCGTCCCGGTGTCCGTGATCCCCTACATGATGGTCCATTTCACCAAGCCGTGGCCAGAGGCGGCCGCCTCGGTTGTGGCCGGACTCGTTCTCGGTTATCTGGCATGGAAGACGAAGTCGATTTGGGGAGGCGTCTGCGTTCACTGTGCCGTGGCTGTCAGCATGGATCTGCTGGCGCTGTCTCACAAGGGCCAATTGCCCTGGCTTCATGGCTAGCAGTCCCCCGTCACCGGAATGGGCGTCAGCGCTATGATCCGAAAATTCAGCGGCGTGTAAGGTATCTCGGCATGCAACTCTGGTTTTCCCACGGAAGCGACGTCACCCTTCGCGAGCAGCTTGTAACCCAAATTATTCTGGGGATTCTGAGCGATGATTTAGTCCCAGGGCAACGCCTGCCGAGCACGCGAGAACTCGCACGCCGATTTCATCTTCATCCCAACACCGCCAGCGCCGGATACCGCCAACTCGAGCGGGAGCGTTGGGTCGAATTTCGCAAGGGAAGCGGCGTGTATGTTGGGGATGCCAAACCAGAGGGCTCGCTGTCGACCGCAGTCGCGCTGGATCAGCTGATCGCCACGCTCTTCCGTTCGGCGCATAAACTCGGCGCTCCTCTATCTGCTGTGCGCTCGCGCCTGCGTCATTGGCTGGAATTGCAGCCTCCCGATCATTTCCTGCTGATCGAATCAGACGAAGAACTGAGAAGAATCTTGGCGGCCGAGATGCAACAGGCGGTGACTTTCCCGGTCATGAGCTGCGATCTACGAGATTCTCAACTCTCTCACGCGCTCGATGCCGCCATTCCGGTGGTGCTCTCCAGCGCTGTGGCGTCGGTCCGGCAGGCTTTGCCCGCGGGCACCGAGTTGATCACGCTCCGGGTTCGTTCTGTGCCGTCTTCCCTCGCAGGCTGGTTGCCTGCTCCTTCCGGTTCTCTCGTCGGAATTGCATCCCACTGGCCGCGTTTTCTGAATTTGGCTCGCACCATGTTGATCGCCGCCGGTTTTCACCCGGACGGTCTTCTATTTCGAGATGCTAGGAAGCCGAATTGGCAACGCGGATTGAAGGAGATGGCGGCGGTCGTCTGCGACTCAGTAACAGCAGCCGATTTACCGAAGACATCTCGCGTCGTGTTGTTTCCTCTGCTTTCCGAGGCTTCACTGACCGAGCTGCGAAATTACCAGAAGTTCATCCGCAGCCCGCTCGTCCCGTAACGGTCGGGCACTCCGGCGGCTTTCAGGCAGTCTGAACCGGCTCAGATTCGCGACGCTTTCGCCACGCCGCGCGCAGCATCCCCGCGCCATTCCGGCGCACTCTGAGATTCGCACCCGGGAAGGAAAACGCGGTGGCGAGATGGCGTCTATTCAGTTAAAATGGTTTCTTTGAGGGAGATACACTTGGCACTAATGCAGATCCATGGGACCACGAATGGCGCGAAGACCCTAGTCCGGGTGCGCCCGCGCGGCTTTTGCGCCGGCGTTGTCCGCGCGGTCGACATCGTCGACCTGGCGCTTGAGGCCTACGGCCGCCCCGTTTACGTCCATCATGAAATCGTCCACAATCGTTACGTCGTCGATCAACTCCGCCGCCGCGGCGCCATTTTCGTCGAATCCATTGGCGAAGTTCCCGAGGGCGCTGTTCTCGTTTTTAGCGCGCACGGCGTTCCGCCGCGCGTCCGCGAAGAGGCCCGGGAACGCCAGCTTCGCGTCATCGATGCCACCTGCCCGCTGGTTACCAAGGTTCATCTCGAAGCTCTCAAATTCGCTCGCGAGGGCCGTACCCTGATCTTGATTGGTCATAAGGATCACCAGGAAATCGTCGGCACATCCGGAGAGGCACCTGAACGCACACTCGTCGTCGGCAGCGTCGAGGAAGTGGACCGGCTTGAGGTGCCCGATCCGAAGCGGCTCGCGTTTTTGACGCAAACGACTCTTTCGCTCTACGATACGCAGGAAATTGTCGCGCGTCTGCGGGAGCGCTTTCCGTCCATCGCCGGGCCGGCATCTGACGACATCTGTTATGCGACGCAAAATCGGCAGGAGGCTGTTGAAGCTCTGACACGGGAAGTGGAACTGATTCTGGTAGTCGGCTCGGCGAACAGCTCGAACTCGAACCGTCTCGTCGAAGTTGCGAAGCGCGCCGGAGTGGCCGCGCGGCTGATCGAAGACGCCAACGACATTCAGCCGGAATGGCTCGAGGCGGTAAACAATCTTGGATTGACGGCGGGCGCGTCGGCGCCGGAAGTTCTGGTCGAGCAGGTGAGCCAGCGGCTCGCGAGTCTCGGCTATACGAATCAGCGCGATCTCGATTTGATTCGCGAAGACGTCCGCTTTACCTTGCCCCCTGAGCTCGCCGTGCGTCAGGGAACTGCCAGTTGATCACTAAGCCGGCGGCGATCGCCGTGCTACCCAGAGGAGCGTAAACGTGGCGGTCAAGATTACCCGCCAGCCGGACAAGATTGCCCTGTTGGGCGCGCCTACCAGCGCGGCTGCGATGTCGCCCGGGCATGAGCGAGCTCCCGCTGCTCTTCGCGCCGCCGGTCTAGTCGATCGGCTTCGCTCCGTCGGATTCGACGTCGTCGATCACGGCGATGATCCCGTTCAGCTCTCGCAAGCCGATCCGGAAAGTCCCCGCGCACGCAATCTGCCCCGCGTCGTGAAATCGCTCGAGGATCTGCGTCCGCGCGTCGAAGCCGCGGTCAAATCGGGCGCGCTGCCGATCATCCTCAGTGGCGATTGCACGATCGCTCTGGCTACCGTGGCCGGCGTCCGCCGCTACTTTCACAACGTCAGCATGATTTATCTCGATCGCGACGCCGATCTGAATATTCCCGCGACCACGCCTTCCGGTTGCGTCGATGGCATGGTCGTCGCGCATCTGACGGGCCGCGGCGCTGCCGAGCTGGTGCGTTTTTGGGGCGAGCCACCGCTTGTCCGCGATCCCGATATTGCATTGTTTGGCGTCGATCGCTTCGATCCGCCCGAGGAAGAAATGCTTCGCCGCGCCCCGATTCGGAGTTTCCCGGCATCCGAGGTGAAGCGCCGGGGTGCGGCCGCCACGGCGCGTCTCGCGCTGGAACGAATTCACGCAAGCCGCAACGAATTCATTCTTCACTTCGATGTGGATGTCATCGAAGATTTTCAGGCGACGAATTATCCGGGCTCGGGTGGCTTGCGACTGGACGAAGTTCGCGAAGCTCTCGAAATCTTTGTTCGCGACAGACATCTGGCGGCCATCGATCTCGCCGCCTACAATCCCGAAAAAGACCCCGATGGGAGTGGCGCAAAGCTGGTGATCGATCTGTTGGCTTCGGCGCTCGCCGCGCGTCGGGAAGAGCTGGCGACGCGCGCCCCCGAGGCCGCGGTCGCCGCTACTGCTTCCGCGCCGTCCGCGGTTCCCGCTATGCCTCCTGCATCGCTCAGCCCGAATGCCGCGCCCATTACGGCTGGCGAAGCATGGTCGTCGGACGATCTCGAACCTGTAGATGAGGCTTCGCCCGTCTCCGAGCTCGACGACTCGGCAAAAGCTCTCTCGAACGAATCTTCCGAAGCCGCCGCGGACGAAGCGGCCGCGGGTGAATCCGAAGATTCGCAATCTTGACGCCGCGACAGTGGCCCAAGTCTCTTCAGCCTGCATCGTGCCGCCTCAGCCCAAACCCCGATGAAGTTTCATTATCCGCGCGTCATTATTTTCGATGTCGATGGCGTTCTCGTCGACGTCCGCCAATCCTTTCATCGCACGCTCGTTCAGACCATTCGTCACTTCACCGGGAAACGTATTGCGCCCGCCGACGTGCATCGCTGGAAAAATCGCGGCGGATTCAACGACGATTGGAAACTTTCGCACGCCTGGATTCGGTCGCTCGGCTTCAACAATTCCTACGAAGAAATTAAGAAGCGATTTCAGGAGATTTATTGGGGCGATGGCTCTTCCGGAAATGTGAATCGCGAGAAGTGGATTTTGCCGAAATCGGCGCTTCGGCGTCTGGCCAATCGCGCCGAACTGGCACTCTTCACGGGCCGCGTTCGTCCTGAGCTCGATTACACGCTTGACCGGTGGGGCGTTCGCGGATACTTTGCGAAAATTGTCACCGTCGAAAACGTCAAGAATCCGAAGCCCGATCCCGAAGGTCTTCAAATTATTTTGAACGGCCGGGCTCCCAATTCGGCGCTGTATCTCGGCGACAATGTCGACGACGCGCGGTCATCGAAGGCTGCGAGCGTTCCATTCGTCGGCGTTCTGCCGTATCGCAGCGAGGCCCGCTTGCGTCGCGCGAGTAGTCTGAGAAAGGTTGGCGCGCTCGCAATCCTCGGGAGTGTGCGGCAACTCGAAGCATGGCTGAGAAAGCAGCCGTGGTTTTTGAATTGACTTCATCCTTCTGGCGTTAAGTCGTTTTAGTATCAAAGTGGCTAAGTCTATTCGTTTGAGCACTTAAGTACTTGCGTACCATTGTCACTTTGGCTCTCCGCCTCCGATAATCTCTTCGAATCATTAGGACCAAGCCTCAAAATAAGCAGCAAGGAACTGAGAAGGCACTATGAACACAAGTCCACGATCCGCTGCTGCGCGCGCCTTTGTCCGCAGCCTAAACATCCTGCTCAAGTTCGCGCGGATGTACGATTTCGGCCACCCGCGAACTGTGGCGCAGTACGACACCGCGTGGCACGAATTGCGAGCCGCCCTCGGACCCGATGATGAAGCGGGTCTGCTGCTTTCCGCATCGGGCGATCAGTTGTTGCTCGACGGCGTCGCGCTCGAATCGGCCGCTGCGGAGAAGAGCTTTGCGCGCATGCTTTCCGCAGCTGGGATCGCCAGCATCCACTTCGCTCCCACTGTGACGCAAGCGAGCTTGGCGCGTCTCGTGAAGGCTTTTCCGACCGGCGGCTCCAAGCCGGCGGTTCTCGCCGCGCAACTGAAAGACGCACTCGACGGTGATTCCTCCATTCACATCAACGAAGTTTGCTTTGTGCCCGCCGATTCGGCCGTTGCCAAGGGTCACATGGCCGCGTCGCTGGCGGCGCGCACCCTCGGAATGGAATCGGAGAAATATAACGATCTCTTTCAGGATCCGCAGAAGCTTCTGCAGATGTTGACGGCAGCGGAAGGTGAGCGCGGGGCCGGACGAGGCGGAAACGCGGGATCAGGATCTGGATCGGGATTTGGATCGGGATCGGGATCTGGCTCGGGATCGGGAGACGGGCGGGGTGGCTCAGGCGATTCACATGGCGATGGCAGTGCTCGTGGGTCCTCTGGCGGTAGCTTTTCAAATGAGGCTTCAGGGCTGATGTCGCAAGCACCGGACTTCGGACTCTCCTGGTTCGCATCCGGCAACGCTTCGACAATGGAAGGCACCGACTCTTCGACACAGAATCCAACTGGAAATGGCGGTTTACGGCTTGGAAGCGGTGGAAGGGCAACGAGTGACGCCGATGTCTCCGCCGAATCGCATCACGATTTGAGCGGCCGGCGGAGCGGCGGAAGAACAACGAGCGACGCCGACGTCTCCGCGAAATGGAATCGCGATTCGCGCGGCCGGCGGAGCGGCGGAAGAGCGACGAGCGACGCCGAGACATCATCACGCTCGAGTGGCGAACCAGGTGGCCGATGGACCAGCGCGACAGCGAGCTTACGCGGCGGCGGTGAGGGAGGAGGCGGTTCCGACGCGGTGGTCCTCGAAGCGGGCCTGATCGGCCTGCAGCAGGAAGAGCTGCAGGGGATCCTGAAGATGCTCACGCAAATTGCACGCACGGGCGATAGCGATGCGAGGATCGACTCGACTGCCTTTCAATCGCGTCTCGCCAGTCTTCCGCGACGCGCGCGTTTCACGTTGACACAAGCGCTCGCCGGAATCGCGTCGCAAGCTCCTTCGGACCGTCCGGATCAATCCACTCTTTTGCGCCTCGCGGAGCACATCGCGATCCGGTTCGCGCTGGAAAGTTACGAGCGCGGAGATACCCAGATCGATGCTGTGCGCCAGATGCTCGACAGCATGGGCCGTGAAATCGACGGACTCCGCAAGATTTTGACGCAGCATGAAGACAAGCTCATGCGCGTGGGAGTTGCGGTTCGACCGCACGCTGAGATCCTTGCCCAGCAATTCTGGGAGGAAGTGCCGCAAGAGAAACGCAACGAAGTCCTGCTCTCGCCCAATGCCTGGTGCATCCCGCCGCGCAGTGTGCAGCAATCCCTTGATGCCCTGCAGCAAAAGGGTGATCGGGAGACTGCGGAAAAAATCCTCGAAAATTACGCGCATTGCATTCGGAGCGAGCAGCCGGAAGCGCGACGCGCGACTGCGCTTGGCATCGCCGAACTGGCCAGCTTTTACGGTGGCGCAGGCGAACGGCTGTTCGTCGCGACGATTCGGGAGGTCGGCTTGCAACTCAGCGAGGAACATGATTCCGAGCTGCAAAGCGTGGTTGGCGCTGCATTCGTGCGCCTCGCGCAGGAAGCGGGGCATCGACGCTCGTATGCTGCCATGCAACGCGCCGTCGAAATGGTTGATTTCATCCAGACCGAGCGGCCCGGAGTCGCAAACAGCATTCGGCCGCGCATCGCCGTCGAAAATCGCCTCGCGGAGTTCATCGATGATGCGCTCAAGATCGGCAAAATCAACCCGGGTCTGACCGCTTTCCTTCGCCGCATTCCGGGGCCATCCGCCGAAGTGCTTTCGCAGCGATTCAGCCGCAGTGGGTTCCGCGAAGATTCCGAGCTCATGCTCGAAGCCATGCGCACGCTCGGCCCGGAATCTATCACTCACCTGCGCGAGACCCTGCGCAACGCGCCCGCGGCGCAGGCTGTCGACACCGTGGCCATGCTCGCTCGGCTCGACCTGAATGCGCTCGAACTCCTGCTGCCAGACCGCTTGAAGGAATGGAAGCGGTCCGCGCATGATCGCGTCGTGCGGCAGCTCGCTTCCAGCGATGCGCCGGAACGCGGACACCTCCTTCTGAACATATTTGACGCGCTCGATCCCCTCGTCCAGCCACTCGCAATTGATGAAATCGGCCTTGCCGGTGAGCACGAAGCCGAGGCCCAGTTGATGCGCATCGCCGACGGCGATCTGCCGCACGGCGCGACCGCCTATCTCCAATTGAAGGCGATCGAAGCGCTCGGCCGGTTGCGGACCGCCGGGGCGGACCGAATTTTGCGCCGCATCGTGGAAGGGAAAAAAGTGTGGAGCTGGACGTTCCCGAGCGAGTTGCGAATCGTTGCCGCGCAAGCGCTCGAGAAAATCGATCCCGAATGGGCGAAGGACTTTCTGCCGAAGAGCGGCCTGGGCGTAGCGGAGCTGGCGCTTCAGCCCCTCGACATCGAAACGAACTCCAACGTGATCCGCCAGCGGCGTTACCCGCGGTTGCGTCTTGAGCGTCCGATGAACGCCGTGACCATGAATTTAAAGGAAAACTGCACGATCGAAATTCCGGAGATGAATCTTGGCGGAGGCGTAGCTCTAAGCGACCAACGCCTGCATCCGGGCACCGTCGTTGCGTTACGCTTGAATCCGAATCAGAAGTCGCTGCGCGCACAAGCCATCGTGCGCGATGCGAATACCCAGGCGCGCGCGTTTGAAGTTGTCGACATGGACTTAGAAGACCGCGCCAAGCTGCGCCGGCTTTTGGTCCACATCGGTAGTATTTTGAAGGCGACTTCGCCGGACAATCGCAACCGCAATCGGACGCGCACGCTGCTTTCGACGCCAGGACAATGATTCCGATGGCGCGTCGGGTGTGGGAGAAAATTCAAGAGGCCGCACGAAGGCCCGCACGGCGTTTCGGTTGCTTCGCAGCTCGGTTACTCCGATGGTTGCGCCGGGATCGCGAGTGCCTGCAGTATCGGATTCCGGAGTCTACGATTTCGTGAAGGGGGTGCCTTGATGCCCTTTGACCCGTCGAATACATCCCAAGGTTCATCGAATTCCACGTCTGTCGGGGGCTTTAAGGATCGCCGCTCGGGCCCTCGCTTCACGCTCATTGCGGAGGCCCACATCGTCGATGTGACTTCCGGGTCGGAATTTCGCGCACGCGTTTCGGAGCTGGGACTACACGGCTGCTATCTCGATTTCCTGAACCCAATTCCCGACGGTTCGGACATCCGGCTGAAAATCACGCGCGACAACGGCATATTCGAGTCGCCCGGTAAGGTTGTTTATAATCACCCTGGGATGGGCCTGGGAATCTTCTTTGTCAACACGGCGCCCGATCAACAGGAAATTCTGGAGCGTTGGATCGCGGAACTTCAGGCCTGAATCGAAACCGCCCCGGCCTCATAACTTCGCTTGTAATGGCGGAATGCGTCGGTCGCCTTAAGATCCGCTGTTAGCTCCGTACGCGGCACATCTAAATTCCCGGACGAAAACATCTTGTGCTTAGGCAGAAGCCTAGACAAACGGAAGCGCGGGCGTCGGCGCTGCAGCCGTAGGGATTCGCTGACGCCTCGCTGCGCTAAACACGCTGCAACCGTATCGCTTCAGGCACCGCCAAGATACATCACCTGTGCATACGTCCCGAGCCTCACGTTGTAGGCCAGATACCAGCCAACGTGGTCCGGATCTTCGTAAATCACGATTTGGTCGGAATCCCAGAGCCAGCCGTCGCAGAAGCCGATGTCGTATGGCGCAACGCTGAAGTAGAATCCGCCAAACCAGAACCGTGACGGGCCTCCCCCCTCGATCCGGAAGATATGGTCACGTCCAAAACCACCCGTGAAGCGCCCATGCTCCCACGGATGATCGAGATGGTAGTGAGGATCGTTGGGACCCGAGTCATGTCCGATCCACTTACCGTTCGAGTGAACGTGGGGCGCGTTGGGGTGTCCTGCCTTGTCGCTGTAGTTGCGGTTCGCCGCGGCTGGGTGCGGCGTGCCATGGACAGGAGCCGGACCATGAGCGGGAATGTGCCCGGCACCTCCCACGGCATGACTGCCGCCGTGCTGCGCAAAAGCAGGAGCCGAAAAGATCACCAGTGCTGCTGAAATCCCTATCAGTTTTTTCACGCCTCCCTCCCGGAATAACTTATCGCCGGTTTGAAATTCTCGCACGCGGAGAATGACGCTCCGAAAATCCCCGCCTTGCAAACAATTTCGGCTTCGATTCTCGGGGCGTGTGCGAAGAATTCGCACCCGTCACAAGAGGATTTTTCGACCGGGCTCCGTCTAACCGGGTCAGCATCCCACCGGGGGAGCTTGAAGGGAACGGCTTGTGTGTGGAGTTTGGTAGGAGATCAGTCAGAACGACGGCGGTCTAGCCACGCACCAAAGAACCGGTCTCGACCGCGGAGGCTGTGCCTGGGGCGAAAGTACGGCCTGGAGATGCGGCAACGACAAAAGGAGTACGGAAAATGAAAAAGTTCTACTTTTTCGCCTTGGCCATCGCGCTTGTCGCGAGCGGCGGAGTGATTCGGGCCTTTGCACAAGATTCGCAATCCGCGTCCTCGGCGGACAAAACGCCGCCAAGTTATGATCTGAAACCGCAGGCGCTCGAAGATTTGAAAGACCTTCAGAGAAAATTCGTCGACCTCGCCGGAGCCATCCCTGCTGACAAATACACCTGGCGACCGGCCGAGGGAGTTCGCTCGATCAGCGAAGTGTTTCTCCACGTATCCGGCGCGGGTTATTCGCTCGCGCCGATGATGGGTGCGCAGCCTTCGCCGGGATTTCAGGCGAAAGACTTCGAGAAATCGACAACGGATAAGGCCAAGGTCATCGAGCAGCTGAATCACTCCTTTGAGTACGTGTATGCGTCCCTCGAGAAGTTATCCAACGACGATCTCAAGAAACCGGTCAAGGAATTCGGACCCGATGCGAGCGCAGGCGATGTGGTCTATCTCATCGTCACGCACGCGCACGAACACTTGGGCCAGTCGATAGCCTACGCACGCATCAACGGCGTTATCCCTCCTTGGACGGTAGCTGCGGCGGCGAAAGCGAAAGAGAAGGAGAAAGAGAAGCCGAAAGATTAGCAACCACAGGAATAACGGAGTTGGGTTGCGGCGGGGAATGGAGCCGGTTCTCCGCCGCATTTTCTCTATCGCTGGCGCCCACCCAAATTGAGCGCTGGCCCGTCCTGCGCTTCCGTCGCGACGAAGTAATTACGATGCTGTCGCTCTTTCAAGATCATCCAAGGATCGATTGATCGTGAGTAATACCTTTCCCCGCGCCGCATCGTTGAGATGTTTCGCGACGCGAAGCATCCAGCGCACCGCCTCGATCTTTACGCGCAGGCTGTCTCCTGGTTCGGAGAGCCGGGCTGTGGTCATCATCGGCCAGACGTTGCACGATGCGCTGTCGCCCGCCTCAAATCGATTGGAGAGGATATTGAGGCGGTATTCAAGCTGACTCTCGATGGGATCCGGTCGGCGCATGGGCCGACGCTGAGGCGTCAGTCGTCGATCATTGGATCTATCGCGAAATTGACGTTGCTTGTTCATGTCCATGCTCCTTTGAAGATGCAAAATCTCCGGGTTCGTCACGTTGCTCCCTCGCTCGGTATTTTTCATTTCACACTATCAACTGAGGCATTCGAGGCACCATATTCCGCGATAATCACATAAAGTATGTGTATTGTGTTAGTTATGGACAAAGTCAGGGCGTCGCAGCCAACGATTTTGTGGATACTAGTACCGGAAGATTCTTCTAGCGACTCGGCCTTTGTTCCATCTTGAGACGAAGCGACCGCACCTCGTAATACCGCTCGGATCGATCGAATTTGGGCGCTCCGAGCCCAGTGTCGCGAACAATTTTGGGCGTTATTTCGTTTTTGCGAATCTCTGTCTGGTTGACAATCCTGTCCCGATCGCTAGGTGCCACAAATCAGGGCGGCGTGCTAATCTTTCCCATCCTTGACTGTTCGCGAGCCCGGGTGGCGGAATGGCATACGCGGGGGACTTAAAATCCCTTGCCCTTTACGGGGCGTGTGGGTTCGACTCCCACCCCGGGCACCACGCACGGAGCTGATGTCATTCGTGGCGTTTGCATTTCAAGCGCGAACACCGTTCGAATAATCTCTGCGGCGCGCACTGGGGGAGATTCTTCTCTCGATCGCAATGCTAAGCTTGGAGCCATTCAAAATCGGCTCTTGGGAAACACCGCTACCAGCCCTTGCACGGCCCAGAAATCGCTTCGCCGTCCTTCCATGGCCGCGCTAGAATCGCTCGGCAACTTTTCCGGGGGAATCGGGATGAATTTCGGCCGGCGAAATTTGTTGGGTCTTATCGTGGTGTGTCTCGCGGGTATCTTGATTGCGTTATCCGCCGCTGCACAAACTCTCAAGGACGAAACGCTGAAGGGTATGAAGTGGCGCTTGATTGGGCCGTTTCGCGGCGGGCGTGTGCTCGCGGTCGAGGGCGTCGCCGGGCAGCCGAATATTTATTATTTCGGTGCCGTGGCGGGCGGCGTCTGGAAGACCACGGACGGCGGATTGACGTGGTCTCCCATTTTCGACAAAGAGCCGGTTTCTTCGATCGGCAGCATTGCCGTCGCGCCGTCGGATCCGAATGTGATCTACGTCGGCACCGGTGAAGCCTGTATTCGCGGCGATATTTCCTTTGGCAATGGCGTATACAAATCACTCGATGCCGGGAAAACATGGACGCACGTTGGACTTGATGACACCCGCCAAATCGGCCGCGTCATTGTTGATCCTCGCAATCCAGGCGTAGTTTTCGTCGCGGCCCTCGGCCATGCCTTTGGGCCGAACAAAGATCGCGGAGTCTTCCGGTCGACGGATGGCGGCAAGACCTGGCAGAACGTGCTATTCAAAGATGACAAGACCGGCGCGGTCGACATCACGTTCGATCCCAACAATTCGCACATTCTTTACGCCTCGCTCTGGCAAGCGTTGCGCACTCCTTGGAGCTTCGAGAGCGGCGGGCCGGGCAGCGGACTTTACAAATCGAGCGATGACGGCGCGACTTGGCAGAAGATCGAAGCCCACGGTTGGCCGGAAGGCGTTCTTGGCCGCATCGGCGTAGCGGTTTCGCCGGCAGATTCCAGCCGTGTCTACGCACTCGTCGAAGCCTCGGAGGGCGGCCTCTATAGCTCTGCGGACGCGGGAGCGACCTGGACGAAGATCAACGACGACCACCGCTTCCGGCAGCGCGCCTGGTATTTCACGCACATTTTTGCCGATCCCAAGAACGCGGATACGGTCTATATCCTGAATACTGGGATGTATCGCTCAACTGACGCCGGGAAATCCTTTCAGGTTCTCCCGGCGCCGCACGGCGATCGCCACGATCTGTGGATTGATCCCGCGAATCCCGACCGCATGATTGAGGGCGATGATGGCGGCGCGACGATTTCAACCGACGGCGGCAAGACTTGGAGCGCTCAGAACAATCAGCCGACGGCGCAGTTCTATCACGTCGCAACGGACTCACGATTTCCATATTTTGCTTACGGAGCGCAGCAGGACAATTCGACGGTCGCGATCGCGAGTCGCAGCGATGATGGCGCGATTGGCGATAAAGATTGGTACGCCGTTGGCGGTGGCGAAAGCGGGTTTGTCCTGCCCGACCCACGCAACGCGAATATCGTCTACGCCGGTTCCTACGATGGCTTGATCACACGATTCGACAAGGCCACCGGCCAGGTGCAGGACGTCTCTCCCTGGCCGCTCAATCCTATGGGCTCGGGCGCCGCGGAATTGAGGCACCGCTTTCAGTGGACCGCGCCGATCGCACTCTCGCCTAATGACCCCAATATCATTTATTTTGGCGGCGAAGTGCTGTTTGAGAGCGGCGACGCGGGCGCGACGTGGAACATCATCAGCCCCGATCTCACGCGCAACGACAAGAGCAAGCAGGAGGCGACAGGCGGACCGATCACCAAGGACAACACGAGCGTCGAATACTTCGACACCATTTTCGCGATTGCCGAGTCGCCCGTCGAGAAAGGCGAAATCTGGGTTGGCTCGGATGACGGGCTCGTCCATCTGACGCGCGATGCGGGAAAAACCTGGAGCGATGTCACTCCGAAGGATTTTCCCGAATGGGGCACCGTCAGCATCATTGAGCCTTCGAGCGTTGAAGGAGGAACGGCGTACATGGCGGTCGACCGCCATCGACTCGACGATTTCCAACCGTACATTTATGCGACGACGAATTATGGGAAAACGTGGTCGCGAATCACGAACGGCCTTCCGGCTGCGAGTTACGTTCACGTCGTGCGGGAAGATCCGAAGCATCGCGGGCTGCTGTTTGCGGGAACCGAGACGGGTGTTTACGTATCTTTCGATAACGGGGGGCGATGGCAGCCGCTGCAACTCAATCTTCCTCCAGCGCCGATTCACGATCTCGAAATTCATGGAGACGATCTAATCGCCGCAACGCACGGCCGAGCGTTCTGGATTCTCGACGACCTCGCGCCTCTGCGTGAAATCACCGGCGCGATAGTCCAGGAAAGCGTTCATCTTTACACACCTGCAACCGCGATTCGTTTTCGCGGCGGTTCATTTCCGATCCCGAAGGGCCGCGCACTCGGCAGCAATCCGCCGGATGGCGCGACCATCGACTACGCTCTCAAGGCCGCGACGAAGGATGAGATGAAACTGGAAATACTGGACGCCGACGGCAAAGTCATTCGGAAATATTCGAGCAACAAGAAAAAGGAAGACAAGCAGCTTCCCGAAGAAGGCCCCGATCTTGAGGCCGATCGCGATGTCTTGCCGGGTGAAATCGGACTCAATCGCTTCGTCTGGGATTTGCATTACGAGCCCGCGAGCAAGGTGCCCGGCACAACGACCTGGGGCGGGGGAGTGGACGGGCCGCTTGTGCTGCCGGGCACGTATCAACTGAAGCTGTCTGTCGGAGGCCAAAGCTACACGGCCCCTATCGAGGTCAAACTTGATCCGCGGATGACTACGTCAGCCGATGATTTAAAGGCGCAGTTTGATCTCGACCTAAAAATTCGCGATCGTGTCACCGAAGCGCATGATGCCGTGAATCAAATGCGCGATTTGCGCAGCCAACTCGAGGCGCTTCGCAAGCGGCTGGCCGGCGACGATGCGCATAAGGATCACACCAGCGCCGCCAAAGATCTCTCAAACAAAATGACGGATCTCGAAGCGAGAATTATTCAGCCGAAATCGAAAAGCTCCGAAGATCCGCTGAACTTCCCCATTCAAGTGGCGGACCAACTTCAAGCGCTCGGCAGCACAGTGAACAGCGCCGACGCCGCGCCGACGCAGGCTTCCTACGCCGTCTTTGAAGAGCTTAATCAGCGGCTGGATGCGGAACTGGCAAAATGGAAAGAGATCGAGGAAAAGGATTTGCCCGCGTTTAACGAGCAGGTGCAAAAGGAAAATATCCCGGTTGTGATGGTCGCGCCGGTGAAGGACGAATAGACGCGCCTCGATCTCGCTTGAGGCGCGACTCCGCGTGGCATATCATTTCAAGGATGGAAGAAACGCGCAGAGAAGCACATCATCCGATTACGTACTGGATCGGCGAAGGCGGCGGCTGGCTCCTGAAGCGCGTCGTCGGCGGTCTCGCGGCCACAGGCATCACGCCAAACATGTTCACGTTCTTCGGGCTCGCCGTGAACGGCTGGGCGGCGGCGATGTTTGCCATGGGGCGTTTTCGCCAGGCTGCCGCGATCCTGTTTTTTGCGGCGTTTCTCGATATGGCCGACGGGCAGGTGGCGCGGCGCGTCGGACGCGTGACGGCGTTCGGCGCCTTCCTGGATTCCACGCTCGATCGCTATTCCGATCTCGCGCTCTACATGGGCCTCGTCGTGTATTACACGCTGATTGGCCGGCCGTTTTACATGGCTCTCGCGGCGGTGGCCATGGCGAGCTCGTTCATGGTCAGCTACTCGCGCGCGCGGGCGGAATCGCTGATTCCGAGCTGCAAAGTGGGCTTCATGGAGCGCCCCGAGCGTCTTGTGCTTCTTATCCTCGGGGGTATTTTTCAGCGGATGGCGCCCGTGTTATGGGTGATTGCGCTCATCTCGACGCTGACGGTGATCCATCGCGTCGTGTACACGTGGCGAGAATTGCGCGCCGGACGCACACTTCCCGAAGTGATCGCCCCTTCGCCTTCCTGAATCCTAGCCGGGTCTAAGTGAAGTCTCTCGATTTCAGACTCGCGCGCAAAGCTCTGAATTCCTGGATCGCGGACTTGACGCGATACTCGGACGCTAGACCTCGCCTGAGGCGTTATCGGGCGGACCGTTTTTCTCTCGCGCGCGGAGAAACTCCTCAATCGGCGCCGAAACAATCGCGTGGACGCGATCACGCAGCGCATCCACTTCGTCGCGTCCGATACGCTTCGTTTCAATGGTGTCATGGAGAATCACCGTGATCTTACCGGGATGCAGAATCCAATCGCCGGTTCGGAAGAACTCAAACGATCCGACGATGGACATCGGAACGATCGGCGTGCCGAACCTCTGCGCGAGGCTGAAAACGCCTTTGCGAAACGCGCCGACGTGGCCGTCGCGTGTCCGCGATCCCTCCGGAAAGGCGATTAAGCTGATGCCCGAATCGAGCGCCGCCTTCGCGCGTTGACTCATTTTCTCCAAGCCCTCTCGAGTCGGCGTGTCCGGCACGGGAATATTTCCAAAGCGGCCCATCATCCAGCCATAGGCCGGCACCTTGAAATGCGACTCCAGCTCAAATCCTCGAAAGAATTGCGGAATCGCGCTGTATACCGCGAACGGGTCAAAAATGTTGACGTGATTGCAGAAGAAGATGGACGTCTGCTGCGGATCGAACCCCGGTTTACGCTCGACGACGAATTTCGTGCCGGCGATGCGGAGAACATTTCGAAAGAATACGCGCTGTGGCCAGTCGTTCTTGCGAGGATCAATGAAGATCGCAAGAATGACGAGAAACGTGCATACAACGAAGAAATGGATGCCGCTGGCGGCCCACAAAATCAGTGAGCGCAGGGTCAGATAGATTCTTCTCATACGAAAACATCCAGCGCGCCGGGAAGCACTTCAATCTTTTGGCATTGCAGTTCGAGACTTTCGCCGTCGATCATCACCGTGACTGGATTGTCGAGCTCGAATTCCACCTGGCGGACGGCTGCGCGCATGGCCAAAGGATGTTCAATGTGCGTGCCATCAAAAAGCGTGGACAGATTTCGCAGAAGGCCCATGCGCCTGATCGGGCCCCAGCGGACATATTCGAGCAATCCATCGTCCGTTTCGGCTTTCGGCGCGATCATCATCTTGCCGCCCGTGAAGCGGCTGTTGCTGAACGCCAGAAAAAGGCAGCGGCGCTCGTCGAGTTCCTCCATAGCGTCCAAGCGGTGAGGGAACCGCCGGCGATCGAATCGCGCGAGGCAAACGAGCACGCCGAGAAGATAGCCGGCTTCGCCGAGCGCCTTGAATCTTTTGTTCGTGGTCGCGGCAACGTCGGCTGCGAAGCCGAGCGTCAGCAGGTTGATGAAATAAAGCTCGCCGCCGGCGTGCGTGAGGAGCATGACGTCGCATCGGCGGCGCCGGTTCGCGACGATCGCTTCCGCCGCGTCTCTCGCGCCACTCGATGTGAAATCCCTCAGAAAAGAATTTCCAGTGCCGAGAGGAAGAAATCCGAGAGCCGCGCGTTCGCCGTTCAATGCTTCCGGAAAAAGGCCGTTGACGATTTCATAGGATGTTCCGTCACCGCCGACCGCGATGAAATTGCGCCATCCCTGGCGATAAGAAGTGCGCGCGATCGTTGTAGCCTCGCCCGGTGAAGACGTCGTGCGAACTTCGATGTCGGCGTGGTTCCGCCGCAGTTCTTCGAGCACGGCCGGCGCGAGCCTGCCGCAGCGTCCTCCGCCAGCCGCCGGATTTACGATCGCCAGAAAACGCGTACTCATAAGTTGAGAACCGCGCTTCGATCGATCGTCCCGCGGATTTCTTCGGCGAGCACGTCGCGTTTGATTTTCATGGCCGCTGTGCGCGGAAAATCGCTGTTCCACATTACAATTCCGCTGACGCGCTTGTAATTCGCCAGCCGCCGGTTGCGATCCTCGATTTGCGAACTCAACGTCGCGTTCAAGGGCTGATTCGTGTCGGGATGAACGACGATCACCAACTGCTCCCCCACCATGGTGCGCTGGGGCCACAAATAATTGGCCGCGAAGATGCAAAATTCCTTCACAGGAAGTCCCTCAAAGACATTTTCGATGTCCTCGGGATAGATGTTTTTGCCTTCTTCCGTAACGATTATGTTCTTCTTACGGCCGAAGAGTTGCAGATGGCCCGTTTCGTCAATCCGCCCGAGGTCGCCCGTGACCAGCCAGCCGTCGACCAAGACTTCAGCGGTCATCTCGGGATTATCAAGGTAGTGCAGCATAACCGTTTTGCTTCGCACGGCGACGTCTCCGATACCTTCCGCGCTTGGATTAAGTGTGCGGATTTCCATTCCACGGACGGGCCTGCCAACGGTGTCGGGGCGAAAGGGTTTGAGGTCGTTCAAGGTGATTGCAGTGCAAGCTTCCGTGCAACCGTAGCCGTTGAAGATGGGAATTCCGAGATCATGGAAGAACTCGATGGTCGCGGGTTCGGTGAATGCGCCGCCGACGAGCAGCGCGCGCAGGCCTCCACCGAAGGCATGGTGAACGTCCTTGAGAAGCGCGCGGCTCAGGGCGACATTCGGGCGGCGGCGTGTAAGCGCGCGGTTCACAGAGATCAGGGCGTTCAGCAAGCGGCGCTTGAATGGAGGCAGAGCTGCAAAACGCTCGCGGAGCCCATTCTGGAGATTTTTCAAGATCAGCGGCACAACCGCCATGTAGGTGATTTTGTATCTCGTGAAGGCGTCGCGGATGAACTCCGGCCGCAGACTGCGCAGATGGACGACGGCGCCGCCGCCGGTGAAAGGCATGATGAAGCCGCCCATGAAATCGATCGCGTGATTTGTGGGAATGATGCTGAGATAGCGCGCGCCAGGCGAAAAAGGGAATATCGGCGTCACGGCCATGCATTGTTCGAGATAATTCTCGTGCGTGAGAACGCAGCCCTTCGGGCGTCCGCCGGTGCCGGAGGAATACACGATGCACGCCGGATCTCGCCGCTCGCGCGTGAAAAACTCCGGCTCGCTCGATCCTCGCCACGATTCCCAGCGCTGGGCGCCCGAGAGATCCGCGTCAGCCGGAGCTTCGGTCACGAGCACCGTCTTTAGGTGCAGATTCGCAAAATCGGGTGATTGCGCGATCGCGCGCGAGATATGGTGCTCGGTGACGAGGACCTCGGCGCGGGAGTGCGCCAGCAATTGAATCTGCTCCGCGGGAGTGAGCTTGTAGTCAAGCGGAACCAGGACGCCGCCGCAATAGAAAATCGCATACGCGGAAATCAGCCATTTCGACTGATTGGTCATAAGGATCGCAGCGCGGCTCCCCGGTTGGAAGCCCTGGTCCTGAAGACCGCGCGCCAGCGGCAGCGCCGCTTCCTTGAATTGATGGTATGTGAGCCGACAATTCTCGCGGTCGCGGTCCGCTTCGATCAGACAGACTTCATCCGGCCAGCGTTCGAGCGCGTCGCGCAGCGCTGCACCGAGACAGGAATAACGGCTGAGGTCAAGCATCAGAGGCGGGCTTGAATGCGTTCCGCGAGCGTCCGGAAATCACTGACACCCTGCAATTCGTAGTCGGGCAGCTCGACGTGAAAATGATTTTCGAGGCGCGTCAGGAGATCGAGCGCCTGCAGGCTGTTGATGCCGAGTGTCTTGAAAAAATCATCGCCGGCATTGAGTTTTTCGCGCGGCACCTGGAAATGCTGCGCCGCCAGATTCAGAATTTGATCCGTGGTTTCTTGAAGCGTGACCATCATTCCTCAGACGCGAATCGCTCCGCGCGCCTCACGGCAAATACGGCAACGCCTCCGATGACTCGACAAATTTGCGCAAACCGGCTTCGACAGCCGGCTGCGTGAAAAGGTCGCAGAAAATCTCAATTTCCCGCCGCAGCTCGGCTTCAGGAATCGGCTTGATGAAGCGCTTCGCCGCCGCAGCAGTTCCACGATCGAATTTGGCGACTTGCGCGGCTGTCGAGCGCGCCAGTCGAAGCGCTTCGCCTTCCGCGGCAACCTGGCTGACCAAGCCAATACCTTGCGCCTTCGTGGCGTTTAAACTCCGTCCTGTGAGAAGCAGATCGCGCACAACCGCGTTTCCCAGATCGCGCTTGAGCCTCGGAATACCGCCGAATCCCGGAATCAACCCGAGGCGCAGCTCTGGAAAGCAAAAGCGCGCCATTTTGTCGGCGATCAGAATATCGCAGGTCAGGGCAAGTTCGAATCCGCCGCCGAACGTCACACCATGAACGGCGGCGATGGTCGTGAGTGGCGCCGAGTCAATCGTGTTCATCACCCGATGGATGCGCTCGAGAAAGTCGCGCACACCCGTCGCGCGGTCGCGATGTGAAACGTCCTGCGAGCGCCGGTACAGCTCGCGCAAGTCCGCGCCGGCGCAGAAACCCGCCGCGATTTCGCTGTACACGATCAACGCGGAAACTGATTCGTCCACCTTGCGAAGCGCCGCGACAAATTGTTCGAGTTCTCCGAGCGTCTCCGAGCCGATTTCATTGCACGGCAGGCGATGAAGCGCCAGCTCGATCCGGGCGTCGACCGTGCTCCACGAAACTGTCTTGCCGCGAAAATCCTTCACGCGTTCTTCTTCCGGTAGATTTCTTCGATGATTGGGCTCAGCCGTTCGAGGATGAAGTCCCGCCTCAGTTTACCATTGGCGGTGAGCAAACCGTTCTCGATCGAGAATGGCTCGGGCGCGAGGCGGTATGCGCGAATCCGGCGGTAGTGCGGAAGAACGGCGTTGAGCCGGTCGAGCGCGGCCTGCAGATCGGCCGATTGCAGGCCGTTCGCTGCCGTGGGAGAAAAGACCGCAGAGAGAAAGCTGCGATCGTTGCCAATGAGGATGACATGCTCGGCCGCCGGCACAAGCGCTCTCAATTCCTCTTCGAGAGGCTCGGGCGGTATCTTGTGGCCCGAATTCAGGATGATGAGATTTTTCACGCGACCGATGATGCGCCAATTGCCCTTCGGGCTCACTTCGCCCTGATCGCCCGTATGGAACCAGCCGCCGCGCAACGCTTGGGCGGTGGCTTCCGGCCGATTCCAATAACCCGGAAAAATATTCGGCCCGCGCACCAGAATTTCGCTGCCCTCGCCGAGCTTCATCTCGATTCCGGGAATCGAAGAGCCGACGAAGCCGGGCTCGGGGTGCCGAGGATCGTCGAGCGTGCAGATAGCGGTCGTCTCCGTCAGGCCGTAAACCTGCAGAACCGGAATTCCCAGCATCATGAAAAAAAGCTGCGTATCCACAGCGAGGGGCGCGGAGCCGCAGATGAGCGCTTTTAGATTGGGGCCAATCGTCATGCGGATTTTGGTGAAGATCAGCCATTCGGCGAGCTTCAGTGAAAGGGAATCGCCGAAGCCGGCTGCGTTCTCGCGCTGCCGAGCGTATGCCGATTCCGCGCGCGCGAAGAGTTTGGCAGCGAATCCGCCGCGCTGCGCAATTTGCCCTTCGATCCGCGCGCGGATGCGTTCGAGCAGGATCGGCACGTTCAAAAAATAATCCGGAGCGGCCACCTTCATTTCCTCGCCCAGCCGGCTCAAATCCATCGAAAGAGCGAGAGTGCTGTTCCGCGAAAGCGCCGTGAGCAACAGGATCCACGACGCCGCGAGAGACATCGGACCAAAGTGGAAAACCTGATCGGAACGCGATTGCTTCGGATAAAGCGCCATAAGCTGGTCCAAGCGCGTGTTCGTGCAGGGAACTATGAGACTGACATTCCGGACGGTCAGGACGACGCCTTTCGGCTCGCCCGATGTACCCGAGGTGTAAATAATCACCACGGGATCGTCATCGGCGAGTGCCGGCGGCATACTTACAGAGCTCCCATTCGCCGCAAATACATCTTCGAAAAGCGTGACTGGCGGTGCACCAGACCAGACGGCTGCGATCGATCGCGCAATGCGGCGTCCGCGCAGAGAAGCAGCGCCGGAGTGCAATCCTTCATCATTCCGGCGAGATCGTCGGCGTTCCGCGCGCGTAGAGTGGAACTACGATGATTCCCTCGGCGGTAAGGCGAGATCGATGGCCGCCCAGCGAATACTGTTAGAACCGAGGAGCGCGCAGCGCTCGCCCTTCTTCAATCCCGCACGGCGGACAAAACCCCGCGCCCGTTCGATCAATTCGAGCAGCGAATTGCCTGAATAGTTCGACGCGCGTCGCATGGATTTCCTGCGCCACTGGTGCATCGCCGGCCGCTTTCAGCCTTTTCAAAATGTGATCCACGAAATTCATGAAGTGGATAATTGAGAATAGCAGCGCGCCGCCGCAAGTTGCTCGAGCACTCCGCCCATAGGCGGAAGATATTCCTCCCAACTCCGCGAACCGCCCCGAATCGGAAATTCGGGATAGCGACGCGCCACATTGGCTCGAGATATGTCCCATGCGCGCCATAAGTTGCAGGTTGCGGACGACCGTAGCTCGATGGAGGCTCGGATGGCCTCGGCTTCCTGATCGAGTTGACCAAGGATGGCCACGAGTTTCTCCTCGAGATCCGGGTCGTCGACACGGAGGCTCAGATGCGTCGTCGCGCTCGTGCATAATGTTTCGGATGCGCTCGTCCATCGTGACGCCTGCAAAGACCACACCAGCCGGCATCGACGTAGCGACAGCATGATATCGCGAAGACACCAGTGATCGCAGCACCGCAGCACGCTCACCAGCTCGTACATGTTGAACCGATCGGATGAAAGATCGGCACACCACCCAGCTTCTCGCTGAGCCTTTCGCATGCCTGCCGGTCGAGCCGCTCCATCGCCACGAGAA
>CAVYVI010000007.1:0-215214 GCA_963771905.1 uncultured Acidobacteriota bacterium
TTTTCAATTCGCCAATCCTCCGCAAGGCGCCTTCACCGGAGCGGCCGTCGCCGATTATGACCGCGACGGCTGGTTGGACATTTACTTCTGCCTTTATGTCTATTACCAGGGCACCGACCAGTACAAATATCCGTTGCCCTATTGCGACGCGGAGAATGGCCCTCCCAATTTCCTGATGCGTAACCAACGGAACGCGACCTTTCGTGACGTCACGCGCGAATCAGGACTCGATCGGAATAACACGCGCTTCAGTTTCTGTTGCGGTTGGGGTGATCCCAACGGCGATCAATGGCCGGACCTCTATGTCGTCAATGATTTCGGCCGCAAAAATCTCTACCGCAACAATGGCGACGGTACCTTCACCGACATCGCTCCGGAAGCCGGCGTCGAGGATGTTGGCGCGGGCATGAGCGTTTGCTGGCTTGATTACGACAATGACGGCAAACAGGATCTCTACGTTGCCGACATGTGGACCGCTGCCGGAAATCGCATTTCCGAGCAAAAGATTTTCCAGAAGGATGCGAGCGAAGAAATCCGGGCACTCTACCGCAAACATGCCATGGGCAACTCGCTCTTTCGGAATCGCGGAGACGGCCATTTTGAAGACAATACCTCCCGCTCCGGCGCGTCGATCGGTCGCTGGTCCTGGTCGAGCGACGCCTGGGATTTCGATCACGACGGTTTCCCCGATCTCTATATCGCCAACGGCATGATTTCCGGATCCACGCGAGAAGACCTGAACGGTTTTTTTTGGCGCCAAGTCGTCGCCAATTCGCCGGACATGGCCGCACCCAATCTAATTTACGAGCAGGGATGGAACGCCATCAACGAGCTCATTCGCGCTGATGGCACCTGGAGCGGCTTCGAACGCAACGTTTGTTATCTAAACAACGGCGACGGAACATTTTCCGACGTATCGGCCGCCGTTGGCTTGGACTTCATCGAAGACAGCCGATCGTTCGCTCTTGCCGATTTTGATCACGATGGCCGGGTGGAAGTGTTCCTGAAGAACCGCAACAGCCCGCAATTGCGCCTTCTAAGAAACGTCATGCCGGAGCTGGGCCCGGCCATTGCATTTCGCCTCACCGGCAAGAAAAGCAATCGCGACGCGATTGGAGCCGCGGTCACGGTCACAACCGAATCAAGCCGTCAGACGCTCTTCGTGCAAGCCGGATCCGGCTTTCTGTCCCAGCATAGCAAGGAATTGTTTTTCGGCTTAGGCAGTACGAAAACTTCCGTCGCAGCTTCGATCCGCTGGCCGAGCGGACTCGTGCAAGAGCTTCGCAACCTTCCTCTCAATCACCGTGTTTGGGTGGAAGAAGGTTCTTCGCCCTCGCGCATCGAACCTTTCAAAGCGCCGCAACAGCCCGCCTTTTCAACCGCTGCCCCCGTTCCGGAAGCGAAGGCGTTTCCTGCTTCCGCGGAAACCTGGCTGCTCTCGCCGGTAGCAGCACCCGGTTTTTCTCTTCCGGATCTCGACGGTCACGTGCAGACACTCTCCGCTCGACGTGGTAAGCCGGTGCTCCTCTATTTTTGGTCTGCGGCGTCACCAAATTCTCAGACGAACTTGGCGGAGCTCGATCGGCTCCATGCGAGTCGGGCGAGTGAAGGTCTACAACTGCTCACGATCAACGTTGACGGCTCCCCGAGCGCCGACGGGGGCCCGGCACTAGCGCCTTACCGCAGTCTCTCTTTGGCGATCGTGCGCGCATCTCCGGATGTCATCGCGATTTACAATATTCTCTATCGTTACATTTTTGATCGGCATCGCGATTTGAGCCTCCCCACATCCTTCTTGATCGATGAGACAGGAGCGATCGTCAAGATCTACCAGGGATCGGCTTCGGCGGAGCACTTCGATGCGGATCTCCGGCACATCCCGCACACCGCTGCGGAACGGTTGTCCAAGGCGCTTCCTTTTCCAGGCGTGAGCGATACTTTCGAGTTTGAGCGCAACAATCTTTCCTTCGGCTCCATCTTCTTCGAGCGTGGCTATATGGATCAGGCGGAAGCTTTTTTTCAACTCGCTCTCCGGGACGATCCGTCAGGCGCCGAAGCACTCTACGGTCTCGGAAGCGTCTATTTGCAACAGCAAAAGACCGCAGAAGCCCGCAAGAGTTTTGAACGCGCGCTTCAGCTTCACGCCAACTATCCAGGCACTCTGCCCAAAGCCTGGAACAACCTCGGAATTCTGTCCGCGCGCGACGGACGCACCGACGACGCGATCCAGAATTTTCTGCGCGCGCTTCAAATCGATCCCGATTACGTGATCGCCTTGGAAAATCTCGGCAGCGCCTATCGTCAAGCGAAGCGCTGGGATGACGCCAAGAGCGTGCTCGAGCGAGCCCTTCAACTGAGCCCCGACGATTCCGAAGCAAACTACAGCCTTGGCATGGTCTTCGCACAACTCAACGACACGGAGCACGCTCACGAGTATCTGCAAAGAGCGCTGGTTTCGCGTCCCGGTTATCCCGAAGCTCTCAATAATCTTGGCGTTCTCTACGTCCGCACGCATCGCCAGGAGGAAGCGGAGAAGAGCTTCAAAGAATGCATCCGCGTGGCACCCGCCTTCGATCAGGCTTATTTGAATCTGGCCAGACTTTACGTCCTCGAGGGCGATAACCAAAAAGCGCGCGCGGTGCTTCTCGAACTCCTCAAACAACATCCCGGTCATTCGCAAGCCGAAAAGGAATTGGAGCAGATTCCGCAGTAGGTTCTGGCGGCACTGAACCGCGGCACAGCCGTCGGGCTTTAGGGAACGACTTTTGCCGGCGTGGGTGCGCTTAGCAAGTCGACAAACAGCTTGTAAAGTTTTGCCGTGTCCAGATCCACTTGAATTTCAATCTGCTGGACATCCGTTTTCGGCTTATCCTCCTCGCCCCAGGTCAGAAAGCTTCCATACCCGGCTCCGCGGTCGAGATCGACATCGACGAAGCGCGTTTCCGTTTTCGTAACGATGCTCGGATCGAGCCACGCAGCCGCCGCAAGTTCGTCCCACATGTAATTGTTCTGATACAGCATGGCGTACCGGCCGATGTACCGCGCGGACGGCGTCGCGGACTCCCGGATACGATCAATCATCGCTTGGGTCAATCGGGTCTTCACCGAGATGTCCACCGGCGTGCACACGACCTTTCTCCACTTCGCCCGCAGCACGATGTGTGCGGCTTCCGGATCAAACCAGAGATTGAATTCGTGCCTCGGCGAATTGGCGAACTCCGGATCGCTGGTCTGCGGATTCAGGCTGCCACCCATGAAAACAAGTTCCCTGGCCAGACTTGGGAATTCCGGATCGAGGGAGATGGCCAGAGCGAGGTTAGTCATCGGCGCGCCTTCGTAAATCGTCACCTCGTGCGGATATCGCCTCACCATGCGCACCAGAAAGTGCGCCGCGTCTTCCTGAATTGGTTTGGTCGTGGGATTTCCTTCCTTCAACTCACCGACCAGATCGGGCGCGTGATACACCCGCGGAGTCCATGCTCCGAGCCACGCCACCTGCCCATATCGCTGCTCCCAGACCAGTGTCTCCTCCCTCTCCCTGACGAGCGGGTTTTCAGCTCCTCGCGCGACTGGGATGTCGGTCCGTCCAATCAATTCAAGCATGCGCAAAGTGTGCGCGAGCTCCTCGTCGAGCCACATATCGCCCGTCACAACCGTGATTCCCAACACTTCCGTCCGCGGAGATTGGATCAGGAGAAGCGTCGATTGCAAATCAGTCCCGGCAGGCCCGGCCTCGTCTTGATCAATGATGACCTTTTGCCTTTCCTGGCCCGAGCTCTTCGGGCACGCCAGGAGTAACGCCATGACGGGCAGAATCCAGAACCGGCAGAGTTTCATCGCACACCCCAGGAAATTTCAAATGCACGGACTTGGCTGAAAATTACGAATGAAATCTACGTCTCGCAGATCTGTCAATAGTCCCTTAGTCTCATTCAGCGAGCCGCGGGCGTCGCGGCACGCATCAGGTTCACAAACATCCGGTAAAATCTTTCGGCATCTAGATCCAATTGGATCTCAACCGGCCCTCGCGGCAGTTTGGGTTTATCGTCTTCCGTCCAGGTTTCCGTATTTCCGTAGCCGGCCCCGCGATCAAGATCTACTCCCATGTAACGAGTTTCCCGCTTCGTGATCAGCGTCGGATCGATCCAAGAGGCCGCCGCAAGCTCGTCCCACATGTAGTCGGAGCCCGGGCCGGGCCGGAAATAGCGTGCCACGTAACGAGCCAGAGGAGTTCCGCTCGCCTCGATGTCATGCACCATGGCGGGTGTCAGGCGCGTCATGATCGAAATATCCGTCGGTGTGCAGGTGATTTTCTTCCACTTTGCGCGCAGGACGATTTCGGCCGCCTCTGGATCAAACCAAAAATTGAATTCATGCCGCGGGTTGTTCACGAATTCCGGATCGTTCGTGGCGGGATTCAGGCTTCCTCCCATGAACACCAACTCCTGCGCCAATTCCGGAAACTGCGGATCCATCGAAATCGCCAGCGCAAGGTTGGTCATTGGACCACCTTCGTAGATCGTAACCTCGTGCGGATACTGATGCACGATGCGGTTCAAAAAATGAGCGGCGTCCTCCGTGGAAGGCTTGATCGTGGGCATTCCTTCCGGCAGTGCTGGCACGACGAAGGGTTCGTGCCACCATCGCGGATCCCAGGCCCCGGCGTAAGCGACTTTGCCGTATCGCGCCTGCCACATCAGCGCGTCCTCACGATTCCGCACCAACGGATAAACGGCGCCAGGCATGACCGGAATATCCGTGCGGCCGATAATTTCAAGCAGGCGCAACATATGCGCCACCTCTTCATCCCGCCACTGGTCTCCGCTCACCGCGGTGATCCCCAACACTTCTACGTCCGGAGATTGGATCAGAAGCAAAGGAGTTTGCAGATTGCTGCCACCGGGTCCTGAGAGGTCCTCGTTGATGACTATCTTGCGACGGGCTTGGCCCCATTCGGCGGGGGTAACCATCAGCAATACCAGCAATAAAAAACAAACCCTTCTTATTTTCACGATCGTTCTCTCAGGGCTGCTCTCACTGGGGCGGGCGGCGAGACTCTCGTGCTTGACCTGGGGGGCGTGTCATCAGATCGATATACAGCTTATAAAATTTCTCCGCGTCGATGTCGAACTGAACGTTCGCCATTCGTAGGTAGGGAGGAACGCTTGCCGTGGGGCCCCAAAAAAGCGTCTTGCCATAACTCGCGCCGTGATCGATGTCGATGTCCATATACAATTGCTTCTGCCCCGTGATGATAGACGGGTCGATTAATGCGGCTCCCGCAATTTCATCCCACATATAGCCCGTCAGCGAATATTTTCCAAGATACCGAGTGATTGGAGTATCGACCTTGGAGATCGCAGATTGAATTTCCGGGCTTAGGCGCGTCTTCACCGAAATGTCGATTGGGGTGATCGTGAGTTTCTTCCAGGGTGCGCGCAAGACGATCTGCGCCGCTTCCGGATCAAACCACCAGTTGAATTCCCGCCTCGCGTCGATAGCCCCAGGATCGATGGCGCCCTTGTCTGCATACAGCCCGCCTCCCATCAAGACAAACTCTCTCGCGAGCGTGGCTACCTCAGGGTCGAGCTTCAGCGCCAAAGCATAATTCGTCAGTGGTCCCCCGGCCCAGAGAACCACCTGCCCCGGATACTTGTGCACCATCCTCACTATGAATTCCGCCGCCGTCCCAGGCAGCGCTTTGGTGTGAGGCTCTCCTTCAGGCATGGGAGGCACGATATCCGGTGGGTGATATGGCTCTTCGTAGATAGTCGAGCGCTGAGCTCCAAACCTCTGCGTCCAGCACCCTTTGTATTCCAATTTCCCGTAGAGTGCTTCCCAGCGCTCGCTTTCTTCCTTGGAATTCAGGAGCGGAAATTCCGCGCCTTCAATTACGGGAATGTCGGTTCGGTCGGCAATTTCAAGCATCCGCAAGGCGTGCTGGGTTTCCTCTTTCACCCATTGGTCGCCGCTTACCGTGGTCACGCCCAGGACGTCGAATTTCTCCGACTGCAAGAAAACCAGGATGGCCTGCTGGTCGCTCGTTCCCGGACCGCGCGCATCCTGGTCGACAATGACCTTGATTCTCTCTTGGGCCGCTGCGGGAAACCATCCGAAAGCCCAAAGACACGCCAACACCAGTCCAAGAAACGACCGGCCCATCACACCTGCGATGGGTCGGTCGAATCGGGCCTCTGATTTTCGCGTCATCCGAGCCCTTAGAACTGCAGCTTCAGGGCGAACTGAATCAAACGCGCGTTGTTCACTGTGGAATTCACCACGCCAAAGTTTGCCGGGGAATTGAAGTCGGCATTTGGCGATCCGAATTGCGCATGGTTGAAAATGTTGAAAAACTCGGACCGGAAATCCAGACGCATGCCCTCTCGCGGCAGCGCAAAATGCTTAATCAGCGAGAAATCGGTGTTCACGAAGTCCGGACCGGAGACCGGAGTACGGCCCGCATTTCCAAGCTCGCCCACAGCCGGCGCTGAGAAGCATGACTTGTTGAACCACTGGCTCAGTTTCGGGCTGCTCGCCTGGGCGCCGCAACTCTGGTCGGGACGATTTAGACTGTTTCCGTTGTTCTCGAAGTTTACTCCGGATTGGTTGAAGCTATCGACGATGAACACCGGAAATCCCGACGTGATCTTTTCGATTCCCGTAACCTCCCAGCCTCCTGCGATCACATTGAGAGGACCGCTCCAGTCGTTCCCGAAATGCTTCCCCCTGCCGAACGGCAATTCGTAAACGACGCTCGCGGTGAAATCATTATCGAGGTTCACTTGCGACAGGCCCCAATCCAGTTTCTGCCAGTTCGGCAGCGGATAATAAGTCGCCCCCAGCGGCGTGCCCAACCCGTCGGTAAAGCCGTTGTCGTAGTTTCGGGAATACGTGTAACCGATCAATGCGTAGACGCCGTACCGGGAGCTCTTCGTCTCGGCCTTCACCTGGAGAGCATTGTAGTGAGCCGCACCGATGTCCATGACGTCCGACACCGTAGAATATGGGAACTCCGTGTACGGCACGCCGAATGGCGCTCCGCCCGGTCCGCATCCCAGCGTGTAACCACCAGTTCCGCATGCTGCCGGGGACGACACGTTCAAATTGTTCCCATCCGTCAGGATATGGGAACTTCTTGACCCCACGTATCCAACCGTCAGCACGATCTGACCCGGGATTTGACGTTCCACGTCCACGTTATACTGTTGAACCCGGCCCTGCTTGAAATTGACGTCTTGCGCCAAAATCGTCCCGGTGAAACTCGTTGGATTTGGCGGCGTTGTAAATACAGGAAACCCGGCGGATGCGCTCTGTGCCGAGGGCGTCAATCCATACGTCACCGCGCAAGCCGCGTACGCAAACGTACACGCCCCACCAAAGCCAAAGTAATCCGACTCCGCAAAGTATGGCGGGTTTTGCCAAAGACCCTGTGCGCCCTGGTTCCACGAAGAGTCGTGGTACAGCGCATAACCTCCTCGCACCACCGTCTTGTCGCTACTGAACGGCTTCCACGCCACGCCGATCCGTGGCTCAAGCGCCGTCTTATCCATGAGGATCCCTGCCGAGGCCCCTGCGTTTTGCCCGGCAATGAGAAACTCACTGGTGGCAGGGTTAAAGTCCGCCTGTCGATTGTGGGCTTCCTTCACCGTGGTCGTCAGCGCCCATGCCAAACCAAGATTTAGCGTCAGGTTTTTAGTTACCCGCCAGTCATCCTCCACATACGGCCGGAACATTTTCCAGCGCCGCCCGGTGATTGGCCCGTCGAAAGTCTGATCGTGGATCGCCAGGCTCGGCAGTCCCATCAGCAAGTCTGCCTCCGGTTCACCCGCCCAGAACCCTGTATAGATCCAATAGCCGTCTTGAAATGCATCTGTTTTCACGTTCATTTGATTCGCGCGAACGGATCCGCCGATTTTGATGTCGTGCTTCCCGCGAATCATGTCCAGCGTGTCGAAAATCGAAAATACGTTAGTCCCGCCTTGGAACGGCGAGTAGCCCCGGTCGCCCAATGACCAGTAACCGCCGTCCAGTTGCACCGACGTCAATCCGCAGCTGACGCCTCCGGGAATGCACGTCGTCCCGCCGCCGCAATCGAGATTCGCGCCGGGAATTCCGCCGCCGATGATCTGCGACTCGCATGTCCCCGTGCCCTGAGACGAGATGTAGTCGAAAATACGGTTGTAGCCACCCGTAATTTGATTCACGGTGTTCGGCGAAAAAACGTGTGTCTCGGAGATAACCGCGTTACGCCCGTGATTGATGATCCCCTGGTTGCTGCCAAAGGCGCTCTCTTCCGCAAATCCCGGCGCCCCACCTGGCACGTACGAGTTCGCCTGATCGTAACTGAACCGCGCCATCAGCGAATCTGCCGGCGAGAAATTATGATCCAGTTTCACGTCAAACTTTTTCTCATTCAGCTTGCGGACCGGTTCGTTCACATAATTGTAATCGAGAGGCTGATTGCTCGCGTTGGACATCGGATACAAATTGATCAATGCCTGCCCGATCGGGTTGATCAGCCCGGATGGGATCTTGTTGCAGTCCGTTCCCGCCGCTTGGCTTCCGTCGGAATTTGCCGGGAGTGGATTTCCTGAAGAGTCGCATTGGAAATTCACGTCCGGGGCCCCGCCCACATTCGGATTGATGATCGCCCCTGGCGCAAGCGCATTTCCAAACACATCGTTGCTGAAATCGCCGGTGCGCATTGCCAGACTCGGGACCAATCCCGTGAATGGAATGCCTTTCCGCTGGTTCTTTTGTTCGATATCAACGAAGAAGAACGTCTTGTTTTTCTGAATCGGGCCGCCGAGAGAACCGCCATACTGGTTCAAGTTGAACGTCTCAGTCGAGCTCGCAAAAAAGCTTTTCGCGTCCAGATCCGTGTTGCGGAAAAATTCGAACAGCGACCCATGAAAATCATTGCTTCCGGATTTTGTCGTCACCAGAACCGTCGGGCCCGCACGCGTGCCATACTCTGCCGAGTACGTATAGGTCAGAACCTTGAATTCCTGAATCGCATCGATCGAAGGCAATATCGCAATGCCTCCGGCCGTCAGTTCGTTGTTGTCGTTCCCATCCAGCAGCCAGTCCGTCGAATTGGCTCGTGACCCGCCGACCGAAAGAGAGAACGACCCGCGCGCCGCTACTTCGCTGCTCGCTGCGCTGGTGAAAAAACTGTTGGGGTTCGATTCCGTAATGGTGCCGGGAGTCAGGTTTGCGAGCTGGACGAAATCGCGTCCGTTCAAGGGCAGCTCGGCGACTTCCTGCGACGTGATCACTTGGCCCAGCGAACCATTCGTCGTTTCCACGGCCACTTCCGTCGCCGAAACTTCTACTTGCGAGCTGACCGAAGCGGGCTGCAACGAAAAATCCAGCTCTCGCCCTTCATCGACTTGTAATTTAACGTCTTTGCGCTCGGATGTCTGAAAGCCCTTGTATTCGACGCGCAGCGTGTAAATGCCGACTGGCAGCAAGGGGATGAGATAGTGGCCGGCGTCGTCGGTGATCGCCGAGCGCGTTGCGCCCGTATCCTGCGAAAGAACTGTGACCGACGCCCCCGCGATCACCGATCCCGATTTGTCCGTAACGGTGCCGGTAAAACTCGCGTTCGCCTGGCCAAACGCTCTCGGAGTTATGCAGAGAGCGAACGCACACGCCATTACCACAAGAATCAGCTTATTTCTCATCGACGCCACCCCTTTTGGGCTCCCCAGCTTCGCTGCCATCGTGCGGACGCGGCCCAAAATTCGCGCCTCTTTTTTTTCGCGCGCAAGCCAGCCGTAATCACCGCCGCGTAAGCAATGTTCTATTCTGGGATTATTCAATTCTTCCGTTTATGGACTTCAACCGCTCACCCCGAGCTCCGGGTCCGCGAAAAATATTTACGCACGTTACTTCTCAATCGTGGTTGTGTCAAGGCAGTTGTTCGGATCGTTCGTACGTAAATTCCACAGGTGAAAGCCAGCCGGGACTTTCCGACGCGATTGCGAGGAATGCACGTTTCAATCGAGGTAACGCTCTTACTGGCAGCGCTTGCTCACCATTTCGAGCTTCGTAATGATGAGCTCGTCGGCTTCGGAGCTGTTTTCTGGGTTGTGCTTCGGGTCGGCTTGGTGAACGTTTGTCCCGGTGATCTTGACTTTGTGTCCGGCATGCTTGGAGAGATCAATGGTGGTGCTGGAGACGTAGTACAGCTTGGCGTCCGCGGTCGTGAACGCGAAGCCGCCTTCCTCAGTCCGCTGGACCAGACAGCCGGTGGCGACAACCGATTCGGACTTCGCACTCGAATCGGACTTTTGAGCACGGCCCGCCGCGGAGCCCGGCCCATTTTCGGCACCGCTGCGCGCGAACAGGCACGCCGCGAACAAAATCGTCAACGCGATCCCGCATATGGCGGATGAGCCATACCGCCTTGAATCTTTGCGTGAGGCTATTTGCATCGTCGATCTCCCGGCAAGCGCCCCGGTTCGTCCAGACCGTGGGGCAGCCTAACAATACACCCTGAAATTATTTCGAGACGAAATGAAATTTTCACTCGGGGCGCGAGTCCCGCTTTTGACGCAAAGCTATTGTTCGGCCAGATGCGCGGACTTGAGCCGCGTCTGCAAGACGCGAAGAATGGCGTCGCGCGCGATCATGCCAACGATGTTGCCCTGGTCGAGGACCGGCATCTGGTTGATGTCCTCGCGCTGCATGCGCTCGAGAATGCCGAGCACCGGTTCGTCCGGCGCGGCCCATTGAATGCCATCGATTGGCCGCATGACCGCCTGAATGGACGTGTTCGTCCATTCCTCGCGTGGAATTTCCCGCGCCGCGTGCAACGTCACCAGTCCGACGGGCGCGCCTGCCCCGGTCACGATATGGCACCGCCGGCCCGTCCGCAAAACTTCGTGGACGTACTCTTCCACCGAGATGTCCCGTTTCACGGTGGGCACGTCCTTCGACATGATGTCGCTCGATTTCAGGCCAGAAAGCGTCGAGCGGATCGCCACCTGCACGTAGCTTTCCTGCGCGGCCGTCAGCAGGAACCACCCGATGAACGCCAGCCAGAGCCCACCGATCCGGCTGCCGCTGACAAACTGCCAGATGCCGTCAAAAATCATGAGGTAAGCGAGGATCTGGCCGCCGCGGGAGGCGAAGCGCGTCGCCTTGGCAAAATCCTTGGTAATCCCCCAGACGATCGAGCGCAGAATCCGGCCGCCGTCGAGCGGGAAGCCGGGTACGAGATTGAACAGCGCGAGCACCGCGTTCGTTTCGGCGAGCCACATCGCGGTCGCCACAACCAATTCGCTTCCTGTGGCGAGACGCGCCGTGGCGTAGAACGCTCCCGCGAGGACGAAACTGGCTATTGGGCCGGCAATCGCAATGTTGAATTCCTGCTTCGCGCTGCCCGGCTCGGATCCGATCCGCGCCAGGCCTCCAAACACGAACAGCGTGATCGACAGCACCGGAATTCGGTAGTGAATCGCCACGACGCTGTGGCCCAGTTCGTGAAAAATGACCGAGGCAAAAAATAGAATGGCCGTGGCGACTCCGAGCGTCCAGTGTTGCGCCGGGCCCCAGCCCGGATGCTGCTCGCGGAATTGCGTCGAGAGTGAAAACGTGATGAGCGCAAAAATAATCAGCCAGCTCGAATGCACGTAAATGGGGATACCGAAGATTCGTCCCAGCCGGATTCCGGAAGCGCGTTCCATTTAACCCCTGCTCGGATTATATCCAACCGCTCGCTCCGCGTCCCTAATTCCACGCCGTGTCGCGGTCACCACGCTTTCACCCCGCCACGCTTCCGCATAAATGCCGTGAATTGAGAGTCATCCGCTCTGGCGCGCCGCGTGCCACTCGTTCGTAACGACAGTGCAGCAGAACCAGAGGAGACGCCAATGCAAGCGGCCATTCAATTCACGATTCTTTCATTCGTCATCTTGGGCTCGATCTCGCTCGCAGTTTTGCTCGAATGGTTAAGCCTGTGGGGTCTGATGAGGCTGATGCCCGCAACGCACCGCGTCGCCGAGACGCGGCGCGATGCCTCATCCACCAGGAATCTGCCTCGGTTCGTTCGGCCGGGGCGATAAGACAAGGAGAACACCATGCTTTTCCTCAAGTATTTGCTGCTCGTCGGAGGCTTCGGCCTGTTGGCAACGGCTGCAGGCTTCGTGATCTACGACATTTATCTCGCGTTCGAGCTGGATCGCTTGCTCCACCGCGGCCAGGCAGCCTCCCCCGAAAACCCTACTGTCGCCCGCCCAGCGGCGACGCGAAAAATTCGTTTGACGCCGGCGCTCAAGCTCGCTGGTGCCGGCGCGTTGGCGATCTTGCTGGGGCTCAGCATCCTCGTCGTGCCGGATGGCGAAGCGGGCGTTCGCATCAGCCAGATCTCCGGCGTGCGTCCGGGAACGCTCTACGCCGGGACGCATCTGATCGCTCCGCTGATCGACCGCGTCGCGCTCTTTGAAGTCCGCGATCAAGTGTTCGCGACATCCGCGAGCGAATCGGTGAAAACGCCAGCCGCCGAGACCAAGGAGCTCCCGCGAGAAGTTCTCCAGGTCCAGGCGCGCGAAGGATTGACGCTGGGACTCGGCGTCGTCGTGAGGTACCGCATCGATCCGAGCCGCCTCGCGTTCATCCAGGCGAACCTACCGCAGCCGATCGATCAGGAAATCGTCTCGCCGGTTGTCACCACCGTCTTCCGGGAGGTCGCCCCGAACTACGTCGTCCGCGATGCCTTTGCCACCAAGCGCGAGGAATTCCGCGCGCGCGCCGCCGAACTCATCACCAAGCGGCTCGCGGAAGACGGCATCGTGGTGAAGGAAGTTCTGTTGCGCCAGGTCCAGATTCCAGAGGAGTACGCGAAAGGCTTGCAGGATCTGCTCCTGAAGGAACAGGAGAGCGAGCAGATGAATTTCGAGACCGAGATCGAAGAGAAGCGCGTCAAGATCGCCGAGTATCGCGCCGACGCCGCCAAAGTTTCCGAAATCAAACACGCCGAAGGAGACGCGCAATCCCGCGTCATCCAGGCCAAGGCCGAGGCGGATTCGATGCAGTACACGCTCCCTCTCAAACAGAAGCAGATCGAGCAGGCCAAGCTCGAAGCGCAGGCGCGCAAGGAAACCACCATTGAAAACGCGCAGGCCGCCGCCGAAGCAAAAGTGATTGACAGCAAGGCGGAGCAGGAGCGCCGAAATCTGCTCGCTGAAGCCGAAGCGAATCATATCCGGCTGACGTCGGCAGCGGAAGCGCAGCAAATGCAGCTCGAAGGTGCGGCGCTGAAGACCAATCCCATGCTGATTCAGAAAATTATCGCCGAGCGCCTGTCCGACAAAGTGCAGATCATGATGGTGCCAACAGACGGAAAATTCTTCTTCACCAACGACGTTTTCCGCTCCGCGCAGGCATCTGTCGACGACCCGTCCCAGAAAGTGAGCGCGCAGCCTTGAGAGTTCCTTGCCGGTTCGCGTCGAAGATCGGGGACCGGTCAGGATGTAGCCGCTGGTAAAACCCCTTGCGGGTGGCTTCGATTCCGCCGTAGCGACGCCACCCTGCCAGCGGCTTTTTGTTTCCGCTCGAATCCGTTCTTCCGCGCGGCGCTGCCCGCATCCACGCGTATGCTATGATGTCGTTTCGCGACGTACTTGCGCACGAAGTACTCGCGCACAACGATGCGGGCTGCCCGCCGATTATCTTCACTCGCAACACTCTTTCTATTTTCTCTGACGATTCTCACGCCGCCGGCGCGAACGCAAGATTTCCATCCCTGGGACGCGCCTCTCGATGATTTCGCGTCGAAAATTGCCGCGAGCCTCGAGAAGCGCGCCTCAATCGAGCTTACGGTCAGGAACATCTCATCGATCGATTCGGCAACGATCGAGACAATTCGACGCGCGCTGGAATCCGATTTACAACGGCGCGGCCTCCGCATTCGGCCGGCGGCTTCGACTGACTCGACCGTCGAGGTCACGTTCTCCGAGAATGTCCGCGAATTCATCTGGGCCGCGGAAATTCGGCGCGGCGAATCGCGGCACGTCGTGATCGAAAATTTTCCCCGCAGCGCCGCGACGACGGGAGCCCCGGCGCAGCCGCCGCTCCGTCTCGAGCGGCGCCAACTCCGCCAGCAGTCCGAAGCAATGCTCGATTTTGCGCTCCTGCCATCGAGCGGAAGCCCTTCTCCCGATCTTGTCGTGCTTGAGCCGGAACGCCTGGTCGTTTATCACTGGATGGACGCGGAATGGCAACCCGGAAACGCCGTCGTCATTCCCCACGCAAATCCGTGGCCGCGCGATCTCCGCGGCGAACTCGATGTCGCGCGCAACGCCATCATCCTGCCCGGCGTCGAATGCACTTCTCAATTTCAGCAACCCTTCGCCTTGCAATGTAATGATCGCGGCGCGAGCCCGGGCTCGCCTGCCGCAACATCCGCGCCGATGATTCACATCGCGGGGCGAGATGCAGCGGATTTTGCCCGCCTCCGCTCGGTTTGCAACTTCGATTCGCTGATTCTCGCAAGCGGCGCCGGCGACTGGACCCAGCCCGACACGCTCCAAGCTTACGAAATTTCGAGCTCCGACGCGGTCGCCGCGGGAACGCCGCTCGATTTTGCGGGCCCGATCCTTGCACTCCACGCATCGACCGACGGCGCGTCCGCGCGCGTGATATCGCGAAATCCACAGACGGGAATGTATGAAGCTGCAATCGTCACGATTTCGTGCAATCGCTAGCGGGCTCGTCGTAGCGCTCGCGCTGCCGATCGGCGGCGCGGAACGGCCGCGCTACGGCGGCGCGCTCCACGTCGAAATTGGCGCGAGCGTGGCTGCGCTCGATCCAGGTGTCGTCTCTGAAAATCCAGACGAGGCCGGCGCCAAGGACGATCTGCTGCCGCTCGTCTTCGAAACGCTGGTGACGCTTGATGCGAACGGAGCGCCACAGCCGGGGCTCGCGACATCCTGGAATGCCGATGCAGCGCAGAAGACTTGGTCGTTCGCCCTGCGTCGCGGAGTGAAATTCCACGATGGCTCGCTCGTAACATCCGGCGCAGTCGCCGCCGCGCTCGAGGCCGCCAATCCCGATTGGAAAGTACAGACCGGCGGAGGCATCGGCGGAGTTTTGTACGAAATGATTCAAATCTCGACCAGCTCGACTGCGCCCGATCTCCCGGAACAGCTGGCCGAAATCCGCTACGCCATCTGGAAACGCACCGCTGACGGCTCCGTCGTTGGCACCGGTCCATTTAAAATTACAACCTGGGAAGCGCGGAAGCGCGCGGTGTTCGCGGAGAATCAGGATTACTGGGCTGGACGTCCATTTCTCGATTCCGTCGACGTGCAGATGGGCCAGCCCGCCAAGAATCGCGCGATTGATCTGCAACTGGGCAAAGCGGATTTGGTCGATCTGCCGCCGGATCTCGCACGGCGCGCCTCCGACGACAAATTGCGCGTCAGCACGACTTCGCCCGCCGAACTTCTCGCGCTCGTTTTTCCTCCGGGGCACAAAGCGACAGACGATGCGCGCGTCCGCGAAGCCGTGGCGAAGTCCATCGATCGCGCGGCAATCGTAACCTTCATTCTGCAAAAGCAAGGCGAACCCGCCGCCAGTCTTTTGCCGCAGTGGTTGAGCGGCTCGGCATTTCTTTTTGCCGCTTCCGCGGATCCCGTTGCGGCGCACGCTCTCTGGACGCAGATCCACGCCGCGCCCGCGCTGGTCTTGGGATATGATTCAAATGAGCCTCTCGAACAGGCAGTTGCGGAAAGAATCGCAGTGAACGCAAAGGAGGCGGGAATCCCCTTGTCGGCGCGAGCCATTCCGGCGAATTCGAACGCGGCGCCCATTGCCGCGCGCATCGTGCGCGCGCGGTTCGATTCGCCCGAGCCGCGTCTCGCGCTCGCCGATTTGCTCGCGAATTTCGCGCCGATCCTCGGTGAAGATGCCACACCCTTGCCGGCCTCCGCCACTTCGGAAGAACTTTACGCGCGTGAACGGGCCGCGCTCGATACTTATCGCGTTGTCCCCCTCGTGCATCTGCCGCGCATTTACGGCCTCGGGACCCGCGTTAGAAATTGGCAAATTCTTCCCGGCCAATCGCTGGAAGGCTGGCGTCTCGCCGATGTCTGGCTCGAAGAGGAAGCGCCGTGACGTTCCGCTCGAAACTTTTCTGGCTCTTCTCGTTCTTCGTACTGGTCGCCGTCGGACTTGTCGCTGCTGGCGTGACGCTCACCACGCGCCGCGCCTTCGATGAGCTCGATACGCGGTATACCGACGCGCTCGTCGCTCAGTATCAGCAGGAATTTCAACGCCGCGGCCAGGAAGCGGCGTTGCAGGTTCGCGGCATCGCCGACGCGGAAGCTACCGTACGTATGGCCATCCGCCTCAGCCAGCCGAATGCCGATGTTTCGATCTACGTCAACGACGCGACCGGCGTCGCCAGCGCCCACCAGCTCGATTTTCTCGATTTTGTCGGCAGCGATGGCTCGATCATTTCCTCCGCGGAATGGCATGCGCGTTTCGGCTACAAAATGGATTGGGTCACCGCGCCGGAAGATTGGGCGTCGCGCGGCCCATTTCTGATGCGGGTCGATACCGAAGATGGGCCCGCGCTCGGATTGATGGCCGTGGCGACGGTGCGCGTCGGCGACAACGACCTGTATATCGTCGGCGGCGAACGCCTCGGCAGCGATTTCTTGAAATCGCTGAAGCTCCCCGAGGGCATGCGCGCGATTCTATATCGCAATCTCGATCCGGAATTCACACAAGCCGACCTCATCGACGCGAGTGGCCCCGTTCTCGAAGCCGACCGCTTTGCCGCCATCATCGAACAGGAGCGCCGGCTGCCCGCCGAGCAAACCACGCAAATTCGTTGGAGCGCCGATCCGGCCAGCGCCGAAGCCATTCACGCCTTGCCGCTGCTCGGGCGGAACAAAGACATGCTCGGCGTTCTGCTGGTCGGCAGTTCGCAGCGCACGCGCGCGCAAGTCGAGAAGCGAATCATCCTCCTCGCGGCAGGCGTAGCAGGCATCGGCCTGTTGTTCGGCGCGCTCCTCGCCTGGTGGGGCGCCGCTCGCGTGACGCGGCCGGTAACGAAGCTGGTCGAAGGCGCGCGCGAAGTCGCGGGAGGTAATCTTCAGACGCGCGTGGCGATTCATTCGAAGGATGAAATCGGGCAACTGGCCGGAACTTTCAATCGAATGACCGAGCAGCTCGCCGAGCAGCGCGAACGCACGGTGCAGGCCGAGCGCGTGGCGGCGTGGCGCGAACTCGCCCGGCGTCTCGCCCACGAGCTCAAAAATCCGCTCTTCCCGCTGCAAATTACGGTCGAGAATTTGCGCCGCGCGCGCGAGCAAAGTCCCGAGCAATTCGACGAAGTCTTCCGCGAATCGACGGAGACTCTGCTCGTCGAAATTGAGAACTTGAAAACCATCATCGGGCGCTTCAGCGATTTCGCGAAGATGCCGCAGCCCGAACGGCAACCGGTCAGGCTTAACGACGTGGTTCGCAGCGTCGTCAAACTCTTCGAAGCGCAATTCAGCGCCGTTGGCCGCCCGCCGATCATGACGGAGCTGCATCTCGACGAGAAGCTCCCGACGATTCAGGCCGACCCGGTCCTCCTGCAACGTGCGCTGGAAAATTTGGTCCTCAACGCCATGGATGCAATGCCCTCGGGTGGTCTGCTTGCGATCACCACCTCGAATCAACGCGACGCCGTGCGGCTCGAAATCTCCGATACGGGCCTGGGCCTTACGCCGGAGGAATGCGAGCGGCTCTTCACGCCGTACTACACCACCAAGCAGCACGGCACGGGATTAGGCCTGGCGATCGTGCAATCGGTGATCAGCGATCACGGCGGCACAATTTCCGTCGAGAGCGAAACCGGCGTCGGAACGACATTCCGAATCGATTTACCGCGAGTGCCGGTGGACCGCACCACCCCGCGCGCCCCTGAAAAGGCCGCTCCGCCGACGACACCGCCGCCTCAAGCCCAATCCGAGCCGGAGCCGCGCGCGCAAATGCAGTCCGACCCGCAGCCGGACCCGGAGCCCGGGCCCAAACCCTCGGAGCTCGAAGCCACGACTTCTGAGCCCATCAAAAAGGCCTAGCCGCTCGTGCCTGTCAAAGCGCACGTTCTGATCATCGACGACGACGCCAACACCCTCGCTTCCCTCGCGCGCGCCTTCCGCCTTGCCGGCCACGATGCCACCGTCTGCGACAACGCCACGCGCGGCCTCGAACTCGCGAAGACCGAGCGCATCGATTTGATTCTTTCCGATGTGGTCATGCCGGGGAAAGACGGCATCGCGTTCCTGGAAGATTTGAAGGCCGCGGGCATCACCATTCCCACCGTGATGATGTCCGGCCAGGCCACCATTGAAATGGCGGTTCGCGCGACGCGCCTGGGCGCCACCGATTTTATCGAGAAGCCGATTTCGACCGAGAAGCTTCTTCTCACCGTCGAAAACAGCCTGCGCGTCGCGCGCCTGGAAGCGGAAAACCGCGACCTCAGGAAGCGCCTCGGCAAGCACCAGATTCTCTGGTCCAGCCCGGCCATGAAACAGTTGATGGAGAAGATCGAACGCGTCGCCGCGAGCGAAACGCGCGTTTGCATTCGCGGCGAGACGGGCACCGGAAAGGAACTTGTCGTCCGGACCATTCACGAAAAAAGCGCGCGGCGTTCCGGCCCTTTCGTGACGCTCAATTGCGCGGCAATTCCCGCCGAGTTGATGGAGTCCGAGCTCTTCGGCCACGAAAAAGGCTCGTTCACTGGCGCGGCAGCGCGGCACATCGGTAAATTCGAGCAGGCCCACCGCGGAACATTTTTTCTCGACGAAATCGGCGACATGCCGCTAACTATGCAAGCCAAGTTATTACGCGTCCTTGAAGAAGGAGAAATCGAACGCGTTGGCGGCGACAAACCGTTTCCCGTCGACGTGCGAGTCGTCGTCGCAACGCATCGCGATCTTGAAAACCAGGTGAAACTGGGAGCGTTTCGCGAGGATCTCTATCACCGCATTTACGTCTTCCCGATCGTTCTGCCGCCGTTGCGCGAGCGCCGCGAAGACATCGCCCTTCTCGCCGGACATTTTGCCGCTCAAGTGGCCGAGCAGAATAACTGGAAGCCGAAAACATTTTTGCCCGAAGCGATTCGCTCACTCGAACAGTACGCGTGGCCGGGAAATGTTCGCGAGCTGCGGAATGTTGTCGAGCGCGTCTTGTTGCTGGCATCGAGCGATTCGATTGCAGCCGCCGACGTTCAGCTTGCCTTGCCTCCCGCCGCGGCAGGGCAGCACGACGAAGCACATGGCGCCGCCGCGGGCGGCATGCTCTCGTTGACCTCTGGCCCGCTCGCCGAACGCAGCAACGCCTTCGAACGCGCCACAATTCTCGAAGAGCTCGCCCGGCACGGAAATCACATGACCAACACCGCCAAAGCTCTCGGCCTTGAACGCAGTCACCTCTACAAGAAATGCCAGCAGCTCGGAATCAATCTGCAGGCCATTCGCAAATCCGAATAGCCGCCGCGCGCTTCGGGATCAGCCCGTCTTCGCCGCCGGGAACAATCGCGAGAGAACCAGATGCGTCGGCACGTACACCACAACGATCAGTCCGATCGTCATGCACGCGATATGCACCGGCGCCGGCCCCCACGATTTGTGCAGGAACGGATCGGCCTGCGAAAAATTGATGTTCCTCCACGGCTCGACGAAATGCGCCGCCGTAATCGCAAGTGCCGCGATGATGGCTTGCAGTTTCAACCCGCGCGCGTCGTAGCCCGTCCGCCGCAGTGACATCACCAGCACGATTGGCAGCGCCACATGATATAAACTCAGCATCCGCACCCACAGCGGATAATGCACATCGAAAAAATAATCCGTCCCGCCAATCAGGTGCCAGCCTGTCAATAATTTCCAGACGATATCGACGATCCACGCCGAGTCGACCACCAGCGAACTCACTGCTTGGCTCGAAATCAGCAGCGCGCTGCCGCTCCAAAGTCCCACGCACGTAAGAATCACGGCGATGTCACACAGGTACACAAATGAGCTCGGCCCCCACACGTACGCATAAATCGGCGCCCAGGTCATCAACCAGATCACCGCGGCCCAGCGGACCCACGCGGGAAAGGGAAGCGCGGAAGCAGAAGTTGAATTCATGCGATGCGAGCTCGTGCGGCATCCTATCAGAATCTTCGGCTGACGCGGCTAGCCCCGCATGCGAAAATCAATTCGATGGAGCCCAGCATCATGATTTCCGCCGGCGTCGCGGGCGCTGCCGCAGCCGTATCCGGAGTCGCCGTGTGGGGCGCGGTGGCTGCGCGGTCGCAACTTTTCGGCCCAACTATCCGGCGCACGAGCGACGCTGCTGCGCTTGCATTGACGTTCGACGACGGCCCGAATCCCGCCGCGACGCCACAGTTGCTCGACATCCTCGATCGCCACGCCGTGCGCGCAACATTTTTCCTCATCGGACGGCGCGTCCGTGCATTTCCGCAAGTCGCTGCCGAAATCGCCGCGCGCGGTCACGCCATTGCCAATCACACCGAGACGCATCCAAAGCTTGCGCTTCTGAACTCCGCGCGCATAACAGACGAACTCTCGCGCTGCGCCGAAGCCATCCACTCCGCCACGGGCCGCGAGTCGCGCTGGATGCGCCCTCCTTTCGGATTTCGCGGCCCCAATCTGAACGGCATCGTCCGGCGTTTGAATCTTTCCGGCGTTGTGATGTGGTCCAGATGGGCGCGCGATTGGAAGCCGCAGCCGGCTGAGCACGTGATTGAGCGCTTGCGGCGCGTGCAGGGAGGCGATATCGTCCTCCTGCACGACGGCGATTACCGCGTTCTCGAGGGCGACCGCCGTCATACGGTAGCGGCCGTGGAATACTGGCTGCCGCGCTGGAAGGATGCGGGGCTGCGGTTTGTGACGCTCGACGACGCGAAATTTTGACGGGGTGGACGCCGATGGATGAGAGACAATTTTACGACGAGAAAGAAGAAACCAAGCAGATCCCGCTGACTTGCCCGCACTGCCGCCAGGAAAATTCCTACCCGGTTCGCTGGAAGACGCGCACCAAGAAGTCCGAGTTACCGCGCGGCGCGAACGACAGTGACCGCGCGCACTATGCCAAGGCTCGATCCTACATGGTGCGCGTGGATGACATGGTCGCCTGTCGCAATATCCGCTGCCGCAAGCGCTTCGATCTCACCGGCCAAACCGTCGTACTGATCTAAATTCCGCGGACGTCGCGCCGCGCGCGTCCCCTCGCGAAATCTCCGCGCCGCGCCTAAATCTCCGGATACAAATCAAAAAACGCGTCCACTGACTGCCTCAGCGCCTTCTCGATTTCTTCGTGGCTTCCTTCGATGAGGTGCATCGTGATCCGCCCGGTCTTGCCGTTTTTCAACGCGACCGTCGCCTCGCCGACGGAATCGAGCTCATCGAGAGGGAAGAGCCTCATGCCATAGACCAACGCCAACTTTGCCATCCCGTTTCTCCCTGCGAATACCTGCTGATTGGATTTCGCGCGCGACGCCGCGACTCAGGACTTCGCTTGCGGCTGGCTAGCATACTCGGTCACGCCCGAGCCATCCAGCACTTCGCGGACTTTGGAGGCGAGAGATCTCATCGTGAACGGCTTCTGCAGAAACGCCACATCGCCCTCGATCACGCCGTGCCGCACTACGGAATCGTCCGTGTACCCGGAAATAAATAACACCTTCAGGTGAGGAAGCCGTTTCTTGAGCTCGATGGACAACTCGCGCCCGCTGATCGACGGCATTACGACGTCGCTCACCAGGAGATCGATTCTTCCCGTGTGCGTTTCGGCAAGGTGGATCGCATCCGGCCCGTCCCCCGCTTCGAGAACGGTATGCCCGCTCGAGGTCAGGAAATCGCGCACGAGCGATCGAACGCTTTCCTCGTCTTCCACCAGCAGAATCGTTTCAGACCCATGCGCGGGAGCAGCGGCTGCATTCGGAGTTTTCGGAGCTTCGACGGCATCTGTCGCCAGCGGCAGATAAATCTTGAACGTCGTGCCCTGCCCAGGCTCGCTATAAACCCAAATATATCCGTCGCTCTGTTTCACGACGCCGTACACCGTCGACAATCCGAGCCCCGTGCCTTTCCCGGGCTCCTTCGTGGTGAAGAACGGCTCGAAAATTCGCGCCTGCGTCACCGCGTCGATTCCCACGCCCGTGTCGCTCACCGCCAGCATCACGTATGGCCCCGGCTTCACGACCGTGTGCAACTGCGCATACGATTCGTCAAGCTCGACGTTCGACGTCTCGATCGTCAGCCGCCCGCCCGAAGGCATGGCATCGCGCGCATTCACAACGAGGTTCAGCAGCACCTGCTCCATCTGCCCCGCGTCGGCCTTCACGCGCCCAAGAATTCCTCCCGGCCGGAACACCAGCTCGATGTTCTCGCCGATAATTCGAGAGAGCATTTGAATCATTCCGGAAACGATGCTGTTCAAATCGAGCACTTGCGGCTGCAGCACTTGCAACCGGCTGAACGCCAGCAATTGCCGCGTCAGCGAACTCGCTCGATTGGCCGCTTTCTGCACCTGGTCGAGCCGCGGATAGAGCGGATCGTTCGGCGTCATCGTAGATAGAATCAGTTCCATGTGGCCCTTCACGACCATCAGCAGGTTGTTGAAGTCGTGAGCCACGCCGCCCGCCAGCTGTCCAATCGCCTGCATTTTCTGCGACTGCCGCAGCTGCAATTCAAGCAGCTTCCGTTCCGAAACGTCTTCGGCAATCACCTCGAAATACGAAATCTGCGCGTTCGTATCGCGAACCGCCCGCCCCGCCAGATGCACCGTAATCGACTTCCCGTCCCGCCGCTTCCAGTGTCCTTCAACGCTCTCCGCGCTTCCGTGCTCCTGCAGCTGGCCCATAAAGCGTGCATGGTCACGCAAATCTTCGAAAACATCCACGCCAAGATTCAGTCCCAGCAAATCCTGTCCCGATTGGCACCCCAGCATTCGCACCAGCGCGCGATTCACGAGCGTGAAACTTCCTCCCACCGTGCACCGGCAAATTCCGTAGGGAGCTTCCTCAATCAACGATCGATAACCCGTTTCCGATTTATGCAGCGCTTCCTGCACCTGCACACGTTCAGTGTTGTCGAGCGCGATTCCGATCGCGCCTACGATGACGTTGTTCACGTCGCGCAACGGCTCGGTATGGCATTCGAACTGTCGCCCTTGCCAGACGGTGTTGAAGCTCGATGCCGACCCATTAATCGCGCGCAGATGCGCCGCGATCGGCTCGAACGAAGGGTCGCGCGTGCCGAAATAATCGAACAGGCTGACTCCCGCCAGTGCGTCGGGCCTCAAATTCAGCGCCTGCAGGCCCGCGCCCATCGCTGAAACGAATTTCAAATCCGTGTCCGTGGTCCACAGCACCGCCGGCATCCTTTCCACCATCAACCGGATCCGTGCATTCTGCTCGGCGCTTTCCTTCTGCGATTGCTCCAGCGCTTCCAGCATGCGATTGATCGAGCTCCCCAGATTCGCCAGTTCATCCTCGCCGCGCACATCGACCCGCGACGCCAGATTGCCGCCCGCGCCGACATCGGCGACATCGGCACTCAGCTTGGTCACCCGCGACAGCACCGTACGTTCCAGCAGTGCCAGGGTTACCGCCGCGAAGACCGCACCGCCGGCGAGCAGCAGCACCATGAACTGCAACATGCTGACGCGGCCCTGCTGATACATTCTCCGCGGAAGATCGATACTCAGCAGCAGTGCCGGTTTCCCATCAATGTCGTTCACCAGCCGGCACGCCTCCATGCTCTGCGCATCGATCGGACGGATCAGTTCGGGCGAGTCGGGAGTCAGTTGCGCGGTGATGTCTGCCAGCTTGAGAGAAGTCCGCAACGAGTTCAGCGCCGCGACGTTCAAACTGAGATGTGTCATTTCGCCGAGTTCGCCGACTTCCTGTGAATCCAGCCAGCGTCCCATCAGCACCGCGCCTTCCACCGGGCCGCGGTTGTCGCTCGTCAAGATCGGCTGCGACACGACCAGCGCTGGCCCATTCGCAAGAACCAGGAGTCCAATCGCTCTGCTCTTCGTGTCCGCGAAGTGCACGAGCGAGGAATTGGGCGTGAGCCGCTTCAGCAAGTCCGCGGGTGCGCGCACTTCCTTCTCCTGCCGCAGATCGTAGCCCTTCGCAAACAACACCTTGCCCGCGGGACCGACAATCACGACGAAGTTAATCTTCAGGTTGGCCAGGGACTCGTTCGGAAACTCCGATTTCACGAACTTGGGATTCCCTTTGAGAACGAAGTCATAGGTTTGATCCCAGGAGGAGAAATCGGTCACCGTCCGCGACAATCCATCCAGCGTTTCGTGGATGGCGTCAACGGCTCGCGACAGATTCTGTTGCGCATCCTCGCGCTCCAGCTTCTCGAATCCGTTCAGAATCACCGCCCGGGATACGCCATACAGGACCGCCACCAACACGCAGATTGTCAGGCCGATCGACCATAGCGTGCGTTGCCGCAACGACCGCGAAGGCGGCTTGGGTGCGGGCGTCCCTGCACGATGGGGAGAGGTTCCCATTGTTACAGTATAGCCGCCGTACACCGCCCCATCCGCCTCGATGCCTAAGTGATATACAGTAGGCATACGCGCAAGAAGCTCATGGGCTGGCGCCATGGCATCCGCATGGGCAGCCGGCGCATCGGAATAGCCAGAGCCGCACGCCATCCGAGGAGGAAGCCATGTCACGACAGATCTGGAAGAGCTCTCGCTGGCTCCCGTTCGCGGCGGCGCTCATCCTTGCATCTTCAGCGGTCGCACAGCAGGAAGGCCCGACGCCGCCCGGCTCCCCACCTGCCGCGACAACGCCAGCGCCTCCGGCGCCCGCGTCCCCGGCAACACCCGCGGCTCCTGCACCCTCGGAAAACGCCCCGACGTCCGCCGCACCATCCGCCGCGCCTGCGCCATCACAACCATCCGCGCCTGTCGCGGCGCCGGCGAAGATCGAACTGCCGATCGGCACTCGGCTTCCTCTTGTCTTGCACAACGGCATTTCCACCCGCACGACTCGCGTCGGCGATCCCGTCTATTTCGAGACCATTTTCCCCGTCATGCTGAACGGAAAAGTCATCATTCCCGCGGGCTCCTATGTAAGCGGCGAAGTTACTGAATCGAAGCGCCCCGGCCGCGTGAAGGGACGCGGCGAAATCATGCTGCGCCTCGAAACTCTGATCCTTCCCAACGCCTACATGGTCAAGTTCAACGGCTCGCCTTCCGACGCGAGCACCGGCGGCAACGAGACCACCGATCGCGAGGGCAAAATCGTCGGCGACACCGACAAGACTTCCGACGCCGGAACCATCGCCAAAACCACTGCCGCGGGGGCTGGCGTCGGAGGTTTGGCCACGAGAAGCGCCGGAGGTGCCCTCATCGGCGCAGGAATTGGAGCGGTTGCGGGCCTGACCGCGGTTCTGTTGACGCGCGGACCCGAAACGGAATTGCCCCGCGGCACCACTCTCGACGGGGTTCTGGACCGCCCGCTCGTTTTCGACGCGGACAAAGTTCAGTTCACAAGTCTGGGGCAGTCTTCGACGATTCCGGGGCCGCCGAGTCGTGAGCCGGAGCGCTCCAAGGTTCCGTTCTAATAGGAATTATTTGGGAAGGTACGCGGCGACTGACTGCGCTGGATTCCCGCGCGTATTCCTCGAATCACAAACCTGGGCGGGCGACGTTCCACTCTTCCCCAGCAAATCGAAGCGGCGAGAATCCATCCAACAGATGCGACGCCGTGCCCCGCAGAATCCATTCGCTCAGGAAACTTGCCGTCGCTGGCGCGAGCAGGATTCCGTTCCGGTAGTGTCCCGAAGCAATCCACAAACCCTCGATCCCCGATTGTCCAATTACCGGCATGTGATCCGGCGTATCAGGCCGTAGGCCGGACCACGTCTCGAGAATTTCGGCATCCGACAAACCCGGTGCCAGCTCAATCGCCGCGCCAAGGATTTTCCGAATGCCATCCGCTGTAACCTGCTTCTCGAATCCCGCATTCTCCGTCGTGCTTCCCGCCACGATTCGCCCATCCTCGCGCGGGACGATGTAACCGCGATGCGATCGCACCACGCGGCCGATTTTTGTCTGCCCGGGTCGCAGCGAAATCATCTGCCCTCTCACCGGACGCGTCGGTGCGTATCGCCCGATTCCCTCGAGAACGCCGCAATAGCAGCCGGCTGCAACGATCACGTGTTTGGCGGCCAGCTCCTCGCCGTTCGCGATCGCCCCCGTGCAGCGCGTCCCGTGAACCCGCGCTCGCTCGAACGAGATACCTCCTCGAATTTCCGCTCCGCTCGCGCTTGCCGCCGCGAGAACTGCTCTCGTTAGTAATCGCGGATCGACGGAAGCTTCGTACGGAAGCCACGCCGCCGCCCTCGCATCGCCGCTGATCGAGGGTTCCATCCGGCGAGCCTCGAAAACGCCAACAGCTTCCGCGGAGAGGCCCAACTCGCGTTGGGCCGTCACCAATCGGTCTCGCTCGCCTTCCGCATCGCCTCCGAAAAAAAGTTCGATTGCACCGTCCGGGCGGAATCCAACCTTCAAGTTCGACGCCGCTTCGATCTTCCTTACAAACGCCGGGTACAGTTCGAGGCTCTTCCTCGCAAACGGAACGAGTGCCGCGTCGTCCGCAGATTCAGGACCCGGCGCCAGCATCCCGGCCGCGGCCCACGACGCCTCTTGCCCCGGCTCCTGGCGATCCAGAACAAGAACGCTCAACTTTTGTGTCGCCAGCTCGAACGCGAGCGAGCCGCCGATGATTCCGCCACCGGCAATGATGACGTCAAATGTCTTCACAAATTTATTTTAGCAGGATTTCTCGCGGCAACGCGGCATGACCGGGTAGCGCCGTCGAACTCGAACTTCAAAAAGTGCTGACGAGTTCGACGGACAAAACTTGAGCCTTCTGAGCCAGATTCTGCGCGCGCGCCCAATCCGAGGACTGCAATGCGTCGCGCGACTCTAAGATAAAACTTCTAATCTTTTCAACGAGGTCTTGTTGTGAAGACGTGAGCTGGTGACCCCGGGCGAGTTCCAGATTCTTCTCCGCGACGCCGATGCTGTCATTTGCCCGCCGTTCGTACGCCGCCTGGTCCGCAGGCGAAATCTGCGGCGAAATCTGCGGTGCGGCGGGGCGCGCCGCGGCCTCCGGATCGCCGGAAGATTCTGACGCAGGCTTGTGCGTGTTGCGCGGACGTTCCGGCGGCGGAGGAGGTACCGGCAGCGTCACCAGCACAAGCGTCGTATCCGTGGCAGATTCGCCGTGAATGTCGGGTGGAAGCGGAGCGGCTCTCTGCACGGGCTTCGGCGGCACGGGTCTTGGCACGGCGGCATGAACGGTGTGATGCGTGCATCCCGCGCCGAAGGCAGCAAGCAAGAAGGCGAGAGCCAGCAGCGTCGTCGGCGCACACGTGCGCGGCGTCGTTGCGAGCTCGTTGCCGAATGGGGAAAGGCTGGGCATTCAAATTTTCCCCTGCGCGAACGGCTGACCGAAATCGCGCAGCTTCGGAACCGAACTCTCTACGGATCGGCCGAGCGGCAAATCAATTCGAAAGGTCGTGCCCCGGCCGACTTCCGATTCAAATTCTATCGAACCATTGTGCAGTTGTACAAACCGAAATGTGTTGGCGAGACCGATTCCGGTACCGCCCGGCCTCGTCGTATAGAACAGTTGGAAGATTTTCGCGCGATTTTCCGCGGAAATGCCTTTGCCGGTATCCGAGATCCGGATTTCCGCCATCTCGCCGTTTTGCCTCAAATTCATCGTGAGCTGTCCGCCTGGACTCATCGCATCGCACGCGTTCAAGACCAGATTCAGCAGCGCCTGATGAATCAGTCGCCGGTCCATGCGCACCATCGGAAAGGGATTCGGAATCTCCTTCGCGAGCACTACGCCCGCGCGCGCGATCGATGGCCGCGCCCCTTCGATCACTTCATTCAGCAATTCTGGCAGGCTGGTGTCTTCAAAATCGATTTCCACGGGCCGGGTGAAGTCGAGGAAGGTTTTCACCGCGCGGTCGAGCCGGTCGATTTCGCTGTCCAGCATCTTGACCGCCTGCTGCGGCTCGGCGTCGTTCGGAATATTCCCGCGCAGCACTTCCAGCCACACGCGCATCGAGTTCAGCGGATTCTTCACCTCGTGCGCGACGCCTGCCGTGACGCGCCCGATCGCTGCGAGGCGCTCGGAAACTTGCAGCTGCGAACCGAGCCGCTCGTACGATTCCAGGTCGCGCAGCGTGATCAGCGTGCCCATCGGCGCGCCTTTTTCAGTAATTACTTGCGCACTCAGTGCGATGCGATGCGGCCCATCCGGGCTGTCTAGCCGCACCTCGACATCTTCCACCGGCTCCATCTTGTCGCCTTCGATGTGCAAAACGTCGCGCAACGGATGTCCCAGCGAAAAAATTTCCCCGGCCCGCCGTCCCATGATCGTACTCGGCATCACGCCCAGGAATTTGTCGATTGATGGACTCACGAGCACCGCGCGCCCTTCGGCGTTGAAGAGCAGCAGTCCATCCTCGAGTCCCGACATCACCTGATTCAAGTTTTCGCGCAGCGTGCTGAACACTTCGCGGACGTCGCGCAGCTGTTTGCCGATGTTGCTGATTTTTGTGCTCACCAGCCCGAGTTCGTCGCCTCGCGCGACCGGCTCGAAATCGAATTTTCCGGCGGATATCTGGTCGAGTTGCGTCGAGATGCGCGCCAGAGGAGCGAGCGCCATGCTGCTCAGAATCGCCGCGAGGAACGTCGAAAGCAACACGGCCGCCAGCGCGACCCATCCCGCCGATTTGAGCCCCGGCGAGATTTGATCGCGCAAAAGTATCGAAGACAGCCCCACGCGGATATCGCCAAATGGAATCGATCCAAGGTCGAACGAAAGCGACACTTCATACACCCGTGGAGGTCCGTACAGAATTCGCAGCTGTTCCGGAAAACTCGCGTGAGAAAGGATCGAGGCATTCGGCCGGTGCGCCACCCGCTGCCCGCGCATGTGCGAGTCCGTCGACACCAGAACTCTTCCATCCTGATCGCTGATCGAGATTTCGTAAATCGTCGGCGAGTAACCCACAGCGGACTCGAGCAGGGAGTTCAGAGCGCTGCTATTGTCGAGCGAGCTCTGCACGTAGGCGCGGATGTCTTTCGGCGTGTCCGACGCCGGAGCCTCGCCCTGCTCTGCGGAATCTGCGAGCGCTTGCCCGCACGCGGTGAGCACCTGCTGGGCTACGAATCCGGCGCGGTCGTTCGCCTGGCGAATCGCTTGGCTCGCCAATCGCGCGACGTACAGCCATGACACTAGCGCGACGACTACGAGCACGACGAGCGACGTCGTGAGCGTGAACTTTGCCTTAAGACTGAGACGCATGCTTCCGCAGCGATTCGTATTCTTTCAGTTTGTTGTGCAGGGTTTTCAGACTGATCCCCAGCAGCTCCGCCGCGCGCGTCTTGTTTTGATTCGTCGCCGCGAGCGTCTGAAGAATGAGTTCCCGCTCCGCCGCTTCCACCGTTGTGCCCACCGGGAATTGCAAACCGGAAAGTGCGGAGGATTCTATCGCCGCCGCGTGCCCAAAATCGCCCGGCAGATGCTGCCGGCCGATCGTGCCGCGCTCGCACGCAATCGCGGCGCGTTCGAGTACGTTGCGCAGCTCTCGGACGTTTCCCGGCCACGGATATGACTTGAAGAGATCCATCACTTCGCTTCCGACGCCGGAGATCTGCCGCGCATGCTTCACGTTGAGGTCGCGGATCAGATGATCGACGAGCGCAGACAAATCTTCTTTGTGTTCGCGCAGCGGCGGCAGATGAATGTGGAACACATTAAGCCGGAAGAAAAGATCCTGCCGCAAAATTCCTTTAGCCACCGCCTGTTGCGGATCTTTGTTCGTCGCCGCAACAACGCGCACGTCGATCGGCGTTTCGGTTTTGCTGCCCAGCCGGCGGACCTTGTGATCTTCGAGAACGCGCAAAAGCTTGGCCTGCGTCGGCGCCGGCATTTCGCCGATTTCGTCAAGCAGCAGCGTCCCGCCGTCCGCCAGCTCGAAGCAGCCAAGCCTCCGCTCGGCCGCTCCCGTAAACGCGCCGCGCTCATGCCCGAAAATTTCACTCTCCATCAAAGATTCGGGAATCGCCGAACAGTTGATGGCCACGAACGGGCGCTCCGCGCGCGGCGAAAGCTGGTGAATCGTGCGCGCGACGATTTCTTTTCCGGATCCAGTTTCCCCGGTCACCAGCACCGATGCCGTCGACGGCGCGGCCATGTCGATCTGGTGCATCACTTCCTGCATGGGCTTGGATGTGCCGACGAGCGACCCGAGCTTTCCGGTGTCGCGCAGCTCGCGCGTGAGCGACGCGAGCGCTCGCTGATCGCGCACCTTGCCGAGCACGCGGTCCAGCAACGCCCGCAACACGGGAGGCTTCAGGGGTTTTTCGATGTACCAGAAAGCGCCGGCTTCAATGGCTTGCACGACGCGTTCGTCGCTGCCGCGTCCCGTAATAATGATCACCGGAATATTCTGAATTTCGTCGCCGAGGCGTTGCAGCAGCTCCAGTCCGTTAATTCCCGGCAATTCGACATCGGCCAGAATCACGCTCGGCTGGAATTCGCCGAATTTGGCAAGCGCCTCTTCGCCGCTGCCAACGCCCAGCACGTTGTAATTCCAGCGCCGCAGAAGGGCTTCATAGCCTTTCCGCGCGTTCTCTTCATCCTCGACGATCAAGATTCGTAAGGGAGTTGGGCTCTCTGTCATGGCAAGAGAGCGAATGTATCAGCACCGCGCGCGAAAGCCAAGCCGAAGGCGCGGCCCGAGGATGCGGTGCAAAAAATTGAACGTTTCGTCGCTACGTTCTTCCGCAGTTATCGCTGCGCCAAATAAACCGGCCGCAGCAGTTCCAATTCAAGCTTCGTTCCTTTTTGCAGCACCAGCTCCTGCCCGAAGCCCGAGGCGGCCAAAAATCCAGTCACGCCGCCGATCGCTGCGATAACAGGAATGCTGTGCGTGGCGCCCTTCGCGGCGGCTGCCGACGCCGCGATCACCGCTCCGGCCGCCGCAGCTTCGAATTCGCGCGTGCCCGCGCTCGTTCGCGCTTCGATTTCGCCTTCCTTGTTTTCACCCGGCTTCACCGCGTGCTCGCCGGGCACTTGCGTCACTTCGGCGATCATCGGCAATCGGCCATGTGGCGTCTGAATATCGTCGAAGCTCAACCACAGCCGCGCGCGTCCCGTCGTTGAGCCTGGCTCGACGCGGCTCACGTGCCCGCGCACTTCCGCGCCGACCGGGATGATCGAACCATCCGGCGCCGTCAGCGGCTCAATCGTTCGCGCCTGAAAGGCCTGGCCCGGCTTCGATTCTTTTGTTCCGAGCTCTCCGTCGGTCGCGATGAGAAATCGCATTCCCGTCGCAAGCTGATGTTGCTCCTGCGCGTTCGCCTGCGAAGGCGGTGTCGAATCCGATTGCTGCTGCGCTCTCAAAATTGCGGGGTGACATGCTGCTGCGAACAAAACCGTCAGGGCCCACGAGGTCAAATTGCGTCGCATTGAGTACCCCCAAATGGATTTCAGAGTTTCTCGCAACCGGCTCCGCGCCCGCGCCGAAAGCGACAGATTTTCAGATGCCGCGCCGCGCGGCGGGGTGGCCCAATCGGAGTAGCGCTTGATTGCCGCATTCGCCACAACCGGATTTCCTCCCAAAGTGGAACCCGTGCCCATCCCGAACCTGCACTTGATTGAAACGAATCCGGTTGCGCCGGCTCCGTAGAATTCCTGATTGTTTCTTGTACCGAACCGGGAATAGATTCGCCCGCGTGGAAACCTGCCACATCTCGTTAAGCCCCGCGATTCCTGCCAAATGCGCCGCGTTCCTGAAATGGTTCCCGCCTTGCATTCAAGCGAGCATCGGGGAATCCAACACTCGGAGGGAGTTCGACATTGACCGCTAATTCTGAACCTTTGCCTGCGCTCGAGCGTCCGGCCAGCGTGAGCGTTCTGGTCGTCGACGACGAGGAATCGGCGCGCGCTCTTTGCTGCGACGTGGCCCGTGACGCGGGCCTTCGCGCGCGCAGCGCCGCCACCACCGAAGAAGCCCTCGAAGTCCTCGAGCGCTATCCGGTCGACATCGTCATCAGCGATCTGCGCGTTCCGAAGCTTGGCGGCCTCGAGCTGCTGAAGCGCATCCGCGAGAACAATCCGCAAGCGGCGGTGATGATGTTGACGCAATACGGCACGATCGACGGTGCGCTCGAAGCCACGCGCCTCGGCGCGGCCGATTACCTCACCAAGCCATTTCGCATGGCCGAGTTGCGCGCCAAGCTCGACCGGCTGGTTCACTCGCTCGAGATCGATCAGGAAAATCGCGTCCTCAAGGAGCAATTGCGCACGCGGCCGGGATTTGGAGGCCTGATCGGCGTCTCGCTCAAAATGCAGCAAGTTTACCGGCTGATGCAGAAAGTCAGCGAACACAACTACCCGGTCCTGATTCTCGGCGAGAGCGGAACCGGCAAAGAAGTTGTGGCCCGCTCGATCCACTTTGCAGGCCCGCGGCACAACAAGCCGTTTGTCCCCGTGGATTGTTCGGCCCTCACGCCGACGCTGATTGAATCGGAGCTTTTCGGCTACGTCAAAGGCGCGTTCACCGGCGCGGTGCAAAACAAACAGGGATTGCTTGAAGCGGCGGATTCGGGAACGCTCTTTCTCGACGAGATCGGCGATCTGCCTCTCGATTTGCAGGCCAAGCTTCTGCGCGCATTGCAGGAACACGAAATCAAGCCGGTCGGATCGACCGAGCAAATCAAGTTTGCGGCGCGCGTCATGGCGGCGACGAATCGCGATCTCGATTCCGCGGTGCGCAGCGGCGCGTTTCGCCAGGATCTCTATTTCCGCCTCAACGTCGTGCAAATCAAACTGCCCGCGCTCCGCGAACGCAAAACCGACATCGCGCTGCTGGTCACCGCGTTTCTCGAAAAATACAACGCGCTGCACGGACGCAATTGCACTCTGTCCGAGGATGTTTTCACCCGTTTGATGGCCTACGACTGGCCCGGAAACATTCGCGAGCTCGAGCACGTGATCGAACGCGCCGTGGCGTTGAGTTCGGGCCCGATCCTGCATCTCGCCGATCTTCCCACCAGTCTCCAGTACGGCACCGGCCAGCGCTTGATCGAAAAAGAGGACACGCTCGCGCTCGATGAACTCGAACGCCGTGCCATTTTTCGCGCGCTCAAAGAAGCCGCCGGAGACAAACTCGCCGCGGCGCGCCTGCTCGGCATCGGAAAGACCACGCTCTATCGCAAGCTCAAGCAATACCAACTCCAGCCATAGCCCCACAATTGACGCGCGCCTTGTATGAAGTATTCGGCTTCGGACTTGACAGGCGCTGGATTTTAAAGGGCGCTGGCGCAGCTTGACCTCGATGTGGCTTTCCTCTTCAGGTGAGGCCTTTCCGCCGCGCCTCCGTTCGGGCTGACCTGACGAGTGATCGGACATCGCAAGGGTATCGTTTTTGTCCCGATTAGAAATGATCCGCGTGGTTTGTTTTGACCGGGTTACGGCGATTTCTAATAATTCTGGCGTCCCGATTAGGCGTGGACAGGATTCGATCAGCCCGGGACTTAGGGTAAGCGGCTGGGCAGGGCTGCCCATCACCCTTCCCAGTGGATTCAGAGCGGACATCTGGGTAGGCCCGGTGCTCCTCACTGTTCGCCGCGGATTCAGGCCGGGTGTTCCGGTGGGCCCGGGTTCCCGGAGGGCGGAGTCGATTGTGGCGGCCATTTGCATATAGCAACTCATAACCATGGTGGCACAGAAAGAGCGAAATTGAGCAGTAGCGGCGTGTAAGGATTTTGGTACGAAGCGCGGAACTACGGAGATGGCGAGCGGTGCGTCAGACGCTCTGAATGGCTTGGATTGATGCGATTGAGGCGTAAGTTGGGACCGGAGCGGATCAACACGCGCACCCTTGCACAACCCGCAAGAAATGAAGCATTCGGCCCGAAACCAAGACCCACGTGTAACACCGACACGTGGACTCCCACGATGTATCTCCTCGATATACGTTTGGGCCACCCGCCAAGAAAGGGAGAGGCATCGGCTTGGGGCTGTGCGATCGAAGGCAGGGCTACGGAAGGCTGTCTTACTGAAGCTGCGCTGCAAGAAGCGTGCTGCTAAAGGGCGCGGCTGGGAGCTCCGTGACTGGGGAAGGCTCGGCACGGTCAAACAATTTGCGCCAGAGGTATTGCGGGCTGGAGTTGAAAATCAGGCTCGTTTCGGCCGGGACGCCGTACCACGCTCCTGCGACCATCTCGTTCTGGAGTTGCGCCGGCGCCCATTGGGCGCGGCCCACAAACAGGCGCAAGTCCAGCGGCTTTTCCGGTTTCTTCAAAAGTTCCTTGATGAAATCCGGATCGAAGCTCACATAGGCGTCACCGAACAACAGCGTGGCCTGCTTGGCGGCTTTGTTCGAGCGAAAGACCATGCCGGGAGCCCGCGGTTCCACGGGCCCGCCGAAATAAACGGTCTCGGAGCGGTTCTTCAGCGCGTCGTCATCCGGGAAGACGTCGCTCAGCGCGACGCGGGCGGGTTTGTTGACGATCAGGCCGACGACGAGACCCTGTCCGGCGTTCACGGAAAGCGGCAACATCAAAACCACGGACTCTTTGAAGAAAGGGTCCGCTACGTCAGGGCGGGCGACCAGAAGAAGCGTCTTGGTTTCAGTGTCGCCTTTGTTGGGTTTGTCTTGTGCGGCGCGGACGGGCGTCATGATGAGAAGAAGCAAAAGGCAGGAGGTAAGAGCCGCGCTTGACACAGCGAATTCGCTCCTCGGGGGACAGGAGGGTGGCGCGTTAAATTCTCCGAAGCGCCGCGCTTGACGAGGGAGCACGGATTTGAGGATAGCACTTTCGTAATTCGCCGCGGGGTGAAGAGACAAAGCGCATCCGGCTTCCGAGTGCCGGACACTGCACAGCCTGAAGGCTGTGCCACGCAGAAAGGGCGCGGGCTGATCCGCTAACGGCCGGCGCTTAGAGCTGCCCCGCGCTGGCGTGGCGGGTCTTCGGCGTGCGGCCGAGGACCTGACGGACTTTGGCGGCAAGCTCATCGGGGCTGAAGGGTTTCTCGATGAACTCGGTTCCCGGACTGAGGACGCCGATATTAATCGCAGCGTCTTCGGTGTATGCCGACATATACAGGACCCTCAAGTCCGAGCGTATTTCGGCGAGGCGCGCAACGAGTTCGCGGCCCTTCATGCCGGGCATAAGGACGTCGGTAACGATTAAATCGATCTGGTCTCCACTTGTCTCGACGATTTGAATGGCTTCGGCCGCTCCGCGAGCCTCAATGACCGTGTATCCCTTGATCTTCAAAAACTCACGGGTCATGCGACGAACCGCATCGTCATCTTCAATGACCAGAATTGTTTCGAAACCTTGCAGAAGCTGCGGCGCTATGACGGGGACTTCGACGATGGAAATCTCTTCTTCGACGCGCGGCAGATAAATCTGAAATGTCGTGCCTTCACCGACCTTGCTGGACACGGAGACGAATCCGCCGCTCTGCCGCAACGTTCCATAGACGGTTGCGAGGCCGAGCCCCGTGCCTTTGTTTATATCCTTGGTGGTAAAAAAGGGCTCAAAGACATGCGAGAGGGTATCGTCGGTCATGCCGTGCCCGGTGTCGCACACCTCCAACACCACGTGTGGACCCGCTTGAGCGCCCTCGTGACGGTGGGCCCAGGCTTCGTCCAGATCAGCATTCCTGGTTTGAATCTTCAACTCGCCACCGAGGGGCATGGCATCTCGCGCGTTGAATGCGAGATTCATGATGGCTTGCTCCATCTGCGCGGAGTCAGCCTTGACGTGTCCCAAATCTGGATCGAGATCGAGAACCAAATCGATGTCCTCGCCAAGCACGGGCGGCAGCAACTCATTCACCTGAGTAACAAGAGTGTTCAGGTCAATGACCTGGAGTTGAAGCACTTGTTTGCGACTGAAGGCAAGCAGGCGCCGGGTCAACGCCGAAGCTCGATCCGTGGACTTCAGAATTTCGTTCAGTTCGCGAAACAGCGCACTGTCAGGACCGACGCGATTGAGCAGGAGCGCCGTATAGCCGCGGATGACCGTCAGTAGATTGTTGAAGTCATGTGCTACGCCGCCCGCCAAGCGGCCCACCGCCTCCATTTTCTGGGCCCGGCGCAATGCTTCCTCAGCCTGCTCGCGTCCGGCAATTTCTAACTTGAGTTCCTTATTGGCGGCAATCGCTTCCTTGGCACGTAGCTTCGCCGTTTCACGCGAGTAAATGGTGAACGCCAGAAGGGCGGACAAGAGAATGCCGCCGACAAAGGCCACCTTTGGAAGAATTGACAGTGCATACGTAATTGTTCCTGGTTTCGGCCAAACGTCCGCGCGCCAAGTGAGATCTCGAAAACGCACGTCGGCTGTGCTGGCCAACTCAGTGTCGCGCGGTGCGAGATTCACTCCTTCGCCGTAGATTTGTTCATCGCCGTCGTACACAGCGACCCAGTAGCCTTGCGCGACATCCTTCAGGATCGAGGAAATCAACTCGTTATAACGAAACACGCCGACGACAAACCCGTTGAATTCTTGAGGCGTGTAGACCGGCACGCAGACGAGGAGACCTCTGCCGCCCTGGAGTAAGTTCACGGGACGCGTAACGATCACATCCCTGTTTTTCTCAGCAGCCTGGAACGCGGCTTGCTGCGTTGCGTCTACGCTCAAGTCGACGCCAAGATCCTTCTCATTTCCACTGCTGGGTGTCATCCAACGCACATGGAGCGTCGGATCGACCCATTCGACGGCCTGATAGGCGGGATAGCCGCTCATCATCAGTTCTGCCGCGGATTTTTTCTCGGGGTCGCTGCCGAGCATCTGCCACTCACCCGCGAGCCGCTCTAAGGGCAATATTTGCGCTCTGAGTTCCGATTCCAGCTTGGATTTCACAAACGAAGCCTGGTCATCGGTGACTGCCCGGATCTCAGCGCGCCGATGGCCAAGCAGGAGCTGATAAAAGGTGAGAATAAGCACGAACGAACTGAGGAAACAAATGATCGGCAAGAGCAACCGGTCAATGATTCTCCATGGGACAACAATCTTCCACCGTATTGGCTTTGCCGTTACGCTCATCTCATCGCTGTGTTGCAACCAGGATAATTTGCAACCGATTAGCTCGAAAGCGTAGGCTTCCTGCCGCGTCGTGTCAACCGCAAGGTGCGCTGGCCCGAGGCGATTCTCTCGACCGTGGCAGAGCCCGGCGAGATCAGCTCCGGCTTGATTCCTCCATTGAATCTTAACGACGGGGGCGTACTCTAATGCTTGTAAACACTCGGTTGCTTTAGGGGGAGAAATGTCAGCTTCGCCAGTACCCAGCGCGCTCGATGCTCGCACGCAAGCGTTTCCAGTCCTGACCGCAGCTCAAATCAATCGCGTGCGATCCGGCAGTAAACTCCGGCAAGTGAAGAAGGACGAAATCCTGTTCGACGTCGGCGACACGAATGTGCCGTTTTTCGTGCTGCTTTCGGGAAGCATGGAGATCGTGCAGCCGGATCTTCTAGGCGAGCACCTGATAGCAAAACATGGCCCCGGCGGGTTCACGGGTGAAATGACGATGATCTCCGGCCGGCGGTGTCTGGTGCTGGGCCGCGTCACCGAGCCCGGTGATTTTTTGGAACTGAGTGGAGAGGGATTGCGGTCGCTGGTTGCAAAGGATGCCGAACTGAGCGAGATCTTTATGAGGGCGTTCATCCTGCGCAGGTTGGAACTCGTCAACGCAGGTCAAGGCAACATCATCCTCATGGGCTCGCGCCATTCGGCCAACACGCTGCGCTTGCGCGAGTTTCTCACCCGCAATGAACATCCTTACGCGTACGTGGATCTCGACACGGACAAGACTTCGCAGGAGCTTCTCGACCGCTTTGAGGTTAAGCTCGACGAAATTCCCGTGATCGTGTGCCGCGCTAGCGCCGTGCTGCGGAATCCCACGATTCAGCAATTGGCCGACTGCCTGGGACTCAATATCGCAATCGATCCGACAGTGATCCGCGATTTGGTCATCGTGGGCGCCGGACCTGCCGGGCTGGCGGCGGCTGTTTATGCTGCTTCGGAGGGATTGAACGTGCTTGTGATTGAGGCTGCCAGCCCAGGAGGGCAGGCGGGATCAAGCTCGAAAATCGAGAATTACCTTGGATTTCCTACCGGACTTTCTGGCCAGGAATTGGCGGCGCGCGCGATCGCTCAGACCGAGAAATTTGGGGCGAAGATGATGGTGGCGCATGGCGTCTCGCAGCTCGATTGCGAAAAGCGTCCGTACAAAGTTTTTCTCGATAACGGCAACAAGATCGCGGCACGCGCCATCGTGATTGCGACCGGCGCTCAATACAACAAGCCGCACATCTCCAATCTCGAACAGTTTGAGGGTCAGGGAATCTACTACGGCGCGACGTACATGGAATCGCAATTGTGCGAGCAGGAGGAGATCATCGTCGTTGGAGGAGGGAACTCCGCCGGACAGGCCGCGGTTTTCCTCTCGCAGACGGCGCGCAAGGTGCACATGCTCGTTCGGTTGGGCGGATTATCGGACACGATGTCGCGCTACTTGATCCAACGCATTGAAGAGAACCCCGCGATTGAATTGCACTACAAAACCGAAATCGTCGGCCTCGCCGGCGATACGCATCTGGAACGTGTTACGTGGCGGGACAAAACGACCGGGGAAACCTCCGTCCACGACATTCGCCATGTATTCATCATGGCGGGAGCATCCCCGCGAACCGAATGGCTGCGCGGTTGTATCGCCCTCGATGACAAAGGATTCATTCTCACCGGGCGCGATTTGGATTCCGCAATCGCAGCCTCAGGTTGGACGCTGGCCCGTCCTCCACAAATGCTGGAGACGAGCCTTCCCGGCGTGTTTGCGGTTGGGGATGTTCGCGCGGGCAATGTGAAACGCGTTGCTTCGGCTGTGGGAGAAGGAGCGATCGCGATTCACCTGGTCCATCGCGCCTTGGCCGAGGCTTAGGGCGAGGCGTGGCGCTCGCGCTGGCGCCGAGCTCCGCGCGGCCACGGACGGCAAATTACACCGCGACGGTCAATTCCTAGACAGGGACGTACTTCGTACCGGAGTGGGAATCCATCTTCCTCTTCATATGGTTTCGTCATTCTAGTTTATTGATTCCAAATAACTTAGCTCCGTGCGCTCTTGGTAGGGGTTGTGCATTGTGCTTCCCCGAGAGGAGCCCTCGTGACACTCGAGAAATCGCGAACCATTCTAAGAGCCGCGCGCCGCGCCCTCGAATACGCCATCACGGTTTCGCTTGGATTTCTGTGTGGCTACGGGATCGTCAACGTCCGCTGGTGAAGTGATCATGAAAGATGCTGATCGCCGGAAATACAAGCAAGGAGGAACGTTGCTGTTCGACGTTTCGCCCGAGCTGCAGGTGAGCGGCGCCGCGCCAACTCCGCGCCGCATGGCGACGCGCGCCAGCCCGCCGGCGAAGCGGCCTCATCCGCGCACGGCGCAACTCGAAGCGGAACTTCGCAGCGTTCTCGAAGGCGTTTCCGCCGGAGTGCTTCTCCTGGACGCGGCCGGGCGCGTCCGCTCTGCGAATTCGCGATTCGCGCAACTCTTTGGCCTCGATGCGCAGAGCCTCGCCGAGGCGCAGCACTTCGAAGAGGTCGACGCGCTTCTCGAAAACCGCTTTCGGGATGCCAACTCATTTTCGTTTCGCTGGCGCGCCAGCCGCGAGGGCGAAATCGAGCCCGCCTGCGATGAGCTGGAAATAACGCGGCCATCCCGCCGCGTCATCGAGCGTTTCTCCCGCCCGGTTTTGGACGTGCAAGGCCGCTCGGTCGGATGGCTCGAAATTTATCAGGACATCACCAGCCAGCGTCACTTTCAATCCAAGCTCTTGCAGACGGAAAAAATGGCTGCACTCGGCCAGCTCGTCTCGGGAATCGCGCACGAGTTGAACAATCCGCTCACCGCCATCATGGGTTACGCGCAGCTCGTCCTCGGGCGCGGCCTGGCCCCCGAGCAACTCGCCGAAGCGCAGCACATTTTTCACGAAGCCGAGCGCGCCCGCCGGATTGTCAAGAACCTGCTCTTCTTTGCACGCGAAACGAAGCCCGAGCGCACGCGCGCCGATCTGAACGAAATCGTCGAGCGCACTCTGGCGCTTCGCGGCTACGAACTGAAGATCGAAAATATCGCCGTGGAAACCTCCCTCGCTTCCGATTTGCCGCCCACTTTGGCTGACCCGCACCAGCTCCAGCAGGTCGTCCTGAATTTACTCATCAACTCGGAACAGGCGCTTCTGCAAAGCCGCGGCTCGGGCCGCGTTCGCATCCGCACCTCCCGCACCGCGCCCGATCGAGTTTCCGTTGAACTTGCCGACGACGGGCCCGGCATCGCGCCCGAAATCGCTTCGCGCATTTTTGATCCCTTCTTCTCGACGAAGCCACCGGGCATGGGCACGGGCCTCGGACTTTCCATCGTCTATGGAATCGTCAAGCAGCACGGCGGGGAAGTGTGGTTCGAAAATCAGGCTGCGGGAGGCGTACGCTTCGTCGTCGAACTGCCCCTCGTTGTCGTAGCTGAGACGGAAGCAACGAAGCCAACGTATCCGGAAGCCGCGCCGCAACCGGGCGTCGCCGCCAGCCGGATTCTGGTGATTGAGGACGAGCCCACCGTCGCGCAGCTCATCGCCGACGTGCTCTCCGAAGACGGCCATGACGTCGACGCCGTCCTCGATAGCCAGGAAGGACTGGCGCGGCTGGCACGAAAACACTACGACGCCATCATCTGCGATCTCCGCATGCCGCGTCTCGACGGCGCGGCGTTTTACGACGCGCTTCTGCGCTCCGGCAGCCCCCTCAAAGATCACATTCTATTTATCACCGGCGACACCTTGTCGCTGCGAACGCGCGAATTCCTCGAACCGCGCGACTTGCCCCATCTGGACAAGCCGTTTCTCGTCGAGGAGCTCAAGCTGGCGCTGAGCCGCATTCTCGAACCAGCGAGCCGCACGCCTCCGGCAGCTTGGAGCCATGCGCAGGACGAAAAAGTGCCGGAAATCGCGCGTCAAACGTGAAGCAGACAAAACTCAGAATCGAGTTGGCAGGCCGCGAGGCTCTTCTGTGTCTCGACGATGCGCAGATTGCGCGCGAGCTGACTGCGGCGGTTCTGCGCTTCGGTCGCCGCTGTGAATTCGGCCTCTGCACGACGCTCGATGAACTCCGCGAGCGCGTGGCGCGCGATAAGCCCTGCGTCGTTCTCGTAGACGTCGGGCTGTTGGACGGCGCCTCGCTCGACGACACGCTGCTTCATCTCACCGAATCGGCTCCCGTCGTCGTTCTCGCGTCACCCGAACGTCAAGTCGAGCTGGCACGCTGGGTCGCCGAAGGCGATGTCGAATTCATTGCCAAGGCAGGAGGCTTCGCGCCGCTCGCTGCGGGATTTCTTGTCCGGCGATTGCGATGGGCCGAGCGCGCCGAGTCCGCCGTGGGTTTGCCGTGGCGAGAACTTCCTCCCGATTTCGCTTCAATTCTTCGCCACGAAATCAATAATCCGCTTACCGGCATCCTCGGAAACGCCGAGCTGCTTCTTGCGCATTACCGCGAACGCCTGCCCCTGGCCGCCTTGCAACGCCTCGAAACCGTCGTCGATCTCGCCGTCCGTCTTCGCGAGACCACCCGGCGGCTGAGCCATCTCTGGGAGCGCCAGCACGAGCACGCCCGCTCGGCTTGATCTCACACGCGCCTCTCCGGTTCCAATTTTCGCCCGGCTAGCTCGCGATGACGGACGTACAGAACGCGCAGCGCTTCGCGCCGATCGGAATCTCGCTCAGACACTCCGGGCACTTGCGCGTGGTCGGATCCGCGGGAGGCTCGTGGTGCGCGCGCGCAATGAGCGCGTTGATCGGTAAAACGACGAAGAAATACACGGCGGCGGCGATGATTACGAACGCGAGCAGGGCATTGATGAATTCGCCGTAGAGAAACTTGCTGCCATTCACGGTGAAGAAGAATCCCGAAAAATCCGGCTGCTTCACCACCGCGGCGATCAGCGGCGTCAGCAAATCCTTCACCATCGAAGTCACCACTGAGCCGAACGCCGCGCCGATCACCACGCCCACAGCGAGATCGACCACGTTACCTCGCAACAAAAATTGCTTGAAGCCTTTCAGCATGACGCGCCTCCTAATTTGTAAGTAGTAAGAGCTTGGCCAAGCGGCAGGTCCGCGCACGCCGGAATAAATCCGCCGTCACTCCGCCTTCGCAACCCTGTCGTGTGATACCGGGACAGCGAATTCGCCCCGGAGCCGGTGGTGGGAAATTACCTGACTTGGCAGAATCGTGCAAGCCTCATCGCCCAGGCTACGCTGTTCAAGCTTCGCTGCTCGGGCCTTATCGCACGGCCGCCGCCGCGCGCTTCGGCCGGGAGCAGCATCGGCCCGCCCGTGACGATCTCCGGCCCGACCAAATCGCCGCGTTCAATCTTCCGGCGCCAGTCCTGCAGCGCATCCAGGTCGCCGCCCATGTCGCGGATTCCCGTGATTCCGTTCGCCACCAGCAGCGGGAGCAAAACGTCCCTCGACCACCTAGGTTGCGCGCTCACTCCCGCGACGTGCGTGTGCATGTCCCAAAGCTCCGGAATCACGAATCTTGCGTGCCCAAGCATGACAGCTTGACGCCCGCTTGCCGTCCCGGGCGGGATTGGCACGCGCGTCGGACCCCCCGAGTATTTTTCCACTCTCTCAATTTTTTCATCCGGGATCGCGATAGTCATATGCGCCCGCGACGTCCCGCTCGCTGCATCGATCACGGTCACATCCTGAATCACCAACTGGCTCGTCACGCGCGGACTCTGCGGCATCGCTAGAAGCGCGCCCGCGCACAATCCAAAGATGCCAAGCGTCAACGTTTTGCCGAGCCGCATTCTCCGATCCTCCCCGCGCCGCCCGTTTAGACGTTCGCATTTTCCGTTGGTCTCAATGGCACCCGGCCTGGCATTTCGCCTCTCATTCGCGTCTGGCTATTTACATCCCGCGCGACTTTCCCTACCATGAGCCGTGCTTTTGTTTCCCGGGCGGAATCCTTCGGCCTTTCGTCCGGCGGACCACGGAAGTTGAGCCCATGCCCAGAGCCCCACGCATCATCGTGATTGAGCCGGGAGGCGCGCGCCGCGAAGTGTCCATCGTGGTGACGCCGTTTCGCATCGGCCGCCAGGCCGGCAATGAGCTCACCCTTCGCGATAGCCGCATCAGCCGCCAGCAGGCGCGCATCGTGGCCGTTGAAGATGCCTACGTCATCGAAGACATGGGCAGCCGCCACGGCACATTCATCAACGGCGAAAAAGTTCTGCGCCACGAGCTTCGCGCGAAGGATACCGTCGATTTCGGGATCACGGACTCCTATCGATTTATTTATTTGGGCGACAGCGCCACGATCGGCGAGCTCATCGAAAAAGTCGACTCGAAGGCGTCGAGCCAGTCGGGCTCGCGCGAACTCTACCATCTTGGCGTATTGCTCGAAGTCGCGCGCACGCTCGGCACCGGACTCTCGCTCGAGGACGTATTGACCACCGTCGTCGATGCGGCCATCGCGCTCACCCGCACGCAACGCGGCGTGCTTTTGCTCGTGAACAGCGCGGGCGAATTGAAGACCAGCGTCGCGCGCGACGCCCAGCGCAGCTCGATCCCGCACGATCAAGTCCAGATTTCCTCCGGCGTGCTCAAGAGAGTAATGAACTCCCGGCGCGAGCTGATCGTCAGCGATACGGGCGAGGACTCGGTCATGGGCGCGCAGGAAAGCGTCGCGCGGCTCGAGTTGCACACCGTCGTCGCCATCCCCATCGAGAAACTGCCGCTCATCGAAGCTCTCGACGCCACCGTCTCCGCGCGCCAGGGCGAACTTCTCGGCGTTCTCTATCTCGACAGTCACATTCCCTCGAGCGCCTTCTCCGAACTCGACCGCGAAGTGTTGCGCACGCTGGCCCGTGAAGCCGCCACGGTCATCGAGAACGCGCGCCTCTTTGCCGCATCCCGGGACAAGGCGCGCATCGATCACGAGATGGAAATCGCCAGCCAGATTCAGCGCCAGCTTCAGCCCAAGCATTTTCCGCAGAAGACGGAGGTAGACGTTGCCGCGTTCACGCTCGCCTGCCACTCCGTCGGTGGCGATTGCTATGACGTCGTGACGCTGCCGGGCGACCGCCACGGATTTTTCGTCGGCGATATTTCCGGAAAAGGCATCTCGGCTTCGCTTCTCGCCAGCATGCTCCAGGGCGTCATCTTCACCACCGCCGCTCTCGATATCGCGCCCACGGAAATTGTTTCGCGCGTGAATTATTTTCTGTGCGAACGCACCGTCGAGGAGCGCTACGCTACGATGTTTTACGCCGTCCTCACTTCCAGCGGCAGCATCGAGTACGTCAATGCCGGCCACGTTCCGGCGCTCATTCGCCGTCACGATGCCTCGCTCGAAGCTCTCGAGTCCGCGAATTTCCCCGTAGGCATGTTTGCCGAAGCTGAGTTTGGCGGCGGTACCGCACAGCTCCAGCCCGGCGATTTCCTGGTGATTTACACCGACGGCGTCTCCGAAGCGACCAACATGAACGGCGAGCTCCTGGAGGACGCCGGTCTACGCAAACTGATCCAGGAGTTTCAGGGTCAAACCGTCGACCAGCTTTCCGAAACCATCCGCGCTGGCGTTCAGACCTTCACCGGCGGCGCGCCGCAATCCGACGACATCACCCTTCTCGTCATCCAGTACCGAGGCGGGCAAGTCTGACGCGGGCCTTACCGCGGCGCATCATTCTCGGCGGAATTCTGTTCGAAGAATGCGACAACGCGCCGCTCGAATTCCTCCGGATGCATCCCGAACGCCATCGTGTGACCCGCTCCCGCCACTGCCCAAAGCTGCTTCGGACCTTTCGCAGTCTTGTAAATCCGGCGTGAGTGGCGGCAGGGAATTCTTCGGTCGTCTTCGTCGCAGATCAGCAACACAGGATACGCTCGCGCGGCGACGGCCCTCTCCGGCGACACGTCGTCCGCCTTGAATCCACCCTCTTTTTCGGCGGACGCAAGCGCCACCATCGTCGCCGGACGGAATATCGTCTTCCCAAGCAGAGGGCTGATTTGAAGCCCTGCGTAATCGTAGGTCACTTCGTGCAAATTCGCGAAACTGGCTTCGGCGACTACGCCCGCGACGCGCGAATCCACGGCCGCGGATTGCAGCGCGATCGCCGCTCCCATCGATTCGCCGAGATAGAAAAGATGCCGCACCTTCTCGCTCGCGAACAGCGCATCATCAATCGCGCGCGAATCGTAGCGCTCGAGCCACCCGTACGTGGCCATCGAGCCCCCGCTCTCGCCCTGCGCTCGCGCGTCCATCATCACAACTCCATGGCCATGCTTCAGAAGCATTTCGGCGTAGCTCAGAGTGCCGAGCCGATTGTCGGCGACGCCGTGAAACAGCACAACCCAATCTCCCTTCGGATTTGCCGGCCGGACCTTCCATCCGCGCAGCAGAATGCCGTCGGGGGCCTTCACGTCAAAGTTTCCAGACGCCGCGCCGATTCCGCGGAAGATCGTCATCGCGCGGTCGGCGTCCGACGCCGTCAGCACTCGGCGCTGCGGATGCAGAAACCCGCCACCGAGATAGGAGCCCGCCGCGGCCGCGCCCACCAATACGAACAGAACGGCGCCGGCAGCGATGATGATGTCGCGAAATCGGCTCATGCCTCATGATACGCGCCGTATGTGAACGATGTTCCGGAAGCGCCGGAATGGCGCAGAGGCTGGTTACGAGCCGGTCGAAGAGTAGTGCCGCGTCCCAAGATTCCACGACAGGATCGCGATGCTCAGGCAAACCGCCGCGACGACAGGAGCGAGCGGCGCATAGCGCGAAAAATTGGCCCGGCCTAAAAGCCGCACGCTCGGATAAAACGACGCAAATCCGAACGGAATAATCCAACTCAGCACAAATTGAATGAATCCGCTGTATATCGACAACGGGTAACGTCCGAACGCGATCAAATTCCAAAATGGCGGATGGACGCCGATGCGATCCTCGAACCAGAACGACACGGTGCTCAGCAGCAGAAACACCGACAGATAAATCACGCCGCCGCACAACGCCCAAAATAACAACAGCCCCGAATCAGAAATCGTCCACGGAATTCCCAGCCGCCGCGCCGACCACCACATCGCGTACAGTCCGATCACCACTTCCTGAAACGACTCGATCCGAAACACTTCGAACAGCACTTGATAGAGCGACGAAATCGGCCGCAGCAATACACGGTCGAATTTTCCCTCCATGATGTATGTGTTTCCGAAATCGTAGAGATTCAGGCTCAGCACATTGAACAGACCGTACGGAATCAGCGAGAACCCGTACAGAAACAGAACTTCTTCGAATCGCCAGTCCGCCAGCCGCGGAATCTTCGAGAACAGCACGACGAGAAAGAAGAGGCCGAAAATCGTCGCCGCCATGCTCGCCGCGAGGCTGACGAAAAAATCGCCGCGATAGCTGACGCGCACCTTGGCATACTGCGCGAAATAATCGGACAGCAACCGGATGTGCAGCCAGATTTGACGCCCGATCCCCGCGGGCCGCGCCAAAGCCTTCGAATTGCCCTTCGACATCGACTGAACGTCCACATCAGCCGCCTTGGATCGTAATTTTCTGCACCGCGCGATCCCACCACGCATGCGCCAGCCGCAGAAGCACAACCACCCACACCCACTGCTCCGCAAGCGCCAGAAGCGCGTGGCGCGTGTCGAGCTTCCCGAGATAAATCTGCAGCGGCGTGTACGCGATGTGCTCGAAGGGCAGCACCGCCATGATCTTCTGAACCGGCCCGGGGAAAAATGAAATCGGAATCAGCAGTCCCGAAAGCAGTTCGACGAGCCAGTATTTCGCGCGAATCAGCGCCAGGATCGATTTCAGCGGAATCGCGCACGTCCCGATCATGAAGTTGATCGCCGCCATCAGGGAGAAGCTGCCCAGCGCCGCCGCCAGAAACAGCGCGAAATCCAGCCCCGACGCCGGCCTCTGCACCGGAAAAATCGCGGCCACGACCACCGCGGTCGGCAGCGTCAGCAGCGCCAGCCGGAACGCCGATTCCCCCATCGCCCGGCTGAACCACATCCACAGCACCGACACCGGCTTGATCAAATCCATCGCAATCTTGCCTTCGATCACTTCATAGGCCATCTCCTGGTCGATAGTGTTCCAGTAAAACGACCGCAACATCCAGCCCACGCTCACGTACGTCAGCATTTGCGCCAGATTAAATCCGGCGATCTCCTTCCCGCCTCCGTATACTGCCGTCCAGATGAAGTAATACACGGTCACGTTGATCAGGTAGGTGATGATTCCGGTGTAGTAGCGCAGGCGGAACGCGAGGATGTTCACGAATCCGATGCGCGCGAATTCGAGATATGCCGCCAGCGTATTCATACGCAGGTTTCCAGCGACGCCTCACCGGCGTAAATCCGCTTGATGACTTCCTCGATCGATTCGTCCTCGATCAGCAAGTCGCGGACGTCCACCACCGCGAGAATCTGCCGGATCAGGTCCGCCGTCGATACCTTCGTCCGGTCGAAGCGAATCCGGTACGTCAGTTCATCCACGGCATCGAGCGTCACATCCTCGTCGGCGAACGAATTGAGCCGTGCCGCATCGCTCGGCTGCTTCAGCACAAACTTGATTTGCTTGGTTCGCAGCAGACGATCCTTCAGAACCGAAAGCTGTCCGTCGAAAAGCACCGTGCCGTGATCGATGATCAGAATCCTCCGGCAAAGCTCCTCGATATCGTCGAGATCGTGCGTGGTCAGCAGCACCGTCGTCTGAAATTCGCGATTGATCGCCCGCAGGAATTCCCGAATGTGATGCTTCGCGACGACATCAAGCCCGATCGTCGGCTCATCGAGAAACAGCAGTGGCGGATTGTGCAGCAGCGCCGCGGCTAAATCGCAGCGCATTCGCTCGCCGAGCGAAAGCTTGCGCACCGGCGTGAACAGGTAATCCTTGATTCCCAGAATCGTATTGAACATTTCCATGCGCGCATCGAAGTCACGCTGCGAAACGTCGTAAATCCGCCGCAGCAGCTTGAACGATTCGATCACCGCGATGTCCCACCACAGTTGCGTCCTCTGGCCGAAGACCACCCCGATGGTTTTCACGTACTGCCGCCGCTGCCGGTACGGTACGAAACCGTTCACCACGGCCTCACCCGACGTCGGCACCAGAATCCCGGTCAGCATCTTGATGCTCGTCGATTTTCCCGCGCCGTTCGGCCCGATGTATCCGACCATCTCGCCGCGCTCGATCGTGAAGCTCACGCGATCTACCGCCGCAACCGTCTTGTACTCGCGCACGAACAGATTTTGCAGGCCGCCCCAGATTCCTTCGCGGCGGTGGAACGTGCGGAAGTATTTGGAAAGTTCGCGAACTTCGATTAGGGGGTCGGCCATCGGACGATTGATTCTATCGCACACCGGTCGCGCGCGCAGAATCGCGCCGCAGATTTCTTCACACGGCTACGCGCGGAAAAGGACGTCCTCGCGATTGAACATGGTCACCGCCGCGCCGATCGCGACCGCGGCGTACACGCACGACGAGCAGAAAATCAGCAGGATGAATCCCCACGGATGATTTCCGGCCATCAGTTCCTTGCCCACCAGCGTCGTGCTGAGAATCGGAATCAGCGCCGTGCGTGTGTTCAGCTCGATTCCCGGCAATTGCGCGGCGATCGCCGGCAGCAGGATCACGATCGTCAGCGGCGAAAGATAGGTTTGCGCCTCGCGCAGGCTCTTCGAGTACACCGAAATCGCCAGCAGCGTCGCGGAGAACAACACCGACAGCGGCAGGATCATCAGAAACACCGCCAGAATCCCGCGCGGGTCGATCGCGTAATGAATGGCCGGATTTTCCTCCGCAACGAGCTTGTCGATCATTCCCTTCGCCAGCAGGAACGATGCGCCCATCGAAAGCAGCGAAAGAATCGCCGTGGCCAATGACGCCGTCAGCACCATGAATAATTTCCCGAGCACCAGATCCGTCCGGTCGACCGGGCTTGTCAAAATCGTTTCCATTGTCCCGCGTTCTTTTTCTCCCGCCGTCAAATCCATCGCCGGATACATCGCGCCCGTCAGCGACAGGATGATCACGAAGTAGGGAATCAGGCCGCCCAGCGCGCTTCCCGCCACTTTTTCCGGCGGCGCGATATTCTTGCCCACAAATTTGAACGGCTCGACAAGCTCGCTTGGCACTCCGCGCGCCGCTACGAGATCTTCGGCCAGGTGGACGCGGTAATCGGCGAAGAATTTCTCCAGCGTTTTTTGCGTGAGTTCGGACTTGATGTCGCCTTCGAAATAATCAATCTCGATCGTTTCTCCGGCACCGCGAGCGGCCGATGCATCGAAGCCCCTCGGTATAACCACCGCCGCGCGAATTTTCTTGTCCGTCACCTGCGTCGCGTAATCCGCGGACGTCGGAACCACCTCAATTTTGTCGGACTTCTCGAGCGCCATGACCACGCGCGGCGAATCCTCGCCGCCCACGATCATGATGTTCGGAACTTCCCCTTTCGCCTGGCTCATCATCTTTGCGCCCAGCACGCCCATCCCGATTGTCAGCAAGGGAAAAATCAGAATAGGCACCACCGTCATCGACACGACCGTCCGCCGGTCTCGCAGCGAATCAATGAGCTCTTTCCGGTAGACCACGCCGATATTTCTCAGGCTCATTGTCCCTCCCCCACCACTTCCACGAAAATATCCTCGAGATCCTGCTTTCCGTGCCGCGCGCGAAGATCCCCGAGCGTTCCTTCCGTCAAAATTCGTCCGCGATGAATGATGCCGATGCGGTCGCACAGCTTTTCCACTTCGGACATCACGTGCGTCGAGAAAATCACCGTCTTTCCGCGGTCGCGGCATTGGCGAATGAACCCGACGATCGTTCGCGCCGCCATCACATCCAGCCCGATTGTCGGCTCATCGAAAATCATCACCGGTGGATCGTGCACCAGCGTCCGCGCGATCGAAACTTTCTGCTTCATTCCGGTCGAAAGTTTGTCGCAGCGACGCTCGCTGAATTCTTTGATCCCCAATGTCTCAATCAGCTCGTCCACCGATTTTCGCAGCGGTCCTTCTTCCAGCCCGTGCAGGCGTCCGAAATATTCGATCAATTCCCGCGCCGTCAGCCGCCCGTACAGCGCCGTCGCCGTCGAAAGAAATCCCACGCGCGCGCGCACTTTTTCCGGATCTTCGACGATATCAAATCCCGCAACCTTCGCCGTTCCAGATGTCGGCTCCAGAATCGTCGCCAGCAGCCGCAGCGTCGTCGTTTTACCCGCGCCGTTCGCTCCAAGAAGCCCGTAAATTTCGCCGGGGTGGCATTCAAAACTCACGCCGTCGACCGCGCGTACTTCTTTCCCCTTTTTCGTCGCCGGAAAAACTTTCGCCAGCCGCTCCGCCTGAATCATCTCGACACGCTCACTCGCTCGCCGGCCGAAGACAATTCCCGGCGCGGCGACAGACTCTTCCGCTCAAATCTACGTTTGATGCGCTCTTAAGGTTTCAGAAGTGTCCCCGGTTGAAGAGGAGGACTCGCCGCTACTCGCCCATCACCTTCACCACAATTTTCTTCGGCCGCATCCCGTCCAACTCCGCGAACAAAATGTATTGCCACGGCCCAAGATCCAGCCGGCCCTCCGAAAATGCTACGACCGCCTGGTGATGCAGCAGCAGCCCTTGCATGTGAATCCCCGCGTTGCTTTCAAATCGTCCCTTATGCTTGAAATCATCCCGCTCCGGCGCGATTTGTTCGAGCCAGGCTTGCAAGTCTTCGAGAAAGCCGGCTTCATCGTCGCTCACAATCACGGACGCATTCGAATGCAGCGACGACACGAGAATAAATCCGTCACGAAACCCGCTCTTCTCCATCGCCGCCTTCACCTGCGCCGTGATGTTGACGAACTCCCGCTTCTTTTGCGTCTGCAGAGTCAATTGTTCGGTATATATTTTCATCCGGTTCCCTTGATTGAGCGGCAGTATTCTAGCGAATCCGGGCAAGAAGTTGAAATCGGGGGAAGCCAATCCGCTGCCCGCGCGCGCGGGACGCCATCACAGCGAAGCTGGGCCTCGCGCGGGGCTCAGCCCTTGTGGCACACGGGGCAGTGCTTGGCTTCGTAGTTGTCGAGCGTCACGACAAACATATTGTTGCAGCCGATGCACACGCGATGAATCTTCGGCTTCGGTTTGCCGTCCGCGGAAGTCTCGCCTGATTTTTCCGGCGCGTGAGTCTCGCTCATGAGCGGATTCTAACATGGCCCGCACGAGACCGGTACGAGCACCCGAAACGCTTGCCCGTTTGCCTCGCGGTGGCATCCCGGCCACTGAGCAGGGCATCCGAATTCTATCTACACAACCCCCGCGGCTTCTTAGCCAAGCGGCGAATGGGTCTGTTACAATTTGGTGAATCGAGAGGAGATGCCGACAGCGAGCCCGCGGCGTCGCATGGCAGAACCGAACATAAATCGTTCGCTGGCACAATTCCTGCGCGTCGCATTCCTCCCGTTGGTCGTCGCCTCACTCGTCGTCCTCAGCGGATGTGGACGCGACCCTGACGTCCAGGTCGTTCAAGTCAGCCGCGATAATCTGCAAGCCTCGATCACAAGTAATGGCAAGGTCGAGCCGATTAATCCCTTCGTGTTCCGCGCCGCGTTTCCAACTTTTGTTTTAAAAGTGATCGCCGCCGAGGGTCAGGCGGTCCGCAAAGGCCAGACGATTTTGACCCTCGATGCCGCGGACGTCGAATCGCAACTCGCCGCCGCGCGCTCCAATCTTTTGACCGCGAAATCCGATCTTCTCAACGCCCGCTCCGGCGGCCCGCCCGACGAAGTCGCGCAGATCGACGGCGATTTGCGCAAAACGCAAGCGCAGGTGGCGAATCTCGAGCAGACCCAGCAGCAGCTGCGCCAGCTCTACGCCAAGCAGGCCACCACGCAAGCCGAGCTCGACAAGAACGCTCTCGAGCTCGAAACCGCCCGCGCCGTTCTGCAAACGCTCCAGCAAAAAAAAGACGACCTCGTTCATCGCGCGGCGCTCGACGTCGATCGCCTCACCTTTCTCGTCCAGCAGGAGTCCGATCTCGTCCGCTCGCTCGAAACCAAAGTTCGTTCCGCCTTGGTGATTGCGCCCGTCAATGGCACTTTGTACTCGCTGCCGGTCCACGCAGGCGACTACGTTGCCGTCGGCCAGGAACTCGCCCAGATCGCCGATCTGCGCAAAGTCCAGGTCCGCGCCTTCGTCGATGAGCCCGATCTCGGTGGTCTCGCCCCCGATCAGGAAGTCCGCATTACCTGGGATGCCATGCCGAACCGCGAATGGTCCGGGCGCATCGAGCAGATTCCGAAACAAGTCGTCGCGCACGGAACCCGCAGCGTTGGCGAAGTCCTGTGCTCCGTCGACAACGACAAGCTCGAGCTTCTGCCGAATACAAACGTCTCTGTCTGGATTCTCGAGCACGCACGCCGGAATGTTCTGTCCGTATCGCGCGCGGCGGTTCGTTCCGATGGGCCGCATCGTTACGTTTTTTTCGTGGATGACGGCCGGCTTCGCCGCAAGGAAATCTCGGTCGGCATCGCCAGCGCCAGCAAGTACGAAATTCTTTCTGGCCTTTCCGAAGGAGACCGCGTGGCGATTCCCGGCGACGTGGATCTAAAGGATGGAATGAGCGTGCGGGTGACCAATGCCAAGTGAGGGGACTCGGATGAATCGGCGGCAGAATTCCACCGTAATTTTCCTGCTAACCATCGCCTTCTTTTTCGCCTCGCTGGCGGCGCATCGTATCCTCTTTCCGCCGCCTGCCCAGGCTGCGGACACGAATCCCGCTGTCGAACAGGCTCGCCATTTTTTTGACTCGGGAAATTACAACGCCGCAATCAATGCTCTAAATAATGCCGTCGCGCAGAATGCCGGCAACGCCGAGGCCTACTACTGGCTCGGTCGCTGCTACTACGAGCTGAAAGACTACAAAAGCGCCGCGGCGCAGGCCGAAAAATCGACGCAACTCGATCCCAAGAACTCCAACTATCATCATTGGCTCGGCACGATCTACGGCGGCGAAGCCGATCGCGAGCGCAGTTTTTCCCTCGCGCGCAAAGTGAAAAAGGAATACGAAGAGGCCGTCCGCCTGAACCCTTCCAATCTCGACGCGCGCCGCGATCTCGAGGAGTTCGACATCCAGGCGCCCTGGATCGTCGGCGGCAGCAGCGACGGCGCGCGCGAGCAAGTCGACGCCATCGCCGCCATCGACCCGATCATCGGTCATCTCGCCCGCGCCGAGTTCGACAACAGCTCGTTAAAAAAGCCCGACCTCGCCCAAAACGAATTTCGACTCGTCCTTGAAGCTCATCCCGCTCAGATCGATCCGTACATCGAGATCGCCGATGTCGATCGCCAGCTCAATCGCCCCGACGACATGGCCATCGCCCTCGCCGCCGCTGAAAAAGTGAAGCCCGGCGATCCGCGCATCGAATACTTTCGCGCCGTCCAGTACATCCTTCAGAAAACGCAGCTCAGCACCGCCGAGCCGCTCTTGAAAGCCTATCTCGCGAGCACGCCGGATCGCAGCGGCTGGCCTTCGCACGCATCCGCGCGCCTCTGGCTCGGACGCCTCTACGAGCAGGAAGGGAAACGTCAGATCGCCGCCGAACAATACCGTGCCGCGTTGCAACTCGATCCGGAGAATAAAGAAGCCAAGGAAAAACTGCAGAAGCTCGAAAAGGGATCGTAACAGCGGCGAGTTTCGGGTCTTGCCGATCTCTCGCGATGAATTTGCGCGGCGAACCTACGCGCCGCGCGGGGGAATTGTCTGGCTTTTCCTGCCCTCTATTTCACTTCGTCGTGCTGTTCGCTTCCGCCGGATTATTCTCGCTTCCGGAATCGTTCGGACGCGGCATCACCGTGACCGTCACCGGTTGCTCGAGCTCAAAATCAAGCTTCGTTTCCGAAGGAACCTTCACTCGGCCTGTTTTCGTCGCGTCGGTGTAAATTCCGCCTCCGGCCGCGCCCACGGCCGCTCCAATCGCCGCGCCTCTCCCGCCGCCGATCACGGCGCCGAGCAGCGTGCCCAGCACCGCCCCGCCAACGACATTCTTCGCCGCGCGCTTACCGTTCGGTTTTCCTGCCACCGCGCTCGTGCTGCTTACCAGCGAATACGACCGCCCCTGAAAATCCATCTTGAGAAGTTCCAGATGCAAGCTCTCTTTGCCCGTCGCCGACGGTCCCTGCGTCAGCCGCACGTAAATGTCGGTGCCCTTCGGCACGATCACGTTTTTGTCCACCGTCAGCGGGTTTTCCAGTGACGCATGAAACACTTCGCCCGCGTGATTCACCTTCGAATCGATGCTGTCGATCATGCGCACCGTCATCGTCGTTCCCGACGCCACCGTCACATCGTGCGGCTCGGGTGAGGGTGAAGGCGGCGCAGGCGCCGTTTGTTGCTGGCTCGCGAGCGCCGCGTCGGCAGGCGCAGTCGGGGCTGCCGGTGCAGCGTTCGGCGCAATCGTCGGCGCTGGAGTCTCGGGCGATGCCGGCTCGGCCGCATCCGAAGGCGTTGCAGCCGCGGACTCGTCGCGTGACGAGGCTGTGTCCGGCGCCGGTGATGGCTGCAAATTCTGGGGAGTCGCGTGCTTCCGTTCGCGTCGTTCGGCTTCGGTCGGCTTCGGCGGCGCGGTTTCCGGAGCGGCTGCAATGGCTGGAGCGGGCGCAGCAGTAGGCGTTTCCCGCGCCACCTGCACCGTCATTTGATCATCCACCTTCTTCACGCCCGCCGTCTGCGTCGCGATTTTCTGCGCTTCCGCGCGCGCCGCATCGTTCGCAACAGTTCCCGTCAGCGTCACCACTCCCTCATTCACCGTGACGTCCAGATTTGCATCTTTGAGCTGGCCATCCGAAAACATCGCCGCCTTGATATTTGTGGCCAGCGTCGCGTCGCTCGGCGCCTTCGCGCACGCCACCGCCATCGTCGCCACCATCGCGAGCGCCGCCAACGAAATCACATTCCACCGCTTGCGTTCTGCCTTCATCTCTCGACCTGAGGGGCGCGCCGCACCCGCATCGAAATTGGCGCCGCCGCAAATGAACTGCCGTGCCAGCCTACTATGATGCGCCCATCCGTCAAAATGCCGCCAGCCTCGTGTCCCTCACTTCGAACCCCTCGCGGCCTTCCCGATCTCGAAATCTTCTTTCAGGACCTTCGCTTCGTCTATTCAGCATTACATCGACGGCGTCATTCCTTAATTCGTTGGCCAACAGACCCGCATTTCTCTACAGGCCCTACTGTGATTTGCGTTTCAGCGGTTTGCCAATCGCGAGCAGAAAGATCGCGCTCTTGCCTTTCGCATGCGGCGAAAAGAAATTAATCACGTCATCGTCGAAGAAGGTCAGCCCGGTCGCACCCAGGCGCAGGGTATACGCAGCCAGGTATATCCTGCCGCCGATGGCGCCCGCCTCCAGTTGCACGGCCCGGTAGCCGCGATTCCCGTATCGCTCCAGGATACGTTTCAAATCCGCGAGAAAGAAAATGTCCACGCAGGCGTCCCCCGGCAGCTCCTGCTGCAGTCCAAGATGGGAGGCCTCGGCGCGGAATTCCCCCTCTTTCAAAAGCTCCAAAGTGTTCCGCTCTCGCCGGAAGAAGTAAGCGCCCGGCTTGAGCCCCTGCACCGAATGCACGATCAAGTAAAGATCGTTGAGTTGCGCGCCGCGCGGCTCAAGGAAGTCAGCGGGAAGACCTCGCGTGGCGCAGTCGAGAATGGTTGAGAGTTGTGCCGGTGTCATGGTTGCTGTCTTGTCGAACGTTCGCGTAGAACCGCGGCGCAGGATCACTTGCTCGATCGTGTCCTTCGGTTGTTCTTCTTCCGGCAATGGTTCGAGGAGAACTGCCTCGCCAGCCGGAGCGGAAGATGAAAGCACCATATGTTTCACGCGCCACTCGCGCACTTCCTCTTCGGACTCAAGCGATGACGCCTCGTGCATCTGAAGCATGGCGGGATATTCGACCTCGCTCCGCGAAAGCGGGATCGTTTCCAGGCCGAGCACCGGAGCCTCTCTCGCGGCTGGCAGCGAACTCTCCGATGTGCGCCCGATCGGTACGAGGCACAAGGAAACCTCACGCCGCGTATCGAGATCGAGCAAGCGGTTCACCTCGGCGTCCACGAATCCGAGAACGATTTCGGCCGGCAACCCCGAAGCCGCGGAAACAGCAAGCAGATTCGCCAGCAGCGTGCCGTTATCCCAACCGAAATGGCGATAGGTGCGCGCCTGGTACTTCCAGGCATTCCGCCAATACGTTCCGGTGCAGATCATTGTCGCGGGCGCGCGAGCCACCGCGGATTCCATCGCCGTCGCCTCAGCCAGATTTCCGCGAAAATCACCTTTTCGCAGAAGCTGCAGCGATACGTCCGCCGGATTGAAGTGATACACGCCGGCTTCGAGGTCCGGAAGATCGCCAGTCACGACGTACAGCTCGATCTCGTAGAGAGCTCCGGTGCAGGCTGCGGCGCGAAAGTAGATTTCTCCCTCTGGATAGGCGTGCTGTTTGGTAATCCCCGCCGAGAAATAGAGGATGCGCGCCAGATCCCGAAGGTCCGGGACCGCATCGGCCCGCGACGCGGGCACTGGCTCTGAGATCGCGGAGAGCGCCGCCACACCTGTTTGCGGTACGTCCCGCGGCAGTGGGAGCGGCTCTATCTTCGGATAGATTTTAAAGGGCAGCGGCCGATTCGCCCAGTCCATGAAGTGAGGATTCTTACGAATACTCCAGTAGGAGTGCTTCGTGCCATCGTGATACTGCCAAGTCGCCTCGATGTCGCGGTTTTTCATCGGCTACCGCGTCAGACTACCACTTGCAGCGGACCACCGCTCCTGGCACGTACGAATGCGTAGGCCGCAGCCCCAGCGGCCGAGCCAGACAGGAGAGAGAGCGCTATCAACCGCCGCTAGCCGGTTTGTCGCCTCTCATCGGGCGAACCCAACTTGGCGGATGCAAATTGTTTCTAGCCGAACCGGAACACGATTCCAGCGCCGAACCTGAAATTATTCTGCCGGTTGTTGAGCCCATCCGGGATTCTCGTCATGAAATACTCGGCTTGTACGGGACGAATCGAGAAGTGCTTCGAGACTCTGACGTCAATTCCCCCACCGGCGGTCATTGCAAAATGGCTTTGCCATCCGAACCGCTCGATCCCGGAGCTCGTCACTACTCCTCCGAGAAGTACTTGAACGAAGGGAGTGACCACGCCGCGTCGAAGGTTTACCCTCGGCCCGAACAGATAAGGGATCACTGCCCACCTCCTCGGCATTCAAAATCGACGAACCCTGCTGGCCTAATTTCCGGGTTGCCGGCCGCCCGTCCAGAATGTCAAGAACACCGTCCTGGTTTGCATAGCATTGTCCTCAGGAAGGCCTTCGCCCCGGCAGGGCCGGTCACGCGCACGTCCGCTGGCCCCATGTTCGGCGGGACGGCCAATGTGAATCTCAAGAAGGGGCAGTACTCGCGCTCCGCCACAATCAATGCTGTCACAGCTTCAATTCACTTCTTGTCCCCTGGGATGCGGGAAACATAGCCGTCTGGAAGCTCCTCTGTTGCGATCACACCGGACTTGAACTGCTCAAGAAGCGTTGCTTTGCCCTCGCGCAATTCTGCGTCCGGCAAACGGCAAGCAACTGTGATGTCATCAGACTCCCGCATCATGGACGGCTGGCAGGCGGCACGATTCCGTTCATACGCAGATACTCCACCATCTGCCCGTAGTGATTGCTGGAATGAGCCACCACATCCACGGCGAGCTGAAGACGCGTCTTCTGCCGGCTTGGTGAGGCAGTCATCGGCTCCAGCATGTTTCTCTCATTGATGGCGGCCATAGCTCGATGCAGCATTGCGAACGAGCCTTTGACATACTCCATGATCTGCGCTTTGGATTGGACCGAGTCGGGCCCAGTCTCGGACTCCTCTTCAGGGGCGGGGGTTTGGTTCAGGATGTACGCAGCCATGCGGTAATTGTTCGCGGCCAAGTGCTTAATCTGCTGAGCGAAGGTGCGGACGCCGGTAAACTCGCCCGCGGTTGGCGCAAAAGAGTACTTCTCCGCTGGCATGGCATCGGCGGCGGCAACCACCAAATTTTCGGTATTGGAAATCCAGAAGTCAAGCGCCTGGCTGACCGTGTATACCGGCATCGGCTTGCTGTTTTGCTCGTGCGCCGCGCCGCTGCTGGTCAGCAGAAGCGGAAGCGCCAAGAACCAGTGCAACGGTTTCATATATATTCCTCCTTGAAGTACCGGCATTTTTTGCTTTGTCGGCCTTCTCCAAAACCGTACGACTTCAAGTCGACTTTAAGTCAAGCATTATTTTCTATCCGAAATGGCGCTCCGAGGACGTTCCGAGACCTCGCCGAGGGTGGTCCAATGAGTTTGACGGCCGATTCCTTGGGATTGCGTTTTTCAGAGCGGTCGTCGCGAGTGAACTTCGGTATAGCCGTCAGAAAAGGAGTGCTCTAGTATGCGGTCATGTCTCAGTTGTCGATTTCTGAAGTAGCACGCCAGGTCGGACTTCGGCCGTCCGCAGTTCGCTACTACGAGCAAATTGGGCTGCTTCCTCCTGCCCTGCGAGTGGCTGGGCAGAGACGTTACGATGCGTCCGCGTTCCATCGCCTTGCAATCATTCAGCGCGCGCGACAACTCGGCTTCACGTTGGAGGATATTCGGCAGTTATTCTTCGGCTTCGGCAACGCTACTCGGGCCTCGGAGCGCTGGCGGAAGCTGTCCCGACGCAAGCTTGCGGAACTCGACAATTTGATGGACGGAATAAAGGCAGTCCGGCGTCTGCTAAAAAAGATGATGCAGAACTGCCGCTGCGAAACGCTCGACCAATGCGGCGATGGGATATTTCGGAGTGGGCGTGGAAATGTTGTAGCGAAGTCTCTGCCCGCGAAGCATCGGCGTGGCCGATAGAAGTTAGCATTACGCTTATCTGACTCCCGGGCAGCGGTAGAGTCGAAATTCCGGACGCTTTGAATTCGCTATCACTTTCGCGTTAGTGCCTGGAATACCGTGCAATCGCAAACAATCCACCTCCAGAAGCCCGCGCTACGCGGAGATGTTCCTTCCGTTCGCACGAAATTGCTGTTGGAGACGTCTTCTCCGGCAATTGCTCGCGGCAATCGCAACTGCAGAGTGACGCCCGCCGGGACACAGGCCCGAACCACGCAACTTTTCCCCCGTCCGGGTGTTTCATTTCCTGAGGGCAAAGGGCCACCTAGAGGCCCGCCCTTCGCAATTATTCCTAATTTAGAAGGAGAGATGAAATGCGTAGCCTGAGGTGTGTCCAGACGTTGCTCGTCATCATTCCGTTGCTCTTGCTCAGCGCGTGCAGCGGCAACTCTTCGTCCTCGACGACTCCGCCGTCGTCCCAGCAATCCGCGTCGGTCTATACCATCGGCACGGACGCTCCTTTGCCCAGCATCGTTTCCTGCGAACTCACCGTGAGCGGCATCACGATTTTTAACGGCACGAATAATGTCAGCGTTTTCTCGGATCCGCAAATCGTGGATTTCGCCCAACTCAGCGGCTTGCACCAGCTTCTCGACCTCGAGTCCGTGCAGCCCGGCACCTACACCAGCGCGACGGTCACCATCTCGAATCCCGTGATCGGCTTCATCGACACCACGCAAACTCCGCCCGTGGTGAATACGATCAACGGCACGCTCTCCGAGACGAGCGTCACCGTCAATTTCGCTTCACCCTTCACCGTTCAAAACGCCGATCTCATTGGCCTGCGCATGGAATTCGATCTTCGCAAGTCACTCATGGTCGATGGCACCGGGCAGGTTATCGGCCAGGTCAATCCTGTTTTCGAAATGAGTTTGCATAACGCGTCGGATTCGGAAGTTTCCATCGACGAGTTTTATGCCGGCGTCACCAGCGTCACCGGCGCCACCACCTTCAACGTCCAAGGTCCTCATGGCCGCGCGTGGTCGGTCGAGACGAACGACAATACCGTCTTCGACGATCCCGACGATCCCATCAGCTCCTACACGACGAACACCATCGTCTCTCTCACCGGGCTGCTCGATCCCGTCTCGCACGACATCATGGCGTCCGAAGTGCAAGTCGTTTCGACCGACGGCTTCTTTCTCGGCGGCTTGCTCACGTACGTCAATCCGGCAACGGGCCCGGCGACGACCGTGAATCTGTACGTTCGCGACGAATTGCCCGCGATCAACGGCATCTCACCCGGCGACATCACCGCTCTCGCGCTCAATGGTTCGGAAAACTATCGCATTGGCAACATCAAGCTGCCGCTCACCACGCTTCTCTTCAATAACTCCGCGCTCGCGGCGGGGCAGCGTGTGGGCATCGGCGGCATGACGACGACGAACGACGGAGCCACCACTCTAACTGTTCATCGCGTCGTTCTCCGTCGCCAGGGTCAGGCCGGCACGCTCGCCGGTGACGTCGTGATTCAGTCCGGCAACGCGGGCAGCTTTCAGTTGAATGATGACTGGACCGCTGGAATTTTGCTGCCGCAGCCGCTGACCGTGCTCACCACGAACAACACAAACTTCATAAACCTGAGCGGCCTCTCGGCTCTGCAAGGGCAGGCCGGAATGTCGCTCCGTGTGGTTGGATTCATACTCATCGATCCGCAAACGAGCCAGCCCGTTCTGGTCGCTTGTTCGGTCGAGCAGCTCACTTCATAACCGCCGCAGCGGTTCCCTGTGGCGTCGCCACCGTCCCGCGGTTTCCCCACCGCGGGACGGTGGCATTTTCATTCTTGGCGGATTCAGTTGATGTAGAATGCGCGGCATGACGCAGCCTCCCGCGCGCTTCTCCGATTTCTGGCAGTTCTACGTTCTCGCGCATCGCCAGTTGGCCACGCGCGTCTTTCACACGATCGGCACACTCAGCGGTTGGTCGATTTTAGTTGCCGCGATTGTGCTTCGCCGGCCGTGGTGGATTCTCGCTGCGCTCATCGTGCCGTATGCCTTCGCCTGGATTTCTCATTTCTTCATCGAACACAATCGTCCCGCGACGTTTGGCCATCCGCTGTGGTCTTGGCTCGCGGATCAGAAAATGGTTGCGATGGTTCTGAGCGGGAAAATGGGAACCGAAGTGCGCCGCTGCGAGGATTCGGAGCGCCAGACCGCGCGCGCCTGATTGCATTTCACTTTCAGCTGTTTACCAAACCGGAATTCCCGACTTGGACCTCTGTCTCGGACTTCGAACGCCCCCTCTTCTGACCACATTGAATCTGCCACCAGCGCACGCCTCATCCAGATCGCGGGGTTCCGACAGCTCGTTTTTTGCCCGTCTGATGCACCCCGCTTGCGGCGTTTGGCCTGTCAGGTCAACCCACCCAAGCCCAGTCGGACTCCGCCCGGGTGGTATCGGCTGTCAATTTCCATTGAACGATGCCGCGAGTGTGGCATAGCTGTGAACGCCAGTTTCGATGCAGTTGTCCTGGTTCCAACTGAAGGTCATCGCCGAGGTCGACTGATTGAACACAACACCCCAACCATTGTTCTCATCCGCGTGCATCGACACGCTCCAACCTGTCCCGCACGTCCCCACAGTCGGCAGATAATAAGCCGTCCCGACCGTGCTCGACACTCCCGTGGCACTGTTGTAGTAGATGCTCGCGTTCGAGAGTACCAACCCGTTCGCAGTCGCAGGAGTGATGGTCACTCCCGTGAACGGCCCCGTCGCTGTCTGGTCGCCGCCGAGCGTCACCAACTTGTCGAATGACGCGATCCCACTCAGGTCGTGCATCATGTAGTTCTCACCGTTCCCGCCCGAGTTCGTGCCGGTCATGGTGAGGGTGAGAGTCTCGTCCGCATTGCAATTCACACCCAGTGAGTACCAGAGCGCCGCCACGTCATTGTTCTCTGAATCGACGAACGGCGACCCGCTCGGCTGCACCCAGGTGTTCCCGTTGCTGTCCGAGATGGCCGAGATGCTACGGGTTGGCGACCCTGCTCCACTGGTGAACGCAAGAGCGAGCGCCGTTCCGCGACAAGGGAACTGAAACACGCGAGACGAAGCTGTCTCGTCGCTCGTGCTGCGGTGTCCCATGCTCAGGATGCGTATCCCTGACGGTATCGTGCCCGCTGTGGCAGTCTCGAATGCCATGCCAATCGAGATGTAGCCGAACGAGAGTGGCGAGGTGATGGTCGGGTCAATTGCTCCCGCTGTGGCTTGGATGCCAGACTGCACCGCTTGCAAGTCAACGCCAAGAGTGTCAGCAGCGACGAGACTCAATCCAGATTGCGCGGTGAACTTTCCTGATGAGCCGGTCGTGCATCCGCTGTCGCACACCGCCCACTGCCAAATGAGGTCTCCATTGTGCGTGGTGGTGAAGCTGCCAGGCTGAAGTGTCGTGGAACTTGCCGTGAATATTCCACTGCTGCCATCGAGAGCGCCGGAGGAAGCGATGCCAGAATATTCAGCCGCAACCATCTTCACATAGGTTGTCGCTGAAGAAAGAGTGAGAGTGAAGACGCGCGTGCCCGGATTGCAGTTCGAGCAGTACCATGCTTCTGCTGTCGTTACCTTCGTCGTGTCTTTCACGATTGGCCCAGCAGTCCAAGTATTCGTTCCGAGATTGTCGCTTAGTACTCCGGTGATGGTGTCGGTGTTCCACGTCGCGGCCACGATGAGTAAATTCCCGGTGAGAGAAGGTTGAGGCAGCGGAAGCATGTAGACCGAAACGGATTGATGCACGTCTGAGGTGTCGCCGTCAGCCTGCTGAATGAGCGTTGGCTCTCCCGCCAATGTCGCGTTCACTGTGAAGCTCGAGCCGTTGCTTGCCTGCCCTCCAACGGTCATAACGACGTTGCCTTTCGTGGCGCCGGCCGGGACGGGAGCCACGACGCTCGTCGCACTCCAGTTCGTCGGTGTGGCTGCTGTTCCGTTGAACGTGATCGTGCTCGCTCCCTGCGTTGTTCCAAAGTTCGTCCCCGCGATCGTCACCACTGTGCCCACTGCTCCCGAGCTCGGACTAAGGCTCGTGATACTTGGAGCCGGAGAGGTCACGGTGAAGCCGGCGCCGTTGCTGGCTTGGCCTCCAACATTGACAACGATGTTGCCGGTGGTGGCTCCCGTCGGTACGGGAGCGACGATGGATGAGGCGCTCCAACTTATTGGCGACGCGGCTGTCCCGTTGAAAGTAACCGTGCTCGTTCCTTGCGTAGCTCCAAAATTGGCTCCGCCGATCGTTACCGACGCGGCGACGGCCCCTGAATTTGGTGTGAGGCTCGAGATGCTCGGGACAGGATTGGCCGAGGTAACGGCGAAGACAGCGGCGTTGCTCGTGACTCCACTCACGGTGACAATCACGTTGCCTGTCGTGGCGCCGGTTGGTACGGGAGCCATGATGGTTGTCGCTGTCCAGATGGACGTTGTAGCCGCCTTTCCGTTGAAGGTAATCGTGCTCGATCCCTGAACGCCGCCGAAGTTCGTTCCTGCCACCGTTACCGATGTGCCGACCGCGCCTGACGTTGGAGTAAGGCTCGAGATGCTCGGGGTGGAAGTGGCCGGCGTGACGGTGAAGGCGAAGGCATTGCTGGCCACGCCGCCAACAGTGACGCTGACGTTGCCTGTCGTGGCGCCCGTTGGGACGGAAGCCATGATGGTTGTCGCAGTCCAGATCGACGCTGCGGCTGGTGTTCCATTGAACGTAATCGTGCTCGTTCCCTGAACCCCGCCGAAGTCCGTTCCGGCGATCGTGACCGTTGTGCCTACGGGTCCTGAGCTCGGACTGAGGCTCGCGATGCTCGGACTCGAAGTTGGCGTCTGGCTTTGAGTCGTGGCCGCGGCGGTTCCCGACACGGCGACCCGCTGCGCCCCGCGCGAGAACCGATTAAGGGAGACTTTAATGGTCCCAGAAGAATTCCCTACGGCTGTCGGTTCGAACACGACTTGAAATGACGCGCTTTGTCCGGCATCCACTGTTAGCGGCAGCGAAGGGCCCGAGACCACAAATTGATTGTTATTGCTCGCAACGCGCTCTATGGTCCGCGCGTGGGATCCCGAATTCGTTACCCTGAACGATTGGGGAGCGCTCGCTGCATCTACGCTCACCGACCCAAAAGTCAGGGAAGACGGGCTCGCACTCATCTCTGAGTTAGATTGAGCGTATATTCCCCATGGACTTCCTAGGATCACCATCGCCACTGAAAACACGGAGAACCACAACCTCTTTGCCGATTTCACGAATCCCTCCCGGCTGCGGGCAGTGGCGGGGATGCTCCCGCAAGCCGTTCGAATTGAGATTTCTACGTCGCTATAGCATGTTCATCGGGACTTCCGTTCTAACCGGCTGGTCGCCCGATAACCTATACCGACTCTGGCTCAATACGCAACACTCCAGACACGTTTTTCACTGCTGAGCCCTTCCGACGGCTGCGGCAAAATCTCGAAGCCAAGAACACGCGCTTCTCCCAGCCATCCCTCAAACACTTTTCCTTCCGCAGTCCGGCTCAGCACCGACAAGCCGTACTGACCGCGTCCAAGCCCGCATAAATACAGATGACGATCGACGACCCGTGCGTTCGTACGGAAAGTTCAAATCGAGAATCTGGGTCAAAACCATTCCGCGCGAATCCGAATTTATTCCGTGCGAAATTGAAGTCACTCTGTCCGCTGCTGAAATTATTCCGCGCGAACCGCAATGATTTTGTGCCCTTCCACTTTCACTTCAATCGCCATTGGCGGACGCAAGCCCGATCCCTGCACCATTTCGCCGCGAACCAGCCCGTCGATTCCGGGGCCCCACTTGAGCAGATCGTAGACGCTGCGATTGCACGGATTTCCGACCAGCGGATGATCGCTGCGAATGTCGTAATAGTTTTGCAGGCGCTTCAGATCTCTCACATATTCCAACTGGCAATCTCCGAACGGCTCGCGCAATGTGAACGCCCAATATTTGTCGCCGGGAAGACGGACGACGATCGCCTGCAAAGTTTCTTTCGTCGTCGTGTTGTTGAAATCAAATTTCTTCGACGACCACGCTTCGGAAAGCTCGTCCGTCGTGGCTACTTCACCCGGGCCGAGCGGCGCGCTTACGGCGGGCTTGGGCGTCGGAGCCGGAGCAATCGCGGCTGGCTCGCTCGCGGAGACGGGCGCTGCCGCGCGCGAGGGATGCGAGAACCACCACACCAGAAAAATAATCACCAGCAAAGCGCCGCCCCCCGCGGCGAGAACCCACGGCGGCGGGCGAAATACGGAAATCGTCGCGCCGCTTTTTGCGTTTCGCTGCGGCACGCCGGGAATCTGCGGTTGTAGCGGCTTGAATGGATCCGTTTTCGAATTCTGGTCGTCCATGGCTGACTCCCCGAAGGAGATTTTCAGATTGACGCTCGGAAGGGAAAATTTCAAGTGCGGAAGAGGGAAGGGGGTTAACGCTTTCGCATGTGGATTTCGGTGCCACCTCGCTCGAACTTCACTTCGTCCATGAGCTGATTGATCAGGTAAATTCCCCGGCCGTGATCCTGGAAAAGATTTTGCCCGACTGTCGGGCTCGCGATTTTGGCCGGATCGAAACCTTCGCCCTGATCGCGCACCACGATAATCAATCCCCGTTCTTTGTCGCAGGCCACGCAGAACTCGATAAGCTTTTCAGGATTGTTTTTCGAACCGTGAACCACCGCGTTCGAAAGGGCCTCGCGCAACGCGAGTTCAACTTCAAATTCCTTGCCGGCCGCGCAGCCGATTCCTCTCACAAAATCCATCACCCAGATCACGATGGGATTAATGGTGGCGATTTCCGCGCGTCCGGAAAAATTCAGCCGGACGAGCAGGTCGTCGGTTTCGAACTCGATGATCGGCATCGGTGCGTCGGTCATGGCCTTTATTATTCTAGGGTCGAAGCACTCCCGACGCCAAGCAGCGAATTTCAGTGGCACGCTGGGCAGAAGGCCCGGCGCGCCCCATGCTGCGCGGCCGGCCCCGCGCGATCCGCGTGAAAACTCTTCTTGAATATCGCGCGCGGCGGCGGGCTGCGCGTTGGGCCCGGCCAATATACGCGAAAACTTTTCTTATGTCTTGCGCGTGGCGTGAACCGAATGGTGCGCGACGTAATCGTTCAGATTCGCGATGCAAAGCAGCAATTCCAAAATTTTGCTTTGCTGCGCCAAATCGTTTTTCGCCGCGTTGTCCGCCAGGGCTTTTACCGTGGCGTGCGCGTCATCGAGCAGCCAATCGAGAGTGCCCGAATCGATCGTTTCGCCGCGAATGCATTTTTCGAATGCATGATCGGCGCGAACGAACGATTGATCGAGAAAATGATCGAGGCACAAGCTATCGGCGGCCAGCGCCTCGGGCACTTCCTGATCGCATTGGCCGACGCGGCAGCTCCTGGGGGTAGCCGTCGCCATGACACACCTTCGAATCCGGCGGATCTTCACGCCGAAGTTGGCGCCAAACTATCACACTTTCCGGAAAGCGACGAGGGCGTCAATCGTGCGGTGCCGATTTCGTCAAGACGCTGGCGTCTCGACTACGCCGGCGACGCCCTCTTCCGCGATGAACCGCTTCGCCGTCAGTCGATACGGATGCTGCCCGAGCTCGTGCTGACTTCCACGAGCGAGCCGCCGCCGTTCACTTTTCCGCGGAGTTCATGCGGATTGATCGAGCCCTGCACCATGATTTGGCGCTTGCTCTCGATCGATCCCGAACTGGTGTGTGCCGCGAGCTCGAAAGCCGCCGCATCCGGCAGCTTTACGACCACATCGCCCGAGCCGGTGCGCAAGCGCCACGATCCGGTGGGCTCGCCGTCGGCATGAATGTTGCCGCTACCGGTGGAAGCGCGGACGGCGCCTTTGACGTGATCGAGTTCGACTTCACCCGAGCCGGTGCTGACCTCGACATCTCCGGCGGCGGTTTGCTCGAGCTTGACGTCGCCGCTTCCCGTCGTCGCCGTAAAACCGCCGGCGAGTCCGATGGCGCGAATGCCGCCGCTGCCCGAGCTCAGTCTGGCGTTGCCATGAATATTTTCGATCTCGACTTCGCCCGATCCCGTGCCGGCGCGGACTTCGCTGCCGATGTCGCGGATTTTCAGGCCGCCCGAGCCGCTCGACGCGTCGACCGGGCCCGCGATGCCGTCAATTTTTTCATCGCCGGAGCCGGATTTCGAGCGCAACTTCGTATCCTGCGGAACGACGATTTCGAAGCTGATGGAAATGTGTTGCATCGAGAGGTGATCTTCCATGTGGCCGACGACGATCTTGTTGCCGTCCTGTTGAATCGGAGGATTGTCCTCGATGGATTTCACGCTGGCTTCGTCGTCGCCGCCGAGATGGATGCCGTCGGCGCGAATCATTCCATGAATTTCGACTTTCCCGGATTCTCCGACGCGCACGGTGATGTTGCCCGAGCCGGTCTGGACTTCAAGATCGACGGGGCCGGTCACGGTGAGCGTCTTGTCAAAATGGCCCTCGGTGGACGCGAGCGCCGGACGACCGGCGGAAAGCGCCAACATGGCCGCTCCGGCCAAAGCGAGGCCGGCCCTTCGCCACTGCAAATTAAGTCTCATGGTTCACACTCCTTCTCGGTGGGATCTGCGACGCCCGTGGATAGGTACGCAGGGTGCCACCAGAAAGTTCGGACGAGTGAGGAGAGAGTTGGTGAGCCGGGGCGGGGCCGATCTTTGGTTGAAAGGGGGACCGAAAGCGTGCGGGGTGCGAGACATTCGATGATCGGGCCAAAACCGCCAAACATGCGGCCGGAAGAACACTGAATTTGTTCCGGTTAGAAATGGCGGCGGGTTTTTGTTTTGTGGGGGTTGCGGGGATTTCTAATCGTTGAGTGTCCCGATTAGAGGGCATTTGAGGCTGACTCAAGGCCGGGAGTGGGATTGGTCCGGCGTTTGGCTGGAGCGGGGCGGGGAAATTGGTGGAATGGGCTAAACATGCGGCCGGAAGAACACTGAATTTGTTCCGGTTAGAAATGGCGCCGGAGCGTTTGTTTTGTGGAGATTGCGGCGATTTCTAATCGTTGGAGGTCCCGATTAGAGAGCATTTGGCGCCGCCTTAGGCCTGAAACTGGGGCGGCACCAGTCATTCGCTGAAAAGGAGGCTGAACAGGGGCCTGAATAGAAGGCTGAAAGGAGTGCCGGAGCGGGGCGGAGGGGGAGGGATTGGCTAAGTGGGCGAAATGGGCTGAATGGGCCAGATCAGCAGATTGGAGCAATGCAACAGCTTCGATCCTGCGACCCGTGGGAATCGTCACCCGGCCCCTCGATTTTGTGGTGGGTTTCGTGTTTGTCGTGTTTTTCATTTTTGAGCCTGCTTCAACCGCTTTAATTACGCTAGCACGCGATTTTGGGAAATGGCAATGATCAGTTTTCTGTGGACAGGTGAGATTGGCGTAGATTCGTGGATTTATTTTGGAAGGAAAATGCTCCGGAGCGGCCTTCTCATTCGAATTCGTGCACCCTCGCCTGCGGCGAAAGTCCGGCACCCGCAAAGGCTTAAGGCGTTCCGTTGGACGATGTGGGAAGCCGCGCTAACCGCCTTCGAACCAACCGACAATGCGTTCGAGAACGCCGGATCTACTTTGCAGCGGTGAACGGTGAAATGAGTCAAAGGCTGTCCGCGAACATGTTTCTGTAATGTCTGTACCAGTCGCTTTGAAAGAGCTCTTCCGGGTCATACTTCCTTTTCAGCCGGAGGAATTCTGCGAATTGCGGGTAGCAGCTTTCAACTTGGTTTCGGGTGGCATAACGGTGGTAAGTTAGATAGTAGGTGCCTCCGCGCCGCGCTGCCATGTCGATGAGGCCCCGAAAGGCTTGCTCGGAGCGTTGAAGTCCTTCAGGGCTGTGAACCACATGGAGGTTGAAGATCGTGCAGGCGTATGGCTGCTTAGCCCAAGCCAGGAAACTCTCATCATCCCGCTCGATGAGACGCACAGTGCCATAAATCAACTCGGTCTTGTTCTTGCGGAAATCTTCCCGCACCTCATCAAGGAATCCGGTGAGCGCCGTTCTTGGGACGTCGATCTCGGTGATCATTTCTGTTGCGGGATAAGGAGCGTGGAGCTTGGCGTCGATTTCACGATGGTAGTTGTCCGGGTAGATACTCAACTGCTGTAAATCCGACCAGTACACTTGGCCATTCGTCGAGAGGTAATAGTCTGCATACTTGTTGAACGCCTGTTTCTCGTCCGTATGGGCGAGATAAAGGAGTTGTCTCCAGTCCTTATCGGTTAGTTGCTTCTCTCGCTGAGGTATTGGCGTGTCGAGCGGTACTGGCCGATAGCAAGAGAAAACGCCCTTGCGCAGAAAGTCTTCGGAGGCGTGGTCGATGGAGAATTGAAAATCGCCATACTGGAATCCGTCGGCGATGCGTTTGTCAAACGCGGCCATCAGGCCGTCCGTGGTGCGGATTTCGACAACGCGCTCGACCTTTTCTCTCGGCACGAGGCGCATTTTCACGCTAGTGACGATTCCGAAGAGGCCGTATCCGCCGTGGACCAACCGAAATAATTCCGGGTTCTCGGTTCGACTGCATGTGTGGGCCGTTCCCGTCGCATCTACGAGAACGAAGGATTCAACGTCACTGACAAATGGCTTCATCTTCAGACCGCGGCCGTGCGCATTCGCCGCAATGGTTCCGGCTATTGTGATTCGATCGGCGCCGGTTTGCTTCTGGGCGATTCCCCAGGTCTGGCCATCCGGTTTTTGCATTGAGAGGTAACCGTCGATGAGATCCGGCCATTCGATCCCGGCGTCAACTTCCAAAATCCCATTCTTGCGATCCAAACCGCGCACTCGATTCAACGTTCTGACATCGATCAGCAACGTGTCGGTGCCAAATTGCTGCCCTCCCATCGTGTGCCGCCCACCGGCAACTGAGATCGCCAGTCGATCCTTTCGCGCGTTGCGAACAATGTCTTGCACGTCCTCCAGAGACCGTGGCTGTGAAATTGCGAGCACCTGAGTGGGATTAAGCTGGGAATGAATATCGTTGACCAGGATTGAATCAGATTCTGGTGCGAGTCTTTTTGAGGCATATGAAGCAAACAGAAGAGCGGCTGAGTCGACAATGAATTCGCGCCTGGAAATCATCGGTCCTCCGTCGATTCGGCTGGCGACGAACACCAACCGCACGCACTAGAATAAGTACGGCACAAGACGCCAGGTTCTCTTCATATATTGCCTGTAGGTGTCGCCGAGAGCCGAAGCGAGCGCGGCCTCCTCGATGGGTATGCGATAGGCATAGGCGACGCCTAAGCAGGCGAGACCGGCGGCGAGCCCAAGCCAGTTTCCGAGTGCCAAACCGAATCCAAGCAGGGACAGGAGGGCGCCGCTGTAGGAAGGGTGACGGATATAGCGGTAAGGCCCGGCTTCAATCAGGGCTTGGCCACCCTGTATCGCGACATCGAACGTGAAATATTTCCCCAGGACGGTTGCGGAGTACCAACGAAGAGCGGTCCCGAGTAACATCAAGAAGATTCCGACGAAGAAGAGCGAGGTTCGCTTCCAAGTTATGGCGGCTTGCGGCAGGAACAAGGAAAAAGAAAGGTCCATTGCTATTCCGACCCACCAGAGGATCGCGATCAGGCCTAGGGAGCCTTTATCGCGGGCCATTGAGGAATCGGACGACCGTTTGACTTTCCAGGCAATAACTTCCGGAAGTATCCAGAGCGCGAAGGTGCCCCAGAATGTCAGAGCGAAAATTGGTCGCGCGGAGAATGGCATAGGGTGCAATTGAATATTTCCTGACTAGCTTACAGTTTATGACTGAGAGCCTTTGTCATGGCTGCCAATCTCGATGAGCGGTTCCAAATTCGTTCCGTGTGGCAAGGTTTGTTGAATCGGTTCGAGTCATGATCAGGCCTCGCACGGCAGCGCTCATATCGAAGACGTCGAGTTCTTCGGCCAGGTGTTCACCTGGATGAGCGGCGGTGAGCGGGATAGCGATTCTTGTAATGATACTCAGTCATCGCCACGTGCGCGATATGTTGGGCACCCAGAGTTGCGCGTATATATGAATATATGTATACTGGTATAGAGACCGAGGGCGATTTGAAGTCCGTCCGGTGGGTTGGGACGTCGCTCAGGGATTTGCGGTCATTCCCTCGCCCGGTCAGGATCGACATCGGGCACGCGCTGTTTACGGCCCAGAAGGGCGAGACCGATCCTGCCGCCAAACCGCTCAAAGGATTTGGCGGGAGTAGCGTGCTAGAAGTTGTCGCTTCGCATCATGGCAATGCGTGGAGGGCGGTTTATACGGTGCGGTTTCGGGATGCCATCTATGTTTTGCACGTGTTTCAGAAGAAGTCGACGAAAGGCATCGCTACGCCGACGAGAGTGATCGATCTTGTTAGACGGCGGCTCGCGGATGCGGAGCGGGACTACCGAGAGAGGCAAAGCTAAAATGAAGAGAAAAGCCAAAAAGGGGCGCGGCCGCGTTTCGCGCATCACGGAGGGTGGCGCGAATGTCTTTGCGGACCTCGGACTGCCTAATCCCGAGCAGGAACTGCTGAAGGCGCAGCTTGCGCTGCAAATTTATTCGATCCTGAAGGATAGCCGGATGACGCAGGCGGAGATCGGGAGAATTCTTGGAGTGCAGCAGCCGCAGGTTTCCCTGCTCATGAGGAACCGTGCGGGGAATTTTTCGGTTGGGCGGCTGATGGAATTTCTTACGGCGCTGCGGCGGGACGTTGAGATCACTGTTCGGCCGACGCGGAAGGAGCATGGGGCGCTGTCGGTTGTTAGTGATTGAAACGATCGGCGGGAGGGGTCAGAAGAGACGAGAGGCCGAAAAGCCGGAGGGTCGAAAAGCCTCACCTCTGAAGAGGTGAGCTACATTCGGAGCGGCAGGGAACGGTCGGACGGGAGAACGAATGGCCGAAAGACCTCACCTCTAAAGAGGTGAGCTACATTGGGAGCGGCGGGGAACGGTCGGACGGGAGAACGAATGGCCGAAAGGCCTCACCTCTAAGGAGGTGAGCCACATTCGGAGCGGCGGGAGGGCGGTCGGAAGGGAGAAAGAACGAATGACCGAAAAGCCTCACCTCTGAAGAGGTGAGCTACATTCGGAGCGGCGGGTGGGCCCGCCGCGGCAGGCAGGCCCGCCGCGGCAGGCAGGCCCGCGCGTGCGGCGGAAACGGATGCGGGACGCGGGCGGCGCGAAAGAGGTGAGCGGCATCCGGAGGGACAGAAAGGCTTACGCCAGGACGGCAATTCGTGGGGACTCGGCAGGGGATTGCGCGCTCAGAGCATGAGGCGGCCTTACTTGAATAGGCGGGTGAGGCTGAGGTTTCCACCGCTGGTGGTGACGATGACCAGATTCATCAGGACAATCATCGTGTCGTAGCTCCAGCCATTCGTCCCTGATTTGCCCCAGAAGCCCGTGTGCCAGGAGAATATTTTCTTCTGGATCACGCCGAGCATAATCAGAATCAAACCGATGGCGGCGAGTTGCGCGAAAACGCCCGAAATCACTCCGAGCGCACCCGCTGACTCAGCCGTGCCCAGAAAAATTGTAAAGCTCTCGCTCATTCCAATGTCCTTGCTTCGCGCTTCCGGATTTTTAAGATGTCTATAGCCGCTCGCGATGAACACGACGCCAATCATGAGGCGCAAGAGCAGAAGCGCGACATCGGTGAACTGAGCCAATTGGGGAAACATCATCCAAGTCACTCCGGGCCGCCATCATACTCTCGAAGAGCGGGCGTGGCTCGAGATAAGGGAGCTCGAGGGTGGGCACGCGCGGAAGCGCTTCTGACTTTATTTTTTCATTTCCGTGCTGTCGAAGACTTGGCGCGCGCCGGCAGGGCCGATTGTTCGTGGCAAGTTCTTCGCGACAAAGGCATTCATCGTGCGGTGAGCAAGTTGCGTGCTACTCTTGCGGACTGACCTCATGAATGCCCTCCTTGCGCTGATCGCGCACCACGGATACATCATTATTTTTCTGATCGTTTTGGCGGAAGCGCTCGGGATTCCCGTGCCGGCGGCGCTGGCGTTGGTGACAGGCGGAGCCGCGGTGGCGTCGGGTGCGCTGCGCGGGCCGGCGGCAGCGCTGATTGCGGTGACGGGAATGATGGTGGGCGACTCGTTGCTCTACGTCCTTGGAAGCCGCATGGGATGGAGGTTGTTGGGTTTTCTATGCCGGGTCTCCGGCGACCCGGAAACGTGTGTCCTGCGGGCCGCGGAATTGTTCTACAAGCGCGGCCGGACCACCTTGGTGATCGCCAAGTTCATCCCCGGAATAAATTCGATGGCTGCTCCGCTGGCGGGAAGCATGAAAATGCCGTTCGTGCAGTTTCTGGGGCTGGACTTCCTCGGCGCCAGCGCCTACGCGCTTGCGTATGGCGGGATTGGATTTATATTCCGCGATTTCGTCGCGACGATCGCGCGTGGGTTTCGAACGGCGGGACACGTCGTAGAGATCGTGGTCATTATTGGCGCGATTGCATTCATCGTTTATCGTGTGTCGCTGTACTGGAAGCATCGCGTTTACCGCATTGTTCCACGGATTCAGGCGGCCGAGCTGGAAGCGAAGCTGCAGAGTCAATATTCAGGGAAGATTCTGATGGTCGATGTGCGCAGCCACGGTTACTACGATCCCGGCGCCGACCGCATTCGAGGATCGATTCGGCTGGAGCCGAATAACCTTGCGGAGGAAGTCAAAACACTTCCCAGGGATAAAGACATCTACCTGTACTGCACTTGACCAGGCGAAGCGACGAGCGCCCGTGTGGCGCACATACTGCGGGAGCAAGGATTTAACGCGTTTGTCATCGTCGGAGGCCTGGCGGCATGGCGCAAAGCCGGGAATCCGTTAGAGACGGTACCTCAGACCGACTTAATGCATCTTCCGACTTTCAGCCGATAGTCATTCCGTGCCGAGGCGGCTGCCGCAGGAATCGGGTGGTAGACCTGAAACGCGCCCCACAGCGATAAACCGATCACAACGCGTCCGGCAGGGCCAATCCAGTTATTCTCAAAGGCATACTTCAGGAAATAGGAGACCCCGAAGAGCAGAGCGACGATGCCGATTCGGTTTAGCCAAAATTGCCCGATCTGTTTTTCGAGACCCGCGTCTTCCCGCGGCGAAGCTGAAAACAGGTTTGGCTGCGATTGAGTCAATGGCTGCTGCAGGAATGGCGTCGGCGTCGGGCGCGGGCCGGTCCCAATCTGAGGCGAAGGAGGATCAAGCATTGTTCCGGCAAGAGGCGAATCAGGCCGCTGCTGCTGTGGCTGAGGGACCGGCTCTTGCCGGGGCCCAGAAGAAGCGCCGCTTGCTTGCTCAAGGCGAAAGACTCGCGCGGTTAACGCGGCGACCTGCGTTTTCAGAGCTTCCAGCTCATCTTGGGGGCTCTTCATCGGCGTACACTAACCCATCGGTTAACTCCGAGCAACCCAGTACGCGACGGCATGCGTCTAGAATTCTTGTGAATGTGGCGTCTGGGTTTTTTGGTGAGAGAATGGGAACTATGTTGAGGTATCGGAATGGAGCGACGCTGAGCGCGGTTCGACGAATCGCCTTCGTTGGCACGCTCTTCTCAGCGTTGACGCTGAGCGCGCAACAAGCCCCGTCTCAGGAATCATCGGCACCGAAAATGCGCGTGACCACGCGGCTGGTGCTGATCGATGTGGTGGTCTACGACAAACAGAACCAATATGTGACCAACCTCACTTCCGCCGATTTCACGCTTCGGGATCACGGCAAGCCGCAAAAAATCAGCATATTTTCAAACGAACATGCTGGAGAATCTCGGGCGGAATACGTGCCTCCACCGCCGCCGCTTCCGCCGCGCGTTTTCACCAACCGCCCAGCGTTCCACCGACCCGAAGGGCCGCCGACCATCTTGCTTCTCGATGGACTGAATACCACGGCTGGGGATCAGCTCTCTTCCCACGACGGCATGCTGCGGTACCTGCGCACACAACTGAAAGAGGGGCAGAAAATCGCGATTCTGGCGCTGAACGAGTCCCTTGGACTCTTGCAGGATTTTACGACCGATCCGCGGTTGCTCATCGCGGCGCTGGACAAGTACAGTCCCAGGACGTCCCAGGAATTGTCCGGCGGGGCAATTCATACGCTTACTCCGGCGGAAGCGAGCGCTCTTCGCCCAGAGACGCTGCGGATAATTGACCAACAGAATCAGTCACACGCCGCCGACGATACGGACACGCGCGTGCGCATTACGCTCGCGGCGCTGCGCGCGATTGCCCGCGCCGTTGCCGGTTTTCCCGGCCGCAAGAATCTGATCTGGGTCTCTTCTGTTTTTCCTTTCAGCCTGCAGCCCAGCATGGGGGAGTACCCCGATGCCCAAAGGAATTATGCGGACGATATCCGGCGGACGGCCGAAGAGTTGGCTTCCGCCCGGGTGGCCGTCTACACGGTGGATGCTCGAGGACTGATTGTCGGCGACGTGTACGAGAGCCGGTTGAGTTCGTCCGCCGATCCGCTGGTCCAGACCGTCGATCGGCCGAACGATCCGCAAAACGTCGCGGATCAGCTCGCAAATTCCCACGACGCAATCCTCGGTTCGCATGAAACGATGCAAGACCTCGCGAAGGATACCGGAGGCCTCGCGCTTTACAACCACAACGACATTATGAGGGCGGTGGCGCTCAGCGCGGCCGATGGAGAGCACTACTACACCCTCGGCTATTATCCGGAAGAAGGGAGTTCGGACGGCAAGTTCCATCGCATCGAAGTGAAGATCAGCCGCGATGGCCTGACGATGCGGCATCGTAGCGGTTACTTTGCAGTGGACGCCAAGCAATCGTCCGCATCGGAGACTCCGCAGCAGCGCGACCGCCGGGCGTACGATGAACTTCGCGGCGCGCTCGCCGATCCTCTACCCGCCACGGAAGTCACCTTTCGCGTGCGTGTTCCAGCTCCCGAACCCGCGGCGCGAGCGCAGGCGCAGATTCAGTTTCTAGTCGATGCCCCAACCGTTACATTCGACGCAATCGAAAACGGCCTGCAACATTGCAGCTTGGATTTCATGGTTGCGGCGGTCTCGCCGGAGGGCAAGCTCATCGCCTCCGACGGCCACACGGTGGATGCGCGCCTCAAGCCCGATCAATTCGTCCAGGCGAATCAGAATGGCTTGCCTTTTTCCATGCAGCTCCCGCTTGCGCCCGGAACCTATTCTCTGCGACTGGCCGTCCGAGACAATAGCACCGGCTTGATTGGCACTCTCAGTGTCCCGCTTGTGATACAGGCTCCCTGAACTCGGGTTAGCGATCCACGTTTCAATTTGTTTTGTCTCCTCGCATGTGCAGGTCAGGTCTTAGCCTAAGTCCGTGATATAAACTCTCGGTCCGGTTCAGTGAAACTACGATTTCGCAAAGGATCATGCCTCCAGTCATTCAAGTTTCCAAAGTCCGCAAGACCTACGGCTCAACGGTAGCAGTGGACGAGGTGTCGTTCGAGGTCAATGACGGTGAGATCTTTGGCTTAATCGGCCCCAACGGCGCGGGAAAGACCACTACGATGGAGTGCATCGAGGGCCTGCGCACGCCTGACCGGGGTGGGATCTCGGTGCTGGGTCTTGATCCCTTCAAAGACGTGTACAAGCTGCAAGACCGGATTGGAGTTCAGCTCCAGCAGGCGCAGCTGCAGAAGCGGATCAAAGTGTGGGAGGCGGTAGACCTCTGGGCTTCGCTTTACCAGAAGAAGGCGATAGATGCCGAACGGTTGCTCGAACAGCTCGGGCTCGTCGAGAAGCGGGACGCCTGGTTTATGAACCTCTCCGGAGGCCAGAAGCAACGGCTATTTATTGCCCTTGCGCTGATTAACGATCCTGAGGTTGTGTTTCTCGACGAGCTGACCACGGGGCTTGATCCGCAGTCGCGGCGGGCGATTTGGGAGCTGGTGCGAGGCATCCGCGAGCGCGGCAAGACGGTCTTTTTGACCACTCATCTCATGGAGGAGGCCGAACGGTTGTGCGACCGTGTAGCGATCATCGAGCACGGACGCATCATCGACATCGATACGCCTGAGAGCCTCGTTAACCGGCATTGCCCTGAGCGATCCGTGGTCCTCTCGACAGACGACCTAACCGCTATTGAGCGGTTTCGAGCGATCCCGCGAGTCGAGGCGGTGACCTGCAGCGGCTCGCAGTTCACGATTCGCGGCCGGGGCAACGATCTCGTGACCGAAGTGATTCATTGTCTGTCCGAGAATCGCATCCAGGTCACGGATTTCCGTACGATTCTCCCCAACCTTGAAGACGTTTTTCTCAAATTGACGGGTCACTCGATGCGCGACTAGGCTGACAATGATGCTGCGTGGACTCTGGAAACTGACTTGGATCGAGCTCAAGATATTCCTTCGAGAGCCCCTTGGCGCATTCGGGACCATCGCTATCCCCGTTTTGGTGTTCGTCTTAGTAGGTCGAGTCGTCGGCCGCGGACTCGCACCGGCAGCACTCGCCTCCAACAGTTTTATCGGCGTCGGCCTGCCGGTTCTCGCCTCGGTCCTGATTGCCGTCAGCGCCGTGCTGTCGCTGGTCACCATCATCTCGATCTACCGCGAGGGGGGCATCCTCAAACGACTCCGCGCCACTCCGCTGCGTCCACAGACGATCCTTACCGCCCATGTGCTCGTCAAGCTGCTGCTCACTGCGGCCACACTGGCCTTGATGCTCCTGGCGGGCAAGCGCTACTACCCCGTCGGCATTCACGTTCCATTTTTCTCCTTCACCATTGCGCTGCTGATCGGCACTTGGAGCATCCTGTCGATCGGCTTTCTCATTGCCAGCATCGTTCCCACCGCGCGCTTTGCCCAGCCGATCGGCGCCGTCATCCTTTACCCGATGGTCGCTGTCTCGGGACTCTTCATGCCGGTTGACTCGATGCCGCCAGTCCTTCAGGCGGTGGCCCGGGTGCTGCCGATGACGTACGCGGTGTCGCTGCTGGAAGGGATCTGGAAGGGCGACGCGTGGTCGGCGCACGTGGGAGACGTAGTGGCACTGGTCGTCGCGTTTGCGGTTTGCATGGCGCTCTCGGCGAAGGTGTTCCGTTGGGAGTAGCAAGGAATACTCGAAGCCCTCTCCAGCGCCACGGGCATCTCGGTGCCCGATTGGCGCAGCGCTAATCGGAAACTACGACTCAATGTGCGGTAATCCGGTGGTGGGTCGGTCTGCAATTCGAGGGGATTGACGCTCTGGGTGGTGGCTCAATCTGATTCCGATAGGGCCGCGATATCCGAGATATCCCAAACTTGGCGGGTCATGCCATCGGCCATTGACGGGGTAACGCGTAGCGTTTCGTGAATCCGGAAGAAGTTGTCGTAAGCGGATGGTAGTAAAGGAATCTATCTAGCGAAGACGGACAGGCCGCTGGGGCTTCAGCACCACAAAGGTGAGCGCTCCTACAACGAGGGCTGCTTCAATCCAATCCGTAGCAGGATTGCCTTTGAATAAAAAAGCCGTGGCAATGATGGCAACTGCCCAAACAAGTGACCAAACAATGGTCGATGTTCCAGGCTTCCAAGAATTAGGTTTCATAGTGAGTATTCTAGCAAGGCTTTGTCGGCTATCTCCGGTAACCCATCAGGGGTTACGCTTCACCCCATCCACTGGCTCGCTGGAAGTCAACTGCGGGCTTCACACGCGGAGAGTTGCTGCCGCTCGTGCGTCCAACGACGCCAATCGGATGCGGCACTAATTCTGTGCCGGCGAGGCGCCCGTATCGTGCAGCAAAACCACGTCGGAGCTGCTCTGGTTGCGAATAACGGCCAGGCGTTTTCCGTCTTGAGACCACCTAAAATCCGCAACTTTTTCCGATGTGAAACTCGTTATGGCGTGGCCCTTCGTTCCGTCCAAAGGCTGGACCCAGATGTTCCCCGCGCCACTGTCGTTGATCGGGTAGGCCAGCGACTTGCCGTCGGGCGTGAAGAGGCCGAATCCCACCATCCCAGAATTCGGCGCAATCATCTGGAGGGCTGGCTTCGGCCCTTCGTAATCGCTGAGAATGTCGATGGACTGATGGATGGCGTGGGTGTTGGGGTCCTCGACAAGCGCCGCGGTGGCCAGCAACTTTCCATCGGGAGAAAACGCGAAACCGTTTCCGGCGAGATGATTCGGAATATTCAGCCCGGGCGCGGGTTCAGGCTTGCCTCCGCTCAATGACACCCGCATGGCTTTGCTGTTTCGGAAGTCCAGGTAATAGACCCATTTTCCGTCTGGTGAACAAGCAGGAGCGACATCGAACGAGCCAAAGGTCAGCTGGAGAGGATTTGAGCCGCTGGCTTCGGCACGCCAGATATTGACCGACGCGTTCCCAGCATGAGATCCCCAGGTGAAAACGATTTGGTGCGCGTTTCCGCAGACCTGGGGATCGAGTAACCATGAATTCGATTCGCTCACGAGCGTCGCAGTATTGCTTCCGTCCGGGGAAAGCCGCTCGAGCTTCCCCTTTCCGCCCATTACGAGTTCACCCGTATATGTCCAGGAGATGCCGGGAGAGCCGCCGGGAGAAACGGGAATACTCGCGATGCTCGGCGTGATCGCCGAGCCTCCCGCGCCGGGAAGCAAATCGAGATGAAGGGCGGATTTCTGTTGTACCGTGGCGATCGTCTTGCCATCCCCGGAGAGTGACAGTCCAATGTAGTTGTTCGTGTCGCGGCTAACTGGATGGAATTGGCCGGTCGGATAGGTGACCATGCCAATCTGATCGTGTGCGAAGTCGCTGTTCCGCGAATACGTCACGAAAAGTCCACGTCCATCCGGCAGCCAGTCGAGCAGACCCAGATCCATGTCGGCGAAGGTTGCCAGGGTGCTCTCCTTGCTGGTCGCCACATCCAGCACTTTGAGCGCTCCTGAAGGCCGGATCCCTGAGAAGTACACAATGACTTTTCCATCGGGAGACCACGCCACGCTGCCGGGCAACGGCGAGGTGTCCAGCGGCTGGATTTCGAGCACCTGTTCGCCGCTTCCATCCACATTGGCCTCGAGCAGCCGCCATTTACCGGGATCGGGATCGTTTCCACGGGCGAACGCCATCCGCTTCCCATCGGTAGAAAACGAAACGGCGCTGTCGATATCCTGAACGATTTGCTCCGGCGTTCCACCCAGCACCGGCGCGCGGTAGAGATTGAATGCCTGTCCCACTCCGACCTGGGCTTCCCGGAAGTAGAGGTAATCCCCGTCGGGAGAAAATTGGATACTGCCGTAAGTGACGTTCGCCGGAGGAGCCACCTGGGTGTTGCTGTTCGTCGGGATATTTCGGAGCCAGAGGCTCTGCTTCCCGTTTTCGTCCTTGATGCTCAGAATGTATTTTCCATCGGGCGAAATGGCGGCCTGCGTGATGTCGCCGGAATTGGTGATCTGGGATATGGAGAAATTCTGGAAGGGAACGGGGGCGCTGCGATGAAAGAAGGAATAGACGCCGTAGGCCGTTCCGGCGAGGAGAATCAGGATGACGGCGAGAGTTCCGGCCAAGCCCAACTTGTGCTCGCGGGCGACGGCGGCGACCGTCGAGGAGCCCGATGCATGCCCGCCGGAAGCCGCGGTTGCCGGTCCTGATTTCGCGGGCGTGGCAGCAGGCGCGGCAGCGGGGGATGAGCCCGTCCCGGCCGGCGGGGTTGCAAATCCGGGAGAAGAACTTTCGCCTGGAGCAGCCGCCGGGGCGCGCCGGCTGGAATCCGTGTCGCGCTTCAGACGTTGCAAATCCGAGCGCATATCCGCGGCGGTCTGGTAGCGCAGCTTGCGATCTTTTTCGAGCGCTTTCGAAATGACGTCTTCGAGCCGCGCGGGAACGTCGGGGTTGAGCCGCACCGGAGACACCGGCAGTTTTTCGAGAATGGCGGTAAAGATTACGGCCGTGGAATCGCCGCGGAACGGCAGCGCGCCTGTGACCATCTCGTAGAGCATGGCGCCGAAGCTGAAAAGATCGGAGCGCGCATCGAGCGGCTCGCCACGGGCCTGCTCCGGCGACATATACGAAACCGTGCCCATCGCTGTTCCCGGATTGGTGAGTTGCGAATCTTCGACCGCTTCGCTCGTGGCGAGCCCCGCGGTCTGATCGGGCGGGGAAGCCGCGGATTGCTTGGCGAGACCGAAATCGAGAATTTTAGCGTGGCCGCGGGCGGTGACAAATACGTTCGCGGGCTTGATGTCGCGGTGAACGATGCCCTTGGAGTGCGCCGCGTCGAGCGCGTCGGCAATTTCGACGGCCAGATCCAGCGATTTTTCGACAGGCAGCGGACGGCCATTGATCGCGTGCTTGAGCGTCTGGCCGTCGAGAAATTCCATGACGATGAAGTACCGCTCGTTCTCGCGGCCGATTTCGTAGATGGTGCATATGTTGGGATGATTCAACGCGGAAGCGGCGCGCGCCTCGCGGCGAAAACGCTCGAGCACATGCGCGTCGGCGACCAACGGATCGGGCAAAAATTTCAGCGCCACGGCGCGGCCGAGTTCGAGATCGTCGGCCTTGTACACCACTCCCATTCCGCCGCCACCGAGTTTGTCCACGATGCGGTAGTGCGAAACGGTTTGGCCGATGAGAGATAAGGAGTCTGGCACTGGAAGCGTATCTTAAGTTTTGTGGCGCGCCAAGTCAACGAAGCACGACGACGGATCGCCCGCCTTCGCACAGAATGTGAGGCCGAATTCTAAAGTCAACGCATGACTGAGATGGGGTCAGCGCCTGATAAAGGCGGTTACCGGAGAAGTGGATTTCATTTATCCGGTGAAACGACGAATCAGGAGTTGGCCCCGTGAACGAGCAGCCGGTCCAACCAGAACGCCACACGCGAGGTTTCCGCAAAACAAGTTGCAAACGAATCGTTTGCTGGATGATGATGCCCGGTCGCCGTGACAACATCCACGCCATCGCAGCCTGCGCGCATTCCGGGCGCTCTCAAGGTGGTCGTCGTCCTGCTCGCGATTTCCGCCTTTATCAACTATGTGGATCGCGGGAATCTCTCCATCGCCGCTCCCATGTTGAAAGACGAGCTGGGCATTTCCCCATCGAAATTGGGCATTCTGCTCTCCGCATTTTTCTGGACCTACGCGAGTATGCAACTCCTCTCCGGCTGGCTGGTCGACCGTCTCAACGTCAACTGGGTATTCGCCGGTGGCTTCCTTCTATGGTCCGCAGCGACAGCCACGACGGGCATGGTGCACACATTCTCGGCGCTGTTCGCCTTGCGATTGCTCCTCGGCATGAGCGAATCCGTCGCCTATCCCTCCTACTCCAAGATCCTTGCGCTGAATTTCTCCGAGGAACACCGAGGAATCGCCAATTCGGCGATCGCCTCCGGGCTTGTAATGGGACCTGGATTTGGAATGCTTTTCGGTGGTCTGTTGATGGCTCGGTTCGGCTGGCGTCCCTTCTTCATCGTGCTGGGATTTTCGAGCATGCTTTGGATTGTCCCGTGGTTGAAGTGGATGCCGACGGAGCATTACCCGGCGCGCACAGATTCCACGGGCGCACTAAGTGTCCTCGAGTTTTTTCGATTGCGATCGGCTTGGGGAACTTGCGCGGGGCTCTTCTGCGGAAACTATGTGAGCTATTTTCTGATCACCTGGCTTCCTTACTATCTCGTGCGCGAGCGGCACTTCTCCATGGACAACATGGCGAAAATCGGAGGGATCGCCTACCTGCTTGGGGCGGGCAGTTCCACGTTCTCGGGCTGGCTTTCCGATCGCTGGATCGCGTCGGGGGCGACTCCGTCGCTGGTTCGCAAAACGTTCTCGGGCGGGGGACTGGCATTGGCCGGAATCTTCGTCGGGCTCGCGGCGGTCAGCGGGACGAATTATTGCGTGGCCGCGCTCATCTTGGGTGTGATCTTTTTCGGTGTGGGTTCCTCCAATATCTGGGCGATTACGCAAACGCTGGCGGGACCGAAAGCTGCGGGCCGCTGGACAGGTTTCCAAAACTTCGTTGGCAATCTCTCCGGTATTGTGGCCCCGGCGCTCACGGGATTTGTACTGGAGCGCACGGGACATTTCTACTGGGCGTTCGCAATCACGACAAGCATTGGAATCTTGGGGACGGCATCGTGGGTTTTTCTCGTCGGACCCGTGGAGCAGGTGATCTGGGGAAGAAAGCTGCGTGATGCGGCGGTTCCTTCCTAGCTCCCGACGGGGGTGCGCAATCGTAATCCGCTTGGATGTATATCGCGCTAGACGGAGAAGTGGAGTTCAAAAGTCCAATCGCTCCGGCATGGCAGGTTTTTCTCGAGAAGAAGGCCGCTTCGACAATTCCTCAAGCTCAGTTCCTGGGACGGATGGCCAAGCCGAAGTCATGCTCCATGCGCCGGTACCACGTTTCGTCGTCGGCGGCGTGGATGTCCACCCATTCTTCGTCGGTCATGGACTTGCGCCAGTCAAGAAATGGCAGCGCATCGGGTCCGACCGGGTGCCGCAGTTGCCAGGTCCCGCTCTCGATGATCTCGAGTATCTTTTCTGCCACGAAGGACGGCGGCGCGGGTTTCTTAAGCACCGCCGCAAACAGATGGGAAAAACGGAGTAGCTGAGAATAAGGCGAAGGGTTCGTTGGCTCCTCCAGACGTCTGGACATAGGAGTCTCGATAATGCCGGGCTCAACCACGGCGACGCGCACGTTAAACGTCTTCATCTCCTGGGCCAGTGCCTCGCTGAGCGCCTCCAAGGCAAATTTGGATGCTGTGTAGGGCGCTAGCGGCGAAGAAGCGATGCGCCCGGCGACTGAGGTCACGTTGATGATGCATCCGCTCTTGCGTAGGCGCATCTGCGGTACCACCGCCTGGATGCAACGCAAAGGCCCAAAGTAGTTCGTCTCCATTACCGCCCGGAAATCTGCCAAAGAGAGTTCTTCGACCGAGCCGTTCCGCTCCACGCCGGCGTTGTTGACCAGCACATCGATGTGGCCAGCGTCCTTCTGGATATTCGCAATCGCTGTTTTCACCGAGCTGTCCGAGTCAACATCCATCACGGAGATCTTGATGGGAAGTCCTTCTTGCGCAGCTCTCTCGCCAAGCTCCGGCGCGCGGGAAGGATTGCGCATGGTGGCGTACACTTTGTGCCCCGCGCGGCCAAGGGTCAGCGCGGTCGCCAGACCAATCCCAGTGCTCGTACCTGTTATGAGTACAAATGCCACGAAGTGATCTCCTTTTGACGTTGTTGAAGCGAGTCGAGAGTGTACACCCGCTCTACTTCGCCGAGAGGGTGACTCAGAAGTTTGATTCGCGCATCTGCTTCAGTCCACCCAACTGAAGACTTCCAGAATGTAGCCCTCGGGATCTTTGAAAGACAAACCATATAGCCGTCTTCCATTCTTCGGTTCTTCCCAGTCAGGCGGACGTCCGATCTCAGCGCCGAGCGCCTTCAGCCTCGCGTACCATTCGTCCACCTGCTTAGGATTCTGTACGAGAAAGCTGAGCATTACCGGCTTCGACGGGGAAGGCCGAAGCGACCCGTGATCCTTGTCCACGAGCCCTACAAAAAGTGTTTCGGTAACCGGAAAGATCTTTACCCAGCTCATGTCCAGGCTCGGTTTTTTCCCGAGGAGCTTGCCATAGAATTCGCTACCCTTTGCGAGGTCGTTGCAATAAAGGAATGTCACCTGGCCGGAAATAGGCGATGCGGAAGGGAGACTTTGTTCGTCCGATTTTGCGGCCTGCTGAATCCCGGGATGCACCGAATTTCCCAAACAAAGCGTGACCAGCATTCCCAAGACGGCTGCAGCCGCACAAGAGAAAAGTTTCATTTTTATCCTCGCTCAAGTTCTACGTCTGATCTGCGTGCAGACGAATGCAAGAGTCATCGTTCGTGTTACGGGCGCGTTGGCCGCCAATTTCAGAGGCGTTCAATTCGGCGTCGCAACTTTTCCTACTGCCATTCCAGCCTGCTGAGCTTCGCTCAGGAGCTCATCCAAATCTCTGCGCGAAAAATAACGGCCAGCCAGAACGACGCCCGCAATTTTACGCGTGTTGCGAATATCGTCCGCCGGATTTGCATCGAGGAGGACCAGATCGGCGATCTTGCCGTTCTCGACCGTACCAAAATCCGCGGTGCGCCCGAGAAATCGAGCGGGATTGATCGTCGCAGTCTGCAACGCTTCGAGCGGCGTGAATCCCGCGTCCACAAACCGGAGCAGCTCGCCATGCAAACTGAATCCCGGAATCACGTCGACGCCAGCGGGCGTGTCGGTGCCAGCCAGAAACGGAACGCCCGCAGCGTGAAGTTTCCTGACGATGTCGAGCTCGTGCTCCACAAATTGTTCTCGCACCTGCAATGGATCCGTATCGAGATCCTTGATGATGGAGCGCGTAAACCGCGGCCATGTGTTCTCGCGCCAGAATTCCGGAGCGTATTTCCAGTCGGGATCTTTCGTCACGTCAATCACATCCACGAGCCACTGGCCGCGCTCCCAGAACAATGTGGGACATTGCCAGGTCTGGTTTTTCGCGAGCAGGGCGATCAACGCCGCTTCCTTTGAGGCATCATACGTCTGGAGAAACTTTCCCGGCCCCTTCGGTCCTTTGAGCAAGTCGTCTTCGGCGGTCGAGCTGCCCTCGAAAATTCCGATCAGGTGCTCAAAACTTTTCTGGCCCGCGTTCGACGCTTCCGAAGCGCGAATCGAATCGGGAACGTGCCCGACGAAAGTAATGTTTTTCTTTTTGCACTCATCCGCAATCGCAAAATACGCGTCGCGCGGCATGTACGACTGAATTTTGATGAAGTCCACGCCGCGCCCCACCAACATATCCACCGCGCGGCGGCCATCTTCCGGCGTAACAATCGATATCGACGCGGGAAACTGCGACTTGGGCCCGTCGAGCATCGGCCCTGCCACAATCATTCGAGGGCCCAGAAGTTTTCCTTCCGCGATCTCGCCGCGCGCCGCCAAGACCGAATCCAGCTCGCTGCCCATATCGCGCACGCCGGTAATTCCATTGGCGACGAACAGCGGCAGCGTGACATCTCGACCGCCAGGCACCCACTTGCCGAAAAAAGTATGCACGTGCATGTCCCACAAGCCGGGAATGAGAAACTTGCCGGTCGCGTCCACCACTCGCGAACCTTCCGGGACCCGAACGCTTGCGCTCGCGCCCATCTGAGTGATTCTGTCACCGGTTATAACGACCGTGTATTCCGGCTCACTCGGTCCGCCGGTGACGTCAATTACCGTGGCATGCGCGAAGACCAAATGCTTCTGCACATCCGCGGACTGAGGCCCAGCCGACGCGCCGACAAAAAGTGGCAGAAGCAAAAACTTTAAGAACGTCTTCATAACTCACTCCGCAAGGAAGGCGATCGAGAAATGCGGCAAACAATGGTTCATATCACGGAGCGTAGAAGGGCGTCTACAAAGCCAGCGTAAGTTTCCACGGAGCGGCGGAGAAACCTCTCCTCTGAAGAGGTGAGCTATATTCGGAGAGACGCGAACCGAGCGCGCGGCGCGAAAACTTCTTTGACCGTCGTGGCAAGATTTCCCAGTTACGCTGGCTGCCGGGAAGAAATTGGCAACCGCGGGGAGGCACGGCGCTTCATATCCCTAAAGTAATATTATCTTGATCTTAAAATCGCCGCGGGGGGAAGCGAGATGCGTGATCGTCTTCAGAGCAAAGTTACGACTCGTCTGCGCTGCCTCGTATTCGTTCTCGTGCTGGTTCCGCTGAATGGCATGGCGCAAACTGCGCCCGCTCCCGAGAAGGCCGCGGGAGGGAATGCGGATGCGCTGAATTTCCTGAATGGGGTGTTCGCGCGGTACGCGGAGGCGAAAACATATCATCTCGAGAGCACCGAGGAGACGGAGATCTCCGGGCCGTTTATTCGCGATTGGAATAAATTTCTGAGGACTGCCATCGTCGCGCCGGACAATCGCTACCGGTTTGAGGCGCGCGGCCCTGAGTTGTGGGTCATCGAGATATCCGACGGCAAACTCGAATGGATGTATCAACCAGACTTGGGCGAGTATTTACAACGAGCGACTCCTTCGGCCGGGCCGAGCCGGTTGAATCCGGCCCAAGCTCAGGGAGCGTTCTTGTTCAGGGCCGCGCAGGACACGATCAAAAGTCTGATTGCTATGCAAGATCGAATTGTCGCGGCGGAATTTCTGCCGGACGAAGACGTCGAGGTTGGCGGAAAGAACCTGGCCTGCCGCGTGATACGGGCGGAGGTCAAGCAACCCGCGAACGTCAATGGATATCTGAAGTTCTGGATCGACAAAGAGACGGGCGTCATCCGCAGATATGCGAGCCATTCGGAAGGCGCTCTGCGCCCAAACCATCCCGAAGACCGACAGGTCAGCGACAGGACAGTTGTGTTCACCGTGGCCGAGATTGGGGGAGGGCCGTTACCAGAGCAGCTTTTTGCATTCGAGCCGCCCGTGCAGGCGGCGCTCGTCAAAGAATTCGATGCAGATCCGGAAGCGGTGCGCATCCATGCGCTGGAAGGAAAGCCGTTTCCTACGATTGAATTGCGGGCGGCGGATGGGAAGAGCGTTTCGCTGAAGTCGTTCGCGGGCAAGCCGGTGCTGCTGGATTTCTGGGCAACTTGGTGCGCGCCGTGTGTGGCGTCGTTGCCGGCGCTCGAAAAGATTCGTGAGGAGGCAGCGGAGAAAGGCCTAATGATGATCAGCATTGATGAAGATGAGGATGCGAAGGCGGCGGCTGATCTTTGGGCGAAGCGCGCCGTGCCGTGGCCCAACTATCATGACGACGGTGCGATCGTGAAGCAGCTACCGACTCACGGGATTCCGTTTCTCGTGCTGATCGACGCGTCCGGCAATACGGTTTTCTCGAAGGATGGATTCTACGAGGATGAATTGCGCGCGGCCTTGGCGAAAATGGATCCCGCGTTCGCGCCACTGGCGCCGAGATCCGTGCAGTAAATTGCAATCATCGCGCCCGGTCGGGCGAGGCGCGGCGCTTCGCGAAAAACCGCGGAGGCCGATTATTTGCGGTAGATGACGCCGTTTTTCATTACGAAGGAAACTTTTTGCAGGGCGGAGATGTCGTCGAGCGGATTGCCGGGGACGGCGACGACGTCGGCGGCGTAGCCGGGCTTTAGGACGCCGATTTTATCCTGCCAGGCCAATAACTTTGCGCCGTTGAGAGTGCCAGCTTGAATGGCGGCGAGCGGCGACATCCCGTATTTCACCATCAGGACAAATTCGAGAGCTTGCGTGCCATGCGGAAATGGGCCGACGTCGGAGCCCATGGCAATGGGAACGCCGGCAGCGAGCTGACGTTTGAATTCGCGGGCGTGCAGGTCTTGCATCGCGCGTTCGCGAGCGGCGATTTCGGGCGTGGGGGCGTGATCGATGAAATATTCGGAGATGGCAAAAGTGGGGAGGGCGAAAATCTGTTTTTCATGCATGATGCGCATGGTTTCGTCGCTGAGTTGATAGGCGTGTTCGATGGATTCGACGCCGGCGCGAGCGGCGTAAATCGCGCCCGGTTCGCCGGTGCAGTGGACAGCGACGCGAGTGCCAACGCGCGCGGTCTCGTTGACGGCGGCTACGAGTTCGTCCTCAGAGTATTGGTAGGGAGTGGAGAGGCGGCCGTTGACGAGCTTGTCGGGGCCGGTCTCGTAAATTTTGATGAAGTCGGCGCCTTCCTTGAGTTGTTCGCGGATGACGGCGACGAGTTCGGGAATGTTGTTGGCGTAATCGGCGTTGGGAAGAACGTGCTGCGCAGGATTGAAGCCGATGGCGTCTTCGTGGCCGCCGAGAATGTTGATGGCATTGCCGCTGATGCGCAGGCGCGGGCCGGGAATCTGGCCGTTGTTGATGGCGTTGCGGACGGCGGTGTCGGCAGAGCCTGCACCTTCGGTACCCAAATCGCGTTCGGCGGTGAAGCCGGCCATGAGATCGGCGCGAGCGGAGAGAGTGGCCATGATGGTGCGCTGGGGAACGGATTCCTCGACGGTTTGAAGATCCTCGGCGCCGGGGTGAAGGAAGAGATGGACGTGGGCGTCGATGAGGCCGGGGAGAAGAGTGGTGTCGCCGAGATCGATGATTTCGGCCCCGGCGGGGCGAGTGACTTTCGCGCCGACTTCGGAGATGGAATCGCCGGAGATGAGGATTTCTCCAGGAGCGATAATGCGGCCGGATTCGACGTCGAGAAGGCGCGCGGCGTGGAGGACGATGGCGTGCGCGACTGGCGCGGATTGCGACTCGGAAGATTGCGCAGCCAGCGGCGCGACGGAAAGAAGCGTGAGAGCGAGGGCTAGCAAGATATTTGTGATTTTCATAGGTTCGCGGAGGGGAATATTAGCATGCGGCAAGGAGAGGGTGGAAGACTGCGTGAGAGGGAAGTTGGCGCTTGCCGCGCCGCACATTGACGCTCCGCGATTGAATGCAATCGGCGGACGAGCGTATGCTTTCGCGGCATTGGCCTGGAAGGGGTGAAACCGGGATGGGATTTCAACTCGAGACGCGGACGATCGAGCGCGTCGTCGTGGTGGAGGCGGTGGGAAGGCTCACATTGACCGACGGCCACACCAAACTGCGCGACCTGATTCACGTCTTGATCGGCGATGGAGCGAAGAAATTCATACTCAACCTCGAGCGGGTGGAATTTATCGACAGCTACGGCATCGGTGAGTTGGCGCGGTGCTATTCCGTGGTCCGGCAGATGGGAGGAGCGATGAAGTTGGGCGGCGTGAACCAGAAAGTGTTGGACTTGCTGACGATGTCGAAGCTCAACACGATTTTCGAGATCTACGCGGGGGAGAGCGCTGCGCTTCAGGCATTCGGGCATCGTAGCTGAAGGCAAAGAGACTTTTGCAAACTGAGGGGCCGCGCGGGGGTTCGGCCGCGGCGGACGCCTCCAGGACGGAAGAGGCGTCGCGCCTGTGCGCGGAACGGCGAGCGAATCGGCTCGCCGGAGATTTGGAGCTGGGATTTACTTCACCTGAGCGTTTTGGGAACGGACAGCGACTCACTTGCCGTCGCGCTTCGCGAAGACATCCATCCAGACAGATTTCCCGCTGGTATCTTTTCCATTCATCGTGCTCTTCTCGGTGTCGCTGCCTTGAACGACGGCAACGTTGCCGAGAACCTTTACGTCCATGGGGCCAAAGTCGAAGGACTTGACCGATAGCGAGCCGGATTTGATGCCTGCCAGATATTCCGTCTTCGTTTCCTTCTTGCCGTCGTAGCCGAGGCCGACCCAATCATCGGCGATGATCTGGCTCAGTTTGTCGGTGTTACCGGCCAACATCGCGTCTGTCCAATCGTGTTCGATTTGCTTGACGGTCTCGGCGACGCTTGGAACTTTTTCCGATGCCATTTTTGATTGGGCGAAAACGAGCCCGGCACAGGCGCAAAACAACAGAACGGTTCCTGCGAGCTTCTTCATGTGTCCTCTTTCGAAGTGGATTTGGGGATTCTCGGTGCGGGCCTGCGAAACTGGGCGTGAGTGTATACCTCGAGCGAGGAATGTCAATCGGCGATTCCGGCGGACAACGAGCGGCATTTTCGATTTGGACTTCTGGGTCGCAGACGCTATCTGCTTTTCACGCATTCGGCACAACGAATGTGTCGCCCGAGCAGGCCGAGTGCGTTGCTTCGAGGGCGGGAGACGCGTAGGATGCGCGAGACAGAAGCTCGAGATCGGAAATTTTGGGGAAGCGGCGCCGAAGCCGAAACCACAGGTGAGGACTCGTATGAGAAAGCAGAAGCGTATTGCCGTACTGGCTTTGCTGGGCGCGTGCGGAGTGATGGCCGCGCTGACGGTTGCGCAAATGAACGCGCAGCAGGCCGCGATTGCGCCACCGGAAAGTATTGTCGCGGAAAATATACCGGCGATTCCGGCTGAGATCGCCGAGACGGCGGGGCGCTACACGGATTATCGAAGCGCATTCGACGCGGACTGGCATCCGCAGCGGCGGGAGATGCTGATCTCGACGCGATTCGGCAATACGTTCCAGCTTCATTTGGTGAGAACGCCGGAAGGCGCGCGGGAGCAGCTGACTTTTTTCCCGGAGCCCGTGCGAACAGGACGATTTCATCCCGAGCACGGCGACTACATCGTTTTTCAGAAGGATACCGGCGGCGGCGAATGGTATCAGCTCTATCGTTACGATATCGCGAGCGGCGATAGCACGCTGCTGACGGACGGCAAGTCGCGGAATCTTCTCGGACCGTGGTCATCGCACGGCGATCAGATCGCATACACATCGACGCGGCGCACCGGCCAGGATACGGACCTGTGGGTGATGAATCCAGCCGACGCGAAAACGGATCGCATGCTAACGCAGCTCAAGGGCGGCGGATGGGAACCGGCGGACTGGTCGCCGGACGAAAAGAAAATTCTGGTGACGGAATATATTTCGCTGAACGAAACGTATTTGTGGCTGGTGAATTCGGAGACAGGGGAGAAATCGGAACTGACGCCGCGCGAGACTACCGAAAAAGCGGCGTACGCGAACGCGCGATTCAGCAAGGACGGGAAGGGAGTGTACTTCACGTCCGACAAAGGGTCGGAATTTTTGCGGCTGACGTACATGGACCTGGCGACTAAGAAAACGAAGGTGCTCACGCCGGGTATTCCGTGGGACGTAAGCGAATTCGCGCTGTCATACGACGGGAAGAGAATCGCGTTTGTCACGAACGAAGATGGCCAGACAGTGCTACACCTGCTCGCGACCGCGACGGGAGAAGAAGTGAAGCCGCGGCCGAAACTTCCCTCCGGACTGGTGTCGAACTTGCGGTGGCATCGAAACAACCGAGATCTCGCGTTCTCGTTGACGTCAGCGCGGCTGCCGGGCGATTGTTTTTCGCTCGACGTCACGACGGGCAAGGTTGAGCGGTGGACGACGAGCGAAACGGCGGTGAAGACCGATGCGTTCCCGGAGGCGGAATTGGTGCATTGGAAGAGCTTTGACGGGAAGATGATTTCGGGATTTCTCTATCGACCGCCGGCGAAATTTGAGGGCCGGCGTCCCGTGATGGTAGTGATACACGGCGGGCCGGAAGGGCAATCGCAGCCGAATTTTCTCGGACGGTTCAACTATTTTCTGAATGAGCTGGGAATCGCGCTGATTTATCCGAACGTGCGCGGCTCGACGGGTTACGGGAAAACATTTACGGAGCTGGATAACGGATTTCTCCGCGAGGATACGTACAAGGACATCAACGCGCTGTTCGATTGGATCGGCGGGCGACCGGACCTCGATGCGGACCGCATTGCGGTGACCGGCGGGAGCTACGGCGGGCACATGACGCTCGCGATCTCGACCTTTTACAGCAACCGGATTCGCTGCTCGATCGATGTCGTCGGGATGTCGAATCTTGTGACGTTCCTCGAACACACGGAAGCCTACCGGCGCGATTTGAGGCGTGTGGAATACGGCGACGAGCGCGATCCGAAAATGCGGGAGTTTCTCGAAAAAATCGCGCCGATGAACAACATCGAGAAAATCAAGAAGCCGATGCTGGTGGTGGCGGGGAAAAATGATCCGCGCGTTCCGGTGAGCGAATCGGACCAGATCGTCGCGGCGCTGAAACAGGAGGGAACGCCGGTTTGGTACATCATGGCGAAGAATGAAGGCCACGGCTACCAGAAGAAGGAGAATCAGGACTATGAATTTTATGCCGCGGTCGAGTTTCTGGAGGAGTATCTGCTGAAGTGACGGACGCGAGACGCGCGCGTTCGTTTGACGAGAATTTCAGGCGCGGCGGCGGAGACGAGGTTCGAGCGAGGGAAAATCTTTCCGGAATTCGAGAACGACGAACCTGAGGCCCACAGCTGCGAGGACGATGATTTCCGGATCGATCATATGGCGATAGCGGATTTCGGGATGCGTCACGTAGTAGACGAGCGGATAAATCAGGAGAACAAGCGCGTAGGGGAGCGCGGCGCGGCGATTTGTGCGAAAGGCCTGCCAGAGGCCGATGAGCATCACGATGGTTAGGAGCGCGGTAAGGTAAATGTTGCCCGGATTGTGGAGTTCGATTTCTAGATTCGCCGGATCGAGATTCCAGAACGCGGTCCACATGTAGATACCTCTTCTTAGCGACGTCACCAGGAACTGCGCCGGATGCCGAGCGATAAAGCCGAGGGCTTCGCGGCGCTTCTCCTGCATGAAAGGAATTTCTCCCAGGCGAACGAATTCGGCGAGCGCGTTGGCGTTTATGGATGGATGAGCGGAGGAATCAAGCCAGCTTTCGGTGTGACCGTCGTTGCCAATCCAAACTTCAAGCCAGAAATTATCGCGCAGTGGGATGGGTGTGTGGAAAGTGCGGTAATTGCGGATTTGCCACGGCAGAAGGACGAGGATGAGGCCGAACGTGGCGAGTGCGGCGGAGCTGAACCAACGCTGACGATTTTTCCAGAGGGGCGAAAGCGCCCAGGCGGTGAGAAAAGGGAAAAGAGAAAGAGTGGAGGAGTTCGTCAACGCCGAGAGGCCACAGAGCATGCCAAAACCGAGCCATATGTGGTTGGGCGCGGGCTGCTCGTTGAGCTTGAGAGACCAGAGAAAGAGGATTGCGAGGAGCAGGGCGCTCAAGCACGTTTCCCAAACGAAGGCGCCCGCGATGTAGATCGAGTACGGCCAGAGGGCCCAGAGCCAGGACGCGGCGACGGCGACGCTGCGGCCAAAGCTGCGCCGAGTGATGTAGAAAACGGGAATGCAGATGAGCGCGGAGAAAAGTGAATTGACGCTGAGAATCGCGAGCGCAGACTTTTCGCTGTAAATGCCGAAGAGCTTGAAGACCCCCGCGAGCAAGTAAGGATAGATGGGCGTCATCCAGGCGGTCGGGCCGGTCTCGACGAGCATGGGGTTGGCGTACCCGTGTCCCGCGGCGATGGAGCGCGCGATACGGCCGGTTTCGAAGCCGAACAGTAGATGGTTTTCGAAATCGTTCCATGTGTCGGTATAGAGGAAGCGGACGGCGACGAGGCGCAGGGCCAAGGCAACAAGCGTGATGGTGGCGAGGGATTGCCAGACGGGGCGGTTCAGTGCCGGCGGGCCGCTGGTGACATTCGAGATTAGCTCGGGGCCATTGTTCACGGCGACACGATACCACCGATTGACGTGGTCAGGATATAACGCGACGAGGGTATTCAGGACTGGCGGCGAGGGATGTAGCCGGGGGCGTCGCGGGCCAGTTTCCGACGATACGACTTACTTTGCTTTGATTGGTTGCTTCGCATTCCTGGTTACTGTTGACGAGCGCGCCGTTCGCTCTCAGTCCATCTTCCGAAGAATCTCATAAAAGGAATTCAAATCATCCCGGTCTCCGTAAAAGTCAGCCCTCCATTGGCCCTGGAGGATGAGACACGATGCGGAAGCTTGCTTTGGCGCTCTAGGGTACGAGGATTCCATGCAGATCGTTTCGTGAGCGCCGGAACCAATCCGCACGGGACCAGAGACAACTGCTCCAGCATCGGCTAGATACCAATAAATGCTTTCCCAAGAGCGGTAAATTTCTTCGGGCCTCGCGTGGGACGATGAAAAATTCCGACCAACTGAAATCATCCCGTAGAATCTGAGAGACCCCAGAACGGTGAGCGGCAGCTTTTCCATCTGGACGTCCATCGCATCAGTACTATATGCGACCCATCTGAGCGGCACGAAAACTCTCGTGCCTCGCGTCTCGACGGTGTTTCCATGAATTAGGTGCCAACCTAACGTAAATATTGCCGGAGAAATGCTCATCAGGGCTATCGCCGCGATCGAAACAGCTCTCAACGCTCGGCATGCTCTCGATGAGAGCGTGAATAGCGGGCGAGTAGCCCATGATGCCTTCATCCGCGCATTGTATTACCGCGTGTTCCGAATGTGTTTTGGGATGTTTCGGGGAGCCAATTTTGCGGGCGTCAGCGAGGTATTACCGAAAGCTAGGCGTTGGCGCCGTGGCACTTTTTGAATTTTTTGCCGGAGCCGCAGGGGCAGGGATCGTTGCGGCCAACTTTGGCGCCGGCGCGAACCGGCTTTGGGGCTTCCGCCTGCGCGGGGCCGGACTGATATTGAAGATTTTGCTGCTGGCGCTGCTGGCGGCGTTCGATCGATTGTTGAATCGCGAGCTGGCGCGGACGTGGAGCAGCGGCTGGCTGCGCTCCGCCGGCTGGCACGGGCGCTTTTTCGCCTTCGGCGGGGCGCACGAGATATAGGAAGCGCACCGCTTCGGTGTCGATGCGATCCATCATGTCTTCGAATAGCGTGAAGCCTTCCTTCTTGAATTCGACGAGCGGATCTTTTTGGCCGTAGCCGCGTAGCCCGATGCCCTCTTTCAAATGATCGAGAGTGAGGAGATGGTCTTTCCACTGGGCGTCGACGATGTCGAGAAGGATGCGGCGTTCGAGCCAGCGCATCACTTGCGCGCCGAAAAGGTTTTCTTTCTCTTCGTAGCGCTCCTTGATTTTGGCGATGAAGAGATCGGCCAGCTGATCGTGATTGAGCCGCGTGAAATCGATGCCCGCGGACTTGGCGTCGAGTCCGTACTGATTCAAGATTTCATTCGAAAATTGAGTGGTGTTCCACTGGCCGGGATGCTGATCGCGCGGGCAATAGGTCTCGACGAGATCCATGGCGATATTTTCGGCGCGGCCGAGGACGTTGTCTTTTTGGTCGGCGCCTTCAAGAACTTCGTTGCGGAGAGCGTAAATCGTCTCGCGCTGCTTGTTCATGACGTCGTCGTATTCGAGGAGGTGCTTGCGGGCTTCGAAGTTCTGCGCTTCGACGGCCTTCTGCGCATTCTCGATGCGCTTGCTGATAAGTTTGGACTCGATCGGCACGCCTTCCGTCATTCCGAGCCAGTGCATCATGGCTTTCACGCGCTCGCCGCCGAAGATGCGGAGCAAATCGTCTTCGAGCGAGAGGAAGAAGCGCGATGAGCCGGGATCGCCTTGGCGGCCGGCGCGGCCGCGAAGCTGATTATCGATGCGACGGGCTTCGTGTCGCTCGGTGCCGAGAATGTGCAGGCCACCCATGGCGACGACTTCATCGTGCTCGGCGCGGCACTGCTCGGCAAACTGGTCGTAGACGGGCTTCCATTGATCGAGGGGAACTTGAAAGATTTTGCCTTCCTGCTGGAAGAGAACCATGGGCACGATGCTTGCGGGCGCAGCCAGGGCTGTCGTGGTCGTGGCCGTCGCCGTTCCGCCCCCGGAAGCCGAGCCGTTCGCGTCGGCCTGCGCGGGAGTTTCGGTGTTCGCGGGTTCGGCGCCGATGACGGCGCCAACGGGCGCGTAGGGAATGGCGAGCCTGTTCTTGAGAAAATGCTCACGCGTCATGGCTTCCGGGTTGCCGCCGAGAAGAATGTCCGTTCCGCGGCCGGCCATGTTGGTTGAAACCGTGACCGCACCCCTGCGCCCGGCCTGCGCGATGACCTTGGCCTCGCGTTCGTGCTGCTTGGCGTTCAGGACCGCGTGGGGGATGCCGGCCTTCTTCAAGAGCTCCGCGATCTTTTCCGATTTCTCGATGGAAATACTGCCGATGAGGACGGGCTGGCCGGATTCATAGTATTGCCGGATGCCGCCGACCTTCGTGCCGTCTTCCTGAATGATGCCTTCGACCGAGGCTTCGAACTTCTCGCGTTCCGTGCGATAGACGACGTCCGGATTTTCGAGGCGGATCAGCGTCTTGTTCGTGGGAATCGCGACGACATCGAGTTTGTAAATCTTGTAGAACTCCGCCGCTTCGGTTTCCGCCGTTCCGGTCATGCCGGAAAGTTTCTTGTACATGCGGAAATAATTCTGAAATGTGATGGTGGCGAGAGTTTGGTTCTCGCGCTCGATCTTCACGCCTTCTTTGGCTTCGACGGCCTGGTGGAGGCCATCGGACCAGCGGCGTCCGGGCATCTGGCGTCCCGTAAATTCATCGACGATGACGACTTCGCCCTCTTTCACGACGTAATCGACGTCTTTTTCGTACAGCGTGTGAGCGCGGAGAGCTTGGTAGACGTGGTGAATCGCCTCGATGTTTTCAGGGTCGTAGAGATTTCCGAGACCGAGGAGGCGCTCGCACTTCGACACGCCTTCTTCGGTGAGCGTCGCGGTGCGCAGCTTTTCATCAAGCGTGTAATCGATGTCGAGAATCAGCTTCGGAATGATTTTGTCGATGCGGTAATACTTGTCCGTCGATTCTTCGGCGGGGCCGGAGATGATGAGCGGAGTGCGGGCTTCGTCGATCAAGATGGAGTCGACTTCGTCGACGATGCAGAATTGGTGGCTGCGCTGGACGCAGTCGCGCAAGTCGTACTTCATGTTGTCGCGGAGATAATCGAAGCCGAGTTCGTTGTTGGTGCCGAAGGTGATGTCGGCTGCGTAGGCCGCGCGGCGCTGGGTATCGTCGAGATCGTGGACGATCACGCCGACGGTGAGGCCGAGGAGTTTGTAGATGGGGCTCATCCATTCGGCGTCGCGGCGGGCAAGGTAATCGTTGACGGTGACGATATGCACGCCGCGGCCGGCGAGGGCATTCAGATATGCGGGAAGCGTGGCGACGAGCGTTTTTCCTTCGCCCGTTTTCATCTCGGCGATTTTGCCTTCGTGGAGGACGATGCCGCCGATCAACTGAACGTCGAAGTGGCGCATGTTGAGGGTGCGGCGGCCTGCTTCGCGGACGAGGGCGAAGGCGGGAATAAGCGAGGGTTCGAGCGCCTCTTGAAGGCGGTCCTTATAGTTCTTGTCCTTGGGATCGGCGTTTTCGAGGCGCTTGGCGATGTCGGCTTTGAGAGCTGCGGTGCGCGCGAGGAAATCCGCGTCGCTCAGAGCCTTCATCTCCGGCTCGAGAGCGTTGATCGCCAAGACAGTCGGCATGATGCGCTTGACGTCGCGCTCGTGCTTCGTGCCGATGAAGCGCGCGACTACGGTGTCAATTATTCGATCAACTTCCATAAAGACTATTAGATGCCGCGGGAAGCGTACTGATTCCGCGCGGCGTCGTTTGGTTCTCCCTTATATCTGAAGGAAGGCCCGCAGCATCGAGCGGCGCCTAATGAAGCGCGATTGCCGGTCGAAGAGCGCAAGGCGCAACAATTCATTGTAGCGTGTCCGCCGGTTGCGGCGCAAAGCCGGAGATGGAAGAGTGTGAGCGGCGACGCGGCGGGGCGGCTTGCTGCGTGGATTGGCGCGGTCTATGATGGATAAGCGAGGACACAAATGCCCGATAAAGCCCCAATACCTGGAATAAAAAATTTGATTGCCGTGGCGAGCGGCAAAGGCGGCGTGGGGAAGACGACTGTCGCCGTGAATCTCGCGATCGCGTTGCAGAAGATGGGTTCGAAGGTGGGACTGCTCGACGCCGATGTCTACGGGCCGAACGTCCCCGTCATGATGGGCAGCACGGAACAGCCGCGTGCGGTGGATGAGCGGACGATTATTCCGGTGGAAGCGTACGGCGTGAAAATGATTTCGATGGGGCTGCTGAATCCGGGCGACAAGCCGCTGATTTGGCGCGGGCCGATGCTGCACAGCGTGATTCAGCAATTTCTGCGCAGCGTGCAGTGGGGCGAGCTCGATTATTTGGTCGTTGATTTGCCGCCGGGAACGGGCGACGTGCAATTGACGCTGATTCAATCGGTCGCGGTGACGGGCGTAGTGGTGGTGACCACGCCGTCGATTGTCGCGCTGGCGGACGTGCGCAAGGCCGTCGAGATGTTCCGGCAGGTGAACGTCCCGATTTTCGGCGTGATCGAGAATATGAGCTATTTCAATTGCCCGCATTGCCAGGGACGGATCGATGTGTTTGGGCACGGCGAAGGTGCGCGCATGGCGCAGGCGTTCGGCGTGCCGTTCCTTGGCGAGATTGAGATCGAGCCGCAGATTCGCATCGGCGGGGACACGGGGAAGCCTGTCGCGTCGCTTGGCGAAGACGCGCCAGGGGCGCCGAGCATCTACGCCGTGGCGCGGAATGTGGTGACGCGGGCTGCGGATTTGAATAAGGCATCTACAGGGTCCGTCGTGCAGATTTTGTGATGCCTGCCGCGCATTGGGAGCGGGTCGTGCAAAGCCGTGGAACATGCGAATGCTTGTGTCACAGGGGCGGCACGGTCATCCATGTTGTGCCGTGTTGCAGCCAAACGTATCGGCATTCGTCCTCGTCAAAAACGCGGGATCCCGCTGAGGCTTCGTCTCCGAAAACTGCCAAGAAAAAAGACGATTTGCATAAATGACGCCGAATTCGTGAGGTCTCGCGTCCTTGTCTGGTCATGCCTCGTATGCTACTTTCGCTGTTTCTCTTGATAGAGTCGCGCGCGTCTGCGCGTGTGAAATTACATTGTCAACGGGAGCGTTAGCTTGATTCGCGCATATGGTGGACGGACGCCCGAAATTGCAGCGTCGGCGTATATTGACGAAGCGGCGGTGGTGATTGGCGACGTCGCGATCGGCGAGGACGCAAGCGTGTGGCCGGGCGTGGTGATTCGCGGCGACGTGCACTGGATTCGGATCGGCGCGCGAACGAATATTCAGGACGGCTCGGTGCTGCACGTGATGCGGGACGAGCATCCACTCACGCTCGGAGACAACGTGACGGTGGGCCACGGCGTGATTTTGCACGGCTGCACGATCGAATCGCGGTGCCTGATCGGGATGGGATCGATCATTTTGAACGGCGCGAAGATTGGAACAGGAAGCATTGTTGCGGCGGGGACGCTGGTGCCGGAAGGAACCGTGGTGGCGCCGGGAAGCCTGTTCATGGGACATCCGGGAAAATTCCGGCGCGCGTTGACGGCCGAAGATCAAGCGTCGATTGACGCGTATGCGGAGCGTTACGTCGAGTACAAGAACATCTATCGCGCCGAGACCTCGAAGTGAGCGAACAACCTAAATTCCGCGCCATTAAAGGTACCCGCGACATTCTGCCGCCGGAGACGGCGCTTTGGAATCGCGTCGAGCAGACCGCGCGGGAAGTTTTTGGCACGTATGGATATGGCGAGATTCGGCTGCCGATTTTTGAGCAGACGGAGCTCTTTGCGCGGTCGATCGGCGTGGATACGGACGTTGTTTCGAAAGAGATGTACACCTGGGAGGATCACGAACATTCAGACCTCGTTCTCCTTCGTTCCACAATCCTTCATCGTGAACCCGACTTCAACCAGCCGAAGGCCGTCGACCTGTTTCTTCGTCAGGTCGACGATTTTGTACTTGGTGCGCGAGGAGGGATCGACCATCGAACGATTCCGGGAACCGCGCTAAACCTACGGATCTTAGGAGACGCCGGCGCGCACATCTCGCACGTTAGGGGGGCAATGGCGGGGCCCCGATGGTCGCAATCATTCTTAAGTGGACTCGTTGCGACCCTCAAAGACATGCTGCAGAAGTTCGAGATCGGCCCTCAGTTGTGTCTGCGCCCGGAGGCGACGGCGAGTGTGTGCCGGGCATACATCGAGCACGGGATGCAGACGCTGCCGGGAAACGTCAAACTGTATTACATGGGGCCGATGTTTCGGCGGGAGCGGCCGCAGAAGGGGCGTTATCGGCAGTTTTATCAGATCGGCGCGGAAGTGCTGGGGCAGTCGGACGCGCCTGCGATCGATGCCGAACTGATCGAAATGCTGCTGGTATTTTTCGAGCGGACGGGACTAAATGGCGCGACGCTTTCCGTGAATTCGATTGGCGACAAAAATTGCCGGCCGCAATACGTCGATCTGCTACGCGCGGAATTGAGCAGAGTAAAAGACAAGCTCGGTGCGGACAGCCAGCGGCGGATTGAGACGAATCCGCTGCGCGTTCTCGATTCGAAATTACCGGAAGAGCAGGCGATCATCGAGAAGTTGCCGCGGATTGCGGATCATCTCTGCGATGATTGCCGCGCGCACTTCGCGGAGCTGCAGGCGGAATTGAAGCTGCGTGGCATCGCGTATGAAATCAACTGGCGACTCGTGCGGGGGCTCGATTATTACACGCGGACGACATTCGAAATCGTCGCGCCGGGTCTCGGTTCGCAAAATGCGGTTTGCGGCGGCGGGCGGTATGATGGATTGGTGGAATTGCTCGGCGGCCCGCCGACGAAAGGCATCGGATTCGCGATCGGGCTCGACAGGCTGATTTTGTCGCTGCAGGAAGCGGCGCAAACGCCGGCGACGAATTCGCTCGATGTCTATATCGCGTGGATGGGCGAAAAATCGTACGCGCCGTCCGTGCGACTCGCGCGGAAATTGCGCGATGCGGGAGTTTCAGTGGAATTGCCGCCGGAAGAAATGAAATTCAAGAAGTCGCTCGGGCTGGCCGACAAACTGAGCGCGCGCTTTGCGCTCATCATCGGCGAAGATGAAGTTGCGTCCGGGCAATTTACGCTGAAGCGGCTCGCCGACGGCGAGCAGCGAAAGCTGCCCGAGGCGGAGCTTCTCGCCGAACTGAAGAACGATTCGATCGGCCGCAGGGACTGAACCCACTCAGCAGCCACTCGATCGCGAAGGGAAGAGGACCTTGCTCGACTCACTCGGGAATTTGAAACGCACAGACTATTGCGGAGCGCTGCGCGCGAGCGACGCGGAGCGTGAGGTGACCCTGATGGGCTGGGTACATCGGCGGCGCTATCTGGGACAGCTGATTTTTATTGATTTGCGCGATCGCACAGGAATTGCGCAGATCGTTTTCAATAAGGAGCAGCACGCCGCGGCGCACAAGAAGGCCGAAGAGCTGCGCAGCGAATTCGTCGTCGCGGTGAAGGGCCGCGTCATCAAGCGGCAGAAGGCGAATCCGGAGCTTCCGAGCGGAGAAGTGGAGGTGGTGGCGACGGAACTGCATATTTTGAACACGGCGAAGACGCCGCCGTTTGTCGTCGAAGACGAGGTGAACGCGAGCGAAGAGACGCGGCTGCATTATCGTTATCTTGATCTCCGCCGGCCGAAGCCGCATCGCAATCTTGCGCTGCGCCATCGCGTTTTTCTCGAGATTCGCAAGGCGCTCGACGAGCTCGGGTTCTACGAAGTGGAAACGCCGATGCTGACGCGCTCGACGCCCGAGGGCGCGCGCGATTATCTGGTGCCGAGCCGCATCCATCACGGCCAGTTTTATGCGCTGCCGCAATCGCCGCAGATTTTCAAACAGATTTTGATGATCTCGGGGCTCGACCGCTATTTTCAAATCGTAAAGTGTTTCCGCGACGAGGATCTGCGCGCGGATCGCCAGCCGGAATTCACGCAGCTCGATCTCGAAATGTCGTTTCCGCGGCAGCAGGATATTTTCGAGACGATCGAGCATGTGATGCAACGCGCGTGCGCGGTAGCCGGCGTCACAGCGAAAGGTCCGTTCCGGCATCTCGATTACAAGGAATCGCTGCGGCGGTATGGCTCCGACAAGCCCGATCTGCGCTTTGGGATGGAATTGCAGAACGTGACGCCGTTGTTCGAAGCGGCGCGCGAGACGCTGCATTTTGAAGGCAACGTGCAGGCGGTGGTCGCACCGGGCGCGGCCGCGTTTTCACGCAAGCAATTGGATGAGCTGACGGAATACGCGAAATCCGTTGGCGCGAAGGGCGTTTACACCGTGAAGGTGACGGCGGAAGGCGCGACGTCATCGCTCGAGAAAAATCTTGGCGCGGAAAAACTGAAGGAACTGGCCGCCGCCGTGGGCGCGAAGGCCGGCAACCTTATTGTGGCCGTCACGGCGAAAGAGCAAGTGCAGCACAGCGACACTTCGCTCGGCGTCGCGGGGCTGGTGCGGCTGCATCTCGGCGACAAATTGAATCTCATCGACCGGTCGCGCTGGGAATTTCTGTGGATCACAGGCTTCGCGCTCTTTGAATGGAGCGAGAGCGACAAACGGTGGGTCAGCGCGCAGCATCCGTTTACCGGCATCGTCGAAGAGGATATCGAAAAGCTCGAGACGGCGCCGTGGGAATGCCGGTCGAAGGGATACGATCTTGTGCTGAACGGCGTCGAGCTGGGCTCCGGAAGCATTCGAATTCACCGGCAGGATGTGCAGGAGCGGATGTTCAAGGCGCTGGGTCTGACACCGGAGCAGCAGCGGCAACGATTCGGATTTTTTCTCGATGCGCTGACGTATGGAACGCCGCCGCATGGAGGGATTGCGCTGGGACTCGATCGCGTTGTAATGCTGCTGGCGGGAGAAAAATCGATCCGCGAGGTGATCGCGTTTCCAAAGACGACTGCCGCGCAGGATTTGATGGCGGAGTCGCCAAGTACGGTCGATCCCGGGCAGCTTGATGATCTGGGTATCCGGCTGAAGTAAGGAAGGAGGATCCGATGACTCTGGTGCATTCGCACGTCGGAATTTTCATCGCGACGGGGGTCGTGGCGGCGATCCTCTGCGTCATCTGGTACATGCGGCGATTGAGTTTGCGCGGGCAATTTCTGGCGCTGCTGGTGATGGCTGTCTCGATGGGCTTCTTGTTTTTGACGATCGTGCAAGTGCCGGAAATCCCGCACTGGCTGGCACTCTCGCTCGTCATTGTGGTATTCGTCTTCTCGCCGTTCGCGGTGCGGAATTTCATGCGCAGTTTGCTAGAGGATGACGAGCAGCAGCAGGACGACGGCAACGCGCACAAGCATGTGGGATGAATGCGCGTCGATGGTAAACGACTTTAGAAAACGAGACCGACGTTAGGTGAGCCCGAGCCGATGAGCCGGATTCGAATTCTTCCAGAGAACGTCGCGAACAAAATCGCGGCAGGCGAAGTGGTGGAGCGCCCGGCGTCGGTGGTGAAGGAGCTGCTCGAGAACGCGCTGGATGCAGGGGCGCGGTCGGTCAAAGTGGAAGTGGAATCGGGCGGCAAGCGGCTGATTCGCGTGATCGACGACGGCTGCGGGATGAATCACGACGACGCGCTGCTGGCCTTCGAGCGCCACGCGACTTCGAAGCTGCGCACCGCCGACGATCTTCTCTCGATTGCGACGCTCGGGTTTCGCGGCGAAGCGCTGCCATCGATCGCGGCGGTTTCGCGGCTGATTCTCGAGACGCGAACCGAAGAGGATGAGCAGGGAACGCGCGTGGAATTTGCCGGCGGGAAATTGATCAACGTGAAGCCCGCGGGCCTGCCGCCGGGCACCTCGATCAGCGTGGGCGACATTTTTTATGGCGTGCCGGCGCGGCGGAAATTTCTGAAGTCGGAAACGACGGAACTCGGCCACATCGCATCGCTCGTCACGCACTACGCGCTGGCGCATCCCGGCAAACAATTCGTATTGAAGACGCCGTCGCAGGAAATTCTGAATGCCGCGCCGGTCGAGCGGCTCGCCGAGCGCGTGTATCAGGTTTTCGGGCGTGCGGCTCTCGACGAACTTCTCGAGATTCCGCCGTCGGAAGGCCCGCTGCGCGCGGCAATCACCGAGCCGGAGATGGACGCCGGCGAAGAAGCCGCGAAAATGCGCGTCACCGGCTTTGCGTCGCGGCCCGAAGTGCAGCGCACGAATCGCAACGGGATCTATATTTTCGTCAACAAGCGACTGGTGCGCGACAGGCTGATCCTTCACGCCATCGGCGAGGCCTATCGCAACATCATCCCGCCCGGCGTGTTTCCGATCGTGCTTTTGTTTATCGAGCTTTCGCATCAGGAAGTGGACGTGAACGTTCATCCGGCAAAAATTGAAGTGCGCTTCCGGCACGGGCAATTCGTGCATGACTTCACGCGCGACGCGATTCGCCACGCGCTTTCGCAGGCGCGATCGATTCCCGGCTTTCCCGCGACACGCGCGCAGGCTGCCGGTGGGAACGGTGCGGAGAAAATCTCGACGGAGGCGGCGCAGGCGGCTGCATTTGCCGCTGCTTCGGGCGCGGGAGGCGGCGCGGGAGGCGGCGCATCATTGGGCCCAACGGGCCCGCCGGGGCCGCCGCGCGCGATCATTCCACCGTTCAACAATTTCATCACGCCCGGCGCGAGTGGTCCGTGGTCCGACAGCTTCGAGCTGAGCGGCGAGCCGCAGCGGCCGATCGAGCAGCGCCTGCAATTTGGCTCGGACGGGGCGCTGGAATTTCCGATGGCCGCGCTGTCCGCTGCTGCGGCAGCGGCCGGCGGGTCAAATCCTAGCGCTGCTGTGGCCGCGCCGTCCTCTGGCTCTGCCGCGGGCGCAGCGCCGGCTCTCGCGCCGGTCGAATCAGCAGCGACATTGCCGGGCCCGGAAGACATCGCGGATCTGAAGCCGCTCGGTCAGGTGAACAACAGCTTCATCGTCGCGGTGAACGGCGAGGGCCTATGGATCATCGATCAACACGTGGCGCACGAGCGCATTCTCTTCGAGCAGCACCTGCGCGCGCGCCGCGAAGGCGAGCTCGGCGGCCAGCGCCTTCTCGTTCCGCTGATGGTCGAGCTCTCGCCGCGGCAGCTGGCGATTTTCGAGCAAATCGCCGAAGAACTGCGTGCCAATGGTTTCGAAGCCGATCTGATGGGGACGCGGACGGTGGCGATTCACGCGGCGCCAGCCGGAATTGCTGCGGGCGACGCGGAAAAATTGCTCGCTGAGATCTTAGACGGGATCGCGCGCGAAAATCAGGCGATCTCGATTGACTCGCTGCAGGCGAAGATCGCGGCGTCCACCTCGTGCCACGCCGCGATCAAAGTGAATACGCCGCTCGATCGCACGAAGATGGATTGGCTGCTGGCGGAGCTTTCGCGCACGGATTACCCGATGAGCTGCCCGCACGGCCGGCCCGTGGTGCTGCGCTACTCGACGCGCGACATCGAGCGCGCCTTCAAACGGATCTGATTTCGCTCCACCTCATGCGCAAACTCATCATCGCGATTGACGGCCCGGTGGGATCGGGAAAGAGCACGGTGGCGCGTCGCGTGGCGGAAATGCTCGGGTATGTGTACGTGGATACGGGCGCGATGTATCGCGCTTTGGCATTGAAGGCGCAGCGCAATGGAGTGGCGCTCGACGCCGGCGAGGAGCTCGCGCGCATGGCCGGCGAGACGCACATCGATCTCCGGAACGAAGATGGCGTACAGAAAATCTTTCTCGATGGCGTCGACGTGAGTGAAGCAATTCGAAGCGCAAATGTCTCGCAGGCGGCGTCGAAGATTGCGGTGATCGCGGGCGTTCGCCGCGTTCTGGTGGCCGAGCAGCGCCGCGCCGGGCAGCTCGGCGGCGTGGTCATGGAAGGCCGCGATATCGGCACAATCGTATTCCCCGACGCGGATTTGAAGATCTATCTCACGGCCTCGGCCGAAGTCCGCGCGCAACGCCGCTGGCGCGAGCATCAACAGAAAGGCGAAGCCATCGATCTCGCGCGCACGATCGAAGAAGTGCGCGAGCGCGATCGCCGCGATGTGGATCGCGAAACTTCGCCGCTCAAGCGCGCCGAAGACGCTGTCCTTGTAGATAGCTCCGCAATGGAAGCGGAAGAAGTCGCGCGCCTCATCGTCATGCTAGCCCGCGAAAAAGAAGCGCCGTAACGGCATCTCGTATCCCAGCGGCTCAACCCATTCGGCCCTCGCTCAACGGGAAACTTTCAATCAAAAGCGGCGTCTAAGCGGTTAATGGCCGCCGGGGGTGTGCGACTCGTCTGCCCGGCTGGACTGCGGAGGCCGATATGCTGCCGAAATTGCTGACGCGGGAGCTCGACACATTGGCTGCGGACGTGCGGCACGCCGTGCGAGGCTTCCGGCGCGAGACTGGCTTTGCGTTGACGGCGCTTGTGGCGATCGCGCTAGGCGTGGGATCGGCCGTCGCAGTGTTCAGCGTTGTGGACCGCGCGCTTTTCCGGCCTCTCCCATATCCCGACGGCGATCGAATCGTCACGGTGGGCTATCTCGCGCCCATCGAGCAGCGAGAATTCCTGCTCGGCTCGGATTACGTCGTGTGGCGCGAGCAGCAGGCGCCGTTCGAGGCGATGACGTCGTTCAGCGCCGCCGGAGTCGAGGATTGCGATCTCACGACGGAGAAGCCGGAGCGGCTCGGCTGTCTGCACGTCGAATCCACATTTCTCCCGACGCTGGGACTGCAGCCACTGCTCGGGCGGAATTTTTCGCGCGACGAAGACCGGCCCGGCGGTCCGGACGTGGCGATGATTTCGTATGGATTTTGGCGGAGCGAGTTCGGCGGCGACGCGAGCATCATCGGCAAGACGATCTCGCTCGACAAGCAACTCACCACGATCGTCGGAGTATTGCGGCCGGATTTCGAGCTGCCAACGCTGGCGCCGGTGGACGTCTTGTGGCCCGAGCGGTTGAATCTTGCGAATCAGCGAAGGCCGAATGCCGGCGCGGTGCTGCGCGTCTACGCGCGATTGAAGCCGTCTGTCACGGCAGGCCAGGCGGCCGCGGCGCTGCAGCCGCTCTTCGAAGATTCGCTGCGATTCGTGCCGGCGCCGTTCCGGAAGGACGTGAAGCTGAGCGTTCGGCCGGTGCGAGATTTGCAGACGCATGACGTGAGGTTGGCCTTCTGGATTCTTCTCGGCGCGGTCGCGGCGCTGCTGCTGATTGCGTGCGCGAATGTGGCGAACCTGCTGCTGGCACGAGCGACGTCGCGGCAGCGTGAATTCGCAATTCGATCGGCGCTCGGGGCGGGACGCGGCCGCCTCATCCGGCAAACGTTGACGGAAAGCGCCGTTCTGGGGCTTGCGGGCGGCGCGCTGGGCGTTCTGCTCGCGGCATGGATGCTCCGGATTTTCGTAGCTATCGCTCCGCATGGAATTCCGCGCTTGAGCCAGGCAAGCCTCGACCTGCGCGTTCTCGGGTTCGCGCTGGCCGCGACGATACTTTCCGCGATCCTTTTCGGCATTGGCCCAGCGCTCAGAAGCTCCGACGCGGAATCTCTCGCGGGCGGGCAGACCGCGGGCGTCCGGCGGAATCTGCTGGGGCAATCGCTCGCGGCCGCGCAAATCGCGATTTCGCTCGCGCTGCTGACCGCCGCGAGCCTGTTGCTCCAAAGCTTTCGAAACGTGGAAGCCGTACCGCTTGGATTGCGGAGCGAACACGTGCTGACGGCGAACGTGACTCTCGGCGAATCGAGCTATCCGCAACCTGAACAGCGGCACGCGTTCTTTGAAGAGCTCGAATCGCGGCTCAACCATATGCCGGGGATCGAAGCGTTGGCGATGAGCGATACCCTGCCGCCGAGCGGAATCATGCGCGCGGAGCCGTATAACGCACTCAAGGTTGCGGGCGAATTGCGCCAGAGTGAAGAAGCAGGCGGGATGGTGGGCTGGCGTTACGTCACGCCCGCATATTTTGCCGCGCTCGGAATTCCCATCGTGCGCGGGCGCTGCTTCGAAGAGCGAGACCGCGCGTCAAACGAAAATCTCGTCCTTGTAAGCCAAACGCTGGCGCAAAGGCTTTTTGGTAATCGCGACCCGCTCGGCGAGCGAATCCAGATGCATCCCGGCAGCCCGTGGTTCGCGGTGATTGGCGTCGCCGGAAACGTGAAAAATGGAGGACTGCTCGCGCCGGACGATCCCGAATACTATCTGGTGCGGAAGCACGGCACGGAGAATGCACCGGGCGAAAACGCGCCGCCGGAATTCGACCGGGGCGCGAGCATCATTATCCGCAGCGCCTTGGCCCCGGCGGTGATCGCGAATTGGACGCGGCAGGTTGTGGCCGGACTCGATCCCACGCTGCCGATTGCGATCGAAACGATGGACGGACGCGTGGGAAAACTCGCGGCGCGGCCGAGGTTTAATGCCTCGCTGCTGACGCTGTTCGCCGCGATCGGCGCGGCTCTGTCAGCGATCGGCCTCTACGGCGTGGTTTCCTTCCTTGTGGCTCAGCGGACGCGGGAAATCGGCATACGGATGGCGTTCGGCGCGACGCCCGGAAAAATCGCGCGTCTCGTCCTCGCGCGCGCGTCACGCTGGGCGGGCGCAGGAATCGTGTTGGGCGCGGCTGGATCACTCGTCGTAGGACGCGCGATGGCGTCCGTGCTTTACAACATTTCGGGAACTGACGCGCGCACGCTCGGTATGTCGGCCGGACTGCTGCTGATCGTGACGTTTCTGGCGGCCTGGATGCCGTCGCGAAAGGCCGCGCGGATTGATCCCGCGCAAGCTCTCCGACGGGACTAGGCCGCGCGGCGATCCTGAGCGAGCCGTAGTCCTCGATTTTCAAATCGAAGCGTCTTACGATGTCACCGGCGCGGGATTGCCCGCGATGACGTGCTTGGCCCACTCGAGTGCCTGCATGAAAAGATCCGGGATCACGTCTTCGGTCAAGCCGAGTTCCTCGGCGGGATCGGCAAGTTGTTCCCACGTGCCCGTCTCGTAATTCACAGCGATTTCATACACCGCGCGGAAGCGGCCCGGCTGACCGAGGAGTGCGTCGCGGATGTCATCATTGACGGAAATCTCCGCGAGAATTTTCGACATCGGCATGTCGAGAATGGCATCCATCGCCGAGAGCAAGCCCATCAGAAAAAGATCGTTCTCGCTGTTGCGCAACCCCGCCGGCGGGGCTAGCAGTTCGCAGAATCGCGCGCGGACGAGCGGCAACATGATGAGTTCGCCGGGCTTGTCTTCGCCCATCGCGGCCACGGAGACGAGCGAAACCCATTTTCGAACGCCATTTTCGCCGAGCAGCGAGAGGCCGTGCGGAATCGAATGGACCTCCGCGACGAGCCCGAACGCGGGCGAGTTGAGGTAGCGCAGCAAGCGATAACTCAGCGACGCCTCCTGTTTGATGATCGCAGTGACCTCGGCAATATCGATTTCGCGCCGATTCACCGCCTGCAGGACGCGCAGATAATTCAGCTTGTATGCCGGAATATCGCGGCGTTCGAGCATTTGCGGCCGGCAGAAGAAATAGCCCTGGAAAAAAAGAATAGCCCATGTCGACGGCCTGCTTGAAGATTTCATGCGTCTCGACCTTTTCCGCGACTAGCGGTATGCCGTGACGCGTGAAATTGCGCGCCAGGCGTTCCTGTTCGGGCGGGCTAGTGGTGAGGAAATCCACCTTGATGAAATCGGCGACTTCGATAAAAGGCCGCGCTTCCGGCACGTCGACGAAATCATCCAGTGCAAAACGGTAGCCGGCGTTCTTCAACCGCCGGCAAGCTTCGAGGGTTTCAGCGTCGGGCTGCAGATTCTCGAGTATTTCGCCGACGACGAGGTCGCGCGGCAGCAGCGACAGGTACTCGCGCACGAGAAATTCGCGCGAACAATTGATGAACGCGAGCCGCCCCTGCGTCAGCCGGTCGAGGCCGAAGAGAAACAGATCATCAACGGCCGCCGACGACCCAAGCGCGGAGTCGCCCTTATGGAAAAAGTTCTCCGGGCCGTTGCGGCAAAGCAGTTCGTATCCGAAGACAGCTTTGTGCGGAGTGAAGATCGGTTGGCGCGCTAGAAAACGCTTCATCATCCCCATCACCTCCGGCCACACACGGCCGCGTGATTTCCTGCCGGAAGAGAAGGGGATGTACAGCCGGCTTTATGATTCTGAACTAAGTCGGGCTCGACATGGACGAAAGAAATTCCGCATTGTTCTTGGACTTGGACAGCCGGCCGAGAAGGAGTTCCATGGCCTCGACGGTGGAAAGCGGACTGAGCACCTTGCGAAGCACCCAGATGCGGTTCAACTCATCGGCGGGAAGGAGCAGTTCGTCCTTGCGCGTGCCCGAGCGGTTGATGTCGATGGTCGGGAAGACGCGCTTGTCCACCAGGCGCCGGTCGAGATTGATTTCCATATTGCCGGTGCCCTTGAATTCCTCGAAGATCACGTCGTCCATGCGGCTGCCCGTGTCGATCAGGGCCGTGGCGATGATGGTTAGCGAGCCGCCGTCTTCTATATTGCGGGCCGCGGCAAAGAAGCGCCGTGGGCGCTGCAAGGCGTTCGCGTCGATACCGCCGGAGAGCACCTTGCCCGAAGGCGGCGTGACAGCGTTATAGGCCCGCCCCAGGCGGGTAAGCGAGTCGAGAAGAATGACGACGTCCCGTTTGTGCTCGACCAGCCGCTTGGCCTTTTCGAGCACCATTTCCGCCACTTGAATATGGCGTTGCGGCGGCTCGTCGAAGGTCGAGCTGATGACTTCGCCCTTCACGGTGCGCTGCATGTCCGTGACTTCCTCGGGCCGCTCGTCGATGAGCAGAACGATTAGCGCGACTTCGGGATGATTGGTGGTAACCGAATTCGCGATGGATTGCAGCATCATGGTCTTGCCGGTGCGCGGCGGCGCGACGATCAATCCGCGCTGGCCCTTGCCGATGGGGCAGAGCATGTCGAGCACGCGCCCGGTCAGATTGTCTTTCGTGGTTTCAAGACGAATGCGCTCTTGCGGATAGAGCGGCGTCAAGTTGTCGAAGAAAATCTTATTGCGCGCGACTTCCGGATCTTCGAAATTGACCGCTTCGACTTTGATCAGCGCGAAATACCGCTCGCCGTCCTTCGGCGGACGTACCTGGCCGGAGACGGTATCGCCCGTGCGCAGATCGAACTTGCGAATCTGTGACGGCGAGACGTAGATGTCGTCCGGTCCGGGGAGATAGTTGTACTCCGGCGCGCGGAGAAACCCGAAGCCGTCCGGGAGACATTCGAGGACGCCTTCCGAGAAGATCAAGCCGTTCATCTCCGTTTGGGCGCGCAGGATCTGAAAGATCAGCTCCTGCTTGCGCATGCCGCTCGACCCTGGAATATTCAATTCCTTGGCGATTTTTGCCAGGTCGGTGATGTTCTTATCCTTCAGTTCTGCAAGACTTACACTCATTTTGTTTTTTTCCTTCTTCACGTTAACACTCAGACAAAAATGTATTCCGATTGGACTCCGGGCAGGAGAACGATTACGCCAGCGGCTGCGTCCAGACTCCTAAACGGGTTCCCGTACGAACAGTGCGATTGTCCCGCCCCGCCATGATTCGAAAATCGGGCTAATGCGGGAAACGCCGAGGAAATTCAATTGGTCAGCTTACTATCCTGAGCGACATCCTCGCCGAAACCGGGCTCGACTTCCGCAACCGGCGGGTGGCCCGCGATGGGCAGCGGCGTCTCGAGCGCCACCGCCAGCACTTCGTCCATCATCTCGACGAAGCGGATGGACATTTCCGCCTGAATTTCGGCGGGGATTTCTTCGAGATCCTTTTCATTGTCCTTGGGCAGGATCACAGTGCGCAACCCGAGGCGATGCGCAGCCAGCAATTTTTCCTTCACGCCACCGATGGGCAGCACCTTTCCGCGCAGGGTGATCTCGCCGGTCATGGTCACGTCGCAGCGGACGGGAATGCGCGTCAACGCGCTGACGATCGCCGTGCAGATGGTGATGCCCGCCGACGGACCGTCTTTCGGGATCGCGCCCTCGGGTACGTGCATGTGAATGTCGATATGGCGGTAGAAATCTTTCGGGAGGCCAAAGAGGTAGCTTCGCGAGCGGACATAGCTCATCGCCGCCTGCGCCGATTCCTGCATGACGTCGCCGAGTTTCCCGGTCAGCGTCAGCCGGCCTTTTCCCTGCATCACTTGCGCTTCGGTGGAAAGCACCTGGCCGCCGACTTCGGTCCACGCCAGCCCGACCGCGAGTCCGATTTCATTCTTCTTCTCCGCCCAGAAATCGCGGAACTTAATAACGCCAAGATATTCGCCCGCATTGGCCGGCGTGATCTCGACGTGGAAGTCCTTACCGTCGGTCACGACTTTGCGCGCCACCTTCCGGCAGATATTCGCCACCTCGCGATCCATATTCCGGACACCCGATTCGCGGGTGTAGTGGCGGATAATATGCGTCACGCCCGGATCGGTGAACTGGACATTCTTCTCAGTGACCCCTGTTGCTTCGCGCTGCTTGGGAATCAGGTAGCGCTTGGCGATCTCGTATTTTTCCTGTTCGGTGTACCCCGGGATGCGCAGGACTTCCATGCGGTCCTGCAACGGTTGCGGAACCGTGTGCAGCACGTTCGCCGTGCAGACGAACATCACCTTCGAGAGATCGTATTCGACGTCGAGATAGTGGTCGGTAAAGGCGTGGTTCAGTTCCGGATCGAGCACTTCCATCAGCGCCGCGGACGGATCGCCGCGAAAATCCATCGACATCTTGTCCACTTCATCCAGCACGAACACGGGATTTATCGTGCCCGCCTTGCGCATCATTTGAATGATCTGGCCGGGCAGCGCGCCGATGTAAGTGCGGCGGTGGCCGCGAATCTCAGCTTCATCGCGCACGCCGCCGAGCGATACGCGCACGAACTTGCGGCCCGTGGCGCGGCCGATCGACATGGCGAGCGAAGTCTTGCCCACGCCCGGAGGCCCGAGGAAGCAGAGGATCGAACCCTTCGGATTCTTCACGAGTTGCCGCACCGCCAGGAATTCGAGGATGCGGTCCTTGATTTTGTCGAGCCCGTAGTGATCTTCGTGCAGGATGCGCTCCGCCGCTTTGATGTCGCGCAACTCGCGCGAGCGTTTTTTCCACGGCACCGCCAGCATCCAGTCGAGATAATTCCGCGAAACGGTGGACTCGGCCGACATGGGCGGCATCATCTCGAGCCGCTTCAGCTCCTGCAGTGCCTTTTCCTGCACGTCGGTGGGCATGCCAGAGGTTTCGATCTTCTTCTTGAGCTGGTCGATCTCGCTCGCTTCGCCGCGGCCGAGCTCTTTCTGAATCGCTTTCAATTTTTCGTTGAGGTAGTACTCTTTCTGCGCGCGCTCCATCTGGCGCTTCACGCGCGTATTGATGGTGCGATCGACGTTCAGCTTTTCGATTTCGACTTCGAGAATGTCGCCGATGCGGTTCAAGCGCTCAAGCGGATCGAACAGCTCGAGCAGTTCCTGCTTTTCTTCCACCGGAATCTGCAGGTTCGCGGCGATCGCATCGGAAAGTTTGTTGGCGTCCTCGACGCGCACCGCGGCGATCATCGTGTCGTAGTTCAGACTCTGCGAGAGCTTGACGTACTGTTCGAAGAGTCCCGTGACGCGCGTGGAAGCCTGCTCGGTCTGCGGCATGGGCTCGGTCTTCAGCGGCACGATGCGAATCGACGCGCGGAAGAATCCTTCGTCGCTCGTCACCGAAACGATCTTCGCGCGCTCCGAGCCTTCCACCAGAACCTTGATATTTCCATCGGGTAGCTTCACGCTCTGCACGATGTTCGCTAGCGTTCCTACCTGATAAATTTCTTCCGGCTTCGGATCATCGACGGAGGCGTCGTGCTGCGTGGCAAGAAAAATCTTCTTCTCGCCGGCCAGGGCTTCTTCAAGCGCCCGCACGGATGCTTCGCGCCCGACGATGAACGGCGTCATCATCTGCGGGAAGATGACCATGTCGCGCACCGGCATCATGGGCACGCGTTTCACATCGATTTTGTCGCGGTTAAACATGAGGCCCCTTGATCCCAAAAGCTATCCCGCCTTTTCCAGCAGGCTCCAGTTGATTTCGCGGCTCTTGACCATCTCCGCGTTGACGACGAAGTCGCGCAATTTCCGCTGCGCGGGCAAGTGGTACATCATCTCGAGCATCAGATCTTCGAGAATCATGCGCAATCCGCGCGCACCGACTTTCCGCTGCAGCGCGAGATCGGCCACCGTTTCGAGGGCATCGTCGGTGAACCGCAGCCGCACATTCTCGAATTCAAAAAGCCGCTGATACTGTTTCACCAGCGCGTTTTTCGGCTCGGTGAGAATGCGGACCAACGCAGGCTTGTCGAGATCGCTGAGCACGCCCGCCACCGGCAAGCGTCCCACAAATTCGGGAATCAGGCCGTAACGGATCAAATCCGTCGGCTGCACTTGCTCGAGCATTTCAATGTTTCGCCGCGTCGGCGTGGCCGGCTGCGTATCGGCATGGAAGCCCAGCGATTTCTGGCCCGTCCGCCGCTCGATGATTTTTTCGAGGCCCACGAACGCTCCGCCGCATATGAAAAGAATGCTCGTCGTATCCACCGGCGTAAATTCCTGGTGCGGATGCTTGCGTCCACCCTGCGGGGGCACGTTCGCGACCGTGCCTTCGAGAATTTTCAGCAGCGCCTGCTGCACGCCTTCCCCGGAAACGTCGCGGGTGATCGAAGGGTTCTCGTCCTTCTTTGAAATCTTGTCGATCTCGTCGATATAGATGATGCCTTGCTGCGCGCGCTGGACGTCGCCATCGGCGGCCTGCAGCAGCTTCAAAATAATATTTTCGACGTCTTCGCCGACGTAGCCCGCTTCCGTCAGCGTGGTAGCGTCGACGATTGCGAAGGGCACTTCGAGCATGCGCGACAGCGTCTGCGCCAGAAGCGTCTTGCCCGTCCCTGTCGGCCCGATCAGCAAAATATTCGATTTGGTGAGCTCTACGTCGCTCGGCTGCCGGTTCAAGAATATTCGCTTGTAATGGTTGTAAACCGCCACCGCCAGCTTCTTCTTCGTCTTCTCCTGCCCGATAACGTAGCCGTCCAGAAACGCCTTGATTTCGGGCGGCCGCGGCAAACGCTTGTTCGCCGGGCTGGCCTGCTCGCGCTTCTCGTCCTCGAGAATCTGCTGGCAGACGCCCACGCACTCGTTGCAAATATACGAGCGCGGATACTCCGACGGCGAACTGATCAGTTTCTCGACCTGCTCCTGCGACTTATGGCAGAACGAGCAGCGCAACGGTTCTTCTGGGGTGAATCGTTTCACAGAGCCTATCGCCTCCCCGCGGTTTTCCCGCCGGGCGTGTTTCTGGGTTTGATTCTACGACGCAGGAGGGCGGGAGGGAGGATTTTCATCGGGTTCGCTACTAACCCTTTGGAACGTCGCCGACCGGGCCGGCAGTTGGAACAACGCCCAAGGGGCCGGCAGCGTCAGCGATGCTTCGAAATAATCTCATCAACGAGACCATACTCCTTCGCCTGTTGCGCCGTCATGATGAAATCCCGCTCGACATCTTTTTCGATCTTGGACACGGCCTGACCCGTGTGATGAGAGAGCAGCTTGTTCAAGGATTCGCGCGTGCGAATGATTTCCTTCGCGTGAATATCAATGTCCGTGGCCTGGCCCGAAAGTCCCGACATCCACGGCTGGTGAATGAGGACGCGCGAATTCGGCAGGGCGTAGCGTTTTTTCGGCGACCCGGCCGCGAGGAGCACCGCCGCAATCGACGCCGCCTGGCCCACGCAGTAGGTCACCACGTCCGGTTTCACGAACTGCATCGTGTCGTAAATCGCCATGCCCGACGATATGGAGCCGCCCGGCGAATTGATGTAAATCGAAATGTCCTTCTCCGGATCCTCGGAGGCGAGAAAGAGCAACTGCGCTGTCACCAGGTTCGCCACGTGATCGTCGATCGGCGTCCCCAGGAAAATAATATGGTCCTTCAGCAACCGAGAATAAATATCGTAGGCGCGCTCGCCGCGATTGGTCTGCTCGACCACCATCGGCACAAGAGTTGTCGCTCGCAGAGTCTGTTCGTCCATATGTCTCATCGGGAAATCTGTAATGCGCTGAGGAGCCCGAACCAGAAACTATTTCTCACTTTTGGCTGTCGTCTTGATCCGGGACTGGCGGTAGAGCCACTCGATTGCTTTGTCGCTGCGCAATTTCGATTTAATCCTATCGAGCGCTCCCTGCTTTGTCAAGCGCGCGCGCAAGGCTTCGGGCGCTTCGTTGTTATGCGATGCGAGATGTGCGATCTCCTTTTCGACGTCTTCGTCGGTCGCATCGATGTTTTCGGCTGTGGCGATGCGGTCAACGATCAATTCGGCCTTCACATCGCCGGCCGAGCGTTCCTGTTGCCGCTTGCGCAGCGAGACCCAGTCCACATTCACGGCGCGCGGGTCAACGCCCTGCGCCGCAAGCGACCTCACCACGCGCTCGAGCCGCGCATCCATTTGATGTTCGATCAGCGATTCGGGGACAGGGAAGTCGTGGCTCTTCGTGAGCATCTCGAGAATTTTTTCCTGCGCCTGCTCGCGCTGGTGCTGCTCGCGCATGGCGTCGAGGCGTTCCTTCACTTTCGCGCGCAGCTCGGCGACGGTCGCGACGCCACCCACTTCGGCGGCCACGTCCTTCGCGAATTCGTCATTCACTTCGGGCAGCTTCTTTTCCTTGATGCCCAGAACTTCCACCGTGTAGTTGTACGCTTTCCCCGCGAGCTTTGGATCGGGATAATCCTCTGGGTACTTCGCCTCGAAGGTTTTAGATTCGCCGGCCTTCGCACCACGCAGATTCGTCGTAAAGCTTTCCAGCGTTTCCTCCGCGCCGATGTGGCAGAGAACGTTGTCCGCCTGAATCGGCTCGCCGCCTTCGGCCGGCACACCGATCAATTTCAGTTGCGCGTAATCGCCGTCCTGAATCGCGCGGCCCTCGACGGGAGCGTACGTCGCGGCGCGCTCGCGGAGCTCTTCGATGGCCTTGTCGATTTCGGCGTCGCCGACCTCGATGCCTTCCACCTCGACTTCGAGTCCTTTATATTCACCGAGCTCGAATTCTGGCAGCACCTCGAATGTCGCGCGGAATTTCACCGGACCTTCCGCGGGATAATCGAGTTGATCCACTTCCGGGCGATTCACCGGAATCATTTTCTTTTCCTCGAGCGCCTGATTCAGATACTCGGGCACGAGGGATTCCAAAACTTCGCCCTTGATGTCATCTGCAAATCGCCTCTGGATCAGCGTGACCGGCGCCTTGCCGGGACGAAATCCGGGGACGCGCGCGACGCGCGCTAGGTCGCGCGCGATCTTGTCACTTACCTTGCGAATTTTGTCGGCGGGAATCTCGAGCTGGAGTTCCCGTTTGCAGCTTGCTTCGGTCATGGCTCAGTTAGTGTCCCGTCGATTGGATCTCGCGTTGATTCCGAACTGGGAGCGCCGAAGCGTCCTCTGGATTTTCTGCCATTCGCCGGAATGGTTCGATAAAGGGCAGGAAACCGCCGCCGTTCAATTCCATTCGGGAAACTTTAGTATAGCAAACTCGCGCCCGCCGTCAACTTACGCGCGGCAGTGGAGTCTCGCGTGAATTGCTGGGGAGTCGAAGTCAGAGGTCAGTCGGGTGATCTCTCCAGCTCCGCCCGATCCCAATTCCCAAGATTGGCGCCGGCGTCGTACGTACTCTTGCAAAACTCGAGCACGGCGCGTTCGGGAGAATCCGACAATCGCACATCGTCATACATCAGGAAAAACTCGCTTTGCTGCGCGCCATAGAATGCCTTCGCGGGGCGCACGGCACTGCTCTTAAACCCCGGCGGCTCAGGAGCCGCGTAGGCGTAGAAGGCCGCATCCTTGATGCTTTCTCCATCGCCCGGCCAAAATCCGACGCTGATGACTTCGTGGCTATACGCTTCCTTTGTAATTTTGTCGGCGCCCGGACGATCCGGCGCGCGCCTGCCGGAGAACCGCGTCACGCACAAATCGAAGCTTCCCCAAAAGAAATGGACGGGGCTGCATTTTCCGATGAACCCGGCTCGAAATTTCTGAAAAACGGGATTCACGCTGGCGAGAATCTGCCAAAAACGATGCGCGTATTCACTGTCATACGATGCGTGACTCTTGTCGAGATTGAATCGAACGGGGCGCGGCACCTCGACGGGCATCGACCACACGTCCGCGTTTATCCCGAGGGAGTTCAGCGCGTCCATGAATTCCGCATAGAATTCCGCAACCGTGCACGGCGCCAGACGGAACGCCCGTCTGTCACCTAGACTCGTCGTAATTTCCAGGCTGTGGGCGATGAAATCGAATTGCACTTCGAATATTCCCTTTTCGTAAGGAATCGCGGACGTCGTCAAGCCCCGCGACGTCACGTAGAGCGCGGTGCCCCACCAATGATTGACGTTGGGGCTGAGCGCCAGGCGCACCTTGCCGATGATCTGGGTCCACATATGCAGCGTGGCGTAAGTTTCCTTCCACTCCGCGAAGGGAAGTGCAGGCCAACGTTCCGCTTGGTTCATGTTATGCCTCGCGTGCTGACGTTATCGGCGATCGCAGCGCCATCCCGTGGGATTTAGCCACTGTTCGCGGCCAAACGCAATTGTAGCGGGGAAAGTGTCACGCATCCGGAGACGCAGGTCGCTCGCGTGTTTTAATCGCGATGAAAATCAGGGTGTGGAGATTGGATTATTCTCGCGCTGACGCGAACAGCTTACTGGCCGAGCGCGGTTCCTAGCGCGAAGACTGGACGCGAAGAATGACTCGGAGCATGGCGCAACGGCCACGGCGCTTCGGCGTAGCCGATCGAATATTGTCCGGCGGAATTCGTCGCGCTAAACCACATGCGCACGACGCCGTCTTCGAGCACGACCGTCGGCGCGACATCGCCGGCCTCGTCGAAGCCGCCCGCGGTTGGCGCGGCAATCGGATCGGGATTAATGTCCCAGGCGCTCGTGAGCGAAGCCGCGCGCGCGACGCCAATCACGTGCTGCGGGCCTTGCACGCCCGTGAAAAAGAGATACAGGTCACCGTCAGGCCCGAGAAGAATGGCGGGCTCGGCGACGCCATCACGCATCCACGCAGGCGTCGGAGCAGCCGAAAGCAGCGGCTGATCGAGTTTCGTCCAGTGAATTCCGTCCGGCGATGTCGCCGCAAGAATGCGCACGCCCGGCGCGCCGGGGCAATGCTTATAGCAATGCCCCGCATAAACCATCAAGTAGCCGGATTCATATGGAATGATGTCGGGGCTGTAAATTGCATCGGCGTCGAAGCTGCCTTCCGTCGGCGTGAGAATCGGTTCGGATTGCAGACGCGTGAAGGTGACGCCGTCGCGCGAGGTCGCAACACCGAGCGAAGCGGGCAAACCCTTGGCGGGTTCACCCGAAGTCATGCCGTCGCGATAACCGGAATAATAAAGGTAGTAGCCGTTCAGCGTCTTCATCAGGAACGGCGTCTCGAGATTTTCGTCCCACTGTCCATCGCGGCCACCGAGAATTTCGCCGCGGAAACCGTCGCCGGTCGCGTTCGGAACCGGCGCCCAGGAGAGCGAGTCGGTCGAAGTGGCGAGCGAGAGGGTCGCGTGTGGGTTCGGATCAGTGAGATCCACGCTCGTGTAGACCAGCCGGAATACCGATTCATCCGGAATAACCGTTGGATCGGAGATGATTCGCGACGGACCCGTGTACACAGCGGCGGAGCTCTTGCTCCACTGTTCCCAGCCGGTCGAGGCGTTGAACGGATTGGCAAGCTTCTCGACGGTCTTGCAGCCGGAGAGCAGCGTTGCGGCGCACACGATAAAAACCCATTTTTTCATTCGGATCTCAGGTACAACCCCGTGGAAATCAGCGACTGGGCCGCAACGGCGCTGGTGCACCCATGGTGCGCGATGCCGTGCGCATGGGCAAGCGAATATTCCGTGAAATTTCCTCGAATTTCGCCAGCTGGGATTAGCGCAGAGTTAGCCGCGGCGCATTGTGGTGTCGCCAAGCGCGATGCGCGCCGGCCACAAAACGTTCCTGGCATGAAACTTTGGTGCGGAAGGAGGGAGTTGAACCCCCACGGCCTTTCGGCCACAAGATCCTAAGTCTTGCGCGTCTGCCAGTTCCGCCACTTCCGCAGCGTCTATGCGGATAGTATAAGGGCAAGGACACGGCGAAATCGACCACTACGTAAGCTGGCGTCCCATCATTTCCGGAAGGGCCAGGGCGAGGAGGGCGTCAACGAAGAAGGCTAAAGCCCAGAGAAAGCAAGCGGAACACGGACCGAATCGCGTTGGCCGCAACGCGTTAGTAGGCGAGAACACGCGCGTTTCCAGTCGAGTTCGACAAAATTCGCAGCATTCTACTGAATTCCCAGATCGGTTCCAATTGAGCTTGCTGGCTTAGGCTGCTTTTGCTAGGCTACGCGGCCAATGCAAGGTTCCCATGTCCTCGGAGGGTTTTCATGGCGTTTTGTGCCAAGTGCGGTTCGCAAGTAACAGATGGCGCAGGGTTTTGTCCGAAGTGCGGTGCGTCGGTGGCGGCAGGCTCGGCGCCCGGCGCGATTTCAGCTACGACTCCAGCGGGAGGTGCGACAGTGAGTGCAGCGACAGGCGAATCAGGACTTCAAGAAAATGTGGCCGGCCTTTTGTGCTATGCGGTGGGCTGGGTTACCGGTTTGATTTTTCTGCTGATCGACAAGCGGCCGTTTGTAAAGTTCCACGCGGCGCAATCGATTGTCGTCTTCGGAGCGCTGACTGTGCTGCGCATGGGCCTGGCTTTTATGGGCGGAATGAGCGGCATCTTCACCTTCGGACTGTTCGGGCTGCTTTTTTGGTGCATCAGCGTGATCACGTTCGTGCTCTGGATCCTATTGATGGTGAAGGCGTACCAGCATGAACTGTTTCGGCTCCCGGTTGCGGCGAACATCGCCGACGGGATCGCTGGGAAGTAGACCGCCGTTTTGAAACGCGCTCGTCCGCGCGCTGCGGCATTCCTGCGCGCGGCTGGGTGAAATCTTCAGCACGTCAGCGACGTCCCGCGTCCGCTGATTTCGCATTCCGGACGTTGCCACTTGACAATCGGCGGCTGTACAGCCATCCTTTCTGGTTTTCTGTGCGTGCGGATGGCGTGCTGTGCGAGCGCCGTCGCCGGGAGTAAGTGTGAACGTCCGGATATTTTTCCACGACAAATGTTTCGACGGCGCTTCGTCAGCGGCGATTTTCTCGCGCTTCTATCGCGAGCGAATCAATCCGCAAGCGGAGTTTCGATACACCGGCATGACGCACAAAGCCTCGAAGCCGTTCGAGGAGGACGTCTTCGACGGCGATGAAAACGCCATCGTCGATTTCAAATATTCGAGTTCGCCGCGGCTGACCTGGTGGTTTGATCATCATCAGAGCGCGTTTCTCACGCCCGCCGATGCCGCCCACTTCCGCGCCGATCGCTCAGGTAAAAAGTTTTACGATCCGACGTACAAATCCTGCACAAAATTTCTGGCGACGATTGCCTCGGAAAAATTCGGATTTGATGCCAAGCCGCTGGCTGAGTTGATTCACTGGGGCGACGTCATCGACGGCGCGCAATTTGCCTCGCCGGATGTCGCGGTCGGCCTCGCCGAGCCGGCCATGCAACTCGCTCTTGTAATCGAAGCGGCGCCCGAACCCGATCTGGTGCCGAAGCTGATTCCCTATCTCGCCACGATTTCGCTGGCCGAAATGGTGAAGCTGCCCATCGTGGAGAAACATCTGGGGCCGCTTCTCGAAAGGCACCGGCGCTCGATGGATATCATGCGCGAGCGCGCGCAGGCCTCCGATGGCGTGATTTATTTCGATGTCAGCGATCTCGATCTCGAGGGATACAACAAATTCATTCCGTACTATCTTCATCCGGAGAGCCTCTATTCCGTCGGCGTGAGCGCGTCGCCGCTGCGCGCGAAAGTTTCCGTGGGCACGAATCCGTGGAAGGAAGTGGATGCGGAAGTCAATTTAGCGTCACTCGCCGAGAAGTATGGCGGCGGAGGCCACGCGCGCGTTGCCGCCATCAGCCTGGACCCGGGAGATTTGCCGCGGGCGCGGCAGATCGCGCAGGAAATTGTCCGCACGCTGCGGCGCGATTGACGCGCTGAGTCTGCAGAAGATCATCCCCCACAATTGAAGCGCCGAGTGCAACGCCGGCGCCGATCTTGTCCTCAGCTAATTCTTGCGGTTTACCCGTAGCGCATCGCCCGGTTTCACGTCGTTGACCGTTGTGTAACTGCTGTCTAGCATCGAAGCGATGTCGAATGCGACAGCGACAATGGAAGCGCCGGCGGAGATGACCTCCGGTGCGTCGCCCGGTGGAAAACCGCAGGCGAGCGCTTCGCCCTGGATTTACGGGCCGAAACTCGACCTGCTGGTAGGCTGTGGAGGATGGTCGGCGCCGCTGCTGCTCGCGGCATGGATTGCCGCGTCTCACGCGCGCCAATGGGCGATCGCGTTCTATGCGCTCGCGCTGATCTTCAACTATCCGCACTTCATGGCCACGGTGTATCGCGCCTATCACACGCGTGAGGAATTCCAAAAATATCGCATCTTCACGCTGCACCTGACGGCTCTCCTGGCGCTCACCGCCATCTTCGCGCACGCCAATTTCCGGCTCGTGCCCTGGATCTTCACGCTCTATATCGACTGGAGCCCGTGGCACTACACGGGCCAAAATTTTGGTTTGCTGATGATGTTTGTCCGCCGGGGCGGCACAACAGTGAAAGACGGCGAGCGCCGGATGCTCAAGGCCGCCTTCATCGCGTCCTACGTGATGCTGCTGGCAAGTTTTCACACCGGAGTGTCGAATGATCCGCTGATTCTGTCGCTCAATCTGCCTCTGCGGCTTTCGATTCCGCTCCGCGTGGGCTCGGGCGTCCTCTTCGTGTTTCTCGCCGGTTGGGTCTTTGCGCGCTGGATCGGACGCAGCGGCTGGAAGTCGATGACCGCACCGTTGACGCTGCTGCTCACGCAGTCGCTATGGTTCGTTCTGCCTACGGCCCTCGAATTCGGATATCGCCTGGCCGTGCCGCAAACGCGCTACAGCAGCGGCATCCTGGCGCTTCTGCACTCGACGCAATATTTGTGGATCACCAGCTACTACGCACGGCGCGAAGCGCGCGCGGCGGGCAACTCGGCGTGGCGCATGCCGATGTACTTCGCGACGCTGATCGCAGGCGGCATTGGACTCTTTATCGCCGGGCCGTGGCTCGTGAGTTACGCGTTTCACTACGACTTCGCGGTGAGCTTCCTGATTTTTACGGCGCTCGTGAATATCCATCACTTCATGCTCGACGGCGCGATATGGAAACTGCGCGACACGCGCGTCTCGTCGTTGCTCGTCGATCGCGGCGAGAAGCGCCCGGCGGCGACGGCCCGCAAATCGGCGAAATGGCTGGGCGGCCAGGGCGCGGGCGCGCATGCATTTCGCGTCGGGATGGCGGCTCTTCTGTTTTTGCTGGGTGGCGTCGATCTGGCGCGCTATTACATCGCAACGGATGAAGGCAATTTGACGCATCTCGTCGACGCGGCGAATCTCAATCCCTACGACAGCTCACTCGAGATGCGCATCGCGCGTGTCTCCGCGCAAGCGGGGCATAGCGACGAAGCGCTCGCTGCGGCGGCGCGCGCTGAAGAAGTGAATCCTTCCAATCCCATCCCGCAGGAATGGCGCGCGCGCATGCTGATCGAAGCAGGCCGCTACGACGAAGCCTACGCGCACTATCAACAAATGCTCACGCGCTTTCCGCGGAACACCGACGCGCTGGTGAACTCCGGATTGCTCGCGATACGCCTGGGCCATTCCGATGAAGCAGTGGAGGATTGGGAGAAAGCCATCGACATCGATCCATCGCAGAAAAATGCGCAATTGTATCTGGCCGAAACGCTCGCACGCGGCGGGCAGCCCGCCCCCGCGATCCATCACTTCGAAGCGTACCTGCAGCTGACGGCAAATTCGCCGGCGATTGCGCCGGCTACGAACAGTCGAGCGCCGAATCCGCGCGCGGCCGTCGAAGTCGAACTAGGCGATGCATACGCGCAGACGCGCCAGTCCGATCAGGCAACCGTCGCCTATCGCCAGGCCGCGGCGCTAGCCGCCAATTCAGGCGACACCAAGGTTCAGAGCCTTGCGCTCGCGCATCTCGCCGATGCGCTCGACTCGGCGGGACACGCGGGCGAGGCGGCTCACGCGTACCAGCAGGGGCTCGCGCTCGATGCGCGCTCGGGCGATGCGCTCGCCGCCGCGGCCGACTGGTTCAACTATGGCCAGTTCCTGTCGCGTAGAAATCTGCCGGCGCGCCTCGCGTATGCCTGCTTCCTGCACGCGGAAGAATTGCTCGGCGCAACGCAAGGCACGGAGCTCGACACGGTGACAAAGACTCGCCGCGCTGCGGAGGCGCGCCTCGGCGGCGAAGCGGCCGTCGTAAAGAAAAATCTCGACGCCACTCTCGCGCAGGCGGCATCCCTCCCCGAATCCGCTTTCACCTCGGCACATTAAGATCCCTCGATGGGCGGTCGATGGGCGGTCGATGGGTGAGCGCAGGGCGCGGCCTTCCATGAAAATTCTCTAATCCCGAAGCGAACAAAAATCCATTCCAGTGGTACGGCGCGTGCGCGCGGAAGCCTGCATGCTCGCGGGCGCCCACATACTCGCGGTTCATCGAGAGACGCCGACGCTCCGGCGATCCGATCGCGGTTCAACGCAAATAAAGTTTCGCATCTCTGTGCCGATATGCGAATCAGGGTCTTCCGACGACAGGGCTAGCCGCGCGCAAGAGGGTGGTGTCTCCGGTGAACGACGCCGATATTCTTAAGGAATTTGTCATCGAAAGCTACGAGAACCTGGATCGGCTCGACCGCGAGCTCGTCATTCTCGAAAACGATCCTACCGACCGGGAGACGCTGGCCAGCATCTTCCGGACGATTCACACGATCAAGGGCTCGTCGGGATTTCTGGCGTTGGGCAAGCTCGAAGCGGTGACGCACGTTGGCGAGAATTTGCTGAGCCGGATGCGCGACGGCAAACTCACGCTGAATCCCGAAATTACCACAGCACTGTTGGCGCTGGTCGATGCGGTGCGGGAGATCTTGGCGAGCATCGATTCCACCGGCCAGGAAGGGGAGCGCGACGACCGCGAGTTGATCGGAACACTGGCGCGGCTGCTTGAGGACCCCCGGGCGGAAAACCCGCCACCCACCGCTATTACGCCACAGCCCGACCCGCCGAAACTGGACGACGAACCGGCCGCGCCGATGCCGGCTCTCGGCAAGATTCTCATCGAGAGAGGAATCGCGAAGCCCAGCGACATCGCCGACGCGATCGAGAGGCAGGAGCAAGGCGACCCGCGCCGCCTGGGCGAAATATTGGTCGAGCAGCAAGTCGCCAAGCCGCACGAAGTGCTTGAAGCGCTGCAGGCGCAGCAAGCCGCAAAATCACAGAGAGCCGCCGAGAGCACCATCCGCGTCGATGTTTCGCTGCTCGATGGATTGATGAATCTCGTCGGAGAGCTCGTCCTAGCGCGCAACCAGATTCTGCAATACACGCACACGCTTGAAGAAAATGGGCTGCTCGGGACGACGCAGCGGCTCGATCAAATCACGAGCGAACTTCAGGAAGGAGTGATGAAGACGCGCTTGCAGCCGATCGGCAACATCTGGAGCAAATTTCCGCGCACCGTGCGGGATGTGGCGCTCGGCGGCGGGAAGCAGGTGCGCATCGAAATGGAAGGCAAGGAGACCGAACTCGACAAGACGATCATCGAGGCGATCAAGGATCCGCTGACGCATCTTTTGCGGAATGCGGTCGATCACGGCATCGAACGGCCCGAGATTCGCGCGGCAGCCGGAAAAAGTCCCGAGGGCAAACTGCTCCTGCGCGCGTTTCACGAGGGCGGCCAAGTGATTATCGAGATCTCGGACGACGGCGCGGGGCTCGACCCGGAGCGGATTCGGCGCAAGGCGATCCAAAACAGCCTCATAAGCGCGGAGCAGGCCGCCCGGATGAAAGAGCGCGAAACGATCAACCTGATTTTTGTCCCCGGATTTTCGACCGCCGAAAAAATCACGAATGTGTCAGGACGCGGCGTCGGTATGGACGTGGTGAAGACCAACATCGAAAAAATTGGCGGATCCGTGGACGTTCAGTCGAAGCTGGGCGCGGGAACGACGGTGCGGATGAAAATTCCTCTGACGCTCGCGATTATTCCGGCGCTGATCGTCCGATGCGCCGGAGATCGTTACGCGATTCCGCAGGCGAGTTTGCTCGAGCTGGTGCGCGTGGAACCGGAGCAAATTCCGGCGGCGATCGAAAACGTTCACGGCGCGCCGGTCTATCGGCTGCGCGGAAAGCTTTTGCCGCTCATGTATTTGAACCGCGAACTCGGCGTCGAGGGGGCGTCACCCGCAGTAGCCTCGGACGCCGCGCGCGACGCCGCGAACGGCACGCCGCGCGCCGCGAATATCGTCGTCCTGCACGCCGACGGAAGGCAGTTCGGCCTGATAGTCGACGAAGTCAGCGACACGGAAGAAATCGTGGTCAAGCCGCTCGGTGGTCCGTTGAAGGAAATCTCCGTATACGCCGGCGCAACGATCATGGGCGACGGCGGCGTGGCCCTGATTCTGGACGTGCTCGGCCTGGCCCAGCGCGCACACGTTCTCACCGATTCGCACGACCGCATGCAGTCAGGGCAGGCGGCGGACACCGCCGCAAATGGGGCGCAAAAGAAACCGCTGTTGGTGTTTCTCGACGAGCACGCGTCGCGTATGGCGATTCCGCTTGGGCTGGTGGCCCGGCTGGAGGAATTCTCGCCGGCGGCTCTCGAGTTTCTCGGCGATCGCGAAGTGTTGCAGTATCGCGGCGAAATCATGCCGATCATCCGCCTCGGCGACGTCATCGAAGACCGAAGGTCCAGGCCGCGCGCGAAATCGGGCGACGCCGTACCTATCGAGAACACGCACCATCTCCAAATCGTCGTGTTCTCGATCGACGGGCGTAGGCTCAGCCTGCTGGTGGCGCGAATTCTCGACATCGTGGACGAGGACGTCACCTCGATCGGACCGGCAAGCCGCGAAGGAGTCCACGGATGCCTCGTGATTCACGAGAAGGTCACCGAGCTGATGGACCTGGAGTTCATCGCCCGCCGGGGAATGCAACGGGCCAGCGCGCCGCCGGTAATCGTCGGGCGCGAGGTCTGAGGGATGGGCGAGCGGCGGGAGTACTGCACATTTTATCTCGGCACGAATTTGTTCGGCGTCGAAGTCAAGCGCGTGCAGGAAGTCCTGAAATACCAGACGATGACGCGTGTGCCGCTTGCTCCGGACATCGTTCAAGGACTTATCAATCTGCGCGGTCAGATTGTCGTGGCGATCGATCTGCGGCGACGCTTGAAAATGCCGCCCCGGGCAAAAGAGCGTTTGCCGATGAATGTTGTCCTGCGAACCGGCGAAGGTGCGGCGAGCTTGCTGGTCGATGAAATCGGCGACGTCGTTGAATTGGATTCGGATGCATTCGAACCGCCGCCCCAGACGTTGCAGGGCAGAATCCGCGAAGTGATTCAAGGCGCTTACAAAATGAAGGGCCAGCTCTTGCTGGTGCTCGATGCTGCGCATGCGATTCGAAGCCCGGCGGAGTGACGCCAAGCCGGGAGTGTCACGGTGAATTGAACGAGATGAAGGAGTGAATATGGGTCTGCGTTCGGGATTCAAGCGTATCGGAAATGCTGCCGGAAGATTCGGAGTGAAGGCGCGCGTCAAGACCGGCTTCGGAATCATTCTGCTGATTCTGGTGGCGCTCGGAGGCGTCAGCTTCTGGGGCGTTCGGATGATTCGTATCGCGGCGGACGCGGCCGGGGCCGCGCTCCAGACGCGCACGCTGGCCAACACGCTGCAGCTCGATACGCAGCGGCGCGTGACGGCGTTGCGCGGCTACCTCGTTCAGGGCACCGACGACCGCCTGAAGGAATATCACGATGCCACCGACGACTGCACCACGGACACTGCTGCGATCCAACAAGCCGTCGTTACGCCGGATGAGAAGGACACCGTCGGCAAGATCGTAGATCACACCACCGATTACACCAAGATCATGGAGCAGGAAATACAGTTGCGCCGCGACGGAAAGAAACAGGATGCCGAAGCGCTGGAGTTCAGCCAAGCGGCCGCGGACGCGCGCGAGGGTGTATTGCAGTGGCTCGGCGAGCTCGGCGACTACGAAAACAAGGTGTCTGCCGCGCGGCTGGGAGAAGAAGCCGATCTGATTTCACGCGTGCAGTTCCTGATTGTCACATTTGTGCTGGCGGGCCTCGTGTTCGGCGTGCTGATCGCGTTCCTGATCGGCCGCGGAATCGTGAAGCCGTTGAACAGCATGCTGAAACTCATCAATCAAGTAGCGAGCAACGACCTGGCCGTAGACGATCTGCACATCAACTCGCGTGACGAAGTCGGGTATGCCGTCGAAGCGCTCAACAAAATGAAAAACAGCCTGCGCACCACCATCCAATCGGTATCCAACAACACGCACGGCGTGGCCAGCTCGAGCGACGCGCTTTCCTCCGTCAGCCAGCAGATGAGCGCCAACGCCGAGCAGACCTCCGCGCAGGCGAATCTGGTCTCCGAGGCAGCCACCCGCGTGAATGGCAGCCTGCAAACCGTGGCGACGGGAACCGAAGAGATGAGCGCATCGATTAAGGAGATCGCCAAGAGCGCCACCGAAGCCGCGCGCGTGGCCAACGACGCCGTGAAAGTCGCGGACACCACGAACCGCGCCATCACCGAGCTCGGCGAATCGAGCGCCGAGATCGGCGAAGTCGTCAAAGTGATCACCTCGATTGCGCAGCAGACCAACCTGCTCGCCTTGAACGCGACCATCGAGGCGGCTCGCGCGGGCGAGGCGGGCAAGGGCTTCGCCGTCGTCGCCAACGAAGTGAAAGACCTCGCCAAGGAGACCGCAAAAGCCACGGAGGATATCAGCCACAAGATCGAGAAGATCCAGATGGGCACGCGAAGCGCCGTCGAAGCCATCGCGCGCGTCAGCTCGATCATCAACCAGATTCAGGATATCTCGAACACTATCGCGACCGCGGTGGAAGAGCAGCATGCCACCACCAACGAGATGGCCCGTAACGTCAGCGAGGCCGCGCATCTCTCGGAGGAAATCTCATCCAACATCGGCGGCGTGGCGCAGGCGGCGCAAAGCACGTCGAATGGCGCGAACGAATCTCGCAAGGCCGCCGAAGAGTTGGCCCGGATGTCACACGAACTGCGCGAACTCGTCGAGCATTTCAAGTGCGATGGCGACGGCGCCTCCGGCAATGGCCACGCGGTGCCCGCGAGCCGGGACCTCCTCCCACGCGATCGCCGCGCCGAAGAGGCTCACGTTCATGCCGGGCGGAATTGACTCCGGGTCGCGCGCGACGCTCCGAAATATTCCGGCGTCTACCGCATTTCTTCGGAGAGGCAAGCCGTAAAGGAGCGGGACGTCCGTTCATGGCCAAGATTCGGGTGCTCGTTGTTGATGATTCGGCGGTGATTCGCCGGCTGGTTTCGGACGCACTCGCGGCCGATCCCGCGATCGAAATCGCTGGAACTGCGCCGAACGGACACATCGCGCTCGAAAAAATACCGCAGCTCAACCCCGACATCATCACCCTCGACGTCGAAATGCCGGAGATGAATGGCCTCGAGACGATCCGCGCTATCCGTAAATCTTGGCCGGGTCTGCCAGTCATCATGTTCAGTTCGCTCACCGAGCGCGGCGCTTCCACCACTCTCGATGCCCTCGCCGCCGGCGCCACCGATTACATCGCCAAGCCGAACAACACCGGCAGTCTCGATGCGTCGGTCGCGCGCGTTCGCGACGATCTAATTCCGAAGATCAAAGGATTGGCTGCGCCGCGCGCCACCAGAATTCCGCCGCGCCTCCCCTCCGCGACGGCGCCGCATTCCCTTCGCCGACGCATCGATATTGTGGCCATCGGCGCATCCACCGGCGGACCAAATGCCCTCGCTGAAGTAATCCCCTCATTCCCCGAAAATTTTCCCGTTCCCATCGTCATCGTGCAGCACATGCCGCCTTTGTTTACGCGCATGCTGGCGCGCCGCCTCGACGCGAATTCTCCCCTCGGGATTCGCGAAGGCGAGCCCGGCCAAGCGCTTCAACCCGGCCAGGCGTGGCTCGCTCCCGGCGATTACCACATGACTCTCGCGCACGAGAGCCGTGGCGCAACAATCGAGCTGAATCAGGACGCGCCCGAAAATTCCTGCCGGCCGGCCGTCGACGTTTTGTTTCGTTCTGTCGCAGCGGTCTACGGCCCCAACGTTCTCGGCGTTGTACTCACGGGAATGGGTTCGGACGGCTTGCGCGGATCGCAGGCCATTCGCGAGGCGGGCGGGCAAATCTTTGTGCAAGACGAAGCGTCCTCCGTGGTCTGGGGCATGCCGGGCGCGATCGTAGCCGCGGGGCAAGCCGATCGCGTGTACGCGCTCGATCAAATTGGGCCGGAAGTCATGCGGCAAATCGAGTTGAGCCACCCTGCGGGACCGGCGGGTTTGTTCGCTCCGAGAAAGATCTCTTCGAATGTTGCACCCGCTCGCGAAGCCCGTCCTGCAGAGACTTCGAAGCGAACGCGTTGAGCCGCGGCCCGCGCCCGCGTCTTGCCGAGCCGGAGCGCGTCGCACAAGTGCAGTCGCGCTCCAACGGATTAAAAACTTGATGCCACTCGATGTCGACAAGTCGCGCCCGGATGCCGGGCTATCAGACGATCTGAAGGACCCGGCCTACCTCAGAATCCGCGACATCATTTATGCGGCTTCGGGGATCTATCAGCCGGATGAAAAGCTCTATCTCCTGGCCGAGCGCAGCCACCGCCGCATGAACGCCGTCGGAGTCAGAACCGTCCGCGATTATCACCACCTCCTGACCACCTCACCTACACGCGATGCCGAACTCCGCCTGCTGCTGAACGAAATCACCATCGGCGAAACCTACATGTTCCGCGCGCCCGCGCAGTTGGAAGCTTTGCGCAAAGTGATCTTGCCGCAGCTCATCGAGGCGCGAGGGAAGTCGGGCGTGAAGCGGATTCGGGTGTGGAGTGCGGGCTGCTCGACGGGTGAAGAGCCATACACGCTCGCCATGTTTTTTCTCGAGGAATCGTGCCGTTTGCTGGATGGATGGAGCGTCGAAATTGTCGCCACGGACTTGAATGACAATTCCATTCACGCGGCGGAAGCGGGCCTCTACGGTGATTACGCCATGAAGAACACTCCAGAACCGATGCGCCGCAAATATTTCCGCCCTGAGGGAAGCAAATTTCAGGCGTCGGACGAATTGCGCGAGCGCATTCAATTTCGCCGCCTGAACATGAAAGATGACGCCAAAATGCTTTTCATGAAGGGCATGGACATCATTTTCTGCTGCAATGTGCTGATCTATTTTGACAAGGCCTCGAAGAGCCGCGTAGTGAAGCACTTCTTCGCGAATTTGATCCACGGCGGCTATCTTTTTCTCGGAAACGCGGAATCGCTTTATCAGATGAACGACGATTTTCACCTGGTCCATTTTCCGGGTGTGACCGGCTACTGGAAACCATCCTTGAATTTCGCGGCCAAAGGAAAGCCATGACGACGCTCGCTCTCACCGATCTCCGCGCGCGCGTGAAATCGATCGATGCGGTTCCGACCGTGCCCATGATCATTCGGCCGTTGATGGCCATGCTCGAGCTCCCGCCCGACCAGGTGTAAGTTAGCAAGATCGTCGAGATGGTCTCGTGGGACAAGACCATCGCGGCGCAGTGCCTGCGCATGTCCAATTCCGCGCTGTTTGGCCGCGCCCGCGAAATCGAAAACGTCCGCGATGCCGTCGTCGCTCTCGGCCTTCAGCGCGTTCAAGCCATTCTTCTCAGCTGCTGCCTGAATCAAGTGATTCCCGCCGACGAATGGATTTTCGACGCGGTTGCGTTCTGGCGGCATTCCCTCGGTTGCGCTTTGGTGAGCCGCAAATTCGGCCAACTGATTGGCTGCGCCGATCCGGAAAAAGTCTATCTCGCCGGCCTGCTGCACGATTTGGGCATTCTTGTGAATTCGGTTCTGTGTCCCGAGGAATTCCGCGCGGCCCTGGACTTGGCGAAGCTCAAACTGATTCCTCTCGATCAGGCCGAGGAACTCATTCTGGGATTCTCGCACGCGGAAGCGGGCGCAATTCTCGCCGAGCAATGGCATCTGCCGCCGGATTTGATTGCGGTCATCGAATTCCATCACAAAGTGGAAAACGCCAAGGACGCGAAAGCGCTCGTGGCCCTCGTGCACTTGAGCGATCTGCTCTGTCGCGTTCGCGGTCTGGGTTACGGCTATTACGAAGCGATTTGCCTCGACATGGTGGAAGAATCGGCGTGGAAGAACGTCGCCGAAGAATATCCGCAGCTGGGTCGGATCGATCTGGCGCGCTTTACTTTCGAAATCGATGGCGCGATGCCGGAAATTTACAGCCTCGTGGATTCCGTTTTCGCGCCTCAGCTCTGAGCCGGAAATCCCGCCAGCGCTACGTCTTCGCGCCGAGACTTTCGTCGAGCGCGGCGTTGAGAAGCGTCCAGATCGTCTCGAGCCACTCCAGATGCTCCGGCTTCATCAACACGGAGCGAAGGCATGTAATCGTGCGCGTGTCCCACTTCGTGCCGGGCGCATTCGATTCGAAAAATTGAACGGGCAAATCCGCCATCGCAAGATGCAGATTGCGCCGCGCTGCATTGGCAAACACTTGCCGCGAAAGCCGCGATATTTGGCTCGCGCTCGCCGCGCGTGGCACATAGAAAACGATGTCGAGCTCGGGCGGAAACGCCGCGATCCATCGCCCGTCGTTATGCAGTTTCGCGTACATCGAAAGCGCCGCCTCTCGTCCTCGCCCAATACTCGCGCCAAATTCTCCGCCCTTCACGAGCGGCAAAAGCTTCTGCGTCGCCCACAGCGCCACGGCCGCCGCCCCCGGCCGCGAGCATTCCAGACTGATCTCTCCGAGGTGCAGTTCCGACGAACTGAAATACGTGAACGGCGATTCGTGTTTGTAGAATTGCCCGGCCCCGGGATCGCGGAACAGCACGCAGCCGCAGCCGTAAGGCTGCAGCCCGTGCTTGTGCGGATCGATCACGATCGAATCGGCTTCTTGGATCACGTCGAACGCCGCGCGCGCCGGCGCGGCCAGATTCTCCGCCAGTCCAAAGTATCCGCCATACGCCCCATCCGCGTGGACTCTGAACCCATACTTCCGGCGCAGCCCCAGAATCTCAGGCAGCGGATCGACCGAGCCCGTCGCCGTCGTCCCCATGGTAACCACCACGGTTCCCACGTCGCCCTTCTCAAGCCGCCGCTCGAGCGCCTGCAAGTCCATCCGCCCCACCCGGTCGCACGGAACACTTTCAAAATCGAGTTGAAGCACCCCGCTGATGCGCTTGTGCGTGTAATGGCTTTGCACCGACGCCAGGATTTTTTTGCCCGGATGAAGTCGCCCCGCCACCCAAAGCGCTTCGAGATTCGCCATCGTTCCGCCGCCGCACAAGTGTCCGAGAAATTCTTTCCATCCGAACATCGCCGCAATTTCGGCGACGGCCTCCTTTTCCATCGCCGAACTGGCGCGTCCGCCGTCGAGCGCGTGATTGTTGGGATTGATCCACATGGCCAGCGCATACGCGAGCCGCGCCACCGGATGCGGCGGCTTCAGCATTTGCCCGGCGTAGAGCGGATGAAAGTAAGGATAGTTGTCGTGCAGCCGGTCCGCCGCGGCCGACAAGACGCCGGCGAGCCGCTCGCGTCCGGCATCGGCCGGTTCGAATGCGGGCAACTTGGCGAACCCCGCGTCTAGCTGGTCGAGAGCTTCGAGAAAAACCTTCAGCGATTCCTTGTCCAACATTCAGGATTTACCCTGGCCATCCAAGAAAAGGACGGCGCCTCCCCAAAATCGCGCCAGCGGATTTTATAACGACGCGGGATTCCGAGGCCGGGAATCTGCGCCCGGCTCCAAAACCGGCGCCGAAAACGTGATTCGCGGCCAATGCTATGCCTGTGATATAAAACTCGACGCCGGTCCGCAGAGCCGCAAAAGCGATTCGCTCGACGGAGAACAGACGTGAAGCATTCGAAAGCTCGTTCCCTCCAGATCCTGTCGATCATCCTATTGATGGGCCTTTTGATTGGCGTGGTCTCAACCGCACTGCGGGCGCAAGCGCGAGGCGAGGTGGGCATGAAGGCCGGCGTCGAAACCAGCGTATTCGGAAACTTTGATGATGGCACGGCGATTCAGTTGTACACGCTCAAGAACGCGCACGGCATGGTCGCCAAGATCATCAACTACGGCGCGACGATTCAAGAGCTCTGGGTGCCGGATCGTACCGGGAAACTCGGTGATGTCGTCCTCGGTTTCGACAATCTGAAGAGCTACACCGGTCCGCATCCTCATTTCGGCGGCGTGATCGGCCGCGTCGCCAATCGCATCGCAAAGGGAAAGTTCACCCTCGACGGCAAGGACTACGCACTCGCAATAAATAATGGCCCGAACACGCTGCACGGCGGAAACGTCAGCTTCGATCATCGCGTCTGGAAAGCGGAGGCCGTCGAAGCGCCGAACGCAGCTGGCGTCAAGCTTACGTATTTGAGCCCGGACGGCGAAGAAGGCTTCCCCGGAAATCTTTCCGTCACGGTGACTTACACCCTGACGGACGACAACGCCCTCAAGATCGAATACACGGCGACAACGGACAAGCCGACTCTCGTCAACCTGACCAATCACAGCTATTTCAATTTTTCAGGTGCCGGTGACGTCCTGAAAGACATCCTCTATATCAACGCCGATTCCTACACACCCGTCGATTCAACACTCATCCCGACAGGCGAAATCGCGCCTGTGAAAGATACGCCGATGGATTTCACGCATCCGGCGCCGATCGGCGCGGGAATCCCGGCGCTTGCGAGCACCATCGGCGGATATGATTTCAACTACGTGTTGAACGGCGATGCGGGACATTTGCACCTGGCAGCGCGCGCGAGCGATCCGAGCAACGGACGCCAAATGGAAGTCTGGACCACCGAGCCGGGCGTGCAATTTTATTCCGCGATCGGCCTCGATGGCAGCATCGTCGGCAAGCGCGGCGTCGCCTATCCGAAATTCGGCGCCTTGTGCCTCGAAACGCAGCATTTCCCCGACGCCATCCATCATCCCAATTTTCCTTCGATCGTGTTGCGGCCCGGCGAAAAATTTCACTCTGAGACCATTTACGAGTTCACTGCGAAGTAGCCTGTCGCGAGGCCGTTCCCGTCTTTGGGCCTCAAGCCCTTTGTGCTAAACTCATTCATGGCGCCCTCTTCAGGTACTCGAGAGTTTGGCGGCAAGATTTCGAGCCCGTTCGGAAACGTCCCCTTCCTGTTTGGCGTCTACCCTGTAGTGGCGAAGACTGTGGATTCCCCTGCCCGAATCCGCAGCGGCGACCGCGCAGAAGTGCGAGGAAAAAAACATGCTGGTTCGAATGAAGGATATGGCGCGTGACCTCGGCGTCTCCGTCATCACCGTCTCGAAAGCGCTTCGCAATCACACCGACATCAGCGCGGCAACCCGTGCGCGCGTCCTGAAAAAAGCCAAGGAATTGAATTACCGCCCGAATCTCGCCGCGCGAGCTCTCGTCACCGGCCGCTCGAACATGATGGGCTTGGTTGTGCCCGACATCGTCCGGCCGTTCTTCGCCTTTCTCGCGCGTGGATTGGCCGCCGCGTTGCGCAACAGCGGCTATACGCTCGTGATCTCGTCGTCGGAGGACGATGCGGAAATCGAGAAGCAGGCGATCGACCAGCTCGTCTCGCGCAGCGTCGACGTACTCCTCGTCGCATCGATTCAATGGAGCGTCGAGACTTTCCGCCGCGTTGAAGAAGCGGGAATTCCGTACATCTTGATCGATCGCAGCTTCATGGGCCTGGCTTCCAATTTTGTCGGCGTGAACGATGAGCAGGTCGGCGCCATCGCCACCGAGCATTTGATCGATATCGGCTGCAAAACGATTGCTCACATCAGCCGCACGCGGATCAGCTCCGCCATCGGCCGCCTCGAGGGCTACAAGAAAACGATGGCGCGGCATGGATTCAATCTCGGCGCCGAATACATTTTCCACACCGATCGCGCGGATCAGCCCGCCGAAGTGATGGGCTATCAAGCGGCGCACGCACTTCTCGCGCTGAATCCGCGGCCCGATGGGATTTTCTGCTACAACGATCCGGCTGCGATCGGCGCGATGAAAGCGATTTTCGATGCGGGCCTGCGCGTTCCCGAGGATGTCGCCCTGGTCGGCTGCGGGAACATCCACTACGATGATTACCTGCGCGTCCCGCTGACGAGTGTGGACCAGCAGAGTGCGATGATCGGGCAGCGCGCCGCGCGCCTTGCCGTGAGCCTTGTCGGCTCGACGAGCACCACGAAGCCAAGGTCGATCGTCCTCGAGCCGAAACTCATCATGCGCGAATCCACTAACCGGAACGCGCATTGAGTGCGGTTTTTCCGCGCAGAATCGAATAGACGGAAATCGCTCGCGCGTGCGCCTGCCGTTTTTCCGCGCTCGTGCGCGTTCCATCCATCCGCCTCCCAGCCATTCCCTTGAAATCTTCTTCGAAGCCAGCCAGAATCCCAACGCCATTCGGCGCTCGCACAAACGCGTCGCGCCACGCTCGCGGTGTATCGCTCTCCACCGGAGGGCACGATGAAATATCGCACGCTCGGCCGTACGAAATTTGATGTCAGCGAAATTGCCCACGGATTATGGGGCATGAGCGGCTCGAAGGATCCCCAATCGCTTGCGTCGCTTCAACTGGCCATAGATCTCGGCTGCAATTTCTTTGACACCGCATGGGCCTATGGCGACGGAAAGAGTGACGACCTTCTCGGCCAAATTCTCTCGCGCAATCCCGGCAAGCGTCTCTATGCCGCGTCCAAGATTCCGCCGATGAACCGGAAGTGGCCGGCCTCGCCGCGCGACCGATTTCACGATGTGTTTCCCGCGGATCACGTCTTCAAATACGCGAAACTCATTCGCGAAAAATTGAAGTCGGACGCCATCGACCTTCTGCAATTTCATGTGTGGGACGATAGCTGGACGGACGACCCCGAATTTCGCACCACCGTCGAGAAGCTGAAGAAGGACGGCGTCATTCGATTTTGCGGCCTGAGCCTCAACCGCTGGGAGCCGGACAACGGAATCCGCGCGCTGCGCACGGGCCTCGTCGACGCCGTGCAAGTCATTTACAACATTTTCGATCAAGCGCCCGAAGATGCACTGTTCCCCGTTTGCCGCGAACTAAAGATCGGCGTCATCGTGCGCGTGCCCCTCGATGAAGGAAGCCTCGGCGGAAAAATGACCCCGGACACGAAATTTCCGAAAGGCGATTGGCGCGCCGGTTATTTCAATCCCGAAAATCTGGCGAACACTCTGGCGCGCGTGGACAAATTAAAAGCGATTTTGCCGGCGGGAATGAGCCTTCCCGAGATGGCGTTGCGATTTATTCTTTCGAATCCCGGCGTGGGCACCACCATCATCGGCATGCGCAAGCCGCTGCATGTCCATGAAAACTTCGCTACCAGCGATGCCGGCCCGCTCGACGCGGCTCTGTTGCACGAACTCAAGCGCCATCGCTGGGATCGCAAGCCGCAGCGCTGGTCGGACTGATTCCGGGCTCTTTCACTTCGCAAGAGAGGCACAGCCATGGCGGGCTACATTGGCGCCGTCGATCAAGGCACGACGAGCACGCGCTTCATCGTGTTCGATCGCACAGGCCGCGTCGTGGCCGTCTCGCAGAAAGAACATGAACAAATCTATCCGCGGCCAGGCTGGGTCGAGCACGATCCCGAAGAAATCTGGCGCAACACGCAGGAAGTGATCGAGGCCGCGATGGCGCAGCGTTCGCTGCGGCCGGCCGATCTCGCGGCCATCGGAATCACCAATCAGCGCGAAACCACCGTCGTCTGGAATCGCAAATCCGGCCAGCCCGTTTTCAACGCCATCGTGTGGCAGGACATGCGCGTCGCCGATGCCGTCGCCGAATTCTCCCGCCACGGCGGCCAGGATCGCTTTCGGCACCGGACCGGCTTGCCTCTCTCGACCTATTTCAGCGCGCTGAAAATTCGCTGGATTCTCGAGAACGTTCCGGGCGTGCGAGCGCAGGCGGAGTCGGGCGACGCGCTCTTCGGAAATATCGACACCTATCTCGTCTGGCATCTCACCGGCGGAACGCACGGCGGCATTCACGCAACCGACGTGACAAATGCGAGCCGCACGCAGTTGATGAATCTCGATACGCTCGATTGGGACGCGGAAATTCTCAAGGCCTTCGACATTCCGCGCGCCATGCTTCCTCAAATCCGCTCCAGCAGCGAAATTTATGGCCATGCGAAAACCTCCGCAGTGCGGGGAATCGCGATTGCCGGAATTCTCGGCGACCAGCAGGCCGCGCTCGTCGGCCAGACATGCTTCGAGCCGGGCCAGGCGAAGAACACCTACGGTACAGGCTGCTTTCTGCTCATGAACACCGCGACGCGCGCCGTGCCCTCGAATCACGGTTTGCTCACCACGGTCGGATACAAATTTGGCGGCCAGCCCGCGATCTACGCTCTTGAGGGCAGCGTCGCAATCACCGGCGCTCTCGTGCAGTGGCTGCGCGACAATCTCGGCTTGATCGAAAAAAGTTCCGAAATCGAAGCTCTCGCGCGAAGCGTGAAGGACAACGGCGGCGTTTATTTTGTTCCGGCATTTTCGGGTTTGTACGCGCCGTACTGGAAAAGCAACGCTCGCGGCGTCATCGCCGGTCTGACGCGCTATGCGAATAAAGGCCACCTCGCGCGCGCGGTGCTCGAGTCCACCGCGTTTCAAACCTGCGAAGTTCTCGAAGCCATGGAGAAAGATTCCGGGATCAAGCTCGACGTTCTTCGCACCGACGGTGGAATGGTCGAAAACGATTTGCTCATGCAGTTTCAGGCCGACATTTTGAATCGGCCGGTGGTTCGCCCGGCGGTGAAAGAAACGACGGCGCTCGGCGCCGCCTATGCCGCCGGGCTCGCTGTCGATTATTTCCGCGACATCGACGAACTGCGCTCCAATTGGGCCGTCGAGCAGACCTGGAAGCCGAACATGGAATCCGGCATGCGCGACGAATTACTTCGCTCCTGGAAGCGCGCCGTCACGAAATCCTTTGATTGGCTCGAATGAACGCGATGGCCGGTGACGTGTCTCTTCCGCGACGCGCCAAACCTTCCGCGCGAAAGGAACCTCGATGAGATCGCCCCTGCTCGGCGAATTTCTTGGCACGCTCGTAATGGTGCTGCTCGGAGACGGCGTCGTCGCCGGCGTTTTGCTCAAACGTTCGAAAGCCGAAGCCTCCGGATGGATGGTGATCACGGCGGGCTGGGCATTCGCCGTAATGGCCGGCGTATTCACGGCCATTGCGTGCGGAAGCATCGACGCGTATTTGAATCCGGCGGTCACCCTTGGTTTCGCGGTGTCCTCGGGAAATTTCGATAAATTTTTTCCATACCTCGCGGCACAAGTGCTGGGCGCATTCGCCGGGGCCACGCTCGTGTGGCTGCATTTTCTTCCGCACTGGAAGGAAACTCCTGACGCGGCCTCGAAGCGTGCTTGCTTCTGCACCGCTCCGGCGATTCGCAATGCTCTCGCGAATCTGATCAGTGAAATCGTTGCGACGCTCGTCCTCGTTTTCGTGATCGCGGCAATATTATCGAAGCCGGTCGCGGCAACCGGCCCGGCTTCCGGCTTGGCGCCCTATCTCGTCGCTTCACTCGTCTGGGGAATCGGCCTTTCTCTCGGCGGAACCACCGGCTATGCCATCAATCCGGCTCGCGATTTTGGCCCGCGATTGGCCCACGCCATCTTGCCGATTGCGGGCAAAGGAAATTCCGATTGGAGCTACGCCTCCATTCCCATCGCCGGGCCGCTCATCGGGGGCGCGCTCGCGGGCGTGCTCATCCGTTGGATTCGATTTTGAGGATTGTCTCCATTCAGAGCCAACGTTCAATCTAGAATCCGTTGACACACATGACTTGTAATGCGAAACTGCAGGTTATGTTGAACTGTTGCCAGAAAGCATGCTTCCTCAAATTGAAGGCCAAGTGTGCTAAGTGTGTGTCTTCTGGCGCAGGAGGGCAGCGGAACTAGAGCATTCCAAGCTGAAGTTCAAGCCCACCGCCAGAAAACGAACTGGCCGGTGGGTTTTTTGTTTTTAGGGATGATTTTTTGAGACAGCCTGCGCGCGAATCACTCGTCGCGATGGCAGGCATCGGCAGAAGGAATGGCGTGAAATGAAACGGTTGTTCGATCTAACGCGCGATCTCGTGAACATCGAATCCGTGACCGGCCACGAGCACGCCTGCGCGGAATTTATCGCGCGCCTCCTCGCGGATCAGGGTTACGCGACGCAACGCCAACCGGTTTCCGACGGCCGCGCCAACGTCTACGCGGCGCGCGGAAATCCGGATGTGATTTTGTGCACGCATATCGACACCGTCCCGCCGTTCTTTCCGGCACGAGAAGATAGCGAATTTCTATACGGCCGCGGCGCGTGCGACGCCAAGGGCTGCCTCGCTTCCATGATTGTCGCGGCCGAGCGTCTGATCGCGGACGGCGTCCACAATTTTGGCCTGCTCTTTCTTGTTGGCGAAGAAACCGGAAGCGACGGCGCCCGCGTCGCGAATCTCGCGCCTCCCGGCTCAAAATTTGTAGTAGTTGGTGAGCCGACCAACAATCGTCTCGTAGTCGCAACCAAAGGCACTCTCGCCGTTCGCATTCAGGCGCACGGACGCGCCGCGCATTCTGCCTATCCCGAACTCGGCGATTCCGCGATCGATCGCCTGCTCGATCTTCTCGCCGAACTTCGCGCCATGCCGCTTCCGTCCGATCCGAAGCTCGGGCCGTCCACGGTAAACATCGGCCTCATTTCCGGCGGACGCGCCACGAATGTCGTTCCCGATCTCGCCGAAGCGCAACTTCTCTATCGCACCCTCGATGACGGCGCCCAACTCCGCGGGCGAATCACGGCGGTCCTCGAAGGCCGCTGCGAATACGAATTTTCCCGGCAAACGCCGATTCTGCATTTCGAAGAGCTCGACGGTTTCGAATCGGACGTCGTCGCTTTCACTACCGACGCAACGCATTTGCCGCATTGGGGCCGTCCTCTCCTCCTGGGCCCGGGCTCGATCATTCAAGCGCACACCGAAAACGAATATGTCCGCAAGGCCGAACTCGTGCGCGCCGTCGATCTCTACACGCAAATCGTCCGCAAACTTAAAGCGCGCATTCAACAACCGCAGGAAGCCACGCGATGAGCGCAGAGAATTCAACCCGCGTACTGCGCCTCGCCCTTCTCGGCCACGGCCGAATGGGCCAAGCAATTGAGGATCTCGCGCCGCAACGCGGCTTCGAGATTGGCCCGATCCTCACTTCAGCAACGAATCCCGCCGGCGCGGGAATCACGCCAGAAAAATTTCAGAACATCGACGTCATCGTGGATTTCACATCGCCCGCGCACGTCGTCGCGAACATTCGAAAAGCCGCGGCGCTAGGCCAGCCCATCGTCGTTGGAACCACCGGCTGGAACGCGCACCTCGACGAAGTGAAAGAAATCGTCACGCGCAGCGGCACTGCACTCGTCTACGGCGCCAATTTTTCGTTGGGCGTTCAAATTTTCTCGCAGCTCGTTCGCGCGGCCGCGCAAAAATTTTCCTCCCTTCCGCTTTTCTCGCCGTATCTCGTCGAATCGCATCACCGCTTCAAAAAAGATGCGCCGTCGGGCACCGCTCTCGAACTCGCGCGGCAAGTCCAGCCGCATCTCGGAGGCGCAACCCTCGCGATCAGCAGCGTTCGCGGCGGTTACATTCCCGGCACGCACGAATTTGGCTGGGACGCCGAAGCCGAAACCGTCGAGCTGCGCCACATCGCGCGCACGCGCCAGGCATTCGCCGAAGGCGCGCTCTATGCGGCCCGCTGGGTCGTCGGCAAAAAAGGTGTGTTTCACTTTTCCGAAATTCTTGAATCCTAGGAGGAGCCATGTCACGAGAAATTCCCCGGGAAGTTTCTGGTTGCGGCACAGCGTTAATCACTCCATTCCGCCGCGATGGCGCGTTGGATGAACCGGCGCTGCGGCGTCTCATTCAATTCCAACTCCGCGAGGGCATCGATTTCCTGGTCCCGTGCGGTACGACGGGCGAAGCGCCGACTCTCGATCACGACGAGCATCTCCGCGTGATCGAAATTGCCGTCGAAGAAGCCGCAGCGCGCGTCCCCATCGTTGCCGGAGTCGGCGGAAACAACACACGCAAGGTCATCGAAATGGGCCGCGGAGTCCGTCGCCTCGGCGTCGATGCGATCCTCTCTGTCTCGCCGTACTACAACAAGCCGACGCAGGAAGGCCTCTATCAGCACTTCCGCGCCATCGCGGAATCCGTCGATTTGCCCGTGATTCTCTACAACGTGCCCGGCCGAACCTCTTCAAATATTGAACCCGCAACCGTCGCGCGCCTCGCCCGCGTGCCGAACGTCATCGGCATCAAGGAAGCATCGGGCAATCTCGCGCAGCAAATGGAAATTCTGCGTACGGTGCCGCCGCCATTTCGCGTTCTCTCCGGCGACGATGCCATGACCTTCGCTCTCCTCGCGCTCGGCGGCGTCGGCCTCATATCCGTCGCTTCCAACGAAGCTCCTCGCGCGATGAGCCGCCTCGTTCGCTTTCTTCTCGAGGGCAGAATCGCCGAGGCGCGCCAGCTTCACTTCAATCTCTTGCCGCTGATGAATGTAAATTTCATCGAGTCGAGTCCCATCCCCGTCAAGGCCGCACTCGCGATGATGGGTTTGATCGAAGAAGAATATCGCTTGCCGCTCGTTCCATTGCGTCCGGAAAATCGCGGCAAGCTCGCCGAAATTCTCAGCACGCAAGGACTTCTCGAGCGCTCCATATCAGCGCTGGCAAGTTAAATCGAAATGGCGACGCAACCAAGAATCACGATAGATCTCGCAGCCCGCATCGAGGAATTATTTGCCCGCGCACCCGAAAGCCTGCGCGACGCCGGCGAGGCTTTTCAAGTCTTCGACGCGCTGAAGCTCGCTCTCAACGAAGGCCGCGTCCGCGCCGCGGAGCCGTCCGCAGACGGCTGGAAAGTCAACGCATGGGTCAAGAAGGGAATTCTCCTCGGATTTCGAATCGGCCGCGTCGTCGCTTTCGACGACAACCTGTTCACATTTTCCGATAAGCACACATTCCCGCCGCAGCGAATTTCTCCGGACCAACGCGTGCGCATCGTTCCCGGTGGAACATCAATCCGCGACGGCGCCTATCTCGCGCCCGGCGTCACCGTCATGCCTCCGTCCTACGTGAATGTTGGCGCGTACGTCGGCGAAGACACTATGATCGACTCGCACGTTCTCGTAGGCTCCTGCGCGCAAATCGGCCGCCGCGTTCATTTGAGCGCGGGCGCGCAAATCGGCGGCGTACTCGAACCCGTCGGAAGTCTTCCTGTAATTATCGAAGATGACGTACTCGTCGGAGGAAACTCAGGCATCTACGAGGGAACCATCGTAAAACGCCGCGCCGTCCTCGGCACGGGAACCATCCTCAATCGCTCCACAGCCGTTTACGATACTGTCCGCGGAGAAGTCTATGCAGGCATGGAAGAAAAGCCGCTCGAAATTCCGGAGGAGGCCGTGGTGGTTTCAGGTGCGCGCCCAATCTCTTCCGGCATTGGCAAGGAATGGGGGTTATCCGTCTACGCGCCGGTGATTATCAAATATCGCGACGCGAAAACGGAGTCGAAAGCACAGCTTGAGGAATTGCTGCGCTCGCGCTGACACTCAGCGCCATATCAACCGGCCGCCGAACTTACGCCCAGCGACTGAAGAGCCAGAACAACCCGCCGGCGAGCAGCGCCGCCGCCGGAAGCGTGAACACCCACGCCAGCGCAACGTTGCGAATCGTCGACCACTGCAGTCCGCTGTGATTCGCCGCCATCGTCCCCGCAACGCCTGACGATAAGACGTGCGTCGTGCTCACCGGTAATCCGTACCTGTCCGCGGCAAGAATCGTGCACGCCGCCACCAGCTCCGCTGCCGCCCCCTGCGCATACGTCAAATGCTCTTTCCCGATTTTCTCGCCCACCGTCACGACGATTCGTTTCCAGCCGATCATCGTTCCCAATCCCAACGCGAGTGCCACTGCAACTTTCACCCAGGTGGGAATAAATTTTGTCGCAAGGTCGAGATGCTTTTTATAGTTTCCGAGTGCAGTCGTGTCCGCGGCTGAAATCATCGGCTTCCCTGATTTCTGCATCAGGCGAATCGCTTCGCTGATCAGATACATGTCGTTGCGGACGTTCGCTTGCTGGTCCGGCGGAACGCTCTTGAGCGCCTTGTAGAGCAGGACTTCGTGCTCGATGTCTCCGATCAATTGCTGCATTGCGAGCATCGTGCTCGGCTCAAAATCGCGCGTGCGAATGTATGTTGTAACCTCTTCTCGAGTGTCGCCAACGACGGCGTTGGGATCCACATAGTGGTTCACCGCTTGAATCGCTTGCTCCGAAACCGCCGCGAAATCCTGCACCTGATTTACGCCGACCGCGTGATTGAGCGCGTAGGCTGTCGGCACCGTGCCGATCAGGATCAGCATGATCAGGCCCATTCCTTTCTGACCGTCGTTTGATCCGTGCGCGAAACTGACGCCTGTGCAAGTCAAAATCAGGAAGCAGCGAATCCAGAACGGTGGCGGCGCCTCGCCTACGGGCGCCTTATAAAGACGCGGGTCGTGAATAAGCGACTTCGCCAGGAGCAGCAGCAATCCCGCGAAAATGAACCCGACTACGGGAGAGACGAGCAGCGAGCGGAATACGTTCCCAGCCTGTCCCCAATCAACGCCGCTTGTGCCGGACTTCACAGACATCAATTGATTCGCGATTCCTACGCCGATGATCGAGCCGATCAGGGTGTGGGAGCTCGATGCGGGCAGGCCCAGCCACCACGTGCCCAGATTCCACAAAATTGCGGAAATCAACAGCGCGAACACCATGCCGAATCCTGCGCCTCTTCCGACTTGCAGAATCAACTCGACCGGAAGCAGCGATACGATCGCGAACGCGACCGCGCCGGACGACAGCAGCACGCCGACAAAATTCCACAACCCGGACCACACCACCGCGATGTGCGGCTCGAGAGAATGGGTGTAGATGACCGTGGCGACGGCGTTGGCCGTGTCATGGAAGCCGTTCACGAACTCGAACGCGAGGGCGATCAGGAGCGCGATACCCAGCAGGATATAGGGCCATGCCGACGGGACGTGGACATCCGAGAGGTCCACCATGAGCCGGTTGCCGATGAAAATCAGCCCCGCCACCAAGACCACACCGAATATCAACATCCCCAATCGTCCCGGCGAGGACTTTTTCAGCTTCTGATCCAGCAGGGAAGTGCTCGGTGGAATCGCGCCTGTGGAGACCGCAGCAGTTGTATCTGCCATTCGAATCCTCGTGTGCAACGGAAATGAGAGACGCGGTGGACACTAGCAGCCTGAATGTGAACGAGCGATGAACGAAAAATGAATCCTGCGAAAACCGAAGCCCTGATAGGGGCTGTGGTGCCGGCAACGGTGAGTTACTGTTTGAGAACAAACGGAACACCCGCCCGGCGAATTCTGAACTCCTTCGAGTTTCCGTGCTAACGTCTGCGAGAGTTGTCCGAGGCCTTGCTGCTGCGATGAAATTCAGTTGTTTTTTCACTGGCTCGTGGTAGCTTTAGGCGGGGTGTCACGGTTTCAGAGCGATTCCAAGAGATTATCCTTCGCTTTCGCGAGAGGGGCAGAGCGCTGTCCCCCTGTACGCATCTCTGCCCGCCGCGGTCCGAGGGAAGCACCAAAATTAAATTGGAGGCAACAATGAAGAGAGCTTTAGTGGGGTTAGGGGTCACTACCCTGCTGGCTTTTCTGATCGTGGCCGTACCGGCGTCTGCGCAAACTCAGACACCGGTGAAGAGGGTCGTCGCGCCGCGGTACGCAGCCAGCCAGGAGACCACGTTGTCCGGTGTTGTCCAGAGCGTCGTCACAAAACCCGCGACCGGAATGCTTGCAGGTGACCACCTACTGGTGGCAACACCCAAAGGCACCGTTGACGCAGAGCTCGGCGGGTCCTATTCGGTGGGCCGCCATGCGGTGACGTTTACTCCCGGTGAATCGGTAAAGGTCGTCGGAGTTAAGACGGCCATTAAAGGCAGCTCGGTGTTTCTCGTGCGGACCGTTCAATCATCTTCGCATCTCTATACATTCCGCACACCGACGGGAGCGCCGCTCGCACATGGATCAGATCCGGCGGCGGACTACTCGAAACTTCAATCGACCGGGATGCGGTCAAATGGAGGCTCGCGATGAATCGTAAGCCTCTACTGCTAGCCTTGTTTGCACTCGGTGCCGCCACGCTACTTTCAGCGTGCGGCAGTTCGTCGAAACCAGTGATTGCCGTCGCGATTTCTGGAGCGCCAGCCTCATTGGAAGTCAGCGATCCGGCTTCGTTCAGCGCCACGGTTACGAATGACACCGCGAACGCCGGCGTGAATTGGACTTGCTCTCCGTCGCCGTGCGGTTCATTTACCCCTGCAGCGGCGCCGAGCGGCGCGAGCACCACGTACCTCGCTCCCAACACGGCGGGTAGCGTGACGGTTACGGCGACTTCGGTCACCGACTCCACGGCGACTGCCTCCGCGACCATCACCATCAATCCCATCGCCTCCGCTGCCAGTCTGACCGGATCATATGTTTACCTCGTGACTGGCCTCGATGCGAACGGCTCATACGCTGCCGCCGGAAGCTTTACCGCGGACGGTGTCGGAGCTCTGACGAACATCGAACAGGATTACTGCGACCTGCTGAATTGCTACAACGACGTCAACGCCGCGGGTACCGGATCGACCTTTACAATTGGTGCGGATGGACGCGGGCAGCTCGTCGTGAACACGCTGGACATCAACCTTGGTCCGGCGGGAAGTGGAGTTCTAACGTTCACCGTTGCACTTACGTCCTCTTCGCATGGAGTTATAGCCGAGGCGGACACGAATGCGACGTCGAATGGCACTCTCGATCTTCAATCCGGGAGCCCGTTCGCATTGACCTCCATCAGCGGTGGATATTCATTCGTCGCACCTGGAGTAGATGTTTTCGGTGACGTCGATATCGTCGGTGCCGTTTTGAGCGCCGACGGCAACGGCAACTTTAATGGTGGCACCTACGACGAAAATTTCGCTGGGGACATCATTGGCCCATTCACGTTCAATCAGTCTGACTCGACTTACCTGGCACCGGACGCGAACGGGCGAGGCACGATGACCATCAACGGCATTCCCTTCGCCTACTACATCGTCGGGCCGGAAGTTGTCCGCGTGGTGGAAAATGAAATACCAGGTAGCGACTTCTTGACCGCGGGAAGCCTCTACGGGCAGGGAGCCAACGCCTTCTCGAACGCGACGTTGACTGGCACTTTCGTCTTCAGTGAATCTGGATCGAGCGTTCTCGGTCCGTTTGGCGTAGCAGGCCAGTTCACTGGCGACGGCGCAGGGGATGTTACCGCCGGCGCAGTCGACACCAATGAAGGCGGAAGTTATTCCGCCGCCGGCAGCCTCGCGACGGGGGCATCGTACGAAATTCCCAACACCAGTGGTGGCCGCGGTGTAATCACGATTCCGGCCGCTGCGACAACCTCCGGCGACTTGGCGACGCTCGTCATCTACGCGGTTGATCCCGCGCTTAACATCCTCGACCCGAACAATACGAGTGGAGGAGGGGGAGCGTTGGTTCTCGACGACGACGCCAACATTTACTCAAGTGGGGCGCTGATTCCGCAGGCCAGCGGCGCGAGCACCCAAGGCAATTACGCTTTCGATTATTGGGTTTACCCTGCGCCGTATGGCTTCTCCAACATTTCCGGCCAGTTCCTCTCGGACGGTAACGGCAACGTGGCGGGCACTGCGGATGTGAGCGCACCGTTTGCGTTAGCCGGTATCGATCCCGGAGTTCCCACGGCCGGGACATATGTAGCGGACGCAAGCAACGCAGGACGGTTCACAAGCACCGTCACGTTAACGTCCACTACGCCAGCCTTCGTGCTGTCTGAAGGATGGGTCATTTACCAGGCCAGCGGCTCGCAGATGGTTTTTGTGTCCGGCTCTGGCGTTGGAAGCCCACCGGTCGCGACCGACATCGGTTCGGGCACGCTAGTTCACCAGTAACCTCTAATCTTTGGGCGGGTGGCACGGCCGAATTTATGGCCGTGCCACCCGCCCAAACTTTTCTTCCTTCGAATTGCTCACCGATCCCTTTCGGAGTGGCGCGTGTTCCGAGCGCGTTTCAAAATCCGCTGAATCAACGCGTTTCGACATGGTGATGCTGGAATCATCCGCTATTTGCGTAGGTTACCCTTTGTGAACAATCAAGCGCACCCTCGCATGACGAAACAGCCTTCGGGCCTCGTTTATGGTACCGTGTCCGGAGTTTGTCTTAGGGGCCTTGACCGCAACGAATTTCTATTGTTTTTTGGTGCGCTCGTGATAGCTTTACCCGGGGTGTCACGGTCTTAGGACCATTCGAAAAAGTTTATCCTTCGGAATCGCGCTTGGGGCAGCGCACTGTCCCCCAGTTTTTTGCTGCCTTGCCATGTTTCCGGGGAAGCACTGAGACTAAATTGGAGGAACAAATGAAGAAAGTGTTGGGAGGGTTAGGGGTCACCACCCTGCTGACGTTCTTCCTGCTCGCGGCGTCGATGCAAGCCCAGACTGCCGTAGCGGTGAAGAGGAGTAATATCGCTCCGCGGTACAACGTCAGCAAGGAAGTTACGTTGAAGGGAATCGTACAGGGTGTGCAGTCGGCATCGTTCAAAAGGACGCCGCGAACACTCGCAGGCGATCACTTGATGTTGTCTACTTCTTCAGGCGTTGTCGATACGCACCTGGGCACGTCCGCAATGACGGGACCCAAGGCGTTGAAGCTGACGCCCGGCGAGCCCGTCAGTGTCACCGGTGCGATGACGACGGTAAGTAACAAGCAGATTTTTCTCGCACGCACGGTTGTAGCGGGCGGCCAGACCTACAAGATTCGGAACCAAAACGGCGCGCTGATAATTTCCACCACCGCCGTGCACCCGCCAACCAAGACCGTGGGTCAGGGAGGTGCAAAGTGAATCGCAAACCTCTCCTGTTAATGGCCGCAGTCTTTATCGCCGGAGTGCTTCTGACGGCTTGCGGCAGTTCGTCGAAACAACCGATTGCTGTGACGATATCCACGGCTCCTCCAAATGCTTTGGAAGTTTCCTATACGGGTACCGTTGGGGCCAGCGTTACGGGCGACGCGGCGAATGCCGGCGTTGACTGGACCGTGACTTGCGGCAGCGCGGATTGCGGAGCGTTCTCGCCGTCAACTCATACCGCCAGCGGCGACACGCTCACCTATACAGCACCGGCCACCGTACCTACAGGCGGCACGGTCACCATCACGGCGGCGTCAACCACCGATGCCACGAAGACCGCGGGTGTAACCATAACCATCAATCCGATTGCGTCGGCGTCAACCTTGACCGGCCAATACGCGTTCCTGGTTACCGGCCTTGACCTCAACGGCGAATATCTCGTCGCGGGCAGCTTCACGGCGGACGGCGCGGGCAACATCTCGGCGACCGCCGGCGAAGAAGACTACTGCGACATCGTCACGGAGTGCGAGCTCGTCACAATCACCGGCGGAACCTATACGCTCGGACCGGATGGCCGCGGCAGCATCGCGTTCACCGTTTCCGACGCAACTTTGGGCGTCGCTGGGTTGGAAACATTCAGTGTGGCCGTTTCTTCGTCGGCCCATGGACAGATCGTATCGTTTGACACGAGCGCCACATCGTCTGGAACGCTGGACCTCCAGGATGCGACGCTGTTTGCGGCGACCACTTCCGTCGCTGGCGGATATTCCTTCGTCACCAGCGGCGTGGACTATGGCGCCGGGGTTGTGGCCAGCTTTGGTGGCGTGGCAACCGCAGACGGCAATGGCAATTTGGTCAGCGGAATCCTCGATTTGAACGATGGCGGCGTGTTCAACACGTTTAACTTCAATTCCACGAACTCGACGTACATTGCATCCGATACGAATGGCCGTGGAACTGTGACCGTCGACGGACTTTCGTTCGCGTATTACATCGTCGGTGGAGAATGTCTGCGGCTGATCGAGACGGACTTCGCGTCCACCGATCTCATGCAGGCTGGGTCCGCCTACGGCCAGGGCGCGGTGGTAGCTTCGCCGGCTGCTCTCACGGGTAGCTTTGTCTTCAGCGACGCAGGGAACGGCACCGTGGGTCCATACGGGGCGGTTGGACAGATCACGACCGACGGCGCCGGAAACGTTACTGCCGGCGTTGCCGACGTGGACGAAGACGGTTCGGTTTCGACGGCGGGTGCTTTGACTGGCAGCACGTACGTTATGCCCAACACTGGCGGCGGCCGTGGATACATCAGTCTGCCGAACACTCCGACCACCTCGCAGGATCTGTCGATACTCATGGTGTATTTGGTGGATCCAAACCTGGATATCCTCGATCCGAACAACAACACGGGCGGCGGCGGAGCTCTGATTCTCGATGCCGGCACCAGCACCTTCGGGAGCGGCTTCCTGGTTCCGCAGGCTGCTGGAGCGGTATTCCAAGGGAACTACGCGATCAATGCGCAGTTCTTCCCGTTTACGACCAGTGAAGGCGACTTCGTCGGACAGTTCTTCACCGACGGCGCCACCATCACCGGTAACGTGGATCTGAACATCCCGATACTCGTCGATTTGCTCCCTGCGCAGGCGTTCACAGGGACGATTACGGCGGACGCGGTCAACCTTGGACGCTACACTGATTCCGTGGTCCTCGGTACCTCGGGACTGACAGAATCGCTCGTCTACTATCAGGCGAGTGGCGCTCAGCTGGTCTTTATCTCTGAGACCAATGAAGCGACCGGAGTTCTGGTCCACCAGTAACCTCAACCTTTGGACAGCGGCACGGCCGGGCGATCGGCCGTGCCGCTATTCGAATCTCCTGCCCTCAGATTCTCGATCCCGGATTTCCGGATGGAATGGCTCTCGCGGGGAAAACTGTGCGTCGAGCGGCCAGGCCGGCTGCCCGCGACGGCGAAGACTCCGCGGTTGCTCCGTAAAAATCGGAAACGCGGCCAGCGTGGGCCGCCCGCTTCACTGCTCCGTGTTGCACATGGTCATGTAGAAGATATGGAGCTGGAAAACGCCGGGAAGGGGATTCGGATATCCATCTCGCGGCTTGTATCTCCAGGCGCGGACGGTCCTGGCCGCGGCTTTGTCGAGGTCGGGCGAGACGGATTGGACGACGCGAATCTTTTTCACTTTGCCCTGCGTGTTGAGGCTAAGGGAAAGAATCATTTCGCCCGCGATGCCGGCTCGCCAGTCTTTTTCCGGGTAACGCGGCAAAGGCTGATCGAGGTCGGAGTCCTCGTCGACAAAGGTGCCTTTGTTGCTCCAGATGCGTCCGGATGCAAACACGTCGCCCATGTCTGAAATTGGGCCGGGACATTCGCGGGGATGGCCATAGCTAATCTCGGCCGTGGTTGTCACGGGAGCGTTGGCGGGCGACTCGAATTGCCATTGCATCGCGCTATCGATGGCGGCCTGAAACAACTCGGACGGGCCGCTCAGAGCCTCGGCGTGCGAAACGTGGCCGTCGGCTTCCACTACGAGGCGCAGCGCGACCTTTCCCTCGATGTTTTTCTTCAGCGCTTCGTCAGGATACGGAACAGTAGGCGACTTGATCACCTTGAGCTGACTTGTTTGATTGTTCGCGGTCTCTTGTTTCTGCGACTGTGCGTCGCTTCGCGATTGTGCAGCGGAGAAGCTGCATGCCGCGAGCAGCGCGATTGCTAGGAACGGGAACCGATGGCGGAATTTCATCGTGCCCCTTGGGTGGCTGGAATTGTACTGCGAATTCCAAGCTGCGGGGTGAAACGGACATGGCTGGGGATTTTGCGGCTTGGACGAGAGCAGGGAACCCTATCCGTGCTGAGGTCGAGGCGCTGGACCGTCGCGGGAGATTAGAAAGTCTCAGGTCTGAAGAGTTGACGTCCATTGACGGACTGTTGTGCGATTTTGGACAGCGGCCGTCTGTGCGCTGCGGCTAGTATCCTCGCTGAGTACCATCGTCTGCGGTGAAGCGCTTTGCCGCGAGCGACACCACAAGGGAGAATCAAAATGAAGAGATCGCTAGTTCTGGGTGCGTCCGTGCTCGTGCTGCTGCTTGCCGCTTGCAACCCAGCGGCAGGACCAGCGGGACCGCAAGGGCCGCAAGGAACGTCGGGCCAGGACGTTGATCCTGCCAGGGCACGGGAACGGGACGCAGACCGCGACCGGGACGCAGAACGGGCCCGACAGGATCAGGCGCGACGAGATCAGGACGCAGGATGTCCCGCAGGGCAGCATCGCGACAAAGACCCTCATACTGGAGAATCGATTTGCGTCGGGAACTAACGGATTGACTGGCCGAGGCACCGCCTGCGATGCAAAGGCTTCAGGTTTAAAGACCTGAGCTACATGAATTGCCGCTGCGGAGGGCTGGGGCGAGGAAAGGCGCGGGCAAGATGTCCGCGCCACGATGCTGAAGGCCTGCGGTGCATTGTGGAGAGAAACGCAGATCCCTCGTCGGCCGCGGCGGACTCGGGATGACTGCGTTTTCTTTCTAATGTTGGCGCCGGCAGTTCTTACCAAAGATAGACGTAATCAGAGAATGACGTGCGTGTTGAGTTGGTAACAGGAGATTCGCCGAGGGGTTGTCCGGTTTCGCCAGAGGCGTACATTGAAGCTGGGTTTTCCATCTTGCTAGGCAAGGCAGGGGAGCAGGAGTATGCGCGAAGTTCCGTGCGCGCGGATCGATTGGGCGCCGGCATTCAATCCTGATATTTATCACCGCATGTTCGTTGGGCGGTGGATTGGCCGGCCTGCCGGGACTTTCCGAATCGTCACACTTCAATGGCTGTTCGCTCACGTTCAATTTCTTACGACTCCTCCAACTCCTCCAATTTTTAGCGAGAATCGGCTGATTTCAGCGGTCGGCGGTGAGGAGTGCCCGTGCGCCTCGCGCTGAAGAGAGTGATGCGTCGCGGAGCATTGGCTGCGGCCGCGGCGCTGCTTCTTCTCGCACCGGGAAGCTCTGCGCAGGAAAGCCATATCGGCAAATTGACCGGGCAAGCGTCGAGAGGCAAAGAATACTATCGTCGCTACTGCATTGGGTGCCACGGCCCGAATGGGGACGGCCAGGGCGAAAATGCGCAGTGGATCGACCCGAAGCCGCGCGACTTCACGCTCGGCATATTCAAGTGCCGCTCAACGCTGACAGGAAACATTCCGCTCGATGAAGATTTGTTCCGGACGGTTGGCAGGGGCCTCGACACGACGAACATGCCGTCGTGGGCGCCGCTCACGAATCAGAATCGGGCGGATCTGGTCGCGTACATCAAGACGTTTTCGCCGCGATTCCGTGAAGAGCAGCCTGGACCACCGGTTGTGATTCCGCCCGAGACTCCCGATACGGCCGAAAGTATCAAGCGCGGTGAAACGCTCTTCCAGACGACGTTGAAGTGCTCGCAGTGTCATGGAACCTCGGGCGGAGCGGATGGACCCGCGGCGCCGAGCTTGCGGGATGATAAGGATGATCCGATCGTGCCGTACAACTTCCAGGTTCGAGTGCGATTCAAGTGCGGCGATACAAACGAGGATCTGTATCGGATTTTCATGACCGGGCTGGACGGAACGCCGATGCCGTCCTACGCCGATTATCTGAAGGGTGATCAGGGGTGGGACCTTGTGCATTATCTGCGGACGCTGCAGCTGCATTACAAACCGAAGGAGCGTCGAGCGGTGACTCGTACGGTCGCGGCGGGAAGTCAGTGAAAATCGAGGGAGAAGCGCGGGACTTGAGTGCGCACCGCGGCCCGGGATTTCCGCGAAGTGATGAAAAGATATTGAAGCGATGAGAGGTGGGGGCATGAATCGTACGAATTTCATTCTTGGGCTTGCGGTGCTGGGCTTGGGGCTGGGGGCATGCAGCTCGGCTTGGGCTCAGTCCAGCTATCAAGTGATCAACGTCTCCAACGGCGGGACGGTCAGCGGCGTCGTGAAATGGACAGGCGAACGGCCGAAGCCGCTGACGTTGCCGATTTCCAAGGACGCGGCGACGTGCGATCCGGACAAATTAGGAACGCGCGATCTGGAGAGGCTTGTGATCGGACCGGATGGCGGCGTCGAGAACACGGTTGTGTATTTGCGGGGAATCACGTCGGGGAAAGCATGGGATTTGCCGGAGGCGCGGCGCGACCTGGATCAGAAACAGTGCCGATACTTGCCGCATGTGCTGCTGGTGCAGGAAGGCACCAACATAAACATCAAGAGCAGCGACCCGATTCTGCATACGGTGCACATGCTGGGAGTGGCGGACTACAACCTGCCGTTTCCGATGATGGACGTGACGTTGTCGCGGCCGCTGAGGAAGGCCGGCATCGTGGATTTGAAGTGCAACGCCGGGCATATTTGGATGAACGGAGTGGTGCTCGTCGTGAGCCACCCGTATTACGCGGTGACGGACGAGAACGGGGAGTTCCGGATTTCGAATATTCCTTCGGGCGAATACGAAATCGTCGCGTGGCATGAAGGGTGGCGCGTGGCACGAGAAGAACCGGTGCTGGACGTGGCGACGCAGACGAAGACCAAGCGATTGTTCTACACCGATCCGATGACGTGGCAGAAAAAAGTGAGTGTCGCGGCGAACGGGCGTTCCAACGTCGAGTTTCAGATATCGGATCGCGAGCGCTAGAAGTCAGCGGATAGACAGTCTCTGCACGTTCTTCAGAGCTTCTTCCGGGGCTAAGGCCCCGCGTGCCTCGCCATGATGTATCGGTGGTAGAGCCTTTCCATACGAACCGCAGATCCCTCGATCCCCGCGGCGGACCCGGGATGACGACGTTTTCTTTCTAATCTTGGCGTCGGTTGCGGGCGTTTCTCCGTGTCAGAGAGCGAAGCTGAGTCTTGCGGTTGCCGCTGGCTGAGGAATGGAAATCAAGGGAGCGGCGCGGCCGATGAATTGGCTGCGCCGCTCGCACTGTGTTGGGGGTTACTGCTGACCTTCCACGACGCCGTAGGAGACCAGAGAGGCGTCTGTTTCAACGAAGAAGAGCTGTCCATTCGTCGCCTGATACGCTGCAAGATTTTCCGGATTGGTGCCTGCCGTGATGACGGTGTAGCGACCCGCGTTGTTTGCATCGGGCGTGAACGTGGCGGTGATGTTGATCATGTTCTGACCCGCGGGACCGAAAAATCCAAACAGATCATTTTGCTGGCCGCTGCCGGTCAGGTTGGAGACGCCATCCGACAAAGTCTGACCGACGATGTCTGCGACGTAAGGAACCTGCTGGTTGAAGCCGTAGTTGCCGACGAACGCGTAGGAAGCGTCCTGGGGCATGATGGCGCCGGCGCCGAAGTCGTTGGTGTCGAGGTCGAGGAGGAGAGCGCCGCCGAAACCATCGGCGGTGTTGTTGGGATCGGAAACGTTGAGCGCGGGATCGACGGCGTAGACACCGAAGGTGACCAGGTCGGGCGTGTTGGCGAGAGTGAGCGTTGCGCTTCCGTATCCGTTGGTGCCGATGGAATATGTGCCCGTCGTTAGGGCTCCGGTTGTGGGACTGCCGTCGCCTTCGTTGACGTCGGCGTAGCCGGCCGTGAAATTGCCATTGCCGTCGGCGTTAAGCAAACCGGCCGCCCCGAGGGCGCCGAAAATACTATTCCCCGCCTCGCTGAAGACAAGGGGGCCGGTGAGTGTGGCATCGGTGATGCTTCCGGCATTGGCGCCTTGGCCATAGAACGAGCCGACCGCCTCGATGGTCGGATCAATCTCGACGATGCGGAAGACCTCGGGGCCGACAATGTAATACGCAAAGTTGAGGCTGTAGGTAGTAAAGGTCAGAATTCCACGACCGTCTGCGTCGGGAGCCGTAAAAGTTGCCGGGGTTGTGAGGCCGAAGAACGTGCTGCCGGCGATGTTTTCATCGATGGTCAAGCCATTGAGGTTGCCGTTCCCGTCCGCAGTTGCAACTCCGCCAAGGACCTCAAGGCCCTCGCCGGGATCATTGTCGTTGCCGGAAAATGTGAACGAGTATCCCCCGCTAATTTGAGTGAGGTCGCCGGCGGTGGTTAGGGTCTGGAGATCGAAACTGCCGCTCGACGTAGCGCTGCCGTCAAACTGCGTAATCAACAAGTGATCGTAGTTCACGAGAGTGATGGCCAAAGTCTGCGTGCCGCCCACGCCGACGTTGACATCGCTGACGGTCAGACTGATTTGTCCCTGTCCGTCTTCACCAACCGTGTACGAGCCTGACACCGTGTCGTCCAGTGAGGTGATACCGTTGGCGTTGTTGTAATCCTCTTCGCCCGAGGCATCCCCTGCGCCGTCCAGGCTGAGAGAGCCGGCGGCTGAATATAAATTGCCGTTGACGTCGATTCCGCTCAGATAAAAGGCATATTCTCCCGTCAGGTCGGATACTCCCTGGGAGACTGGGGTGATGCCGACGAGCGTTATAGCGGACTTCGTGCTATCCGTGACGGAAGTGGCAGTGATGGTGACTCCTAGCGATGGAAGATCGTCGGCGGGGATGCTGCTCGGTGCGGTGTAGTTGATGGTCGCGCCGCTCGCGGACGAAGACGCGCTGAGCGTGCCGCAAATGGCGTCCGCGGCGCAGGAGAGTGTCCAGGTGACGCCCGCAGAGGCCGAGTCATTGGTGACCACGGCGGATAATGGCGTGGAGAGGTTAATTTCAAGTTCGGCCGGAGGCGCGGTGGCAATGGCCACGGCGATTTGCGGCGCTGGCTTCGAACTGCTGCCACACGCCGAGAGAAGCGATGTCAGGCCGAGAGCGATGACGACGAAAAGAAAAGTGTTCCGATTCATCGCGCGCCTCCTCGAGCCGGAGAAGTTGTTTCGGCTCCGCCCGCGTGAACGCTCGGGGGAACGAGGAATCCGTGGGAATTACGAATCGTGTAGGAGCGATCGCCCGAAATAATCGTGCGAACCAGGAAGACCTGCTTGCTTTTCACGGAGATCATTACGCCGACAACCTTGACGGATTGGCCGGAGATGAGAGAGAGCGAATTTGGACCTTTCAAAGCAAAGTCGCCGAGATGCGCGTAGACGTCGCCGTGTGCGGTGGCGAGCAACATGCGTGCACCGGTTGGCAATCCAGGGCTCGCCTTCGCGGCGACGTTGATTACAGTTCCCGTCAGAGTCACTTCACGGCTGGCGTCATACTTTGGCGCAACCGGCGCCCTTCTTGGCGTTACGGCAGCCTGTGCCGGCGTCATCGCAGCCAGCGACAAGACGACCAGCAGCGCTGTAAGCGCCGCACCTCTGAATATTTTCACCATGTCAGCCTCCAAGATTGTTGATTGCTGCCGGTCCTAATCACGACGAGATCAAACGCAGCAGGCTTGGTCCGGGGAACCCGGGTATATCGCTCCGGAGGACGCCCTCGAAACTCAAGTCGTAATGGACAAAAGTCCAGACCGCACCCCGGCACAGCCTACCAGAACATGCGGAAAAGAGAATGCCGTTTTTAGACACGTGTCACGGTGAAAGGTGAAGTTTTCCTGAGGACCAGCACAAAATAAGGGAACGGAATTCGATGTCACGAATTTTTGCAAATTTCGATTCGCGCTTGAGGTGAGAGCGTTATCCAGGAACCGGCAACGGGCGGCAAATATCATAGAGATTACTGAATCGTTGCCGCGCGGGCTGCGCTCCGCTATCATGAAGCGCGGCAGCCCTCGCGCAGTGAGAGTGTCGCGCCGACCCCCCGCTCGACGCAACGCTCGGAATTACCTCGCTGTTGCATACGGGGAATCGCGAGGCGACGTACGGCCTGCACCGTATGGCGAGTCTCGCGCCGTCGTCGCACAATTTGTGAAACCTTATGGCCGGAACAGACGCTAAGTCTCTCACGCGCATCAGCTTGAGATTGGTCGCTCCGCTGGTAGCGAGCGTCGCGATTGTGTCTCTACTGTTCGCGGCCTATCAGGTACGCACAGAAAACCGCTCCCTGCACCGCGATCTCGAGCGCAGATCCGAAGTACTCGCCGAGAGCATGCGAGATACAGTCGAGACGGATCTCACAAAGCGTTCCGATGCAGCCTTGCGGCGAACGCTGGACCGCCTGGGCCATCGCGATAACATCGCCGGAATCGCCGTTTTTAATCCGCAAGGGGACGCGCTGGCGGTGAGCGCGGGGCTTGAGCCGGCCTTGCGCGACCGGATGAATCAGGCCGCGGCCCTGTGCAACCAGGAATCGGGTTGTCAGGAATACTTCAGTTCGAGCGGTGCCGGCAATTCAGGCGCGTCGCTTTTCTACATCTACACGCTGCCGTTGCATGTGAACGGGGACGCCGGCGGCGCGCTGGTGTTCCTGAACGATGCGAGCTACATCCAGACCACGACGCGGCTGCTGTGGCGCGATTCGTTGCTCCATGCGGCCTTGCAAACGCTGCTGATAGCTCTTCTTGCGCTGCTGCTCATCCGTTGGGTGTTCAAGGATTCGATTACCCGAATCGCGAATTGGATGAGATCGCTGCGTATGGGTACGGCACCGGCGTTGCCGCCACCTTCCGGGTCGGCGATTCTCGCGCCTCTGACGCACGAGGCCGCGCAGATGGCCGAGAGTCTCGGCGCAGCGCGCGCGGCCGCCGATGAAGAAGCGCGATTGCGCCAGGCCGGTGAATCGACGTGGACGGCGGAGCGCCTGCGCGTGAGCGTCAGTAACAAGCTGCAAGGCGCGCCGGTGTTTGTGGTTTCGAATCGCGAGCCGTACATGCACGTGCAGAGTCAGAACGGAATCCAGGTGATCGTGCCGGCGAGCGGCGTTGTCACGGCGCTCGAGCCGGTCGTTCTGGCCTGCGATGGGACATGGATCGCCAATGGCTCGGGGAATGCCGATCGTGACGTCGTGGACGAACACGATCGGATTCGGGTTCCGCCGGATAATCCGCGGTATACGTTACGGCGCGTATGGCTGACCAAGGAAGAGGACGAGGGATACTACCTGGGATTTTCCAACGAAGGTCTCTGGCCTCTCTGCCATATCGCGCACACGCGCCCGCTCTTTCGTCCCAGCGACTGGGAGCAGTATCAGCGCGTCAACGAAAAATTTGCCAAGGTCGTGCTCGAAGAGATTGCAGGCACGGAATCACCGACGGTGCTCGTGCAGGACTATCATTTCGCGTTGCTGCCGCGTCTGATCAAAGAGCAGCGCCCCGACGCGCGCGTGGCGATCTTCTGGCACATTCCCTGGCCGAACCCCGAAGCATTTCGAATTTGTCCGTGGCAGAAGGAATTGCTGCAAGGGCTGCTCGGCGCGGACCTGATCGGCTTTCACATTCAGTCGCACTGCACAAATTTTCTGGGAACGGTGGACCGCGCCCTGGAGTCTTTGACGGATTGGGAACGCTTCGCGGTGAACCGGCAGGGACATATCACCTACGTGCGGCCATTTCCGATCAGCGTCGCATACACAGAACCGAAGCCCGAAGCAGGGATGCGCAGCGCGCGCGCGGCCGGCCGTCAAGAGGTGCTCAAAGAACTGGGCCTGGATGTGCGGTTCCTCGGAATCGGCGTCGACCGCGTGGACTATACGAAGGGAATTGTGGAGCGGTTCCGGGCGATCGAGCGGTTTCTCGACGAGAATCAGAAGTATCACGGCGAGTTCAGCTTCATTGAAGCTGGCGCGCCGAGCCGGACGAACATCAAGAGGTACAGCGATTTTCTGAAGGAAGTGCGCGAGGAAGCCGGGCGCATCAATGAGAAATTCCGGTCGGCCAAAGCACCTCCCATCGTTCTGCTGGAGCGGCATCACGACCACAACGAAATCGAGCGATTCTATCGCGCCGCGGACGTATGTCTGGTGACATCGCTGCACGATGGAATGAACCTCGTTGCGAAAGAGTTTGTCGCCTCGCGCGATGATGAGCGTGGCGTCCTGATTCTCAGCGCGTTTACAGGGGCGGCGCGCGAATTGACCGATGCGCTGATCGTGAACCCGTATGATGTCGAGCAGGTGGCGAACGCGATTCACACTGCCCTGGAGATGACTCCCCAGGATCAAGAGGCCCGCATGGCGCACATGCGGAAAATCGTCCGCGAGCACAATGTGTATCGGTGGGCCGGAAATCTGATGTCCGCACTGGCGGACATTCGTATCGAGAAACCGGAGCACGTGGACGCATGAGCGATTCGGATCCAAAGGAGGGCAAGCTCCTCGAATGGCCGGGGCCGCGCAGCTCGATACAAAATTTGCGCCGCAAGCTCGTGTCGATTGCGCGGGGACCGAGATTCGGGGTGCCTCGGCCGCTGTTCGCAGCATGGGAAGAAATCGCGGCGGAGATAAAAATGGCCCGAAGCGTCGCGGTTCTGTCCGACTTCGACGGGACGCTTGCATCGATCCGCCGCCGGCCCGAGTCGGTGCAAATGAGCGAGCGGGTGCGCAAGGCGCTGGCGCTGCTGGCGAAGCGCGGAGCGCTCGTGGGAGTGGTCAGCGGGCGAAGTCTTGCCGACGTGCGCAGGCGCGTCGGACTGAGCGGCATCTGCTACGTCGGCTGCCACGGGTATTTGATGGAGAGTTCGCGCGGGCATGTCGTAACGCTCGTCCATCGTGGCGAGAAAAAATTGCTGGCGCGGGTGCGGCGCGAACTCGGCGCGAAGCTCAAAGATCTGAGCGGCATCGAGCTTGAAATCAAGGAAGCCGGCATTGCGATTCACTATCGCGGCGCGAACCGGCGGAACACCAGGGCGGCGCGTTCGGTGGTGAAGGAAATGGCCGCCAGGCATCGAAGGCTTCATCTGCTCGAGGGCAAAAAAGTGTGGGAGTTTGTGCCCGGTCCGGGCGTAGATAAATGGACCGCGGTCCGATTTCTTCTGGCACTCGAAGATCGAGCGGATCCTATCGTGATTTACATCGGCGACGACATGACCGACGAACACGTATTTTCCCGTATGCGGGGCGTCTCAGTGGCTGTGGGGAAGCGAAGGCGCACGGCGGCAAAATTTTACGTGCAATCGCCGTCGGACGTGCGGCGATTCCTCGAAAAACTGTCAGAAGCGATTCGATGAGACGCACGAAGCCGCCGGAACGAAGAAATACCCGAGACAATTCCGTCTGATCCGAGGCGAACGCAGGCGAAACTGGGCGGGTTCCCACGCGTTTTCGGCATGGGAGTCGCCGGCCTCGGGACTCGCTTCGATTGTTTTTTTCGGATGGAGGCTAGTCGAGCTTGGATGCGAGCGAGTCGAGCACGTCCTTGCCGGTGCGCATCGCGCGGGTCAATTTCTCTTCACCCTGCTCGACCATGTCCTGGAAATGATCGAGGGAGCGCCGGCCTTTGCGGCGCAATCCTTTCAGCTCATCTTCACTCCGCTCGGCGATCCACTCGCGGGTCTCGCGGCCGGATTGCGGGGCGAAAAGAAGCGCGATTCCGGCGCCAATTGCGACGCCCGCCAAAAGTGCGGTAATCATTCGTCCGTTGTTGTCCACAGGAAGCTCCTTGGCAAACATTCCTCGATAGGCTGTCACGGACATTATATAGGCACGGGGAGGTGCGCGGCCATCGGGGAATTGCTGTACGCGCGCGTGGCAGTGTGCGCCTCGCGGCGCCCGAAGCTTCGGGCGAACGACGTGGACGGCGCGCGACGGCTACGGCGTCAATCTATTTGTGGTGAGGTAATCCTGCGACGGGACGCCGAAGGCATCGGCCACGCGATTGAAGAATGCAAACATCGCGATGACGTAGACAGCCTCGGCGATCTGGTCTTCTTTCCATCCCACGCGGCGAAGTTTCTGCACGTCGGCAGCGGTCGATCGCGGGGCGGCTTCAGTGATCAGGCGGACGTAGTCCATTAGAGCGCGCTCCGCCGGCGTGAGGCCTGCTTCGTCGAGCTTGCCTTCGAGAATTGCCGCAACGCATTGATCGGAAGCTCCCTGAACACGCAGGAAGTAGGCGTGGCTGTCCAGTCAATATGGGCAGCGATTGAGAAAGGAAACGTAGCTCGCGATCATCTCCTTGTGGCGGCGGGAGAGATGGCCTTCGGAGAAATGAACCTTGTTGGAGAATTCGACGACCTGGCGCAGAAAGTCCGGCCGCGCGCCGAAGCATTTGATGATGCCGGGAACTTTTTGGCGGCCCGAACTGGCGCGCCAAAAATCATATGCTGCCGCGGTGTCGCCGGTCGCTTCGTGATCCTCGGTGATTTTGATCTTTGTCGGCGGATTTGCCGGCGGGGATGCAAACTTTTTTGGCGGCTTGCGGAATTTCGGTCGTCGCGTGCGGACCATCGGATCCTCCGTCTGCAGCGCCTAGAAGGCATAGCGTAGCGCGAATAGGAACGCACGGGGCTGTTCGAACTTTGGAAATCGCCCGCCGCGCATTCCGCTGTTGTCACTTGTGGGCGGCCTGCTCCTCGATGTGGGAGATGACGATCGCGCGAGAGCCGCCGCGCTCGAAGACATCGCCGCTGATCGTAACTTTCCGCCCGGCGTAAGCGAGGAGCTTCGAATTCTGGCCCGAAGCTGGGGTCGTGCCGGCGATCGGCCAGTAGATCGTGCCGTCATCGGCGAGGATCACGAGGGGCGAGCCGGCATTCGCGCAGCTTAGCGCGCATTTCCTGCTGATCGGCTTGGCAAGATCTTTCGTAAAGGCGCAGGCCGAATCGAGGACGTAGCCATTGACGGTGACCGATGCTGATTTTGCGGCGACGTTGACGGCAACAATGGAGAAAGCGAGTGCGAGGGACGCGGCGGGCAGAGTAATTTTGAGACGCATGAATGAAATTCTCCCTTCACATTAAATCGAGTTCTGAATTGGCCGGGATGTCGAGTCCGGACAGCAGGCCCACGCGACGCAGAGCTTTCCCGGCAAGATGAGCTTGCCGGGAAAGGTCTGACGCCATCGTTTCGAACGCTTTTAATAGGGTCAGCAAATTGGCGTGACTGTAAGGGTGAACGAAGCCCGGCGCAATACTCGGAAAATACTATGGGCTACCGGGGCGTGATCCCTTTGCCCTCGACGCACTGATAAGAATGGCCGGCGGCGAGATTTTTATATTCTTCGGTGCGTCCGCTCGGCCACTGCACGACGGCGCGATCGACCGTGTCATGTTTGGCGAGGCCGAAGCTGACGGGAAGTTCGGACTGCGAGAGATAGCTCGAGCCGCCTTTGACCATGCGCGATTGGCTTGCGCCGGCACATTCAATGCGCACGGTCGAGCCGATCGCGTCGCGATTTGATTTCGTGCCGGCGAGGTGAAAGCGAATGCTGCGATTGCCGGCGGTCTGATCGTTGCGCCAAAGATAGGCGGGCCCGTTATTCGTGGTCATTAGAATGTCGAGATCGCCGTCGCGATCGAAGTCGCCGTAGGCGAGACCTCGGCCAACTTTGGGTTGGCTGAAGCCGCCGCCGGCTTGCTCGGCAACGTCGTGGAAGGCTCCCTTGCCGTCATTCAGGAAGAGTTGCGGCGGCTGAGCGTAGCCAACGTTGCCACGAATGTTGCGGACGGTTTCGTCGATGTGGCCATTGGCCACAATGAGATCGAGGAAGCCATCGAGATCGACGTCGGCAAAAACGCAGCCGAAGCCGAGAGTGTTCTTGGACGGCAAGCCAACGCCTGCGCGCGTGGCGATGTCGTCGTATGCACCTTTTCCGGCGGCGCGATAGAGGCCCATCATTTCATTGTCGAAATTGGTGATGGCGATGCCTGGGGTGCCGGAATTGTCGAAATCGGCGATATCGACGCCCATTCCGGCGCGCGCTTTTCCTTCGGTGCTGAAGGCGATGCCGGCTTCGACGGCGACTTCTTTGAACGTGCCGTCGTGCCGGTTGCGATAGAGCTTATTCGGCTGGGTGTCGTTCGCGACGACGAGATCGGGCCAGCCGTCCTGATCGTAGTCGAACATGGCCACGCCGAGGGATTTCGAGCTGCTGTCGAAGATTCCGCTGGTGGCCGTGACGTCTTCGAAGGTCCCGTCACCGCGATTGTGAAAGAGCCAGCACGTTTCGCCGCGATACGCTTCAGGAGTGCAATAGGATTTGTGAACGCCGTCAAGGCTGCAGAAAACATCGTGCTCGGCGGACCATTTGACGTAGTTGCAGACGAACAGATCGAGAAAGCCGTCGCGATCGTAATCGAACCAGAGTGCCGATGTGCTGAATCCTTCTCGGGCAGCCAGACCGCTCGCGTGCGTTACGTCTGTAAATCTGCCCCGGCCGGCATTCTTGAAAAGATGATTTTGGCCGACGCAGGTGACGAATATATCGGCGAGGCCATCGTTATTGTAATCGCCGACGGCGACGCCGAGGCCGTACATCTCGACATCGAGGCCGGCGGCGTGCGTTAAATCGGTGAAAGTGCCGTTGCGATCGTTGCGATAGAGCTTCAGCGTGGTGCGCTCGCGTTTGTGGCCGGTCCAATCCATCCCGTTGATGAGGAGGATGTCCTGCCAGCCGTCGGCGTCGTAATCGAGAAAGGCGCAGCCGGAGCCCATCGTTTCGGGAAGCATTTTGCCGCCATACGCGCCGCTATTGTGATGGAACTGAATCCCTGCGGACGCGGTGACATCGGTCAGGCGAAACGAAAGATCCGCCGCGGGCGATGCGAAGGCGAGCCGCGGGTTCAGCAGATGAAGCGCGGAGAGAGAAGCGAGGCCGGCGCCGAAATTCTGGAGCAGCTGGCGCCGGTTCACGGAACGCTCACAAGGCCGTGGCGGATGGCGTAAACGACCAACTCGGCCGTTTTGTGGATTCCCAGAGCATCCATGATGTTGGCGCGATGGACCGCGACGGTATTCGCGCTGAGACCGAGCTGGAGCGCGATGTCCTTGTTCGATTTTCCGGCGACGATCAGCTGAAGAACCTCGAGTTCGCGCTTGCTCAGGGCGCCGCCGCGTTCGCCCTTTAAATTTTTCGAGCGCGCCACTTCGGGCGTCAGCACGGTTTCGCCGGCCGCGACTTTGCGAATGGCCTGCGCAAGCTCGAGGTCGACGGCATTCTTCAGAACATAACCTTTGGCGCCGGCGGCCAGCGCTTGACGGACCAGGGTCTCTTCGGAATGCATGCTCAGCATGAGGATGGCAGTCTGCGGCCTGCCCTCGAGTATTTTCTTCGTGGCGACGAGGCCGTTGACCCCGGGCATCGCGCAATCCATAACGATTACTTGCGGTTGATGCTTCATCGCGAGCTGGAAGGCTTCCTCGCCGTCGCCTGCTTCGGCTACCACTTCGATATCGTATTCGTCCTCGAGAATGCGGCGGAATCCGCGCCGCACGAGGCTGTGATCGTCCACGAGGAGGACTGTAATCTTCTTAGGCATGCGAGTCGGATCTCCCTTTCGGAACCGTGAGACGAACGAGCGTGCCGCCGGCCTGCGGTCTCCCGAATTCGATCCTGCCGCCAAGCAATTCGGCGCGCTCGCGCATCGCCACCAGACCAATCCCGCGACTGCCGGCGTGCGGATCGAAGCCTTTGCCGTGATCCTCGACTTCGAGCTCGAGCGCTTCCGGGAGAAATCGCAGCCGCACCCAGGCTTCACGGGCGTCCGAATGGCGCGCGATATTGTTCAACGCTTCCTGCAAGATGCGGTAGAGATGAATCGAGCCGCCGTCGAGAGGAAAAGTTTCGCCGGACTTTGCATAGTGAATGGCGATACCCGTTTGTTTCTCCGCGGCGGCAAGATACCAGCTTACCGTGCTCTCGAGCCCCGCTTCTTCGAGCATCACGGGATGGAGAGCTTGCGAGAGCGTGCGGACTTTGTCCAGCGTGGATTGCGCGATTTCGGAAACTTCGCGCAATTCGGTGCGGAGCGGAGAATCCGGCGGCGCGTGCTTTTCTGCGCGGCCCAGCATCGCGCCAACGGCTGTCAAAATCTGGCCGAATTCGTCGTGCAGCTCTCGCGAAATGTGGCGCAGGGTCGATTCCTGGGTCGCGATGAGTTTCTGGGCCAGCTCGCTGCGCTGCTCGGAAAGCGCGGCAAGCTGCGCGAAGAGGCGCCGATTCGATCGGATGAGATAGAGGCTGGTGAGGAGAATCGCCGTGAGCGTCGCTGTCAGAAACAGGTACACCTGGCGCTGGACGCCATCGTAGATTGCCCCAACCTGTTGCGCCGCCTGTTCTTCGCTTTCGTTGTTTTCGACGAGCAGCCGGGCGACGGCGGTCGTCAACGCTCCCTGGCGGGCCTGAAGCGACAGGCGAATCTGCGCGCGAGCTTCGGCGGCCTTGCCGTCGCGCGCGAGTGCAAAGGTGCGGTCGACGGCGTCCCAGAATTGCTGAAGCGAGCTGCCGAGATAATGCCGCTGGTCGGAGGAGCGGGGAGCAACGGCGACCTGCTCCTCGACGCGAAACGCATCATCGAGGTCGGTGCGAATGCGCTGGAATTGCGCCTGCCACGCCGTGAGCGGGTAGCCCTCATCGTTGTCGAGCATGTCGCGCATGCCGAGCGCGAGAGAATTAAGGTCATTCTGGATTCGCAGGAGCTGCAGCGAATCCTTGCGATTGCGATCGGCGATATTGTGCTGGAGTTCGCGCAGGCCGGATATCTGGCGCGTGATGTAAAGCGAATACGCGACAACGGCAACGAGCGTGATGATCAAGCCGAGGAAGAGGCCCGGAGTTGGAGTGCGTCCCGTCGCGCGCTGCACGCCCCGAGGATATACCGCAGGCCCGGCAATATCCAACGTCGCGGCGAATTTCGACGAGCAATCGATGCGGCAGTCGGCCGTTCTGTTGCTACAATCGTGCCGCGCATGGCGATCCGATGCAGAACGAAACGCGGCCAGTTACCTGAATTTCGGGGCCTTTGCGTCAGGGCGCTGGTTCTCGCGTTTATCGTGGCGCTGGGATTTGCGCGAACGGCGGCGGCGCAGTCGCAGGAATCGCCGTCGGCGGCGCCGCTTACGCCAATGGGGCCGCAGCAGGACGCGCACGGTTACGTGGGCAACGAGCAGTGCGCAAAGTGCCATGCGGGCATCTACCAGAGCTACTCGCAAACTGCGATGGCCCGCGCGAGCGGCCCCGCGACACAGGATTTGATCGCCGCCGATTTTACGCATAAACCCTCGGGCGTGCATTTTCGCGTTTATGCCGAAGCCGGCCGCGCGTGGCTGAGCTTTGAACGTCCGGGCGATCCGTCGGTGGCGGGAAAGCGCGAGCTGCTTTACGTGATTGGCTCGGGCCATCGCGGCAAGACCTACATATTCGACACCGACGGGTTTTTCTTTGAGTCGCCGATCAACTGGTACGCGCAAAAGAAAATTTGGGACATGGCGCCCGCATTTCAGAATGCGCAGCAGATTCCGATGAATTTGCCGGCGCTGCCCGGGTGCCTGAGCTGCCATACCAGCGGGATGCAGCCGCCGGCGAAGGGCACGGAAAACAAGTACGCGATGCCTTTATTTGCGCACGACGGAATCACGTGCGAACGCTGCCACGGCCCGGGCGCAGCGCATGCGAGCGGCGGCGGCGCGATCGTCGATCCGGCAAAGCTTGCGCCCGAGCGCCGCGATCAGGTCTGCATGCAATGCCATCTCGAGGGCAACGTTGCGATCGAGCAGCCGGGTCGGCGTCTCTATGAATTTCAACCCGGAGAAAATCTCTTCGACACCATCCGCTATTTTGTATTTCCCGGCGGCGGCACCGGCGGCTTGCGTGCGCTTGGCCAGTTCGAAGCGCTGGCGCAGAGCGTGTGCAAGAAGAAGTCCGGCGACGCGATGTCCTGCACGAGCTGTCACGATCCGCACTCTTCGCCTGGCAGCAATCAGCGCGTCTCGTACTACCGGAGCAAATGCCTCGCGTGCCACGGCGAAGCGTTCGGCGAGAAACACCATGTGGACAAGCCGGACTGCATGCAATGCCACATGCCGCGCATCGCGAGCGCCGACGTCGCGCACACGCAGGCGACCGATCATCGCATCTTGAAGTTGCCGGAGATGCCGCTGCAGGATCTCAATACGTCACGCCAGCCTCAGCTCGTGCCGTTCCCGCCGGGACCGACGGATGACCGCGATCTCGCTTTGGCATGGGAATCGGTGGCCATGAACGGATCCGCCTTCGCAACGGGAGAAGCCGAGCGCCGGCTCGACGCCGTTGCCAAAGACAAGCCGGATGATCCCGCGTTGCTTGCGGCGCTCGGTTTCATGACGCAGAAGGAGGGTGATACGGACGGCGCGAGAAAGCTCTATGAGAGAGCGCTGAGCATCGATCCGCTGAGCAACGAAGCCGCGACAAATCTTGGCGTCATCGAAGCGCGCGATGGACATCTGAATCGCGCCGTGCAGCTTTGGCAGGGCGCGTTCGAGCGATTGCCGGGACAGAGCGCCATCGGAATCGATCTCGCGCTGACGTATTGCTCCGCGAAGAAAATTGATCGGGCGCGGGATTTTGTGCTGCGCGTGCTGGAGTTCAATCCGGATCTCGGCGCCGCAAAGACATTGCTGCAGCATTTGAACGCTGATCCGCCGAATTGTTCCACCCACTAGAAACCCCCGCCACTCCGGAATTCAGGCGGAGCGTCGCGGCTACTTCGACAGTCTGGCGATGTAAACCGAAAGAGGTTCCATCGCCAAAGTCCGCAGCGCGCCTTGTGGCGGCTCAGCCGAAAGCGTCGTCAAAAGCGTTGTCGCTTTCGCTTGGCCGAAGCCCTGCGTTGAAAGATCGAAGCTGACCGTCTGAGCGCTTGTCGACATATTGATCACCACGAGAATCGCCTCGTCCTTGTAGCGGCGCAGATAGGAAACCACGTTCGGGTCATCTTCGTTCAGGGGCGTGTAATCGCCGTCGAGCAACGCGGATTCTGTATGGCGCATCGCCAGCAGCGTCTTGTAGAAGTTCAGAATCGAATTTGGGTCCTTGAGTTCCGCCGCGACATTGCGCGTCTGGTAGTTCGGCGAAACGGGGAGCCACGGCGTTCCCTTCGTGAAGCCCGCGTTTGGCGAGTCATTCCATTGCATCGGGGTGCGTTCGCCGTCGCGGCCTTTCTCGAGCGGCCAGTTGAGCTTGCCGATCGGGTCCTTCACGTCTTCCTTGCTTTTCGGATCGTTATTCTCCATCCCGATTTCCTCGCCGTAATACATGATCGGCGAGCCGCGCAGCGTGAGATAGAGCGCCGCCATCACCCTGGCGATTTGATCGTTGTGGACGCCGTCGCCCCAGCGAGTGTAAGAGCGAATGATGTCGTGATTGCTGATGACGTAGACGGGCCAGCCGCCGGCATCTTCCACCGCGTCAATCTGCTTGCGGAAATCAGGCGCCGAGAGCGTCTTCACCTGAGTGAACATGAAGTCCATGGGCATCTGGAGCTCGTTGTCGTGCTCGCCGTAATAATCCTTCAGCTCGCCGATGTTTTTCGTCCACGTTTCGCCGATCAGAACAGCATTATGCTCGTCGGCCACTTTGCGCAGACCTTGTAGTGCGTCGTGCACTTCCGGCAGCTTTTTGTTGTATTCCTCGTCCATATTCGGATCGCCGAGTTTGTTCAAGCCGGGAAGAACCGGGTTGTCGTGAAGATCCGGGTCTTCGAAGAGCGAGTCCACGGCGTCGAGACGGAAGCCGGCGACGCCGCGCTTGTACCACCAGCGGGTAACGTCGAACATCGCGTTTCTCACGGCGGGATTGCGCCAGTTCAGGTCCGGCTGCGCGGCATAAAAGTAATGGTAATAATATTGGCCGGTGGCGGGATCGAATTTCCACGCCGAGCCGCCGAACGTGGATAGCCAGTTATTCGGCGGTTGGCCGTCGCCTTTGCCATCGCGCCAGATGTACCAGTCGCGATGCGCCGACGTGCGCGAGGATTTCGAATCGAGAAACCACGGGTGCTGGTCGGAAGTGTGATTGACGACGAAATCGAGGATGATGCGGATGCCGCGCTTTTTGCCCTCGGCGACAAGGCGATCGAAATCCGCGAGCGTGCCGTACATGGGATCGATGTTTTCGTAGTCGGAGACATCGTAGCCGAAATCGACCTGCGGCGAAGGAAAGCACGGCGTGATCCAGATGGCGTCGATCCCGAGCGCGTGCAGATAATCGAGCTTCGAAGTGATCCCGTTCAGATCGCCAACGCCGTCGTTGTTGCTGTCGGCGAAGCTGCGCGGATAGAGTTCATAGAAGACCGCGGTCTTCCACCACGGCTGCCCTTCGGGATCAGCTTTCTTTTTCTGCGCGCCGGCGCGGGGCGCGAGGATACCCGCGAAGACGGTCAGAATTGCGAAAATTGCGATTTTGGCAAGCATGGATATTTCCTCCGTCGAACAAAACCGGTCGCGTTCCCGGACGCGAAGAACAAACGCTTGCGGCCCGCCCGGCTCAGAGTTTCTTTGGCTTGCGATGATTCGTCACGCCGCCCCTTGGGACAAAATGAAACGTAATTGTAGTTCGCGCGTAAGGCTCGGCATCGTCGGAATTTGCAGAAAATTGCAGTCTCACCCTGGCGCCGCCGTCTTCCGATTTCTCGAGCTTCGCGCCATCGATCGATTCAATTTCGGCCGGGTTCCAGACCTCGAGCGCGTACTCGGACCCGGCAAGTCCCGCGATTTCAAACGACGCTGCGTCGCGGCTCGCTGTCCAAGTCTCCGACAGAACGCGTAGTCCGCGGCTCGAGCTTCCCAGCGGCGGAAGGCTAGACGGCACGCTCAAGCCAAAATCGTTCCGCGTGCGAATGCGCAGCGTGCCGGGTCCGCCATAGACGGGAAAGCGGATAGCGACATGCTCATCGACATCACTCGGTTGGACTTTGTAGGCGACCGGCCGGCCGTTGATTTCGACGCCGAGAACCTCTGCGCGCAGGCTCAATGCCGGGCTGAATTCGATGACGCAATCGCCGGCGCCGCTGCGTTCGAATTCGAGGGTGATGTCATCCGGCGTCTTGCGATAGCGCAAATCGAGCGTGACGCTCCCGACGTGAACGTTGTGGACGGCAAATGAGGTCCAATCCGCGGGGACATGCGGCGCAAACGTGAGGCTGTGATTCGTCGCGTTCGCCTCGAGGCCGAGCATTCCTCGGAGCATCGGGCTGACGACCATGGCAGCCGACCAGATTTGTTGGGGAGAGGCTGTCGAAAGCGAGCCATAGTTATCGCCTGAGAGAACTTCGACGACGTGGCCGAGCGAGCCGTCGAGAGCGAGGAGGGCATTGGCGCGGAGATTCTCATACGCGGGAAACACGCGATGGTAGCGATATTCGCCGACCGAAGCCCAGCCGGTGAAAAGCGGCCAGACCGAGCCAAAGTGATAGCCGCCGCTGCTGTATTTCAGACCGCGGGACGAAATGATGCGCATGCCCCAGTCGGTTGCGTGATCGGCGTCGGCGAGCTGCGCTATCATTTTCGCGGATTTATCATTGTCGAGGAGGCCGAACCACATCGGGACGGTCGAGAGAACGCTGGCCACATCGACGCGCTTGTTGTCGCGATCCAGAGCGAAAGCGTAGATGTTCTTGTCGGCGGACCAGAATGTACTGTTCAGGAGCGGCTTTTGCTTGTCGTAGGCTTGCGCGAGATCTTTGCTTTCATCGCTCATGCCCGTCAGTCGAGCGAGGTTTGCGAGGGCGCCGAGTGCTTCAACGCCGGCAGCGCTTTGATACAGCTCGGTTTTCACCGGGAGCAGCGGGCCGTCTTCCACCCAGCCATGTCCGACGCCGAAATTTTTCGCGAAGCCCTGCTCATCGAAAGTGGAATGCAGAAATTCGTAGGCTTTCCAGAGGCTGTCCCATTTTTCTTTGGCGAAAGCAACGTCGCCGCTCTGCGTGACGTAGGAGTTCATGGCGATGACGTAGAGCGGCGTGGCGTCGGCCGACGCGTACGCATAGGCGTAGTCCGTGAACCACGGCACGAAAGCCGCACCCTGCGCAACCTCATGCGGAATTTTTCCGTCGGCGCGCTGATATTTGCTCAGGAAATCGAGAGCCATGCGCGTCGTCGCAAAATCGCCTTCGGAATCAAGGGCGAACGAAGTCCACAGCGCGTCGCGGCCGAAATACCAAGCGAAGCCGGGCCGCTGGCCCTCGCCCGAGGTGCGGTATCCGGCGACGAGTCCCGTCCCGAGGTATGGGCTCGTGACGATTCCTTGTGCCATGCTGATCCGCGACCAGTCATACGCTTGCTGAAGCTGCGCGTCAGGGAGTTCGAGATTCACGGTCTGGCTCAGGTAGTTGCGGTAATACTCGGCTGAGTCGCGGAGCAAGGCGGCGGAGTCGCGCGAGAGGTGTTGGTAGGTGGCGAGAGCGTCGGCGCTCGATTGCACGGACGCCGCGATGACGACGATCTTGGTTTCTTTGCCTTTGCTCGTGGCGCCGAGGCGGAAGGAGTCTTCGTCCGAGGAAAAATAATTCGTCTCGTACTCCGGCTGCGGCTCCGCGGCGGTGGGCGAGCCGACCAGCGCGAAATATTTTTTCTGTTCCTCGCCGAGGATGAATGCGTGGGAAAGGGGATCCCACTTCAAATAGGTTCCGCCGAGGCCAGCGGGCCACTCCAATTGAAAATCCCGATGAAATGCGGCTTCGATTTCGAGCGGCTGTTCCGTGTCGACGTCGAGAAGAATCACCGAGCCGGATTCGTGCACGGGAGTAAACAACGTTTCGCGCACGGAAAACGTGTCGCCGCTGTATACGATCGTGGTCGATTCCGGGCGAACGATCACCGTCCGAGCCAGCGATTCCGCGGGGATTCCGCGCCCGTCCATGTAAAAGCGAAGATGGAAATCGCGCAGGATTTTCAACGGATACACCCAGGATTCGAATCGGCCGGATTCGTGTCCGAAGAGCCCGGCCCGCATGCCGACGGCGGATATGAATTCCCACGGGCGGACGGGGCGTGAGAGTTCCGGCGGCTTCGAAGCATTTTGCGGTGACGCGAATATCGCTGGAACTGCCAGAGCAATCACGGCGACGAGAGCAAGCAGGTTCGCCTTCGCGCGCGGTGAACGGTGAGCGTCGAAAATCGGAGATGAAATAGAACGAACGGCGCGCGGGCTGCGCATTCGCCGGAACTCGGCTGCTCGATGAGCTTGCAAAGCCTCGTTGCCTTTACTGTAGAATGACGGAGCGGATTCTAGCACGGGCCAAACCCGGGAAGGTACCGCCCTTTTGTCCTCCTCACGCCGCGCATTTCTGCAATCCCTAAGTCAATCGGCGATCGTTCTCTCGCTCGAAAATGTTTTGGCGCTTGCGCGGCCGCCGGGGTGGCGCGGGAGTTTGCAATCGGCCGCGGCCGCCGCGCGGGTGCCCGCGGTTGTTCCCGGAAGCGAACTTGGCGTGGATTTTGTGAACGTCGGTAGGGAATCGGGGCTGAACGCGAAGACCTTTTTCGGCGGCGAGCACAAAAATAAATATCTCCTCGAGACGACGGGTTGCGGCGTGGCGTTCTACGATTACGACGGCGACGGCTGGCTCGACATTTTTCTGGTGAATGGCTCGCGACTGGAAGGTTTTGCAGCGGGCCAGGAGCCGGCTTCGCATCTCTTCAAAAATAATCGCGACGCCACGTTTACCGATGTGACGGCGAAGGCGGGATTGATTCACTCGGGCTGGGGACAAGGCTGTTGCATCGGCGATTACGACAACGACGGCTATGAAGATCTGTTCGTCACGTATTTCGGCAAAAACGTTCTCTATCATAACAATGGCGACGGCACATTCACCGAAGTTGGCGAGAAGGCTGGAGTCGCGGGAAACGGCAAGCGGTGGAACACGGGCTGTGCGTTCGTGGATTACGACCGCGACGGCCATCTCGATCTGTTCGTCGCGAACTACATCGATCTCGACCTCGCGACCGCGCCGGTACCGGAATCTGGGCCGTGCCTCTATAAGGGCGTGATGGTCGCGTGCGGGCCGCCGGGATTGATGGGCGGCAAGAACATCCTCTATCACAACAACAGCGACGGCACGTTTTCCGATGTTTCTAAATCGTCGGGAATTCTCGATGCCGCGGGGACGTATGGCCTGGGCGTATTGACGGCCGATTTCGACAATGACGGCTGGCCGGATATTTACGTGGCCAACGACTCCACGCCCAGCGCGCTTTATCAGAACAAAAAGAACGGCAAATTCGTAGATATAGCTGTGGAGGCGGGATGCGCGCTCAGCCCGGACGGCAAACCCCAGGCGGGGATGGGCGTATCGGCCGCCGATTACGATCTCGACGGCAATCTCGATATTGTGAAGACGAATTTCGCGGGCGACACGCCGTCGCTCTATCACAATCTCGGCGGCGGAAATTTCGAGGACGCGACGTTTACGGCGGGGCTCGGCTTGCACACGCAATTTCTCGGGTGGGGCTGCGGGTTTTTCGACATGGATAATGACGGCTGGCCGGACATTTTGATTTGTAATGGCCACGTGTATCCGGAGGTTGAGCAATTGGCGACGGAAGCGGGCTACGCGCAGCGGAAATTGCTCTATCGCAATCTGCGCAACGGGAAGTTCGAGGACGTTTCAATGCGCGGCGGGGCGGGAATCACGACGCCGTCGGCGTCACGCGGGTGCGCGTTCGGCGATTTCGACAACGATGGAGACATCGACGTGGTCGTGAACACCATCAATGGTTTTCCGCAGTTGCTTCGCTGCGATTCGCGGCTGAAAAATAATTGGCTGAAAGTGCGCACCATCGGAACGAAGTCGAATCGCAGCGGCATCGGGGCGCGCCTTCATTGCGTGACTCGGCCAGCGGACGAGTTGAATCCCCACTCGCAGATCGATGAGGTCCGCAGCGGGGGAAGCTACATTTCTCAGAACGACTTGCGCGTGCATTTCGGGTTGGGAAAGGCGGAGAAGGTCGAGTTGCTCGAGATTCATTGGCCGAGTGGCGCCGTCGATTCGATGAAGGATATCGCGCCGAATCAAATGATCTTCGTCAAAGAGGGCGAGGGGATCGTTCGCGCGATGAAGTTCGATCGCGGTGCCGGAGCGCCGCTGTCGAAAGCACATTCTTCCTAACTCGAGCGAGGAAGGAAGTCGCGGGAGAAATCGAATGAATGGGATCATTCAGGATCTGAAATACGCGCTGCGGATGCTGCGAAAAAATCCAGGGTTTACGATTGTCGCGGTCCTGACGCTCGCGCTGGGTATCGGCGCGAACACTGCAATTTTCAGCGTGGTCAACGGATTGCTCCTGCATCCCGCCGGCATTCCGCATCCCGAGCGGTTAGTCGCGATTCGGGTCCGTTACGAGAAGCTGAATCTCAAAAGCATCGTCGTCTCTGCCACGGATTTTGCGGATGTGCGGAACAGCCGCGATGTGTTTGCGGCGGCGGCTGCGGAGCAGAACGGGAGTCTCAATTTCACGTCGGGAGATACGCCAGAGCGCCTGCGCACTTCGAAGGTCTCGGCGCAGTGGTTCGATGTTTTTGAATCGCGGCCCATTCTCGGCCGCACATTCACAAATGACGAAGACCAACCGCACGCCGATCATGAAGTTGTCCTCTCCAATTCTGCGTGGAAGTCTTTTTTTGGGGCGGACAGCACAATCGTCGGCCGGTCGATTCAGCTCAATCAGGAGCCCTATCGAGTAATCGGCGTCATGGGTCCGCAGTTCCAATGGCCGCCGCTCACGGATATTTGGGTGCCGCTGGCGCTGGCGCCGGGCGACATGGCCGAAGTTAACCGATTCAACGAAGGCGCTTTCGCCGTCGCGCGACTCCAGATGGGCGTGAGTTTCTCGCGGGCGGCGGCGTACATGGATGTTCTTACGCAACACGTTGCGAACGATCACAACACGCCGTATGCGAAAAGTTCGGGCTGGGGCATGTTTGCCGTTCCTCTCACGGAATTCCTGTATGGAGACGTGCGAACGCCTCTGCTCGTGTTATTGGGTGCGGTTGGATTTGTGCTGCTGATCGCTTGTGCGAACGTCGCGGGTTTGTTGCTGGCAAGAGCTTCCGGGCGCTCAAAGGAGTTCGCGGTCCGCGTGGCGCTAGGAGCTTCGCCATGGCGATTGGCGCGGCAGACGTTGACGGAGAGCTTCGCGGTCACAGCTATAGGCACAGGGCTTGGGCTGCTTTTCGGTGCCGCCTCCATCCGCGCGTTGATGACCCTCGGGCCTGAAGAACTGGCGAACGCTCCCGCGATTCCCATGGACCGTTTCGTTCTGCTCTTCACGGTGGCGGCCGCCGCAATCGCGACGTTGGTCGTCGGCGCGGCGCCTGCGTGGCAAATCGCCCGCATGAATCCGCAGCAAAATTTGAAGGAAGGCCGCGGCGGAGGCTTGGGATCACGCGCGCGCCATCGGTTCCGCAATGTTCTCGTGGTTGGGCAGCTCGCGCTATCTCTTGTGTTGCTCGCCGGCGCCGGGCTGTTCCTCAAGAGCCTGTCCAAGTTGCAGGAAGTGAATGTCGGCTTCCGGCCTCACGGCTTGATGACGGCAGCGGTGGCTTTGCCCGACCGGCAATATGACACGCCCGCCAAGCAAATTATCTTCTGCCGGAGCGTGCTCGAGAAACTTTCGAGCGTGCCGGGAGTGATTTCTGCGGCAGCGGCGTATCCGTTGCCATTCAGCGGCTTTAACGCATCGGCATCATTCGAAGTCGAAGGACGGCCGGCACCGCCGGGCGATCCCGGACCGCACGGCGACCTCGCCATCGTGTCACCGGGTTACTTCTCCACACTGGGCGTTCCGCTGCTTCGCGGTCGCAGCTTCACCGATCAAGACCGCGAAGGCGGCGCGCCCGTCTTCATCATCGACGAAAATCTGGCGCGAATGTACTGGCCGAATGAAGATCCGGTCGGGAAGCGAATGCGTCGAAACAGCAGCGATCCATGGGCGACGATTGTCGGCGTGGTGGCAGCGACGCGGCATTCGCAGGTCGCCGGTGAAGAAGCGTCGTCGGAAGGCGTCGAAGGGGCCGGCAAAGGCGTGTACTTCTATCCCGTCGCTCAGTTGGAGCTTCCGTTCAGTTTTTTGATCATTCGCACGGACGAAGATTCAGTGGGATTGGTGAACGGCATCCGCGCAGCGGTTCGTTCCGTCGATCCGAACCAGCCCATCTCCGACGCGAAGACGATGGACCAGCGCATCGCGATGTCACTCGGGCCGCGGCGATCCGCAGTCGTGCTCTTGGGCGTATTTGCGATTATGGCGGTCATGCTGTCCGCCATCGGGCTCTTCGGTTTGGTGCGTTACAGCGTGGTGCAGCGCACGCAGGAAATTGGAGTTCGCATGGCGCTCGGCGCCACGCCCGCGGATGTGCTGCGGATGATTCTCGGGGAAGGATTGCGCCTGGCGCTGGTGGGAGTAGGGGTGGGCTTGATTGCGGCGCTCGCACTGACGCGCGTTCTGAGGACACTTCTGTACGGCGTGAGCGCAGCGGATCCCGCGACGTACGCTACGGTCGCAATATTGCTCGTGGGCGTTGCGCTGGCCGCGTCTTGGCTGCCGGCGATGCGCGCCACGCACGTTGACCCCATCGAAGCGCTACGTTACGAGTAAACGGCGCGGCGGCAGGGGGGACCTCGCGCCGCATGCGCGTTTATAGCTTCTTCGCTGGGAGGTGAACTTGAACTCCCGAGCCTTCCTTCAAAGTGTGAATCCCATCCACCGCGAGGCCCTCAAACCGCTCGGTCAAGCCGCTCGGCCAGCGCACCTGCACCCATTCTATTTTTGCCGCCAAACCAAGTCCGAAATGAACGCGCATGTCGCTATTTGAAATATAGCTCGACCCGCTGCGGACCTCATTCACGAACAAGCGCGATCCTGCCTTCACAGTAATCTTGGCGCCGATTCCGTCCCGATTCGATTTCGTTCCCACGGTTCGGAACGTCACCCAATGATTCTTGGAGCGCACCTGATTCACCAGCAGACTCGGCGGCGCATTCATGTTGCTGATCACCGCCGATTGCTGGCCATCGTTCCATAAATCGCCGATCGCCAGGCCGCGTGATGACGCGACCGCCGTGATACCGGGCCCGCCAATATCGGAGATATCGCTAAAGGTAGCGTTGCCGTTGTTGTGATAAAGGATGCGCGGTTCCTGAAAACTGCTGCCGAGATGTTGGCTGTCGACTTCGGGATAGACGTGCCCGTTGACGACGAGCAAGTCCGGCCAGCCATCATTGTCAAAATCGAGGAACATCGTGCCCCAGCCGAGATATTGCGTATGGAGTCCGAGACCCGCCGAGACCGTCACGTCGTCAAATGTGCCGTCGCCGTTGTTGCGATAGAGAGTGGAGGTGTCGTCGGAAAAATTTGTCTTGAAAATGTCGAGGCGGCCATCGCCGTTGAAATCCGCGACGGTTGTGCCCATGCCCGCTTGTTCGCGGCCGTCTTCGTTGAACGCGGCGCCGGCGACAACGGCAACATCAGTGAACGTGCCGTCCCGGTTGTTGTGATAGAGGATGCTCGGCGTGCTGTCGCAAGCGATATAGATGTCGGGCCAGCCGTCGTCATCGTAATCGAGCGTCGAGACGCTGAACGCATAATGCCCGTTCGTTTTATCGATGTGCGCTTTCGCGGTGACGTCCTCGAACGTCCCGTCGCCGCGATTGTGATACAGAATATTTTTCGAGCCCGGCAGGCCGCGCGGGCCGCACATCACCGGCACTCCCTTCCAGAAGCAAGACACACGGTCTCCGGACGCGGGAGTTGTGGCGAGGTCGAAGTCCACATAATTTGCGACGACCAGATCGAGATGGCCGTCGCGGTCGTAGTCCACAAACGCGCAGCCGGTGCCCCAATCCTTTCCGGTGCCCGCGACGCCCGCCTTTTCGCTTACGTTGGTAAACGTGCCGTCACCATTGTTGTGATACAGGATGTTCTTGCCGTAGTAGGTGACGTACAAATCTTCCCAGCCATCGTTGTCGTAATCGCCGACGCACACGCCCTGTCCCCATCCGCTCGCGGTCAAGCCGGCCTTTTCAGTGACGTCGGTGAACGTTCCGTCGTGATTGTTGTGGTAGAGGTGGCTCGTCGGTGCTTGGCCGCTCGCGAATCCTTCGAGTGTCGTTCCATTCACGATGAAAATGTCGGGCCAGCCGTCATTGTCGTAGTCGAAGATCGCCACGCCCGTTCCCGTCGTTTCGATAATGTATTTTTTTGTGGTCACCCCCCCGAACACGTTCTTCATCGTGAGGCCCGCCTTTGCAGCGATATCCACGAAGTACGCGGGCGAATCGGGATGATTGGTTTGCGCGGCCCCGGCGAAAAAGACGCTGAAAACGGCGGCAAGCACGACGCCCGGAATGGGGGCGACGAGAAGGCTCGCGAGCCGCCCTCGCGTTCCAGGGAATTTTCGAATACGCCGGGAGAAAGAGCCGAAATTCATGGACTAGAAGTGAGTCTAGGTGGCCGCTGTTTCGCGGTCAAGTTGTGGCTGTTGCGTTTCAGGCGGATATCACCATCAAGCGGCGGGGACTTTTTATGCAGAGGAAGGGTTCGCAGGGAATGACCGGCGAAGTGGCGGCGCGGCAGGCCGGCGGAGATGGATGCCATCGAGGCTGCAAGCCGGAAAGAACGCGTACGAGTGGAAACAAGGAGCCGCCAAATCATTGACAGGTACCGCGTTATATATCGCTTTACGATAGTTTTCCCAAGGCAACGCCCGGCAGGCCTATCGCATCACGATATATTGTAACCGCTCTTGCGCTTAACTGCCGAGCTCCCGGCCCAGGCCAGGAAACGAAGGGCGGAGCCGGGGACTATCGATTCCTCCGCGCCCTCCTTCACGGCAGTATCCGAGAGAGCAGCCTATAGGCCCTATGCACGCAAATGTCCAAGAAGGAGACTTTATAAGATGCGACTGCGAACGTTTTTTCCAGGTGTCCTAGTTCTGTTAGCTGTATGCGCGCTTTGCGCCGTTCCCGCCTTGGCACAGAGTTCTCAGGAATCCGGGAAACTAAATATTCACGTCAACCCAAAACAGGCTTACGTTTTCGTCGATGGCAAAGCCATCCGCGACGGCAGCCAGACAATCGAATTGCCCGCCGGGAGTCACAGCGTGGGTGTTTATAACTACGGCTATCAATCCAAGTCACAAAGCGTGAACGTCGATGCGAAGAAAACAACTCGGCTCGACGTCGAGTTGCAGGCAACCGGAGCGAAAGTGCCGGGACCCTTCGGCGAAATCGAAATTAAGGGCGATCCGCGCGCCGCAGTACTGCTCAACGGCACGACGCCCGATTATTTCGTCGGCCACGTCGACGAGTTCAATTGGGATTGGATCTGGCATCAGCGGCTGCTCTTGAAGCCTGGAACGTACCAGATGACAGTGACGCGGAACGGAAACACGATCTGGTCGGGGCCGGTGACCTCGAAAGCCGGTGAGCACGTGACCGTGTATCTCGATAAGAACGGCAAGACGAAGACCCAACCGTGGCTGAAGGGCGAGAAGATCGGACCGCTGCCGCGATTCACTGCAGGGATCGCCAGCGCAACAGTTCCCGTCGCGCCGGTAACCGCAGAGCTTGCTGCTCAACCGGCGGATGTCGGTTGCGGGCAATCCGCGGATCTGAAGTGGGACTCGACCGATGCGGTCGGCGCCTCAATCACCGGTGTTGGAGATGTCCCGCCATCTGGGAACCGCGAGGTTACGCCGACGCAGACCGTTACGTACCAAATCACTGCGAAGGGACCGGGAGGCGTAGTCACAAGAACTGTCAAAGTGAAAGTGGATAAGGATCCGGCGGTGACGCTGAATCTCAGCCAGCCGGAAGTGCACTTCCATAAGGTAGGGGACAAAATCGTCCAGGACGATCCCGCGACGCTGAATTGGGCGGCCTCGAACGCCAACTCTGTCTCGATCACCCCGTTTGGCGGCGAATCGATGAGCGGCAGCAAGACGATCGAAGCCGAGCCGAATCAGACCACGACCGGCCCGGTCGATCAATACGTCGCCTACACGCTGACGTCCACGAACTCTTGCGGCGGAACAACGACGCGAACGGCCAAGCTGCATGTCATCGGATCGATCGATCCCGCGCCGTCCATAACCCTCGCGAGCCTTTTTTATCCGACCGAGTATCCGACCCCGAAGCATCCAAAGCTCGGACTCGTGGCCGGCGAGACGGATACGCTTTCGGCGATCGCCGTTCACTTCAAGAACTATGTGCCTTACAACGAAAAGGCCGACCTTGTGATCGTCGGACATGCCGACGAGCGCGGGCCGAGCCACTACAATCTTTCGCTGAGCGAGAGGCGCGCGATTCTGGTGAAGGACTATCTCGTTTCGCAGGGAATCGCGGCCGACAAGATTCAAATTCGAGCGGAGGGCAAGCGCGAGGAGCTCAGCAAGCAACAGGTCAGCGCGTTGCAAGCGAAGGATCCGGAAAAGCCCGAACCCTGGATGGCGCACCGGACGAAGTCGACCTGGCTCGCGTACAACCGGCGCGTGGACATCGTTCTCGAGCCGGCGGGCGAGCAATCCACAGAAGCGTTTCCGAACGACGCACCAAATGCACGGATCGTGTGGCAGCGGCCCGAACCAAACTTGAAGAAAGTTGAAATGGCCGCTCAAGCGAAGATCGCCGGTGGATCGATGCACGCCGGAATGGTCAGCAACTAAGGCAGGTGCGGGTGATCGCGGCCCGGCCTGGCGTCGAACCCGCTTAGGAGGAAGAGTCACGGCCAATGGCTGGGCCGCGCATCACAGCTCTGGAAAGTTTTTAAAGGAGGAACGAATATGCGGTTCTCAATTCGAGCGATTGCGGTAGCAGGAGGCATCGTCTGGGGTGGCGCGATTTTGTTCGTGGGACTGGTCAATCTCGTGGCGCCCGGTTACGGAATGAATTTTCTGCAAATGATGAGCTCGATATACCCGTGGATTCACGCGACGCACGGTCTCGAGCGTGTCGCGATTGGCACCGTTGCCGGACTCATTGACGGCGCGATCGCCGCTGTAATATTTGCCTGGCTCTACAACATCATTGCCGCGCCGTCGCACGCGAGCCACGCGAACTGATTTCACCGCCGGCCTGGGGGCCGGGAGCAGCCAGACTCTGGTGTTCGACACTTCGCTTTCGTCGACGCACCAAAGCGGGGAATCAGCGTCCGCGTAACATTGTGGCGCCGGAAATAATCGGATTGAACGCGGAACGATTCAACGACGTCCGCGTTCGAATCTGTGCGCAGCCGGACTATGACATCGGCCGCGTGCGCACGGAATTGCAGCGCATCGAGATCTCAGGAAGCCCTCGATGTGCCTGAGACAGTATTCGCCGCGAATCGCAGGAAATGGGGCCGCCGTCCGGGCGCAATCGCTACCGGCCGTTCTGGTCGAGAGCGGTTGCGCAGTTCCGTGAGTCTCCTACCGTGAACCGCAAGCTCCCGAATTGAAAATGGTAGTATGGATTCCGTTCAGCCCTGAGCGGCGTCTGACGTGTTTGCGCGAACTCTCAATTTCGGATTAGCGGTCTCGGGAAGGTTGCTAATTCTCATCCTCGGCGTGAGTGTTTCGCTGGCGATTGCGTTTGGCCAGAGCGGGCCGCCGCAGAAAAGCGATCCTTCCGGGCAAGCGCTAGCGCAATATCATCAAGGCATCCTCGCGATTCGCAATGGCGATTTGGCGGCCGCGCAGTCGGATTTTGAGAAGGTCCTGAGTCTCGCCCCGCGCAGTCCTGAGGGTCAAAATTCGCTGGGCTGGGTTCTGTTGAGGCAGGGTCAGATCGATTCCGCGATTTCACATCTACGCATGGCGGTTCAACTGAAGCCTGATTTTCCTCAAGCACACATCAACCTGGCGAATGCGTTGGGACAGAAAGGCGAATTCGACGCGGCGATATCCGAAGGCCGCGTTGCGGTAAAACAGGCGCCGGGCGACTCGGAAGCTCACCGCATGCTGGGTCGCGAACTCAGTTTTGGCGGCAAAGTCGACGAAGCCATAGCGGAGCTGCGGCGGGCCGTGGAGCTCGAACCGCGCCGGGGAGACCTTCACGACGAGTTGGGCTCGCTATTGGTTCAGCGCGGCGATCTCGATGGCGGCGCCGCGGAATTTTCGGAGGCGCTAAAGCTGCAGCCGGATTTCGGCGACGCGCACCTGCACCTTGGCGTACTGCGTTTACAGAGTAAATCTTTGGAGGAGGCCGTCGCGCAGCTGCAAGATGCCGTGCGGCTGGAACCGGAGAGCGCGAAGGCCCACTACTATCTGGGCCAGGCGCTTGAAGCGCGCGGAGATCACGACGGCGCCATTAAAGAATTACAGGCGTCACTGAAGCTCCAGCCCGATGTCGCCGGCGTAGAGATGGAACTTGGCATGTTGCTTCAGCGTTATGGAGATGCGGATGATGCGGTGGGCGCGTTCCGCGGGGCGGTCAAACTTCAGCCAGAAAATCCGTCGGCTCACAATAGTCTCGGCCTGGCGCTCGTCGAAGTGGGAGACGCCGACGAAGCGATTCCCGAATTTCAGGCGGCCATTCATCTGGTTCCGAGCGACGCCGACTATCGAGGAAATTTTGGCGTGGCGTATCTGCAGAAAACGGAATTCGATCTGGCCATCGCACAGTTTCAGGCGGGGCTGGAATTGGCTCCCAACAGCGCGACACTGCATTACGACATGGGCCTGGCGCTTAAGCTGAAGGATCAACTCGCGGCGGCTATGGCGGAGTTCCACAAGGCAGAAGACCTTGATCCCGCGCAGCCCGATGTGCATTACACGCTCGGTATAACGCTCTGGCAGCAGGGCGAATTTGACAAGGCTGATGACGAATTGCGCGCGGCCATCAAAGACAAGCCGGACTACGCGGAGGCTTACTACACTCTAGGAACGGTGCTGAAGCAGCAGGGCAAGTTACCTGAGGCGGCCGATGCGCTCCGCGAAGCGATTCATCTGCAGCCGGACTTTGCTGGTGCTCACACGACGCTCGCCGCCGTGCTGAGACAGCTCGGCGACGCCGCGGGCGCAGCGGCCGAAAGCCGAGCCGGCGCGGAACTCTTCAAAGAAAAAACGAATCTGCAAGCCGCGAGGTTTGCGACCAACTCCGGACGGCGCCTGCTGAGCGTCGGAGATATCGATGGCGCGATCTCCCAGTTCCGTGCTGCATTGAATGCGGAGCCGAGTTATCCGTCAGCGCATTATCAACTCGGCCTGGCCTTGCAGCGGAAGGGCGACCGCGACGGCGCGCGGCAGGAATTTCAAAAGGCCCAAGAACTGGATCCGCGATTGACACCTCCTCCTTCTTAGAGCGCGACTAGACGGCCTACTAAACGTGGCCACGGGCTCTGCCGGGCGGCAAGCAGGCGCCTGGGGAAGTCCGACTCGCCGGCCACCGGATCACAGGCTCTATCGTTTCTCATAGGAGTTTGCATTGATTATCTCCGAAATCTCATATTTGCCCATCGCACAACTATAGCACTTACAATTTAAAATGAGTAACTTACAGAGAATCATATATTTGGAAGCTAACGTGCACTGTAGCGCTACAGTAGTATTTTTGCATTAGGGGTATGCCTTCCCGGGGGTTGTGGACTTGAAGATTTTTCCACGCGCATCTGTGTGCGCATTTGTGTTGGTGTCGTGCTGTGTTTCGCGCGGCCCACTCTCCTTCCGAAGCGTCAACACAACAAGGGCGGCGAAAACCTTAACCAGAAGCTTACTTGCCAACTGGCATTGCACAAACTGGGAACGAGATTAAATTCCTGCGGAGGCATGCAATGAAGCATGCAATGGCATGGCGGACTATCCTGGGGATAGCTGCGGTGATGTGCGCGCTCAATCTTTGGACACCCACCGCGTCGGCGCAAGCGGTCTATGGAAGTATTTTCGGCACGTTGACTGATTCGCAAGGTGCCGCGGTGGCCGGAGCGACGGTCACGATAACGTCGGTGACCAAGGGAACATCGGATACGACTCAAACGAATGAGAGTGGGAACTACGCCGTTAACCACTTGATCCCCGACACGTATAGCCTGAAGGCGGAGTCCACGGGCTTCAAGGTCTTGGACATCGGCAACATCGGAGTCTCGGCCGACACCGCCACCCGAATCGACGGTCAGTTCGTGATCGGTGCGGTAAGTCAGTCAATTGTCGTTACGACGGAAGCACCGCAGCTTAAGACCGACCGTGCCGACGTCTCGACCGAGTTTACTGGCAAGGTGATCGAGGATCTTCCAATCTTCAATCGCAATTTCACGTCCCTCGAACTGCTGGCGCCGGGCGCGCAGAAACTCATTGGATGGAGCCATGCCGCGACCGAAAATCCGCAGGGCGGGCAGCAAATTTTCGTTGACGGGCAGCACTTCAGCGGTACGGCGTTTGAACTCGACGGCACCGATAACCAGGACCCCATCCTCGGGATCATCGTCATCAATCCCAACCTCGATGCCGTGACCGAGGCGAAGGTCACGCTTCAGAATTTTGATGCGGAATTCGGCAAAGCCATTGGCGGCGTTGTTACGGCGCAAACCAAGTCGGGCGGCAACGATTTCCATGGCAGCGCGTTCTGGTTCCGTCGCACCGATTGGTCGCAAGCCCGCGATCCGTTCACGAATTTTGCGGACAATTCCGTCACTGGAAAAGCCCTCCCCGAAGCCCGCTGGGATCAGTTCGGCGGGTCCGTGGGCGGTCCGGTTATCAAGGACAAGTTTTTCTTCTTCGGCGATTATCAAGGCACGCGCCAGGTTACGGGCGTAACAAACCTGCTCACCGTTCCCACCGCGGAAGTGCAGAGTACCTGCGGTCCTACCGCCTCAAGCTCCGGCATGTGCGATCTGAGCCAGTACCTCGGGGTGGAAGGCAGCGGCGTGAACGCGGGACAGGCTTTCGATCCCGCGAGCAGCACTACGCTCGACGGCAGCGGTCGCACCGCGTTTGCAGGAAACATGATTCCCGTGAATCGGTTGTCTCCTTCGGCGCAAGCAATCTTGGCCGCCTTCCCGGCGCCGCAGAATAGCAACGTTCTCAACAATTACGTCTTTTCCGGTTCCGGGCCATTCAAGCAGGACGCGTTCGATACCCGATTGGACTATCAGGTAACCCCAACGCTGCATGCCTTCGGGCGCTTCAGCCTGGACTGGTTCAGTCTGTCCGGCGCGCCCTCCTATGGCCTCGCGCTGGGCGGCATCGGGGACGGCGTCGGTGGCTTGTCTGGCAGTTCGCTCATCCACAACTACAGCATCGCAGCGGGCTTCGACAAGCAGGTGAGTTCATCTTGGCTCACCGACTTCCGCTTCGGGTGGTTCCAGTACAATCCGCATGCGACCAAACCGGACGCGGGAATGAATCCGGACGGCGCTTCCGGCTACAACATTCCGAATACGAATCTCGGTGACGTGACCACTTCCGGTCTGCCGGGCTTTTATTTTGACACTCTGCCGTCCAGCGCGAATGGACAATTCGCCTTCGGCGACGGCTTGGGTGTCGCCCGTTGCAACTGCCCGCTCTATGAGCACGAGATCCAGTATCAGCTCGTCAATAACTGGACCAAGATCTTCGGCAACCACCAATTCAAGTTCGGCGCGGACATCCGCTACGCGGAAAACCTGCGCGTCCCGAGCGATGAGAACCGCACCGGCGAACTTCACTTCACGGAGGCCGGGACGTCCAATGGCGGCGCTGGCGGTCTCGATCTGGCTACGTTTCTCCTCGGTGATGTCAGCAACTTCGACCGCTACGTCAGCAGCAGCCTGACTGCAGGAGAACACCAGAAGCGCTTCTTCTTTTATGCTCAGGATACTTTCCGTGTCACACCGAAATTGACTCTCAGCTATGGCGTGCGGTGGGAGGATTACAGCCCTGAAACGATGACCGGAAAGGGCCTGGGTGGATTTGCCAACCTTCAGCAGGGCATCATCCGAGTGGCGGGATATGGGCCTTACGGTTTGAACGGGAACATCGATGCGAGTTGGGACGCTTTTGCTCCCCGCCTTGGCATCGCCTATCAGATCAAGCCCAAGACGGTTATCCGCATGGGCTATGGCCGCAGCTTCGACATGGGTGTTTTCGGTTCGAATTTTGGTCACGCCGTAACGCAAACATTGCCGGTCCTTGCCGCGCAGGAAGTTCAGGATTTCAACAACGGCGTGCTTCCGACCGGTGTCACGCCAAATGTCTATCCGGCATTCACGCTGTCGACCGGGCCACCCCTCAACGTGTTCCCGACCATTCCCTCGAATGGCCAATTGCCGCTCGGCGGACCACAAGGCAACGTAAGCCCAAGAATTCGGCCGACCTACCAACGGCTACCCATGCTCGATGCGTGGAATGCCGCCGTCCAGCATCAACTGACAAGTTCGATGACCGTAGAAGTGGCATACGTCGGAAACAAGGGCACCCACGAGTTCGTTGGCACCAGTGCCACGTACAACGCCAACCCGGTGTTCCCGGGACCCGGCACAAGCTTTAAAAATTCGTTCTCTGCCTTCACGCCAGCCAATGAGCGCCGGCCTTTCCATGATGCTTTTACGACCATCTACAACGGGGCGCCCGTGGTCTGCTGCGACATCGACTTGGGCAATTACTTCGGCAACGACGCGAGCACGAAGTTCAACGCGTTGGAGATCAAGGTAAATAAACATTTTGTTCACGGGTTCGATTTTCTGTCGCACTACACCTTCGCGCACGCGGAGCAGTACGACGGCGCCAACGAATACGTGTTCGATCAGAAGCTGGCGTATGGCCCGAATTCCCAGGTCCGAAATCACGTCTGGGTGACCAGCGTCGTCTACCAGATACCTTTTGGCCGCGGCAGGCAGTACATGAGCAACATCAATCGCCTAGAGGATTACGCGATCGGAGGCTGGCAACTGACTGGCTCGACGAACTGGAGCGGCGGTCTTCCGTGGACCGCGGGCTATGGTGAGTGCGGCGAGGACCAGGACACCGGCGTGTGCCGGCCCGACAAGGCTAGCGGTTCCTTTCCGGTCGGGGCGCACCGATTGGCGAACGGCAACTATTCCTGGTTCGTGCCCATCCCGGCCCTCGAGTTCCCGAGTAGCGACATCGCGCCGAACATCGACACGTGTACGCTCGCAAGGCCCACGGGGCCCGGGTTCTCCCGTCCGGCATGCGGAACGATTGGCAACATCGGCTACGACTCATTCCGCGGTCCACACTATTTCGGAGCGGACGCTGCGCTGTTTAAGGACTTCACCATTACCGAGCGCCTGAAAGGCCAGTTCCGGGTGGATGCATACAACGTATTCAACCACAAGGTCCTGGGCTTCGATTCGAACGAGGGTGGAGGCTATAACATCGACGGCGGCGGCACGAGCGGTCAAATCACGAACATCGAGGGTGACACGCAGATGCGCAATATCGAATTCGCGCTGCGTTTTACTTTCTAACACAGCTTGGAACTTGCTATTCGCGGGGAGCTCGCAAGAGCTCCCCGTTTTTTATTTTGAGACGGTTCGGCTAAACTCTCCGCTGAGGTTACTTGATGACGCGCGTAGGCTGGGTTTCCGTGGCGTTCCTTGCGACGTGCATGGCGAGCACGGGTTTCGCGCACGGACAACAGGCCGAGACCCCTTCGCAATCCGTGCCGTCGGCCAGTGCGCCCCTGTCTGCCCCTGCAGCGCCCAATCCTGATATCGCCGAGGCCCGGCGCCTGCTCCTGCAGGGCAAGTATGACGAAGGCCTCGCGCGGCTTGAGGCGCTGGCGGCGAAGAATCCCGGCCTGAAAGGTCTCGACCACGAAATTGGGATTGGTTACTACAAAAAAGGCGATTACCTGAAAGCGATTGAGTATCTTACGAAGGCACGAAAAGAAGACTCGAATGATCGCGAAGCCGTGCAATTGACTGGCCTCTCTTACTATTTGGCGGGCAGGCCGGCTGACGCAATTCCGCTTCTCGAGCAGGTGCAGACGTGGTATCCGAGCGCCAATGTCGACGCCTCCTACGTTCTCGGTATCTGTTACATCCAAACCAAGGATTATCCGCACGCGCGCGCTGCCTTTGCGAGAATGTTTGATGTATCAGCGGATTCAGCGGCGAGCTATCTCTTCACGGCGCGCATGCTGTTGCGTCAGGATTTCGAGCCACCCGCGGAGGAATACGCGAAGAAAGCGACTGAGCTCGATCCGAAGTTGCCGCTCGCGCACTACCTGCTCGGCGAATTGTACCTTTATGAGTCCAAGATTCCCGAGGCGATTGCGGAACTGCGAAAGGAGCTCGAATTGAATCCCGGTTACGCGGCGGCGTATTACAAGCTGGCCGACGCGTATTCGCGGATCGAGAACTATGAAGAAGCGGAGAGGTTGCTCCAGCGTTCGATCTGGCTCGATGCCACGTCAACGGGTCCTTATATTCTTCTGGGCAAAGTTCTCGAGAAGAAGGGCGAAACCCAATTGGCGGTTCGTGCCTTGCAGCGCGCGGTAACCATGGATCCCAATAATCCGATTCCGCATCATCTGCTCGGCCAGGCGTATCGCGAACTGGGGCGTTCCGAAGACGCCGACCGAGAACTCAAACAAGCGGAGCAATTGCAAGCGCGACAGGACGAAAAACCCTGAAAGTCCTGCACGACATCGGGCCCGAATCTACGCCCAGCGGCTCGCGATCGACAGGACGATGATTGCGGCTATCAGGACCGCGATGCCGAAGCTCATAACCCGCACCGCGCCGCGTCCGCTGTTCTTCCATTCTCCCGTCGCAAAGCCCCAGAACGTCGCCGATAGAACGATGAGTGACATGAAAAGAGGCCACGCCAGAACGGCGCCGAGCGCACCGAGCTTGACCGTCGATACGCCGTACATCACTGTGCTGCCAAACCAGAAGAACGCCATTACCGCCGCAAGAAGCCAGTAGAAACCCGTTCCGGAAATTCCAAAACCGCCAGCCGTTTTATTTTTCTTCATCAAGTACACGCAGTAGATAAGGTTGGGAATTCCGCCCGCCATCATGAGCGGCAGCCAGACGGCATTCGGCGCCCATTGCGGATTCGCGCCGGCCGCTCGCGCCGCGGTAACAAGTGGTCCGCCGAACGCCAGGCCAAGGTTGACGAACGCCGAGCCGACACCACTGATCGTGCTATAGAGCAGGCCCATCGCGACGGAAGTCTGCGCCGGGTCGGACGCCTTGCCCTGCGCGATTTCTCGGTGACGGCCGGCCACCGCGCAGATGCCCACGCCGATAAGCACCAGGGCTAGCCCCGCGAACAGCGCCAGTCCTCCGCGCGTGAAGATTCGTTCCGGATGAAAACGGATCAGAGGAACCAGGCTTCCTACGCCGGCGGAAATTCCGAGAATCACGGAGAACGACAGTGCCATGCCGATCGCGCTCACGGCCAGGCCGAGGAAAACCTGCGAAATTCCCCACGCAGCGCCGAAGCTCGCCGCGAGCAGAATCGGCGTGATCCCGGATTGCGAATACACAGCTCCGAGTGAGGGGACAGTCAGCAGCGTCAGCGCCGGAGGGAAAATCACCAGCGCGAAAATCGTCCAGGCGAACCAGGTGTTCTCCCACGCCCAGCGCTTCGTGAACTTCATCGGCAGGGTGAAGCTGCCGTTCATGAATCCGGCCAGCACTAAAATGCTTAGTGCCCAGGCAGTTTCCATCGACATGCCTCCGCGATTGCCGCGCGATTTTGCTTTGGACGGACGCCCCGAATCGCGTAGAGTCTAGCATCAAAATCGCGGGCGCTTGGTGAAAACGCGGCGCGAACTGGGCGGCTATGTCCGCGAAAACTTACACGGTTGTGGGATTGGGTGAAGTGCTCTGGGATTTGCTGCCGGGCGGGAAGCAGCTCGGCGGCGCGCCCGCGAATTTTGCCTACATCACAAACTTGCTAGGCGACGCGGGTATCGTCGCGAGCCGCCTGGGCCGCGACGATCTCGGGCGTGAGGCCGCGCAACGCATCGAACAGCTCGGGCTCCTCACAAGCCATCTTCAGACGGATTTCGAACATCCCACCGGCACCGTGAAAATCGAAGTCGACCCGGAAGGCCAGCCGAAATTCGAAATTACCGAATCGGTTGCGTGGGATTTTCTCGAGTGGGCTCCCGGCTGGAAAACGCTCGCGGCGCGCGCCGACGCAGTTTGCTTCGGTTCGCTCGCGCAACGTTCGGAGCGATCGCGCGGGACGATTCGCGAATTTCTGCGCGCAATGCGGCCGGGCACGACGCGCATCTTCGATGTAAATCTCCGGCAGTCCTTCTATTCCGCCGAAGTGCTGGCCGAGTCCATGAAGATGGCGGACATTGTGAAACTAAACGATGACGAACTGCCGCGCGTTATGGACTTGCTTCGACTCCATCGCAAGAAAGAAGAGGATTTGCTTCGGAGTCTGCGCGAGACGCTGGGCTTCAAGCTGGTGTGCCTTACGCGCGGTGCCAAGGGAAGCGTGCTTGTGAGCGCGGACGCGAGCCATTCGCATCCCGGCTACCCGGTGAAGGTGGCAGACACGGTCGGCGCTGGCGATGCATTCACCGCGGGTCTCGTCCACCATTATCTGCGGGGTGAGTCGCTTGCGGCGATGAACGACGCGGCGAATCGCATGGGTTCGTGGGTTGCGAGCCAGGTGGGGGGAACTCCAAAGCCCGACGCCGCGCAGTTGCGAAAGATCTCCGCCTCGACGGCTTGAAGCGCCGCGCTATTTCGCCATCGGCAACGGAGCGTCCTGCTCTTTCGCCAAACGCTCCACCCAATCCGGCGGCAATTCGTGCAATAGCACCAGAAATACACCGTTGGTCCATCCGAATCCCACGACATTCGTGTGGTAGCCTACGGTGACGTGAGTTTCCGAGGAACGCGTCACCGCGTCGTATTTTTCACGAATCGTGCCGTCGCGCCGGAAGTTTTCCGCTACGGTCGAGAGGAATTCATACGATGTCTTGTTCGCCTCATCATTGAAGCCATATCGGCGCATGCCTTCGTCGGCGGGCAACTGGTCGGGCGCCCATTCGTAGGGGAAATCCCACTGTCCCTCGGATTCGTGAGCGCTCATGGCCAATCCGCCTGGCTGTTCGAATATCTTTATGTTTTGGACCACCGCGCGCGCTTGGTCGGGCGTCGCCAAGCCGACCCAAAGCGGAAAAAATGTCGTAATGAAGTCGTAGGACGAACGCGTCTGCTTCTCGAAATCGTAGTCGAAGAATAATCCGCGCTGGCCGTCCCAGAGGTATTTCTGAATTTTCTCTTTGCGATCTTCCGCGCGGGCATGCCACTTTTCCGCTTCTTCCGCGCGGCCGAGAATCCGGCTCATCTCTTCCAGGTCCGTCTCGGTCTTGTAGAGCAGGCTGTTCAAGCAAACAGGCGCGTAGTGGTGCGTCGCCGCGCTGAACGGGCCGAAGCGAAATGATATGTCGTAGCCGGATTCGCGCATCGCTCGATCGCCCTTGTAGTAATCGGCGCTGAGAGAAACCGCCGCGGAAGGTTCGCAGTCCGGACGCGCTATTGTCGTTGCCGCGTCGCAGACTTGCACCGTGTATTCACGGCCGAGAATCGGCTGGTCTGGTTTCCGCTCATTGTCGACGACGATGTAGCCGTCGTCTTGCGCCGGGTGAAGCAGAAAGTATGTCGCGACTTTGCGATAGTAGCCCGTCTCATCTTTGACGCTTTCAGGCGTCGGCCCATCGCCGAAGTCGTAATAGCGCGATAAGCCTGTTGTGCCCGCCAGATGCGGCTCGCGCACCCACATCGCATAATCCTTCGCCGCGTATCCGTACCCTTTTTCGAGCCATGCCCGATCTTCGTGTCCCGCGGCCTTCTGCGCGTCATACACAGCCAAAATCATCGATGTCAGAAATGGAGGCTGCGAGCGCGTCAGGTAGTAACTCCGGTTCGCATTCAAAATCGTGCCGTAGTGCTCGATCTCGAAAAAGAAATTCTCCACCATGCCGCGTGCGAGATCGATCCGGCCGTCCTGCACCAGTCCGCGAATGATGAAATAGCTGTCCCAGCCATACATCTCGTTGAACCGCCCGCCCGGCACCACGTAGCTGTTCGGGAGATAGAGCAGTCCTTGCGGATCGATTTTGTTCGAATCGATTTCGCCGGGACCATGAATAACTTTCGGCAAGTGCAGTACCTGGAAGCTGCATTGTTTCTGCAATTCACTCACGGACTCAGGCACGGGAAAATCTGCGGGAATATAGAGCATGGATGAAGCTTGTAGCTTCGGGTCAACCACCGTCTCGCATTTGGTCAAAGAGCGCGTCAGCGTGTCCCAGGCGTTGGAAATATAGCCACGAATTGGATCCAGGCCGCGCTTCGAAGAATCGTCGTGGGCAGCGATTGCCGGTGTCGCCACGCCCGGCCACGGGCACGCGAGAGCGAGCGCAAGAATGAGCGGGATTGACTTTCGCCAAATGAGTATCCGGCGGCGTGAAGCGCGGCCGCGCTGCGGAAATTGATTTGTCATCGCGCCCGCAAGAATAGCCCTGGGGACCCTTCCGGGCAAGGACTCGCGCGCCTTAGTGGGAGGGCGTAGCGCGCTCTAATTGTTCCAGATTTTCGCGCGCCAGAGCGTGATTCGGATCGATCTGCAGCGCTCGCTCGAAGTGTTGCTTCGCTTCGGCAAATTGCCCCATCTCCGCGAGCGCGCTCCCCAAATTGGCCTCCGCGTTGGCGTCATCGGGATTCAGTCGCACAGCGGCGCGGAACTGCTCGAGCGCGCCCTGGAAATCATTCCGCGACGCAAGCGCGTTGCCGAGATTGTAATGCGCGTCGAAATAATCCGGCCGCGCCTTCAGCGCCGCATTCAAATGCTCGATGGCATCGTCCACGCGCCCCGAAGCCAGGAGCGCGCCTCCCAGCGCGTTGTTCGCCGTCGCATCGTCCGGGCGGATTTGAACGGCGAGCGAGTATTGCGCGATCGCTTCGTCCACTTCGCCGCGGGCCTGCAACATCGATCCGAGATTGTAGTGCGCCTCGAAGTCGGCCGGATTCTTCTCAACGTTATGCCGCGCCATCGCTTCGAGGAGAATCCGGCGCGGATCGATTGGCTCGCCGGGCATCGCGTGAGGCAGCACCTGCAGCCAAAGATGTGCCATCTCGTCGCGCGCGCGATTCCCGGCCATGACGCGTATCGGCGGATGATTCGGATTTGCGGCGTTGTCGTCGGAATTGTCGTAGGTGAAGCGCATGGAAATCTTCGTCCCGCGCGGCAACGGCACCGCTTCGGAATAGCGAAACACAGCCTGCCAATTCAAATCCCAGTGAGGAATATGAATCAGCGTCTTCGTTGTTCCGTCGGGCAGCGTCGCGAGCGCCAATAAATCTTTGCCGAGGTAATGCGCGTGCGGATAAATCGCCAGTAAATCGACGTCGACCGGCAGCGTGAAATCATCCGTGACCACAAAGTTTTTCTCGCCGGCCGGAATATCCAGCGCTCGATCGTTTTCAAGCTGCAGCAGCACGGGAAACTTCGTCGCTGGCTTATCAGTGAAATACAAGCCGATGCTCGGCTGGATGATTTCAGCTTTGCCCGAAGGCTGCAGATGCGTGTTGAGAATCAGGTCGGTGTCTTTGTCGAGTCGCAGCGCCAATCCATCCGGCTCGACGTACGGAATCGTGCCAGGTTTCCAAAACAAAAAGTGGCTGTCGGGATCGAAATATTCCGACTCGATTTTCAATTCCATCCCGCCAAAGCCCGCGCCGGGCTCTTGCTCCTCACGTCGCGCCGAGTGCGTGCGATCCACAAGCACATTCGCGTGATGAACGAGCCGCGTGTCGCCCGGCCGGATTTCGATGGCCTTCAGCCATCGCGTCTCCTTCACCGGCGCGCGAAAAATAAAATTCCAGTAACTGTCGTTGCCGCTCGCGGGAAGCAAGTACGGTTTTTCGGCCTGAATGATCAAGTCCGGCTTCCCGAGCTGCCAGCCCTCGACGAAGTGGGGCATCGCCGGCAGGTCCGCCGCGTCGCCCTCCGCTTCGCCCTGCTCCACCCATTCTTGAAACAGCGCGATCTGCGCGTCGCTCAGCCGCATCTCATCGGCGAATTTCAGTTCGCCCGGTTCCGGCAACCATGGCGGCATGTTCCGCCGTCGAGTCAGCGTCGCGATTTGCCGCGCATGCGATTTCACGTCGTCGTACGTCAGCAGCGAAAACGGCCCCGATTCGCCGGGCCGATGGCAATTCGCGCAATATCGATAAACGATCGGAGCAAGGTCGCGATCGAAGGTGACCTGCGGCAGGGATTTCGTGTCTTGCGGCGGCGACTGACTCGCTCGATCCGTTCGCGTTCCGGCGCCACTCGCCGCAACCAAAACGCTGGCGGCCAACAGCCAGCCAGGAAGCGACCGCGACGCGAGCGTCATTCGATGTCGGCGATATAGCAGCCCACGGCTTCGGTTACGCGAACCGCGGGAGCATGGCCGGCGAGTGCGGCGTCAAGCGCATCATTCAATTCGTGCGTCGTGGCTTGGGTGCGAGACTTCCCGAAATCCACGTACCAGTCGTCGATTCGGCCGTGATAGACGAGCTGCCCGCTCGCATCAAACACCGCGACCTCGGGCGTGATCTTCACCTGCGCTGCTTTCACGAGAGCATGATCGAGATCGCGCAGCGCCGGAATCTTGTACCCGAAATCTTCATCATGCTTGCGAATGGCCGCAGGCAACTCCGCCTTGTCCGGATACACGAGCCAGAATGCCGCCTTGTCCGCGTAGTGTGCGCTGATGCGCTGAATTGTCGGGGCGTAGCGATTCGAAATCGGGCAGTCCGTGCGCACAAAAATCAGAACAACTACTTTTCCCGCGTCTGCTTTCAATGGATCGACCCGACGCCCATCAAGATCGACGGCGCTCGCCGTGGCTGCGCGAACGCCGGGCGACAACGCAGCCAGTCCAGCGAGTAGAAGGATGGAAACAGCGCGTGATGTATATGGCAGCAGTGTTCGTTGACGCCGCATGACCGCCCGCTCCCGCGCGGGATGTCCAAATTCTATGGCGATTGCGGTCCTAAGTCCATTTTAGAAGTGAACCGCGGAAAGCGCGCAATCCGATTAGGCATGCGGCGCTTGCGAATTACGCGTTGCGCGCCGCGCGAAGCATTTCTTCGACGGACATAAATTTGTCGCGGCATCGGCCGGCTTGTGCGCGTGCGATCTCTGCGGCGTCGATCCGCCGCCAAGTGGCATGGTCAACCCAGTGCACGCCGCGCGTATCCAGCAATTTCCCGAGCGCGTCTCGACCGGCTCGATTTGACTCGGTCACTTCGGAGGCAATTCTCTGCGCGACTTCCTGCGCCTCGGCGCGATTCGTGGGGATCGTACCCGTCGGGCCACGCTTCGCCCACCCGACGACGTAGAGGCCGTCACGGATTTTTCCGCCGTCGTTCCGGAAAATCCCGCCATCCGGCTCGAGCGTACAACACGCGCGAGCTTCGTAGCCGATGCACGTAACCGCCAACTGCGCGGCCAAATCGTGGACGCTTCCGTCGCTGCGGCGAAAACGCACAGTCTCGAGCTGCCCGCGCCCGATGAATCCGGCCGGCATCATGCCGAAGTGAAACTGAATCGCGACTGGAGCCGGAGGCCTTTCCTCCGAGTGAAATCGCCGCAAAATTTCGACCACCGGCGTCCTGCCCGCAAGACTCCCGGGCTCGACGATAACTGGTCTGGCGCGGCGCAGCGCGCCAAGCTCCGCGAGCTCATGCTCGGTAAACTTTGCGTCGGCCGGACCGCGCCGGCCTACGATGTGAATCGCTTTGAGAGGCTGCGCCGCGAGCAGGGAACTCGCGCCCGGCGCGAGATCGGAGCCCGCAAGCTCCCCGCCATCCTTTGCAAGAACGCGCGCCACGTCGATCGCGACATTGCCGTTGCCGATGACTACGACCGAGTGAATCCCGCCCAACGGCGGCGCTGCATGGTTCAGTTGGCTGTTATACCAGCCAGAGAACGCGCCGGAGCCAATAACGCCGGCCAAATCTTCACCCGGCACGCCGAGGCGCCGGTCGCGCGGCGCGCCGACTGCAAGGGCAACCGCATCGTAGTTCGCCGTGAGCTCCTCGAGGCGCACATCGCGGCCCACTTCCACATTCCCAAAGAACGCGACGCGTTCGCGCGCGAGAATGCGATCGAGCACGCGCGCGACCGACTTTGTGGATTGATGATCGGGCGCGACGCCCGCGCGGACCAGCCCGAATGGCACGGGCAGACGTTCGATCACATCGATCGAAACGTCAGGGAGGAAACGCAGCAGTGAATCGGCAAGATAACAGCCTGCGGGCCCGCTGCCGATGATGGCGATGTGCCGCATCGAGGACGAACGAGCAGCCGCCACTCGATTCCGGCGGCTGCCTCGTTTCGCTAGTGGAGCTTCACGTACTCGTATTCCACCGGCAGGCTGTTGATGCCGCGATCGGGAGGAGCGATCCATCCGGCGATCTTGCCCGGCTCGAACACGCCTTTCATCAGGCTGAAAATGTACGCCTGATCCGATTCGCTTGGCAGCCACTCGCTTTTGCGCGCATCGAATTGCGCCTGGCTGATCGGCGTGCCGGTCGTGTCTGTTGGAATGCCGGCCCAGCTTCCGATCGAGCGGCGAAAGCGCGGGCTCGGTAATGACAATTGAAAAGTAAAGCCCGCCTTTTCGATAATTTTGTTCCAGCGCTTCATGCCGATCTCGCAATCCTTGACGTACGCGTCGCGAGTGACTTCGTTCATCGCGTTGCGCATGGGAATCTGCTCGGCTCTCACGCCGCCGTTTCCGTCGGGAAGTTCGAGTGTGAAGGACTGCTCGGTGGCGATGTGATCTTCGAATCGCTGCTCGTCCGGCCTTCCCTTCAAGCCATTCGCGAAATAGGACGCCGCATTCGAGGACGAATCACCGCCGAAGAGGTCCAGCGACGAGGTGAACCAAAAATTCAGATACCGTTGAATCGTCAGCAAATCGATGGCCCCGGCTTTGCGGACCGCCCCGGGATCGTCGCTGTTGAGTTCCTTCATCACTTCGCACGTGCGCTTAATCACGCGTCCGATGCCCGTATCGCCGACGAACATATGGTGCGCTTCTTCGGTCAGCATGAACTTGCACGTGCGCGCCAGCGCATCGAAGCTCGATTCCGCGAGGCATTTCAATTGGAACTTGCCGTCGCGATCTGTGAAGTAGGTGAACATGTAGAAGCTCAGCCAGTCGCGGATCGGCTCGTTGAATGTGCCGAGAATGCGTGGGTTGTTCGCGTCGCCTGAGTGGCGCTCGAGCAATTCTTCCGCTTCCTCCCGGCCATCGCGCCCGAAATAAGCATGCAGCAGGTAGACCATGGCCCAGAGGTGACGCCCTTCCTCGACATTCACCTGAAAAATATTGCGCATGTCGTAGAGCGACGGCGCCGTGTGGCCGAGCAAGTGCTGCTGCTCGACCGACGCCGGTTCCGTGTCGCCCTGCGTTACGATGAGCCGCCGCAGCGTCGACCGGTGCTCGCCGGGAACCTGTTGCCACAGTTCCTGCCCGAAGCTGTCGCCGAACCCGATGCGCCGGTTCGGATCAGGCTCCGCCAGAAAAATGCCCCAGCGATATTCCGGCATCCGGACGTATCCGTAAGTGGCCCAGCCTTTCGCGTCCACCGATGTCGCTGTGCGCAAATACACATCGTTGACCTGAAAATCCGATGGGCCCAAATCGCGCCACCAGTTCAGGAATTCGGGCTGCCAGTGTTCGAGCGCGCGCTGCAGTGTGCGATTCGAGCCAAGCTCCACGTTATTCGGAATGCGATCCTGATAATTGAGCGACATCAGACTCTCTCCCAGTTGAATCGTGATTTCGTTCCCGTCCCATAAACCTTTAAAGCGCCAAATTCGCCGGTGGAATTGGGGCGGATGAAAACCCAGTTTTGCCACGCGGACAGCCGGCCGAATACCTTTGTCTCGAGCGATTCCGCGCCGGGGAAACGCAGGCTTGCTTCCATTCCGGTGAGCGCATCGGGCGAAAGACTCACACGCTCTTCAATTGCGATGCGCAGCTCGTCGTCCCAGTCGAGCTCGTCCGGTGCGACGGTCACCAGGCCCATCGCAAGCGCTTCTTGCGGGTCGAGCAACTTGCCTGATAATTTTTGAAGCTCGGCTAACTTCGCTTTATCGCCGCAGAAACGCGTGTCGAGCCGGCTTCGGCCATTCACCATCGGCAAAAGCCCGAAGTTCAGGCCATCGAGCGCAACGCGGGGCGATTCGCCTTCCTCTTCGAGGGCGAGCATGTAGCTGCGATCCGCCGCCAGCGCCAGCTCCAGGAGAATTCCAGCGAAGCATGAGTCGCGTTCAATGATGGCGAAAAGGCTGCGCGAAGACACATCGAGCCGCCCGAGCGTCCGGCGCAGCATTCCAATTGTTTCGCGAACCAGCCAATCCTCCCGATGCTGGATCATCACCGCGCCGGAACCGAGAACGGCTTCGGCGCTTCCTTCCGTCTTCAATTGCCATAGACCGAGTTCGAGCTCATTGGTGCGAAGCATCAGAATCGCGTCATCGAGCTCGCGCGCCATCGCGAGCGGCCACCAGCGATCGCCGAGTGCGTGGATTTCTTTCGGAGTTTGCGGCTGCGGCCCTTCGGGGCCGCGCACGGTCAGCGTGGCCGTGCGCGCCGCGCGATCGAAAGCGGCGTCTACGTATTGATAGTGATAACCGCCGTCATCGATAGTGCGGGTCAGGGCATGAAGCTCGATGCCCTTCGCATCCGATGGGCGCGCGGACGTCGCTACCAAAGCTTCCGCGTGTTTTCGCACCAGTTCGGCAAACTGTGCAGGCGGCGCGATGTCGTCGACGAGGCCCCACGCTTTCGCGCGGTCGGCCCGTACACCGTCGGGATTCGTACAGAACATATCGGCGAGGTCGCGCCGCACTTTGCGCTTATCCACCACGCGCGTCAGGCCGCCGGTTCCGGGAAGAACGCCGAGCAGCGGAACTTCCGGCAGGCTCACCGCGCTCGAACGGTCGTCCGCCAGCAGAATTTCATCGCATGCCAGCGCCAGCTCGTAGCCGCCGCCCGCCGTCGTACCGTTCAGCGCGGCGATGAATTTCAGCCCATCGTGCCGGCTGGAATCTTCCATTCCATCGCGCGTTTCGTTTGTGAATTTGCAAAAATTCACCTTCCACGCGTGTGACGACGTGCCGAGCATATAAATGTTCGCGCCCGCGCAGAAGATGCGGTCCTTGGCGCTCTTGACCACAACGCAGCCGGCTTGCGGGTGCTCGAAGCGAATGCGCTGCAGGGCATTGTGCAGTTCGATGTCCACGCCGAGATCGTAGGAATTGAGTTTGAGCTTGTAACCGGGACGCAGTCCGGCATCTTCATTCACGTCCATCGAAAGCGTCGCGACGCGGCCCTCGACGCTGAGGCGCCAATGGCGGCAATCCTCCGGCGCGACCTCGAAAGTAACCAGCGGTACTGCCTTCACTGTCTCACTCAATCGCTCCTCCTCAAGAGGTGCGGGTGCTGCGTACCCTCTAATGAATTATAGTACATGCCAGGCCTGCGAGAAAGCGTTATAGTTCATCGCGCGCGGCGCCGCGCCTTCGATTTTCTCGCTCGCGTCCCCGCCTCTTGGGGCCGCATCACCGCGCTCTCTAGGGCCTTCAGGCTTTCGCTCACCGTCTGCCCGCTCGTGTTGATCGCCACGTCAGCCTTCCGGTATAGCGGCTCACGCCCGCTCAGGATGCGCCGCAAATCCGACATCGATTCCTGATTCTCCGCCATGGGCCGCATGTCGCCCTGAGCGATCACTCGCTGCATGTGGTCTTCGGGAGCGGCGCGGAGCCAAACCGTGAAGCATGTTGTGAGCAGCCTTTCAAACGTCGCGTGTTCGGAGACCAGGCTTCCCCCGGTCGACAACACGAATCGGGAATGCCGCTCGAGCACTTCATCCAGGCATTGCCGCTCGAGGCGCCGGAATCCGCTCTGGCCGTAGAGATCGAAAATGACGCTTAACGCCACGCCGCTCTCCTGCTCGATGATGCGATCGAGTTCGATGAAAGGCACTCCCAGGCGCTCTGCCAGCATCGCGCCGAGCGTCGATTTGCCCGCGCCGCGCAGTCCGATGAGCGCGATCCGTGACCGGCGACTCTTCGAATCCGCGCTGCCAAATTGCGCCTGAAGAAGTTGATGGGCGCGGTGCAGTTCGTCCGCTCCAAGACGCCGCAAGAATTCCGTGGTGTGTGCAAACTCAACGGAGGGTTCGGGACCTTCGAGAATCAGCGTCTCCAGCGGGACATCCAGAGCTTGCGCAATTTGACGAAGCAGAAGAATCGAAATGTTGCCTTGGCCGGTTTCGAGTTGCGCGAGGTAACGCTCCGAGACGCCCGAATCTTTGGCGAGGATCTTTCGTGTCATGCCGCGCCGCGCGCGGGCTTCGCGCACCCGGTCGCCGAGAGACTTCAGATACTCCGCTTCCGCGGCGAGGATCGTTCCGTTCGCCGGATCGGATGCGGTGACGGCATTGCTTTTCATTCCCACCGCCTCGAAATGCACTATGGCCCTATGCGAATGTTCGAACCTGCATTATACTGCCAATTGGAAGCGATGCGCCACTACATCGTTGATATTCGAGGGTTTACGGTAACAAGCGCGATCTAATCGGGAGGAAGTTTTGGCGGTCGAGCTCACGATTCTAGTCGGGACGATGACCGGAACGGCCGAGATGGTCGCTCAGGAGGTGCAGCAGGTTCTCAATGCAGCTGGACACCAGGTAAATATAGTAGTCATGGACCACCTTGATGCGACCGTATTTCAACGTGGCGGCGCGTTTTTGATCTGCACTTCGACCTACGGAAATGGAGACGTCCCGGATAACGCACAAAAACTGTACGCGAGTCTCGAAACGGACAAACCGGATCTTTCAAGCATAACGTATGGCGTGATCGCGTTAGGCGATCGAACCTACGGAGCGACGTATTGCCAGGGCGGAATACGCTTCGACGCGGTGATGAAGCAACTCGGCGCCAGGCGCGCCGGAGAAATCCTGAAGCACGACGCGAGCGAAGGCACGCTGCCCGAGGAAGTCGCGGCAAAATGGGTCGTGCCCTGGGTCGAGCGGAATCTCGCGCCGGCGCTGCGTGAATCCGTGAAATAATGGCTCCAGCATTGGCGATCCGGGTCGTTCGGCGTTGTCCGGGAATTCGAATAATTTGCGAGGTTTGGGATGGCTGAGTGGATTCACACGTTTAAGGGTGCGATTCTGGCGTCGGAATACGATTTCACGGCGCACATGAATTCGCACATGTACGTCTCGCGATTCGACCAGGCCACCTGGTTCTTGCTCCACGCCATCGGCCTGACGCCGCTCTCCATCAAGCAGAAAAATCTGCGTGTGGCCATCGTTCGCCAGAATTATCAATTTCTCGAAGAGCTGCGCGGAGGAGAGCTCGTCGAGATCAAAAGTGGCTTTCTCACCGTCGGCGACAAATATTTCCGCTTCCTTCACCAGATGTATAACGATGTCACCCACCACCTAGTAGCGACCTGCGATTGCGTTGCCGTCCAGGCCAGCCTCGATTCCTCCACGAGCGTCGCGTTGACGGAGGCATTACGAAAGGCCGCGCGACAGCATTTGGTTACCGCGGAAGTTCCAGCGGATCGCGATCCCCTGTAGCCGCGATAAAAATTTCACTTCGAACTTCCGAATGCGCCGCGAAAGATTTTTTCAGGAAAGGTGAATTCGCAAATTTCTGCCGCAGCGATCGAAATTGTTCTCTCGTGTAAATATTCAAGAAGCCTGCTGAAACCAAACTCATGCCAAAATCGTCGCATTGAAGGGAATGCTGTCTCGATTCCAAGTGCAGGTGCCGAGCCGACGGGGATAGTCTGGGACTCACAAAGAATCCAGTCTTGGCGGCTGTTCCTAAGAATGAGCTAACCCTTCCATCTATGCGTCATGCGTCCGATAATGATGTGCGCCGCCGGCCGCGGAAAGGCCGGGAGGTTGGGCTGCACTGCGGTTGCTCGACGGAGCGAGAATTGCCGAAGAAGGGCCGCGAGGCATGCGCGATCGCGGCAAAAGAGTTTTCGCGGCATGCAATTCGAGATTGAGCGAAAGAGGATGCACATTGCCTGAACAATTCTCCAACACGTCGGCGCCCGAGCCGCCCCCGCACCCGCTTTCGGATACGCATTTTTCCGATTCCGGCAAGAAGAGCCGCTGGTGGATCTGGGTTCTGGTCATCGTCTTTTGCGTGGCAGCGTACTACGTCTATGCGCGACACGAAGCGGCCCAGGAAGCCGCCAACAAAGCCGCTCAGCCTGTCCGCGCTGTACCGATTCAAACGGCGACCGCGACGACGGGCGACATCGGTGTCTACATCAACGCTCTCGGCGCGGTGACTCCGGTTTACACCGTCACGGTGACAAGCCGCGTCCAGGGCGAAATCACGAACGTCTATTACCGCGAAGGGCAAATGGTTCGCAAAGGCGACGCCCTCCTCGATATCGACCCGCGGCCTTATCAAGCAGCCCTCACGCAGGCCGAGGGACAGTTGGCGCACGATCAGGCGGTGCTCAATGAAGCACGCATCGACCTGGAGCGGTATCAGCTCGCTTTTAGTCGAAATGCGATCGCGAAACAGCAACTCGACGACCAGCAGCAGACCGTCTTTCAAGATGAGGGCACGGTCAAGAACGACGAGGGAGCGCTGGCAAACGCCAAGGTGAATCTGGTGTATTGCCACATCACCTCGCCGATCGATGGCCGCGTGGGGCTGCGCCTCGTGGATCCCGGAAATATCGTGCAGGCGAACAGCACAACTGCGTTGGTTGTCATCACGCAGCTTCAGCCGATTACGGTGATCTTCAGCATCGCTGAAGACTACCTGCCGCAAGTTCAGCGGCAATTGCGGCAAGGGCACAAGCTGCCGGCGGATGCGTTTGACCGCGATCAAACCACCAAGCTTGCGTCAGGCTCGCTGTTGACTCTGGACAATGTGATCGACCCAACCACGGGAACTCTGAAGCTGAAGGCGATTTTCGCGAACACCGATGGCGCCCTTTTCCCCAGTCAATTCGTGAATGTGCGGCTGCTGGTCGACACGCAGCACAATGCCACGCTGGTTCCGACGGCGGCCGTTCAGCGCAATGCGCAAGGAGCGTTCATATACGTCATCCAATCCGATCAAACGGCGTCGATGCACACGGTGACGGTAGGCACGACCGACGGCAACATTGCGGCCGTTCAAGGCATACAGCCCGGAGACACCATCGCAGTCAACGGATTTGACAAGTTGCAGGATGGAGCCAAGGTCGCCGCTCGGAACGGCACCGGCGGTGGCAGCGGTGCAAACGGAGCAAGTGGCGCGTCAACAGAGACTAAAGGCGCGGGTACGGCGAAAGGATCCGGCAGTTCGAAGGGCGGAAAGCAGAGTCCATGAGTCCATCCCGTCCGTTTATTCTTCGACCGGTTGCAACCTCGTTGCTGATGGCCGCGATTTTGCTCGCCGGCTTCGTGGCTTACTTGCAACTGCCGGTCTCGGCGCTGCCTGAAGTCGACTATCCCACGATTCAAGTCGTGACGTTTTATCCCGGCGCCAGTCCGGATGTGATGGCGTCCGCGGTCACCGCGCCGCTTGAACGGCAGTTCGGCCAGGTGCCGGGGCTGAATCAGATGACATCGACGAGCTCCGACGGAAGCTCGATTATCGTTTTGCAGTTTTCCCTCGAGCTCAACATTGATGTCGCGGAGCAGGAAGTGCAGGCGGGCATCAACGCCGCGCAGAGCTATTTGCCTTCCGATTTGCCGACGCCACCGATTTACAGCAAGACAAACCCGGCCGACACCCCGATTCTCACGCTTGCACTAACTTCGAACACGATTCCGCTTTCGCAGGTGGAAGATCTCGCTGACACGCGCTTCGCGCAGAAGATTGCACAGTTGCCGGGCATCGGTCTGGTGAGCATCAGCGGTGGACAGAAGCCGGCCGTGCGAGTTCGCGTCAATCCTACGGCGCTTTCCTCCTACGGGATCAATCTCGAAGATGTGCGCGCGGCGCTGCAACAGACGAGCCTCGATCTCGCCAAGGGGAACTTCGACGGGCCGCAGCAGGATTATCAGATCGATTCGAACGATCAGCTTCTGACGAGCAGTGATTTTCAATCCGTCGTCGTGGCGTACCACAACGGCGCGCCCGTGAAGCTTTCGGATGTCGCGCAAGTGTCCGACGACATCGAGAATACCAAGGAGGCCGCGTGGATGAACCTAACTCCCGCGGTGATCGTCAACATCCAGCGGCAGCCGGGCGCCAACATCATCCAAGTAGTGGACCGGATCACGAAACTCTTGCCGCTGTTGCAGAGCAATCTGCCGGCCGCCGTTCACGTCACGGTCCTGACCGACCGCACGACAACGATTCGCGCTTCGGTGAAGGACGTCGAATTCGAGCTCATGCTGACCGTGGTGCTCGTGGTGATGGTCATCTTTCTCTTCCTGCGAAATGTGTCGGCGACGATCATTCCGAGCGTCGCCGTTCCGCTCTCGATCGTGGGCACGTTCGGAGTGATGTATCTCGCCGGCTACAGCTTGAATAACTTGACGCTGATGGCCTTGACGATTTCAACCGGATTCGTGGTGGACGATGCGATCGTCATGATCGAAAACATCGTTCGCTTCATCGAAGAGGGCGACCCGCCACTCGAGGCGGCCTTGAAAGGGTCGGAGCAGATCGGCTTCACGATCGTGTCGCTCACAATTTCGCTGATTGCCGTGCTCATTCCGCTTCTCTTCATGGGCGATATCGTCGGACGGCTCTTCCGCGAATTTGCCATCACGCTCAGCGTGACGATTCTGGTTTCCGCGGTCGTCTCTCTGACGTTGACTCCGATGATGTGCTCGCGGCTGCTGAAGCACACACCCGAAGCGCAACAGGGGCGGTTCTATCGAGTGTCCGAGCGCGCCTTTGAGCGCATCATCGCGTTCTACGGCAGGACACTGCAATGGGTCCTGAAACATCAGACCGCAACTCTGATTGTCGCCGCGGCGACGCTGGTCCTCACCGTGCTGCTCTATATCATCGTGCCCAAAGGATTCTTTCCGGTTCAGGATACGGGAATCATCCAAGGCATCTCGGAGGCGTCGGAGACGATTTCATTTCCAGCGATGGCGGAGAAACAGCAGGAGCTTTCGAAAGTCATTCTCAAAGATCCTGCGGTCGAGAGCCTCTCTTCATTCATCGGTGTGGATGGCACGAACACGACTTTGAATAGCGGACGCTTCCTAATCAACTTGAAGGATCTCGATGTAAGAAAAATCAACGCCTCGGACGTGATCCGCCGGTTGCAGGGGGAACTGGAAAAGGTTGACGGAATTACGCTGTATATGCAGCCGGTTCAGGATTTGACGGTGGAAGATCGCGTGAGCCGCACACAGTATCAGTACACGCTCGAAGATCCCGATCAGACTGAATTGAATCACTGGACGGCGAGACTCGTTTCCAAGCTGCAGGGGCTGCCAGGGCTGCGCGATGTGGCGACCGATCAACAGACCAGCGGACTGGCCGCGTCGTTGGTCATCGATCGCGTCACGGCTTCGCGCATGGGGATCACTCCGCAGGCGATCGACGAGGCTCTTTACGATGCGTTTGGTCAGCGGCAGATTTCGACGCTCTATACCCAATTAAACCAGTATCACGTCGTTCTGGAGACGATGCCCGAATTCCAGACGAATCCGGCAAAACTCCAGGACATCTACGTTCGCTCCGCAATCGCTCCATCGGCGACCACAACAGCGAGCACGTCAAATAATTCCCTGGTCACCGCCTCGACCGCTTCCGGCGGCAGCTCCGGAGGCGCCTCGCCTCGCCCTTCCTCTTCCGCCACAACGTCCAGCGCAACTTCCGGGTCAGCCGCTCCCACAGCCATCGCTTCCGTCAACGGAGGAGCGGTGCCGTTGAGCGCTTTCACGCACTTCGAGTCGAAGACTGCTCCGCTCTCCGTAAATCATCAGGGGCAGTTTCCGGTGGTTACGATCTCCTTTAATCTCGCGCCCAATGCGTCACTCGGCGAAGCTACGAAGGCGATTGAGAAAGCGCAGCAGGAGATTCACATGCCGCTGAGTGTCCAATCCGCGTTTCAGGGCACAGCCGCCTCGTTTCAGGCCTCGCTATCGAACGAACCCATCTTGATTCTGGCGGCGCTGGTCACCGTGTACATCGTGCTTGGCGTCCTGTATGAGAGCTACATCCACCCGATCACAATTCTGTCGACGCTACCTTCGGCCGGCGTTGGAGCGATTCTTGCGTTGATCATCTGCGGGCAGGAACTGAGCGTCGTCGCACTCATAGGCATCATCCTTCTGATCGGCATCGTGAAAAAGAACGGCATCATGATGATTGACTTCGCTCTGGAAGCGGAACGCAAAGACGGCAAGAAACCCGAAGAAGCGATCTATCAGGCGTGTCTCTTGCGATTCCGCCCGATCATGATGACCACCATGGCTGCACTTCTGGCCGGCCTGCCGCTCGCTTTGGGCACAGGAATAGGTTCAGAACTGCGCCGGCCTCTCGGAATCGCGATGGTGGGCGGCTTGATACTGAGCCAGATCCTCACTCTGTACACAACACCCGTGATTTACATTTTCTTCGATCGGCTGGCGCATCGCTTCTCGGCGCACGGCGCCAGCGAGGGAAGCCCGGAGGCCGTTCCGGCGGACTGACGATGAACCTTTCCGCTCCATTTATCCACCGGCCCGTGGCGACAACGCTGTTGACGGCGGCGATCGCGCTTGCCGGCGCCGTGGCCTTCCGCATCCTGCCGGTTTCACCACTTCCGCAAGTCGATTTTCCGACGATTTCGGTGGGAGCGAGCTTGCCGGGAGCGAGCCCGGAAATCATGGCGTCGTCAATCGCCACGCCGCTGGAGCGACAATTCGGCCACATCGCCGGAGTCAGCGAGATGACCTCGTCCAGCTTTTTGGGGACGACCAGCATTACGCTGCAGTTTGATCTCAACCGGAATATCGATGGAGCGGCGCGTGATGTCCAGGCCGCCATCAATGCCGCGCGCAGTTATTTGCCCTCGAATCTTCCGAGCAATCCGACGTATCGCAAGGTCAACCCCGCCGATGCGCCGATCATGATCGTGGCGCTCACGTCGAGCGTCTACGACCGCGGACCCCTTTACGACGCCGCATCGACGATCATGCAGCAGAGGCTTTCGCAAATTGAGGGTGTGGGACAGGTCAGCGTGGGAGGCAGCTCGCTGCCGGCAGTGCGCGTCGAGATCAACCCAACGCAGTTGAACAGCTACGGGCTTGGTCTTCAAGACGTGAGCACGATGCTGAGCCAGCAAAACGCAAATGTGCCGAAGGGACAAATCTCCGATGACCGGACAACCGCGGATATTCTCACCAACGATCAGCTTCTCAAGGCGGAATTCTACAAACCGTTGATTGTCGGGTACCACAACGGAGCGGCGATCAAGCTGTCAGACATCGCCGAGGTCGAAGACGCGACCGAGAATGTTCGAGCCGCGGGATTTGTGAACGGCAAGCCCTGCGTCTTGATCATCATTTTTCGACAACCGGGCGCAAATATCATCGATACGGTGAACCGCATCCGGGAGGCTCTGCCGTCGTTGAAGGCTTCCATTCCCTCGGCGATCGATCTCACCATCGTTCTCGACCGGACTACTACGATCCGCGCGTCGGTGAACGACGTCGAAGTATCGCTGATGATTTCGATTGGCCTGGTGATTTTGGTGGTCTTTGCGTTCCTGAGGAACGTGCGAGCGACGCTGATTCCGAGCGTTGCTGTTCCCGTCTCGTTGATTGGGACGTTCGGGGTCATGTATCTGTGTAACTACAGCATCGACAATCTCTCGTTGATGGCTTTGACGATTTCGACGGGTTTTGTGGTGGACGACGCGATTGTGGTCATCGAAAACATCACGCGCTATCTCGAGAAAGGCCTGGCGCCGATGGAGGCGGCGCTCACGGGCGCACGCGAAATCGGCTTCACGGTGCTCTCGATCAGCATATCGTTGGTCGCGGTCTTTATTCCGATTTTGTTGATGGGAGGCATCGTCGGGCGGTTGTTCCGAGAATTTGCGGTCACGCTCTCGGTGGCCATACTTGTTTCTCTGGCGATTTCACTTACGACAACGCCGATGATGTGCTCAAGACTTCTTTCGCGTGTCGCAGAGGACGGGCATGGACGGTTATATAGGGCCAGCGAGAAGGCGTTCAATGCGCTGCTTCACACCTACGAGCGTACTTTGACGTGGGTGTTGCAACACTCCGCAATCACGCTGGCGGTGTTGTTGGTGACGATTGCCGCGAACGTCTACCTGCTGATCATTGTACCCAAGGGCTTCTTCCCGCTGCAGGATAACGGGACAGTTTTCGGCGGCATTCAGGGCTCGCAAAACATTTCGTTTCAGGCGATGCAAAAAGACACCGCGCGCTTCGTTGACATGATTAAGACCGATCCGGCCGTTGCAAACGTCATGGCGTTTACCGGAGGCGGCGGAGCTACAAACAGCGGATTCATCTATTTGGGCCTAAAACCGCTGAACGAGCGAAAGATAAGTTCAAGCCAAGTAATCAATCGTTTGCGTCCAAAGCTGTTGTCGGTGCCTGGAGCGACGGTATTTTTACAAGCCGGGCAGGATTTGCGTATCGGAGGGCGGCAAAGCAGCGCGCAATACCAGTACACCATTCAGAGCGATAATCTGGATGACCTGGTGACTTGGGGACCACAGCTGCTGGTGCAGATGAGAAAGCTGAAGGGCCTGACGGACGTCAACACCGACCAGCAGAATAGCGGGCTTCGAGCCGCGCTGGTCTATGACCGCGAGACCGCCTCGCGACTGGGCATTACGCCGCAATTAATCGATAACACCCTGTATGAGGCCTTCGGCCAGTCCCAGGTCTCCACAATGTACACAGCGCTGAACCAGTATCACGTGGTGATGGAAGTTCAGCCTCAGTATTGGCAGTCGCCGCAGGGCTTAAACGACGTGTACGTCCGGCCCTCGGCCGGAACGATCGTTCCGCTGAGCGCCATCACGCAGTTTGAACCAAAGACGGCGCCTCTGTCCGTGAATCATCAAGGGCAATATCCGTCGGTGACCGTGTCGTTCAATCTTTCGCCCGGGGTGGCGCTTAGCGATGCCGCCAAGATCATCGCCGACATGGAAACCAGAATCGGAATGCCGAGCACCATACATGGCATGTTTTCGGGAACGTTGGAGGCGTTCCAATCGTCGCTGGCGACGGAACCTTTTCTCATTGTTACGGCGCTCATGGCGGTATACATCGTGCTCGGAATTCTATACGAGAGTTACATTCATCCGATCACCATCCTTTCGACTTTGCCTTCCGCTGGAGTAGGCGCCGTCCTGGCATTGCTGATCTTTCACATCGATCTCAACGTTATCGCGCTCATTGGCATCATTCTGCTCATCGGAATCGTGAAGAAGAACGCCATTTTGATGATTGACTTCGCCCTGGCGGCCGAGCGGTCGGAAGGGAAGAGCTCGGCGGATGCGATTTACCAGGCCTGCATCCTTCGTTTCCGCCCGATCTTGATGACGACTATGGCCGCGCTGTTCGGCGCATTGCCGCTGGCGCTTGGAATGGGAACTGGCTCCGAGTTGCGGCGGCCGTTAGGCATCACGATCGTCGGCGGATTGATCATGAGCCAGATGCTCACGCTTTACACGACGCCAGTCGTCTATCTCTACATGGATCGCCTGCGCATTCGCTGGGAACGGACGCATCAAAAAGCCACGAGGATTGCGCCGCAGGAGTCCATCGGATGACCGGCGGCGAGAAGACATCGATGAACACGAGGACTGAATTTTTGAGAGGCGAAACCGGGAAGAATCGCATGACCGGGAGAATTCGGATTCTGGCGGCGTCGATGGGCGTCTTAATGATGGCGAGCGGCTGCACCGTTGGCCCCAAATACCACACGCCGACGGTGCAAACACCTCCGGCCTATAAAGAGCTCACGCCGGAGGAAATGAAAGACACGGCCGGTTGGAAGGTGGCGCAGCCCGCGGACGCGACGCTTCACGGCAAGTGGTGGGAAATCTACAACGATCCGCAATTGAATGCGCTCGAAGAGCAAGTGAACGTGAACAACCAGAACATTGCGGCGGCGTTCGCGAGCTTTCTTTCGGCGAGAGCGCTGGTCAAGCAGGCGCGCTCCCAATATTTTCCGACGGTGACTACGAATCCCAGCATCACCTACCAACGCAATCCGCTCACCGGCGGATCCGGATCGTCCTCCACGTCTTCCTCTTCGCAGGTTACTCCGATTACCGAATATTCGCTGCCGTTCGACGCCACGTGGACGCTGGATCTCTGGGGCCGCGTCCGGAACACAGTGAGGGCGAACGTCGCCGGCGCGCAGGCCAGCGCCGCGGATCTTGAAAATACCCGGCTGACGGCGCAGGCCGAACTGGCTGTCGACTACTATGACCTTCAGGGGCAGGACGTGCTCAAGCAGTTGCTCGACTCGACGGTTGTGGCCTATGAGCAGTCGCTCGAATTGACCAAGGCTCTGTACGAGACGGGAATCGATTCAGATGAAGCCGTAGCGCAAGCCGAAACGCAACTGGAAACCACGAAGGCAGAGGATACCAACCTGGGAATCCTGCGCGCACAGTACGAACATGCAATTGCTCTCCTGGTTGGCCGGCCCGCTTCGTCATTTTCGGTGCCCCTGACTCCGCTCACCGAGAAGCCTCCCGCAATTCCGATAGGCGTTCCGTCGCAGCTTCTCGAGCGGCGCCCGGACATCGCCGCGTCCGAACGGCAAATGGCGCAGGCCAACGCGCAGATCGGTGTCGCTCTAGCGGCGTATTATCCGACGGTAACGCTCAGCGGAGCCGCAGGACTCGAGAGCACGGCGTTGACATCGTGGTTTACCTGGCCGAGCCGGTTCTGGTCGGTGGGTCCGGCGCTTGCGGAAACGCTGTTTGACGCGGGGTTGCGCCGGGCGACGGTCGAGCAGTATCGCGCCACCTACGATCAAACGGTCGCAAACTATCGCGAGACCGTACTCGCGGCGTTTCAACAGACCGAGGACAACCTCGCCTCGCTCCGCATCCTGTCGCAGGAAGTGGATCAGCAGGATGCCGCCGTGAGGTCCGCGGAGAGGAATCTTTCGCTGGCGACGGATCGTTATCGGCTCGGTATCGATCCATACCTCAACGTCATTACCGCGCAGACCACATTGTTGAGCAACAAACAAACGGCGCTTACCTTGCGCATTCAGCAGATGACGGCGAGCGTGCAATTAATTGAAGCGCTGGGTGGGGGATGGGATTCCTCGCAGCTGCCGTCGCCTCCGCAGCTCAGCGCCAAGACAGCTCCATCAAGCACCGCATCGAACGCGTCCGCGAGCCCGGCATCGAGCCCGAGCTCGAATCCCTAGCGAGTTACTCGGCGCGATTCGCGATCCCGGCCAGCCTCGCGATCGATGAGAATGGCGGTAGGATCGTCATCAGTGTCGTCTGCCTGTTTTTCCGATTCAAATACCAACAAGGACTGTCTCCAAAGTGAGGAAACAGGGAGTGGACGCAGGTCTGGTTCACGGGATCGCCGAAAACGAGCTCCGCTCTCCCATCTTTGTGGGGAATCGCGTACGTCGTCTGCATTTGGACGACTCCGAATGCAGCACTGGAGTTTTTCTCCATCATCTTGATGCGGAGCGCGGCGTAATCACCGGCGTAAACCAGCGCTAACGCCGCAACTGCGATGATGAGAATTCGTTTCACGCGTTCACTCTACTATAGAACCTGCGATCTCTTTCGAAGTCCGGAAAACGGCATTTGCCGCGAACTGATCTCGCGCAAGGGATCTGGTGCAAGAACTTGAGCGGGGTAGGGTCGAGGCCGGCCGCATTTGCGGCGACATCGCCGAGAAATAAACCAAGAATCGCCACCGATTCCCGGATGTGCTTCCGTATGACCTTGCCGGTCAACAGCCCCCGATTTACCGAGTTGGCATTTCTGTGCTCGAGTCTCTCCCGCTTCTTGCGGCGGCTGCAAACCTTGAAGTCGTAAAAGCGGGGTTGCCAGAATCGCGGAAGGTGCCCACCTCCGCTCGTAAAGGGCAGTCGCAACTGCGCCGCCGAAACGCGGCGGCGGTTTTCCGCAGGTCCCGCGAGAAGCCCTGCCTCAACTCCTTTAGCACCACCGATGGGTGGCCTTCGGCGGCTCGCTGGTAAACAGATGCACGTGGTTCGGCACGATGACGTATCCCACCAACAGAAATTGATACCTCTCACGAATTTTTCGCAGTGCATGCGCGAAGACGTTTCGCGCATGCATAGTCCTCAGCAACGGCAACCGGCGATAACAGCTAAAGGTGAGAAAATGCAGACCGCCCCGGCCATAGCATCGCTTCAGTTTCCTAAGCATACGTCGGCAAGAAAGGCCCGTGTGCAACACCGGCAAATGGGACACCCCCGTCGCCGCGTATTCTAACGCTGGAGTGAATTACAGCGATGGTATCCTACCGCATGTTCGCCGGACGAACACAAGCGAGGGGCCAGAGCCGAGCGCCCGGGCCACCCGCCCCGGTAACCTTCGTTATCCCCCATTTTCAAAAACTCGACTATAGTCATTTCAATGCCTTGTCCAGGGTTGTGCGACAGCTGCTAGGGATTTATGAGAGCGTATGAGATAGCTGGAGCGGTGCTAGCAGGATTGATTTTGGCAGCGATCGTGTTTCTTGTCGCCTTCGATCGCCTAACGTGCAGCCTAAGAACCGAGAGCGAATCACAATCCCCGGATGCGCGGTTTGTCGCGAAGCTTCAAGAATCTGATTGTGGGGCTCTCACTAGATTTGAGACGTATGTGACGCTTAGCCAGAGTAGGCCCAGGCTGGGGATGCGCTTTCTAGGTCATTCCAGGGCAGACGTTTTGACTCTTGAAGAGAGTAGCTCCCATTTATCATTACTTTGGGGAACCCCCACGAGCCTAGTGGTTGACTGCACAGGTTGTGCCCCCAAGGATGTCCACATCTGGATGAGTAGCTGGAATCAGGTTTCGATTACGTACAAGATCAGCAATTGACGGATTGCAGCGCCTTCGACTCAACCCGATTGAACGCCTTAAGAAGTTTGGAGCGCGGAACTGACCTGCTTCCCGAAATCCGCGCAAAACTGAGTATGATTTCGCGCTGCGGAAAAGAGGGAGGAGTATGTCGAAGAGCCGGCACACCGAGGCGCAGATGATTGGGGCTCTGAAGCAACTGGAGGCGGGCCACGCGTCCATAGACCTCAGCAACGGCAACCGGGCGATAACAGCTAAAGGTGGGAAAATGCAGACGGCCCCAGCCATAGCATCGCTTCAGTTTCCTACGCATACGCCGGCAAGAAAGACTCGTGTGCAACACCGGCAAATGGGGCACCCCCGTCGCCGCGTATTCTAACGCTGGAGTGAATTACAGCGATGGTATCCTGCCGGCGTGTTTCGCGGACGAACACACACGAGGAGCCCAGCGCCCGGGCCTCCCGTCCCAGGTCTACTCCCGAGAAGGAGACGACAACAGCATCTAATCAGTCCGGTTAAGGACGGGCAATGGCACACGCGCCAGAGAAGCTCAAGCTCTCATATACCGATTATTTGAGTATCTGCATCGGTCGCGCCATCGGTAAGTTGTATTGGGTGATGGTCGGCTGGTGGGTCGATGCGCCGATCGCGAGACGGCACGAGCGACAATTCGCTCGCGACATCCGCGAAAGCCTGCCCTTCTTATTCGAGAAGCGCGGGGCAGAAATTGTCCCCAACGAGGGCGTCCGTTTCCCTCCGCCGTTCGATTATGCCCTCGTAACAGTCGCGATAGGCCACCTACTGCTCAGATTCGTTCGCGGAAATGAGGAATTTAACGTGCTCGTTGCGTCTCGGCGCGGACTGCGAGACCGGAGCGACTGGAAAGATCTGAAGTCGGTGCGAACGGTGCTCGACACATCGGAGGACAGCGAATCCTCCGTGCGGATTCGCAACCTATCAGACGCCGGAGATCTGTTGCGAAATGAGCTTGGTCGCTTGCAGGATGCAACATCGGGTAACCAATGGGATCTCGTTAAACGAAAGGTCAACGCCCTATATCCGCTTCCCACCAGAATATGGTGATCTTCAACAGGCGGATTTCGAAGAAACGCCCGTCCGGCTTCATTCCGGCGCCGGGCCTCGGTCCGGTCGGCCTAATCTCCCGTGCCCAGAAGATTGATGACC
>CAVYVI010000008.1:0-160213 GCA_963771905.1 uncultured Acidobacteriota bacterium
TGCGGGCTGCTCAGCGCGTTGTCGGTGATCTTCACGCTGCCATAGTTCTGGCCTTTTTGTCTGGGCGTGAAAGTCACATAGATGAAGCAGGTCGCCGCCGGCTGAAGTGTTTCCCCATTCATGCATGTCGTTCCATCCGCGGGACCGAAGCTGCCGCCGTAGGACAAGGTCGAAAGATCGAGCGCCGTAGTGCCGGCGCTGGTCAGCGTCACCTTCTGCGCCGCGCTGGCCGTACCCGTCTTCTGTTTGCCGAAATTCAAGGAACTGGGATTGAGCGTGGCCCGCGGATTGATCACGGTCGCGCTCAGCGGCACGATTAGAGGGCTCCCTGCCGCGTTGTAGGTGACAATCAGAGTTCCGGCCGGGTCTTGATTAGGTGTGACTGCGACAAAGCCCACGATGATCAGACAGCTCTTTCCCGCTCCGAGCGTCCCAAGGCAGAAACTGACCGGGATGAATTCGTTGACCGCATTGCCGGGCGAATTCGTTGTGACGCTTGTGATCTTGATCGCGCCGCTGCCGGTGTTCGTCAGCGTCACGTTGCGGAGGAAAATCTGTCCGAAGTAGACGGTGCCAAAATTCACGCTCGAAGGGAATGCGCTGACTGACGAGCTTGCGCTGGGGTTCACCGATTGGCTGACGCCAACGGAAACGCCGCTACTGAAGTTCGTGTCGCCGCTGTATGTTGCCGTCAGCGTCCTCGACCCGGACGTGCTGAAAGCGATCGTGCAACTTCCGGCGCCTGACGCAAGCGTTCCGTTGCAGGACTCACCCGTCGTGGCATTTACCGTGACGCTCCCGGTCGGAGTACCGGCTCCTGTCACCGTAAAGCCGATCGTGACCGTCTGGCCAATCGTCGAGGGATTGGGCAAGTTTGACGTTATTGTGGTCGTGCTTGCAGCCTTGTTTACCGTCAGCGTGGTGCTGCCGTCGACGGCGCTGGTGAAGTTGGGGTCTCCGGCGTAACTATAACTGATCGTATAGGGCGAGGTGGAGGCTGGGATAGCGGTGGTCGGGAACGTCGTCGTCAAGAAGCTCCCGCTGGCTCCGATTGTAACGATCTGCGAGGCGGGTCCGATCGTGATCGTTACAGTTTCAGTGCTCGGCGGGAAGAGCGAACCAGCCGCGATCGTGCCTTTGAGCATAATCGTGCTCGTGCCGTACGTGATCGATTGCGACGAACTCAAATTGAGGAATGCCGTTGTCGCCTGCTGCACTGTAATTGAGGAGATCGAAAGGACGGTCTCGTTGCCATTGACGGTCACCGTCGCAATATTCTCGTATTGACCGGCCCCCGCTGTCGCGCTCGTTACGTGCACGGTCGCCGTCGCGCCTGCGGCGAGGCTGGAAATCGAGCAAGTCAGCAGTTGGCTTCCGACGGCGCCGGTAATCGCGCACGTTCCCGGACCGCTGTAGATGGGACTGATGGTCCAATCGACGCCGGTCCCCGCCGGTAACGGATCGCTGAGTGTCACATTGGAGAGCGCCGTCGTGGTGGATGGGTTGGTAACAATGTCCGTGAAACCGATGCCGCCGAAGAGGGCAACGCTTGTCGCGTCCGGCGTGTTGGTGACCGTGGGAGGCAGCACGGCAGGGAAGGCCACGACGACATCATTGAACTGTCGCGTGTATCCGCCGATTCCGGAGTCGATGACAGGCTCGGTCGGATTGAAGAACGTGGTGATGTCGTAGACGAATTGGCAGAAGATCGCCGGGCTAGTTGGCGACCCGTTGATATCCATCGCGGTGGTGCAACTGGTGCCGTAAGGATCTGTAGTGTTCACCTGGGAATCCGGGTCGTCGAACAGCCGCAGATTGTTGGCCTGATAGATTGCCGGTGGCGTGTACGCTTCGTTGTTCCATGTGACGGTCCACGCTACAGGGCCTTCATAATAGCTAGCCGGCGGCTCTTGTCCCGGAGTCGGTGTGCACGTGCTGCCGCTCGGCACACAATAATAAACGCTGTAGAAGACGCAGTTTCCATTCGCGTAGGCGTCGCATTGCGGCACGATCGACCCGCCGCTTCCGTCCGAGCCATAGTTGAAGAAATTGGTGAAGCGGCAATCGAAATCGTTGAGGACCGTATTGTTCATTTCGCAATCACCGTTCGCCTGGCTCAGCGGCACTTCCGTCGCCGTCACAACCATCGTGAACGGTGTTGTCACAGAGGGAACTGACAACGTGACAGAGTGTGCGTTGGGATCCGTGCACGGATTCGTATTCGATGGGCAGTTGAACGGAGCGGTTTGTGCCGGGCTCGACGGCGTGAACGGCGGCAAAATAACCGTTACGGGCAGTGGGACAAACGACGCGGTGACATTTTCCGCTCCATTCACCTGAACGGTGCATGTCAGACTCGTTCCGCAGGATTGAGCCGCTCCGCCCCAGCCTCCAAACGTCGAGGGTGAAGTTGGAGAGGCCGTCAGCATTTCGTTGAACCCGGTGCTGAAGGGCGCCGAGCAGGTGCCTGATGCGATGCCCGCGGTGTCCGTGCACTCGATCGTTTGTCCACTGTCGAAGACGGATCCGCTGCCGCTTCCCGCGAATGAAACCGTCAAGCTCGAGGTCGAAGCGATGACCGTTTGGGTTGTGCCGGCAGTGGTACTGCTGCCGTTGAAATTGGTGTCTCCGCCATAGCTGGCCGTAAGCGTCCACATTCCCGCGGTCGACAAAGTGACCGAGCAACTTCCCGCGCCGCCACTAAGCAGTCCCGAGCAAGTGACGGTGTTGGGGCTCTGGGTTGCAGTCACGGTGACGCTGCCTGTCGGAGTGCCGCCGCCCGCTACCAGGAAGCCGACAGAAACAGGATTGCCGGCCGTTGAAGTACTCGGCGTGTTCGACGTAATCGTAGTCGTGCTGCTGGCTTTTTGCGCTGTCACGGTTTGCGAGATCGATCCGGCGGCGCTGTAATCGGTATTGCCGGCTTGTGAAGCGGTCAGCATGCAAGTCCCAGTTCCACTCGTCATCGTCACCGTGCCGCTCGAAAGCGAACACACTCCCGAAGGCGTAATTGTTACGAGCAATCCGGACGACGCCGTCGCGGAGACGCCGAACGAACTATTGTAGATGGCAGTCGAGGCAACAGCAGGGAACGTGATCGTCTGCGACGCCGGGGTAACCGTCAGCGTGGTGCTCGTATCGGTGACGGCCGGGAAGTTGGTTTCTCCCGCAAAGCTATACGTGATGACGTAGGGAGTGGACGAGGCCGGAATCGCGGCGGTAGAGAATGGCGCACTAAAAACGCCACCCGTTCCGACGGTTGCGGACACCGCGATGCTGTCGATGGAGATCGAGACCGTCCCACCGACCGGATATGTCGATCCGTTTGAAATTATTCCACCCAACGTGACCGAACCTGTGCCATATGGAATTGACTGCGACGCCGTGAGGCCGGTGAAAGTCGTTGCCCCTCCTCCGACGGTGATGGTGGCGCTGCTCGTCAGCGTTGCGTTATTCGTCGACGTGACCGTTGCCGTATTCGCAAGCGTGGCGTTGCCGGAGGTTCCGCTGCTTACATGCACGCTCGCGCCGATCGCCGGCGCCAAATTGCCAATCGAGCAGCTCAGAACCTGGGTCCCCACCGCGCCAGTGATCGTGCAAGTTCCTTGTCCGGTATACGCAGGGCTGATCGTCCAATCGACGCCCGTACCTGCTGGCAACGGGTCGTTGATTGTGACTCCCTCGGCCGTTCCCGTTCCCGCATTCGTGCTATTGCTCACCGTGATGGTGAAGCCGATGGTGCTGCCGACCGTCACCGACGTTGCGTCCGCTGTCTTCTGGAGGCTGAGATTGGGCGCCGCTGTCGCGCTTCCGAGCGGGAAGGCCACAATCACATCATTAAACTGACGCGTGTAGCCGCCAATGCCGGAGTCGATGACGCCCGGCGTCTGATTGAAGAATGTGGTGATATCGAATACGAATTGGCAATAAATCGCCGGGCTTGTGGGCGAGCCGGCGAGATTCATCGGCGTCGTGCAATCGGTCCCGTAAGGCGTGGTTGTCGAGACTTCGTAATCGGGATCGTCATACAGACGCGGAGTCGTCTGATACGGATAGTTGGTCGGCGGAAGGAACAACTCATAGTTCCATGTGACGGTCCACAACACCGGGCTCGCATAGTCGCCGGACGGCGGTTCTTGTCCGCGAGTGGGCAAACACGGACCGGCCTCCTGCGGCACGCAGTAGTAGACACTGTAGAAAACGCAGTTCCCGTTCGCATACGCATCGCACTGCGGCACGATCGCGTCGCCATCCTCGAGGATTTCATACGTGAAGTAGCTCGTGAACCGGCAATCCAGGTCGTTGAGGACCGTGTTGCCGTTCTCGCAATCTCCATTTGCCTGGCTGAGCGGGACTTCGGTCGCTGTCACCGCAAGCGTGAACGGCGAATTCACCGTAGGGACCATCAATGTAAGCGAATGCGCGTTAGGGTCCATGCACGGATTTGTGTTCGACGGACAATCGAACGCTGCGGTCTCCGTCACGTTCGATCCCGCCGCGAACGGCAGGGTAATGGTTGTGGGCGGCGGAGTGAACGAGGCCGTAACAGATTGCGCAGCGCTCATCGTCACCGGGCATGGCGACGTTGTTCCGGAGCTCGTGCAAGCTCCGCCCCAGCCGGCGAATGTCGAGGGCGACGTTGCCGTGGCCGTCAAATTCACCACGGACCCGCTCTGGTAATTGCCCGAGCAGTTTCCGGTCACAACTCCGGCCGTGTCCGTGCAATCGATCTGGCCCAGATCGTCGGTGACCACGCCGCTGCCGGTTCCCAAGTCGGAAACGTTTAGCGCGAATGAGCCAGCGCTGGAGGTCGTTACCATCAGAACCACCGACTCGGTGTTGTACATTACCGTCCAGCCCAAACCGGATCCGAGACTGGGCGAGTTGATAGACGAAAATGTTCCGGTGATCGAACCTGCCGTCAGGACGGTGAACTGATTGCCGGACATCGGAGTGAGGCCGTTGAGTTCGATATTAAGCGCCCCATTCAGTGACGCATTTCCCCCGACGCTGAGCACCGAATTCTGGGGCGTTTCCGTTGTGCCCGCAAGCACCACATCGTAAGCGCCGCTCGCGGTTTGGGCATATGTGTTTCCACCAGCGACTGAAATTGTTCCGAGGTTCGGCGAGCCATCAGGCAGAACTGTGCCCGAATTGCTGATCGGAGTATTGATCTCCATCACTCCAGACCCGGTTGATTCAACCAATCCTAGATTCGTAAACGGATTGGCAGAGTCAATCAGGAGCGTGTGTCCGGCGGTGTCGTTCGCGTTAACCACTCCCGCCGCCTGGTTCGTGAACACCAGCCCGTTGTTCCCAATCTCTCCGGCTCCCTGAATTGTGTTGTTCACATTCGTCAGCGAGCCGGCGGCTTCCTGGTTGATGTAGGGACGTCCGCCGGTGCTCTGCATCATCGTCAGCGTTCCGCCGCCGGTGAGCGTCACGGCCGCATCGATCTCCAACTGCGTATTGTTGGCCGCGCTGATGAGCAGGAGCGTCCCGGTGTTGTTGATCGTGCCTACCAGGGTCGTATCACTGTTGTTCTGTCCCGTGTACGTTCCCATGATCGTCAATTGCCCGTGCGTCGCCCCGTCCAGCGTGGCGTTCAAACCGGCCGGGGTCTCGAACGTGCCGCCGTTGTTGGTTATCGTGCCGCCTTGAATCGGCGCGCTGCTGTAGAGTTCCGCCGTTGCCGTGCTTCCGATCACCGTGATGTTTCCAGATTGATTGTTAATGGCAGCGGTGATCTCTAAGAGTCCTTTGCCTGTGGCTTCAATCAATCCCAAGTTGATCGAGGCATTGTCGATGAGGATAGGATTCCCGTTGGTATCGTTCGCGTTGACCACTCCGCCCGCTTGGTTCGTGAATACAAGCCCGTTGTTCCCAATCTCTCCGGCTCCCTGAATCAGGTTGTTCATGTTCGTCAGTGAGCCGCTGGCCTCCTGGTTGATGTAGGGACGTCCGACGCCGCCCTGCATCATTGTCAGCGTTCCGCTGCCGGTCAGCGTCACCGCTCCATCCATCTCTAACTGCGTGTTGTTGCCGACGCTGCTGAGCAGGAGCGTCCCGGTGTTATTGATCGTGCCTATCAAGGTCGTATCGCTGTTGTTCAGTCCCGTATACGTTCCCACGAGCGTCAATTGCCCGTGCGTCGATCCATCCAGCGTGGCGTTCAAACCGGCCGGAGTCTCGAACGTCCCGCCGTTGTTGGTTATCGTTCCGCCTTGAATCGGCGCGCTGCTGTAGATTTCCGCCGTTGCCGTACTTCCGATTACCGTGATATTTCCAGTTTGATTGTTGATGGCCGCCGTGACTTCTAAGAGTCCTTTGCCCGTGACTTCAATCAATCCCAAGTTGGTCGAGGCGTTGTCGATGAGGATGGGATTCCCGTTGGTATCGTTCGCGTTGACCACTCCGCCCGCTTGGTTCGTGAATACAAGCCCGTTGTTCCCAATCTCTCCGGCTCCCTGAATCATGTTGTTCACGTTCGTCAGTGAGCCGCTGGCTTCCTGGTTGATGTAGGGACGTCCGGCGCCGCTCTGCATCATTGTCAGCGTCCCGCTGCCGGTCAGAATCACCGCCGCATCGATCTCCAGCTGGGTGTTGTTCCCCGCGGCGCTGAGCAGGAGCGTTCCGGTGTTATTGATCGTGCCCATCACGGTCGTATCGCTGTTGTTCTGACCCGTGTATGTCCCGACGATCGTTAGCTGTCCGTATGTCGCCGTCCCGTCCAGCGTGGCGTTCAAACCGGCCGGGGTCTCGAACGTGGCGCCGCCGCTGCTCGTTATCGTCCCACCGTGAATCGCCGCGCTACTCGAGATTTCCACGGTTGCCGTGCTTCCAATCGCCTTGATGTTCGCGCCGGTATTGGTCACGGCTGCGGTAATTTCAAGAACGCCGGTTCCGGTCGCTTCGTACAATCCCAAGTTGGTTGAGGCGTTGTCGATGAGAATGGCATTCCCGCTGGTGTCGTTCGCGTTGACCACTCCCGCCGCTTGATTCGTGAATGCAAGCCCGTTGTTCCCAATCTCTCCAGCTCCCTGAATTAAGTTGTTCACATTCGTCAGTGAACCGCTGGCCTCCTGGTTGATGTAAGGACGTCCGCCCGTGCTGCTGCCCTGCATCATCGTCAGCGTTCCGCCGCCGGTCAGCATCACGGCCGCATCGATCTCCAACTGCGTGTTGTTGGCCGCGCTGCTCAGCAGGAGCGTCCCGGTGTTATTGATCGTGCCTACCAGGGTCGTATCGCTGTTGTTCTGTCCCGTGTACGTCCCGACAATCGTCAATTGCCCGTGAGTCGCTCCGTCCAGCGTGGCGTTCGCACCGCCCGGGGTCTCGAGCGTCCCGCCGCTGTTGGTTATCGTTCCCCCTTGAATCGGCGCGCTGCCGTAGATCTCCACCGTCGCCGTGCTGCCGGTCGCCGTGATATTTCCAGATTGATTGTTGATAGCGGCTGTGACCTCTAAGACACCCTTGCCCGTTGCTTCATACAATCCTAGGTTGGTCGAGGCATTGTCGATGAGGAGCGGGTTCCCGTTGGTATCGTTCGCGTCGACGGTCCCGCCCGCCTGATTCGTGAAGACCAGCCCGTTGTTCCCAATCTCTCCGGCTCCCTGAATCAGGTTGTTCACGTTCGTTAGTGAGCCGCTGGCCTCCTGGTTGATGTAAGGACGTCCGCCGGTGCCCTGCGTCATCGTCAGCGTCCCGCCGCCAGTCAGAGTCACCGCCCCGTTGACTTCAAACTGCGTGTTGTTGGCCGCGCTCACGAAATTGATCAGGCCCGAGTTCGAAATGGCGCCCGCAACGGCAAGGGTCTGGTCGTTGGAAACAATCAGCGTGTCACCCTTGTCGATATATAGGTTGCCGACGTTGACGGAGATATCGAGCGTGACTTGGGAATTGACGCTCGTGTTCCCGGCGTCGATGCACACGTTGACGCTCGAGCTGTTGGGAGGAGTGCCTCCTGTCCATTTCGTGCCATCGCTCCAATTCCCGTTGCCTCCGAGCCAATTTATCGTCGTTCCGGTGCAATTCGTGGTCGTCGGCACGCCAGTTGTGATGAAGGTTGCCGTCACCGATTCAGCGGAATTCATGGTGACAACGCATGTGCTCGTACCCGAGCACGCGCCGCTCCAGCCCAAGAACGTCGAGCCCGCACTCGGCGTCGCCGTCAGGGTCACCACGGTTCCCGGCGAATAGCTGCCCAAGCACGTCGACGTGCAATTGATCTCCGCCGAAGTGTCCGTCACAGTGCCACTTCCCGCGCCGGCGAATGTGACCGTGAGGGTCTCCGGATCTCCTGCCGATGTAAGTCCGATGAGATTGACGATCTGCTGCGCGCCGGATACGCCGCCGGAATTGTCCGTCACGACGAGTTCTGCAGGTTCGTTATTGGGAGTCGAGGGCTTAAAATCGACGTAGATCGAACACGATGACTTTGGCGCCAGCGTGCCGGAGAGCTCGCTGCAACTGTCCGCTGTTTCGGCGAAGTCCGCGGAATATGTCCCGGTAATCGCAATACTGAAATCCAGCGGTGCGCCGCCATCGTTGCTCATGATCGTAAAGTCCGTGCCACTCGTGACACCTTCCGGCGTTGGACCCACCACGAGAGAGAGATTCGGGATGCTTTGGTCAAGAATGAAAGCGATGGGCGGCGCTACGAGGAATCCGTAGGCCGCAATCGTTCCGACGAGGGGAGCGGTTTGACCGCCCGTGATTGTCGCCGTGGCTTCTTCGCCGTCGGTGGCATAGGCGTAGAGAATGTGAAAGCCGGGTGTGAGCGCTGCTGTTGTGCCGGTGAACGTCACAGGGCTGGTCACTGGGATCACCAGCTTCGCCGCCGCCCAGGGACCCTGCCAGGTGTCCACTTGAAAGAAAACGCCGTCGGGAGCGTTGCCCGTGAGCGTATTCGTAGCTGTAAAAGTGAACGATGGGGTCTCGCTGGTTGTCTCGTTCCCGGTGAGGGGCGTGATGGCCGTCTGAAGCGCATTCGTTTGGACCTGTTGCTCGGAAATAATTGTGTTCGTCGCGCTCAAATTGTCCGGCACAAAAATCTGGCCGCTCACCGGGTTCACGCCCAACGCGTACGGTTTGTTCGCGGCTGGATCCGTGACGGTGGTGGTCGTGTTCGTCGCGCCGTCGATGACCGTAATGCTGCCCAAGCTGCTGTCGTCGTTGCCTTCGTTTGCCACATAGATCTTGTTGGTGGCCGGATTCACGGCGATGGCATTGGGCGAAATCCCAACGTTGATCGTGGTAATCACGGAGAGCGCCGACCCGTCGATGACGGTGACGTTGTTGCTTCCCTGATTTGCCACATACACCAGATTTGTATTCGGATTGACGGCGACAGCTATGGGATTCGTTGCGTTCGAATCCGTGATTGTTTGCGTGGCGTTCGTGTACCCGAAGATCGCCGTGACGTTATTGCTCCCGTAATTGGCCACGAAAACCATGTTCGTCACCGGGTTCACATCCAACGCAATGGGTTCACTCGCGTTGGGATCAGAGGCCGTCGATGGAGAGAAGCCGTTGAAATCGTCAAATACCGTAATCGAGTTTCCGGACTGAATAACTCCATAGACCTGGCCAGTCGCTGGGTTCGCCGCCACGGCAACGGGCATAGATCCACTCGCAGGCGTAACCGAATTGACGACTTCATTGGTCACGCCGTCGATGACTGAGATTGTCCCGGAACCGTTATTGGCAGCATAAATATGGTTGATGACCGGGTTCACCGCCAGCGCCTGCGGACTTGTTCCGCCGGAATTTATCGATGTCACCAGCGTATTTGTTCCGCCATCGATGACCGAAACGTATCCACTGGTTTTGTTCGCCACGTAGATTTGACTGGTTGCCGGATTCAGAACGATGGCCGCGGGATTTGTCGCGCTCGGGTCGTTGATCGTTCCCACGTATTTGTCGGTCGAGCCATCGATCAAGGTGATGTTGCTGCTGCCTGAATTGGCCACAAAAATCGTGTTGGTCACGGGATTCACTGCCACCCCAATCGGAGTGGTGGCAGTCGAATCCTGGACCGCGCTGAACGTGTTGGTCGCCCCGTCGATGACCTGCACCGTGCCGCTGGTGGTTTCGTTCACCGCGTAAATCTTATTCGTCACCGGATTGACGGCGATTTCCTGAGTTGTGCTGCCCGCGCTGAACGTGGTGCTGGAAAGGGTATTGCCGTTGGCAGCGGTGACGGTGCCGTCGCTGCGGTTCGCGACGTACGCGATATTCGTGGCCGTGTCCACCGCAACTGCGTCGGACCCGGAACCCGCACTTAGCGTTGCTGCTTTCGATGCCGCCGAGCTGTTCGTCGCGCCACTGAAGACGCTGACGTTCACGCTCCCTAAATTCGCGACGTAAACCTGGTTCGTCACCGGATTCACGGCGACGGCGATGGGCTCGGTCGCGCTCGGATCCGAAACCGACGCCGGAACGTTCGTGGCGCCATTGATCACCGCGACGTTTCCAGCTGCTGTGCACGCCACATAAATAAAGTTTGTAGCGGGATTGACGGCGATAGACGCGGGTGACGCGCCTATAAAGATGGTCGTTGTCGCGGGGAGCGTGGCGACGTTGAACTCTGTAACCGAGGCGCTCCCGTAGTTTGCCACGTAGATTGTGTTGGTGACGGGATTCACAGCCACGGCGTCGGGACTGGTTCCGGCGCCAACGGAGTGCACCACGGTGTCGCTCGCGCCGTCGATGACCGACACGGTGCCGCTAACCAGGTTGGCCACGTAAATTGTGTTCGTGACGGAATTCACTGCGATGGCGTTCGGATTTTGAGCGTTGGCGTCCTGCACGTTCGCCAGCACGGTGTCATTTGTGCCGTCGATGACCGTGATGCTGCCGTTGCTGCTACCGCCGCCGTAGTTGGCGACGTAGATCCGATTCGTTACCGGATTCACGGCTACGGCGTAGGGCTCGACGGCATTGGCATTGGTGTCCGTCACGGTCGCGGTCGCGTTGGTCGCGCCGTTGATTACCGTGACGCCGCCCGAATTGTTGGCCACGTAGATTTTGTTGGTGACCGGATTAACAGCAAGCGCGTTTGGATTGCCGCCAACATTTACAGTCTTCGTTACGTACTGCGCATCCGCGCGGCTCGCGGAGAGAGCGATGGTAGCCACGAAAACAAACAGGAGAACGGCGCGAGGGAATTGTCGCTGACGCTGCGGGGAACCGGGACCGATCCGGCGACTCGAAATATTGTTATTGCAAGTGTGGCGCGTTCGCACCTCTAATTTCGATTCCACCAGATTCATCGTGACCTCGAAAGAACCACGGCCTTCAAAATCTCGATCTGACGCACGCAACGAGCAGTAAGGCGTCCACCACCGGCTCCAATCAAACTTCTTGGCCGGCTGGCCTGCGTCGACATCGTTTTCGGGACCGGAGGGATTGACCGGTCGCATGCTTCGCTGTTCCGGCATGCGCGGCTATGGAAAGTCTGCGAACTGTCGGGGCATCTTACGCCACGGGAGTGACTTCACAATAAGAAACACGCGGTCGCAAGTGTCGCACGGCACTATGAGTACCAACCTTCTACCAACCGCCTGAAAGCGCTTCTAGCTTGTCGTTCGTAATCGCAGCCTCAAGAACGCCGCTCGGCGCAACCTCTGGCCACCTTCACCGCTTACCGAATCGGTCGACGAGCCGCCACACGGCCCACGCGTCCACACCCCAGCCCGGAACCGCGCGGACGTTTAGGTCGCATGTTTAGTACCACTCGTGAATTGCTGATTTTAAATGGCTTACGAGGCGATTGCTGGACAGGTTTGCAAAATCTTGCAGAATGACGGCAGTCCGCTTTGTGCCGGAGCGCAGCTTTTGACGTCTGCACTTCGGGTGTTTCCCAAATCTCAAACCGGGCCGCTGGAGGAGCCCGGTCGACTGAGCGTTCAACGACCCGAGTCAGCTCGTCTCATCCCAAGGCCGATCGTCACGGTTGCTCCCGCGGACGCGATGCATGCCTCAACCCAACTCCGATATTTGTTTCCGCATCGGGCGTTCGCCCCGCAGGTGCCCTGAGCTTTCGCAGAAATTGCATTGGATCAAATGCGCGACGAAACGCGAGTGCAATCCTTCCGGTGATACTTCATTGGTAACAATCCCCCAACATAGTACCGATGTACCAATGACCTGTTAAGTTCCATAAGGTAGAAATAATCCCGGGTCAAGAGGGGGCTTCGATGGAAAAGCTTACCGCGCGTTTGCTGTTCCTGCTTCTCACGTTTTGCGTTTGTTTCCCTGCCGCCGGCACTGAAAATCCGCAAGAACCACTTCGGGCAAGCGAGCTGCTAGGACTGGTAGCAGGCGCTGCGCTTCCCGAGAATGTGGTGGCAGAAATCCAGCACCGAGGACTGAGCTTTCCTGTCGATGATTTTTTTCGCACGCAAATGCAAAAGGCGGGCGCCGATCCGACAGTTCTGACAGCGCTCAACGCAGCCAAGATTGCCGTAAACGAAGGTTCCAGGGAAACGGCGAATAAGGACTTGCTCGAGCACATCAGCAATGCCGCCGAGCTGATGCAGAAGAAGAGCTATGACGAAGCTGCGCGTGAATTGAACGCGGTACTCACGACCAACTTTCAAAGTCCAGAATGTGGATTTGTGATGGGCCAGCTACTCCGCGTTCAGGGGCGGTGGCAGGAAGCCGCGGCCGTCTACACTGAAACGCTGCGCCAGGACCCGAATTTCCCCGAGGTACACACAAAGTTGAGTTTCATCCTGTACAGTTTGGGCGATTCAGAGGGCGCTCTTCGCGAAGCCAAAGCGGCGCTGGCAATCACGCCTGACAACGCTGAAGCGCATAAGTTTGCAGGGTTAGCGCTTCTACTTTTGCAAAAATTCGACGCCGCCAACGCCGAGTTCCAGGAAGCGCTGCGTCTCAAACCTGACTATGCATCGGCTCGCAATGACCTGGGACTCATGTTTATGACCGAGAACGACTGGAACGATGCCATCCCGCAGTACCAAAAGGCGCTTGTGCTCGACCCGAACATCATCGATGCCCACTACAACCTGGGTTATGCATACGAGCAGACGGGCGATTTCACCTCGAGCATACGCGAGTATCGCGAAGTGAAGCGCCTCAATCCGCTGCGCTTCGACGCGCGTCAAAATCTAGCGGCGGGTCTGATGAATCATAATTTCCCAGGTGAGGCTATCGTCGAATTTCGCGAGATGGAGAAAACATTCCCCAACAGTTCCATCTGCCACACTTGTTTGGGAGAAGCGCTCGAGAGGACCGGAGACTTCAAGGGCGCCGAATCCGAACTTCTGCTCGCGATTCAATTAGATCCATCCGATCCTCTGCCTCATGGAGCTCTCGGAGAACTTCGAGAGGACCAGAAACTCTACGATAAGGCGCTGGAGGAATACCGCCGGGCGGAAGAATTGGACGACACCTCCGCCCCCGCACATTTAGGAGCAGGGCGAGTGCTCTTGTCGAAGAAAGAGTTTGCTCCCGCGCTCGACGAGCTAAAAAAAGCCGAGGAGCTGGGGCCCAGCAGCGCGAATATTCACGACGTTTACGGGCAGGCCCTGGAGGCATCGGGGAACAGCGACGCCGCAATTAGCGAGTACAAGCAGGCGATCGCCCTCGATCCGAGCCAGGTTTCCGTAATGCTCGAGGTAGCGGCAGCTCTCGAGAAAAAGGGACAGTGGCCGGCCGCCATTGACGAATATCATAAGGCTGCGTTGTCCGACGCGGGCGTCGATCCTCGCAACAAAATCGTGCGCTCCGACGCTCTCAATCCTCAAACGGAGTACACGGACGCTCGGAAGCGATTTGACGATCATATCGCCGCCCTGAAGTCCGCCGGAAAAGCCTCCGAGGCCACCCTACTCGAATCTCGCCTCCGCGGCATGGAAGCCGCTCCGACGCTCTCGGAACAGCTCGATGCCGCAATGCAAGCAGGCGGCCAGGCGAATTCGCAGGGGAATCTTGATGAAGCGCTAACACAGTATGAGGAAGCGGTCGAACTTGCACAGAAGATTCAGCCGCACGACCAGCGCTTGCCGGCCTCGCTCGAACTTTTGGGGAACGAGTATTTAGGGCGAGACCCCGCCGCGGCGGAATCCGCGTACGAGCGCGAGCTCAAAGCCACTCAGGAAGTTTTTGGCGCTCATTCGCCACACGTGGCCGCGCCGCTCCAGTCTCTGGGTCGAAATGAGCTCATGCAACGTAACTACGCGGCCGCCGAGAAATTTTTCTTCGAGGCCGTCGATGTGAACGAAAAGGCTCTCGGAGAAAACAGTAATCAAGTCGCATTCAGCTTGATGGTCGCGGCGAGTGTTTACGGGGTGCAGAAGGATTATGCGAAAGCTGAGCCATATATTCTGCGCGCGCTGCGTATCGACGAATCGTTGTACGGTAGCGACGGCGTTGATTTGCTCATGGCGCTCGCCAATGTCTGCACTCTTTACGATAGATGGGGAAAGCCCGATAAACTGGAACCTTACAACCGCCAAATGCTCGCTGTGCTCGAAAAACAGTACGGTCCGAACAGCCCCCGGCTTGCGTCCACTTTGACCACCGAAGCGAAAGCCCTGCGGGAGCTGGGACGCGACAAAGAAGCCGCGGACGTGGAGGATCATCTGGCGTCGATTCGGTCGGAGACGATGGGTACCCACTGATCCGGCGCCGGCGCGCAGTGCACCGCTGCCGGCCGGCCCAATCCGCGGATGGTCGTGGCCCCGAAGCTGAGCCCCATCCGAAATTGCGCGATACGTACACAGAGTCTCAACAAGCTTGATTTTCCGCACTGGAAGCCGTACTGTCCTAAGTCGCTAAGCCCCCGGCATGGCGCCAATTATGGTGGAATGCCCTCAGTGCCATTCCCACAATCCTCCCGACGCTTTACGCTGCTCCAAATGCGACACGGCGCTTGAACTAGACGGCGCGACGATGGGAGACGCCGTCACAGCTATTGCCACCGGTACGGCTACGCCCACGGGTGAAGTCGGAAAAGGCTGGTCGGCTCCCGCTCAGACTCCCGGCACGGGAAATCTGAGTCCGTCTGCGACCGCGCTCGCTCCCGGCACGATCCTCGGCACGCGCTACGAAATTCTCCAACTTCTCGGGCAAGGCGGCATGGGAGCCGTCTACAAAGCGACGGACCGCGAACTCGAGAGATCCGTGGCGCTGAAAGTAATCCGCCCCGAGCTCGCTGTGCATCCGGATATCCTGCAGCGTTTCAAACAGGAATTGATTCTCGCGCGCAAGGTCACCCATAAAAATGTCATCCGCATCTTCGATCTCGGAGAAGCGGACGGCATCAAGTTCATCACCATGGAGTACATCGAGGGACAGGACCTAAAGTCCCTCGTCATCGAGAAGGGCAAATTAAGCTACGAAGAAACCGTCCGCATCATTGAGCAAGTGTGCCTGGCACTCGAAGCTGCACACGGCGAAGGGGTGGTCCATCGCGATCTGAAGCCGCAGAATATCATGCTGGACAAGCAGGGAAGAGTTTCGGTGATGGACTTCGGCATCGCGCGATCTACGGAAATGGGCGGCATGACGCAGACAGGAGCGCTGCTCGGCACTCCGGAATATATGTCGCCGGAACAGGTAATGGGCGCGCACGTTGACGCTCGCTCCGACCTCTTCACGCTCGGCGTGATTCTCTACCAGTTGCTCACCGGCAATATGCCGTACAAGGCCGACACCGTGCAGGGCGCCATGTTCAAGCGCACGCGCGAAAAGCCTCGGCCTCCGATCGAAGAGGATCCGTCGATTCCGCCGTTCCTCAACGATGTCACCGTGAAGTGCCTCCAGATCGATCCTGCGCTTCGATATCAATCCGCGGCTGAAATTCGGGAGGATCTCGAATCGTGGCTCGGCGGAACCCCCAAGACGGTGACCACCATCGCCGTCGCCCGCCCGCTTCCGGCGTCCTGGAAAATATGGGCCGCCGCCGGCGCTGTCGTTGTGGTTCTCGCCACCGCGGGCATCGCCTTCCGGGCACGGCTATTTTCCGGATCCTCACAGACGCAAGTCCAGGCGGCGCCGGCGATGTCGCTCGCGATTCTTCCATTTCGAAATGCTTCGGGCGACGCGTCGCTCGACTGGCTCGGTTCGAGCATGGCCGAAATGTTGAGCACGGATGTCGGCCAGTCGTCCCACCTTCGCACTGTTTCCCCCGAACGCGTGGGCCAAATTCTCCGCGACCTGCGCATCGCGCCGGATACCACCCTCGATGCGCCGACGATCAGCCGCCTGGCGGAATTCAGCAATGCCGATACCGTCGTCTGGGGCCAGTACGCCAAATTCGGAGATCAGATTCGCATAGACGCCACGGTTCAGGATCTCAAGCGCGGCCACACCACGGCGCTCAAGGCCGATGCCGCAAATGAAAAGGAAATCCTATCCGCCGTCGATCGTTTGGCGGGAGATATTCGTCAAAATCTCGCACTCTCCAGCGGCGCCGTCAAGGAACTTCAGGCGCAGTCCTTCAAGCCTTCTTCCTCCTCGGTCCCGGCTCTTCGCGATTACAACGAGGGGCTCCAACTGGCGCGTCAGGGCAAGAACCTCGACGCGGTCAAGCAATTCCAGGCGTCCACGACCGAAGATCCGCAATTCGCACTGGCGTATTCGCAGCTGGCGCAGACCTACGCGAATCTCGGACAGGACAATGAGGCGGAAGAGGATTCGCGAAAGGCCGTTGAGCTGAGCGACAAGCTTCCGGACCAGGAAAAATATCTGATCCTCGCGCGACACGACGAGATTCTGAAGAATTATCCGAAAGCGATCGAGTCGTACACAAATCTGGCCAAAGTTTCGCCGGATAATCCGGACGTGCTTTTCGAGCTGGGGCGTCTTCAGGAAAGCGCGGGAGCCTTCGACAAAGCGCGCGACAATTTCTCCAAAGTTCTGAAGCTGGATCCGAAGCGCGTCGACGGGTTGCTCGCCATGGGCCGCGTGGACATCGAAATCGGCGATGCCCAAAACGGCCTTGAATTTCTGAATCAAGCGCAAAGCATGGCGATCGAGCTTGGCAACGATGAAGAGAAGGCCCAAATTTTGCAGGCCATCGGTGTGGCCTACTCTGTTCTGAACAAGCCCGACGACGCGCTACGCAATTTCCAGGAATCGCTCGAGATCAAACGGCGTCTCGGCCTGAAACGCGGAATCTCCGACAGTCTCGAAAGCATTGCCCAAACCGAGGCCACCGTTGGAAAGCCGGATGCAGCTCTCAAGGACTTCAATGAAGCGCTGCAATTGCGGCGCGAGCTCGGAGACAAATCGGGAACCGGCGATGTCCTCACCGATCTCGCCCAATTCTCCGACGATCGCGGACAATACGACCAGGCTTTGAAATATTTGAAGGAATCTCTGCAGATTCAAAGGGACGTCGGCAACCAAACCAATGAAGGTCTGGCCTTAAATAGCATTGGCAACACCTATCTATTCAAAGGAGATTACGAGGACGCGCGCACCTACCTCGAGCAGGCCCTCCAGCTCCGCGAAACACTCAAGATGCCCAATGATATCGCCAGTACTCTTCACAACCTCGCTGAGACGTCCGTGAAGCTGGGCCAATTCGATCAGGCCACCGCGCAGTATCTGCGAGCGCTCGATATCTGGCGAAGCGTTGGCGACAAACACGGCGCGGCCATCGAGTCCAGCGGCCTGGGCATATTGTTCGGTTATCAGGGGCGATTCGGCGCGGCGCTTGGATCCGAGGATGACGCTCTCAAGATCCTTCGCGACACGCATGAAACCGGTTACTGGTTTGCTGAGATTCTGAGCGATGACGGCAGAGCGCTGGCCCAAATTGGAAGAAGTGCTGACGCGGCCAAGATCCTGGAAGAGGCTGCCACCCAGGCGCGGGATTTGAAGAACGCTGCAACAATGGCCCAGATCCTCAACGATCAGGGCGACAATTTCTTCTATCAGGGCGATTACAAATCCGCAGCACCCCTCTATGCGAGTGCGCTGCAGGTCGCCTCGCACACCACCGACCGGCAGTTAATTTTGCTCTCGAAGGTCAATCAGGCGAAACTCGACGTCAAACAAGGCGGTGCGGCATCTGCCGCAAAGACGCTGCGCGGGCTCGCCACCGAAGCGGACGCGCTCGGCTCGGCGTACCTTTCGGTGGAATGCTCCGTATATCTCGCCGAAGCGCTCACGAACGCCAAAAGCTATGCGCAGGCCGAGCAAGAACTCCAACGCGCCTTGAATCGGGCCGACAAACTTGGCTTGCGCGCTCTCCTTGCCCAGAGCCACTACCTGCTGGGACGCGATTTTCAATTGTCCGGGAATGCGAAGGAGGCCGCGAATCATTTCGACCAAGCGCGCCGTATCTTCGCCGACATCCAGAAAGAATCCGGCGGCGATACTGTGGCAAAGCGCAGCGACCTAAGCCCCATCGCCGCCGCATCCAGCCACTAGCCTTCTTCGCCCGCCTCATCGTATTAACCTTTTGAATAAGCTCGGCTCACTCCAGGCTTCTCCGGGGTAGTTCTAGTACTATGCTTTGGGAACCACCCTTGGGGGTCATCGTGTCACAAACTTCAGGTGTCAGTAGGTCCGCTCAGGCGGCCCGGCGAAGCACGCGAATTGAAGAAGCCATCCCAGTAACCGTGATAGGGGTTGACTCCTCCCGCGGGCCATACCGAGAACAGGTTTTTACCTCAGCACTCAGTTTTCATGGCTGCCTGTACGAATCAAAATTCGACGTATTAAGCAATTCACTTGTGATTTTGGAGTTAGGAAGCGGCGCGCCGGGCTCTCCGGCCGTTAGGGCGCGGGGACGCGTGAAATGGGCCAAGCGGCCTGGCTTCGTGGGTGGAGCGTATCTAACCGCGGTTGAACTTGAAGAACCTGGGAATATCTGGGGACTCCAAGCCCCGCCGAAGGACTGGCTGGAGATCGCCGAGAGAGCGAAGGCAGGCGGCGATGCGAGCAAGCCGCAGCCTTTTCTGGTCTCGCGACCGGAACCTTCACCGGCCATCTCGGCCGGGCTTGAGCGAGCGAGCGCAAGCCCGAGTTTCGTGGCCGAAACTCCGCAACGACTGGCTGCGGCCGCCTCCGCCCGGCCAATCGGCGATCTCATGCGGAATTTCCAGACAGAAATGGAAAGCATTCTCTCCGAAGCGGCCCGCTCCGCCGTGAGCGAACGCACCAACGAAACGCTCGAAGACGCGCGAGCGACTCTGAGAGAAGAAGCGAAACGCGCGCTCGCGGACGCAGCCGCGACGCAAGCGGCTTCTTTCGTCGAACAATCGCTTCGCCAATTCAAGCAGGCGAGCCAGGAAACGACGTTGTCGTTTCAAGTCCAGTGGACGCTAAAGCTGGAAGAGGATATGAAGAAGGCGCTCGCGCGCATCGAAGCGCGGCATCACGAACTCGGCGCTGTGGCGGAAGGCATGGCAGCAAACGCAATGGAGCGCCTGCAGCGCGCCTTGGACGCTTCGCGTCGAGACGGCATTGACCGCATTATTAGCGGCCTCAAGGAACAATTTACTCCTCTGGTCGAGCAGGCCAAGAGCGCGGCTGCGGAATTGAGCGCGTGCAAGGTGGAAGCCGCCAAGGTATACGACCAGGCGCTCGAACAGTTTTCCGCAAGGACGACGGAAATCTGCGCGTGCGTCGAACAAAAGTTCGAGGCGGCACTCACGGAACGGCTTGAGGCAGCTCAACAGGAACTCGATCGCTCCGGAATGATCGCAACGAACGTCGCGCTGGACAGTCTGCGCCAGGCGTCGCTACAGCTCGAGGGCGAAGCGCGAACTAAGCTACAACGCGAAGTAGCGCCGGTGTCGGAAGAGGCGCTAGGCGCACTCAAGCAAAGCACTGAAGCGGCGAGACGCAAGTTCATCGAGGAGTTGCACGATCGCACGCGCGGTCACTTCGAAGAGATCGGCGTGGCAATTGCGAAGTTGGGCAGAGGCACGAGAAACGATCCGGCGAGCTAGAGAACGCCGTTGGGGGTCAACATGGCGATGAAGGCTCGAGCACTGCCTTCTGATGCTGAATCACCCTTCGAGGCGCACCACTGTAGCGTTGCGCCCTGTGACGGCGAAGTAGCTGCCGAGCTCAACTCGCGGTCGCTATGCCTCGAACACTTCCTCACCGTATCCATGTGCGAACTGGAATCGAGGAGCCGCAAGCTCAGGGATGAAGCGTTCGAGAGCTCCGAGACGACTGCCTTCCGCGATCTACTCTCCTCATGCGCTCAGCAGGTACACCGGCTCTCGGAAGGCGAAGGCAATACGGATACTCGAACCAAAGCGCGGCTGCTTGATATCCTGCTTCGCGCATCGCAGCTCAGCCAGAGCCTGCGCCGCAGCCCGCGCGTCGAATCCGCCGTGCCGGTTTACGTGCGGCTCGAAGAGTCCGGAAGAATCTGGGAAGAAGAAACGTGGACTTCCACTCTGAGCCGTCACGGTGCAGGATTGGTTTGCCGGCACCTCGTGGAAAAGGGCGGATTGGTGATTCTTTGCCGCAAAGACAAGGGCGAGCGAGCGCGCGCACGCGTCGTCTATTGTCACTATGACGGGCAGGGCCGTCGGCAGATCGGCGTTGAGTTTCTGGATCGTCCGGATTTTTGGGATTTCTCGAAACAGACCCCTCGCACGGAACCCGCATAAAAAGAGCCGGCGACGCGTATACGCGCCCGCCCGCCGCGCAAGAACGAGCCCTCGGAATCCCCGGCCGGCCTCGCCGGAGTCCGCTCTGCCGTCAAATTCGTTGTGTCCCGGGCCGGAGAAGCATACGATTTGCGAGCCAGAGGTCCAAATCGCAAATTCCGGCCTCGATTTTTGAGTCGGGCCGAATCGCGGTAAAGTGGTCATGCCATGATCATTACGCGAAGCCCGATGCGGATCTCTCTCGGTGGTGGCGGCACCGATTTGCCGTCCTACTACCAGGAATTTACGGGATTCGTGGTCGCCGCAGCGATCACGCGCTACGTGTACATCACAATCAACGAAGCTTTCTGGCCCCAGATTCGGCTGAAGTACTCGAAGCTCGAAGAGGTCGAAACCGTTGAACAGATTCAACACCCGATCATTCGCGAAGCGATGAAGCTGACCGGGGTAACCGGCCCGTCACTCGACATCGTGAGCCTCTCCGACATTCCTGCAGGCACGGGACTTGGTTCCTCCGGCAGCTTTACCACGGCGCTCCTGCGCGCGCTGCATACGCTGAAGAGAGATTTCGTCCCGCCGCAGGAACTCGCCGAGCAGGCCTGCCACATCGAAATTGATTTGCTTCACGAGCCGATCGGCAAGCAGGATCAATACATCGCTGCGTTTGGCGGAATCACATCCTTCCAGTTTTTGCCTGACGGCCGCGTCATCGCCGAGCCGCTGCAGATGCCTGCTGAAGCACTCGCGAATCTCGAAGACAACCTACTGCTTTTCTTTACGGGTTCCGCGCGCTCCGCATCCGAAATCCTGCGCGACCAGGACAAACGAACGAAGGAGAACCACAAGGAAATGCTGGAGAATCTCCACTTCACGAAACAATTGGGGCACGAGAGCCGCGACGCCCTTGCCGCGGGCGATCTGCGAAAGTTCGCGGAGCTGATGCACACGCACTGGGAACATAAAAAAAAGCGCTCGCCCGGTATGAGCAATGGCCGCGTGGACCGACTCTACGATCTCGCACGCGCGAATGGAGCGCTCGGCGGGAAGCTCGTCGGCGCGGGCGGCGGCGGATTTCTAATGCTCTATACCGAAGACAAAACTCGCGTGCGGCAGGCCTTGCGGCAAGCCGGCTTGCGCGAGGTTCGTATCCAGTTCGATTTCGCGGGAACGACGGTGGTCGCGCACTCCTAGGAGAGCCTGTGCTGCCTGTCGCCATTCTGGCCGGCGGTCTTTCAACGCGTTTGCGGCCGCTGACGGAGAAAATCCCGAAGTCGCTGATCGAAGTGAACGGCGAGCCATTCATCGCGCACCAGTTGCGGCTGCTCCGCGCAAATGGCGTACGGCGCGTGGTGCTCTGCGTCGGGCATCTCGGAGAGATGATCCGCGACGTCCTCAAAGATGGCGGCGCGTATGGAGTGCAAGTTGACTACGCGTTTGATGGTGCCTCACTATTGGGGACTGCGGGGGCGGTGAAGAACGCTCTGCCCAAATTGGGCGATGTCTTTTTCGTTCTTTATGGCGATTCTTATCTCGTCTGCGATTACGCCGCTGTCGCCCGGAGCTTTTCGTCGTCTGGAAAACTGGCCTTGATGACGGTATTTCAGAATAACGACATGTGGGATAGCAGCAACGTCGAATTCGAAGCCGGACAGATTCTTGCTTACAGCAAGACGAACAAGACTTCTCGGATGCGCTACATTGATTATGGACTTGGCGCGTTTCGCGCCGCGGCGTTCGACAGTTTGCCGGCCGGGCAGCCCTTCGATCTCGCCAGCCTGTACGGCGATTTGTTGCAGGGCGGGGAGCTCGCAGGATTCGAAGTGACGCAGCGCTTCTATGAAATCGGCTCGCCGGCTGGACTCGAAGAAACGGCGCGATTCATTGCAGAGCAAGGAGCAGTTCGCGGATGAGCGCGAACAGGACATTCGCGCAGCAATTTCTCGCCGAAGTGACTGAAATCATCTCCCGACTGGAAACAAATAGCATCGAAAAGGCCGCGGCAATGCTTGCCGCAACGCGCACTGCGGGGGGGCGCCTCTTTATCCTCGGCGTTGGCGGCAGCGCGGCGAACGCTTCGCACGCGGTGAACGATTTTCGTAAAATCGCCGACATCGAGGCCTATGCGCCCACGGACAACGTCGCCGAGTTGACCGCGCGCACGAATGATGAGGGCTGGGCGACGGTGTTCGACCGATGGTTACGCACGAGCCGCTTATGCTCGAACGATCTTGTTCTGGTACTTTCCGTCGGCGGCGGAAATCTCGAAGCCAACGTGAGCGCGAATCTCGTTGCCGCGCTCAAGTACGCCAAGTCGGCCGGCGCGAAAATCATCGGCATCGTGGGCCGCGACGGCGGGTACACGGCGCAAGTGGCCGACGCGTGCATCTTGATTCCAACCGTGAATGCCGAGCGCATCACACCGCACGTCGAAGCGTTTCAGGCCATCGTCTGGCATCTGCTTGTGACGCATCCTGCCGTCAAGCTCGAACAAACAAAGTGGGAATCGACAGCTCCCGCCGGAAAGCAGCGCCGCGCCGTATTTCTCGATCGCGATGGCGTGATCAACCGCGCGATTGTCCGCAACGGCAGGCCCCATCCGCCCGCGACGCTCGACGAACTCGAAATACTCCCGGATGTCCCGGAGGCTTTGTCCGAATTGAAAGGACATGGATTCGATTTGGTTGTGATCACGAACCAGCCGGACGTCGCTCGCGGAACGCAGACGCGCGATGCTGTGGAGGTCATCAATCGAAAACTTGCGTCCACTCTGCCGCTTGACGACATCTTCGTCTGTTATCACACGGACCAGGATAATTGCTCCTGCCGCAAACCCAAGCCGGGAATGCTTCTCGACGCGGCGCGCAAGTACGACATTGATCTCTCCGTGAGTTTTCTCGTTGGCGATCGCTGGCGCGATATCGAAGCCGGGAAGAACGCGGGCTGCAAGACGATTCTGATTGACGGCGGATATCACGAGAAGCGATCCGGGCAGGCTCCTGACGCTAGTGTCGGCTCGCTGCGCGAAGCTGCTTCGTGGATTATCCACTCCGCGGCGAAAGGAGCTGCGCGTTGAAGCCAGTTTCCGAACTGAAGGTGAAGATATTCGGCGACGGCGCGGACGTCGCGGGCATCCTCGAGCTATATCGCCAGCCGTACATCAAAGGCTTTACGACGAATCCGACGTTGATGCGCAAGGCCGGCATCACGGATTACCGGGCGTTCGCATCGGAGATTCTGGCGCGCATCACGGACCGGCCGATTTCATTTGAAGTGCTGGCCGATGACGAATCCACGATGGAAGCGCAGGCGCGCGAAATCGCCAGTTGGGGCGAAAACGTCTACGTGAAAATTCCCGTGACAAACACGATGCGCGAGCCGATGTACGGCCTGATCCGGCGCCTGAGCGCGGATGGCATTCAAGTGAACGTCACGGCGGTTTTGGCGCTCGAGCAAGTGCGCGAACTTGCGCGCTCGCTCGATGGCGGCGCCGCTTCGTGCATTTCCGTTTTTGCCGGGCGTGTGGCCGATACCGGACGCGATCCGGTGCCCGTGATGACCGAGGCGCTCAAAATCATGCGCTCGAATCCGCACGCTGAGCTGATCTGGGCGAGCCCGCGCGAGCTGCTGAATATTTATCAGGCCGATGAAATCGGCTGCCACATCATCACGGTCACGAACGACATCCTGAAGAAGATCGCGCTCGTCGGAAAAGACTTGCGCGACTACTCGCTTGAAACCGTGAAGATGTTCTACGACGACGCTGTAAAGTCGGGCTACACGCTCGAGCCGGCGCGCGCTGAGGCCGAACGCGAGATTCGCCTCGATGTTTCCAAGACCACCCGCCCAGCGCGCCGGGCCGCCGCCGCAGCACGATCCAAAGCGCGATAAGGGTTCTCGCCGAGCGGGCTGCGCAACTCCCCGTCCGCGTCATCGTATGGCCGGGCGCAGCGCGGCGAGTTGAAGTGAAGGAGTTCGATCATCCAGCTGATTCTTTATATAGCACTCACCGTGGCCGTTATTGGCACGCTCTCCTCGGCCGCCTTTCTTCTACTGGCGCTTTTGGGAACCATTCGCTTCCATGCCGATGCGCGGAAAGAGCGTCGCTCGATGCCGGAGAATGACCGTCTCCCGCCTGTCTCTGTCTTAAAACCCGTACACGGCCTCGAAGCAAATTTGAAGGAGAATATCGAGAGCTTTTTCCGCCAGGATTATCCGTCCTTCGAAATTCTTTTTGCCGCGGATGACCCCGACGATGCGGCCCTCGGCGTGATCCGGGAAATCTCAGCGAAATATCCGAGGATTCGGAGCCAAATTCTCGTCACGGGCAAGCCGCCATGGCCGAATCCGCCGGCATATTGCTTCTATCGAATGTCGCAGGCGGCCGCGCACGAAATGCTGGTCACGAGCGATAGCGACGTCGAAGTGTCACCCGATTACCTGCGCGAAGTGGTGGCACCTTTGCTCGATCCCAAAGTCGGGATGGTCACGTGCGTCTACCGCGGGAAGAATGTGAGCGGGTTTTGGTCCGGCGAGACCGCGATCGGCATGTCGGTGGAAATGACGGCGGGCGTGCTCGTCGCGAATCTGCTCGAGGGAATGAAATTTGGACTGGGGCCGACGATTGCCGTCCGCCGGGACGCGCTCGAAAAGATCGGCGGCTATAGCGTGCTGGGCGATTACTTTGCCAACGACTTCATGATCGGCAATCTGATCGAAAAGGCCGGCTATCGCGTCGTGCTCTCGGGGCATGTCATCGATCACGTTGTAAGCCAGCCTACGTTTCGCCGGATGTGGGAAAACCAACTGCGCTGGGCGAAGTCCACGCGCTATTCGAGGCCGAAGGGACATTTCGGACACGGCCTGATTTTCGCGATGCCGTACGGCATTCTCGGCTTCGTCGCGGCCGCCTTGCTCGGGCATGTTGCGATTGGCGTGGCGTTCCTCGGCATAGCGTTGCTGAATCGAATGCTGGAAACGTGGATCGTTGGCTGGACCGTGGTTCGCGATCGAAACGCACGACGCGCGTTTTGGCTCTATCCGGTGCGCGACTTACTTGGCTTCATCGTGTGGTGCGCGAGCTATACGGCCGCACGAGCCGTGTGGCGTGATAGCCGGTACGAGTTCAAGGGCGATCGCATCGTGCTTCGCGAAACGGGCGGCAGTGAGCGGCAAACTTCGTAGCAGGAATTTCTCATATCACAGCCGGCTTGCATAAAAGCGAGCGGAGGACGTGATCGAAGTCGTTCGGATCTGAACTCGGAAGTTTTCGAGGGCTGAGTTGGTTTCCGCGCTGCGGCGCCGCAGCGAGAGCGCAACTACTGCAGCTTCGCGGCCTCGGATTTGGCAGCGATGAGGATAGGAATATCGGGGTCGGAGTCTTTCCAGAGCGTGAGGAAATCATTGTAGGCGGACTTCGCTTTCGCGGTGTCGCCGGAGAGAGCGTAAGCACGGGCGATCTGAAGATGCGCGAGCGCGCCGAGTGGGAAGTTAAGGGTAATTCCCTTATGGTCGAGAAATTTCTGAAATTCCACGGCCGCCGCAGCCCCGTCGTGGGCCATGAGCTGCGCTTGGCCGCGAATGTAGACCGGATACATCGTTCCCAACTGCAATTGTTGCGGTTCGCCCAGTTCATACGGTGCAGTCGCTTCGAGATCCACCATCGCTTGCGTGGAGTTCTTGGCATTCAATTCCATCGCTGCCTTAATGGTTGGGAGCCAATAGATTTTCAGAACCGTGTCCGAGGAGTAGTTCTTCTCCAGCTCGTCTACGATCGCCTTTGCTGGCGCGGTTTCACCGATTCGCGCCAGCGCCAAGGCGGCAAACAGTCTAACGTCGCGGCCCGGAGCCAGCGCCAGCGCTTCCGCGACGTCCTGCTTCGCGGCCGCCGTGTTGCCGAACTCCGCTTCCCGCAATGCGGCATTCACCTGCCATAGCGCGGCACTTTCCTTGGAGTCGTTGCGCACCGCCGAGTCCGCCGCACGCCGCGAGAAGTCCCGCGCTTTTTTGAGGTGCCCGTAGTAGGCCTCGGTGTCGGATTGGAACGATAGCAGCAGGTCTTCACTTCCAGGCTTCCCTGCGGCCCAAGCCACTTGCTGCTCCATTTCGGATGGGTCGCCTTTGAGAAAGGCGATTTGATAGATTATCCAGTGCAGGTAATCGCCCTCAAGCTTGCGCGCCTGGGCCTGCTCAATTGCTTTCTTCGCGTCATCCGGCCGGTTCAATGCAAGATAATCAAGCGCGAGGTTGCCGTAACCAACTACCGCATTCGGTTCCAGCCGCAATCCCTCTTGGACTTCAGCTACAGACTTATCGTACTCCCCAAGATTCGCGTAAATGCCCCCCAGGTTGCTAGGAGGCACCAAATCCTGCGGATAGCTCTTGGCCCACAGTTCGTAGACTTGAATCGCCTGATCTAATTCTCCGGTGACATACGAATAGTACAAAGAAGCGATACGGTATTTTTCATGTTCACTGACGTGATCCCGTAGCGCATAAGCCTTCTTGATATTCTCCGCCCCGAGACTCGCCTGTCCGAGGTTGCCGTACGCGACTCCCAAGCCGGCGTAAGCCGCGGCGAAATTCGGGTCGAGTTCGAGTGCGCGTTTTAGGAACGGAATGGCAGCGGCGTCTCCTTTCGTGCGCTGCGTTGTGATTCCCATGCTGAATGCTTTCAGCGCCTCGAGGGATGTCGTTGTGGCTTCCACGGGAATGTCGAACTTCTGAATCGAAGCCAGAGATTCTCCGAGCTTGCCCCTCAGGCTGGCCGCTGCCTTACTCAGCGCTTTCAGCACGTCCGGCTTTGTCGCGGCTTCTTCCTGTTCTGTAGCCAACGTATCCCCACTGCTACAACCCACCGCATCGATGCCAACCACGTACTGGCCGCCCAGATTCGAAATCGAACCCAAGAGAATCGCTTTGCTGCCTGTCCGCACGCAGAGCTCTCTCGCTACGTCGCGCGTGATGCGGTCATTTTCGGGGCGTCCCATCAGCCGCAGTGTCTCTTCCACTTTGCGTTCGGAGAGAATGTTGAGAAAGGGAGATTGTCCGAGCTGCACGGCGAGAGCTTGCTTTAAGGCATCATCGAAGACGGGATCGCCGGTCGTGTTGTCAAAATCGGCGAGGACGACGGTGTCCTTCTCGGTCAACGGCGCTGCGGGCCGCGGACGGAAGTAGAGACCCGCCGCGATCAACGCGGCAATCAGAACGACAGCAGCGGGGACGAGAATTTTCCAGAGTTTTCTCCCACCGGCGACCGGAACTTCAGCGACTCTCACGGCAGACGATGAAGCAGCAGCGAGAACAGAACCCGATGAAGGCACGGACTGCTGGGCGGCACGTTGAGTTCCTGTGTCTTGTGCTGCTGCCATTGTCCCCGAGCTCGCCGGGACACCACCACGCCGCGATTCCGTTTCCCGCTTCAAGCGCTTCAGGTCGGCGCGCATTTCCGCCGCGCTCTGATAACGGAGATCCCGATCTTTCTCCAGTGCCTTGTCAATGATGTCTTCCAGCTTGGGCGGAACGTCAGGGTTCAGGCGGATCGCGGGAACCGGATCGTGTTCGAGAATCGCGTTGAAGATGACCGCGGAACTCTCGCCACGGAACGGCAACTGCCCGGTGGCCATCTCATAGAGGATGGCTCCAAACGAAAACAAATCGCTCCGCGCATCCAGTTCTTTAGCCCGCGCCTGCTCCGGCGACATGTATGCGACCGTGCCGAGCGTAGAACCGGGGCTGGTCAGGTCCTCCGCGCTGACTTCTTCCTTCGCACTCGTGGCGAGGGTGTCCTCCAAGGTCGCGGCGTCCCGCTTCGGTGTCAGCTTGGCCAAACCGAAATCCAGTATTTTCGCGTGCCCTCGTTTTGTTACGAAGATATTCGCCGGTTTGATATCGCGGTGGACGATGCCTTCCCCGTGGGCGGCGTCGAGCGCGTCCGCAATTTCGATGGCGAGATTGAGGAGAGTCTCTATTTCCATCGGGCGGCCGCCGATGAGGTGCTTCAATGTTTGGCCGTCCAAGAATTCCATTACGATATAAGCGCGGCCGTTCTCCTCGCCAATGTCGTAAATGGTGCAAATGTTGGGATGGTTGAGCGCGGAAGCCGCCTCCGCCTCACGCCGGAAGCGTTCGAGTGACTGAGGGTCGCGTGCCAATTCTTCCGGAAGAAATTTCAGGCCGACGGCGCGATGCAGTCGAGTGTCTTCCGCTTTGAAGACGACACCCATGCCGCCGCCCCCGAGTTTTTCGAGGATGCGGTAATGGGAAATAGTTTGGTGCAACGGCGACTTGGGATCGGGCATGCCGCGGGAATCTTAGGCTCGCTGCGGAGGCAAGTCAACGTAATGAGGTGGTAACCAGCCTTGGCGGCTGGGACCAGAGGGGAACTAATTCAGTGACGGTCTTGCTTCGGCAACGATCACGCGAATCTCTCTGATACGCGTGGTGCGAACGTTGTTCCCGAACTCCAGGCGAAGCCCGCGAGCAGCGAGGATGTCCTGCTTGATTGCGCTTCCGCCCCACGTGCAACCGTTAATGGCCATTCTTTGAGGGGCTATGCATTTGAGGTCGAACCACCCGCCAGAGACCCTATACACACCCTCGTCAAGCACCCAAATTTTGTAAAGGGAGTTTCGCGTTGCGACGAGCACACGGTCGCCGGCGTGGAGATCCTTCTTTCGGATCTCTTCGAGTGATCGTGCTTGCTTGACCCTGGTCGCAAGCGTTTGGGTGATGGCAGTCAATGCGCTTCCTAAGGGACATGTTGCGCCGTCCCAGTCGGTACGTCAACTCGGAGTTGCGGCGTGGACCCCTCCCGGGCGCCAAAGGGCAACCCGCCGGCGAGCCGGTCACGCTTTGCTCAAATTTGTGCCCACCCCGCAGTTCGATCTCTCGCCGAGGATTTGTGCGGTACTTTGTGACATGGCCCTACCACGCTAGTCGCTGCAGTATGATTCAAACGGTCAGCCACTCGAGTCGCGGCGGTGCGGATATCTGACTCAAGCCGACAGCGCCCGCGGCCTGTAGCACCTGGGGAGTAAATCCAACTTCACGGCCCATGGCTGTGGTATAAAAACTCTCACTTCTCCTGGACTAACAAATCAGGCCGGTCAGGACGAAATGTCGCATTTGTCTGGACACCAAGGGCAATGTGTTTCCATATTTCGACTTCTCCTACAAGGGTTGCTTGCGGAGCACCGAGCTACCGACACGATGTGTGCCGGGCCACCAGTTGGGCGGGCTACCTGGACTGGCGAGGCATCGAGCGGCACAAAATCCGGCTCAGGGACTTGTACGCTCCCAGATGTGTCGTAAGAATTATCACTGTCTAAAATCAGACAGTTGCCCACTGCCTCTAGGTGCAACCTGACTAATCTGGGGGGCACCATGGCGACCAAAAGTCCAAAGATTCTACTGATTGCTGCGAGTCCAATGGGCGTATCGTTCTTGGCAGCACGCTTGAAAAAGTGGGCGTGCGAGATTCATTTTGCCTCGTCCCGCAAGGAGGCAAATGCATTCGTTAGCACCCAGCAATTCGACTTGGTGCTTAGCGAATCTTGGTTGTGGCAGGGCAGTTCCTATCCGTTGACAGCTTTGCTTATCGGTTCGAATACGACTTTGGTCTATTCGTATTCAGTTGAAAATGGTTGCTGGTGGTTGCCAGCGGTCAAGAATGGCCAATCATGCTGGGGCTCCCTGGCGATGCAGCCCAGCGAATTCATCGGCTTCCTCGACGACGTTATCACGGAGATAAGATCTCGTCAGGCTGGGAACTCGGATGAATTCAGCGACCCGCTGTTCAAAGTGGCAGCAAATAGCTAGTTAATTGATGTACGCAATACCTGCGAGCGGACAAGAAGCGGAGAACCGGATGCAAAGCCCGGCACGATTTCAACGCTGGAAATCGTGTCCATTACAAACCGCGATCAAACAATCGCGGGGCGATTTGCTTTTGTTTTTCGTCGCGACCTCGTACTCGTCGTCTGCTTCCCGGCCAAGAGAACCTTCGCGTCTCCCAAAACAATTCTTAGTCGAGTTCCGAGTTTTCACCCTTCGGCGAAGGGAGCATCGCAGCATTTTCGGCGCGGATTGAATTTTGGCGAGGCGCAGCCAACCGCCACATGACATCAAATCACTGAATCACCCAGGAGCACCCTCGAAGAATCAAGCGGTCGTAGCGCGTATCTCTGGATGGAATCGCTCACTCGGCGCGGTACAAACGCGCGGCCTGGACAGTCTTTTGGGCAATAAAACTCGAATCCTCTGCGACGCCGTCTGCGTTTTGAGCGTTACATCACCGCGGTCCGTTCTAGGGGTAACTCTTAAGAACCTGTATCAAAGTGGACAGCCCCCCTTCCGTTATCTAAATAGCATTGAAGCAGCGGGAAGTTTCCACAACTTCGTTATTGCCCATAAATGCATAACTCCTCGCAGACCGGAACCAGCCAGGAAAAGGAACATTTTCCTGCCCGAGCGACAAAGACCGTCAGATGCCCGCTTCTGCGCATTAGTGTTATTCACAGTGACCGAACAGATGTCGAACGATCCTTGCAAGAGTTGAGGCATGCCCAATTCCGAGTTAAAGCGGATGTAGTTCTGACCTCCGAGCAATTCACAAAACGGCTGGGCTCAAAGTGCTACAACTTGATTCTCGCCGGATACCCTGCCGCCAAAGAGTGGGAAACCCAGGCATTGAAGCTTCTTCAGCAAAACGGCAGGCATACACCGGTCGTCTTCTTGACCGACACGATACAACCAGAAGCCGTGGCCGAACTCATTAACAATGGGGCTGCGGACTGTATTCAGATGGAAAACATTGGTCATCTTCCCGTAGTCATTCGCCGCGTGCTGAGTGAAGAAAAAGTGCGTGAGCAGCGCGACCGAGCGGAAGAGAAGTTGCGACATTCGGAAGCACATTACCGCGCTTTAGTCGGGAATCTAACATACGGGATGTGCCACTGTACGCTAGAAGGGAAGCTTTTGGACGTTAATCAGGCGCTAGTGACGATGCTTGGCTGTACAGCAAAAGAGGAACTCGTTGCTGCGAGCCTCATGAGTGAAATCATCCGTGACCCATCCAAGCGGCAACAACTCCTGGGAAACTCCGGGCAGGCGGATCAAAGTAATACCCTAGAAATTGACTGGATGCGAAAGGATGACACGCCGCTGAAGGTTAGGCTCAGCGGACGCGAAGTCATAGGCTCAAACGGAAGGGCCGGCGGTTACGAGATTATTGCTGAGGATGTCACGAAACAGCGCGAACTGGAGGATCATTTACGTCGACAGGCCGCGAAGGACTCTCTAACCGGTTTGGCCAATTATCGCAGCCTCGTGGACGCCCTCGATAGTGAGATCAAACGGTCAAAGCGCACGGGCAGAGAGTTCGCGCTATTGCTGTTCGACTTGGACGATCTGAAGAAAATCAACGACCACTACGGCCATCTGGTGGGCAGTCATGCGCTTTGCCAACTAGCCGATGCGTTGTCCATGGGTTGTCGAGACATCGATACGGCGGCGCGTTTTGGCGGAGATGAATTTGCACTTGTGCTGCCGGAAACGTGCTCAGAATCGGCCGATTTGGTCTCGCGGCGCATCTGCGACAGCTTTGCTGATGACTGCCAGGACCCAAAGCTATCCGTAAGTGTAGGCGTCGCCATCTACCCTAGGGATGGCGAAGCGATCGAATCTCTCCTGGCTGCCGCAGATGTCGCTTTATACGCAATGAAAGCGAGAGTACACCGCCAGAATAGGGGGCGTTGGGGCGAAGCCTTGAGCTCGAACGTGATTTGAACGAAGCTCGCGGCTAAATTCCAACGCGCTCTCGTGGGCATTGATGGCAATCGCGTGCGTCTTCTTCTGGAAGGGGCTAGTCGCGATCATTCTGCGGGCGGGCAGCGGCATCGCGACTTGTTCGCGGTGTGTCCAGCGCGCCGGGATGGAACTGAGTTTCTTCGTGGTTCATCCCTTTAACGTCAGAAAATTCTACAGCAAGTAGGGACTTCGACCGGGTAAAGGTTGTTTCTGGAAACTGTGGGAGCCGCACAGCTTGTCAACAGAATGGGCGAGCGAAGCCATCTAGCGCAGCGCAAGGCTTATTCGTGCAGGACGACATTCAGGAGAGAATTGTCGACTTGAAGTCCGCCATTGTAATGAATGAAGCCCAGTTTCTTGAATTTATTCATGAACAAATTGATCCGGGGGCGCGTTGTCCCGACTATTTCCGCCAGCATCTCCTGAGATACTTTCGGCAACATCGTTTCTGGCTGGTCTTGCTTGCCATAGCGTGCGAGTAGCAACAGAGTCCGCGCCAATCGTTTCTCAATGGAGTTAAAGAGCTGATCGGCCAAGTCTTCTTCGATTCGGATGTTCCTGGTCAGCAGAAAAGCGATGAAGCGCTCAGAGAGCTTCTGTTCTTGATGAAGGACGCGAATCATCTCATTCTTTTCAACGATGAGTACAGTCGTCGGTGTAATCGCGGTCGCTGTCCCCATCCGAAATGGCAGACCCGTCAAGCACCCCTCACCGAAGAAATCGCCCGGCGCCAGGAGCGCCACGATTGCCTCCTTGCCATACTCACTGACAATCGAGAGCTTGACACCGCCTTTTTGAATGTACATCACACTCGTGGCGGGATCACCTTGAGAGTAGATTTTCTGCGATCTTCGATACTGCACAATTGTTCTCGCAACGCCGGCGGAGTCTAGAAAAACTTTGGCGTCGAAAGCGCGACTTTTCTTGCGATTGGTTTGTGGTGTGATATTACTGCGCCTAGCAACTACTCTCATAACTCCTTCACTTAACCCGCACTATAGCAAAAAGGTGCGGTTCGAAGCAAGATTTGCGATTCGCTGTGGGGTGTACGTTGAATCGGCGGCTCCGTGGAACGGAAGCCGCGGTCGTGGCATTTGTAGTTTGCCAAGCTATCGCCCTTGAAACCGGAACGGCAAGTGCGGATTACATCTTGTCCCTCGCCAAAACCTCAGGCCCAAGGCGGATTGGCTGCACAGAGGGGCTGCTCGTGATGGGACCTCGATTTTTTGATCCAAAAGGAAGGTTAGTTTCCGGCAAAATCTAGGCCTGAAAAGGGGGATTTGCCGTGAAGAAGAAACGATTTGCTGTGGAACAGATCGTGGCCATTTTGAAGCAGGCGGAACTGGGGATACCGATCGCCGAGCTGATTCGTCAAGTCGGCGTATCCGAACAGACGTTTTACCGGTGGAAGAAGAAGTACAGCGGCCTGGAGGTCGATCAGGTACGGCAGCTGAAACAGATGGGCGAGGAAAATGCACGATTGAAGCGCATCGTGGCCGATCTGACGCTGGACAAGGCCATGTTGCAGGACGTGCTAAGAAAAAAATTCTAAAGCCCTCGCGGTACCGTCCGGTGGTGGAGTACCTGAGCATGAGTTACAGGACGAGCGAGCGGGGGGCCTGCCGAGTCGCGCGCTTGAACCGCGGGACGTATCGCTATAGCAGCCATAAGAATGCGTGGACGGCGCTACGCATGCGGATTCGGGAGATCGCCCAAGCAAGAGTGCGCTGCGGGTACGGAAAGATCCGCGTGCTGCTGAACCGGGAGGGCTGCGGAGTCGGAAAAACGCTGGTGCAGCGTCTGTATCAAGAGGAAGGATTGGTGCTAAAACAAAGGCCGAAACGACGCCGACGGGCTGCGGAGCACCCGAGGGAGCGAGTTCGGGCAGCGGAAGGGAACCATGCCTGGAGCCTGGATTTTGTGTCGGATCAGTTGACGGATGGACGACGATTTCGCGCGTTGACGATCATCGATGTGTTTACCAGGGAAAGCTTGGCGATCAAGGTGGGGCAGGCGTTGAAAGGAACGGACGTGGTGGAAGTACTGAATCGACTTCGGTTCAAACGCAGCGCGCCGAAGATGCTTTTCTGTGATAACGGCTCAGAGTTCACCAGTCAGATCATGGACCTGTGGGCCTACCAGAACGGAGTCAAGATCGACTTCAGCCGGCCGGGGAAACCGGGCGACAACGCTTACATCGAAACCTTCAACGGGACGCTTCGAGCGGGATGTCTGGACACGCATTGGTTCGGGACGCTGGCGGAAGCGAAGGAGAGCATCGAGGCTTGGCGGAAGGAATATAATGACAGCCGTCCTCACAGGGCTCTCGGAGAGAGGACACCGCACGAATTCGCCCATGAGATCGCGGCTAGCCGCGATCTCATGGGGTCACAAACAGCCGAAAACTCGCCCTAGAGTTGGTACAAAAAAGCCGGTCCGATCACACGTGAATTGTCTCTCATTTCACCTGGTACAAGAATCTCCGGTCAGGTCACGCCTTCGCCGTAGTTCGCCGCTTCCGCCTTGCGATGTTTGATGCTCACCCGTAGATTGTTTGATGCAACGTTTGTTGCATTATCATTGAGGTAGGAGCTCGAAAAAGCTTTATGGCCTCCTCCCGGGGCTGTCGAGACTCTACGCGACAGACGCGATAAGCCTCGCAAGATGCGCGATGGCAACCGATAGCGAAGCCGAAGGATTCCAGGGAAACTAGGCTACGTCTGGTACCAGCGCGAACCATGTCGCTCTTCTTCGTCTGCTGCACGCAAGAGTGTGAGAGTACGAGTTCGCCGATAGGTGGCGCAGGCCACCAGAATGGCATTAAGAAGCGCCATGGGAACGATATAAGAAGCACCGAACGGAGGAGCTTCGATTGAAGCCAGGAAAACTTTGTCACAAGATTCGGCAATCGGCGACACATAGGTATCTGTAATGCCCACGCAATATGCTCCGTTGCCGTGTGCCTGCTGCAAACCTTCAACGGTCTGCCTCAGTCCCTTGCGAAAGCTGATCGCGATTACAAGGTCTTTCTTGCCCGTACTTCTGACCAAATGCATGATTCGTCCCCACGACGTTGCACTCAGAACGGGAAGGCCCAGGATGGTCAGGTGGTGCTCAAGATAGGCGGCCAGGGTGGCCGCCAAGTCTCCTGCCAAAATAAGGATGCGAGAAGACGTGTAGAACTTGGGTGCCACTGTAGCGAGCGCTTCGAAGTCGATACTGTGGCGTAGCGCGCTCAGGTTCTTCAGGTCCTTGTCCACCGAGTCTCGGATCGCGGCGATCCTGCTTCCGTCCCGCGGAGCACTCGATTGCATGGTGTCCAGGGAGGTCGCCCGTGCGATGGAAAGATCGTGGAGGTAGAGTTGAAAGTCGCGATAGGCTGCGAACCCCATCGTGTGGACGATCCGTACGACAGTCGCGGCGTCGATCCCCAGGCGCTGTCCTAATGCCCGTGCGCTCAGGAGGGGGAAGTCCTGGGGATTTTCCAGTACTGGTCGAATTCTCTCTTGCCTCTTGCGGCTGAGCCGCTCCATACAAACCTGAAAGCTGACCGGAGCTTTTCTGTCGCTTCGCTTTGACGTTCGCATGACTATCGGCGAGCATCCGCGACGAGAAGCGGTCTGTCAAGCATCATTGTATGAGCCATTTGTTCGAAATCTGTCGCAATGAACGTTGCGAAGTGGTGGCGAAACGCGCCAGTTTTCCTTGACACCGATGCTAGGCGGTCACTATTGTATGGGCATTCGGTCAGCCTCGATAAGAGATTCGACAATTTACGTGATGAAGTGCGACGCTGCGTTGGTCACGGAGCAGAGACAGCGCGGAACGGTGCAGTGAGAACTCCGGTTTATGGCAGGGAGACGGATTATGAACTTAACCCAGCTTTTCGTTTGAACATTCAACAGAGAAAATGGTCTGGAGGATTCCAATGAGAAGGTTCAAGCGATGTGCGACGGCGGCGCTGCTTGTACTGATCTTCCCTGCGACGATCATGGCTCAGACATCGCAGGGCCGGATACTGGGAACGGTGACCGACGTTTCGGGTGCGGTCGTGCCCAACGTCAGGGTGACGGTAACCAACGCTGAAACGAAGGTTTCGCGCACTTTGATTACCAACAATGCCGGCGAATATGTTGCTCCCGCTCTCGAGCCCGGACTCTACAGCGTCTCCGCGGAGGTTTCTGGCTTCAAGAAAGCCGAAAGCACGGTAGTCCGCCTCGAGGTAGCGAAAGACGTTCGCATCGATCTGCACCTCGAGCCCGGCAGCATTTCGCAAACGGTGGAGGTGAAAGAATCCACTCCGCTCGTCGACACGACGACCTCGATCCTCGGAGGAACCTTCAACAACCAGGCCATCAACGATTTGCCTCTCCAAGGACGCGACTTCCAGAATCTGGTCATGCTACGGCCCGGCATTGATCGCACTCCCGGCGGCGGATTCCATTCCATCACGTCCAACGGCAATCGCCCCGAAGACAACAATTTCATCGTCGACGGCACCGACGACAACGACGCGTATTACGGTACAACAGTCGCCAATGAAGAAGGAGTTGCGGGCACGCCTGCTACGCATCTGCCCATCGATTCGATTCAAGAATTCAACGCTGAGGAACATCCCTCCGCGGAATATGGATGGAAGCCGGGCGCGGTCATCAACATCGGCCTGAAATCCGGCACGAACGACTTCCACGGCACTGCCTACTATTTCGCCCGCAACAGCGCCTTCGATGCCCGCAATTTTTTCAATCCGCTCGGCACACCTCTCGCGCCGCTGCGACTTCATCAGTTCGGCTCTTCCGGCGGCGGCCCCATCAAGAAAGACAAATGGTTCATCTTCGGCAATTACGAAGGCGTCCGCGACGCGGTTGGAAATCCGGAGGCCGTTCCCAGCCCTGCCACGGTTCCGATCGGCGACCCCACCACGAGCATCCCCGATGCGATCTCGCAATGCCAGGCCACTCCCGGTTGCACGCCCAATCCGCTCAGCACCACACTCGCGCAATTGTACCCGGCGAATAACGGGACGAACCCGAACGGCACGGGCGAAATCTTTCAGGATCTCGACAACGTTACGCGCGAAGACAACTTCATCATAAAGTCCGATTACGTCCTCTCCGAGCACAACACTTTCACAGGACGTTACTTTTTTGGTGACAGCGTGCAATCCGAGGAGGACATCTACGTCCTCCTGCCGCAATGGCTTTCGGAGGCGCGCACGCGCGTTCAGATCGCTGGCTTCGGTTGGACCTGGACTCCCAACAGCCGCTGGGTGAACCAAACCCGCTTCGGCTACAACCGCATCTGGCAGGAGGACGAGACGGCCGACCACAGCGTGAATCCCACCACGTATGGCATCAACACCGGTGTCGCCAATCCCGCCGACTTTGGAATGCCGGAGATCGATGTCGCGGGCTTTACGCAACTTGGCGGCAACGACAGTTGGCCTCTCGCGACGTCACCCACGCAAACCTTTCAATTTGGCGACAGCGTTTCCTACCTGACCGGCAAGCACACCATCCGTTTTGGCGCCGAATTCCGCCGCGGAACCGTTACGAATGTCCGGGACCGCGATTCGAAAGGCGACATTTCCTTCCCGACCCTGGCGGACTTCATCGACGCAGGCAGCACGGACACGACCGGAACGCTAGGCTGCAGCGAAACACCGTGTGGACCCCAGACCGCTTCCGTTCTCATCGGAACCACGCTGCGGCACGTCAGCCAGGATGGCTTCGGCGCGTTCATTCAGGACGATTGGCACGTAGTTCCCCGGCTCATGATCAATGCTGGATTGCGTTATGACCTCTCGACGGTAATCAAGGAGAGCAATGACCTGCTCGGGAACTTCGATCCGAATCTTGGCTTCGTTCAAGTCGGCAAGCAGATTTCTTCCCCGTATGACGGCGATCATCACAATTTCGGCCCACGCCTCGGTCTCGCGTGGGATGTCTTCGGAAATGGAAAGACGTCGCTTCGCGCGGGGTCCGGCATGATTTACGAGGTTCCGCATATTTCCGCATTCATCGGGCAAACGGGCGGCGGAGGTCTGGGTCTCGCAACCATCCCGACCGGCGCGGCTGGCGTGCAACCCGGCGGCGGTAACATCACGGTATCGGATGTAACTCTGCCGGGCAACTCGGTGAATTGGAATCCGCCGCCAGCGCAAGTTTTTCCGGTCGTCGGCGTGCCACTCAACTGCTCCGCGGTTGATCCGGACAGCGGCGACCCGCTACCTTGTTCGATCACCAGCGTCCAGAAGAATCTGAAAACTCCGTACTCGATTTTCTGGAATTTGGGCATCCAGCACGCGTTCGGGACCGGATCATCCCTTGATGTGGCCTACGTTGGAAACAGAGGAGTAGATCTTTACAGCCTGCTCGATACCAATCAGCCGAATCCGACGGAAGCGCTCGCTTGCGTGAACGCCGGAACGTACGACGCGGCGTCGTGCGAGCAATTCGCGCGCCCGCTCTACTCCAAATTTCCGTTCCTGGGCATCAACACCGTCGTCGGAAATGCCGAGACCTCCATCTATCACAGCCTCCAGGTCACTTACACCGTTCGCAACTGGCACGGCCTCAACGTCGTCGCCGGCTATACTTACGGCCACGCCCTCGATGAAGCCAGCAACAACCGCTCATTCCTCGCGCAAAACAGTCTCGATCTCGCCGCCGAACGCGGCAACAGCGACTTCGACATTCGCCATCGCTTCACGTTCGCTCTCACCTACGCCTTGCCTTCCGTTCACAGCTTCGCCCACTCCCTTGAAGGTTGGCAGGTCAACAGCATTGCCATCATCGAGAGCGGGCTCCCGTGGGACATGCATGACTACGATGACGACATCAGCTTGACGGGCCAATACAACGATCGCTGGAACATTGTCGGGAAGTACAGCGACATTCACTGGACCGCCGCTGCCGTCGGCAACACATGCGACCCCAGCCAGCGCCTGTGCTTCTATCCGGACGGCTCGCCATCCTTGTGCCAGGCGAATGCCGACCCAAATCAGCTGGCCTATTTCGGATGCTACGTCGAAGGCTCAACCGCCATTGTCCCTCCTGACTACGGAACGTTCGGCAATATCCAGCGCAATGCATTCCGCGGACCGGATTTCGTGAACTGGGATTTCTCGCTGACGAAAAATACGAAACTGACTGAGCACGTGACCCTGCAGCTTCGCTTGGAATTCTTCAATATTTTGAACCACCCCAACTTTGCCGGCGTGGACGGCGAAATGGCGGATGGAAGCAGCGTCGGACAAGTGATCAACACACCGGATGTATACGCTTCGAATCCCGTGATGGGCAGCGGCGGCTCGCGCCATATTCAGCTCGGCGCGAAAGTGATCTGGTAAACGAAAGAGTTCAAATTCAGGTGAGGTTTCCCAATGAGCCGATTCCGCCTATTCCTTTGCCTCGTGCCGATTGGCCTCTTAATCGAGGTCTTGCCATTGGTCTGCCCCTCGTTTGGATCGAGCCCTCACTACACGTATATTCGCACAGGGAGTTCTGCGGACGTACGAACGAGAACCCAAGGCGGCTTCGCCCTGATGGGCGGAGGGAAAGACCTTGATCGAGCTTTCCAATGGATGTGCGAGCGATCCGGCGGCGGCGACTTTCTCGTCCTTCGCGCGAGCGGAGATGATGCTTACAACCCCTATATTCAGGGTCTTTGTCACGTCAACTCGGTATCGACACTCGTAATTCCGGATCGTGCGGCCGCGTCCGATCCGTTTGTGTCCAACGCAATACGGAACGCCGGGGCCGTGTTCATTGCCGGAGGCGACCAAGCGAACTACATCGAGTTCTGGATGGGAACACCCGTGCAACAGGCTCTGAATGAGGCTATAGCGCGGCATATTCCGATCGGCGGAACGAGCGCTGGTTTGGCCGTGCAGGGCGAATTTGTGTACTCGGCTCAGGGCGATGCTCCGGATGGACCCGATCTAAGCTCGACGGAGACGCTGTCCAATCCCTTCAATCCCCGCGTCACCATCGTGCATCAATTTCTGGACAATGCGCTCTTAAAGGAAGTGATTACTGATACGCACTTTTCAGCACGCGATCGAATGGGACGGACGCTGGTGTTCATGGCACGGATTCTGCAAGATGGCATGGCCCGTCACGTTCGGGCTATCGCAGTCGATGAACGCACAGCAGTTCTTCTTGACCCGCGCGGGATGGGGACGGTCGTAGGCGCTGGTTCGGCCTACTTCTTGCAAGCCACGCAGAATCCGGAAACGTGCAGGGGTAATAACCCCCTGACGTTTCGCGGAGTAACGGTGCGAAGCTTACGTGCGGACGAGCGATTCAACGTACTGCATTGGTCGAGCCGCGAAGGCATCTCTTACACTCTATCGGTGGAATCCGGGATTATTCGTTCAACTTTGCCCGACGGCGCGGTGTACACGAACAAGAACAACTGATGCGCGGAGGACCACTTGAAAGTGATTTAAGAGCTGATGGTCTGTGCGCTGACTACAGTGGTTCGCTGATGTCATGAACGTAGCAAAGCGAGTGATGGCGCGCGGCCAGAACCGCAAATGGTAGTTGCCGCGGCACGCGCACCGGGATTATGCCGCGCACGCGGTTCATTCGATTTTCCCGGATGAAAGCCACACAGAAGCAGACACGAAGAGTATTTTTCCTTCACGAAGCTGGCGTACGGGATTGCGCTGAAGGAGCGCGATTTTTTGATCCAAAAGGAAAGTTAGTTTCCGACGAAACCCAGACTTGAAATGAACGATTTGCATCGAAGAAGAGATTCGGTGTCGAGCAGATTGTTAAGTTGCAACGGCAAACGAGAGCGGGAATCGCGAATCGTAAATCGACGCCGCAAGCCTGCAAGAAATCCGAGATCACTTATCTGGTCTACTACCGCTGGCGAAGAGAGTTCATCCAGCTCCCGCCTCGAAACTCGCCCGAGGGGCGCGGGTTCGTAAGTGATGGCCGTGCCAACGCGGTCACGATTTTTAATCTCAAGTCGCTCGCGGTAATCGCGCGGGTGCCCGCCGGCACGAAGCCTGATGCCATCGTTTACGATCCTTCCACGCACCGCGTCTTCGCGATGAATGGCGGTAGCAGCACTTCTACGGCGATTGACGCTGCGACTGGCAAAGTAATTGGCACGATTGATCTCGGCGGCGGCCCCGAATTCACGGTCGCCGACGGAACTGGAAATATTTTCGTCAATCTCGAAGACGAAAGTGAAACCCTCCGCATTGACGCGCGCGCGCTAACCGTCACGAATCGCTGGCCTCTCGCACCGTGCGAACGCCCCTCAAGCCTGGCGATCGACCGCGCCAATCATCGCCTGTTTGTCGGCTGCCGCAGCCGGGTCATGGCCGTCGTCAATGCTGAGAACGGAAAAGTGATCGTGACATTGCCGATCGGCGATCACGTCGACGCCAGCGCCTTCGATCCAGGAACCGGCCTAATCTTTAATTCCACCGGTGAAGGAACGGTCGACGTCTTCCTCGAGGATACGCCGGACAAATTCAGCGCGGTCGAGAGAATCCCCACTCACGCGGGATCGAAGACCATGGCGCTCGATTCCAGAACGCACCAGATCTTCGTGCCATCCAACGAATCCGGGAAGTTTCAAGTTCTTTTGTTCGGAGACTCGACCAATCCTAAGTGACCACCGCAGCGAGAACCCGCAGTCGTGCTGCCGCGATTTCCCGTCTCCTTTTGGATACGCGATCCGCGTCTGATTTGCTTTTGCTATGGGCGGGATTCGTAGTGACATCTTGATTGTATTCGAAAAGGAAGATTTGAAATTGCAGCTTCCACTTCTGTAATCCGGCTGAGTTTCACTCACCCAGGCGAGCGAGTTCAGACACATTTGCGCGCCGCAATCGTTTGATCCTTCGCGGGTGGTCCGGAGTGATTCAGCGGCCCCAAAACGTGTGTTTGTGGGCAGGCTAAGTCTTGGACACACCGATCTACATTTTCAAACACTTACAGTGACAGTAAAAGAGGGGTATTTGGGCAACGCGGTTTTGAGAAATGGCTCGCCGGATTAGATTCGAACTAGCAACCCTTCGGTTAATAGGTTCGAATTCAAAACCATAAGTCGTTGTTCAACCTTCGCTTGGGCTCATTGGGAAGCCGATATTCTTCCTCACATGTTCCGAAGTTGTTCCAACTACTCCAGCTTCGCGTAATCCGCTCTTGAAACAGTAAGGACCTCGTATCTGAACTTTTCTCCGCCAATCGCGGTGACTGATGCTACGTCTATGCTGCGGTTCCTCGCTCAGGACTTACGGCGCGAAAAAGTTCGGTCCGCTTCGGAGCGTAACTGAGCTAGCCGGAGGTTGCTCGACGCTGCTGTCAATTTGTTTTTGCGGCTCCACAGCCCGAAGCCGGGGCCAGAGCCGGGTTCGCACTTCAGAGGCTGATTCGTGACGAACGATATCAATTGTCCGAACGAGTCCGTGCGTTGTTTATTGCGCGTTGATCCAGGTGTCTGAACCTGTCAGCTTTACAGACACGTCAGTAAGGAAGATGTGCAGGGGCTTGCCATCGGCGGTGCCGCGGTGCTCCGTTGAGATAAGGAGAGGACCCGCCTTTTTGTAGCCTGCCCACGTTGCGATGACGAGGCTCGGCTTCATGGTGCCGCCGCGGCGGTAGACAAATTGCTCGACGCGGTTGTCTTTGCCGACGTAGAGTTCCCAGGTGTCGCCGGGCGTGTAACCGCCGTCGCTGGAATACTTCACCGCGACCAGCTCGGCCGAGCCTTTGCCCAACGGCAGTTTATGCATCCCTTCATCGGTCACGGTAGCGCTGCTGTCCCAGTAAGCGTGAAGGGGGAACAGTAGCCAGTAGTTATCGTTCATGAAACCCGGATCGACTTGACTTTTCACGGCGTCGGACTGGCTGCCGAGCTCGGAGCGCATATACGACACCTTAACCGGCTTACCGTCCTTATCCTTCCCGTCAAAGGAAACCGTGTTGGTCTTAGGTTCCCAAACCCAGGAACGGGCGACATCCACCCCAGGGAACTGTGCATGCCAGATATAGCGGATGGCCTCGATCTGCCCAAACGAATCGAGACCATACGTCTTCGCGATCTGTTCGAGAATTGGCGGGCGATTCTGTGCCCAGGAGGTTGCAGCAAAGATCAGCGCTCCGAAAGTCAAAAGACTGATCGCCGTTACACGGCTCGCATTTTTCATAGAGTTCGCTCCTTTATAAATTGCTCGGACGATCTGTTGGACGAAGGGCAAAAGTCTCGGGATGCAGGAGGGTGTGCCGGCGCAGCACCCTTCGCTCACGCACGCCATTCGCGTCCTTGCTCGGCGCCCGGGCATTATACAGCACATTTCGGGTGGTTGCGTTTTCGCACGTTCGTGCGGAGGCACGCGTTCCCTCACACAGGCTTGCGGAGCCCAATTCGCAACAGCCAGCTAGTCCGTCGAGGATGGGGTTATCCCCGGTCGGGTGAAGCGGCGAAGCAGGATAATTGCACCGGCCGTTGCCACGGATCCATATTCCAGCAGCATAATCCAGGCGGGAACCACCCACGGACGACCAAGCGTGCGCAGATGCCAAACGTAGTAAGTCGGGATGATGCTAACTGTCCAGATGATGATCGGCAGCGCCGCGGCCGACCGCACGAACGGTAACACCCACAGCAGGTACCATGGATATACGACCGGCGCACATAGAAGCGATGCCGCCATGGGCCATGCGAATGCGTCCGAAGACCACGCCGGCGTCTTGCTTCTCAGCCACATTGCCGTAAGAAATCCGACAAGCACCGCGAGCCCAACTACAAGTTGCGGAGTCGCAACCCGCTCGAGAATTGAAAACACCGGATCATTAAAACGGAACCTTTGCACATACGTCCCAAGCGAGCCGATCAGAATCCGCCCGTGGTTCATAAATGGAACGTAGAGAAGTCCGGCCACGACTGCCGCCAGCGCGCCGTCGCGCACACGAACGCGCCTCCAATAAAGTGGCAGCAGTACAATCGGGAGCAATTTCACTGCAACAGCCAGCCCAAATGCCAGAGCGGCAACCGCACGCCAGCGCCGTTCCAGCGCAGCGGCGGACAGCAACAGTAGCAGCACACCAACAATATCGATGTGACCGCTGCCCGCCACTTCTATCGCCAGCAGTGGATTCCAGGCATAAGCCAGAACCCAATGCATTCCTTGCCCACTACGACTCAATATATCGAGCAACACGAAAACGATCGCGAAATCGCAAACTACGAAAGCTAATTTCATCGCAAAGACAGACTCATGAATCGCTGTGACAGCGCGGAAAAAGAGTTCAGCTCCCGCTGGATATGGGCTCGGAACGTCCGGGTTGTTCAGCGTGCGGGTTTCGGGTGTGTGCAACCAGCTGACCGCCGGGTCGCTCGGAACAACAATATAAGGGTTATAGCCGAGCCGCTGCACACGGCCATCCCAAACATATCGATGAACGTCGTCGTCTGGACCCGGCGGCTGCACCAGGAACGGAACATGCCACAGGGCAGCCAACGCGAGCCCGATGACGATGACATGGCGCGGGAATTTCAGCGTGGAGAATAACTCGCGAATGGCGAGGAGGTACGCGATGCCGGCAATTGCCAGCGGAATGATGAAAGACGGTTCGCCGACGCTGCTGAACTTGCGCGAGCAGGTCAGGAGCGCCGCCAGCAAAATCACGCCGAGCCCGTACAGCCTGCGGGATGGCGTCAGCTTCACCGGTTTTCCGTGCCCATCCGCAACTGTGCCACCGCGTGTCCCCACTTTTCCAGCCACGCCGCCGTTCGTGGCGCTCTCGCTGGAGCGAGGCGCAGTTCCGCGGCCAGCCGAGTCAAGTCGCCCTCCACGTCGATGTCGTAGAAGGGATCCGTGAAGCCGACGGAAAGTTGCAGTCCGCGAGCGCGCGCCAGCAGGTCCTCAAGCGCGCTCTCAGTGCCCATGCCGTCGCCGTCGAAAAGCGCTGGATGAGCGGCCTTGGCCCCAACGAGATAATAGCCGCCGTCATGCGTCGGTCCGACAACCACGTCGTGATCGGTGAGCGCCTCAAACGCGCTTCCAAGCACCGAAGCCGGCAGATGCGGACTGTCGCTGTTGAAGGCAACGACGCGCTGCCGGCCGGGCGCTGCGAAGTGTGCAAACACCGAGGTCAGCCCTGACGCAAGGCCCTCTCCTTCCTGCGCCACGACATCCATGACACCTCGCGCGAAGCGCATTAGTTCTTCAACGTCCGAAGCAGGGCACATAATGGCGGCCTTCACAGAGCCCAACGATCGCGCGAGCGCCATTGTGTCGTCCAACAGGCAGACATAGAGTTCGGTTACCGCTTCAACGGGGAGTTTCTGAGCTAAACGAGTCTTGACCAGGCCCGGCCTGGGCGCTTTGGCCATGATAACTAAGGTGCACGCATCATTTCGGTGGGGAGGAGATTGCATCTGCATCGCTCCGCGAATGTTCATGCCGAGTGCAGCGGGACGGGGCGTCTCCGCCAGAAATAGTAACGCGCGATCAGAGTGAGAATGAACCAACCTGCACCAATCGTTCCCCTGAACGTCCCGCTGATTTTGGAGGTTCCGATGCGCGGATAATAGCTTACGGGGACCTCGACGATTCGGAAACCGGCTCTTGCGCCTTTCAGGATCATCTCCACTGCCCAGCCATACGTGGCTTGTTCGAGATCCAGCGCGTGAAGCACGTCGATTCGTGCCGCGCGAAACGGTCCCAGATCGCTGAGTTGCACGCGATAGAGAAACCCGATTAAGGTTGCGGCCAAGCGATTGCCGAACACCTGATGCCACGGAAGAGCCGCGTGGCTTCGATCCGCCATGACGCGCGATCCTAATGTAATGTCCGCGCGGCCCTCGACGATTGGCGCGAGTAACAGCGGAAGTTCAGAGGGGCGATCGCTATAGTCGCCGTCCAAGAATACGACAATGTCCGGATCCTGGACATTGGCCAGACCCGTGAGGCAGGCGCGGCCATAACCGCGGCGAGGTTCGTCGATCACGCGAGCGCCGGCGCGCGCGGCAATGTCGGGCGTACCGTCGGTCGAATTACTATCGACAACAATGACTTCGGAGACGAGGTCGGCGGGAAGATCGGCCAGGACGCGGCTGATGGCTCCTCTCTCGTTTCGTGTAGGGATAATTACAGAGACGCGCACGGCACCTCGCTGGACGTTAGTATTTCAACGCGCGCTTGGTTCACCACCACAGCGAGGATGGAGAGCGGCGCGCCAGGAGCGCGTCGACCCCCCACGTTCGACCGGCCCGCCCCACCGCGAGCGCAAGCGATGCAAGCACCGGGACCAGCAGCTCCCAAATCCACGCCGTGCCCCACTCAGACATCCAAAGGCTGGCTAGGTACAGAAACGCTACGGCGGCGACCGGACGCGTCAGCAGACCGACGACGAGCAGGATCCCGAGAGAGATCTCTGTAATCGCTTGCATCGGAGCCGCCATCGCGGCGTGACTCGCCGCTATCGCCATGACGGCTTTCCACGCGGCCGGAGCGTGACCATGTTGGATGTAGTAGTAGATCAGTCCGGAGTAGCCCCCTGGCGTGTAGAGACCTTTCCCTAGATTTTCGAAGAAGACCCAAACGAGCATCGCGCCAATCGTCAGCCGTACGACGGTCAACCCGATGCGCGCCTCCGGCTGCGGAACCACTTGGGAATTATTGAGTGGTGAGTTGGAGCTGGCCGTCATAAATTTCCTCTCAGTCTCCGTAGATCGGAATTGTTTTTCTTTCGTGCTGAGTAGCAACTTGCCATTTAGCTCCTTGCGAAGCGCAAAGCTAATCGCGGGCGATTACGATGGTGGTACACGCGCTTTCGCCCTTGGGGAGTTCGCGCGCAGGAGCCATGCGAACTTCCAGCGTTTCGGTTTTGCCCCGGACGATGGGGCAATAAAAGTCCGGTTCGCGCAGGGTGTTTTGTAGGCGCCGGCGTCCCGCACATCCGCCGTAGCACGACGCGAGGTACGAGCATGAACGGCATGCTTCCGGGGCGGTTCGCGCCTCCACGAACGGCGAAGTTTCTACGATCTCCGAACCGAGCGAGAGCAGCAGCGAGAGCGGCTCGCCGGCGCCGGGCCAGTAAACGCACGGCTGCGTCGTGGCGCGAGGCGTGACTCGCACGGTGCTGGCTCCGCAGCCGCCCACCCTTGCGGGCAGACCTGCCATGGCGCGAACCAGAGGCTCACCAATGGCGATCACATCGGTTTCTACAAACAACGCGCGAAAGCCTTGCCAGTATTCCTCGTACGTCAGGGCGTACAGGTCGGAGCGCACCGCTTGATAGACGTTGACGCGCAACGGTGCCCCGTAGCGCTTGGCCACGCGGGCGACGCTCGCCAATCCTAGATAGTTGCCTTTCATCATTACCGCAATGAACGTGATCGGAACTCCGAGCCGCACGCAACGTTCCGCCTGCTCGTGGATCAGGGCCCAATTGCCAGCGCCGCGTTGGGCATCCTGTCTTTCTTCCGTAGAATAATCCAGAGAAAACTCGATATCGTGGAAAGCGCGCAACTCCTCGTCATTGAGCACCGCTACGCTGTGCCCGTTCGAGGTGATGGTGAGCTTCACTGACAGGGATCGCAGGAAAGCCAGGATTTCACGGAACTCCGGGTGCATTCCATTTTCACCGGTCCCGAGATTCACGGAACGGACCGGGAGACTGGCCATCGCGGAGCGGACTTGCTCGAGGCTCAGGCGGTCTAGGCGGGCCGGATCGCGATAGCAGAACGAGCAGGATAGATTGCATTCGTTGGTTAAGCCCAGTCCGACGGCGAAACCGCCCGACGGCACGGAACGGACCAAGGCGTCTTGCAAGCCGGGTTCTGCGGAGGGTTGACTCATTTCCTTGAGAATCGGATCACCGTAAAGGCCGCAATCGCCGCGCGTCGCTGCGATGAGTCTAGCCTAAGCATAAAGCGGTGGGCAGAAAAACATGCAGGCGGAGCGCCGTCGTTTCAAAGAAAGCCGGCTCAACCGTGGTCGGCCAGACGTTGCCGTCGCTCAAGCGCCGAAGTCCATTTTCCACGTCGGTCGAAGAAAGAGAATTGATAGACCAAATCAAACGCTTCGCGAGCGTGCAAACCCCCGCGACGCCACCTAAAATTAGACCTCGCCGCCTCGTAAAAGTTACAAAAACGGTATCTCGATTCAAATCCCTTGCGGCGCCGCATCAGAGATAAGAGAGCCCCCACTTCGCCGCGGTTTCGACAATCTCTCCGTGGCATGTACAATCGAGATATGAAGACAGTCGAACCAGTGCGTCTCACAGCGTCGGTGAAGTCAGCCGGTTGAGCGTCCAAGTTAGGTCCGGCGGCGCTGGACTCGATTCTTGGAAAATTACCGAGGCAACCCGACCCGAATGTTCTGGTGGGCTTTGATACCGCCGACGACGCCGGCGTATATAAAATGTCGCCCGAACTCGCCTTGGTGCAGACTGTAGACTTTTTCCCTCCCATCGTTGATGACCCTTACACCTTCGGACAGATTGCGGCGGTCAATGCCCTCAGTGACGTGTACGCGATGGGAGGCCGCCCCATCAGTTCGCTGGCCATGGTCTGTTTTCCCGACAAGGGAGATCTGCAGATTCTCGGACAAATCCTCGCTGGCGGCCTTTCCAAAATGATCGAAGCTGGATGCACCGTCATTGGCGGCCACAGCATTCGTGACGAAGAAATCAAGTTCGGATATGCCGTCACCGGCTCCATTCATCCAGAGAGAATATTGGCAAACGGCGGAGCGAAAGCTGGCGATGTGCTTGTTCTAACCAAAGCTCTCGGCACCGGCGTCATCTCCACCGCTATCAAGCAGGGCAAAGCGGAACCAGCGTGGATCGAAGCTGTCACAAAATCCATGACCACACTCAACAAACTTGCCGCCGAAGCCGCAGTTGAACTCGGCGGCGATGTCCACGGCGCGACCGACATAACGGGCTTCGGACTGGTCGGTCACGCTCGCGAAATCGCTCTGGCCAGCAACGTAAGCCTGCGAATCGATTCCGCAAAGATACCTTTGCTCACGGGCGCTGTCGAAAGTGTGCGCGCAGGGTGCGTGCCGGCAGGCTTGAAAGCCAATCGCGAGTTCGCTGAATGTGCTGCGCAATTCGGGCCAAAGGTGGACGAAATAACCAGGACGTTGCTCTTCGATCCGCAAACCGCGGGAGGCTTGTTGCTTTCGATATCGGCGAGCGCCTCAGATCAGTTCCTTCGTGCCTTTCAGGAGCGCGGCGGAGACGCGAGGCTTGTCGGGCAAGTTTTATCCCGGACCGATCCGCTGATCACGATTACTTGACCGCGCCGTTGTTATTCATTGTCGCTTCCGAAACGCTATGACCTCACGCATGCCTGTCAGCGCTCAAGAACACTACGAAAGCCTGTTGGCGGACCACTATGAGTGGATGTTCGGGTTACCGTTTGAAGCCAAAGTAGCAGAACAAAAAGGTGTCTTGGACGAATTTGCCGGAACGGACGTCACTGGGGGCCTCGCCGTGGATCTTGGTTGCGGCCCGGGGTTTCAGTCCTTTGCATTGTCCGATCGCGGATATCAAGTTATCGCGATCGACACGAGCGAGAAACTGCTCCGAAATCTTTCCGCCAGAGTTGGTTCGCGCAATATTGTCACGAAGCACGCCGATTTGCGCGAACTTGATTCCCTGGTTCGTCCAGCCTCGGTGGAGATTGCGATCTGTATGGGCGATACGCTGACTCACCTGCCCAGCCGGGCGGAGGTTTCCCGATTATTCCAGTCGGTCGCTAACACGCTCAAACCGGGAGGGAGGATTGTGGTTACCTACCGAGACCTCGCCAGCGCCGAGTTATTCGCTCTCGATCGCTTTATCCCCGTACGTAGCGATGACCGCCGCGTGATGACATGCTTTCTGAAATACGAAACGGCGGAAACCGTTGTCGTCCACGATCTGATAAATGTTCGCGACGACGACGGCGATTGGACGCTCCACAAAAGCAGCTACAAGAACCTTCGACTTCCTGCCGAGTGGGTCATTGCTTGACCGGACCCGGATGGTCGGCTATTCGAAATTAAATGTCGGACCCGGTCTGACCGAGGCGGTGCGTTAGACGCTGTCGACGAATCCTCAACACAAGGGAGCGGCCACTCTGCGCCACGGCTAACTTCTCGTTAATTGGATTAACGGAACCGGCCGCTCCGCAAAAATTTCTGAGCTATTGCAGCTTGTCGGGAGGCGGAGGCAAGGTCGGACCCTGCGGGCGCTGAAGTTTAATCTTGGACTCGTAACGGACAGTGAGGAGCACGCCGAGTTTGCGCCGCGGGAATTCCTTCCTGATTTCGTCATCGGAGAATTGCCGAATGACAAGCTTGCGGTTTCCCCTCGCATCCGGTGCGAACTTCAACGCTGCGAGCCGAGTCTGGATGCCGGATTCAATCGCGCTCAAGGCCGTGAGGTAGTCCTCGCGCTCGATCGCGTCCCGAAGGATTTTCCCGCACTCGGCCTTGAGTCTTTCGACGGTGAGATCATCGGTTGCTTTTTTTTCGGCACGTCATCCTCGAGTCAAAGGGCGCGGAGAAAGAGCAACGTAATTCGCTGGCGGCCCCGGCCCCGTTTTTTCCGCGCGTGCCGCGCGGCGCGAAATCTTCTTCTCCGGAAACGCCGAGGAGTCCACACAAAAGTCCCCACAATGGACGGATGGCCAGGAAAATGAGGAACATGCTAAGTGCTTACAGAAGAGTGGTGAGCCGCGCAGGACTCGAACCTGCAACCCGCTGATTAAGAGTCAGCTGCTCTACCATTGAGCTAGCGGCCCACGAATCCAAAAATCATAACATGAACCAAATGAATTTCCAGCACGCTTGCGCCTTCGCCGCTGGCCCGGTTGCTGCCCTGAATTTCACGCCGACTGCGCCGTAAAAAGTCTCCGCTTCCTCCGCACGTTAGCAACTTGGCACACCCCCAATTTCCTCGCACGTGAACACGCTACATCAGGCGCTACCATAGCTCCAGTTTCGTTTCCTCTCGGAGGCGATGTGCATCGCAGATTTCGCCGCCATTGCGCGCTGTTCTGTCTGCTCGCAACAGCACTTCTTTCTCCCGGCGCCCGAGCGCAATCCGAATCCATCGTCGATTACCACAGTGACGTTCGCGTCCAGGACGACGGCTCCATGCTCGTCCGCGAAACCATTCGCGTGATGAGCGCGCAGATTCAAATCCGCCACGGGATCTTCCGTGATTTCCCCACGCGCTACACCGATCGCCTCGGCAATCATTACGTTGTCGGCTTTCAATTGCAGGGCGCGACGCGCGATGGCGCCGTCGAGCCATCGCGAATCGAAGACCTCAGCAACGGCGTGCGCATTTATCTCGGCAATCCGCAATCCCTTGTCCCGCCGGGCGATCATACCTACACCATTTCGTATCTGACCACACGCCAGTTGGGCTTCTTCAAGGACCACGACGAACTTTTCTGGAATGTCACCGGCAATGGCTGGAATTTCGAAATCGCCCGCGCCTCCGCAAGCGTCTGGCTTCCCGAAAAAATTCCGACAGACCAGGTGCATCTCGGCGGATTCACCGGCCCGCAAGGCTCGCTCTCGCGTGACCTAACGTCCACGACGCAGTCCGATGGAACCTTTTACTTCGCTGCGAATCACCCGCTCAGCCCGAAGCAGGGTTTGACGATTTTACTTACCTGGCCCAAGGGCTACTTCGCCGAGCCCACATCCCAGGAAAAGCTAAACTCGTTCTTTGAGGATAATCGCGCCGACCTCATTCTCGCCGTCGGTCTCGCTCTGATTCTTCTCTACTACCTCGTCGTATGGAACGCTGTCGGCCGCGATCCCGCCAAGGGCGTCATTGTCGCCATCTATGAGCCTCCTACTGGATTCTCGCCCGCGGCCATGCGCTACCTCGAGCGCATGGGCTACGACAATAAAACTTTCGCATGCGCCGTCCTCGACATGGCTGTCAAAGGCTATCTGCAGATCAAAGAGCACGCGGGTACGTACTCTCTGGTTCTCTCGAAACAGCCGGACTCTTCGGTTCTTTCGCCGGAAGAGAAAGCAGCCGGCGACAAACTCTTCGCCGGACGCAGCTCGATCTGGCTCCATAACGAAAATCACGTTGCAATCAACGCCGCGATGGCCGCCTTGAAGGCCTCTCTGAAAACGGCGGAACAGAAAATCTATTTCCTCACCAACGGCCTGTACATGATTCCCGCCATCGTCATCTCAATTGTCATGCTGGCCCTTGTGGTGACCAGTCAGGGTCCCCAGAAAATGGTCATAGCAGGGTTCATCTGCATCTGGCTCACCATATGGAGCTTTGGTGTCGCGATGCTCGTCAGCGGCGCGGCACACCTCTGGCAGGGGGCGCTGCACGGCGGTCATCTCCAGGCCGCCACGAAGGCTCAGGCCGTTTCGATGACTATCTTTGCGATTCCTTTTGTCGCCGGTGAAATCGGCGGCATCGTCGTGCTGACCATCGCCACATCAATCCTCGTCATGTTAGCTGTGCTCTTCACCATCGGCCTTCATGTGCTCTTTCACTATCTGTTGAAGAGACCAACCAGCGCGGGCCGCAGCGTTCTCGACAAGATCGACGGCTTCAAGATGTTTCTCGGCACAGTTGAGGGCGACCGTTTGAATCGCGTATTTCCGCCCGAACAAACGCCCCAAGTTTTCGAAAAATTTCTGCCCTACGCCCTGGCGCTGGGAGTCGAGCAAGCCTGGGCGCAAAAATTTTCGGGCGTCCTCGGCAGCGCGGGCCAGGCGGCGGGCGGCGCGTCGGGCACGGGGGTCTACTCGCCCGCATGGTATTCGGGCGGTGCGTGGAGCAGCTTGGGCGCCGCGGGTTTCGCCGGCTCGCTCTCCGGCTCATTTTCGAGCGCCATTTCTTCCTCCGCATCCGCGCCCGGTTCCAGCGGCGGCGGCGGAGGAGGCTCGGGCGGCGGCGGAGGGGGTGGAGGAGGTGGCGGCTGGTGAGTCGCATTCCGGCTTCGTTGGATTATAATGGCCCGTGTAAATCATCGCGAAGGTGCTGGCCATGACGGAAAAAATGAAGAAGCCGGAATCGGAATGGAAGAAACAGCTGACGCCGAATCAGTATCTTGTGACGCGGCAGAAGGGGACTGAGCCGCCGTTCACCGGCGAGTACGAGAATACCGAAAAGCCGGGCACGTATGTCTGCGTCTGCTGCGGCCAGCCGCTGTTCAGCTCCGACACAAAATTTCATTCAGGCTCGGGCTGGCCTAGTTTTTACAAGCCTGCCGATGAATCGAGCGTCGCCGTCGAACGCGACACGACCCACGGCATGATTCGCGACGAAGTGATCTGCAGCAAGTGCGACGCGCATCTCGGCCACGTCTTCAACGATGGTCCGAAGCCGACCGGATTGCGCTATTGCATCAATTCCGCGGCCCTGAAGCTCGACAAAAAAAAACCGAAGTAGACGAACGGGAAATATGCGCGCCATTCCATGTCACCATCGACCATCGATCTCGGGTCGGTTGCCTGGGATGTGACGGAACTCGCATTGTTTCGGCGTCGTCCGCCCGGAATTGGCTGTGATCGCTGCGGTTTTCGACGCAGCTCGCTTCATGCACGAAACAAACTAACTCAAAAGTTGACTTAACCGAATCGAACATCTAACATCCGGCGCGAGCGGCAAGTTATCCTTCCTATGATTGGCCAGACGTTAGGCCATTATCGGGTGCTAGAGCAAATTGGCGCGGGCGGCATGGGTGTGGTGTACCTCGCGCGAGATGAACGCCTCGACCGCGACGTCGCGCTGAAGGTCTTACCGCAGTCGCTGCTAACCGACGCCGCTGCTCTCAAGTCTTTTCGCAAAGAAGCGCACGCCCTCTCAAAACTCAACCATCCGAATATTGCAACCGTTCACGACTTCGATGCTCAAGATGGCGTGAACTTTCTCGTCATGGAGTACATACCAGGGGTCACGCTCGACCAGATGTTGACAGGTGGCCCGCTCAACGAGAAGGAGGTTGTTCGTCTCGGCGTCCAGCTCGCGCAAGGATTGCGGGCGGCACACAGTGAACGGTTGATCCACCGGGATTTGAAGCCTAGTAATTTGCGTATCACGCCCGACGGCAGGCTGAAAATTCTAGACTTCGGTTTGGCGAAATTAGCGCGGCCGAGCCACCCGGATGTGACTGAGAGCCTTACGGCGCCCCATCAGATGGTGGGGACTCTGCCGTATATGTCGCCGGAACAGTTGCAAGGAGAACCCGCTGATGAGCGAAGCGATATTTACTCTTCGGGAGCCGTTCTCTATGAAATGAGTACGGGCCGGCGCCCGTTTCCGGATACCTACGCGCCACTGTTGATCGACTCCATCGTTCATAAGCCGCCACAGCCCCCGAGCGCGATCAATCGCAATATATCGACTGCGCTTGAGAACGCAATCCTGAAGTGTCTTGACAAGGACCCCGAGCATCGCTACCAGTCCGCTAAGGAGCTTCAGATCGATTTGGAGAGATCGGGCCCAATCTATCTTCCTCCGCCTCAAAAGGGCCGCTCAAGACGCCTCGCCGCAGTGAGCGTCCTAATTTTGCTGGCCTCAATGGCAATCGCGGTCAAGCGTTTGGGTCCGCCGCTCCATGACGTGCTATTTCCAAGGTACGCGGTACCCGAGGGAGTTCCCTCGTCCAAAGATGGCGACTACCTTGCTGTCCTGATCAATACAAAGAATCATGCACTTGAGCCTGCGGCCGAGCAATTGGCAAAAGGGGTCGCTGTGAAGCTGATGACGCTTAAGGAACTGTCGGTCGCCTCCCCGAAGGGAACGAAGCGCGCGCTGGACCCGCAGGACCCACAGTTTGTCTACCTCCAGTGGCCCGGGTGTGCCTCATTGCCTGCCGGGTCCGGAAAGACCGCGTGTAAACTATACGTGAACCAAATCGTGGGCGGGACTCTCGAGGGCGACGCCAAAGGTAGGATTGATATAGATGTGAGCGTCGAGAATATTGGTACCGGGAAGAGAAAATCGATTGGAAAATTCTCTGGAACCGTCGCCGGCCATTCTACGTTGGAAGACAAAATTTACGAAAGGTTGGTAGACCATGCCTTAAGGACTAACCTTCCCTCGGAAGAATTCGTGCAGCCCATGGCCCCGCCCGTCTACGATGCCGAATCAGACCAGCTTTATGATCGGGGTCGCGAAGCCCTGAAGAACGAATCGGACATCACGAGCCTCAAGGTCGCGATAGATTCCTTTACGGCCGCCACAAACAAGAATCCTAAACTTGCACGAGCCTACGTCGGCGAAGCGCAGGCCGACTGGGCGATGTGGAAAGCGACGACGGAACAAATCTATCTGACCAACGCCATTGTCGCGGCTCAGCAGGCGCAAAACTGGAACCAAAATCTAACAGCTGACGAGCATCTCGCCCTTGCGTACGTTTTTCTGGAAAAGAATAGTTCAACTAACACGGACAGCGCCCGACGCCAACTCAAGTACGCCCTGCCATCCGAGCCAAATAACGCCGAGATCTGGCGTCTGCTGGGAAAAGTTGCGTTGCGATCAGGAGAGCGAAAAGCGAGTGTTGTATTCGACTACATCAACGCGACCCATATCGCTCCCGATTACGCCCGGAATTGGGATGAACTCGGCACGGCTTATTTGAAGTTTGGAGAATACAGAAAGGCGGTGGAAGCTTTCAAGAAGATGATCGACCTGGATCCCCAATCTCCTGAAGGCCACAGGCAGCTCGGCATCGCATATGCGCATCAAGCGCTGTACACGGACTTCCTCACCGAGGAACAGACGGCGGTCGCCCTTTGTGAGAACCCCCGTGCGCCCGAGAATCCTGATTCCGATATCTACGTAAGTCGTGGGGTAGCCTATTTTTGGAACCGAATGTATGTTGAAGCGGTCGCCGACTACAAAAAATCGCTTGAGCTGGACCCGGAGAATCATTTGGCGATGGGGAACCTGGCCGACGCGTACTCTGAGGCAGGAGACAAGAAACGCGCGGGCGAGGCTTACAAGAACGCAATTCGTCTCTCAAACGATGAGCTCGCTCTCAATCCAGACGATCCCTACGCTCTCGCGGACGAAGCGCGATTCTATGCTAAGCAAGGCCAAGTAGACCAAGCAACTTATTCCATTAACCAAGCCTATAAAAAGGACCAATACAATGTGGAGATAATGTATATGGCTGCGCAGGTTTACGCTCTGACAGGGAACAAGGCAGAATCGATCAAGCGTCTACTCCTCGCCCTCGACAACGGTTTCTCCGCAGAGGGTGTAAAGCTCGATCCGGATTTCAAAGACGTTAAGGATACACCAAGCTTTAGTAACCTGTTGGCTCAGTATCAGGGAAAAGACAACTAGGCCTTTGGTGCTTTTGACCGAGCTCGCCGGCGCGCAGCGTAGAGACTGACTAAACCGTAGAGCAGGAACGCCGCCGATCCCGGTTCCGAAGCGCCGCCCGACGGATGCGTACCCCTCACCGGCAGTCTGGTGTCTGGCGATTGAGCAAAAACCGGCACGACGGCGCCGAAAAATAGTACGAAGGTCGCAGCCAGCAACGCCTTACGCAGTCTCATGGATACACCTCCCCAAGAATCAGTTCACTGTCTGGAAGCTACAGCACACTCGTGACCAAACCAGGCGCCCAGTGGCGTTCGGCTAAGTGCTTTTCGGTGTGTGGGTTGCAGGTCGCATTTTTTGGTTAGATTTCCGTTACCATAGGAGTTAATACAATCTTCTGCCAATAATGTGCAAAAAGAGTGGCGGACCCGAATCCGACACCATTGGTGACTATCTTCGAATATGGTCGCCGCGTTTCGACCTTTACAGAAGGGCATGCACTGCGGCGGGGCGCAGGGCAATGCAGACGAAAAGTCGCCAGGGCCGCCCGCCTCAGTACGGCAATTCCTGCGTGCTCCCGAACTCCATCAGCAGCACTTGCGGATGCGCGTCGGTCGGATCGATCGACACCAGCCGAGAATCCGTGGGTGAAAGAACATACAACGCAAGGCTCGCCGGCAGCCCCGTTCCGCTTCCCGGCGTCAGCGCGCCTCGGCCGCTCGCGTCCACCGTATACGACCCCGTTAGCGGCTGCGCCAATGTTTGCGTTCCGTTACCTGTCACGAAGTCCGTTATTCCCGTCAAATCTCCGACGCCGTCGGCGTCCGGAACGCCGCTAATTGTCGTTGTCTGCCCATCGACAAGGAAGGGTCCGCCAAGCGCATACTCGCCTTGTACCGTCGCCTCGCTGAACACCGGGCCGCTCGTTTGCAGTTCGATGAACCCCGAAGTAATTTCGGGATCCGCTCCGATGAACACCGCTTCCGACGGGCTGACGATGTAACCGACGCTGAGCCGGTTCGTCCCTCCGGTGAAAGCCACACGGCTATTGGGCTGCACGGTATACGTCGAAGCCGTCGGCAGCGCGCTTGAAATCGTGCCGCCGTCGTTCTGATCGAACGACACCGGCGTCGCCTGGCCGGATGTGCTTCCCGAAGGCCCCAGCGACATCAGGCTGCCGAACACGCTCGCATCGCCGCCCATCGTCAAACCGGTTCCCGTGATCACGTAGTTGCCGTCGAGCGACCCGCCCGCAAAGGGTCCGCCGCTCTCGAGCAGCGCCACGCCGCTCTGCGGCGGGCTGATTGTGATCGTGCCGTCCGGCGCCGTCGTTTCCGTCGACACGAAGAACACTTCCGTCGGCGACACAATGTAAAACGTGAAACTCTGCGTATTCGGCGTGAAAAATAGTATTGCTGAGCCACGTCCGTTCCCCGATACGTTGCCGAACGATCCGTTCACGCCGGTATATGGCGTCAACACTCCGCCGTCGTTCACATCCGCCGTGCCGCTGCCCAGCCCCGAAGAGCCGTTGGCGGTAAATTGACCCGCCACGACCGTCCGCTTTAGCGTGGTGTCGTATCCGTTGAAAAGGAATGCGTAATTGCCGCTGAACGACGTCGCTGTAAACGTCGTCGAGCTTTGTTTGCGGAATACTCCCGAGCCGCGATTGCCCGACTTATCCATCTCGATGAACTGGCCGTTGCCCTGCGAGTCCAGCGCCATTTGAAATGTCTGGTCGATCATTTGTCCGCCGGCGCCCGTAACCGTCAATTGCAATGTTCCACGGCCGTCCGGCCCGATATTATAGCTTCCCGTAAACGGCAGATCCGATTCCGCGCTGGTCGATTGAATATCCTCAGTTCCGGCAGTTATCGAACCCGTGCCGCTCGCCGTGAACGTCCCGATCACCGTCTCCGGATAAACCGGCGAGCCGTTCGCCAGCCCAAATCCGTTAAAGAGGAATGCGTAAACGCCGTCGAGCAATTGATTATCTTTCGTGGGATTGGTGTTTTCCGTGATGACGATGCTGAAATCCGCCGACGCCGAGACGCTCGGCTGCGACGAGTCTGTAACTTCAATCGTGAAATCCGATGTCCCCTGTCGAAGGGGAAGGCCGGTAATCGTGCCGCTCGCCGCATTCAGCGTAAGTCCGGGAGGCAATTGTCCCTGCGCGACGCTCCACGTGAGCGGCGCGATGCCTCCCGTCGCTTGCACCGCCTCGCTGTATCCCTGCGCAGTCACTCCCGCCGGCAACGAAACCGTAGTGACGTGCACCGATCCCGGCGGGTTAATGGTGACGCTCAGCTGTCGCGTGGCGAATTGCGGCGGGAGCGCCGAGTCCTCCACTTCGATGGTAAACGTGCTTGTACCCGTGGCCGTCGGCGTCCCCGAAATCGTTCCCGTGGTGACGGCCGTAGATGAATTCGGCTCGGTGTTCGTCGCCAGTGTCAATCCCGGCGGCAAATTTCCCGTCAGCGTCCACATCAGCGGCGGAATTCCGCCCGTCGCCGCGATCGTCCCGGTGTAGGGCGTTCCTTCCACTCCTTGCAATAACAGATTGGTCGCAATCGATAGCGGCGGCGGCGGCGCGATGGTAATCGTGTAGGCCATCGAGGCCGTCTCCGGCGGGATCCCGGAGTCCGCCACTTGCACCGTGAATTGTGAAGTGCCCGAGCCGCTCGGCGTCCCGCTGATCTGCGAGTTCGAGTTCATGGCTAATCCCGCCGGCAGGCTGCCGCTGATGATGCTGTAATTCAGCGGCGTCACTCCGTAGCTCACCGAAAGCGTCTGATTGTACGGAATCCCGTTCTGCCCGTTCGGCAGCGAAAGCGTGTTGATCAAAGGCGGAAGCACGATGCTAATCGTGGCGATCGAAGTGACATTTATGTTGGCTTTCGATGTCGCTTCCAGCGAAATATTTTGCGCGCCGAAAAGTCCCGTTGGCGACGTGTACGTAACGCTGAATGGCGTGCTGTTCGATAGCGTGCCGCACGACGGAATCGAGCAGCTCACCGGATTTGTACTCGTGCTGTTGTAGATCTCCCAGGTCACTCCCGAATTGGTTACGTCGTTCTGGAGCGTTGCCATGTACGTGACCGTCTGCCCCTGGCCCATCGTGTATTTTGCGCCGGGGAGCAACGCGAGCGAGATCGAGTTGCCCGTACCACCGCCGCCGCAACCGCCGATCGCGATGATCCCCGCGAACGCGCACACGCAAATGGAAATGGACAACAGCCGCTTCATCAATCCTCCGCCGCTCTTCGCCTTTTCCGTCGCAGGGGCGGGTCTTAGACCCGACCGACCCACCGAGGCTTCAGTCATTGAAGGCACTCCCTCGGTTCTCCTGATTCGTCAAACCTCTGCTTGTCATCCGCGCGCGCACAGAAGAACATCTTCCGGCTGCAATCCTGTGACCTTGCAGGTTCCCTCTGTCTGGCAAGCGGGGACTCGGCGTCTGGCCCTGAGAAAAAGGTAAACGAATTGAATAGCAAAATGGGTCCGCACTGTCAACGCGCATCTCCGGCGCACGCCGGTTTCACACCGAGCCTCATCGACAGTCTGGGAATCATCGTGAATGATTGGCCGAAGATTCAGGAGGCTGGATGCGCGCCCCGCGACTATCGTTGCCCGCAGCCTCAGCTTCGCTGGATCATCGCAGGTTCATCGCGGTCGGCCGCCTTCGGCACAAAAAACTCAGTCTTTCACGCGCACGCGCTTGATGCCGAAAGCGATTAACCGCGCGGGCAAATCCCGCAGGAGCGGAACGCGAAACAAAAGCCGCACGTACCTTGGAATCTGCAAGGGCCCCGAAGATTTTAGCGCGCTCCCGATGAGTCGCTTCTGTAAGAACGATTGCGTCGCCTGTATAAATCGCGTGGGCCATTCCCGCTGGCGCTGCACCTCCGCCAGCGACGCAACCTCGACGCGGCCGGCCCGCAGTGGCGGAATCAAAACACTCGCCGCCACCACGGCATCCTGCACCGCGTAATTAATCCCCACTCCGCCCACCGGCGACATCACGTGCGCGGCATCGCCGATTAGCAGCAGCCCTGGCTTGTACCACCGCGGGCAACGGCTCGCTTCCACCGAAAGCAGCGACACCTGATTCCACTCAGTCAGATGCTCGGCGTGCGGTGCAAATCGCGGATCGATCTGCGCGATGCTCTTCCGCAGCGCCTCGAGCCCGGCGGTGCGAATTTCCGCGTAGTGTCCTTTCGCGACAACGTACCCCACTTGCCAGTAATCGCGTCGATCCAGAACAATCAAAATGTGTCCGTTCCTAATGCCTCCGGCCACGCCGCCCTTCAACTCCGGATCTTCCGCCAGCCGCGGGAGTCGAAACCACAGCACATCCATCGGCGGGGAACTCTGAATGGGCTTGAATCCGGCAAGCTGCCGGATTTTCGAGAACCTTCCATCCGCGCCCACCGTCAATGCCGCACGCACGTCATGCCTCCCATCCTCGGAGATATATCTCACGCCGCACACGGCGCCCTTCTCTTCAATCAACTGCGTCACATTCGCGCCCATGACCAGTCGAAAGTTCGGATACTTCGCCGCCTCCCGCACCAGAAACTCTAGCAAGATCGGTTGATGCATCAGCATGATGTACGGAAACTTCGTCTTCAGCCGTCCCAGATCAATGGGCGTAAACGGCCCGTTCGCGGCTTGGATCGTCGGACCGGAAATCTTCGTGTGTGGCAATTGCAGCAGCCGGTCGGTCAGCCCGATCTGATCGAGGATTTCCATCGTGGACGGGTGGACCGTGTCGCCGCGAAACTCACGCTCGAAATCCTTGTGCATCTCGAGCAGCGTAACGTCCACATTCTTCCGCGCCAGAAGCAGCGCGAGCATCACTCCGCCCGGCCCGCCCCCAACGACGCAGCACGTCGTCGCGCGTACGTTCGCAACGCTCCCCGCCGCCCGTGCCTCAACCGCGCCCGAATTTTCTGACACTTCTACCATCGGCTCAGCCATTATGCCTTACGCTTCGCTCCCTCCACCGCCCGCATGCCAGATTCGCAGAAATTCGAGTTGACATCTTCCTGCGTTCGGTATTCCATGCACCCACTGGCGATAAGTCCTACCGCCAACTTGCTCGAAAATCTCGACGACTCAGGAGATGTGCATGAAGAAAACCTTGATGTGGAGCTTGCTCGGCTTGCTTTCACTCGCCGGCGCCGCATGGGCGCAAGAAATGCAGTCCACCGAGAAAGCTGTCGCGGCTCTGGAACAACAGTGGCTTAAGTCGCAAAAGACAAATAATTCCGACTTGCTCGTTCCGCTGCTGGCCGACAAAGTCGTGATTACGGAGGCCGATGGAGTAGTCAGAGACAAGGCCGAATCGGTGGCATCTGCGAAAAAGACCAAATGGGACAGCGTCGACTACATCGATGTGAAGGTAACTGTATTTGGCAACACGGCCATCGCGACCGGAGGGTTCAAAGGCAAGGGCACTGATCCAGAGGGAAAGCCTATAGATGAAAATTCGCGCTTTACCGACACGTGGGTGAAGATGCCCAGCGGTAAATGGCAATGTGTTGCGAGTCAGACCACGTCCGTAAAAATGTGAGGTCGTAGCGGCGCCCGGGCGCCGTACATCTCGCCTGCGTGAGAACTCCGCCGGATTATTTTTGCGACGAGTTCTACCGGCCGCCGCTCTTCGTCCTTTCCTGCGTTGAGGCGGGCCTACGACCCGCCCCATCCTTCAATTTGAACGCCCTCTTACCGGCGTCCTCGATTATGATCCTGGCAGGTACCTCCACGCTCATCGCGGCGTATTAGATGATTTTGCGCACATGAGATTTCTCCGTCGCGCGCCGCGATCACAGCGCCGGAAGCGCAGCGCGGATTTTCCGCTCCGGACCTCAGAGATTCTCTCTTCGCTCTTCTTCGCCTCGCTTGCTCACCGGCTGAAATCAACCGCGACAGTATTTCCGCCGCAAATGAGAACGCCCACTCGCTTGTCCGGGCGCGCCTCATATCGTCCAGAGAGGAGCGCCGCGAACGCTGCTGCGCCCCCCGGCTCCGCGACCACGCGCATCACTTTCCAAAGCAGTCCCTGAGCTTCCCCGATCGCGTCGTCCGTCACCAGCACGGTCCGCGCCACATAACGCTGGATGATCGGAAATGCCAATTCACCCACGCGACGCGACGCCAGTGAATCCGCGGCGATGCCGCCGGCCTCCACGTCTACCGGTCGCCCAGCCTCGAGCGCACGCGTGAGCGTCGGCGCTTTTTCCGGCTCGATTCCCACAACATTGATCCTTCCCCCGTACCAGGCCGCAATCCCCGCAATCAATCCTCCGCCGCCAACGGCGACGAGAAGTGTGTCGAGCCTGCTCACCTGTTCCTCGAATTCCAGCGCCACCGTGCCCTGCCCGAGTAACGTCTCCACCTGATCGAACGCATGAATGGGCATCGCGCCCGATTGCGCCACCCATACTTCACTCGCAGCCAAAGCATCGGCGTATCGCTCTCCCTCGATGACGAGATCTGCGCCGTACTCGGTGATTTGCCGAATTTTGGCGGGAGACGCGACACTCGGCACGAAAATCTTCGCCGGGACGCCGAGTTTCATCGCTGCAAACGCCACCGCCGCGCCGTGATTGCCGCCCGATGCCGCAACGACACCCACGCGAGGAACCTTTCTGGTCAGCAGGTTGGTGAACGCACCGCGCGCCTTGAAGGAACCCGCGCGTTGCAGCGATTCCAATTTCAGGCTCACGCCGCCCAACTTCAAATTGAAATCCGGCCCCGCCACTTCAATCACCGGCGTGCGCCGAATGTGCGGCGCAATCAACTCGTACGTCGATCGAATCTGCTCGGCTGAAATCATAGTCCGCTCTTTCTTCCGGCGCCGCCGGACGCTTTCGCTGCCGTTCCTCGCCTTGGCTCTCGGCTGTCGGTCTCCGAAATAAATGCTGCTTGTCTTCGCGACGGAAGTGGAGGAAGGGAAGAGAGAATGGTTAAGCCCGGAATGCCCGGCTTCAATGTCAGAACGCGCAACGCCAGCGCTCCTGCCGCGAGCGCCAGCATGAACACGGCCGCCCCTATGCCCTTGGCATCGCCCACATGCAGATGCGACACAATGGCTCCCACAAAATAGACGACGAGCCCGATTCCGGCCGCAACTCCCACCGGAGGCAGCCAAATCCCCAACAGCAGACCGAATGCACCCGCAAACTCGCACGCCGCCAGAAGCGGAATGTGCTTCAGCGGAACGCCGACCGTTTCGTGGATCACTCGCACTTGACGCGGATCGCGCCGCATCTTCCCGAGTCCGGAAAACGCCGCTAGTAGCGCGAACACGACGGTAATCACGAGGTAGGCAACATGCATCCCGCAAATCCTCCCTTGCGAAGCCGCCCTTTGACCCTCCCGCCTTTCGTTCCTTTCCGCTCCACGCACTCAACGTTCGACGAACGCCTTCAACCTCGACAGCGCCCGATCCCACTGCTCGGACACGCGCTCGAGGTATTTCTTGATTTCATCCATCGGCTCCGGATCGAATTCAAATCGGCTTTCGCGGCCCCTACGCACACTGTGCACGATTTGTGCCTTTTCCAAGACGCGAAGATGCTTGGTGATCGCCTGCCGCGTAAGCTTCGAGCCCTCTGTCAGTTGAGCGATCGAACGGGCCTGCCCGCCGCAAAGCTTAGCCACCAGCCTCAGCCGCGTCTCGTCGCCCAGGGCCGCAAAGACGGGCGCAGAAGCCTGCCGTCTGGCGGTCACGCTCCTATGGTTTCTGCGCGACATAGCTCTCGATATTCTTCATTTGCTGTGTCCACCCGCCGTCATTCATCCGGAACGCTTCGAGCCGGCGGCCGCTCGGGATTTTATCGAAGCCGGATTCCGTGAGCTGAAGCAATGTTCCGCTCTTCGTCTCCTCCAGCCTGAATTCGACCAGCGTGGGCGTCTCCTTCGAATAGTCCATTTTTGGATCGACGGCATACGGGTGCCAGGTGAAGGAAAACAGCCTTTCGGGCTCCATCTTCTGCACCACGGCCTCCCATTGGACGTGCTCGTAGCCGGGATGCGTAATATGGCCGCGCGAAATCTGCCCCGCCACGAACGGCCCATCCAGTTTCACGCGAAACCACTCGCCGAACTCCCGGTAATCCGTCAGCGCGCGCCACACTCGCGAAATGGGCGCCTTCAGCTCAATCCGCTTCTCAATTTTATACTCCATCGTTAAGCAACCTCCAGGTTGCACATTATCGCGCCCCTCCGCAAAACGCAACTGTTTTGTTGCACTTGCTTCCGCCGATGCTCTCACCCCAGCACGCGCCGCATGCCTCACCCTCGCCCCGCGATTCCGGTTTGCCCCATGTCACCGATTTGCGCGTTTCTCTCGCGCGAGGGGGTGACAATTGCATGTCGTGGAAAACTTTACTGCGCGAGCAGACTTTTCCAGCGTTTCCATGCCTCCTCGCGGGCTTTTTTGTTGGCGTCGCTGGCGTCGGGAGCTTCGCCGGCGCGCATGAAGCCGTGACCCGCGCCGTCATAAGTCACGGGGTCGTACGTTTTTCCCGCCGCCTTAATCGCGGTAACCGTGTCCGGAATTGTGGCGCCAATGCGCGCGTCGTTCCCGGCGTAGAAGCCGTAGACAGGCGCCTTGATGCGCGACATCGCGTCACTTGCCGGCGGCTGGCCGTAAAAAACGAACGCTGCGGAAAGATCGCCCCGGTTTGTTGCAAAGCGGAAGGCCTGTCCGCCGCCCCAGCAGAATCCCGCGACATACAGTTTGCCGTTCGAGGCGGGCAGCTTCAGGCCGTAGTCCGCCGCGGCGTTCAGGTCCGCCGTAACCTGGTCGGGGTTCAGCTTGCTAACTGCCTCCGTGACGCCTGTAGGAAAATCTTTTGTCCGGCCACCGTTCGGCGCCATGCCGCTCAGCAGGTCCGGCGCGACAGCGATATAGCCCGCTGCGGCGACTTCGTCCGCAAGTTCCTGCGCCCAGTCGCTCAATCCGAAAATTTCGTGAATCACGAGCACCACGGGCCGCTTGTCTTTCGATTCCGGATACACGACGAGCGTCTCCACGTTTCGGCCGTCGTGCTTCACCGTAACCCACTCGCTATGACGTGGTGATTTCTCGATGCGCTCCCGCGCCCAGGGCTGTGACCATTCCTGGGCAGCAACCGTTTGCGCGCCCACCAACATCCCCGTCACCGCAAGCATCATTCCCGCGATTCGCTTCATTGCTGGCCTCCTCCCGGAACAGCGCCAGCGATGGATGATAGGTGCGCGAACGCAGTCCAGCAATGCTTTTCAAGGCGCGAGTGAGCGTGTCATCGCCGCGGGCGAGCGTGCGGAACCTTGAATGAGAAGCCGCCCCGTGGAAATCGTCGATTATCGTTAGGAGGACGACTATGCCACTCACCTCTATCCATCCGGGCGAACACCTGGCCGAAGAACTCGAAGCACTCCACATGAGCGCCGCCGAGCTGGCGCGAAAGCTCGACGTGCCCACCAATCGCGTCACGCAGATTTTGAATGGCACGCGCGCCATCACCGGCGATACCGCCCTGCGCCTCGCTCACTTCTTCGGCACCAGCGCGCAATTCTGGCTCAATCTCCAGAGCCTCTATGGCTCCGCCGCGCCCAGGAGAAGGCCGGAAAATCCATCAAGTCGCTTCCGCGCCTGAAGCGCTCCGATCCCGTCCACGCCTGAACGCCCGTACAAATCAGCCCGCGAACCGCGGAACCTCCGAAACGCTCCCGCTTTGGGGTTTTCTCGACAGCTGAGCCCGTCCGATTCAATTCACTAACTGCCCGCATTCCGGTATGCTCTGCCGGTTCCAAACTTCGACCGTCGGAGTCATCCGAGTGGCCCCAGCCAACTCCCGCGCGATCGCGCCATCTTCGGTTGAGTTCGCCGTCCGCACGCGGCATCACATTGCCTTGCGGCTGCTGCCATTTCTTTTCACCCTGTACATCGTGAATTATCTTGACCGCACCAACGTCGCCTATGCCGCGCTCGGGATGTCTCGCGACCTGAAATTCAGCGACAGCGTCTTTGGATTGGGCGCAGGTATTTTCTTCATCAGCTATGTGGCTTTGCAGATCCCCGGCGCCTTGCTGGTGGAACGCTGGAGCGCCCGCCGGATGATCTCTGCCACCTTGATCGCGTGGGGATCGCTGACGGCCCTGACGGCCTTGGTGCATACTCCGGTTCAACTTTACGTGGCACGCTTCGTCTTAGGCGCGGCGGAGGCCGGTTTCTTCCCCGGCGTCATCGTGTATCTCAGCCACTGGTTCCTGCGCGAGGACCGCGCGAAGGCCACGGGCAACTTCATGTCCGCCATTCCCCTTTCCTTCGTAATCGGATCGCCAATCGCCGGCTGGATTCTCGGCCAGAACTGGTTCGCCATCATCGGCTGGCGGTGGCTTTTCATTCTGGAAGGAATGCCGGCAATCCTGTTTGGAATCGTCGCGTTCTTCTACTTGACGGACTGGCCCCGCGAAGCAACTTGGCTTGCTCCCGACCAGCGGCAATGGATTGACGGGAAGCTCAGCGAGGAAAAGCCTGGCGTCGCGCAAGCGATCTCAATCAGACAGGCCCTCAGGTCTCGCACGATTTTGTTGCTGTCCTCGGTAACCTTTCTCAATTATTTTGCGGGGTACAGCTTCGCTTTCTGGTTCCCGACCATGCTGAAGCGCCAGTCTGGATTTTCGGATATGCATGTCGGCTTGCTCGGCTCCTTGCCATACCTCGCGCTCTTCATCGCCATGCTGATCAATGGATGGCATTCCGACAAGAGTCGCGAAAGACGCTGGCACTCGGCTGTCCCGCTTTTTATCGCGGCCGCCGGATTTCTGGGCCTCGTCACGCAACCGCGGTCAATTCCGTTGTCGCTCTTGTTCTTCAGCACGGCGTGCGTCGGTACGTCGTGTCTCTCAGCCTTCTGGGCCATCCCAACCGAAATCCTGAGCCAGTCGACCGCCGCGGCTGCCGTTGGAATGATCAATGCTGTTGGCAGCGTGGGAGGCTTTGCCGGCCCTTACCTGTTCGGCTATCTGAATACTCGAACGGGGTCATTTAAGTTCGGAATCGCCGTGATGATGGTCTCTTCACTGGCCGGAGGCCTGTTGATTCTGCGTACTCCGAAGACCGTTTACCCGCCCGTCCGCTGAACCTCGCTCCTCCTGAACCTCATCGCGGCCCTGATTCCTCTTCACGGCGTATGGCGCAGCCTTCCACATCGCCCAAGCGAACACCGGAATGGTGATCTCCTGTTCCGAGTGCGAGACCACTCCAAAAATTCCGTAAAGCGTCGAGTATGCTAAGTTTTTTGCGTCCGACGAAAGGCATCCGCCGTCGATATTACCCACGCGCGTAAAAGCGCCGCTTCAGAAAGCGGCCGCCGCGAAATCGGCGATAGCAGGCTTATGTGCCGGGTGGCGGGGTACCGGTCCAGACGTGCTGAACGATTTGCCAACTGCCGTTTGGCTGGCGCTTAAAGATGATGATGTAGCTGCCTTTGGAGTTGATTTTCGCGCCGGTGGCGACGGTGGTTAGGGTTTCCTGGAAATCGCCGCTGTCGTAGGCGAGATCGCCAGATGTTTCGAGGTTCTGGCTGTGGAGGGTGAGGTCGCTGTTGAAGGTGGCCATTATGTTTTGGAACAGGGTGTGGAGCGCGGCGGAGCCGGTGATGCGCTCGCCGTCGGGCTGGAGGAAGGCGGCGTCCGCGGCATAGAACTTCAGGATGGGTTCGAGCTGTTTGGTGCGAAGGTCTTGGACCCAGGCTTCGCGGATCTTAGCGAGCGTTACGAGAGTCGAGTCTTGGGGCGCGGCGGCGGCGGGGGAAAAAGCCGGCGCGAGGATGAAGGCGAGGGCCAGGGACGCTACAGCGGCGCGGCGCGAGCAGGAGAATACCGGCGATTTGGCCGGCGGTGTGGAAGCGACGTTCATAGCAGCTCCTATTAATCCGAATCTACTCTTTGACTTCAAACACGGTGCCGATCCTACACCCATCCCGCCGTTCGCCGGCAGTGCTAAGCAATCCTCATATGGAGCGCCCCCAATGCTCTGAGATCCGCACCAGCTCCGCCGAAATTGCCCGATATCAGTTGCCGCGCGCCAACGGGGTTGCCGCGGACAGGATTCCGCCAAATATTACTCCCGGCCATCACGATGAACACGCCTGGGCCGCGCGTTTTCCGGCAGCTTTTGCTTTCCCATTTCCCAGCAAGCAGTACGTCGATGTGCCGGCGGCCTGCTACCGAGCGAATTTTTGCGACACCTAACGCACGAGCAACTTCTCGGGTAGCTAACCGCGGTCGGCCCAGCCTTCCAGACGCCCCAGATGATCGCCTTGATACTTTTCGGGCGCCGCACTCTCGCTGCAAGCGAGCGTGCGCGACTTTGAATGAGAAGCCCGCCCCGCAATGTTTTCGTTCCAAAAGAAATCCGCGAATCGAACCCAACCTTCCGTGTCCACAGAAAACTGATCATTCCATTCCCGAGAATCGCGTGCTAGCTTGGAAAAGAGGCTGAGACTGGCCCAATTATGAAAAACACGGCCAACACGAGACCCACCCCGAAAACGAGGCGCCCCGCGATTTTGCCTACTCGTGACGCACACGCGTTTCTTCCGGCGCCATGCTTCGCGCGTGTAGCTCAATTAGCCGAAGCCTCCCGCCGCGCGCTGCCGAGCCTCACCCCGGCCCCAGACGCGAGTCGGCCTCCAGCGACTTCTAATCGGGACACGCTACAATTAGAATTCGCCGCAACCCGCACAAAACAAGGCGCCGCCGTCATTTCTAATCGAGACAAAAACACTACCTCGCCCGATACGATCGGACGACCACTAATCCTCAACAACAATTCCCAACCCTGCGAGTCACACCGTACAATTAGAAGCCACTCCAACCCGTTGAAAATAAACGAGCGCCGATCTCCTTACGAGTCACAAAAACCTTGTTTGGTGCCCTGTTTCGCAGAACATTCGGTCGCAGAAATTTTCGCGGCCCGCGTAACCTTTCTGCGCCTCGGAAATCTAGATAAAGACGCGACTTACTCGGAATATATTCCCCCAAACGGATCGCGCCCCGGAGGTCGTTCGTGGAACTGAATCTGAACGAGCGCGAAGCAAAAAAACTGCGCCGGCGCGAGCTCCTGAAACTTTCGCCGATCCTGCTTCTCGGCGCGTTCGCCATCCCCTCCTTTCAGGACGCGCTTCTCGAAAAAGGCCTCGCCTTTCACGATTGGGCGACGTCGCGTTTTTTCCGCCGCTCGCATCTCGCTCCCACTTTCACCGATTCCGAGCTCACCCCCTTCGAAAAATTTCCCATCAACGATTACGACGTCGACGATCCCGGCGTCGATCTCGATGCCTGGAAATTGAAAGTCACCGGCGACGTCGCTCAGCCCGGCGAATACACTGTCGCCCAGATTCAGTCTCTTCCGCGCTACCGGCAAAACACGCGCCACATTTGCGTTGAAGGCTGGGCCGTCATCGGCCGCTTCGGCGGCGCGCGTCTCTCCGATTTCCTGCAACTCGCCGGCGCAAATCCGCGCGCGAAATTTCTCTACTTCGAATGCGCCGATGATTATTCCTCTTCGCTCGATATGGAAACGGCGATGCATCCGCAATCTTTGATGTGCTACGAAATGTACGATCGGCCGCTCACGCGCGAGCACGGCGCTCCGGTCCGGCTGAATATTCCAACTCGAATTGGCTACAAGAACGCAAAATATTTGACGAGCATGCGCGTCACAGATGTTCTAACCAAGCACGGCTACTGGGAAGATCAAGGCTACAGCTCGTACTACGGACTCTAGCGAATGGCAGGAGGAAGAATGGCCTCGGCGCTGCCGAAAAAAATTATGGTCTGGGAATCGCGCAAAACCGGCATGGCGTCGCGCGCGGCCTACGAGCATCCTTTCGTGATTCGTCTTTGCCATTGGCTCAATTCCGTCTCGCTCCTCGTTCTGATCGCGAGCGGCTTGCGGATCTATCTCGCGTTTCCGAGCTTCGGCCCCAAAATTCCGCAGCAGAATTTCATTGCTATTCCGAAATCGCTGACCATCGGCGGATGGCTTGGCGGGGCGCTGCAATGGCATTTCACGTTTATCTGGCTCTACGTCGGCACCGGCCTCATTTACGTCGGGTATCAAATTTTTAGCGGCCATTTTCGCCAGGTTTTATTCATGCCGCGCGACATTCGCGGCGTCTGGCCCATGGCGCGCCATTATTTTTTCTTCGGCCCCAAGCCCGAACTCACCGAGCCTTACAATCCGCTGCAAAAACTGGCGTACACATCCGCGATCGCGCTCGGCCTTCTCTCCGTGCTCACGGGCATGGTGATTTACCGGCCCGTGCAATTTTCATTCCTCGGCGTTCTCATGGGCGGATTTCATTACGCGCGCATTTGGCACTTCGCCGTGATGGTCGCGTTTCTCGCATTCATCGGCGGCCACCTGATCATGGTGCTTCTGCACGGCTGGAATAATTTTGTCTCGATGCTGAGTGGCTGGAAGAAGGATCCGGAATATCTCCGCTAGCGCCGGAAATCGGCGTGAGCGCTGTACAAATTGAGAATGTCATCTCAGGCGAAAGCCCGAAGCGAAGGCGGAGATATGTCGCAGCCGGACGACGCGTCCGAGCGGCGCGAGCGCGAATTGATCGCACGCATTCGGGAGGGCGAGCGCGAGCTTTTCACCGAGCTCATTCGCCCGTACGAGCGGCGCGTTTACGTCACGGCCGTCGCGATCTTGCAGAATGAAGCGGACGCGCAGGATGTGGCGCAGGAGGCCATTCTCAAGGCCTTCACGCATCTTTGGCAATTTCGCGGCGAGTCGCGATTCAGCACGTGGCTTACGCGCGTCACGATCAATCAGGCGCGCATGCGCCGCAGAAAAGAGCATCGGGACATCATGAAGCCGTTCCACGAGCTCGAAACGCCGGATGAAGAAGGGCAGTATGTTCCGAAGGATTTTACGGACTGGCAGGAAGTTCCTTCGGAAGCGCTCGAGCGTAAGGAAGTGCGCGAGCTGCTCGTGCAGGCGCTCGCAAGCCTCGCGGAAAAATATCGCGAGGTTTTCGTGCTCCGCGACGTCCAGCATTTGAGCATCGAGGAAACAGCCGAAGCGATGGGAGTCACACCCGGCACGGTGAAGACGCGCCTTCTTCGCGCGCGACTCATGCTGCGCGATCTTCTCGCGCCGGGACTCGGAGGAAGCTGGGCCAGCCGGCTGCCTTTCGAGAAAGGGAACAAGCCATGGACATAAAATGCGAGGAAGTCTGGCGCGAGATTTCGAATTACATCGACAACGATGTCGACGCGAATTTGCGCGCGGAAATGGAGCGGCATTTCGCCGGCTGCAAACACTGCTCGGCGGTTCTCGACGGCACGCGCAACATCGTGCAGATTTACGGCGACGAGCGGATGTTCAGCGTTCCGGCCGAATTCAGTCCCGCGTTGCAGCGGCGGCTGGCGGCGCGACTCGAACCCGAGCGCAGCTCCAAATTTACCTGGCTGCTGTCTTTGGCGGGCGCGGGGCTGGTCGCAGCGTCGCTTCTGATTTTCAGCGCACCGCAATTCGCGTCGCCGAAATTGCGCGCGCCGATGAGCGAGCCCGCGTTGCGCGCGCCTTCGGGAATGGTTGCAGTGAATGATGAAGGCAAAACATTTCACGTTCCCGGCTGCACGTTTCTTCACGGCAAATATAAATTGATCAGCGTCGAAGAAGCGCTGCGCGAAGGCTACAACCCGTGCATCCGGTGCGAACGCGAATTGATCGAGAGAAAAATTGGCGCTTCGAATTCATCCGCAGCGCAGGCGGCCTTCGGCGAATAACACCGCGAACGAACACTTACCGAGAATTCCTGACGCTCTTTCGACGTGTCGAAGGAAGACTATTTTCGAAGAGGCGCCCGCGCCGGGTTTCTTTTGGAAGGATTTGTGGATGAGAGAAAATTTGAGGAGGAGGAAAACACCGGGCAGCGGCCTTAGGGGTTGCATCGAAAAGACACGCCGCCCGGGCACAAAATAAAATCGAGGGCCGTGGCCTAGTTATTCGGCTTCGAATTGTCCTTCGACATGTCGTCGTGCTTCATGTTGTCGTCATGTTTCATGTTGTCGTCTTTTTTCATGTTGTCATCGTGCTTCATGTTGTCATCTTTCTTCATGCTGCCGTCTTTCGTCATCGTGTCGCTCTTCTTCATGTTGTCTTTCTTCGCCGTCGTCGTGTTGCTCTTGGACATGCTGTCCTTGGACATCGTGTCCTTCTTCATCGTGTCCTTTTTCGTTGAGTCCTTGGACATGTTGTCTTTCTTCATGCTGTCGTCTTTCTTCATGGAGTCATCTTTTTTCATGTTGTCCTGCGACTGATCCTGCTGGCCGCTGGACTGGCCATAGGCAGGCCGCTGTAACGACGCCATAGAAAGCGACAGCCCGCACATAAGCATCCCGCCGATCAAGTACTTTTTCATCGTTTCTCCTCGAAAATTGAATTGTTTGTTTCCGGCCGGAGCCGAAACATTGAACCGGGCCGTGAGATGTGCGAGGGGAGCGGAAGTTACAGCGTCTTTTTGGGCCGGCGGCGGGAGTATTATTTCAGTGGCGGGTGAAACATTCCGGCGGAATGGGAATCCAATCCAGCATGACGAAACGAATCGGAATCATCGCCATCGCCACCCTGGCTTTGGCGTTAACGGCGTGGCCGGTGCAAGCCGGCGACAATTTGAAACTCAATCCGCATCTGGATTATTCGAGCGACAGCCAGGACGGCCCGCTCATCACCGGCGATCGGATGGAAGATGGCGCCGCGGCGGGAGCACCCAATTACGTCATTATCTATGGCGAGGCGTGCTACAACTCGAAACGGCAAGCAAGACGCACCGTCAGCCTGTATGAAAAATATAGAGGTCGCGTGAATTTCGTGGTGGTCGATCTCGACAAAAAACTTTCACCCGCGCAAGAAGAATTGGTCCACAAATATTATACGGGCTCGATTCCGCACGTCACACTTCTCGATCGCAACGGCAAAGCGGTTTACGACGATGCGGGCGAAGTGGATGAAGGGAAACTGTCTCCCATTCTGGATGGTCTTCTGAAGTAATTGTCTAACGAAATTCTCCGCAAAAACCTTACTACAATCGTCGGTCGCAAAACGGGTTCGCGACGCGCGTTTACAAGGCGTCAGTCGACGCCGCGATCTTTGGCGGGGCCGAATGAAATTCGCCTTCCCAGCGGGCGATGACCACGCAGGCGAGGCAATTTCCGAGAACGTTGACCGCTGTGCGACCCATGTCCATGAGCTGATCGATGCCGAATAACAGAAACAGAGGCTCGGTGGGCAAATGAAATGATGCAGCCGTGGCGAAAACGATGACAAGCGACGCGCGCGCGACGCCCGCGGTTCCTTTGCTGCTAATCAGCAGGGTTAGCAGCATGACAATTTCCTGGCCGATGCTCACGTGCAGTCCCGCGGCCTGGACGATGAAGATCAGCGCGAGAGATTGATAGAGGCTGGAGCCATCGAGATTGAAGCTGTAGCCAGTCGGGAGGACGAACGCGACGGTTTCGCGGGGAACGCCGAGCGCTTCCATGTGTTCCATGGCGCGTGGCAAGGCGGCTTCGGAGCTGGCGGTTCCAAACGCGATGGTCACGGGCTCGGCAACCGCGCGGAGAAATTCTTTGAGCGGCACGCGAGCAAGAAGGGCGATGGGCAGAAGGACGCCGAAAATGAAGATGGCGAGGGCGACGTACATCGTCGCGAGCAACTTCGCCAGGGGCAGCAGAACGCCCATGCCCATGTGCCCGACGGTGTAAGCGACAGCGCCGAAAATTCCGACCGGCGCCGCCAGCATCACGAGATTCGTAAACTTGAACATCGTTTCGGAGAGACTTTCCGCAAAAGAGAGCATGGGCCGGCGCTTGGGTTCGGGAACAAGCGCGAGCGCCATGGCGAAGAGAATGCTGAAGACAACCACCTGGAGCACCTGGCCTTCGGCAACGGACTTCGCGATATTTTCGGGAAAAATATCGGTGATGATTTGAGAGGCCGTATGCGGCGCCGCCGCGCCGAGAGGTTCAGCGGCGGCTCCGGGCGGCAAGTTAACTCCGGAACCGGCGCGGCTGATGGTGATGGCCGCGAAACCGATCAGAAGCGCGAGCGTGGAAACAATTTCGAAATAGACAAGCGATTTGATTCCGAGGCGGCCGACTTTTTTCAGATCCGCGTGACCCGCAATTCCCACGACGAGCGTTCCGAAAAGCAACGGCGCGATAATCACCTTGATCAGGCGCAGAAAAATCGTGCCGAGAACCTGCAAGTGAGCTCCGGCGGAGGGCCAATCGTGCCCAAATTCCGCGCCAGCGAGGAGTCCGACGAAAATCCAGGGAGTCAGCGAGCGCCGCGCGGTGGCATAGCTTGCGAGCAAAAGAATCGCGAGCCAGCGGAGAAGAACGGCGATTGTGACGAGAGAAGAAAATCCGCGCCAATCGTCGAGCAGCGTGAGGGCGATGGCCAGAGTCGCGATCGCAATTGTCGCTGCGAGAAGTTTATTTTTCATTGTGCGGAGCCACAGTCAATCGGAGCGAAAGGTATGATGGTGGCGGCCAACTGTCAATCTGCGTATCAATCAATGAGAGGCGATGAGGGATGAAAAAAAGCGACGTGCGACAGCCAAGAAGCGAACGGGCAACCGCCGCGCATATGCTTGAATCTATGTATTGTAAGCTCTGCACGAGGTTCACGAGAGCAAGATCATCGCCATATTTGAATTTGAGCGAATTTTCGTTCCGGGCAATTTTTCATTCTGGTCCGGATTTTGATATAAAGGAACGCTTACAATCCTGCAGCCGAGCTCCTGGGGCCGGGATTTTCAACCGACGCGGAAATCGGGCGAAGCGAGCTCTGCCTGCCGGGGAGGATGGCATTGATAGAAGTACAGGACTTATCGAAATCGTTCGGGGACAAAATCGCGGTCGATCACGTCTCGTTCACGGTCAATAAGGGCGAAATTCTGGGCTTCCTCGGACCGAACGGGGCGGGGAAGACGACGACGATGCGGATTCTCACGGGATTTCTCCCGGCGTCGAGCGGAACCGCGCGCGTCGCCGGGTTCGACGTCTTCGAGCAATCCCTTGAGGTGCGCCGCCGGATCGGATACCTGCCGGAAAATCCGCCGCTGTACACGGATATGACCGTGCGGTCGTATCTGGATTTTGTGACGCGGATCAAGAACGTGCCGGCCGAAAAGCGCAAGAGCCGAATTGAAGATGCGCTCGAGAAGACGAACATCGTGGACAAGCGCGACGAACTGATCAAGCGGCTCTCACGCGGATACAAACAGCGCGTGGGAATCGCTCAGGCGCTGGTGCACGATCCCGACGTCATTATTCTGGATGAGCCGACGGTAGGCCTCGACCCGAAGCAGATCATCGAGGTTCGCCATCTGATCAAGGGCCTCGCGGGCAGCCACACGATCATTCTTTCGACGCACATCCTTCCGGAAGTGAGCATGACTTGCGACCGCGTGGTGATCATCAATCGCGGGAAGATCGTGGCGATCGACACGCCGGCGAATCTGACGACGCAACTGAAGGGCGGGCAGCACGTGCGATTCGAAGCGAAGGCCGATGAGAAAGAGGTGCGCGCGGCCGTCCAAGAAATATCGAACATTCGAAAGATCGAGGTTGAGCCGGGCGGCGCAAACGGACGGCTTGCGGTGACGGTGGAGGCCGTGCCGGGCGAGGACGTGCGCAGCGAGATCGCGGCGAAAATTGTCGGAAAGGGCTGGCCGCTGTACGAGCTGCGCGGCGTCAATTTGAGTTTGGAAGATATATTCCTAGAATTGACGACAGACGATTCGGCGCACGCCGCGGCGAACGCACCCGAGGAGCGAGAGAAAAAATGAAAGGAATTTACGCGGTGTATCGCAAGGAGATGGCGCACTATTTCGTCTCGCCGATCGCATACATCGTGGTCGGCGTATTTTTGTTTCTAAGCGCGTTTTTCTTCACGAAGATTCTCTCGGTGCTGATTCAGGAAGCGTACCAGATGGGAATGCAGTCGATGCAATTCGGCGGAGGAATGGGAATCGACGTACCGTCGCTGGTGGTGCGCGATTTCTTCGGGGTGTTGTCGTCATTGCTGCTTTTTTTGACACCGATGCTGACGATGGGCGTGTACGCGGAAGAGAAAAAGCGCGGGACGATGGAATTGCTGATGACTTCGCCGGTGACGGACACGCAGATCGTCCTCGGAAAATATTTCGCGTCGCTGTCGCTGTTCGTGATCATGCTTTTGCCGACGATGTTGTATCTGGTGTTCACATTTTTTCACAGCGATCCAGCGGCGCCCTGGAAAGTATTATGGTGCGCGTATTTGGGAGCGCTGCTGCTGGGCGGAACGCTGCTGGCGATCGGATCGTTTTTTTCGTCGCTCACGGAAAACCAATTGATCGCGGCGGTGCTGACATTCGGCGCGTTTCTAATTTTGTGGGTGATCGATTTCGGATCGCAGAGCGCGAGCAGCGGCATCGGCGCGGTGTTGCAATATCTTTCGGTGGTCAAACACTACGACGACTTCACGCGCGGCGTACTGGATACGTCGAGCTTGATCTTTTATTTGAGTTTTATACTTCTGGCGTTGTTTCTGACGGTGCGCAGCATTGATTCGATGCGCTGGCGCCGGGCCTGAGAACGCGGCCGCGCGCAGGAATTGGAAGGGGAGGGCAGGAAGCGATGAAATGGAACCGGCAGGAAGTGCTCCGCACGATGGCGACGTTCGGCGTCGCGCTCGCGGTGGCCGGGTATTTGCGGTACACGCTGCAGGGCGGCGAGTTGCAGCCCTTCAGCAAGATTCTGATGATTGCCGGCGGCGTTTTGTTTTTGCTGGCGATCGTATTCGGATATCGCGAGATCTTTCAATTTTTCGGGAAGCGGTCGTCGAAGCTGGGGACGAACGCGTTCACGCTGATCTTGAGCGTTGTAGTGATTCTGGGGCTCATCAATTTTCTCGGCTATCGCCATCACAAGCGGATCGATTTGACGAGCGAGAAGTTGTACACACTCTCGGACCAATCGAAGCGCATTGTCAGCGGGCTGAAGCAGGACGTGGAGGTCATTCGTTTTGCCAAGACGCCGGAGACGGAATTCAAAGATCTGATGACGGAATACACAAGCCTCAGCCCGCGACTGCATTATCGCGAAGTTGATCCGCAGGAAAAGCCCGAGGCGGCGAAACAATACAATGTGACGCGAATGAATCAGGTGGTGGTTACGTCGGGCGCCCACAATGAAACCCTGCAGGATACGACGGAGCAGGACATCACGAATGCGATCGTGAAAGTGACGAGGAATACGGTGAAGACGGTGTGCTTCGTCACGGGACACGGGGAGAAGTCGATCACGGCGAGCGACGTGGACGGATTATCGGGGATGGACGGAGCGCTGAAAAAGGAAAGCTACGAGACCAAGACGGTGAATCTGGTGAGCGAGGCGTCCGTTCCCGCCGATTGCAATGTGCTTGTGGTGGCGGGGCCGAAGCAGGCGCTGCTGCCGGTGGAAACGATCGTGATCGGGAAATATTTGGAGAACGGCGGAAAAGCACTGTTCCTGATCGATCCGGACACGGATCCGAAGCTCGGCGACATTTTGACGGCGTGGAATATCAAGCTGGGCGACGATACGGTGATCGATGCGAGCGCGCTCGGGCAGATGGCGGGGACGGGGCCGATCATTCCTCTGGTCGTAAATTACGGCACGAATCCGATCACGCGGAATTTTGAAGGATCGATGACGTTTTATCCGCTGGCGCGGACGGTTTCGCTGCTGGACAAAAACAAGACGCAGCCCCAGGACACGGAATTGATGAAAACGTCGACGCGCAGCTTCACGATTCCGAAACTCGAGGCGGGGCAGCGCGAAATCAAATTCGACAAGGCGAAAGATGTGCTGGGACCGCTGTCGCTGGGAGTGGCGGCCGAACGGAAAAGCGGCGCCGAGGCGAGTGCGACGGATGGGCGACTCGTGGTGATCGGCAACTCGCAATTCGCAGATAATCAATATGCGGGCCAGGTGCGCAACGGCGACCTGTTCATGAACACGATCAACTGGCTCGCGCAGGATGAAGATCTCATCTCGATTCGTCCGAAGAGCCCGGCGAACCGGCGCGTCACGTTCACGGAGACGCAGGAACGCGAGCTGGGATGGTTCAGCTTGATTCTGCTGCCGGGGATTGTGGTTCTTTCGGGCGCCTACATTTGGTGGAAGCGGCGTTAAATCATTATGAAGAAGACGACGGGAATTATTTTTTTGATCGCTGCGGCGCTCGCGGCGTTCGTGTATTTCTACGATTTGAAGCACACGAAATCGAATGCCGGCGCGGACGAACTCGGACTCGATGCGTCGAGCGGCACGGCGGATAATTCCAAGCCGGCGTTTGCAATTGCTGCGCCGGATATTGCGAGCCTGACGGTGGAGCGCGGAGGCGCGACGGCGATGTTCGAGCAGCGCGACGGGACGTGGTACATGGTGCAGCCGCTGGCGACGCGCGCGGATCAATCCGTGGTAGGAGCGATTGCGAGCGAACTTGCGAGCGATGGCGTGACGCGAACGCTGTCCGCGGGGGCGGGCGGGCTGGCGACGTACGGGCTCAACAGCCCGAGCGTGACGCTGCAATTCGCGATGAAGAACGGCGGCAAGCACACACTGAAGCTCGGAGGGAAGGATTTTTCAGGATCGTCGGTGTATGCGCTGGTGGACGGCGGGAAAGACGTGGCGCTGATGTCCGATACGATTTTGACGAGCAGCGACAAGAGCGTCGATGATTTCCGCGATCCGTCGGTGCTGACGCTGGATACGAACGATATTGCGTCGTTCGAATTGCAAAATGAGTCCGGAGAGATTGACGCGACGAAAGATGCATCCACGTCGAGCTGGAAAATCGAGAAGCCGCGAACGGTCGCCGCGGACGGATCGGCGATCGCCGGACTTCTGAGCACGATCGCTACGGCGCACGTGACCTCGTTTGTCGACGACGCGCCGGGCGATCTTGCGAAGTACGGGCTCACGCATCCTGCGGTTACGTTTCATGCGCAGCTATCGGGCGGAAAATCCGCCGAGCTGCAAGTGGGCAAGAAAGATGGGACGAATTATTTCGCGCGGGACACGGCGAAGGCGTTCGTTTTCCGGATCAGCGATTCGCTGTATAAATCTCTGAGCGACAAGCTTTTTGATTTGCGAGACAAACAGCTCGTGCACGTGAACGAAGACGATGTGACACGGATGGAAATTCATGGCGCGACGGCATCGCTCGCGTGCGTGAAGGATGCGAGCAACGATTGGACGATCGAAGCCGGCGGCGACAAAAAATCCAAGCCGGAGAATTGTTCGAGCATGTGGTATTCGATTCGGGATGTACGCGCGCAGGATGTTTACGATTCACCAACTTCTGCGATGATGTCGCAACTCGGGAAGCCTGCGGTCCGGGTGTTACTAACTGAGAAATCGGGGAGAAACACCGAGGTGCGAATTTCGGCGGCGTCGGAAGATTCCGTGTACGCGCGATCGAGCGACGCTTCGCCGGTGATGAAAATCGACAAGCAGATTCTGAACGAGCTAAATCCTTCCTCGCCGTCGATCCACGATTAAATTTTGAACGGGTTGAGCCGCTCAGGCGATCTGTTGAAAGCGGCGCGGCGCATCGGTGCGCTGCGTGCGCGGCCATGTGGCGAGCAATTCCACGCCGCCGTCCACCGGCGAGACGTAGATGTAGAAGACGTGGGTAGGGCCTTCCAACTCATAAAAATGCGGCCGCTTGGGGTCTGCGTGTAAAGAGACTCCGCCGGCGAGCAATGCGCGGAGAGTGTCGAGCGATTCCGCGGAATGATGGCGTTGATCGCGGATTTCGAACTCCGGCGGGGGATGGATTTCAGCTGCCACCACTGGTGCGCCTTCGCATCTCATGTGTGTGTCCTCAACAATTAGTACGGATCAGTTCGTGGAAAAGTTCCAGCCGCGGCGAGATTTTGTGTTCGCCGCCACCGAGGTACTTGCTCAGTCAAGTTATAGATGCGGTGAGACGTAACGCGGATTCAGGAGAAACGAGACTTGAAAGGAATGATTCTCGGTGCCAATAGGTATACAGTCAGTATCCACGGGTCATGTCATAAATAGATACTTGCGCGAAGGCGGCAGATTTTGCGATAGTTGAATCGATTTAATTGGGGTTTCTCTTGCATCTGGAAGTATCCTCACGCTCGCGAAGGCGGAACAGTGAAAAAGAAGACTAAAAACGCGTCCAAGAGGGCGCCGAAGAAACAGTCCCGTTTTCTTCGAGACCGGCGGCGGAAGCACCGCCATTGGCAGGTGACCGTCTTCTACCACGACGGCGAAAGATTCGCGCGTGTATACATTGACCGGGAACGGGCCGAGAGATTCGCGGTGCGGCAGAAGAAGTCCCCCGTAGTGAAGACGGCGCGAATCATCGAAGTCGACTAGCAGTTCAAAGGCATCTGGCGCGGGCGGGCGGCAGATGGCAAAGAGGCGCGGCAAAGCGCGAGGGCGCGGGTGCGGAATGCGCACGGGTTGCGGGACTTGTCCGGCTCGAAGTGCCATGCTATAAATACGAAGCTGACACGAAGTTCCTCGGTACGCGGGATTCGTATAGTGGTAGTACGCCACCTTGCCAAGGTGGAGGCGAGGGTTCGATTCCCTTATCCCGCTCCATTGTCTAGCACACCGCGTTTTTTCGACTCTCCTTGTTCCAGCATCGCTTATTGAGACATCCATTGTGGCTCTTCCCCTCACGGCGGACATTTGTTAAATGAGAGCCGTGCATGGGAAGGAACGCTATGACGGAGAGCTTTGATTTGGAGAAGGGCGAATTCACGATTACGACGGAGCGAGAGCGGCTGGACGTCGACGCGATTCACGCGTATCTGACGCGCGCATATTGGAGCGAAGGAGTGCCGCGGGAGACTGTCGCACGGGCGATCGCGAATTCAGTTTGCTTCGGCGTGTTCCGCGGGAGCGAGCAAATCGGTTTGGCGCGCGTGGTGACGGATAGCGCGACGTACGCGTATTTGTGCGACGTTTACATTCTCGAGGAATATCGAGGGAAGGGGCTCGGGACGTGGCTGATGGAATGCGTGATGGGCCACGCGTCGCTGCGGGGTTTGAGACGCTTCAGCGTGGCGACACGGGATGCGCACGGGCTGTATCGCAAATTCGGATTTCGCGAGCTGGCCAAGCCGCAGTCGCAGATGGAAATTCACCGGCCGGAAATATACAAAGAAGTGAAACGATGATGCGGCTTCATTTTGAGATCGGATAGATGTCCGGCACCGCTAACAGGCGCTTGCGGGGGGCTTGATTGCCCCGGTTGGCCGGGCGTGCTAGAGTTTCCCGCGCCGAGCCCTCATGCTGGTCTATCTTTGTGGTCCGATCGAATTCGCCGACGGTGGCGGAAAATTGTGGCGCCGCAAGCTCGCGCCGTTTTTGCGCGAGGAGCTGGGACACCGCCTGTACGATCCCGCCGAAGACGAGAAGAAAAATCTGACGGACGAGGAAGTCGCGCATTTTCGAGAGTGGAAGCAAACCGATCCGGAACGTTTTCGACGTGCGGTGCGGAAAATCATTCACTTCGATCTCGATCTGATCGAGAACAAGGCCGATTACCTCATTTGTTATTGGGACGATCCTTCGGCGCAGAGCGGAGGGACGCCTGCGGAATTGACGGCCGCATTTCGGAAGGGAATTCCGGTGTATCTGGTCACGCCGCTCGAGATCGAGCAGGTGAGCGGGTGGATGATTGGTTGCGCGGACCAGGTTTTCCGATCGGTGGAAGAGCTGAAAGGATTTCTCGCGCAGCGCTACGGGCATCAAAAGCAGACGCAACTATGGAAGGAATGAGAGGTAAGTGACGCGGAAGATCGTGATCGCGGTGGGGACGAGGCGCCGGCCGAAGCTCGAGGCGGTTTCCGAGGCGCTCGCAATGATTGGCGCGCAGATCGATGCGAGCGCGGAATTTGAAATTACGGGCGTGGACGTGTCGAGCGGGGTGAGGCATACGCCGCTATCGCGCGGCGATACGATGGCAGGGGCGCGGCATCGCGCGGAAATGCTGCGCGAAGTGGCGCGCGAGAAAAAGGAAGCGTGGAAATATTTTGTGGGGCTCGAAGGCGGGCTGGATGTTTTCGAAGAATCGGGAAAGCGACTGGTGATGCTCGAAAGCTGGGCGTATGTCCTGGATGGAAGCGGGCGCGGCGCGTTCGGGAGATCGGGCGGAGTGATGGTGCCGGAAACGCTGGCGAAGACGGTGGTGGATGACGGCGTGGAGCTGGCGGAAGCGGTGGATGCATTTGCCGGTGGGCGAGGGATTCGCGACGCGCAGGGGGCGTGGGGCGTGCTGACACGCGATCTGATTACGCGGCAGGAAGCGTTCCGCGTCGCCGTCATCGCGGCGTTCGCGCCGTTCTTTCAAGCCGGGGCATATCGCGAGGCGGAATCGAAGACGTCAGGCCCTTGAAGGTTCGCGGAGGTCCGGTGCGCGGTGCGAGCGCAGTGTGTTAAGTTAGGGAAGAAATGTCTAGATAGGAGAAGTTGAGGCACGGAGGCGGGAAGCGTGGATATCGTCAAGGGAAACATGGGCTGGATCGAAGTGGTGGTCGGGCCAATGTTTTCGGGGAAAAGTGAAGAGCTGATCCGGCGGCTGAGGCGCGCGGAGATTGCGCGGCAGCGGGTGCAGATCTTCAAGCCGATCATCGATCAGAGATATTCGGTGGGTGGAATCGTCTCGCATTCGGGGCTGGAGCTGGGGTCGGACTTGGTGAAGAACGCCGAGGAAATACTGCACAAAGTGGAGCCGCGGACGGAAGTGGTCGGAATCGACGAAGGCCAATTCCTGGGAGAAGGCTTGATCGACGTGTGCACCAAGCTCGCCGATTTGGGCAAGCGCGTGATTGTGACGGGACTCGACACCGATTTTATGGGCCGGCCGTTCGAGCCGATGCCGAGGCTGCTGGCGGTGGCCGAGGAAATCACGAAACTACTCGCGATTTGCGTGCGCTGCGGGAATCCGGCGGTGCACACGCAGCGGCTGGTAGCTTCCGAGGAATTGATAATTGTGGGTGCCGGCGGAATGTACGAAGCGCGCTGCCGGCGGTGCTTCGAGCCGCATCTTGCTTCGCAGAAGATGGAGGCGGAGAAGAAGGATGCGGCGAAGGTAAAGGTTGCGGCGAGCTAGATCGCCGCGGCTCGGGATTCCTCAATTCGCCGGACGCGAGCGCGCAATTCGCGAGAGAGCGTGTGATGTTCGGCGCAGCCGATGATGTCGAGCGAAGGTCGCGGTTCCGAGTTTTCTCCCGCCTGAGCCAATAACCGCTGAATCCGAATCTGACTTGCGTCCCATTCGCTGCGAGGGAATCGTCCACCTTGCAGGCCTCGCGCCGTTGCTTCAAGAGCCGGCCCAACGCCGGACCAATCGCGGCGAAAGATTCCGATATCGCAGCCAGCGCGGAATGCCGCCACGGCTCCCGAGCCGCCGGGATAATTTTTAGAGGTTGCGGGTGCGTCCAGGTCCTCGGCGAAGACGGCACCATCGAATTGCAATTCCCGGCGCAGCAAATCGCGAATGAGACGCGGGGAAAGCGCGGCAGGCCTCTCCGGATCGATCCACGGCAGCAAAATGTGACCGGCCATAATCGAGGGTATTCCGCCGGCGATCGCGCGCGCGAATGGAACAAACTCCTCCTGACGCAACTCCTCGAGAGTGACATCCAGAATGGGCCAATCTGCGTGCGGATCGAGTTGCGCGCGGCCCGCGCCGGGGAAGTGCTTCGCGCAGGCGAGAACGCCATTGGCAGCGAGGCTGCGTGCAAAGGCTGCGCCCAGCTCGGCGACTTTGCGCGGAGCGGCGCCGTAACTTCGGCCGGCTGTAGTCGCGCTTCGAGACGAGGCGTGGAGATCGAGAGCGGGCGCGAAGACGAGATTGCAGCCTACGGCGCGAAGCTCGCGCGCAATGCCTCGCGCGACGGATTCGACGCGTGCGGGATCGTCCAGGCGGCCTAGCTCTTGAGCGGAGGGCCATTGCGTGAACGGCTCCGGAAGAGCGTGTTGCGCGCCACCCTCCTGCTCGATGGCGAGGAGAACCGGACCGCGCGCCATGCTGCGGATTTCGCCGGTCAGACGCAGGAGTTCTCGCGGCGTCTCACAGCTTTTGGGATCGACGACAACTCCGGCCAGGCCGCCGAGGAGATACTGGAGGACTTCCTCGGCCGGCGCCTGGGCGTCGACGCGAGCGAGAACCTTTCTGAGGACAGATCGAGGTATGGGAGATGAATGCTTCATCGCGAAGGCCGCGTCCGGATTCCAATTTGGAGATGGACTCGCCGCGCGCCAATTGAGTTCAAGTTGGCGCGGGCAACAGACTAGCGTTGGGCGAGCCGGAGGACAAGCTGCGAATTGCAGGGGGCGAATTTCCGATGCTTGCCGGCCGGAACCATCATCCAATGGATCGGCAGAAAGGCATTCCGGGAGAGTACGGCGTTTTCCGGATAAGGTCTTTCGCTCAGGTTCCCGAGGGCTTAGAATACGAGGCTGAGCTACCTATGACTCGCTGGGCTTATCTCGCCGCGCTGGCGCTTGTCTTTGCCACGCCGGATGTATCGAGGACGTACGATCTTCGGCCGCCGACGCCGGGAATCCTGTTTTTGACGCCGCCGGGGACGACGCTCGCGAGTGAGCCGCCGTCGCCTAATGTGTTCGTGTCGGTGGCGCAGCAGAGTGCGCCGGCGAAGAAGGCGGCGCCGCTGCAGGGGAATTCGCGACTGGAAATCGTGCGGTACGTCTCGGGTGAATTCGCGCGAGCGGTGAAGCCGCTGCCGGGAGCGAAGAAAGGGTTCCGGATCGCGGCCGGAAAGCCGCTGAATGAGGCGGCGCTGCGGCAAGTGAATGCGAACACAGGAATCGCGGTGAATCCCGGCGATACGGTGCAGATCACGAGGATCGAATTCCGCGAGAAGGAAATCGTGTTCGATTTGAATGGGGGTTCGGGGCACAAATTCCGGCTCAAAGATCATCTGCAAATCGGCATAGGCGGGGTTCCAACGGTTTCGACGGTATCGTCGACAGGGGGAGCCCGGCCGGTTCCCGGCGCGACGCTGATTCTGGATTATGGCAAAGCGCTGCCGGACATGAGCCCAGACGACGTCAAGAGCGCGCTTTCGGTGGTGCTGGATTTTCAAAAGGAAAAATCGGCCGCGGTGAATTGGGTGGACACGCTTCCGCCGGAGTTTAAAAAAGCGATTGAAGACGGACACGCCGCGGTCGGAATGGATCACGACATGGTGATTGCCGCGCTCGGGCGGCCGGATCATAAGGTCCGCGAGAGAAATGACCAGGGCGATGAGACGGAGGACTGGATTTACGGCAATCCGCCGGCGAAGACGGTCTTCGTGACGTTTCTGGGCGACAAAGTGATCCGCGTGAAGGAATTTGACTGAGCTCTTTGCACCTTTCCCTGTGGAACCCCATCGCCAAGCCGCGAAACCGCAGTGGGCTGCTTTGACTTGCGGGAAACGACGTTTCTAGATGGGCTCTAAATTTTGCTTCAACCGGATTCCGCTCATCGTCATTGGGGTCTTCGTCTTAGGAGTCGGCTGTCAAAATGCTCCGACGATTTGGATGGCAGAGGTCCCATCTCCGGATGGGCTTTGGATTGCGAGCGCTCGCACGATACAGAACGGCGGGTTCGGATCGGCCAATATCGAAACTATCGTGTGCCTGAAATGGACCAAGGATTCAAAGCCTCCACAGGAGGTCCTTGGGTTCTCTTGCGAAGGTCCAGCTCCCCGGCCCTACGTTCTGGATAAGGCCAACGCTGGAGGGACGATAGACCTTACGATGAAATGGATAACTCCATCGCACCTGGACGTGACGTATAACGGGCGAGCGAGGCTCAACTTCCAAGTAGTCAAATGCGCTGGCATCGACATCTCCGTACAAGACCTTTCAAGGGAGCCGACCAACGGTAACGATTCAAGGTAACCCGCTACCCGCAAAGTGCGTGCGTTGACTTTTTCGCGGTGTCACCCTAGCATCGACGATTCGAAACTTCTCGCGTGAGGTCGCAGGAATGGGCTGCACGGAGAGCTATTTTTTCGGAGGATGAATGGCAATCAAAGTGGGAATCAACGGATTCGGGCGGATCGGCCGGAATATTTATCGAGCGGCGCTGGGCGATCCGGGAATCGAGATCGTTGCGGTGAACGACATCACGGACCCGAAAACGCTGGCGCATCTGTTGAAATATGATTCGATCCTCGGAAACCTGGCGAACAAGGTGACGTACACGGATAATTCGATTTCCGTCGACGGGAAATCGTTCCGCGTTTTTAAGGTGAAGGATCCGGCGGAATTGGATTGGCCAGCGGTGGGCGCGGAAATCGTGGTCGAATCGACGGGGATTTTCACCAGTGGAAAAGACGCGCGGAAGCATCTGCGCGGGCCGGTGAAGAAAGTGATTATTTCGGCGCCGGCGACGGAGGAGGATTTCACCGTCGTGCTCGGCGTGAACGACAAGATGTACGACAACGCGAAGCACAACGTGATTTCGAATGCTTCGTGCACGACGAATTGCCTCGCGCCGGTGGCCAAAGTAATTCAGGACACGTTTGGGATTACCGTCGGCACGATGACGACCATTCATTCCTATACAAATGACCAGAAGCTGCTCGATCTGCCGCACAAGGATTTGCGGAGGGCGCGCGCGGCGGCGCTTTCGATGATTCCGACTTCGACGGGCGCCGCGAAGGCGCTGTTTCTGGTGATACCGGAGCTGAAGGGGAAACTCGACGGGTACGCGATGCGCGTTCCGACGCCGAATGTGAGCGTGGTGGACTTGACGGTGATCACGGAGCGGCCCGCGACGGCTGAAGCCGTGAACGCGGCGCTGCGGCGCGCGGCGGAAGGTCCGATGAAAGGCGTTCTGGCGTACACCGAGGAAGAGCTTGTGTCGGCGGACTTCAAGGGCAATCCGAATTCCTCGATCGTGGATTCGGGCTTCACGCGCGTGGTGGGAACGAATTGCGTGAAGGTGCTGGCGTGGTACGACAACGAGTGGGGATACTCGTGCCGCTGCCGCGATTTGATCAAGTTCCTCGCAGCCCGGCTGTAGAGCGGGCGACATGGCCGCGGATGGCGACTCAGTTTTCTGCAAGGGCTTCGGGTGGGGCTTCGGCTGGGCCGCGGCAAACTTCGCGAAGAGTCCGATTTTTCTGGCGCGTTCATGAGCAAACTTTCGATTCGCGATCTCAACCTGGCAGGGAAGCGCGTGTTCATTCGCGTGGACTTCAACGTTCCACTCGATAACGGTAAAGTTGCGGAAGACACGCGAATCCGCGAGACGATACCGACATTGCGGTTTGCGATGGAGCGCGGCGCGCGGCTCGTGTTGGCGTCGCATCTGGGCCGGCCGAAAGGCACGCCGAATCCGAAATACACGCTGAAGCCGGTCGCGATGCGGCTGGGCGAATTGCTGGGCAGGGCGGTGGATTTCGCGCCGGACTGCGTGGGCGCGGTAGCAGAATCGAAAAGTCGCGCTCTGCGCGATGGCGATGTGCTGCTGCTCGAGAACGTGCGTTACCACCCCGAGGAAGAAGCCAACGACGAAGGATTTTCGCGGCAGCTAGCCGCGTTGTGCGACCAGTTATTCGTGTGCGACGCGTTTGGGTCGGCGCATCGCGCGCACGCGTCGGTTGTGGGGATTACGAAATTCGTGAAACAGGCCGCAGCGGGGCTGCTGATGGAGAAAGAGCTCGCGTACCTGGGGAAGGCGATCTCGAATCCGGAGCGGCCGTTCATCGCGATTTTGGGCGGCGCGAAAGTTTCGGACAAGATTGAGGTGGTGCAGAATTTGATGAAGCTCGCCGACGGAATGCTGATCGGCGGGGCGATGGCGTATACGTTTTTGAAAGCGCAGGGGCTGCCGGTGGGGAAATCGCTCGTGGAGGATGACAAGCTCGATCTCGCGCGGCAGTTGCTGGAAGAGGCGAAGGCGAAGAATTTCCGGCTGCGGTTGCCGGTCGATCACGTCGTGGCGCGGTCGCCGCAATCGAGCGAAACTCGGACGACGGATATTGCGGGCACGCCGGCGGACTGGATGGGGCTTGATATCGGCGTGAAGACGATTGAGCTGTTCCGGCAGGAGCTATCGTCGGCGCGGACGATTGTGTGGAATGGGCCGCTCGGGATGTTTGAGAGGCCGGCGTTCGCGGCGGGGACACTGGGGATTGCGCGGGCGGTGGCGGATGCGACGGTGCGCGGGGCAACGACGATTATTGGCGGCGGAGATTCGGTCGCGGCAGTGGAAGAGGCTGGCGTGGCGGACAAGATTTCGCACATTTCGACCGGCGGCGGGGCTTCGCTGGAATTTCTGGCGGGACGGAAATTGCCGGGGGTTGAGGCGCTGACGGACAAAGTCTGAGCGCGAGTTTCAAGGTGCAGGTGCGGCGGGTTATGTGACTGAGAAGGCGTACGAAGAACCCCAACCCTTCGGCGCAGATGAAGCCTGCGCCTCAGGATAAAGGAGAGAGACGTGCGGCGACCTGTGATTGCGGGCAACTGGAAGATGTTCAAGACGCTGGCCGCGACGCGGGCATTTTTCGAGCGACTGCTGCCGTTGGTCGCGGCGTCGCAGCATTGCGATATCGTCGTTGCGCCGCCATTCACGGCGCTCGCAGCCGCGGTCGAGGCCGCGCGAGGCTCGGTGATTACAATCGCCGCGCAGGACGCGTATTGGGAGAAAGAAGGCGCGTACACGGGCGAAATTTCGATGCCGATGCTGGTGGAAGTGGGCTGCGGCGGCGTGATTATCGGGCATTCCGAACGGCGGCAATATTTTCACGAGACCAACGAGACGGTGAACAAGAAGGTGAAAGCGGCGCTGGCCGCGAATCTCCGGCCCATCGTTTGCGTGGGCGAATCGCTGGCCGAGCGCGAAAACAATTTGACGCACGCAACTCTGGAGAAGCAATTTGAGGGCGCGTTCGCCGCGTTGACCGGTGATGAGTTCTCGCGTATTCTTCTAGCGTACGAGCCCATCTGGGCTATCGGTACGGGCCGCACCGCGACGCCGGAACAGGCGGGCGACGTGCACCGCTACCTGCGAGAGCTGGCTCAGAAGCGGTTCACGCCCGAACGAGCCTCCGCACTTCGCATCCTGTATGGCGGCAGCGTCAAGCCCGACAATATCCGGGGATTGATGGCGCAGGTGGAGATCGACGGCGCTTTGGTGGGCGGAGCGAGCCTGGACGCGCAATCGTTTGCGTCCATCGTGAATTTCTAGTACGAAATATTAGCGGCGGCGTAAGACCGGTGAAACCGGACGCGCCTCGTGGGAGCTGGGAATGCCGATAGAAGCAAAATGGGCGATTTCGTTTCTGGTCGCCGGCGGCTTGGTTTGGGTCGGATGGAAATACACGCCGATTCTGGTGGCGCTGCACGTGCTGGTGTGCTTCGTGCTGGTCATCGTGATCATGTTGCAGAGCGGGAACGCGGCGGATTTGGCCGGAGCGTTCGGCGGCGCGGGAAGCCAGACGGCATTTGGTCCGCGCGGTGCGGCGACGTTTCTTTCGAAGGCGACGACGTGGTGCGCGATCGTTTTCATGATGACTTCGATGACGCTGTCGGTGAAGAGAACGCCTGCGGATGTTTCGCTGGGCGGCCATTCGGTGCTTGAGGAAACCGAGAAGACGGCACCCGCTCCGGGGGCCGCGAAACCTGTAGCGCCCGCGCCGACAACAACGCCGGGGCAGCGTCCGCCGCAGGCGCCGTTGCAAGCGCCCTCAGGTCAGGCACCGGCACCTTCGCAGGCACCGGCGCCGACAGGTTCGCAGAAGCCCGGCGCTCCTCATAAATAGGGGCTTCTGCTACAATCTTCAGCACATTCCTCTCATTGCGGAAGTGGCGGAACTGGCAGACGCACCATCTTGAGGGGGTGGCGCCGCAAGGCGTGGGGGTTCGAATCCCCCCTTCCGCACCAAGATTTCCAACGCAGAGATTTTGAAGCCTGCGCGCGAAGCGAGGCGAAGTGGCTTCGACATTCGATGGTGCCGGCGTGGCGCGCTCCTTAGCATAGTCGCAGAGAATCTTTCCTCGCGCTCAGCGGTCTCTACAACTTCAGTGCACGACATCACCAACCTTCCTCTCGATTCGATCGAAAACTTGAATAGGATTCCCCGTCAGAAGGTCCAAACGGGAAAGCGGCGGCGCGGCGTTTCGCAGATTGCTCCTTGAAATTCGGCCGCGCTTCGATATGATACGCAGTCCTACAGACACCGCGGGAGCGTGAAGGTGCTTTTGCGGTCGCCAAAGTTATCGATACAACTGGAGCGAAAGCGATGCAGAGAAGATTTCGCAGCAGCGGATCGGTGGCGACGCCTGCGGTCCTGGCTCTTCTGCTGGTGACGATGGTCGCCGTGACGGTATACGTCTTTGCAGCCAAGCTCTTTCCGGCTCCGCCGTCCATCACGGACATCGGGAACATGGTGGACCGCCAATACGATTTGACGCTCTACGTCACCGGATTCGTATTCATCCTGTCGCAACTGGGTCTGGCGTACGCCATTTTCAGATTCCGGGATCACGGCCAAAAGGCGACGTACACGCATGGCAACAACGTGCTCGAATTCCTCTGGACCACCGCGACGATAATCCTTTTCCTCGGCCTCGGCGTTCTCGGTCGCGAAGCGTGGGCGGCGACTCGGTTCACGCCCGCCGATGCGGACGCGATTCGAATCGAAGTGACCGAGAACCAATTCGTCTTCAACTTCCGTTATCCGGGACCGGACGGGAAGTTCGGACGGCTCGATCCGAAGCAAGTAAGCGCGTCGACGGGCAATCCGATCGGGCTGGACATGAACGATCCGGCTTCGAAGGACGACATCATTCTGCCGACGCTGACGATTCCCGTGGATCATCAGGTCGAACTGCTGCTCCGCTCGCAGGACGTGATCCACAATTTCTACGTGCGGGAACTGCGGCTGCAACAGGACGCAGTGCCCGGCATGGTGATCCCGCTGCATTTCACGGCGACGAAGATAGGGCAGTACGAAATCGTGTGCACGCAATTGTGCGGGCTGGGACATTACCGGATGCGGAGTTTCCTCAACGTTGTCTCGCCAGCGGACTACGGAAATTTCCTCAAGCAGCAGGCGGCAGGGCAGTGAACGATTCCCGGCAATCAGGAGGCCATGAATGAGTTCGCATGCCGAATCCGTGCACGTCGCGCAGGCGCCGAGCGGGTTCATCCGGAAGTATATTTTCAGCTTCGATCATAAGGTGATCGGCATTCAATATTTCCTGCTGGCACTCGTGGCGGTGTGCGTGGGAATCGTGCTTTCGATGCTGATGCGGTTCCATCTGGTGTGGCCAGCCGCGCATTTGCCGTTCGTTCCGGGCGGAATTATGACGCCGGAGCAATATCTGGGACTGGTGACGATGCACGGCACGATCATGGTGTTCTTCGTCCTGACGACAGCGCCGCAAAGCGGATTCGGTAATTATTTTCTGCCCATCCAGATCGGCGCGCCGGACATGGCGTTTCCGACGCTGAATATGCTGTCGTTTTGGACGACGTTTCTCGCGTTCGTCGCGTTGATGGCGGCGTTTTTCGTTCCGGGCGGATCGCCGATCAGCGGCTGGACGGCGTATCCGCCGTTGAGCGGACTGGGCGAGATCACGGGACCTGGCGAGGGCCTGGGGCAGACACTGTGGATCGTCAGCATCGCGCTGTTCTGCGTGGCGTCGCTGATGGGGGCGCTGAACTTCATCGCCACGACGATCGATCTTCGCGCTCCGGGAATGTCGCTGATGCGGATGCCGCTGACCGTGTGGGCGTGGTTCATTACCGCGATTCTCGGATTGCTGGCGTTTGGCGTGCTTTTGTCGGCGGGCGTTTTGCTGATACTCGATCGATCCGCGGGGACGAGTTTCTTCATTCCGGCGGGCGAAATCGTGAGCGACACGGTGCTGGCACATAAGGGCGGTTCGCCGATTCTGTGGCAGCACTTGTTCTGGTTCTTCGGACATCCCGAGGTGTACATCGCGATTTTGCCGGGAATGGGCGTGGCGTCACACGTGCTTTCGACGTTTTCGCGGAAGCCTGTGTACGGCTATCGAGCGATGGCTTACGCGATGTGCGCGATCGGGATACTTGGATTTATGGTCTGGGGCCATCACATGTTTGTGAGCGGGATGAGCCCGTATTCGGGATTTGCGATTTCGCTGTTGACGATGTCGATCGGTGTGCCATCGGCGATCAAGACGTTCAACTGGCTGGGGACGCTCTGGAACGGGAAGATACAATTCCGGTCGCCGATGTTGTTCGCGCTGGGATTCGTTTCGCTGTTCGTGAGCGGAGGTTTGTCGGGGCTATTTTTGGCGCAGCCGGCGGTGGATAACCGGCTGCACGCGACATATTACGTCGTCGCCCATTTCCACCTGGTGATGGGGGTGGCGGCGATTTTCGGAATTTTCGCAGCGACGCACTTCTGGTATCCGAAAATGTTCGGGCGGATGTTGAACGAGCCGCTGGCGAAGCTGCATTTCTGGATCACCTTCGCGGGAACATACTGCATCTTTATGCCGATGCATTTCGCGGGCATCGCGGGATCGATCCGGCGTTATGCGGATTACACGGGCGTGAATTACCTGGTGGACTTGCAGCCGATCCATCACTTCATGACCATCGCGGCGTTCATTACCGGCGGCGCGCAGCTCATTTTCCTTTTCAATTTCTTCTGGAGCTTAAAATTCGGCAAGAAAGCTACGGACAATCCGTGGAATGCGACGACGCTGGAATGGACAACGGCGACGCCGCCGCCGCACGACAATTTCAACGGCCTTTATCCAAGCGTGTATCGCGGACCCTACGAATTCAGCGTTCCGGGGATGGCGGAAGATTTCACTCCGCAGAATCTGACGCCGGAAGAGGTTCAGCGAGCGAAGTGAAGGTTTCCGATGCCAACCATCACAGAAACCGAACAAATTAAAATTCTCGAGCCGGGCAGGCGGGGGGGTTCCGGCAAAGATGGCCCGCCACCGGGCGGTGGTGGAGGCGGAGGCGACGGGGGAGGCCCCGGCGGATCGCCGATCCCGCAGCGAGCCTATGTCACGGGCATGACCGTGGGCCTCGGCGGCATCCTGATGTTCTTTATGGCGTTGGTGAGCGCTTACGTCGTGCGGCAGGGCGCGTCGGATGACTGGCGGAAGCTCGACGTACCCAAGATCCTGTGGCTGAATACGGCGATCCTTTTGCTGAGCAGCGTCACGCTGCATCGCGCGCGGCATTTTTTCAAGCAGGGAGATAAGGCCAGCTTCCGCCACTGGTGGTTCGTGACGACGGCCCTGGGTTTTCTTTTTCTCGTGGGCCAAGTGATCGCGTGGCGGCAGCTGGCGAAGGCCGGCGTTTTTCTCGCGACGAATCCAAGCAGCAGTTTTTTTTACGTGTTCACGGCGGCGCACGGCCTGCATCTTCTTGGTGGGATACTGGCGCTGCTCATTGTCGTCGTTCGTTCGGGGAAACGATTGACGCAGGACACGGCGACGTCCATCGCCGCGATGTACTGGCATTTTATGGATGCACTTTGGGTGTTCCTATTCCTACTCCTACTTTTGGGACGGTGAAACGTGAGTCATTCGGAACCCGAGGGGATCATCGCATCGCCGTGGTCAGGCGGCGCGTCCCCGTTTGCGATCAATTCGAAAAAGCTGGGGATGTGGCTGTTCATTGTTTCGGATACGCTGACTTTTACGGCGGTTCTGGTGGCCTACGCGTACGTGCGGCTCTCGAATCCGGACTGGCCGCGGCCGTTTGAGATTTGGCCGGCGATCGCGAAGTCCACGCTGATGACGCTGGTGCTTCTGAGCAGCAGCTTGACGATGGTGCTGGGCGTCGCCGCAGCGCATCGCGGGGATCGTAAGAAGACGCTGCGCTGTCTGGGCTGGACGATGTTCTTCGGCTTGGCGTTCGTGGCCATCCACGCGACCGAGTGGTACACACTCATCGGCGAAGGCGTTACGCCGTGGTCGAATCCGTGGGGCGTGCCGCTTTTCGGCGGAACATTTTTTGGATTGACGGGGCTGCACATGCTGCACGTCACCGTCGGTGTCATCTACCTGGCGGTCATCGCGTGGGGATTTGGAAAAGGGAAATTCAAGGCCGAGGACGTCGAGGTCAGCGGCCTGTACTGGCACTTCGTCGATCTCGTCTGGATGTTCATCTTTCCGCTGGTCTATCTGATGTCCGTCAACTTGAAGGGCTAGGAGCGAACGGATGAGCGCACATGAAGCGGCGATCGAAAGCCACGAAGTTGGCAGCACAAAATTATTTACGCAGGTGTGGTTCTGGCTGCTGGCCATCACGGCGGTGGAAGTGTTTCTCGCGTACTTGCGATTGAATCCCATGCTGATGTTAACGATTCTTCTCGGGTTGTCACTGATCAAAGCGGCCCTGATCGTGTCGTACTTCATGCATTTGCGCTTCGAGCGGCTGGGATTGTTCTTGATCCTCGTTCCCACGGCAGTATTTTGCATCTGCATGATGCTGATTTTCTTTTTCCCGGACAGCCTGCGGTCGATGAATTTGCGGCCGCACTGATCGGGAAGTGGTAAAGTGAGGCGAACGGGCATTTGAGAAGCGGAAGGGTTGAACGCTTGAGAATCGGAAGAACAATTCGGATCGCAGGTGTGCTTTCGATTTTGATTTTGGGCGCGACTTTTGCGGTTGCTCCGTCAGCTTCGGCGCAGGGCTGCGCCATGTGCTATCAGACTGCATCGGCGGCTGCGCCGCAGGCGCGCGAAGCGCTACGCAACGGCATTCTGATCCTGCTTTTTCCGCCGCTCGGTATGTTCGTGGGAATTTTTTCGTTCCTCTATCGCCGGCGCAACTTGAGCCGCACGTCAGAAGTTTCCAGCACCCGCTTCGCCAGCACGATTTAGGGGATTGAGGCTCCTGCCGCACAATCCGTCAACTCGAACGCCAATTTGGGCTTTCGCTTAGCCGGCATGCCATCGTCTAAGAATTCCCAGCGAGAGAGTCACGCCCCGCGTGTTTTCGACTGCGCGGTCTTGGAGATCATGCGGCCGACGACGAGGCCGCCCTCATACTCCGGAATCACGACTTCATCGGCGCCGGAACTGCGCATGGCTTGTGCGTAGCGAGACTGGCCGGCGCGCGTAATGACATGGATTTTGGGATTGAGAGATTTCGCGGTGATGGTGATGTAGAGATTGTCCGCGTCGTTGTCGATCAAGGCGCAAATTCCGCGGGCGCGCTGGATCCCGGCGGATTCCAGAACGCTGTGGCGTTTGGCGTCACCGTGAATGACCAGCATGCTTTCGCTCAGAAGCTGGCGGTAGAGCCCTTCGTTCGATTCAATCAGGATAAACGGAATGTTTTCGCGGCGAAGTTGTTCGACGACGGTGCGGCCGACCTGGCCATAGCCGCACAAAATGAAATGTTCTCGCGCGTTTTGAATTCCCACCTCAATCATCATTGTCCTCCAGACCGCGCCGCTTTCCGGATGGAACAGCGAGACGAGCGCGCGCTCCGCAATCCACACTTCGAACGTGAACACCCCGGCGTACACAGCGATGCTGAAAAGCTTCGTGGCATTCTTGAGGCCTTCGGGATGCATCGAGTAAGGATGAATGATCCAGAAGAGCGAGTCGACCCAGCTCACACCCTCGAGCCAGGAATAGCCGGTCATGCAGATCACCAGGAAGGCAGCCAGGGACACGAACGGCAGCCAGAGCCGCTTGAGGAGAACCTGCGCGACTTCAAGAATGGATATTCGAACAGGCATCGGACCCGGTCGCTGCGTCCCCAGCATGGGGCTCCCCCGCCAGGTGGTGCGCGAAAGATTACTACGAACCGGGCGTTTTGTGCAGGCGAGAGCACAAGCGAGAGAACTTGCGAAGAGACTCGCGAAGAGGGTCGCTACGGCGCGTCATTGCAGGGAATCGCAAGTGATCGCGACGATTGCGGAATTCTCTGGACAGATTTTCGTGGAAACGCGCGCCGGGAACGGAAAAGAGCGGCCGATTTAACGGAGGCGGCCCGGCGGATCAGCGGCATCGGGAACGTTAATTGCGGGGGAAGAAGGCTCGCTGGCCGGCAATTTCGAGGGCGGCGGCTGCGCAATACCAAGACCCTGATTCATCGCCAAATGATCTTTGCCGCAGGCAGGGCAATATCCTTTTCCGGTTTCTTCATCGCGCAGGCTCGCCAGTTCGTAGCAGCCGTGGACGCAATCGCAGTAGCCCGTTCCCGTCGATGTCTTGATCGGCACCAGTGCCATGCCATCTCCCTCTGATGCGGATACTAACCGCGTTCTGAGTCGTGCGCAAGACGCAGAGTCGTCGCAAGTTATTTCGAAGAAATGCAAGCGGCGCAACGCTCGAATGACCTTGCAGGATCCGCCGGCCTTGGGGGTGATTACCGAAACTTTGCTTGATTCGCGGCGGACGCGGTTCTCGCTGCGATACGACTTCTAGGGCGAGTTAGGAATAACGCGGGGTCGCGGCGATTCCGTGATTGGCGTCGAATGCTTACCAGGCTCAAACGCGCTCGAGCTGTGTGAGACGGAACGGATCGACCGTATTGTCGTGAAGCTCCAGCCAAACGCGGTCGGGAATCGAAAGAAAGACGTCGACGACTCGCGGATCAAATTGCGTTCCGGAATTGCGCTGAATTTCCTCACGCGCCGCCGAGATGGGCAGAGCTTTGCGATAGGGGCGGTCGGAAATCATGGCGTCGAGCGTGTCGGCAACGGCGAATATGCGCGAGCCAAGCGGAATCTTCTCACCTTTCAATCCGCGCGGGTAACCTGACCCGTTGAAACACTCCTGGTGGGTCAGAACGATCTCCGCGGCTTCCTTGAGAAACGGAATCCTCTCGAGCACGGAAAATCCGATGTCGCAGTGTCGCCGCATGGTGGTGCGCTCGTCGGCGGTGAGCGGGCCCGGCTTGCGCAGGATGGAATCAGGAATGCCCATCTTGCCAATGTCGTGAAGGAAGGCGCCGCGAGCGATGTGGCGGAGCGCCATTTTGTCGACGTTCATCGACTTCGCGATGGTGATCGTGAAAGCAGTCACGCGCTGGCAATGGCCTTCGGTCTCCGCATCCTTCGCGTCGAGCGCGCCGCCCAGCGCTTCGAGCGTGTAGTCGTAAGATTGCTCGAGATCGCGCAGCGCCAGCGAGAGTTGTTGCGTACGTTCGGCGACGAGCTGCTCGAGATCACTCTGGTACGTCCGATTCTCCATGACCAGCCGGCGATGCTCGAGCGCGCGGCGCACGCTCACGTAAAGCTGATCTTTCTCGAACGGCTTGAGAATGTAATCGTACGCTCCGTTGCGGATGGCCTCGAGCGCGATTGAGATATCGTGCATCGCGGTGACCATGATCACCGGAACGTCTGGATCGTGCTCGCGCAACTGAGCGAGCAGCTTCAGCCCGTCCATTTCGGGCATGACGATATCGCTCAGGACCAGGGACGGGGATTCGCGGCGGAAATGTTCAAGAGCGACGAGGCCGTTTGGAACGGCCTGGCAGACGTAGCCCTTGGTCTCTAGAAGTGTCGAAATGACTTCCCGGATGGCCTCTTCGTCATCCGCAATCAGAATCTTTTCGCGTTCCACGATAAAGGCCTCACGTGAGGGGTGTCTGGCATCATCATCTATTGTCGCAGGCTGTCGGGAGGAGATTGTCACGCTTTCCAAGGAATGTGCCGGTTCTGGCAATGGCCTTGGGCGAACGCGCGTCGCGGGTGCCGGCAACGGACGTCGCGAAGTGTAACGCCACGGGCAGCGGGAAATTGCGCTGGAGGAATGAGCGAGTTACACGCCGGACGCGCCGCGCATGGCTCGTTCGGCAGCAGGGGTTTGCATCCAGGTCATGAGCGCCTCGAGTTCGCGGGCGCGGCCTGCGACGATGTCCGCCAGCTGCGTGAGGGCGGTGATTTCGAGGCTGCCACCGGCCCATAGGCGAACCACCGAGGTTCGATACAACAGACGGAAGCGCAATTCGAGCCAAAGTCTTTCGGCTTCCTGGGCGTGCACGATTTCGGGCGAGTGTGACGCGACAACGCGGGCCAGATTGTCGAGCCGTGCAAAATCCTCCCCTATCGCGGACAGATATTTTCGGAGAACCTTGCGCCTCTCGAGTTGCACTCTCTTGGCCGCGGAGGCGGGCAAACGCCGATCGATGAACGCACGATCATCAGTAGCCAATGCTTGGCGCATCTGCGTGAGATGACGGCAGTGGCGCGCGGAAAGAGCCTCCAGCTCCGAAGTGACAACAGGCCCCAGCGCGGATTCGGCGGCCAACGGACGAACCAAGAGCCACGCGACCACGGCCAGCAACAGAACCGCACCAGCAATGAATAGGATCGCCGTCAAGGTCACTTCATGATCTCCGAAAGGCGCGTATTCAAGCGGCGAAGCCGGAAATTCATCTCGGGCATGAGGGTCATATACACCCGGGAATCGAGCAGCTCGACCCTCTTCTGTTCCGCGATCGGTTTCCATACTGCGGCGAGCCACATCAGCATCGCCACTGCGAAGGAGTCGATACGAATTTCAGTATAGATCGGGTAGTAAGATCCGAGCCACGTTTTCAATAACCCAGTACTGGCGACCTGGATCGCGGAGTAAAAGGCGAGCCCGCCCACCACAAGCGCAATGGCAGGCTCAATGCGGATCCGGTAATAGCGTGAGAACGCGAGACCGAACACGAGCGTGCCCACAATCGCGAGCTCGAGGCCGCGTTCGGCGGTTGAAAGAAACGTGACGAATGAATTTTGGCTGTGATAGGCGGCGACGCTCGCGGAGGATAGGAGCAGTACGGCGACTCCGATCAATAGCATTCGGCAAAGCCGCCAAATTCCTATGTAGGGCGCAAGAATCTGCCGGCACGCCTCCCCAATGACAATCGCGCGTATCGCCATGAGTGGGACTTGCGCGAGCCAGTATGACCAGAAGTACGTCCTGGACGTGAAGCCTGCGACGCCGACCACCAACAATTGGATGACCTCGACAACCACAAGCAGAGTCAGATAGACGGTGAACCATGGCAGCCGGCTGAAAAATTTATGACGAAGGGCAAGCGCAGCAACACTAGCGTCCAGGAGAAGCCCGATGACCCAGCGAGGATTGTGCAAGATATCGAAATGCATCGGAATCGAAGCGCATCATAGCACCCAGTAGCAAGCAAGTAAACCACGATCCGCTTCGATTCCGAGTGGCTGAACCCTACCCTTTTGGTCCCGTCGGTGGTAGTGGCGGGATCGGCATCCCCGAACCGTCGAGGAAACCGTGCACCGGCTTGGTTGGCGGCAGTGGCGGGATCGGCATCCCCGAACCATCAGCCCAAATGGGTTGACTATTTACCGAAAGAGTGTTGACGCCAACGGCGACAGGGAGTAGCATGGCCGACACGAGCGCTAACAGCGCCAGTACTTTTATTTGTTTCATGTTGAGAATCCTCCTTGAATGGGGACAGTCTTAACGAAGTAAATCGGAAACGGCAGGTAGAACCGAAAACGTTCGGAAAACAGAACAGGCAGGCCGATGGAGTCTTTGGAGCGCTTCCAACAGAATCAGCGAATCATCGACGACTTCACTTTGCGCACTCTCGCGGCGATTCCCAGCCAGTTCGGGAGGTTGATTCACGTCGCGACGCTGCGGGACCTTGGCTCCGGGCGGTATAGCCACGCGGGCCTCGAGGCGGTTTTTCAAGAGCGTGGCGTCCATCCCGCGCTGTATTACTGCCATGAAGAAATTTTTCAGAAGATTCTCGAGACACCCCTCGAAAAGCAGGAGTTGGATTTGCGGTCGTGTTTAGCCGGGATGGAAGGGGGACTCACGGAGGTGGCGGCGAATTGGATGGAACTTGAGTTCTATCGCCTGCTGATGCCACTCGGCACCCCGGAGTATATGCGGGATCTATTCTGCTCGAACCTGCGAATCTTACTGGAACTCTTTGTAGCCGAACAAGTTAGCGTTGCGTTAGCCGCATAGCGACGCCGACCACCCTCCCAACGATTTCGGCATCTTCCGGATACCGATAGCATTCGGGTGCGCTCGATGAATGCGGATAAGGCTGCAAAATCAGGCGTCCGCGATCCTGCGAACACCACGAGCAGCGATAGCCCCGGCGGATATCCACAAAATAGAGCGGCCTTTCGAATTCATTCTGCCAGCCACCAGCGTCGATCTCCTGCAGCATCGGATCAATCAGGAGCAGCGAGCCCGGACGGACAAGAGGATCCATCCATCGGTCCTCTGTGCCGACAAAACCGTAGCGGTGCTTCGTGCCGTCGAGCAAGGCTCCTTCGAACTGTTTCCACGACTCGACCATTCGCGTGAGACTGTCGCTGCGGCGCGGGTCGAATGCGGGATCGAATCGCAGAGGCAAACTCAGGCGTCGAGGGGGCGTGGCGAGATGGGTATTCTTAGCGCCGTGAGCGAAACCGTCGCGAAAATGTTCTTCGAGGGGAATGTCGTACCACTGGCAGACTTCGAAAACGTCGAGATGATAGAGCGTGCATAGCGTATAGAGCTTGTGCAGCGTCGGAGTGACGCCAGCGTTTTCGATATCGGCCAGGCGGCTGATGTGAATTATGAATTCCGGGCGCCCATGCTTGCTGGCCAATTCGTAGCTGGATTGTTCGACGTCGCGGTACGTGAGTCCCAGTCGCTCACGCACCTGTCTAAGGCTAGACCCGGGCTGCATGAATTCCCCCAAAGAGCATCCCCGCCGGGAGTATGAGGGGAGATTATAGCAGACCGCCCACGTGCTGTTCCGTAAACAGAACAGCGGCGCGGTTGCGCCACAGCGAGACGAATCGCCGCAGACCGGTTGGGGAATTATTTCGAAAACCTGATATCCTGAATTCTTATGGCAAATTTCTCGGGGTCTCGATCACGATGACGGGCACGCGGTTCAGGCTCGCGCTAGTTCTGATCGTTCTCTTCGCGCTCGCTCCTGCAGGCGCGCGGGTTTGGGGACAGCAAGCCGCTTCGCCGCCGACCGCTCCTGTCGCCGGGACGCAAGGCGCCGTGCACGGAGGCCCGGAATTTATACACGCGGCCGACGAAGTTCTCGCGCAAATGAGCGCGCTGCTCAGTTTACCGATAAAAGAGCCGCTGAAGAAGACGCTGCGTTCAAAGCAGGAAATTCGCGATTACCTGATCCGCGAAGACGCGGAAGACAAGAACGCGGACCAGAAATACGCCGATCGCAAAGCGCTCGAGGCGTTCGGCCTGATCCCCAAGGATTTTCCTCTCGACTCCTTCATGCTCGACGTTCTCACCGATCAGGTCGCGGGCCTCTACGATCCAAAAGCCAAGGAATTCTATATCGCGGACTGGATTCCCGCCGACGAACAGCGCAGCGTAATGGCTCATGAGCTCACGCACGCTCTCGTCGACCAGTCGTTTCACCTGGACGAATGGATCAAAGCAGCGAGGCCGAACGACGATGCGGAGCTGGCGCGCGATTCCGTCAGTGAGGGAACAGCCGTCGCTGCCATGATCGACTATTCACTCGCGGATCAGAAAATGAGCGTTCGCGATTTGCCTGACGTCACCGCGATCATCCGCGCCAGCAGCGTCAGTGAAATGGAGAAGGATCCGCTTCTTTCGAAGGCGCCGCCGGTCATTCGCGACGAGCTTCTTTTTCCTTACCTGGATGGCACAACGTTCGCACAGCAGTTCCTGAAAGCGAATACCGGCTGGAAAGATTTGCACAAGTTGTTCGAAAATCCGCCGGTGTCAACACAGCAGATCATTCACCCGGAGCTGTATCTGAAGGGCGTGAAGCCGGAAACCGTAACGCTGCCGAAATGGAGCGGGCTCGTCCCAGCGGAATGGAAGATGCTGGAAGAAAATGTTCTGGGCGAATTCGCGCTTCGCGAAGTCTTGAAGCAATTCGTCGGCGAGGAGAGCGCGGAAAGGGTTGCGCCGTACTGGGCGGGAGATCGCTACGCGGTTTTCGAAGACACGAAGACAAAGCGGACGGAACTTATCGTGCGCGTGCATCTCGATAGCTCGGATGACGCCGCGCGTTTCTTTGGCCAGTACAGCGATGCACTCGAACTGAAATACAAGAAACGGACGGATCTCGTACGGCGGCCGAATTATTTCCAGTTCAAGAGCGACGCCGGGGGCGTTTTTCTGCGCTGCCTCGCGAGCGATTGTGTGTCGCTCGAGGGCGCTGACCGCGAAATGTTCGACAAGCTGAGTCGCGCGATCGGCTGGCCGGCCGCGCCGGGTGAACTCGAGGCTCCCGCGAAGTCAACGGTAACAGTACGGATTGCGCCAGGAAGCGTCACGGCCGTGAATCGCGCGTCCCTGTGATTTCCAGCGGTTTAATTTTCGCGGCGAACCACCATCAAGGTTAGATCGTCGGTCGGAGGCTTCCCGTCCGAGAAGGCGTGGAGATCGCTGAGGCATGCCGCCGAGAATTCGGCGGGAGCCAGTTGATATTGCGATCCGATGAACTGGCGCAGGCGTTTTTCGCCGTACTCATCCCCATTTGAATCGCGCGATTCCGAGAGGCCGTCCGTGTAGAGGAACAGGCATTGCCCGGGGTCGAGCTGGAATTTCTGCGTGGTGTACGTTGAAGTGGAGAACAATCCCAAAGGCATACCCGTCGCCGAGATCGTCCGCACTCCCGCGCAGCCTGCGAGCCAAACCGGGAGATGTCCCGCGCTTCCGATTTCAATATTACCGTCGGAGTTCGCTCGTCCACACACCAGAGTCGCGTAGAGTCCGCCAATGGCGCTTTCGCAGAGCAGGCGATTCGCGGAGGCCAGCAATTGATCGAGCGGATGGCGCTGCGGAATCAGGCTGCGAAACATGGCGTGGAGATGCGCCATGAGCATGCACGCCGACATGCCCTTGCCGGAGACATCGCCTAAGAGAAAATAGAGCGCGCCTTCGCGATCGTTCGGCTGAATCACGTCGCAGTAGTCTCCGCTCACGGGCCCGGCGGGCCAGTAGTGATGGTGGATGCGCCAACCCACAGCATGAATGTCCTGAGCGGGAAGCAGCGATCTTTGAATGCCCGCTGCGCCTTCCAAATCGCGCTCGAGAGCGCGGCGTTCTTCCGCGCTGAGGTGATCGAGACAGAAGCGGATAAGCGGATCTTTTCTGAGGCGATCGGCTTCGACTGTTTCGTGGCAGACTTCACACAGACCGAACGTTCCCGTCTGCACGCGTTCGAGCGCCGCATCGACCTGTGCAAGTAAGTCGGTCAGGCCGTCGTTCGGCGCCGACCCGTCCATCGCAGAAACGAGCCGCTGGCGGCGACTTTCCAGCTCGGTTTGAAAATAGGCATTACTTGGTGCGGCCATACGTTGTACCTCCGAAGGCAAGTGTGGAAGACTTGCGAAACACGCGCCATCCGATTCGCGCACCCGAATCCCTGCCATTTCCGCTGATCAATTTGATTCGGTCGATCGGTCCGGCGATTCAACAGAAACTGGGCGCAAGAGCGGGCGGCTTGCCTCGCGCGTAAGTCTGTTGCGGAGGCGCGCCAGACGAAATCCCAGGCGTGACTGAAATTTCGCGCTTAGCGCCCGCGGGAAAATTCCGGCGTTGCGGGCACGGCGCAATCCGGCCAGCGCTTCTCCCATCAGATCCGCGGCGCGTTGCGGCTCCTGCGCGCGATGCTCGTAATATTTCGCCAGCTCCTCGTAGGCTTCGATGCCGTCGCGGGAGATCTCGCGCAAATCCATCCAGAGCGATGTAGCAAGATGGAAATCGCCGTCGCGTTTGGCGATGCGCGCGAGAGCGGATCGGGCGGCGCGATCGGCCCGAGGAGGCAGGTCACCTTCGATCGCTTGCGCATAGAGTCCCCGCGCGCGGGCGGATTCGCCGCGGCGATCGCAGATGCGGGAAACGCCGAACAACTCGAGGGCGTCGGCACTCAAGGATTCCGGCGCTGCCAGGAGCGAAAAAACCCTTCCGGCCAGCGCAGCGAGACCGACGAGGTCCATCTGGTTGTGGTAGAAGATCGGCACGAGCGGTTCCGGCGGCCCGCCGCGCAGAAAATCGAAATAAATTTGCGGAATCAGTTCGGACATGATGTCGGGACCGCGGTTGAGCCCGAGAACATGGCGTTCGAGTTCGATCAGACGCACGGAGCCCAGCCGCAGACGCCAGAGGTGGCGCGCGGGATGCAGGAGATCGAGATGAGCGCGCAGCGACGGAATCTTGATCTTGCGCGTCATGCGATAGCGGGTTTCAAGCAGCGGCCAGTCGAACGATTTGCCGTTGAAGGTGACGAGAATCTGCCGCTCGGCCAGCCGCTCGTTCAAAGCGACGAGGACGGAATGCTCCTCGCTGAGGTCGCGCATGAAGAATTGCTCGACTTCGAGGCCGCCCGCGTCCCACCAGGCCAGGCCAATCATGAAGGGATAGGTGCCGGTGCCGCCGGCGAGGCCTGTTGTCTCGGTATCGAGGAAGAGCCAGTTGCGCGGTTCGGCGGCGTCCTCCGGCGCGCCGGGGGCGAGCAGGCGGAGCGAAGAAACAGTCGGCTCGCACAGCGGCAAATCCGAAAACCAGCGGCGGAGCGAGAGATGTTCGCCGTAGCGCGTAGATTGAACGGACGCGCCGAGAAGTTGAGCGAGACGCGAAGATCCTTCCGCGACGGATGGCATGAAGCCGCGCGTCAATTCTGTGTACGAGCCTGCAGCGCGCTTTCGGGGCGGCTTCAGCGCCGCAATCCGGTTCATCCGATCGTGTGGTGTCAGTCCCATGAGAATACGCCGCCGTTCATTCTACGCGCAGATTTTGTTAAGGATTGAGAGCGCCACTTCCTTGGCCTTCTCACTCTTTTCGCCGGACGGACCGACGCACGACGGGCAGCCCCGTTCGCACGGGCACGACGAGATTAATTCGCGTGTGCGACGGAGAAGCAGATCGTGGACGCGGAAGAGCGGCTCGCTAAAGCCGATGCCGCCGGGATAGGCGTCGTAGAGATACAGGTTCGGCTCGAAATAATCGTGCGGCGTATTTGTCTCCGCGGCAATTTCGGCGGGATCCTGCCAGTCGGGCAGGATGCCGGGGCTAGGCGGCCGCTCGCCGATGGCGGTTCCCAGATCGCGGGGGTCGCACATGAGCAGCAGAGTTGCCATGGATTCCAGAGCGCGCAGCAGGCCGAACATGCCGGCCTGGCGATCGGAGAGCGGATAATCGAGCGCGGCGACGAGAGAGCGATCGAGGGTGATCCAGAACGCCGTCGTGTGCATTTCGTTTTCCGGCAGCTCGAGCTTTCCAGCGCCGACATTTTCGTTGGTGAAGAATTTGATTTTCTTGAAGCCGACGACCTGCGAGCGGACGAGCACGTCGCCGTGAACGCGCATCGCCGGGCCGGTGGTCGATTCTTCCTCGGCAATTTCGAGCACGCGCACTTGCGTGTAGCGAATGGCGTCGGTGAAATATTCCACGCTGACGCGCTTGACATAGGCTTTTCGCTGGTCGAAATCGAGATTTTCGACGTGATATTGCTGGCCCTGGTGAAGGTAGATGGCTTTGGGATGGACAGTGGTGAGCGCGCTCGAGAAATCGACTTCGCCGATGACTTCGGGATCGCCCGAGGTTCCCTCTTCCGGGGATTCGTTGCCGGTCGTATCGATGATGACGAAATTGTCGGACGTAACCGAGCGCAAACTGACCGTATCGGCCGGATATGCTTCTTGCACCCAGTGCCAGTTCCCGCCGCTTTCGTGCAAATAACCTGCGTCCGCCAATTGTTCGCAGAGCGCGGGAACATCGACGCTGCCGAATTTTTCTTCGGGAGCGATCGGCAATTCGAAAGCGGCGCACTTCAGATGATTCACAAGGATTTCGAGATTGTCGGGTTGGACGTAAGCATGTTCGGGTGAGCGGCCGAAAAAATAATCCGGATGCTGGACGATGAATTGGTCGAGCGGCGCGGACGATGCGACGAACACGGCGCAAGAGGCTCCCGTGCGGCGCCCAGCGCGGCCGGCGCGCTGCCACGTGGACGCTATGGAGCCGGGATATCCGGCCATGACGGCGGCATCGAGCGAACCGACATCGATGCCAAGCTCCAGCGCGTTGGTTGAGACGACGCCACGGATGCGGCCTTCGCGCAAACCGCGCTCGACGGCGCGGCGTTCCCCGGGCAAGTAGCCACCGCGATAGCCGCGAATGGGGTCTTCGCCTTCGGGAGGCGCAGGAAACGCCTGCTGGAGATAGGTCAACATCACTTCGGTATGGAGGCGGCTGTTGGTGAAGACGATGGTTTGCAGATGGCGGCCGAGAAGTTCCTTGGCGACGCGCGTGGTTTCGTTGAGATAACTTCGGCGAATTCCGAGATTGCGATTGACGACCGGTGGATTGTAAAAAACAAAAACCTTTTCGGCGGACGGCGCGCCATTTTCATCGAGAACTTCGACCTTCGATTCGGTGATTTGAGATGCAAGCTCGCCGGGATTCGCGATGGTGGCCGAAGAGCAAATAAATTGCGGTTCGGAGCCGTAGAACCCCGCGATGCGGCGCAGCCGGCGGAGGACATTCGTGAGGTGGCTGCCAAAAACACCGCGATACGTGTGCAGCTCGTCGAGAACTATGTAACGGAGATTCTCAAACAGGCGCAGCCACTTGGTGTGGTGCGGAAGAATGCCTGTGTGCAGCATATCGGGATTGGTGAGAATGACGTGGCCGCGCTCGCGAATGGCTTTGCGCGCGTCACCCGGAGTGTCGCCATCGTAGGTGAAGACGCCGAAGGCGTCATCGAGGCGCGTGGCGAGGTCGTGCAGTTCGGCAAGCTGGTCTTGCGTGAGAGCTTTCGTTGGGAACAAATAGAGCGCACGCGTATCGGTGTTTTCGAGAATGGCGTTGAGGACCGGCAAGTTGTAGCAGAGCGTTTTTCCGGATGCGGTCGGGGTAACGATTACAAGGTTTTTGCCCTGACGGACGGCTTCGGCGGCTATCGCCTGATGGGTGTAAAGCTGCTCGACGGACTTCGCGCGATACGCGGCGGCGAGCTCCGGGCGAACCCAGGACGGCATCGGAGCAAATTGGGCGTCGCGCGCCGGGAAATGCCGGACGGCGGTGAGAACTTCGCCAGCGCGATCGCGCGAGGCGAACTCGCCGAGGGCGTCGCGAACGGCGTCGAGTGTGGAGCGCGAGCGAACGGCTAAAGATTGTGGCAAGCAGCCTCCCGAGAGCAATATGGCTTCGCTTTTTGTTCGCTGAGGCTAACACGGCGGAGGAAATCGCGCAACTGGGATGTCGGCGAATAGGGGCGCGACCGGGAGAGCGTGCTTGACAGCAGTGCGCGAGGGCCGTTATAGAAGATGCATGGCACATGCATTCCTGATATTCGATTTTGGCACGAATGAAGAGGCAGCGCAGCTGGCGCGGCACCGGATTGAAGGCTGGAAGCAGGGATTCCGGCTGGGAAATAAGATTTTGCTGAAGTTTGCGCGGGCTGAGGGCGACGCGAGTGCGTCGGTCGAAGCGGGCGGCGAGGCCAAAGAGAAACCGGCGAAGAAGGGCAACAAGAAGGACGAGGCCAAACCGGAAGCGGCGCCCGTGAAGATGCTCGTCCGGCTCGATTTCTCCGATCACGAGAAGTTATCACTGCAGCGCTGGCTGGACCGGATTCCGAACGAAGAACCGTTCAAGGCGGCCGGCGGAACAGTGGTGCGGCACGGCGGGGCGGAATTCGAGAAGACGGAAGAATTGTTCGACGAATTGACGTAGGCTCTCCGCAGCCGGCGCGGCCTGCATGAGCAGCGTGAATACGCAGGGATGGCGTGTTGACCGGCGGACGAGCGCGAACGAGCTTTCCCGGTGCGGCGTGGCCGGGTTTCGCTATAATAGACCGAACCCGCTAGGCAACCACACGAGACGGAAGGAATCGCATGCCCTCGCAAACACGCACGAAGGTTGCGAAGTACGACGCCTCGAAATATCACGGCCTCTCGCGCGAGTCCTTGATTCGGATGTACCGGACGATGTTTCTTTCGCGGCGGCTCGACGACAAGGAAATCCAGCTCAAGCGCCAGAATCGAATCTACTTCCAGATCAGCGGGGCCGGACATGAAGCAATCGGGGCCGCGGCGGGATTGCTGCTGAAACCGGGCTACGACTGGTTCCACGCGTATTATCGCGACCGGGCGCTAGCGCTGATGCTGGGGATGACGCCGCTCGAAATGCTTCTAGAGGCGGTGGGCGCGAAAGCCGGACCGAGCTCGGCGGGGCGGCAGATGCCCTCACATTGGGGGCATCCGAAGCTGAATTTGATTACGCGGTCGTCGCCTACGGGAACGCAGTGGGTGCAATCGATCGGCGCGGCCGAGGCTTCGCTGTACTACGAGGAATTTCCGAAGGCGCTCGAGCAGGCGGAGAAAGCGCCGCTCGGCGAGACGGTGCATCACGAGAAGGATGAAATTGTATATGCGTCGGGAGGAGAAGGTTCGACAAGCGAGGGCGAATTTTTCGAATCGCTGAACGTCGCGTCGAACCGGAAGCTGCCAATTTTATTTGTGGTGGAAGATAACGCATACGCGATTTCGGTTCCCGTCGAAGTGCAAACCGCTGGAGGCAGCATTTCCCGCCTGATGTCGAATTTCCCGAACATGCCGGTGGAAGAATGCGACGGCAGCGATCCGATCGCGAATTATGCGGTTCTGTCGAAGGCGGTCGCACATTGCCGCGCGAGGCGCGGTCCGGCACTCGTGCACATGCACGTGACGCGGCCGTATTCGCATTCGCTGAGCGACGACGAGAAGCTCTACAAGACGGAAGCGGAGCGCGAAGACGAAGCGCACCGCGATCCGTTGCCGAAATTCGCGCTATTCCTGGTGCGCGAGGGAGTAGTGGAGGAGCCGGAACTTGAGGAGATCGAAGCGAGCGTCGACCGCGAAATTCAGGATGCGACGGACCACGCGCTGGCAGCGGAAATGCCTTCGCCGGATTCGATTTATGCATGCGTGTATTCGCCGGATGTCGACCCGACGTCGAAAGTTTTTGAGGCCGAGCCGCATCCGCACGGCGCGCCGAAGACGATGGTCGAGATGGTTTCAGCCACGCTGATGGATGAAATGGCGCGGGATGAGAGAATTCTTGTCTTCGGGGAGGATGTCGCCGACGCGAGCCGCGAGGGGAATCTCTCGAAGGTGAAAGGGAAGGGCGGCGTTTTCAAGGCCACGGCGGGATTGCAGAGGCGCTTTGGCGCGAGCCGCGTTTTCAATACACCGCTGGCCGAGGCCAGCATCGTCGGAAACGCAATCGGACTGGCGACGCGCGGATTGAAGCCGGTTCCGGAGATTCAATTTTTCGATTACATCTGGCCGGCGATGATGCAGATTCGCAATGAGCTGGCGACGATTCGGTGGCGATCGGCTGGTGGCTTCAAATGTCCCGTGGTGATTCGCGTGGCGATCGGCGGGTATCTGACGGGCGGCGCGATTTATCACAGCCAGTGCGGCGAAGTGACGTTCACGCATATTCCGGGCTTGCGCGTAGTGATGCCATCGACGGCGCTCGACGTTTGCGGCATGTTGCGGACGGCGATACGCTCAGACGATCCCGTGCTGTTTCTCGAGCACAAGCATTTGTACCGGCAGCCATATAATCGTTCGCCGTATCCGGGAGCGGATTACACTGTACCGTTCGGGAAAGCGCGGGTGGTGCGCGAAGGAACGGATCTGAGCATCGTGACGTATGGAGCGATGGTGCATCGCGCGGAGGTCGCAGCGGCGGAGCTCGGGCGAGAGAACATATCAACGGAGATCCTCGATCTGCGGTCGTTGAGTCCGTACGATTGGGAAGCGATTGCGGCCAGCGTGAGGAAGACGAATCGCGTCATTGTCGCGTACGAAGATACGCGGTCGTGGGGTTACGGGGCGGAGATTGCCGCGCGCATTGCCGATGAGCTGTTCGAGGAGCTGGACGCGCCGGTGCGGCGTGTGGCGGCTACGGACACATTCTGCGCCTACCAGCCAAAGCTTGAGGATGCCATCCTGCCGCAAACGGCGGACATCATTCGAGCGGTGCGCGACATCGTAAAGTTTTAGCGCTGGAAGGAAACCTTTCGGGGCGCGCGTTCGTACATAGGGACAGAGATTGAGGCATTGGACGGGGAGGTGTGGCCATGAACTGTTCGAATTGCAGGCGGGAAATCGCCGAGGCTTCGAACTTCTGCTATTTCTGTGGAGTGCGCCAGCACACAACGCCATCGGCGGGCACCGCGCCATGGGCCGGAAAGCGTTTGATGCGGTCGTCCACGGACATAAAAATCGCGGGAGTGTGCGCGGGATTTGCGGAGTATCTGGGCTGGGATGTAACGATGGCGCGGTTGCTGTGGGTCCTGCTGACGATTATGCCGGTGCCATTTTTCCCGGGGGTGATCGGCTACATCGTATGCTGGCTCGTGATGCCCGTTGCGCCATTGCCTGTGCCGGCAACGGCGCCGAGCGCAGCAGCACAGTCGACGCAAACCGCTTAGCGCTTTTCCTTCGGCCGGCGCGGCGCTTTCCCGCGGCTACCGTAAATCAGGTGGTCGAGTGAGATGCTGCCCGCGCCGAGCGCTGCCAGCGCGAATGCGCCGACCAAGAGAGCGAGAGGGAACTGGTAGTTCGAGACTTCAAGAATCGGTCCCTGCGGCAAATGCACCCGCCAGATGGCGATGGCCATTTCTAAGGCCAGCAGAAGCCCCGCAAACTGCGTAAAGAGCCCTGCCAGCAAGAGCAATCCGCCAAAAAACTCTAAGACGCCGGAGATATAGGAGAAATACGGCGGGAATCCCATATGGGAGAAGTTTCCCAACCATTGCTGCGCGTGGGAAAACAGTTTGGGATAACCATGCGAGATGAAAATCACTCCCAGGCCGAAGCGCAGTAGAAGCAGCGCCAGCGGCTTTAGCTTTTCGAGAAATTGCATTTAATATCCCCCGACATCCTCGGTGTTGCCATGCTGCGCGACGAGGGAAATTGTAACAGGTTTGCACGAAGCGGCGTGGGTGCGCGCGATGTTGTAGAATGTTGGATTCGTTTGGAGATAGGGAATGTCGACTGTGCAGTGGGCCATCGATGGATGCAGCCGCGGCGGTGACTGCCCCGGATTGGGGACGGCAATCCGAGTTGCGGAATGGACCGCGGCGATCGGAACGGCATCCTCCGAATCGGTTCCCAAGCGTAAGGCGTCAGAGAATTCGTCGGGGGATCGTCTCTGATGCGCCGAATCGTTCTCGGCATCGTTCTGTTGGCGATAGTGGGCGGAGTGGCCTATTGGCGGTCGCGCCGCAACCGTGCGCCTCAGGAAGAGGCCTATGCGGGCGAGCGGAAGCTCATTGTATGGAGCAGCAACGCGCCGGTGCGCGAAGCTCTGCAGACAATCGACTTCGGGGACCGGGTTCGGGTTGTGCGGCGCTCGGGCGACAACGCGGAAGTGAAGACGGTGGCTGGAGTAGATGGCTGGGTGGCGTCCCGCGACCTGATTCCCTCCGATCTATGGCAGCGCGAACTGGCGCTCACAGCGGGGGCGCGCGGGATGCCCGTGCAGGCCAAAGCGCATACGAAGGTCCTCAGCAACCTGCGCATCGAACCGGGACGAGATGGTGCGCGCGTTTTTCAGCTCGGCCGCGATGTATCCGTCGCGATCCTAGGACGGCGCGTACTGGACGTGGCGAGCGGCGCGACAAAACCGAACGGCAACGGAGGTTCTGCGTCGGCCGGCAACGATGATGACGAAAGCGATGCCGGCGAGCCCGCGACCACCAAGAAGGAAGATTGGCTCTTCGTCCTGGCACAGACCAAAGATTCCGGGCAATTCGCGGGATGGGTGGTAGGAAGATTTCTGGATATGGACCTGCCGCAACCATTGCCGGACTATGCGAGCTCGGCGGGAATGCGCGTGGTCGGCTGGTTCGAGTTGAATCGAGTGAGAGACCCGTCGGACGGATTGAAGCCGCAATACCTTGTGTTTGGGTCGCGCGGAGCCGAGGGCGATCCGTGCGACTTCTCGACCATGCGCGCGTACACCTGGAGCATAAAGCGGCAGCGCTATGAGACTGCGTTCGTCGAGAGCGGATTCTGCGGACACATGCCCATGCGATACGTACCCACGACGCAGACAGGCGGCGATGCAACCTTCCAATTCGAGGACGTCAGCGCGGCAGGAAAGGAAGAGCGCGAGTACCGCATGCACCAGACGATCATTCGCCGAGTGGGCGAGGCGCGCGTGAGACATCGAGCGCGGGGCCGATAGCGCTTCATGAACGCAAAAACTTCAGCGATTTTCCCTTGGTTCCTACTTCGCAGCGGATGCGAATCTGCGTGCCTCGTGTTGACGATTCTCTTACCTCTCTTTCTGTGTGGCTGCGCCCGAAGCGAGGTCACGGCCCAGCAGGCGCCTCCTGCACCACCGTTGACGTTCATTGGGGAATGGGGGACTCACGGCGATGGTCCCGGCAAACTCAATCATCCGGAATGGATTGCGACTGACTCTGCGGGCAACGTGTTTGTCGCGGACTCCGGGAGCGGCGACATCCACAAATTCGGCGCCGACGGCCATCCGCTTCTTTCGTTCAACGAAGGGGTGCCACGTGAGGCGTTTCGAGTGGCGGTGGATGCCGGCGAAGCCATCTATGTGCTCGCGCCGAACGTGAATTCGCTCTTCCTCTATTCACCGGAGGGCGAACCATTCCGGCATTACGCGCTCGCGCCGCAGAGGGGGCATCAGCGGCCCGAGTCGGTTGCGGTGGACGATTCGGGCGACATATTCGTGATCGTCGATCTCAGTGGAGGGCGCGGCCAGGATAATGCGGGTCGACGCGAGATCCGTGAATACAATTCGCGTGGAAGATATCGGAAGACGCTGACGGTGGCCGACACGTCCGGCTCCAAATTCGTGCCCGCGTCGCTCGGGGCTGGTCCGGATGGATACGTTTACGTACTGGACGTGACAGGCGACCGGGTTCAAAAATTTTCCGGAGACGGCGACTATTCTGCGGGATGGAGTACTCCGATTCCGGCCGGAGCGCCGGCCGGTGCGGATTCGACGGGACTTGGCATTGCGGTGAACTCGAAGTATGTCTTTGCGGCGGACACCGAGAATCGCGGTGTGCGTGTTTGGATGCTCGACGGCCAGGACAAACTCACGGATGATCTGGGCGGACGGCTGCAGGGGAGCTCAGGCCAATATCAAATCGCGGTGAACCGGCGCGGCGAGCTTTTCGTGCTGGATCTCGCGGGCGGGCGAATCCTGCGATTTCGCATTAATTTCTAAAATCGTTTCCGGTGGCATATGACGCTGTTGCTGAGCGAAGCAAATGTGCGCGAGCTGTTGACAATGGAGCTTGCGCTCGCGGCGGTGGAAGACTCTTTTCTGCGTCTCGCGGACGGCTGTGGGTTGCAGCACTCGCGCCAGCGGCTGCATCCGGCATCGGGATCGTACTTGCATTACATGGCGGCGGCGGATTCCCGCGGCGGCTATATGGGACTAAAAATCTACACAAGCTCTCCCGACGGCCTGCGCTTTCTCGTGCCATTGTTCCATGCGGTCTCAGGGGAACTTCTTGCGCTGATCGAAGCCGATTATCTGGGACAGATGCGCACTGGCGCAGCCAGCGGCGTGGCGACGCGCCTGCTCGCGCGGTCGGACGCGCGGACCGTCGGAATTGTCGGGACCGGTTTGCAGGCGAAGACGCAGTTGCAGGCGATCGCGCTGGTGCGAAATATCGAAACGATACGCGTGTTTGGGCGGGACGCGCAACGACGCGCGAGGTTTGCGCGCGGGATGGCCGAACTGCTGAGGATCGCGGTCGAGCCCGCAGAATCAGGGGAAGCGGCGGTGAAGAATGCCGATATCGTCGTGACGGCCACCACCGCGACGCAGCCGGTTGTTGAGGGCCGCTGGCTGCGCCCGGGCATGCACATCAACGCCATCGGAGCAAATTTTCCGCAAAAGCGGGAGCTCGATTCCGCGGCCGTGCTTCGCGCGAATGTCATCGTGGCGGATTCCCGAGAACAATCGAAACGCGAAGCGGGCGATTTGATTCAGGCTTTCGGCGAAGACGCGGGACGCTGGGCGAAAGTGCGCGAGCTGGCGGAAATCGCCGCGGGCCGCGCGGCGGGACGCACGCGCACGGAAGACATCACATTATTTAAATCGAATGGCATCGCCATCGAAGACATTGTGACCGCTGGTAGAATCTACGAAAAAGCCGTCGAGCGAGGGATGGGACGGCAGATGCCGCTTTGGGAAAAGGATGTGCGGCTCGGGGACGTGCGGTCGAGCGGCCCGAAGTCCTAGCGGTGAGCGCGCTGGAGCTTTTCGCGAAGTGCGTTGTGCAGGCGGTTCCGCGTATCTTCCGGCAGAGGGACTGCGTCGGAATTGCAGTAAATATTGATGGTCTTCCGGCACGTGTCCACGACCAGCCTACATCGCTTGCACTTTTGCAAGTGCGTTTCGAGTTCGGCGCGCAAGCCCGGATCGAGGGCGTCGTCGAGGTAACTCGAAAGTTCTTCAATCAGGTTCGTACATTTCACTGTTTCTCACCCTGCCGAAAGTACCGATTCAACTTCTGGCGCAGCTTGAGCCGTGCACGAAGCAATCGTGATTTTACCGCGGGCACCGAAAGATCAAGGACCTCCGCCGTCTCTTCGGTGGATAATTCTTCGATGTCGCGGAGTTGGAAAACGATTCGAAAAGATGGATCGAGTTCGTTGATTACGGTACTCAGGATCCCCTGTAATTCGGCCTGTTTATAGCGCTCCTCGGGCGACGGGCCCCAGTCTTCCACCTCGCGAAAGAACGCCTCCTCCCCGGTTTCGATTTGCTCGTCGAGGGATTGTTCGTTGGGGCGGCGCTTGCGGAGCTTCATCAGCGCCTGATTGACGGCGATCCGCACCAGCCAAGTGTAGAAACGGGAGTTGCCCTGAAATCCGGGCAGATGCTCGTAGGCCTTGAGAAACGCCTCTTGCATGACGTCTTCGGCGTCCTCGCGATTACCGGTGATGTTCATGCCAAGCCGGAAAATCTTGCGCTCGTAGCGGTTAACCAGGGATTCGAAAGCGGTGATATCGCCGGCCCGAGCCGCGGTAACCAGCGACAGCTCGTCGTCCACGGGGACCGTAGACGTCGCGGCGCTGCCAGCGGGTATCGGAGAAGTCCGACCGGGCAACGAAGAAGGATCGGTTGGATTCAATTTGGGTGTACTCATTCGAGATTGCCTGCCGAGCCGCAGTCAGGCACATAGACAGGGTAGCACAGACAGCAAATCCGCGCCCCAATGGGGAACTGCGGTCATTTGGAGCGCGGCGCGGAGGCTTTCGGGCACGGAGCGTTCCTGCGAGTTCCTCCGCCCTTTCCGTTTTCGACTCGAACGGATATCCTAATCCCTCCCGAGCCCGCCGCCGGAGTTGGCGGGAGCGTGAGTCCGGCGATAAGTGCTCGTTTCAAGCGGAGATACTGAAGATGTCGACGGTGGACAAAGACAAGCCACTGCTGCATTACCACGTGGAAAAAGGCCTCGCGATACTTGAGCTGGACGATCCGCCGGCGAATACGTACTCGTACGAAATGATGCAGCAGCTCGACGCAGCCATCCTGAAGGCGAGGATGGATGAAAATGTGCATGTTTTGGTGCTGCGAGGTAAGGGCGAAAAGTTCTTCTGCGCGGGCGCGAGCATCGGAATGCTCACGGCGGCGACGCCGGAATTCAAGTACTACTTCTGCCTGCATGCCAACGAGACGCTTTGCCGCCTCGAGCAGACGCCGAAACTCGTGATCGCGGCGCTGAACGGACACACGGTGGGCGGTGGTCTGGAAGTGGCGCTGGCCTGCGACATTCGCATCGCGCGGAAGGATGGCGGGAAGATCGGTTTGCCCGAAGTGACTCTCGGCGTACTGCCAGGGACGGGTGGAACGCAGAGACTTTCGCGAGTGATCGGCCGGGCGCGAGCACTCGAGCTGATGGCCACGGGGAGAACTTTTAGCTTCGAGGAGGCGCAAGGGATGGGGCTGGTGAACCACGTGTACGGCGGTGAGACGTTCTGGAGCGACGTCGTTACATACGCCAAGCAATTCTGTCCGCCGAACAAGGCGTCGCGAGCGGTTGGGCGAATTAAGCGAGCGGTGATAACGGGCTCGGAAATTCCGTTTGCGGAGGCGCTGGCCTTCGAGCGAGAGCTGCAGCAATTGTGTTTCACAAGCGAGGACGCTAAAGAGGGGCTGAAAGCGTACCTCGAGAAGCGCGCGCCGGAATTCAAGGGACGCTGAGCGCCACTACGAGCAGCGCGCGAGACCGAGCGGCTTGCAGGTTGGATCCGTGTGGATCAACACCGATGATATTTACGGCCCCCAGCGGCCTTTGAGGGTTATAAAATGGACGGACACGGCCCCGTTTAATATGCACGCCATTGAAAGCGAGATCCAGTTCTAGCGCGTGCCGACGGACCCGAAAGATTCGACGGGCCGATGATGTGCGGACGTGGGGTGAACGCGGATGCGGACGCTGCCTGACTATCTCCGAAAAGGAATGAAGCTGGTTGTCGTCGGATGCAATCCGGGCGAACGCTCGGCGCGCGTCGGGCATTACTACGCCGGCCGTGGGAATCAGTTCTGGCCGATCCTGTATGAATCGGGGGTGATTCCGGAGCTGCTGGATTACAACGATGACAAGCGTCTGGTTGAGTTCGGCATCGGGATGACCGATCTCGTGAAGCGGCCGACGAAGTGTATCGAAGACATCGAGCGGCAGGAATTCGCGGAAGGGCGCGTGTTGCTGGCGCAGAAGCTGGAAGAGCTGAAGCCGCATGTCGTGGCGTTCAACGGCAAGATGGTCTACGAGAGATTTTCCGGGCGGACGTGCAAGCTGGGCTTGCAGAAAGAGACGCTCTATGGCGCGCGGGTATTCGTGCTGCCTTCCACGAGCGGGCAGAACGCGGGAACCGAGCGCGGCGTGAAGATGCGCTACTTCAAGAAGCTTGCGGCGCTGCTGAAGAGTCTGAAGAATTAAAGCGAAAAAAGATTCAGGAGGAGCAATTCGTTGGGGAATACCGTGCAGACAGCAAGCGTGAGAGTGATTGTCGAGGAACGCGGCGGCGAAATTCTGACGATCCGTCTGAATCGCCCGGACCGGCTCAACGCGCTGAATGTGGAGCTCGGCACGGCGCTCGCGGATTCGCTGCGGAATGCGAGCGAGGATTCGTCCGTGCGTGCGGTGGTGCTGACCGGCGCCGGACGCGCGTTTTGCGCCGGCGGAGATTTGAGCGTGCTGCGCGACGCGCGCGCGCGTAACGCCGCAAACGAGCTGGAAGCTCTGGTCCGCACGGGGAAAGAGATCGCGCTACTGATTGCGTCCATGCCGAAGCCGGTGCTGGGATCGATCAACGGAGCCGCGGCGGGCGGCGGAGCGAATCTGGCGCTGGGATGCGATTTGCGAATCGCGTCGGAGCAGGCGTTTTTCGGCGAAAGCTTTTCCAACCTCGGCCTCTATCCGGATTTCGGCGGGACGTATTTTCTGCCGCGGCTGGTGGGCCCGGCGCGGGCTGCGGAACTTTTCTATAGCGGCGAAATGATTCCGGCGGACGAGGCGCTCCGATTGGGAATTTACAATCGCGTCGTACCCTTGGACCGGCTGGTCGAGGAAACGCGCGAGGTTGCAGAGCGTCTCGCAGCGGCGCCGCCGATCGCCGCGCGGCTCGTGAAGGACCGGCTCTTCGGATCCGATCTCGCCGCGCTGGAAAGCGCGCTCGATGAGGAGATCCGGCGCCAGGTCGAGTGCTTCAGCTCCGACGACTGCGCCGAAGGCCTGGCCGCGTTTTTCGAAAAGCGCCGCCCGCAGTTCCGCGGGAAGTAGCTCAGGCGCTTCGTACCAGATTGTAGATCGCGGCGGCGTGTGCGTCCGGAATGTGTTAGGCGCGGAAAGGCATCCTCAAAAAGTGGCGGCGGCTTCCACAGAAGCTCAAATCGCGGCGCGCGGCTATACCTACAGCGAACTGATGGTTGCCGCCGCAGCGCGGGAAATCGGCGACGGCGAGCTGGTGTTCGTCGGGATGCGCTTGCCGATGCTGGCATTTCTGGTGGCGAAGAGGGCGCACGCACCTCGCGCTGTCGGGCTGTACGAGAATGGATTGATTCGCGAAACTCCGTCGCCTGAGCTTCTGTACACGATGGGCGATTCGCCGAATCTGCGCGGTGCGACGCAGAGCGGGCAGATGCTCGATGTCATGGGCTTGCTGCAGCAGGGACGCGTAAATGTGGGTTTTCTCGGCGCGGCGGAAGTGGATCGGTTCGGCAATCTGAATTCGACGTGGGGCGATCGTCACGGGGACGCCCAGCGCTTGCCGGGCTCCGGTGGCGCCTGCGACATCGCGTGCCTCGCGCAGCGCACGGTGGTGCTGCTGGCGCACGAACGCTCGCGATTTCGCGAGCGCGTCGGATACATCACTTCGCCCGGCTATGGCCGCGGCAACGGCTGGCGCGCGGCGCAAGGGCTTCCAGCGCGATCCGGACCTTCGGCGTTTATCACCACGCTCGGCATTCTGCGATTCGGCAGCGATGGTGAAGCGTTTCTGGCGTCGGTGCATCCCGGCGTTGCCTTCGAAGACGTGCTGGAGAATACGGGCTGGACGCTGCGCGTAGCGGACAATCTCATCGAGACGCCGGCGCCCACCGAAGAGGAATTGGCGGCGATGCGCTCTCTCGATCCCAATCATTTTTGGACGAAATAACAGGAAACAGGCTGACCGACGATGACTGCTGGCTCCAAATTGATGAGCATGCGCGATGCAATCGCGAAGCACGTTCCTTCGGGCTCGATGGTTCTTCTCGGCGCGCAACTCGAGCAAATGATTCCGTTCGCCGCGGGCCACGAACTGATTCGCCAGGGTCGGCGTGATTTGACGCTGGTCGGACCGATTTCAGACATCTTGTTCGATCAAATGATTGGTGCGGGCTGCGCTTCGCGCGTGATGGCGGCGTGGGTCGGGAATGTCTCGGCGGGCGTGGGGTATTGCTTCCGGCGCGCAGCGGAGCAGAATATTCCCCGACGCGTCGACGTGACCGACTATTCGAATTTCACGATGGCGCTCGCGCTCCATGCGGCGGCGCTCGGCATTCCGTTTCTTCCGACGTATTCGACCCTGGGTAGCGATCTTCTGAAGAAGAATGGGAATCTGCGCGAATTTTCCTCGCCGGTCAGCGAAGAAAAATTCGTGGCCGTGCGCGCACTGCGGCCGGACGTGTCGATTCTTCATGTGCAGCGCGCGGACGAATTAGGCAATGCGCATCTTTGGGGAAGCCTGGGGGTCGCGGTGGATGCCGCGCGAGCGGCGCGGAAAGTTGTTGTTGTCGCGGAGGAAATTGTCGCGCCGGAGGTGATCGCGTCAGACCCCAATCGCACGCTCGTGCCGGGATTTCTGGTCGCCGCCGTCGTGCACGAGTCCGGAGGTGCGCATCCGTCACCCGTGCAGGGTTATTACGGCCGGGATCATGCGTTCTTTTCCGAGTATCACGAACAGAGCCGGAAGCTCGAAGATTTCGAGAATTGGCTGGGGCGCTGGGTCGTGCGCGTGGCCAATCGCGGAGAATACTGGACCGCACTCGGCTCCGAACGCACCGCAGCGCTGGCGGTGCGCGAGCACGCCTATTCGGCGTCGGCCGATTTCGGCTATTGAGGCAAATGGGAGCGGCATGAGCGAAGATTTGATGGCCAATCTTGAAATTACGCCGCGTGAAGTGAAGCAGCGGCTCGAGAAGAGCGAGAAATTCCTATTCGTGGACGTGCGTGAGCCGTGGGAGCATGAAACCTCGCGAATCGAGGGAACGAAGCTGATTCCGCTGCGCGATGTCCCCGCGAGTCTTGGCGCGCTCGAATCGGCCGGCGCCGTGGTTCTGTTCTGTCATCACGGGATGCGCAGCCTCGATGCGGCAACGTGGCTGCGGTCGCAGGGCGTGAAAGGCGCACGCTCGATGAGCGGCGGAATCGATCGTTGGGCGATAGAAATTGATCCCGGCGTCCCACGTTATTGAGCGCGGGAAGGCGTCGGAGCGCGGCCAGGAGAGTGACGATGAGGCAGAAACGAGCCAAAAAGAAATCTGCGAAGACGCCTGCGAACGCGCCGCGCCGGGCGAAGGCCGCAGGCTTGGTCCAGTTCCTTCAGAAGCCGACGTGCACGACCTGCCGCAAGGCACGCGAGTATCTCGAAAATCGCGGCGTGGAACTGCATTTCCGGAATCTCGACAAGCAGCGATTAAGCGCCGAAGAACTCGAAAAATTGATCGGAGATCGCGACCACAAAGAATTCCTCAATACGCGGAACGAACAGTACCGCGAGCGGAAAATGAAAGAAAATCCGCCCTCGCGAGACGAGGCGATTCAGCTCATGGCGCAGAATCCGAATCTCATTCGGCGCCCAGTCGTCCTCGCGGGCGGCCGCGTTGTCCTGGGCTTCGATCCCGACGAATACAGCTCACTCTAAAGGACCTCTCGACTCGTGCAGCCCATCATCGATATCCATATTCACATCCAGCCGCACGCGATGTTCAAGCCGAGCGCGCTGAAGCTGGTTCAGCATGGACGCAAGGATTTCGACGCGATCGAGAAATATTCGGAAAGTCCGGCGGAGTTTTTGAAATTTCTCGACGAAGCGGGGATCGAACGGGCCGGGCTCATCAATTACGTCAGCCCGGACGTCATCGGCTTTCCGCCCGAAGTGAACGATTGGTGCGCGCGCTATTGCGCGGCTGAGCCGAAGCGGCTGCTGGGGTTCGGCTCGGTGCATCCGAAATACGTGCCCGATGCAGGCGCCGAGGTCGAGCGGCTAAAAGAGATCGGAATTCGCGGGCTGAAGGTGCATCCTTCCCACCAATTGTTCGCGCCAAACGCGTATCGCGACGGATTCGGGCCGCTCGCAGCGATGTACGAGAAAGCTCAGGAAGTGGGATTGCCCATTATGATTCATACGGGCACTTCGATCTTTCCCGGCGCGCGAAATCTCTATGCCCAGCCATTGCTCGCCGACGATCTGGGGGTTGATTTTCCCGATCTGGTGGTGATTCTGGCGCATGGCGGACGGCCGCTATGGATGAGTGAGGCGTTTTTTCTCGTCCGGCGGCACAAGAACATGTACATGGACATCTCTGGAATTCCGCCGCAGAAGTTGATGGAGTATTTCCCGCGGATCGAGGAGATTGCCGACAAGATTCTGTTCGGCACGGATTGGCCGGGGCCGGGAGTGCCCGGGGTGCGCGGGAACATCGATAAATTCCGCGCGCTGCCGATTTCAGCCGCGGTGCAGCAGAAAATTCTCTACGACAACGCCGCGCGGCTTTTTCCCGTGCGCAGCTGAGGGCCAGCAGACGGACCTAAAGACGATTACGGTGATTGGCGCGGGAACGATGGGGCGCGGCATCGCGTGCGTCGCGGCGCAAGGCGGCTACCGCACCGTGCTCGAAGATATATCGGCCGAGTCGCTTGAGCAGGCGATTGCGTGGATCCGCCAGAGCCTCGAGGAAGGCGTATGCCGTGGCAGGTTGACACTCGAGCAGCAGGAACAGGCGCTCCGACTGATTTCGACCTCGCGTTCGATCGATGAGTCGATTCGGGGGTCCGACCTGGTCATCGAGGCTGTGCCTGACGAAATGGAAACGAAGCTCGAGATCTTCACGATTCTTGACAAATTCGCGAAGCCCGGAGCGATTCTGGCGAGCAATACGTCGTCGCTTTCGGTTACGGAAATCGCAACGATCACGTTCCGCGCCGAGAGCTGCGTCGGCATGCGTTTCTTTAATCCGGTGCCGAAAACGAAGCTGCTCGAAGTCGTGCGCGCGCTCGAAACTTCGGACGAGACGATCGCCGCGTGCGCGGAAGTCGGGCGGAGGATGGGCAAGCAAGTCGTAGTGGTGCGGGAGTCCGGGCGTGACGCTTATGAATATCCAAAGTCGACCAACAAGCCATAGCGGTAGGAGCGGCGCAGGAGCGCGATGCGCCGCATGCGCTTCCGGCGTTGATGCCGCCGCACAAGTCGCGGCGAATAAAGGCGATTCATGAATCGAGCTCTTTCCGAGCGGATTGTCATTCAGCGAGGCGACATAACTGAGATGGAGACGGACGCGATCGTCAACGCGGCCAACAATGATTTGCAACTCGGCGGAGGCGTGGCGGGTGCGATCCGGCGAAACGGCGGAGATGAAATTCAACGCGAATGCGACGCCATTGGGTCGATCCCGATTGGAAGCGCGGCGATCACAACCGGCGGAAAATTGAAGGCGCGCTTCGTCATCCACGCCGCGAGCATGCAACTTGGCGGGCAGACGAACGCAAAGGCGCTACGGAGTTCAATGGCGATTTCGCTGCGCATTGCCGCGGACAAGAAGCTCAAGACGATTGCATTTCCGGCCGTCGGCACGGGAATCGCCGGATTTCCGATCGACGAATGCGCGGAGATCATGCTCGAAGAAGTCGCGAAGCATCTAAGCGGCGACACCTCTCTCCAGAAGGTGCATTTTGTGCTGTTCGATGAGGAAGCGTTGAAGGCGTTTGAGCGCGCCGCGAGAAGAATGCTCAAGGCCGGGAAAGCCAGCGCGTGACGAGCGACGACAAGGCACGCGATGACCGCGTCGAGAAGGTTCGGCGCGAAATCGCGCGCTACGAACATCCTCTCTTTGCTTTTGACGCGCGCGCCGCCGGCGAAATCGTGGAAGTGGAAATTAGCTGCCGCCTGAATGGCGCGGACGTGCACACCTATTTTATGCAACTTCATCCGCGCGAGATTGACCACGCCCAATTTCCGTGGGGCTTTCAGAAGCAGCTCTACGACAGTCTGCACGATTATGTGGTGGAAATGTTTACGCGCAATCCGCAGCGTCAGAATTGATGTCCGTCCGCCCGGCGAAGACACCGCTTCACGATTTGCTCGTCGAACGCATTCGCGCGCGCGGTCCGATCACGTTCGCGGAATACATGGAAACCTGCCTTTACCATCCCGAATTTGGATACTACAGCGGGACAACTGACCGGTGCCGCGCGGACTACTACACGAGTGTCGATGTTTCGCCGGTCTTCGGCCGCTTGCTCGCGCGGCAGTTACACGAGATGTGGACGCGGCTCGGGCGCCCGGAGCCGTTCATCATCGTGGAGGGTGGCGCCGCGGCGGGAGCGCTCGCTCGGCAAATTCTGGATTTCGCGCGAGCGCTGCTCCCGGAGTTTTATGCGGTGCTGCGCTATTGGGCCGTGGAGGTGTCGAAGGCCCGGCGGGTGCTGCAATCGGCCGCGCTTGCGGAGCATCTCGCCGCCGGCCGCGCGTTCAGCACCGAAAAATTGCCTGAGACGATCGCGGAGGGCTGCATTTTCTCGAACGAGCTATTGGACGCGCTGCCGGTGCACCGCGTGGTGATGCGGCGCGGCGAACTCCGCGAGATCTACGTTGACGCAGAGGGTGATCGGCTCGTCGAACGCGCGCTCCCCGAGTCATCCGCGGCGGTGGGCGATTACTTCAACGTACAAGGAGTGCAATTGCAGGAAGAGCAAGAGGCCGAAGCGGGGCTTGCCGCCTGCCATTGGATTGAAGAGGCTGGCGAGCGGCTCGGGCGCGGATTCGTATTGACGATCGATTACGGGCGCGAGGCGCGCGAATTGTATGACGAACATCACGTGCGCGGGACGATGCTCGCCTATTCGCGGCATCGCGCGAGCGAAGATTTCTATCGCGCGCCGGGCGAGCAGGATTTGACGGCGCACGTCAGCTGGACGGCGCTTGATCGCTGGGGACATCGAAGCGGGCTCGCGCGAACCGGATTGGCGTCGCAGACGAATTTTCTGCTGGCTATCGCGCGGGCGAATGATTTCGCGGATCTTGGCACAGACGATCCCGGCGAAACCGGGCAGGTTCGCGCGCGGCTGCTGTTTCAGAATTTGATTCATCCGGAGGGGATGGGCGAGATGTTTCAGGTGATGGCACAGCACAAGGGGATTGCGGTGCCTAACCTCACAGGATTTCAACGATTCTAAGCTCGCAGAAAAATTTCGACAGCGAGCCGTCACTGAATTCTTGAGGCTTCGATCCGCGATAGCGACGCTACTACTTCGCGGCCGCTGCTGTGACGGGCTCTTCGCTGTAGGGCTTTTTAAGATAGCGTTCCGCTTCAGCCTGTGCCCCGCCCGTGTCATCGCCCAAGTGCTGCGCGCGGCTGTACTCGTTGACGGCGCGCTCGCGCTGGCCCGTCAGATCGTAAATCTTCCCGATGTAAATGTGGCTCCAAACTTCCACCCATTTGTAGCTCGCGTCGAGATCGCCATCGAGAGCGGAACGGAAGGCATTTGCCGCGGCCTGGTAATTCTTCTGATAGAACATGGCCTCGCCGATGCGGAAATGGGCCAGGGAATTATTCGACTGTAAATCTAGCGCGTGCTGGTACTCCTGAATGGCGTCGTAATATTTCGCCTGCAGCGCTAGGCCTTCGCCGCGAGCGATCGCGGCGCGAATGCGGAGACGCGGACTCGCTTTGAGGAGATTGTTGTTCGGGTCAAGGGTGATGCCGTTGGGCTTAGGGCGGCCGAATGTCTCGATCACAAATGGCGAAGCGGTGCCGGCGATATTGATGGTCTTGTACTCGGGATTGCCTTCCGTATCGACACGAACTTCCACAGGCATGCGAAACGTGTCCAAATCCTGATTCACTTTACCGACCACCTTAAAGCCCTTCTTCGTGCGGTACACGATGTATTCGAGTTTGAACTCGGGAATCCCGGTGGAATTGACCCACTGCGAAAAGAACGCGACGAGATTCAGCGACGGCTGGCCCGCCGTCGCAGCTTTCGCGGGATGGATCGCCTCAGTCAATTTCTCAAAATCTGCCAGGGTGGCGACCCTTCCGGCGTACTTCGTGTAAAAATCCTTGAGCAACGCGCGGAACGGCGCGTCGCCGAGCTGCGTGTGCAGCATGTGGAACACGATCGCGCCTTTGTCTTCGACGACCGATCGATAGTCATCCGAGAACGGCTGGAGGCGCTGCGCCTGGGAAATCGGAGCGGCGTCTTCGTACATGAGCGTGCCGACCGCGAAATCGTCGAGCGCATGGCGCAGACCCGATTCGCCTTCGGATTCCTCGGCATAAAGTGCGCCGGAATAAGCCGCGAGACCATCGGAGACCCACACGTCGGCGGGCGAGGCGGGCAGCACGGAATCATTCCACCATTGGTCTGCGACCAATTGCGCGAGCAAGCGCTCGTTCGGCTTCGGGGACCACTGGCGCGCGCTGATGAGAATCAGTCCCGGGGCCGCAAAGCCGCCGACGGAGCCGTCGGGAAGTTGCGCGATCTTGAAGTCGCGCTGCGGCAGCGGACCGAAAACGTCGGAGAAGTACGTCACCGCGTGAGTGAGCGTCTCGGCGTACGCGTTCGCCGTGCCGGCCTGTGCGGGCGGAGCGTAAACGGCAATCGAGAAGCCTTCGATCTTCGCGGGATTCAATTGCAAATTGCCGGCGACGAATGTGCCGCCCGGCGACGGACGATCGGAGTGGAATGCGTAAACGGCCTGGCCTTGCGCGCCCGCAGCGGCGGCCGGAATCATGTTCGGTGAATCGGCCTTACCAGTGCCGACAACGGCAAATGTATCGGGAACCGTAATCTTGAAGTCGTAGGTATAGCGGTTCGACGGATAGTTCGTCAGCGGAAACCAGCGCGAGGGTAGCAGCAGGTACGCTCCCTCCTTATCGATGGAGGCGAGACGCACGCCTTTGGTGGGGCTGTCTTCATCCAGCGAGACCGGACCGGCGTACTCAAAAGTCAGCGCGGTCGTATTGCCGGCGACGAGGGCGTCGGGCAGATTTACCCGCACGTTCAGCGGAATATTGGGATCGCGATCGAACTCCAGCGCCTTTCCTTTCGCGTTTTTCACCGCGCTCACCTTCAAATCGCGATGCAGCTCGACGACGATGGTGCGGGTCGGAGCGTCGGCAACAAATTCGACTTTCGCGCGGGCCGAAAGTGTCTGATCGGCCGGTCGCAGCGTGGCCTCCACGTCATAGTGAGTCGCGTGAGTCGGGAATTTGGGAGCCGCCTGGGCGTGCGCGCCAGCCGCAAGCAGGAGCGCGGCAAGCGTCAAAGTCAGCGACATGGCAAGTGTCACCGCGAGAGACCTGAGCGCGTGAGCCAGAAATGAAAGACGAGCGCCAGAGTTAAGCAAGGAAGTTCCTTTCGCCTTTCTTAGGATACCAAACGGAGCCGGGCAGTTGCTTGCCTGTTTTCGCTCAGAGCATGGCTGCCAGGATATCGGCGGCCCGCTCAATGGCGCCGCCGGTCCCCAGCTTAGCGCTGACCTCGGCAAGATCGCGTTTCATGCGATCGCGGTCTTCGGTCGAAGTGAGGAACCTGCGCACTTCCGCTTCGACGCGCGCGCCCGTGAAATCGTCCTGAATCAGCTCGGGAACCACCTTGCGCCCCGCGATGAGATTCACCATGGCCAGGAAAGGAGAGCGAATCATGCGGCGCAGGATGAAAGCGCTGGCCATCGAGACGCGATACACGACAACCATGGGCGTTCCGAGAAGCGCGGCTTCCACGGTGGCCGTGCCGCTCGAGACGATGGTGCAATCGGCGGCGGCCAACACATCATACGGCGCCCCTGCAATGCGCTTAACGTCCAGGCCGGGACGCATGTACCGCTGAAAAAAACTTTCTTCAATTCCCGGCGCTGCGGCCATGACAAGCTGCGGCTTGAGATCCCGCGAGAGACCTTCGCAGGCGTCCAGAATTCCCGGTAAGTTTTGCGAGATTTCGCTGGGCCGGCTGCCCGGCAATAGCGCCACGATAGGACGCGACGCATCGAGGCCGTGAGCGTCGAGGAACTCGGCGCGATTCCTCGAAGGGTGCACGACGTCCACAAGCGGATGGCCGACGAAGTTCACCGGAATTCCCGCCTTGCGGTAAATGTGCTCCTCGAACGGAAAGATGACGAGAACGCGATCGAGGATGCGCTTCATCGCGCCGATCCGCCACGGCCGCCAAGCCCAGATTTGCGGCGCGATGAAGTAGGCGAGGCGCACGTTTAAGCGGCGCAGTTTCTTGCCCAGAGGCAGATTGGTGCCCGGAGAATCGACGAGGATCGCGAGCGCGGGTTTGCGTTTCGCGGCCTCCTTCCGCAGGCGGCGGAGAATCCTCAGCACGGTCGGAACTTTGTGGAAGACTTCGGTGATGCCGAGGACGGCAATTTCTTTGGCGTCGACGATAAGCTCGACGCCAGCCTCTCGCATGCGCGGGCCGCCCATACCGAAGATCTTCGCGCCGGTCCGCTCCTGGAGCGCTTTGGCAAGCCGCGCGGCGTACATGTCGCCAGATGCTTCACCGGCGGAAATCAGAATCTGTGGAGGATTCTGGAGATTCAATGGTGGCTCTCTCGAAGCGCGAAGATCAATCGTTCCCCGGATACGGCCCGGCCGGACCCGCGAGCGCCGCGCCGGTCATGGGAATCCCGAGTTCCTGATCCTTGTACTGGAGCTGGTAGAGGCGATAGTAGATGCCGCGCCGGGCGAGAAGCTCCTGATGCGAGCCCTCCTCGCGCAGGCGTCCCTTGTGGAAAACGAGAATGCGGTCAGCGTGTTGAATCGTGCTCAGGCGGTGGGCAATGACCAGAGCCGTGCGGCCAGTCAGAAGGCGGTCGAGCGCTTCGCGAATCATGAGTTCCGTCTTGGTGTCGACGCTTGAGGTGGCTTCGTCGAGAATCAGGAATTTCGGATTGTGCGCGAGCGCGCGAGCGAAGCTGATGAGCTGCCGTTGGCCGACGGAGAGCGTTGCGCCGCGCTCGGTCACCTCGGACGCGAGCCCGCCGGGCAACGAACGGACAAAATCGCCGAGACCGACTTCGTTAATCGCGCGCTCGACGGTCGCGCGATCGACTGTCTCGGTCCCGAGCTTCACATTCGATTCGATCGTGCCGGTGAAAAGGAACGGATCCTGAAGCACGATGCCGAATTGGCGCCGCAAATCCTGAAGCTTCAGCTCGCGGATATCGACGCCATCGAGAAGAATCTGACCGCGCTGGATTTCATAGAAGCGAAGCAGCAGCTGAATGAGCGTGGTCTTGCCGGCACCCGTATGGCCGACGATTGCGATGGATTGCCCCGGCGCGACGCGGAAGGAAACATCGCGGAGAACCCAGTTTTCATCCGAGGGATTCGCACCGCCGCGATAGGCGAACCAGACGTTTCGAAACTCGATTTCGCCACCGGCTGAAGCGAGGGCACGCGGCTGTGCGGCTTCGATGGTGGTGAGCGGCTCATCGAGGAGCTTGAAAATGCGCTCCGATGCCGCCATCGCGGTTTGCAGGATGTTGAATTTGTCGCTGAGATCCTGAATGGGGCGGAAGAATCGCTGTGCCCACATCATAAACGCAATCAAGAGTCCCGCGCGTAGCGTTCCGCTGATGACACGGATACCGCCGTACCAGAAGACGAGCGCGATCGCCGCCACGCTTAGGAATTCGACGACGGGATAGAAATACGCGAAGGCGTTGATCGCGTCCTTGTACGCATCCATGTGGATGCGATTCAGAACCTCGAATTCACGCTTGGACTTACGTTCGCGATTGAAGAGCTGCACGACGGGCATGCCCGTGATGTGTTCCTGGAGGAAGGCGTTGATGCGGGCGATGGCTGTACGAATGCGCCGGTTGGCGTCGCGCACCTGGGTACGAAATACGAGCGTGGTGATGAGCATCAGCGGCAACGGAGAGAGCGTGGCCAGCGCCAGTTTCGCGTCGTAATGGAAAAGCACGGCGATGAGGAAGAACAGAACGAAGAAATCGTTCAGCATCGCCACAACGCCCGAAGCGAAGAGATCGTTGAGCGCGTCCACATCCGTCGTGACGCGCGTGACCAGCCGGCCCACGGGGCTGTGGTCATAAAAGCTCACCGGGAGCCGCTGCAAATGATGGAAGATTTCGCGGCGCAGGTCGTACATGATTTCCTGGCCGACGCGCTGCATGACGCGCATCTGCACGTATTGCATCGCAAAGCTCAGGAGCAAAGCAGCCAGAAAGCCGCCGGCGATCCATTCAAGAGCGCGCATGCCCTGCGCGAAGCTGAGAACATGCTGCAAGACCGGCGTGATGTAGTTGTCTACGGCAATCTTGAAAAAATACGGCCCAACGATTTCGAGAGGCGCCACCGCCAGAGCAAATGCCAGCGCGAAAAAGACCCACCACTTGTACGGACGCAGGTATCGCAGCAAGCGGCGGGTGAGCCGCGCGTCGTATATTTTTCCTAGCGCTTCTTCTTCGCGAATGTCGCTCATGCGCGTTCCAGCTCTTCTTCGAGAAGCTGCTTTTGATACAGATCGGCATAGTAGCCGCCGATTCCGAGGAGTTCCTGATGGGTGCCGCGTTCGGCGATGCGGCCGTCGACGAGAACAACAATCTGATCCGCGTCACGAACAGTCGAGCAGCGATGGGATACGAGAATCGTCGTCCGCTCCTTCATCACTTCGCGAAGCCGCCCAAGGATGCGCTCCTCGGTTTCCGTATCGACGCTCGAGAGCGCGTCGTCGAGAATCAGGATGCGCGGATCGCGAATGACGGCTCGCGCGAGGGCCGTGCGCTGCTTCTGGCCGCCCGAAAGCGTGAGGCCGCGCTCGCCGACCATGGTTTGAAACTTAGCGGGAAACTCGACGATATCTCCGTAGACGCTGGCGATTTGCGAAGCCTCTTCGATCTGCTCCGCATTCGCTGCGTCAACGCCAAACGCGATGTTTTCGGACAGCGTTTCGCTGAAGAGAAACGTATCCTGCGGCACGAACCCGAGCGCGCGGCGCAACTTCGCGAGCGGCCATTCGCCGATCGGACGGCCATCGAGAAGCACGGCGCCCGGCGCGGCATCCCAAAGCCGCGCAGCCAAACCGGCCAGGGTCGATTTCCCGCTGCCCGTTGGACCGACAATCGCGAGAGTCGAGCCTTCCGGAATACGCAGGTTGATATCCTGGAGAACGGGCGCGGCGGGATTGCCGTTTCCGGCCGTTGGATAAGCAAAGTTCAAATTCCGGAACTCGATTTCGCCGCGGATCGCGGGCGCGCGCTGGACGATAGGCGATTCTTCGTTGGCCACGCCGTCGAATCCGGCGGCGACATCGTTGATCTTGGGATGCGCGTCGAAGATGTAGTTGAGGCGTCCCATTGAAGCCGCGCCGCGCTGGAAAATATTCGTCACCCATCCCAGCGCCACCATCGGCCAGATGAGCTGGCCGAGGAACGTGTAGAAGGCCACCCACTCACCGAGCGTGATTCGGCTGAGCATCACGAGCCGGCCGCCCTGCCAGAGAACGAGGATAAACGTCATGCCGATCAACGCCGTGAGCGCCGGCATGAACATGCTCCAGGCCAAAATCAAGCGCACATTTTTCGAGACATATTCGCGATTGGTTTCGTCGAAGTTGCGCGATTCGACGTTCTCCTGCCCGTATGCTCGGACAACGCGCACGCCTGAAAAGTTTTCCTGAGCGCGCGCGGAAAGCGTGGCGAGCGACGCTTGAATTTTTTCGAAGAGGGCGTGGATGATCTGGCCGAAATAGCGCACCGTCAGTGCGACGATCGGCACGGGCAGCAGAACAAGGAGGCTGAGTGCTGGCGAGATCATCAGCATCACGGCCACGGCGAGCACGAAAGTGACCACCGTCGTCGCGCTGTACATGATTCCCGGTCCGAGGACCATGCGCACGTTATTGAGATCGTTCGTGCACCGCGACATCAGCTCGCCGGTACGATTGCGAACGTAGAATTCCGGCTCCAGGCGCAGCAACTGCGCGAGGAGGTCGTTGCGGATGTCATATTCGATATCGCGCGACACGCCGATCAGAATCCAGCGCGTGAGAAACGAAAAGATGCCTTTCAGCGCGATGGCCACGAGAAGAACGAGGCAGAAGATTGCCAGAGCGTGGCGATTCATAGGCCGGTAATACCGGCTGACCCAATCGGAGAGAATGCCGAGGCGCCCTGCCAATTTACTAAGCGGCTTGGCCTCGTTGCCAATGCAGTCGAAGATCACGCCCATGATCAGTGGCACAACGTTGCCGACGAGTCCCATGGCGACGAGTGTGACGAGGCCGATTGTCATGCCGCCCTTATAGCGCCCCAGATAGGGCAGTAGGCGCACGAGTTGCTTCCAGCCAGGAGCCCGAGGCTCGGCGGTTTTTGCAGGAGCAACTGTTCGTGCGGCGGCACTCATATATGCGTACCCACCTCGGGCACTTCCAGAGAGGGCGTTTCGCCCAGAAAATGTTCGAAGTTGCGGTCGAGCGACTCGTACCGCTTTTCCGCCGGATTCCACTTCACACCGATGGTCTGAACGTAGCCACCCGCAGGCTTATCAAGCGGCGTGAAATACATGACGAGTCCTACATCCGGGTGCTGCTCGTATTGCAGCCGCCAGCCCGCCACGGGCGCGATTGGAGTCGAGCCAAGAAAGCCTTTCGGGTTCTTCAAATGCTCGTCGCACAAGAAAATCTGCTTCCACGCTCCGCCGTCATTTTCGACGATCGCCGCGCGGGTCAGCAGCGTCCCCGGAACCTTGGTATCGGGCGTCTTCTTCAGTCGATTGATCACCAGAATCTGCTGCTTTCCTGTGCGCGCCAAATCGCCATAAACTATCACTTCAGCTTCCGACCCGAGTGCGTAGCTCGCTACCTGCTGTACATCGTCCGGCACCGCCGGCTGGGCCGGTTGCGCTGGCGGGGGTGTTTCTGCCGTGTTATTAGACGTAGCTGAACCGCCGCAGGCTCCCAAAAGTAGCGCGAAGGCCCAAAGAAACAGACTCGGAGACCGGTGGTTCAAGATTCCCCCCAGGGACTCTGGCGGAGCTCGCTGCCGCGGCGCGGGCACCGCCAGCGGCAAGTCCTATTCTAACCGCGCGCGACCCAGCGCGAAAGAGCAGGTGTGATCCGAGGCTTACCCTACAGCAAGAATCTCCTCGATTCGCGCCTCAAAGTTCTCTTCGCCTTCCGACCAGAGGCGCGTTCTTTCCACCGGGACGGCCCCCTCGATTCGCTGCATCCAGTCGAACACTTTGCGGATATTTTCGCGGGTCTTTTCCTGATACTCGCGCAGATTCGCGGGCTGCGACATCACTTCCAGGAACTTCGCCTCAGCCGGATGCTCGGGCGGAGAGAGCGCTTCATTTCCGAATCCAAGAAGACGGGCGTGACCTGTGAAAAGGTGTTCCAAACCGAGGTCCACGTGGAAGTGGCCGTATTCCTTCCACACGCCGTCGTCGTATTCCTCGCCGTAGCAGAAAATCTCAAGGGGTTCGGGGCGCGAAAGGCCATTTCCGGTCGCCGCGTCAAAAGCCCAGAGATCCCAATACGCACGCGTCTCATAGGCGGAATCGGAGTGAAGGTGTTCTCGCGCGAGTTCGGCGATCTCTGCGGCGCCGGGTTGGGCAAGGCGCAAATCAGGCTCAATGAGCGGCATCTCCGCGGGGCTTAGGGCGCGAATGACGAGATCAGTAAAACCGGGCCGCGTCGCGGACATGGGAACCGTCGACAGAAATTGCTCGAACCGCTCTGCGAGCATCTCTTCGCTGAAATCGCGGCGCCAGATGCTGGCGTAGGCGTGATTGGGCATGCACTCATTATAGCGGCTTCGCCGATTTCAGCCGAATGCCGCCGGCTTGGAACGAGGCGAGTGGAACGCAAGAGCTACTTCTTCGCGGGGTCTTTCTCAGGTGGCTTGTCCGCACCGGCTTCGCTGGTACCGAAGGCACCGGAAATGTTCATGAGACGCTGGCGGATCGTATCGCCCATGGAGGCCAAAACTTCGGAACACGTGTCGCGCAGCTTCTTCTCGGCCACTTGCGCGAGGGCATCGATGACGGTCTGCGAATGCTGGGTGAGGGTCGTCGCCGAGGCGAGGAGCCAGGAATTCGACGCATTTTCAAGGCGCGCTTTGTACTGCTCGATGGATTCGTTGGTCGCGCCTTTCATTTGCTCCATCCACGCGTTTTGTTGCTGATCGCGCTGCGCCTGCCATAGTTCCATCAGCGGCTTGAGCTGTGTTTGCAGATCATCGCCGGCCTTGACGAGCCCCTCCTGAACGGTCGCGTCGAGGCGTTCCTGAAAATCGAAAAGCGATACATCGCGCGTCCGCGACATCTCGTCGCGAACTTGTTCGGCCGATTCGCGCGCGACATCCTGAAACTGGCTCAGGGTATTGCTGGCGAAACGATGGATTTCATCGCCGAAAGTTGCCGCAGAAGTCGCGGATGCCTCTTTCAATCGCTCGCGATTCCGCTCCACCACTTCACTTCCAACATCATCCATCTGCGTCTGCGCATGCTCGACGTAGCTGCGGCTGTAATGATCGAGCTCGGACGTGAATTTCCGGGAGGCTTCGGCAGCGCGGTCGTGCAGCGCGTTCGTCGATTGCTCGACGGACTTCTCGAGCGAAGCCTGCATGCTCGTCTGAGCCTTTTTCGTGTACCAGTCGGATGCTTTCAGCAGCGATTCGAAGGTCGTATGCGTCGTTTCGGTGACCTTCGCGTCGATTTCGTCCTCCGCCCGTTTCACCTGAGTGCGGAGAGTTTCTTCCAGCTGCGCGGGATACTGAGCCGTCTGCTGTTGGATGCGCTCGAGCGATTCCTGCAATGCTTTCTCACTCGCTTCGTGGAGGCGCGTTTGCAGGGATTGCTGTGCCTCTTCGGCCTGCGCGCGTGCAGCGGCCAGCTCTGCAGCGATCCTCTGCGCCGACTCGACCTGCGGGGCGAGTTGCCGTTCGACTTCGCTGGAGACGCGCTGGAAAATCTGTTGCGCGGAGGCTTCCAAAACCGGCTCAAGCTTCTGCGCGCGCTCGGCGATTACGCTGTCGGCACGCTGCTCGAGGCTGGTGAATTGCGCCCCAAGCATCTCTTCGAGACGCGCGCGCGCGCTATCGAGGCTCGTTTGCGCGGCATCCTGAATTTGATTTCTTGTTTCTTCAACGCGCGACCGCTGCTGCGCGACGCCGGACTGCAGGTCGTCGATGGTTTTCCGGGCTTGGGCGGAAACTTCGTCCAGTGACGTGCGCAGGCTCGAGGTCCGCGCGGCGATTTCCTGCTCGGCTTGTGAGAGGATTGACTGTGAGGCGCTGGCCAGCTGTTCGTTCAGTTTCTGCGATGCGCCTTCGAGCGAGGACTGCAAGTCGCTCTGCCACTTGCCGGCGGCGGCGGATGCTTCGTTCTGGATCTGTTCGAGATTCTGTCCGCGTAGACGCGCGGCGGCTTCTTCGAGGTCGCGCCGAAGCTCTTCCGCGCGTGCCTTCGCGGCTTCATCGCTCGCGTAGACGTCGGGAATACCGGCCCGGCTTTCGAAGGCTCTGGAGACGGCCTCCGCGACGGCCTGCTGAAGCTCCTGAGACGTCGCGTTTTGCGCCGCTTGCTGCACAGCCTGCTCGGCGGCCCTGGACGCGGACGTCTCGATGGCTGATTGCAAGGATTGCCGGAGTTGTGCTTCCAATTCGGAGGCGGATTGCTGCGTGGACTTGCGCGCATCCTCGACGATGGACGCGGCTTGCAGCGCTGATTGCTGCATGACCACCTGAAGCGCTTGTTCCGAAACTCGCGACATCGAAGCTTGCACCGCGTGCTCGACGGCTTCCTTGAGTTGTAAATCGACCTTCGCGCGCGTTGCCTCGATTTCTTCGGACACCGCCGTGCGGCTTTCGTAGCGTGCCACTTGATGGATGCTATGCCGTGCTTCCGCGACGAGCCGTTCCATCTCTTTCGCGAGATCGACCGAAACGGCGGCGGCCGGCTGCATAGGCGCAGCGGGAATGCCCGTGGTCGCCGAAGCATGATGCTGAGCCGCCGGAAAACCTTCGGTTGGGCGGGGAGCGGCCGGCGAAGGGACGATTTCGAGCCTTTTCTCGGACGCGGCCGGGGTGGACGTCGTCGCTTGCGGAATCGCGGTCGTGCTGCTGTTCGGCGCTGCCGCCGGCGCCTGCGCGGCCGGCAAAGGAATTTCGGTCACATCGTCAGCGGGAGCGGGGGCCCAGTCTTCGGGAGGAAACGCGATACCCCAGACATTGCCGGCGGATTCAAATTCGAGGCCGATCTGGAAAAGCTCGCGGACCGTGCGCGGCCGCTGCACCCAGATCACGTGTCCCTTGATGATCCGGGGCTCCTCGGAACCTTCTGGCCGGGGAATCTCGAGCGTGATCACGGAGTTCTTGGGAACGTAGTGCTTCGATTGATATTTGCAACCGTGGCAGTTCACCATCACGGTCGAGGTCCGCTCTTTGAACGGTTGCCCCAGCGCGTCCGAGCCGGACACCGTGATGGGAATCGCCTGCACGATACGCGTGCTTCGGCGCTTGCCCAGCCCTGGATCTTCCGATGCGTTCACTTCAGCCACACGAGCCTCTCTGTAAGGGTCTTATCAGGGTAGCATCTGGGCGCGCGGCGTGCCGGAGATGAGGAGGTAATGTTCGGTAAAAGTTACTTGGATGAAGGGCACATCGCGAAGGTATCCTGCAGCGCCGTAGCCCAAGAGGCGTTTTGAGCCCGAAGGGATGAGACCGCAGGTAGATTCTGCGAGAGAGATTACAGTTCGCGGCGGCCTTCCATCGCTTTGAGCATTGTGACTTCGTCGGCATACTCGAGATCCGAGCCCACCGGGATGCCCATGGCGATGCGCGTCACTCGGACTCCCAATGGCTTGATGAGCTTCGAGAGATAGATCGCGGTCGCTTCGCCCTCGGCCGTGGGATTCGTGGCCAGAATAATTTCCTCGACTGTGTTGCCTTTCAACCGCTCGATGAGGCTCTTGATCTTGATCTGATCGGGACCACGGCCTTGCAACGGCGACAGCGAACCGCCCAGGACGTGGTAAAGGCCGTCGAACTGACGGGTCTTCTCGACGGCGAGAATGTTGGGCGCTTCCTCCACGACACAGATCGTCTTGCGACTCCGCGAAGCGCTCGTGCAATAAAAGCACGGATCCGTATCGGTGATGTTGTTGCAGACCGAGCACTCACGGACTTTTTCCTTGGCATCGCGGATCGCATCGGAGAGCGCGAGAGCCTGATCCTTGTCGACGCGCAGGAGATGAAACGCGAGGCGCTGGGCGGTCTTTTGTCCAATGCCCGGCAAGTGCTTCAACTCGTCGATCAGGCGCGTCACGGAAGGGGCGTAGTCTGGCATGTGGCTCCTGAAACAGAGTGCAAGAAGGGAACTGCGGGAAGAGCAGAAAACTCAAATCTCACCCGGACCTAGAATAATCCGGGAATCTTCAATCCATTCAAACCCGAAAGCCCGCCCGTCAGATCTTTTACCTGCTTGGACAGCTCGTCGTCGACGCGGCGCGTGGCCTCATTGACTGCGGCGCGAATCAAATCCTGCAGCATTTCCTGGTCCTTGTTCGCAAAAACTTCAGGCTCAATCCGCACTTCGGTGAGCTGCTTCTGACCATTCATTTTCACGCTGACCATGCCGCCGCCGGCGGAGGCCTCTACATGGAGCTCCTGAATCTGCTTTTCCAGGCGCTCTTGTGCCAGCCGGAACTGCGTGAGCATCTGCTGCAGAGCTTTCACTTCCATGGGTTATTCCTCGCTTCGGCGCTTCACTTCCGAAATGCGCCCGCCGAATCGTTCGAGCATCGCCCGCACAATGGGATCTTCCTCGAAGCGCGCCCGCAAGTCCGGACTGCGCGAGATCCCCGAGCGAGCAGAATCCAGTTTAACACACACGCGCAGCGGCTGTCCGAGCACTTGGCTCGTCACTGTGCGCAATCGTTCCATCGCGTCCCGCGCCTGGAGCATTTCGGCGAGAGCGCGCTTGTCGGACGGAAAAAACAGGCGCATTTCGCCGCCGTCAAGTTCCCAGCGGCTGACGTACTCGACCAGGGACCACAGGAATTTCTGGCCTTGCAGCGCGGACTTGATGGCCTCGAACTGCGCTGCGGCGAGGCCGCCAGTGGTCGCCTCGATGGAATTCGCCACCACGCGCGGTGGCAACGCTGCGGTCGGAATATTTTTGGCCGCCACCGCCGATTCCGGCGCCGGAGCAGGCGTGGGTTGCGCGGCAACGGGATCGGTGCGCGATTCGAGGCGCGTGCGCGGAGGTTCTTCCTTCGCACGTCTCGTCGCTGCGCCGCTGAATGGACTCGCGCTCGTGGCGTCCATTCGCGAAGAAAATTCGGGTGTGGCGCCGGGCGCATTCGCGCGCGAAGTTGTGCCGGCAGCCGCCGCGAAGGACTTCGACGGAGCCGCGGACCGGGAGGTCGATTCGCCGCGCATGTTCGCAAGAACTTCTTCGAGCGGCGCAAGGCGCTTGGCCGTGACGAGTTTCAAGAGTCCGAGTTCGAGGTGAAGACGCGGATCGGGCTTTCGGCGCAAGTCGTCGTCGGTGGAAAGCAAAATTTGGAAAAAACGCGTGAGGTCTTCTTCGCCGAAGAGCGCCGCCTGCTCGGCAAGGCGCGGCCGCTCATCCTCGGGCGCCGCGATCAAATCGGAGTCCGCTCCGCACACGCGCGCGACAAGAAGATTGCGCATGTGGCGAATCGCTTCGCGGCAGAAATGCTGGAGGTTGTGGCCATCGGAAATCAGGCGATGGACGAGCGCCAAGACGCGCTCGGTCGATCGTTCGTGAATGGCGGCGATCAGTTCATCGAGAATGCTCTCGGCGACGACGCCGAGGAGTTCGCGCACCTGCACGTCGCTGATCTGATCGCCACAAAAGGCGATGGCCTGTTCGAGAAGCGAAAGGGAATCGCGCAGGCTGCCTTCGGCGGCACGAGCGAGCACGGCGACCGCGCCCGAATCGATCTTGAGATTCTCGGATTTGGCGATCCGCTGAAGCGCTTCGGCAATTTCGCCGAACGTGAGCGAGCGGAATTGAAACAGCTGTGCGCGCGATTTGATTGTATCGACGAGATCCTCGACCTGGGTCGTCGCGAGGATGAAAATAACCTTGTCGGGCGGCTCCTCGAGAGTTTTCAGCAGCGCGTTCGAAGCATCGTCCGTCAACTGATGCGCTTCGTCGAGGATAACCACTTTGTAGTGCCCGCCCGTGGCGGCGTAGCGGACCATCTCGCGCAGTTCGCGAATCTGGTCGATACCGCGGTTCGACGCGGCGTCAATTTCGAGAACATCGAGAGAAGTCCCCGCAGCGATTTCGCGGCAGGAATCACACTGGTTACATGGCGTCGCCGTTGGCCCTTTGACGCAGTTCATGGCTTTCGCGAGGATGCGTGCCGTGGTTGTCTTTCCCACGCCGCGCACGCCCGCAAAAATGTACGCATGCGCCACGCGATCCATTTTGATCGCGTTCTCGAGCGTCTGCGTTACGTGCCGCTGGCCCACAACTTCGTTGAATGTCTGGGGACGCCACTTCCGCGCGATGACCTGGTATGCCATGAAGGATGATTCCGCCGCCTCGGAAGCGATGAGAGGAACTTCGGGTATTCCGCGGCACACGAGACTGACCCGCTACCGTTGCTCCCTTCCGGGCCTGGCGGAGTTCGCGGGGAATCGTTGCACAGAACCCGAAGTTCCACCGATCTGCAGGAAATTTTTCCCGCACGCGTGAGTCTAGCACACGGGCTCACGCGGTGAAAGCCGGGCGACGCGCGGGGCCACCGCGAATCAGTTCAGTTGCTTGCGGCGTGTGTCGGTTGGGCGCTGCTTCCCTTGAGCGCGGCGCGAGCTTGCGGTACGGCAAATGCCGTCTCGACGCGCTCGTCGTTGATGGCGGCCAGAGTGACGAGTGTTTTCTGCGCGTCGGCTGATTGGCCAGCCTTGACCTGCGCATCGGCGAGGAGCTGGAGTGAAAGTGGATTCCCGGAATCTTCTTCCAGTTCGGAGATTGCGTCGGAATATTTTCCCTGCACGAGCAAGACGGCGCCATTAGCGGAGTGATAGGAATTCTGGATCAGGTTGTTCCGGCTCGTTTGCGCCATGGCGCTCAGGGGTTCGAGCGCTTTCACGGCGACGTTCGGCATGGCGTCGCGCGCGCCGATGAAAGCCCGCGTCTGCAGGATCGTGGCGAGCTCCGTGTCGTGCTCCTCGCGCGAGAGAGGATGCTTTCCTGAAATCGCGGCCTGCGCGGCACCGAGGTCGTCCAGCGCCCCCGCAGGGTCGGAATTGAATAGCGCCATGTCGCGATGACTTTCGGCTTCTTCGATTTCGAAGCCCTGCTTCTGAGAATCCGCCGCGATCTCGCTGAGAGCCTTCCGCGACTGCTCGGGTTGATTCTCACGGTAGTAGGTCATCGCCCACATGATTCGATAATCGAACTTCGTGCTGCGATCCTTCGTCATCGAAATGGCTTTCAAATATTCGACGCGCGCGCGATCCTCATCTCCCATCAGCGCGTATGTGGAGGCCACGCCGAGCTGCGAGGTCGTGAAACTCGGATCGATCCGCAGCGCGATTCGGTAATGGTCGAGCGCGTCCGGAAAATCGCCAAGCATCCGAAGGATTTCGCCGTAGGAATCCTGCGGGTTGGGCTGGCCGGGCAGCGCGGCGACATACTGGTTCATCAGCGGCGGCGCCAGATTCGGCTGGCCGCCGAGCGCATAGCAATACGCGAGGTTATTCAGCGCCGGAAAATAATTTGGATCGACCGTCAGGACATGGTGCAGAACGGCTTCACCGCGATCATAGACATCCTGGTTCGAGCAGAGCCATTCGGCCGTCATGTTACCGAGACGTTTGTCGTTGGGATATTTCGCGAGGAGATCGTTCATCGCCGCGATGGCCGGAACAAGCTCGCCGTTCTTCGTGCCGTTCATCCAGCGGATCAGCAAGCGCTCGTCCGGCGAAGCTTTGGCCACGAATCGCTTCGCCAAGGCGCGCTCACGGCGTCCTTCGGCAGGGTCGTCGGTGAAAAACGCGAGGGTTGCATGGCCCAGCGCGAAGGTCGGATCCGCCTTGACGGCCTGGCGGAAGAAATCGACGCCTTCTTCCGTGAACAGTAAATCCTCTCGGTGCAGCATGCCCATTTCGTAGTCGTTCCTTGCCGCCTTCGATTGCGTGGTGATGGGCACGGTGTCGGACTTCACGGCCGGCCCGGTCGGTTTTTTGGCCTTGGCCGCTGCTTGATGGGATTGCGCGAACGCGATGCTACCGCAAGTGCCGGCGATCAGCACTCCGATCAGTGCGTCTCGGAAGAAGTTCCGGATTTTCATGTTGCCTCGCATGAAATATTCCTGGCGAAATCAGTGGCCCTTGAGAACGTAGCCGATGTCGAAAGGCTGCTTGTCGTCAATCTTGATGACCTTCACGGCGCTCGTGATGTTGTAGACGTCGACGACGCCGATCGCCGTCGGATTCGATCCGACCGCTCGGACGATATCCTCGTCGCTCGGGACAAAAATGATCGAGGCGGCAGACTTGTGGCTCTCGTCGTTCAGGATTGTTTTTCCTTCGTCCGCGGAGACGCCCATCACCTTCTCGATGACGAACTTCATGCCTGGCGAACTGGGCTCGCGCAGAACGATGGTGACGCTCCGGCCATTCGCCCAGGCTGCAGTCTTGCCTTTGAAGATTTTTCCGAGATCGGAAAGCGCCATCGCCTTCACTGGATTGGTAGGATGAACGATGACGGCAAAGTCCGTCGCGTAGGCAACAGTCGCGCAAGCCACAAGCAGCGTGCATACAACCAGAAGACGATTTCGCATCGGACGGCTTCTCATCTATCAAGCAAAATACGGCGGACGGCAGGCCCTCTGAGTGCCCGCCTGAATTCAAAGGTAGCATTTTGGCGTGGCGCGGGAATGGCTGTTTCAAGCAGATGTTGTCGTTCGAGTACCCGCCGCGAACGCTACCCGGTACTCACTTCATGGACACAAGGCCGATTTTGATACGTGACCTCTTGCGGAAAGGTGTATCTTATCGCCGGGTGCTTCCTCCGCATCCGAACCGCGGCGCCAGCGGCATGCCCCACGAAACGGGGAATGGAGGAACGAATGAAACGATTGTTGTTGGTTGGCGCTGTGGTGTCGGTTCTGCTGTTTTCAACCCCGGTTACTCACGCACAGTCCACGGAACTTTTGCAAGGCACGCAAGTCCGTTTGACACTGATCAATGGTTTGAGCACGAGTATCGCCCGCGACGGTGATCCGTTTATCGCCGTTGTCGCCGAGCCCGTGTTTTACAACGGCCAGCTGGTTCTTCCGGCCGGCGCGAAGGTTCACGGTCAGATCGGCACGATTGTTCGGCCGAAGCATTTCGGCGTGTTCCGCGGCGGAGCGGCGATGAACGTTACGTTCCGGTCCTTCGAGATCGACAGCCGCATTTTCCCGGCGCAGATGAGCATTCTCGCGATTTCGAACGGCGGGGCAGATACGGACAAGACCAGGAAAGATCTGCACACGACTGAGGGCGTCGTCGTCGAAGAGAGGCGGGACATTAAGGGAACACTCGAGGACGTCGCCATCGGAACCGCAGGCGGCTCCGTCGTCGGCACGGTTTTCAGCCACGTCGTACGCGGAACAGTGCTGGGCCTGATTGGCGGCACAGCCTGGGTGATCCAGAAGAAGGGCAAGGACGTCGAACTTCCAGCGCAGACGCAGCTGCTGGTCCGCATGGACTCGACCACGTCTCTGCCGAGCAGCGTGATTCACAACGCTTCGAACACGACCGGCTCGATGTAGCGCGCGAGTTCCCTCGATACGCCGCTGACTTGAGAGCTATTCCCGGGGATGCTAGAGGTGTCTCTGTACGCGTCAAGTGAAGCCGAGCGGAATGCATTATTCGGTTTCGCGAACGCCGAGCGCCGGATCGTCGGTGCGCGGTGCGTGACTACGCTTTCGGAGTCTGCAAATCATCGGCCGCCGGGAACGCCACGCACCAGGTGCTCTCTCCGTGCAACCGCGCCACGCCGATCACGGCGCCGATGTCGACTGGTTCCATCCACGCGATTTGATAGAGCACCGGACGTGCGGATGAGTCTTGCCCCGTCGTGACAGGCTGGATGGCAAGCAGTGACTCGAATGAAACCGGCGTCTTCAAGCGAAAGCAGCAGCCATTCTCGCTGACGTTCGTGGTGGCCGTATGCTCGGCGAAGAAATGGCCGAGGTGATCGAAGCCGGAGACTTCAACATGTATCGCGGCGGGGACTCGCGTCTCATGGCGCCGCTTCAGCGCCGCGACCGTGCTTTCCCGTTCGGGATCTTCCGATTCCTTCTTCATCGAGTGGAGCTCGCTTGTTCTCAGCGCATCAGTGGATCCGCGCTTCCGATCTGTGCGTACCCGAAACCAGAGTGCGCGAGCTGATTTCCGTTCAGCGCTCGCGGCTTCCGCGGTCGCAGGGAGGTACCGACTGATGCGACCGGAAACGTCATGCAAAATCGGAACAGAGCGTGCTTCACGCTGCTCCGGCACTCGCGGCGCGTTTGTTGGCGCGCTTGAGATAGCGGTATAGGCTCGTCCGCCCGATCCCCAGTAGCTGTGCCGCGCGTACGCGGTTTCCCTTGCACGATTCGAGAACGCGCTCGATGTGCGCTTGTCGGACTTCCACCAGTGGCAGCGGCCGCCAGGTCTCGTCATGGATTCGGGTATGGCGATGCGGTTCTTGCAGGTGAGCTGGCAAATCGTCCAGGTCGATGAAATCGGAAGTAGATCGGATCGCTGCGCTGGAAAGGGCATTCTCCAGCTCGCGGACATTGCCGGGCCAATTGTGCCGCAGCAGCGCCAACTGCGCGCGACGCGTCAAGCCCTGAATCGGTTTCCCGTATGCATCGCTGTATTTCTTTAGGAAGTGCTGAAGGAGAAGCGGAAGATCATCCGGGCGTTCCGCGAGCCCCGGCACGCGGAGCTCGATGGTGCTCAGGCGATAAAAAAGATCCTGACGGAAGCGGCCCGCGAGGACTTCCGCGCAGAGGTCGCGATTCGTCGCGGCAATGAGGCGCACGTTCACTTTCTGGACTTCGGGAGATCCCACGCGTTGAATCTCGCGGTTTTGAATCACGCGGAGCAGCTTTGCTTGCATCGCCAGGGAAGTCTCGCCCACTTCATCGAGAAAAACGGTGCCGTCATCGGCGTATTCGAACAGGCCCGGACGCGTGTCCGTTGCGCCCGTAAACGCGCCGCGGACGTGGCCGAAAAGCTCGCTTTCGAGCAACGTGTCGACGACCGCCGAGCAGTTGCAGACGGCGAAGCGTTCTTTCGCTACGGGGCTCATTTGATGGAGCGCGCGCGCGACAAGTTCCTTGCCCGCGCCGGTCGGCCCGCTGATGAGCACGTTGCTGTAATGCCGCGCGAGTTTCCGGGCGAGATCGAACATCTCCAGCATCGCGGGACTTCTTCCGATGATTCCGTGAAATTCCCAGTTGTTCAACAGCTGCAGTTCGAGGTCACGAATCTGATGCCGCTGCGCGTACATGTCGGCGAGCTCGTCAAGAGTCTTGAGGAGTCGCGCGGAGTCAACCGGTTTGCACAGGTAGTCGTATGCGCCGCGTTTGACGGCTTCCACTGCGGAGTCCACCGAATAAAATCCCGTTGCGAAGATCACGTGGATCCCGGGATCGAGTTGCAGCGCTTTTTCCAGGAATTTCCGGCCGTCCATTCCCGGCATTTGAATATCGGCGATGACCGCGCGCCCCGCGCCCCGCTGCACCATCCGCAGTGCTTCGTTCGCGTCCGTGGTCCCAACGGCCGGAAACCCGGCCCGGACGAGCTGCGCGCTCATCATTTCGACTTGCTCGGGTTCATCGTCCAACACGCAGACAGTTAGATTCTTCCTGTCAATTCCGATTAGACTTTTTTCCGCGATAGCCATGACCCAGATCAGTAGGCACGGCCTGTGCCATCTTGACGATGGAAGGCTCCGTAATCCGCGCTGGCAGCAACCTCCGGCGCGCTGATGTCGGATGATGCGCCCATAAGGGCCTCAATTATGGGCGGTTACCAGGGCGGTGCGAAAAAGTTTGGCGACCGACGGAAGTGCAACATTTTGCGACAGGATCCAAGATTTGCCGGCGGTGTGCGTTCCGAACTGAAACGGGAGTGTCAAAGACGAACCGCGGCAAGCGATGCGCCCGGCGCTACTGTATGAGCGTCCGTGTGCGGAAATGGTGCACAGCGTGCCGCTGTTCCCCACATCGAATGGGCCTCGCCACATTCATCCGTAGCCGGCGCCAGGATAAAGCACGTTCAAGGCAATGAGGAACACGCGCGTGAAAATCTTGTCGAAGAGAAACCACGCAAGAATCAGCCCTGCGAAGCCGAAGCCCTGGCGGCTCCATCCGAGGAATCTCCGGGCCACATCATCGCTCATGAACAGCGTGATCACGTTGTGCCCGTCGAGCGGGGGAACTGGCAAAAGATTGAAAGTGCCCAGGAGCAGGTTGAGGACAAACAGAATGCTCAAAAACGTTGCCGCGAATTCGGCGATGCCCGGGCCGGTGGCTTCGGTGATCCGCGTAAAGCTGGCGCTCATTGGGGGGTGAAAAATGCCGAACATCATTCCGCCGCGAATCGCCAACGCCGCCAGAATCATCAGCGTGAAATTTGCCGCCGGACCGGCGAGCGCCATCCAAGCGGCGCGACGCGGGTAACGCTGCTGCCACAGCGGATCGTATGGCGCGCTGGCCCATCCGATCATCCAGTGCGCCGTGACATAGGAAAGGAGCGGCACGACAACCATGCCGAATGGAGACCGCCGAATGTGCGGAACGGGATTCAGCGTAACTTGTCCGCCGTGGAACGCCGTGGGATCGCCGCCGAGCTTGGCGACAAGCGCGTGCGCGCCTTCATGGCACGTGGTCGAGAAGAGGAAAACGATATACCAGATGGCGCCGAGCACCAGGAATTGCGGGTTCATGGCGACGCTAAGAGTATGGCGAGCCGCCTCCCCGCGCAAGCACTTCACGTCATTTGCCGATCCGTGAAATCACGAACAGCGGCTGCGCGGCGTCTCCACCGGTTTGATCGCGGATGGTACCTGGCTGAACCGGCGGCGTCCCGGCCGTGCCGGATGCGGAGAACTCGATCGCGCACGATTTGGAAGAAGTAAGTGTGGCTCCGGGGCCTGGACTCGAACCAGGATAACCAGCTCCAAAGGCTGGCGTGCTACCGATTGCACTACCCCGGAGTAGCGCAAGAAAGTGTAGCAGACAAACCCGCGATTTGATCCCTTCGCCACGCGGAGCGAACTCTGCTGTTTGCCGCTCCGCCGCCAATTTGTTAGGCTTCTGAACGCCTTCACTACGGAGAGGTGTCCGAGCGGTTTAAGGAGCACGCTTGGAAAGCGTGTGTTGGGGAAACTCAACCGTGGGTTCGAATCCCACCCTCTCCGCCACCCAGTCTTAGGTTTTCTCTCGGTTCCTATCATGGATGCGGAAATCTCGATTTTCCGGCCCGATTGCCCGTAATTGCTAACTTGGTTTTATCCCTCTCCGATGGCGCTCCCTCGAACGCGGCGAAATACGTGCAAAATTCTCCCAAAGTAATCGCGAGGTGCACTTACAAAACCCAATCCGCAGGGATCGATTTTTTGAGAGGTGGCCTAGCCGTGAGATCTGAGGAGACATCGGTGGGTGTGTGGGTTCGATCCCCACCGCCCCTACCAGCTTTCTCATTCACTTCGAAGGACTTGCGAGTTTCGCGAGGCAGCAAAAGGCAGCATTAAGAGCGGGGCAGCGTCGGCGAGCGAGTGAAACCTCGCGGCATGGATGGCAAGCCGACCAAACAGAATCAGACTAAATACTGGCCCGAGGCACTCGCTGATGCTGCATTATGGTCGTGCCATCGGAAGGTTCTTTGGATGCCCAAGGACTGCAAAGGGGAAACGGAGGCGCGACTTTTATCGTCGCCATCGCTTTCCAGCGCTAGCCTACATTGACTAACTAGCAGTTAAAGGAGCTACGGCGTCTTGGGGGACCAGAATCCCCACGTCCAAAGAGAAGGTCAATGCCAGACATTTGGTTCACTGCCGATTTTCATCTGGGGCACAAGAACATTATTCGGTACTGCAATCGCCCTTTTGAAACCGTTGAGGAAATGAATCATACGATTCTTGAACGCCTGAACGCTTGCGTAAAAGCAAATGACATTCTGTACTTCCTTGGGGATTTTTGTATCGGGCCCAAAGCACGAGCTGCGGAGCTTCGGAAGCAAATTCGCTGCAAGAAGATTTTTGGGGTCCCCGGGAATCACGACAAAGACACACGCAAACTCATCCAGGAGTTTTGCTGGCTCAACGACCTCGCAGAAGTCTCGCTCAACGGCCAAAGAATCGTCCTTTGTCACTATGCGATGAGAGTCTGGAATCAATCTTCCCGTGGAACTTGGCATCTTTACGGACATTCCCATGGAAGATTGCCAGACGTTGCTACATCACTTTCGATGGATGTTGGAGTGGACACTCACGATTTTCGGCCATGGCATTTTGACGAGGTCAGCAGCCACATGGCAGTAAAGACCGGAGCAGCACTTAAGAGAAATCACAGCGACGCTTTGGAGGAAGATCACCCTCATTCGCGAGACTCATAAGGGACCAGGCACCGCCGTCTCAGTACATCCAAACATGCGAGTCCTCTATTTCAGGCCTCAAATCGTTCGAAGTTGGCCCCGGTCGCTACTCGCTTCAAGCTATATGATTGTGCCTGGAGGCGAATCATTAACGAACCGTGAAAACAGGCCGAAGCCTTGCGCTGGCCGGCGATTTCACCAACTCAGGGATTGACGGAAGGTTAATCTTTGTATTATCTTCCGGTTGCGGCGGGGGTTGGAGGAAAAATTGGCGAAAAAGAAAGTACCTACACCTGAAGAAGAAATGGTGGAGTTGCTCAGGAATATGCTCATCGTGCAGCTTGGCATCGCCAAGGTTCCTCAAAACGATATTCGCAAGATAGCTGGTTGTGGTATCAATCGCATAAACGACGTGCTCAAGCACATTCCGAAATCGAATCGGTAAGTTTCTGGCGAGGTCACGCATGGCAAAGGCGAAAACCGACAGCGAGAAAATCCTTGCGGCGCTGGAAGACTTACATGCGCGACTCGAAGACCTCTTCGTCCTCGAAGCATCTCGAGCCGGAATTGGTGGTCATAAAATCCGAGCTATTCTTGGAATCGATATGGCACGGGTCACGAGGATAGCCAAACATGTCAAAAAAGGAGAGTAGGTCCGTGTCGCGCCACGCAGCCGAAGGTGATGAACTTGCGGCTCTTAACAAGGTGGCACGCTTCTTGGAAATTCTGACTCGGCTAAATCTGCAAACGATGAGAGGCGACCGGTCTCAGCAAGATATGGTCTTGATGTTGGATGCAGTGGGCTGCGGTCCTTCTGAGATTGCAGACTTGCTTGGAACTACGGCGAACACGGTCAATGTAACGCTATCGAATGCCAAGAAAAAGAAACGGAAGAAATAACCGCTCGCGATTCATGGGGCCTCAAAGGTTCTTGGACGCGATTCGGAGCCAATAAATGGTCAAGGGAGCGAAGAAAAACGAAGATCGCGACCAGCAGATACTCAGTCGCCTTGCGCACATCGAGCACAAGGTGGAGTCCATTGATGATACGAATGCGTTTGCGCTCCGCGCTGATGCTGAGAAGCACACGGAAACTGTGAAGAAAATCTTCCGGCACGGCAAGCGGAGGGCTCAGGTTTACCTAGCTGCTGACGGAACTCGCGGCGTGGTTGAGATTGCTCAGCACCTTGGGATGAAGACTCCGAACGTGAGCCCGCAACTGCGAATCCTCAAGGAGGAAGGGCTCCTCGAACTCGTCGATGCTCCCGGCAGGCAAGACTTCTGGGCCAAAAAATCAATAGACCGGACACTTCGCATTAGCAAGTACCTATGCGAGGCATACAACCTCAAGTTGGACGGGCGATTGGACCACGGGAGAGGGAAGAAACGGAAGTAGAATCATTGTTACGGAACACAGATGATTTATTCAATCCAGAGTTATTTGGAGAACTATTTCAATCGCTGCGGTCTTGCTGACCCCGACCAATATGCGGTTAGCGTGGCCAAGCTCTACGATTACCAACGTCAGGGCAAGACTGTCCCTGCTTTTCTCTCTGCAATGAAGCGAATTCGGACGGTCTTCTACAAGCAGAACCGGCGTACCCAACGACCGGCGTTTGAGCGGAAGATTTTGACTCTCCTCGATAGCAAGTTTAAAAAAAAAGAGTCCTGTTCATCTCAGAGGCAATCGCCGAAAAAGTTGAGGCTTCTGGCAATCGCCTAGTACGACTGCGGCGGATTACCATCCGTAGGTTTCTTGAAGGATTTAAGAAGACTATCGAAGCCGAAGGGGTCAATTCTTTCTGGGAATCAAGGTCAAAGGGAAAGCTAAGAAGCCGCGCCGAGAAACTCGCACAGGAAATGCTTGGTGTGTTCGCCAGCGCGAAGCTCGAAAGACGTGGTGCTGCGATTCGTGAGCCCGTTGTGGGTACAGGATTCGTGGATGTTCTCGTGACATTTTCCTCGGGATTGATTCACGTGGTTGAGTTGAAAATGCTAAAAGACAACCGAGTACCAGGACCAACGCAGCTAGCGACCTACATGAAACACAAAAATCGAACCGAGGGTTGGTTGGTCCTTTTCGACGCTCGCAAGTGGGGTGGAAAGAAGCCCGTTCCACCGACAATTAAACGAGGGTCCGATACTATACGAACGATACTTATAGACGTGAATCCGGTGCCTCCGAGCAAGCTGCCGTAAGTCTCGTGACCGGAGGTCGTCTCCGCCGAGGCAACCGAAAATATTCGAAAAGTGAGGTCTCCATGCCACGTGGCGAGAATACCGAAAGACTACTGCGTGACTTGATTGACAAAATCGACGTGCTCACAAAAGTCGTGAGTATACAAGTCGCATCCGATAAGAGCACAACAGAACGGGCAAGAGTTTTGAAAATGGCCGGACTCGACAATCAGAGCATCGCCGATATCCTGAATACGTCGCCGGCCACAATTCGAACCCTAACCTCGAATTTACGCGGACGCAGGAGGCAAGGGTGAAACAAGAGACAGGGAATCGTACGGAAAAAATACTGGCCTTGCTCCTTTTGCAGAGTATGAAGGGCGCTACGCAAGCAGAGAAAGCCGTACAGTTGAGCGTCGCCGGATTCACGGCTGTTGAAATCGCCGACCTGTTAGAGACAAATGCGGCGGTAATCCACCAACATCTATACGCAATGAGAAAGAAAAAGAAGAAATAACTGTGCCCCTTGTACGAGATTTTCGCAACGTGTCCTTCAGGCTCGATCGTATTGACAGATGCGGTCGGCACGTGGGGTCGAAGCTCTATTGGAAACTCTACGCAATTGAGAATACTTTCCGGGTCGTAGTCAATTCAGTGCTTACCCTACAGCTAGGAGCCAATTGGTGGACCGTTGCTGTGGACCCAGCCGTTGTATCGAAAGCATCTCGCTTTCGTACCCACTACGCGGCAAGGCCGAGAAATGCTAACCCCGGTATTGCCGACATTCATCTTATTTTCCTCAGTGACCTCACCGACATTCTTCGTACCAACAGTCACCAGTTCCTCCCCGTGGTTAGTGATACCAACAACTGGATTGCCGCACTGGAAGCCATCCGCGTTCCGCGAAATCTTGTCGGTCATATGAATTTCCCGAATGCGTTTGATAAAGGCGCGATTGATTCGGCCTATGCGCAGCTCCCTTCCCTGATAAACCAACTGACGACGAATGGCGTCCCAATTGTGATTCCTAGGTGAGCAGCGATAGAGGCTCTCAGAGTTTCTTTCTGAACTTTCCTGATTGGTTGCGACGACCTTCCAGAAGACGCGAATTGTGCCTGCGGTGAGTACATGCAATGGATTCATTTCTAAAGTACATACAGACACTCCCGTAAGGTTGCGAGTTCCGGCTCGAGATCGATACTTCGTACCTGCTCTTCAATGCGCCCTCAAATTCTACATCTTTACACATAGCGGCTTGCGCTAGCACACAGTCGCGCCAGGTGAATGACGACCTGTCACGCCCGTTGCCATCCGCTCCAGCCGCAAATACTAGACCGCTTCGCTCTATGTCCTTTCAGTGAGTCCGTTGCGATTTGGTTCCCCTCTCTGGTTGAGGGAACCAACTCTCAACTCACCGAAAGGACAAAGAAAATGAATTCAGAAAACATCAAGAAAGTTACCAATCAAGTCATCAAGCAGCTCATCACCGCGCTCAACGAGGGCCGGAGCGAAACGCTGACGCAGTACCTTGCGGCAATTGGCCGGTTCCACCGCTACAGTCTCCGAAACGTGATGCTCATCGCATCACAAAAGCCGACCGCAACGCACGTGGCAGGCTTTCACGCTTGGCACAAACTCGGGCGATTCGTGAAGAAGGGCGAGAAAGGCATCATGATTCTTGCCCCGATCATTCGGAAGAAAGTCGAGAACAAAGGCGCGGCGGAGGCGGACGACTCCTCGACGGCTGTTGGATTCCGCGCGGCCTACGTGTTCGATATCGCGCAAACGGACGGCCAGCCGTTGCCGGAGATCGGCAGAGTCAACGGCGACCCGCGCGAGTATCGCGAGCGGCTTGCGAAATTCGTTGCCGACCAGAGCATCGCACTCGAATACTCGGACGAGATCGCTCCGGCACGCGGTACTTCGGCAGGCGGCAAGATCACGTTGCTGCCCGGCCAGTCTGCGGCTGAGGAATTTGCCACGCTGTCTCACGAAGTCGCGCACGAGCTTATGCATCGAGACGAGCGCCGCAGCAGCACAACGAAGCGCATCCGCGAGACCGAAGCCGAGGCCGTAGCATTCGTCGTGTGCAGCTCAATCGGCCTCGAAACCGGCTCTGCCGCGCAAGACTACATCGGTCTCTACGGCGGCGATTTGAAGCTCCTCGGCGAGAGCCTCGAATACGTACAGCGAGCTGCAACCCAAATCCTCAATGCTATCGGCGCGGATGGAATATCCGCGCCGCCCGCCTAATCGTGGCGGATCGCTTGATATATCGGCTAAAATCACGAAGCGACCTGGGACACATTACGAACGCCAACAGACACAATGACACTCTTTGACCCTGATGCTGAAAGCATTGGTTTGCGCGCAATGCACTACGCCGAACCAATTTTCGATTATTACAACCGAAGCACCCGCGCGAGTGTGATTCGGATCAGAGAACTTCTCGAAGATTGGTTTGCGGCGTACCCCAACGAGGGAAGCGAGGACCTCCGTCAGAGATTCCGCTCACCGATTGCTGGACAACATCGGGGAGCGTTTTTTGAACTTTACCTACATCGCCTGGTGACACGAGTGGGTTACGTCGTCGAGATTCACCCCGAAATTGAAGATGAAGATACGCATCCCGACTTCGAGCTCCTCAAAAACGGAACGAGGCAGTTTTATCTTGAAGCAACAATCACGGCTGATTCGAAGGAGAAAATCGTGCAACAGCAGCGAGCCGATCAAGTTTATGACGCCTTGAATCGGCTGCGCTCGCCGGATTTTTTTCTCACCATTCAGGTACGCGGCGCGCCTGCAACTCCGCCTCCGGGTGCTCGTTTGCGCTCTCGACTTGAGCGTTGGCTCGAAGGTATGAACTGGGACGAAATCGCGCAACTTTGCGAAAGGGGTGGCTTCGACGCCCTGCCTACATTTCCATGGGAACACGATGGCTGGAGTTTGCTAATTCAGCCCTGGCCAAAGGCACCCGAGCAGCGAGGTTCGCAAGACATCCGGCCTGTCGCACTCACGATGCCGACGACGGTTCGCCAGCTTACATTAAACGAGGACATAAGGAACGCAGTTGAGGTTAAGAACAAATATGGAGAACTTGAAGTTCCTCTTGTTGTAGCTATCAACGTAACAGACGAATTTCGCCCCGACAAAACTGACGTGATGAATGGGCTTCTCGGCCAGGAAACCGTGATCTTCGGTCCTGGCCCCGCAAGACCAGGTCCCCGAAATCCTGACGGCGCGTGGTATGGACCAAGAGGCGCGCGCAACACAACCGTAAGCGCTGTTCTCGTTTTTCCGGGACTCACTGCGTGGAATATGGGACAGACGATTCCCTGGCTAGTTCATAATCCGTGGGCGCGCGTTGGGCTGCCCAGCGATGCGCTCCCTTTTCCTCAATACGTCGCAAATCATGAAGACCACACGATGGTCGACAAAGCGGGTGTACTGCCCTATTCCTTCCTTCATCTTCCGCAACCATGGCCCCCTGAAGACTAAGCCGTCGCAATAGCGTCGCTTGGCCTCAAACCTCAGCCTATTTAACTGACGCGGTACATTTTTCTTTTCTGCCGCGCTGTTCCTCGGGCATGTCTTCGGGGCAATTCCTGTGCCCGGCAGCGCAGATTCTATTCGCAAACTGAATCGCGGCGAGAAAGAGACGGAGGCACTCCCTCCCCACTCCGACGCGCCGCACGACTCGCAGCCCGCCGCTGCGCAGGATACCCCGTTCTAGCGGCCTACGCATGACCGGGGCTTCGTACAGCGTCGAGGCCCCGGATTTCCTTCTTTGCTGGAAATCAAACCGGGCGCAGAAGACAATGAATTGACCTTACTTGGAGAACTGCATGACTACGGTCAAAAGGCTGGAACAATTCTTCGAGCGTGACCCGACGAATGAGTTTTTCTCGGCCCTCACGCTCGAACATCTGTATGAATTCGTTTCGCAATATTGCACCCTGCACGAGGGCGTCCCGGAGGATATTCGCGACTACTTTCACGTGGTCGTCACGCTCTATCTCTACGGCTGGCTTTACTACCCCTTCTACACCTTGGCGTCCGAGCGCAGCTTCTTTGCTGTCGAAATGGCGCTCAGGAAGCGTCTTCCGCCCCGGCAATTGGACAAGAAAGGCCGAGACCGAAGGAGCCTTGGAGATTTGTTAAGGGAAGCTAAAGACGCTGGACTATTGCGCGACGAGGGGTTTCCAAGCCTCGGAAATCGGCGCGCGAATGCGGAGGAACTGAACGAGCACATGGCGGAAATTCTCGGTCGAGAGCCAGATCGTCAGCCGGAAGTTCCTTATGTGGACGTGCTGATTGGGACCTCCCCTTGGCTCAGGAACCACTTCGCCCACCCAAACATGCAAACCATACTGACTCCTGGCCAAGCTCTCGACGGCCTGATTCTGGCAGCCGAGATCATCAATCAACTTTGGCCTATACCACGTCCGGTGTCGTCCGACGAGGGCGACTCCCCACCAGCGCGTGCATAACCGAGACCCATCGGACCGAGCCGAACATGAGCAATTCCATGGTTAGCGAAATGAGACGGAGTCGCTACAACTCGTAGCCATCCGCATCCTTCTCGGAATACAATCTGCGACGAATACCTGAGAGGTAAAGGCCAGATGGCGCGAGGAAAACAGAAGAACGAGACTGTGCGCTCGACGCGTAGTTTATTGAATGCTCGCGTCAGGGGTAAATGAGGACCAAAGTTAACAAGTTGTGGAGATTCTGAACGTATAGGACATCAATGCAAGCTGCGCAGGTCAGAACAAAAAAAAGAGTCTCGGATCATGGCGAGGTGTTGACGGGGCAGCGCGAGGTCAACGCCATGCTTGATCTAGTGAAGCAGGAAACAGAGCGGATCGACTCCCGTTTCCTCGAACCTGCTTGCGGCGACGGTAACTTCCTGACCGTAATTCTGGAACGCAAATTGGCCATTGTGGAAAAACGCTACGGCAAGTCACAACTGGACTTTGAGCGGTACGCCGTCCTAGCCGTCTCCTCCATCTACGGCATTGATATTCTGCCTGACAATGTCCGCGATTGCCGACGAAGGCTCTTTGAGATATTCGACTTCAGCTACGCGCATCTGTTCAAGGCCGCCGCGAAGGACAAGTGCCGCGAGGCGGTGCGGTTCATTCTCGAACGGAACATCATTTGGGGCGACGCCCTGACGCTCAGGACAGTAGGTGAGAAGCCGGGCCATATCGTCTTTTCGGAATGGTCGCCGATCAACGGGAGCATGCTGAAGAGGAGGGACTTCACGTTTAGGGAATTGCTTCGCCATGAGGAGGCCATGCAAGCGCCTTTGTTCCCTGGTTTGGACACAGAGGAGCAGTTGCCTCTCTTCTCCGATCTTGGTGAGCACGTGTTTATCCCCACTCCGGTACGGGAATATGCCCCGATCCATTTCTTGGAGATCGCCCGTGTCGGAGAATAACTACAACCCCGACGTCTTAAGCTGCATAGCGAATCTGAGCAGCGACGAGGTCTTCACGCCGCCGCAACTGGTAAACCAAATTCTTGACGTGCTCCCTGAAGACCTCTGGAGCGACAAGAAAACCACCTTCCTTGATCCGGGCTGTAAGTCAGGCGTGTTCCTCCGAGAAATCGTTAAGCGCCTCGACAAAGGACTAGAGAAGTACATTGCAAATCGCCAGAAGCGGCTGGACCACATCTTCAAGAATCAAGTATTTGGCTTCGCCATCACGGAGTTGACCGCCCTGCTTTCGCGTCGGTCCGTGTACTGCTCCAAAACAGCTAATGGAAAGTATTCCGTATGCGAAGGTTTCGACAACCCGAACGGCAATATCCATTTCGTGCGCGTTAATCATGAATGGAAAAACGGCCAATGCCTCTTCTGCGGGGCCAGTCAGGCTGAGTATGATCGCGAAAAAGAACTGGAGACGCACGCCTACGAATTCATTCACACCGAAAAGCCAGAGGAGATATTCAAAATGAAATTCGACGTTATTGTCGGCAATCCGCCGTATCAACTCGACACGGGTGGCTTCGGGAGACAGGCGAAGCCGATCTACCAACTTTTTGTTCAACAGGCCAAGAAGCTGAATCCTCGATTTCTCACGATGATCATTCCGTCGCGATGGTTCGCTGGCGGTATGGGGCTAGATGAGTTCCGCGAGTCAATGCTCAGTGATAACCGGCTACGCTCAATTGACGATTATCTCCGCGCATCGGACGCCTTTCCAGGAGTGGGACTTAAGGGCGGCATATGCTACTTCCTCTGGGATCGCGACAATCCTGGGCGCTGCCAAGTCACCACTCACTTCAAGGACTGGCCTATCTCGACCGTCAGCCGTCCGCTTCTTGAAAAGGGCGCTGACGTGTTCATCCGTTTCAACCAAGGCCTGACTATCCTTAAGAAGGTCGTTGCGGTCGAAATGGGTAGTAGCGAGTCTCTCGACCTTCCGGAAGCTAAGAAATTCATGAACCTGGTCAGTTCGATTGGCGCATTTGGGCTTGACAGCACCTTCAGGGGCAAAGAGCAGAAGTCAGAAAATGACCTCAAAGTCTACAGGAATGGGGGGCTGGGGTATATTGCAAGATCGAAAATTACGAAGGAACGATCCGTCTTCGACAAGTGGAAAGTCTTCGTTGGTCGCGCTGCTCCCGGCACCGGGAACAAAGACACCTATCCGCACAAAATCATCAGCACACCGTTCATCGGCGAGCCCGGAAGCATTTCGTCATGGACATATATGTATATCGGCCCCTTCGACTCCAAGAATCAGGCTGAAAGCGTGCTGTCCTACCTAGCCTGTCGGCTAACACGATTTTTGATTCTTCTGCATAAGCCATCCCAAGACACAACGCGAAAGGTCTACACCTTCGTGCCAACCCAGAAGTGGACGAAGCGGTGGACGGACGAGGACCTCTACGCGAAATATGGCATCTCTGCTAGCGAGATCGCGTTCATCGAAAAGGTTGTCCGCCCGATGGAAGAAGAAAATGGGTAACGATTTCTTCCCTCCGCGACCTGCATCGCGCCCAAGCATCTACGCTTACGAGGATACGAACCCGCAGTATGCGGGCCTGCTGAAAGTCGGCTATACAACTGTGGATGCGCAGAGCCGCGTTGCTCAGCAGTATCCGACATTGCGGCCCGGCAGGCCGCCATACAGGATCGTGCTGGAAGAGTCTGCAATGCGGAGTGACGGAACGGTGTTCACTGACCGCGATGTACATCGAATGCTCCGGCTCAACGGCGTCAAGAACCCCGACGGTGAGTGGTTTCGATGCACGACGGATAAAGTCAAGGCAGCAATCATTGCCGTACGGGAGGGCCAACTGAACGAGGAGAACCGGTCACTTGACTTTGCAATGCGGCCGGAGCAGAAAGCGGCTGTTGAAAAAACCGCTGCATACTTCGCCAGTTGGCGCAAGGAAAAGGGCAACCGGAACAAGCCGCCACACTTTCTATGGAATGCCAAGATGCGTTTTGGAAAGACCTTTGCCGCGTATCAGTTGGCGAAGAGGATGGGATGGCGAAAAGTTCTAGTCCTGACGTTTAAACCAGCGGTGCAAAGCGCCTGGGAAGAAGACTTGAAGACTCACGTGGACTTCAAGGGTTGGCAGTTTATTTCACCCGGCGGTTTGTCATACGCGAAGGCCGACAAGAAGAAACCGTTTATCTGTTTTGGCTCGTTTCAAGATTACCTCGGGCGTAACCCAAACACCGGCGGCATCAAAACGAAAAACGAATGGGTCCACTCCACGAATTGGGACTGCGTGATCCTCGACGAATACCATTACGGGGCGTGGCGGGAGAATGCGAAAGAGCTCTTTGAAGCCGAGGACAAGGACGAGGTCGAATTCGGGAAAGGTGAAGGCATCGAGGACTTTGACGAGGAAATGATGCCGATCACAACGGATGCCTATCTTTATCTATCCGGTACCCCGTTCCGAGCGATTGCCTCCGGCGAGTTCATCGAAGAACAGATTTACAACTGGACTTATTCCGACGAGCAACGGTCGAAGCGCGATTGGAGAAGTGACAACAATCCATACGCCGCATTGCCCCGCATGGTTCTACTGACCTATCAACTCCCAGACGCAATCCGGGAAATCGCGATGCAGGGCGAGTTCAACGAGTTCGACTTGAACGTGTTCTTCTCAGCCGAGGGCGTTGGCGAAAAGGCGAAGTTCAAGTATGAGGACGAAGTTCAGAAGTGGCTGGATCTAATTCGCGGGTCGTTTCTGCCGACCACTGTTGACAACTTAAAACTAGGTGTGCATAGGCCGCCGATGCCGTACTCAGACGCTCGGCTCCTGAGCGTGCTTTCACATACGTTCTGGTTCCTTCCCAGCGTGGCTTCCTGCTACGCAATGAACAACCTGCTGGCGAAAAAGCAAAACCGCTTCTACAACGACTACAAAATTGTCGTCGCTGCAGGAAACGCCGCCGGCATCGGTGTCAAGGCTCTACCGCCGGTGTTGGACGCTATGGACGAGCCACTTAGGTCTAAGACCATTACCCTGTCTTGCGGGAAACTCACGACAGGCGTGACCGTGAAGCCGTGGACTGGCATTTTCATGCTCCGTAACTCCTCTAGCCCGGAGACATACTTTCAGGCGGCATTCCGTGTCCAATCGCCTTGGACCGTGCGGAACCCGGACGGCGACTCGCCAAATAAAGAACAGATCATCAAAGAAGAGTGTTACGTCTTCGATTTTGCTCCAGACCGGGCGTTGCGGCAGATTGCAGATTACAGTTGCCGGTTGAACGTCGACGAGACAAACCCGGAACAGAAGGTGGCGGAGTTCATCAGCTTTCTGCCTGTTCTCGCGTACGACGGCAGTTCCATGAAGCAGATTGACGCTGCGGAGATTCTGGAGATGGCGATGAGCGGCACAACCGCAACCCTCCTGGCGCGGCGTTGGGAAAGTGCGTTACTGGTCAACGTGGACAACGACACTTTGCGCCGCCTGATGGATAACAAAAAAGCGATGGATGCTCTGATGAGCATCGAGGCTTTTCGCAATCTCAATCAGGAGATTGAGACCATCATCAACAAATCGGAGGCCGTGAAGAAGGCCCGCAAGGAGGCCAATGACGAGGAGCTATCCGACAAGGAGAGGAAAGAGCTAACTGCACAGGAGAAAGAATACAAGACATTGCGAAAACAAATTCAGGAGAAGCTCATCAAGTTCGCGACCCGCGTCCCGATTTTCATGTATCTCACCGACTATCGTGAGCGGTCGCTAAAAGATGTGATAACGCAGCTGGAGCCCGGCCTGTTCAAAAAGGTCACGGGCCTGACCGTAAAGGATTTCGAGTTGCTTGTCAGCCTGGGACTGTTCAACAGCGCGCTGATGAACGACGCCGTCTACAAATTCAAGCGCTATGAGGATGCCAGCCTCAGTTACACGGGGATCAGCAAGCACCCACTTGAGGACATCGGATTGTTCGACACGGTGATCACCCGCGAGGATGCGCAAAAGGTGTTTGAGAATATCCCCGCACGGGCGCGCTAAGGAGGCGGAGGTGATTTCTGTCGCCTCCGCGCTGCTACGATAGCATCTGCCACGGACGCTGCGCCGAAGCAGGTTTCTGTTTCCTTTTTTGGTAATGGCCGAATGTATTCTGTATGGAGAACCAGGAGCCAGCACAACGATGGTGAAAGAGGTCAGCAAAAACGAGAAGAAGTCATGGGATCGTTGACATGATGACATTTCGAGGTGGACGGCTCAATAAGCTTCATCTGCCGACAGGATCGGTCTGGCTGATTAGCGACATCGCGGAGGCCAAGGGGCGGCAACAGCTCTATACGAAACAAGCGCCCCAACTCTTGAAAGCACTCCGAGAGATGGCCCTTATTCAGAGCGTGGAGTCCTCGAACCGCATTGAGGGCGTGACGGTTGCGCCCGAGCGATTGGTGCCTCTCGTTATAGGGAATGCGAAGCCTCGCGACCGATCTGAGGAAGAAATTCGAGGTTATCGGCGGGCGTTGAGCTTGATTCACACCGATGCCCAAAAGCTAGAGGGCACTCCTGATTTTCTGAGGCAGATGCATCAGACAACACATGAGGGCGCGGCAGATGCGGGCCAGTGGAAGCAGAAAGAGAATGAGATCATCGAGTTCCGCGAGAACGCGCCACCGACGATTCGTTTCCGTCCTGTTTCTGTTGCCGACACACCGGCTGCCGTCGAGGAGCTGTGTCTTTCCTACAGAGCGACCTTGAATCAGCAAGAGGTTCAGCCGTTGGTGAGCGTCGCCGCGCTAGTGTTCGACTTCCTCTGCATTCATCCTTTTCGCGACGGCAACGGACGAATATCTCGCTTGCTGACGCTTCTTGGTTTGTATCAGCACGGATATGAAGTGGGACGTTTCATCAGTTTGGAGCGATTGGTTGAGGAGTCCCGCGATGACTACTATGAAGCTCTACGCAAAAGCTCCGAAGGCTGGCACGAGGGAAAGCACGACTTAATTCCGTGGCTCAATTATTTTCTTGGTGTGCTGCGGCGTGCTTACGTTGAGTTCGAGCAACGCGCTGGCGAGGTGAAGTCTCCTCGTGGAGCAAAGACCGTCTTAGTTGAAACCGCAGTTGATGGTTTCCCACGGGAATTCACGCTCGGGGAGTTGGAGCGTGCTTGTCCTGGCGTGAGCCGTGACATGGTTCGTCGCGTCCTGCGTCAGCTTCAAAAGAAGGGTCACGTGGCTTGCCTCGGTCGTGGCCCATCGGCGCATTGGCGGAGAAAGGGTAATACCCTCAAGAGAGGGCAATAAAGAGGGTAATAACTTTGCGCGCGTATCCACGCCATGTATTGAAGTCAGCGGTGACAGGAACAATGCATTCTTGCTGGACAACCTCGAACTCATACAGCGCGCATCAGGGCTGTCACAGTTAGCTGTCACAGCTTGTCACAGTA
>CAVYVI010000009.1:0-2500 GCA_963771905.1 uncultured Acidobacteriota bacterium
GTTTTGGGTAAGTTTTATGGTCAAGCTACTAAGGGCGTACGGTGGATGCCTTGGCGCCAACAGACGACGAAGGACGTGGCAAGCTGCGAAAAGCCTCGGGGAGCCGCAAGCAGGCTTTGATCCGGGGATGTCCGAATGGGGAAACCCTCCCGAGTGAACCTCGGGAACGGCCCGCTGAATACAATAGGTGGGTACGAGTCAACCCAGGGAAGTGAACCATCTCAGTACCTGGAGGAAAATAAATCAAACGAGATTCCGATAGTAGCGGCGAGCGAAATCGGAACAGCCCAAACCGTCGTGTTTACACGGCGGGGTTGTAGGACCGCATAAGTAGAGTTACCAATCCGGAGGCTAGGTGAACCCGCTGGAAAGCGGGGCCAAAGAATGTGAAAGCCATGTAGCCGAAAGCTTACCGGGCTCGAAGCGGTATCCTGAGTACTACGGGACACGTGAAATCCCGTGGGAATCTGGGGAGACCACTCTCCAAGGCTAAATACTCGTTGGCGACCGATAGCGAACTAGTACCGTGAGGGAAAGGTGAAAAGCACCCCTGCGAGGGGAGTGAAATAGAACCTGAAACCGTATGCTTACAAGCAGTCGGAGGGCTATGGTCCGCTTCGGCGGACAAAGGCCTGACGGCGTGCCTCTTGCTTAATGAGCCGGCTAGTTATTCTCACAGGCAAGGTTAAGCGAAAGCGAGCCGTAGCGAAAGCGAGTCCGAATAGGGCGTTCAGTCTGTGGGAATAGACGCGAAGCGGGATGATCTACCCTTGGCCAGGTTGAAGGTCGCTTAACCGCGACTGGAGGACCGAACCGTTGTGAGTTGAAAATCGCTCGGATGAGCTGAGGGTAGGGGTGAAAGGCTAATCAAATTCCGTGATAGCTCGTTCTCCCCGAAATGCCTTTAGGGGCAGCCTTGCGTGATCTGCCACGGTGGTAGAGCACTGAATGGACTAGGGACCCATCCAGGTTACCGAATCCAATCAAACTCCGAATGCCGTGTACAGTAACGCGGGAGTGAGACTACGGGGGATAAGCTCCGTGGTCGAGAGGGAAAGAACCCAGACCACCAGCTAAGGTCCCTAACTGCAGGCTAAGTGGGAAAGGACGTATGAATACTCAGACAGCCAGGAGGTTGGCTTAGAAGCAGCCATCCTTTAAAGAAAGCGTAACAGCTCACTGGTCAAGTGTTCATGCACCGACAATCCAACGGGGCTCAAGCCTGCGACCGAATCTGTGGAATTACCCGTTCCTTCGGGAACGGTTATTTGGTAGGGGAGCATTCTGTGGTGTCCGACGGTAGACCGAGAGGACTACTCAACGCCACGGAAGAGACTCTGCCGGCATAAGTAGCGATAAACACGATGAGAACTCGTGTCGCCGAAAGTCTAAGGTTTCCTGAGGAAGGTTAATCCGCTCAGGGTTAGGCGGGTCCTAAGGTGAGGCCGAAAGGCGTAACTGATGGACAGCAGGTCAACATTCCTGCCCCGCCAGTCGCACGTTATCACGATGGGGTGACGCAGAAGGATAGGGGAGTCGGGTGATGGATCCCGATGGACCGGTGTAAGCTGGATCCCGCAGGAAAATCCACGGGGTCATTCAACAGTGAGACCGGGTCCGAGACCACACGGTCGCAAAGTCTCTGATTTCACGCTGCCAGGAAAAACCTCTAAGGAGTTCGACTGGTGCCCGTACCACAAACCGACACAGGTAGACGAGGTGAATATCCACAGGCGCTCGAGAGAACGCTCGCTCAGGAACTAGGCACATTAGCCCCGTAACTTCGGGAGAAGGGGTGCCTCGCTAGGGTTTATAGCCCGAGGAGGCCGCAGTGAAATGCGTTCGGCGACTGTTTAACAAAAACACAGCTCTCTGCTAAGTCGAATACGACGTATAGGGGGTGACGCCTGCCCGGTGCCGGAAGGTTAAAGGGAGGGCTTAGCTGCCGCAAGGCAGCGAAGGCCTGATCTGAAGCCCCGGTGAACGGCGGCCGTAACTATAACGGTCCTAAGGTAGCGAAATTCCTTGTCGGGTAAGTTCCGACCTGCACGAATGGCGTACCGATCGAACGACTGTCTTGGCGAGCGGCTCGGCGAATTTGTGGTTCCGGTGAAGACGCCGGATGCCCGCATCTAGACGGAAAGACCCCGTGCACCTTAACTGCACTCTGGTCATGATTAACGGTCCTGTCTGCGTAGGATAGGTGGGAGCCTGGGAACCCTTGGTTTCGGCTGAGGGGGAGGCAACGGTGAAATACCACCCTGATAGTTCTGTCGCTCTAACTTGCGACCCTAGACGGGTCGGAGGACACGGCCAGACGGGTAGTTTGACTGGGGCGGTCGCCTCCTAAACGGTAACGGAGGCGCTCAAAGCTCAGCTCAGGCGGATTGGAAACCCGCCGTGGAGTGCAAGAGCATAAGCTGGGTTGACTGCGAGACATACAAGTCGAGCAGGAGCGAAAGCTGGATCTAGTGATCCGGTGGTTCTGAGTGGAAGGGCC